>NZ_JBVJPC010000028.1:2049-3256 GCF_055582845.1 Streptomyces sp. NPDC107471 | reverse complement strand
CTCAGAACTAACACAGTGGACGCGAGCAAATATGGACAAGCCCTCGGCCTATTAGTACCGGTCACCTCCAGCGGTTACCCGCCTTCCAGATCCGGCCTATCAACCCAGTCGTCTACTGGGAGCCTTAACCCCTCAAGGGGGTGGGAACACTCATCTCGAAGCAGGCTTCCCGCTTAGATGCTTTCAGCGGTTATCCCTCCCGAACGTAGCCAACCAGCCATGCCCTTGGCAGAACAACTGGCACACCAGAGGTTCGTCCGTCCCGGTCCTCTCGTACTAGGGACAGCCCTTCTCAATGTTCCTGCGCGCGCAGCGGATAGGGACCGAACTGTCTCACGACGTTCTAAACCCAGCTCGCGTACCGCTTTAATGGGCGAACAGCCCAACCCTTGGGACCGACTCCAGCCCCAGGATGCGACGAGCCGACATCGAGGTGCCAAACCATCCCGTCGATATGGACTCTTGGGGAAGATCAGCCTGTTATCCCCGGGGTACCTTTTATCCGTTGAGCGACGGCGCTTCCACAAGCCACCGCCGGATCACTAGTCCCGACTTTCGTCCCTGCTCGACCCGTCGGTCTCACAGTCAAGCTCCCTTGTGCACTTACACTCAACACCTGATTGCCAACCAGGCTGAGGGAACCTTTGGGCGCCTCCGTTACTCTTTAGGAGGCAACCGCCCCAGTTAAACTACCCATCAGACACTGTCCCTGATCCGGATCACGGACCCAGGTTAGACATCCAGCACGACCAGACTGGTATTTCAACGACGACTCCCCCTGAACTGGCGTCCAGAGTTCACAGTCTCCCAGCTATCCTACACAAGCCGAACCGAACACCAATATCAAACTGTAGTAAAGGTCCCGGGGTCTTTCCGTCCTGCTGCGCGAAACGAGCATCTTTACTCGTAGTGCAATTTCACCGGGCCTATGGTTGAGACAGTCGAGAAGTCGTTACGCCATTCGTGCAGGTCGGAACTTACCCGACAAGGAATTTCGCTACCTTAGGATGGTTATAGTTACCACCGCCGTTTACTGGCGCTTAAGTTCTCAGCTTCGCCACACCGAAATGTGACTAACCGGTCCCCTTAACGTTCCAGCACCGGGCAGGCGTCAGTCCGTATACATCGCCTTACGGCTTCGCACGGACCTGTGTTTTTAGTAAACAGTCGCTTCTCGCTGGTCTCTGCGGCCACCCCCAGCTCACCG
>NZ_JBVJPC010000028.1:0-1953 GCF_055582845.1 Streptomyces sp. NPDC107471 | reverse complement strand
AGTGATGGCCCCCCTTCTCCCGAAGTTACGGGGGCATTTTGCCGAGTTCCTTAACCATAGTTCACCCGAACGCCTCGGTATTCTCTACCTGACCACCTGAGTCGGTTTAGGGTACGGGCCGCCATGAAACTCGCTAGAGGCTTTTCTCGACAGCATAGGATCATCCACTTCACCACAATCGGCTCGGCATCAGGTCTCAGCCTTGATGAGCAGCGGATTTACCTACCACTCGGCCTACACCCTTACCCCGGGACAACCACCGCCCGGGCTGGACTACCTTCCTGCGTCACCCCATCACTCACCTACTGCAAGTCTGGTCCGTCGGCTCCACCACTCCCCTTTGCCCGAAGGCTCCGGGGCGGCTTCACGGACTTAGCATCGCCTGGTTCGATGTTTGACGCTTCACAGCGGGTACCGGAATATCAACCGGTTATCCATCGACTACGCCTGTCGGCCTCGCCTTAGGTCCCGACTTACCCTGGGCAGATCAGCTTGACCCAGGAACCCTTAGTCAATCGGCGCACACGTTTCCCACGTGTGTATCGCTACTCATGCCTGCATTCTCACTCGTGAACCGTCCACCACTAGCTTCCGCTGCAGCTTCACCCGGCACACGACGCTCCCCTACCCATCACAGCCTCCGTTGGGAGTATTGCTGCAATGACACGACTTCGGCGGTACGCTTGAGCCCCGCTACATTGTCGGCGCGGAATCACTAGACCAGTGAGCTATTACGCACTCTTTCAAGGGTGGCTGCTTCTAAGCCAACCTCCTGGTTGTCTCTGCGACTCCACATCCTTTCCCACTTAGCGTACGCTTAGGGGCCTTAGTCGATGCTCTGGGCTGTTTCCCTCTCGACCATGGAGCTTATCCCCCACAGTCTCACTGCCGCGCTCTCACTTACCGGCATTCGGAGTTTGGCTAAGGTCAGTAACCCGGTAGGGCCCATCGCCTATCCAGTGCTCTACCTCCGGCAAGAAACACACGACGCTGCACCTAAATGCATTTCGGGGAGAACCAGCTATCACGGAGTTTGATTGGCCTTTCACCCCTAACCACAGGTCATCCCCCAGGTTTTCAACCCTGGTGGGTTCGGTCCTCCACGAAGTCTTACCTCCGCTTCAACCTGCCCATGGCTAGATCACTCCGCTTCGGGTCTTGAGCGTGCTACTGAAACGCCCTATTCGGACTCGCTTTCGCTACGGCTACCCCACCCGGGTTAACCTCGCAACACACCGCAAACTCGCAGGCTCATTCTTCAAAAGGCACGCAGTCACGAGACACCAAGCAAGCTTGATGTCCGACGCTCCCACGGCTTGTAGGCACACGGTTTCAGGTACTATTTCACTCCGCTCCCGCGGTACTTTTCACCATTCCCTCACGGTACTATCCGCTATCGGTCACCAGGGAATATTTAGGCTTAGCGGGTGGTCCCGCCAGATTCACACGGGATTTCTCGGGCCCCGTGCTACTTGGGTGTCTCTCAAACGAGCCGCTGACGTTTCGACTACGGGGGTCTTACCCTCTACGCCGGACCTTTCGCATGTCCTTCGCCTACATCAACGGTTTCTGACTCGTCTCACAGCCGGCAGACTGTAAAAGAGAGATCCCACAACCCCGCATGCGCAACCCCTGCCGGGTCTCACACGCATACGGTTTGGCCTCATCCGGTTTCGCTCGCCACTACTCCCGGAATCACGGTTGTTTTCTCTTCCTGCGGGTACTGAGATGTTTCACTTCCCCGCGTTCCCTCCACATACCCTATGTGTTCAGGTATGGGTGACAGCCCATGACGACTGCCGGGTTTCCCCATTCGGAAACCCCCGGATCAAAGCCTGGTTGACGACTCCCCGGGGACTATCGTGGCCTCCCACGTCCTTCATCGGTTCCTGGTGCCAAGGCATCCACCGTGCGCCCTTAAAAACTTGGCCACAGATGCTCGCGTCCACTGTG
>NZ_JBVJPC010000027.1:0-3975 GCF_055582845.1 Streptomyces sp. NPDC107471 | reverse complement strand
GTTCTCGACACAAGCCACCTCACTTGTCCGTTGTCTTGAGCGTCCTGGTGCGCTGGTCCTGACCCCTGTTCGGCACATTGCATACAGTCGACGAATACTGTATGAAGATTGTTATCCCGCATCCGGTGGGTGATGTCCAGGGGGCGTGCAGCACTTTTCAGTCGTGCATCACTTTCAGACGGGAGCCTCATCATGGACCTGTACGAGCATCAGGCCCGGGCCCTCTTCGAGGAACACGGAATCCCGGTGCCGAGGGCGGAGGTCACCGACTCGCCCCAGGAGGCCCGTGCGATCGCCCGCAGGCTCGGCGGCAGTGTCGTCGTCAAGGCGCAGGTCAAGACCGGTGGCCGGGGCAAGGCAGGCGGGGTGCGGCTCGCCGCCGACCCCGTCGGGGCCGAGCAGACGGCACGCCGGATCCTCGGCATGGACATCAAAGGACACAGGGTCGGCACGGTCATGCTGGCCCAGCCGGTCGACATCGAGAGCGAGTTCTACGTCGCCTACGTCCTCGACCGGGCCGCGGGACGCTTCCTCGCCGTCGCCTCGGCGGAGGGCGGCATGGACATAGAGGAGGTCGCAGCGGTCCGCCCGGAGGCGGTCGCCCGGATACCCGTCGACCCCGCCGAGGGCGTCACCTCGGCGAAGGCGACCGAGATCGCCGACGCGGCCGGCCTGCCACCGCAGACCGTCGACGTCCTCGTACGGCTGTGGGAGGTCCTGGTCCGCCGGGACGCCCTCCTCGTCGAGGTCAACCCGCTCGTGCGCACCCGGCAGGGGCACTTCCTCGCCCTCGACGGCAAGGTCACCCTCGACGACAACGCCCTCTTCCGGCAGTCGCACGGGAGCGGCGGGAACACCGCCCACGACGACCCGCTGGAGGCGGCGGCCGCCGCCAAGGGCCTCAACTACGTGAAGCTCGACGGCGAGGTCGGCATCATCGGCAACGGCGCCGGACTGGTCATGTCCACCCTCGACGTGGTCGCCGGCTGCGGAGCCCGCCCCGCCAACTTCCTCGACATCGGCGGCGGCGCCTCCGCCCAGGTCATGGCCGACGGACTGACCGTCATCCTGTCGGACCCGGCCGTGAAGTCCGTGTTCGTCAACGTCTTCGGCGGCATCACCGCCTGCGACGCGGTCGCCGACGGCATCGTGCGGGCCCTGGACGAGGTACGGCTCACCAAGCCGCTCGTCGTACGCCTCGACGGCAACAACGCCGCCCGCGGCCGGGCCGTCCTCGACCGGCGCGCCCACCCCCTGGTCCAACAGGCCACCACCATGGACGGCGCCGCCCGCCGGGCCGCCGAACTCGCCCACACCAGTTGAAGGAGCGGGACATGGCCATCTTCCTGACCAAGGAGTCCAGGGTCCTCGTCCAGGGCATGACCGGCGGCGAGGGCATGAAGCACACGCGCCGCATGCTCGCCGCCGGCACCGACGTCGTCGGCGGCGTCAACCCGCGCAAGGCCGGCCAGGCCGTCGACTTCGACGGCCGTGTCGTCCCCGTCTTCGGATCGGTCGCCGACGGCATGCGGGCGACCGGAGCCGACGTCACCGTCGTCTTCGTACCGCCCGCCTTCGCCAAGGCGGCCGTCGTCGAGGCCGCGGACGCCGGGATCGGCCTCGCCGTCGTCATCACCGAGGGCATCCCCGTCCACGACTCCGTCGCCTTCACCTCGTACGCGAGGAAGAGGGGGACCCGGATCGTGGGACCCAACTGCCCGGGCCTCATCACGCCCGGCCAGTCCAACGCCGGCATCATCCCGGCGGACATCACCAGGTCCGGCCGGGTCGGGCTGGTGTCCAAGTCGGGCACCCTCACCTACCAGCTCATGTACGAGCTGCGCGAGACCGGCTTCTCCACGTGTGTCGGCATCGGCGGGGACCCCGTCGTCGGCACCACCCACATCGACTGCCTGGCCGCCTTCCAGGACGACCCCGACACCGAACTGATCGTTCTCATCGGGGAGATCGGCGGCGACGCCGAGGAACGGGCGGCCGCCTACATCCGAGAGCACGTCACCAAACCCGTCGTCGGCTACATCGCCGGATTCACCGCCCCCGAGGGCCGGACCATGGGCCACGCCGGCGCCATCGTGTCCGGTTCCGCGGGCACGGCCCAGGCGAAGAAGGCGGCGCTGGAGGCGGTCGGCGTCAAGGTCGGGAACACCCCCACCGAGACCGCCCGCCTCGTGCTCACCCTGCTGGACACGGCCCGCGAGGCCCCCCGGGCCTGACCCGGACCCACCCGGCGGCGCACGGAGCCCGCTCCGGCCCCGCCGCGTTCCCCCGTACCCCGCCCCCGACTGTGCACCGAGAGCGGAGACAGCGCATGACCACCACCCTCGACTCCACCCACCTCGTGGTGAAGTCCGGAACCTCCTGGAACGACGCCTGGCAACGCTGCCTCGCCGTCGCCCCCGAGGCCTTCCGGGACGACCGCGTCCTCAACCTCTGGGCCTCCGCCTGGCGGGCCGACGGCCGGGCCCTGCCCGCCACCAGCCCCGTCGACGGCAGCCCGATCGCCGGCCCGCCGCGCCTGGACCGGGAAGCCGCCCACCAGGCCGTCCGCGCCTCCCTCGACCAGCACCGCGCCTGGCGGCACATACGCCTCGACGAACGCCGGGCCCGCGTCGCCGCCACCCTCGACGCCCTCACCCAGCACCGCGAACTCCTCGCGCTCCTGCTGGTCTGGGAGATCGGCAAGCCCTGGCGGCTCGCGCAGGCAGACGTCGACCGGGCCATCGACGGAGTCCGCTGGTACGTCGACGGCATCGAACCGATGGTCGAGGGCCGCTCCCCGCTGGACGGCCCGGTGTCCAACATCGCGAGCTGGAACTACCCGATGAGCGTGCTCGTCCACGCCATGCTGGTGCAGGCACTGGCGGGCAACGCGGTCATCGCCAAGACCCCCACCGACGGCGGCGTCGCCTGCCTCACCCTGGCCTGCGCGCTCGCCGCCCGCGAGGGCATCCCCGTCACCCTCGTCAGCGGCAGCGGACGAGAACTGTCCGAGGCGCTGGTGCGGGCGCCCGAGATCGGCTGCGTCTCCTTCGTCGGGGGCCGCGACACCGGTGCCGCCGTCGCCACGGCCGTCGCCGACCTCGGCAAGCGGCACGTCCTCGAACAGGAGGGACTCAACACCTGGGGCATCTGGAACTACACCGACTGGGACGCGCTCACCGCCGTCATCCCCAAGCTCTTCGACTACGGCAAGCAGCGCTGCACCGCCTACCCGCGGTTCGTCGTCCAGCGCGAGCTGTTCGACGAGTTCCTGACCGCCTACCTCCCCGCGGTGCGCACCCTGCGCCTCGGCCACCCGCTCGCCGTCGAGCACCCGGACGACCCCTACCCGGCACTGGACTTCGGGCCGGTGATCAACGCGGCCAAGGCGAAGGAACTCCGCGACCAGGTCGCCGAGGCCATCAGCCGCGGAGCCGTCCCCGTGCACCGCGGCAGCGAGGCGGACGCCCGCTTCCTGCCCGGCCAGGACACCTCGGCATACGTCCAGCCGGTCACGCTCCTGAACCCGCCCCGCTCCTCGCCGCTGCACCACGCGGAACCCTTCGGCCCGGTCGACACCATCGTCCTGGTCGACACGGAGGCGGAACTGCTGGCCGGGATGAACGCCTCCAACGGCGCCCTGGTCGCCACCCTGTCCACCGACGACCGGGCCACCTTCGACCGGCTCGCCCCGCAGATCCGCGCCTTCAAGGTCGGGCACGGCAAGCCGCGCTCCCGCGGCGACCGCGACGAATTGTTCGGCGGCTTCGGCGCCTCCTGGCGCGGCGCCTTCGTCGGCGGCGAACTGCTCGTGCGCGCCGTCACCCGGGGCCCGGCGGGCGAGCGGCTGCCCGGCAACTTCCCCGAGTACCAGCTCATGCCGTGAGACGAGCCTGGGCGGCGCCGACGGGAGGCGCCGCCCGGACACCGGCGAACACACGACGACGCAGGGATTGGGGTGACGAGCATGACGCT
>NZ_JBVJPC010000026.1:0-13961 GCF_055582845.1 Streptomyces sp. NPDC107471 | reverse complement strand
ACGAGTGCGACCGCGTCGGCGCCAACCGGGCCGACTTCTCACAGAAGCACCGCCGCCACGGCGTGAACGTGCAGCGGGGGAGAACAGGGCCAGGTGACGGGCTTCGTGGATGGCCGTGGCGAGCTTGGCGCCCAGCAGCAGGACCGCGCAGTAGTCCTCGCCGTCGCGCACGCCGCGGCCCATGCCCTGCTCGAACCGCTGGATTTCCCTGGCGAGGCGGACGGTGCTGTCGGCCAGCGCGACGGCCTCGTGCCGCTCCACCCCGTCCAGGGGGCGGGGAACGCCGTCGAGGATCAGCAGTCGGCAGGCACCGGTCGGGGGGTTGACGCCGTCGTACTTGTTGACCAGGACCACCAGGCCTACGTGTCCGGCCTGGAGTTCCTTCACGCCCGTCTCAAGGTCGCCGACCCGCCAGATGTGGTGAGCGTAGGGCGCCCAGTTCGCGGCGGCCCGGTCGCTGGGCACCAGTACGACCACGTTGACCGGCTCGGTCTCGGCGATACCGTCGCCGTCCTGGTCGCCGTCGGCGAACTGGCGGGCCAGTACGCCGACGGCCTCGTCGTCCAGGTCGGGGTTTAGGGCTACCGGGGCCAGGATCATCCGTTCCCCGAGGTCGGCGGCGCTGCCGGGCGTGACGGGCTTGGTCACCAGCGCCGGGTCGGCACCGAAGTCGGTGACCAGGGCGCTGTCGTCGGCGAGTGTCGCGGTCAGGTAGACGCGGCGACGGGCGCGCACGAACGACGGGATGCGGTCGATGGGCGGGCACGAGGGCCTGATCTCGATCGCCGCCGACGTCGCCGTCGCGGTGCACAGGTGCAGCACCTCCGCGAGCAGCGGCCACACGAACTTGAAGGCAGGCTCCTCCCGGTGCGGACGCAGGATCTTCAGTACCTCGTCGCGCTTGTCGGCCCATGCCCAGAACGGGATCGGCGCCAGCGCTGTGGGGTCCTTGTCGTCCAGCTCCGCCCAGGCGTTCGCTGACTGGTGGCGCAGGTCCTGCTACCCGACCCGCGGTCGCGCCGCGGGCGGTGGTATCCCCTGATCGGCCTGCTGCTGGTCTGCGCCTGCGCAGTCGTCTCCGGCGCCCGGACCATCACCGAGATCACCGAGTGGGGCCAGCGCGCCACCACCACAGTGCTGGAACAACTCGGCATCTGCCGCCACCTGCCCGGACGCCGTCGCACCCCGTCCCATGCCACCCTCACCCGGATCCTGGCCGCCATCGACGGCGATGTGCTGGACGCCGTGATCGGCGCCTACCTGACCGAACGCGACCACACCGGCGTCGCCACCACCGGCCCGGCGCCGCGGCCGGCGATCGTGGTGGACGGCAAGGCGCTGTCCGGGTCCGCGCACCAACAGCAGCGCCACCGGCACCTGCTGTCCGCCGTCACCCACGCCCCCACCGTCACCCTGGCCCAGCGGGAGGTGGGGGCCAAGACCAACGAGACGGCCGCCTTTCGCCCACTGCTGGAACCACTCGACCTGGCCGGCACCGTGGTCACCTTCGACGCCCTGCACAGCGTCAAGGACCAGGTGCGCTGGCTGGTGCAGGAGAAGAAAGCCCACTACATCGCGGTGATCAAGGGCAATCAGCCGACCGCCACGGCTCAGCTCAAGGCCCTGCCGTGGGAGGAGGTGCCCGTGGCGCACACCGTCTCCGCAACCGGGCACGGGTGGCGGGAGTCCCGCTCGGTCAAGACCATGGCCATCGCGGCGAACCTGGGCGGGATCGCCTTCCCGGAAACCCGGCTGGCCCTGCGCATCCACCGGCGCCGCCAGGAGAGCGGCAAGCGGCAGACCCGGGAGACGGTCTACGCCGTCACCAGCCTCGACACCCACCAGGCCAGCCCCTCTGACCCGGTCGGATACGTGCGCGGGCACTGGGGAATCGAAAACTCCAGCCACCACGTCAGAGATGTGGTGTTCGCCGAGGACGCCTCCACCGTCCACACCGGCAGCGCACCGCGGGTGATGGCCGCTCTGCGGAACCTGCCCATCGGCAGGCTGCGACTGCTCGGAGCCGACAACATCGCCAAGACCACCCGGGCCATCCGGGACGCACCCCAACACGCCCTCCGGATCTGGGGCATCACCGACAGCCCACTCCTACCGGGAACTTGAAGCCGCCCTGTGTGCCTTCGTCTCGGGCAAGAAGGTTAATACCGCTTATGTGGTCGAGGCGATGAAACCTCTCGTGGTGGTGTGGCGTGCCCGGAATGGCCTTCTTGGCAACAAATGGCCAGTGATCATCGTCACTTCATATCCAATGAATCATGTGCGCCTCTTGTGGACCGTTGTAAAGATGATCTAAAAATCTCTCCATTCTTGGTTCATAGGTGTGGGGGGTTTCGTGCATCCGGCACGTTCGCTTGTCGCTGCTGTTGCGTTCGTGCTGGCTGTGCTCACGGGCACTGAACAGGCTGCCCTGGCCGTCGATCAGTGGAGCAGTGGACCAACTAAGAACGCTCCGGATCAGCGGTGGGGTTCGGCAGCAGGACGCCGTCACACCGTTTCGGCCGATGCAACGGACGCCTCCGCCAAGGGCGGACACGTCAGGGCGCTGCCGGAGCGCGGCGAGGTTCCCGCGGAGCAGGACGCCGGAATCACTCGGCTGCCCAGCGCAGGGACGACACCAAAGCCCGGCGCCGCCCAAGAGGTCAAGGTTCCCGACACAGTCGCGCCCGAGGGCTTTGACGCCAAACGCAGCAGGGAGGTCAAGGGCAAGCGCGCTGAGCGTGAGCGGACCTACGTCAACCCGGACGGCACCTACACCACACGCTTCTACACCGAGCCGGTCAACTACCGTGCCAAGGACGGGAGCTGGAAGTCCATCGACACCTCGCTCGTCCCGGCGAAGGCCCCTGGCCCGAGCACGATGAGCGCCGGTGAGGACGGCTTCGAGACGGAGTCCACCGAGGCTCAGATCGAGTTCGGTGGAACGGCCGACGCCGATCCCGTCGTGCGGATGACTGTCGATGAGGGGGTCTCCGTCGGATACGGCGTCCATGAGGCCAGTACCGCCCTGGGGCAGACCGATGGCAGCACCCTGGCGTATGAGGACGTGCGCCCTCACGCCGATGTGGAGTTCGTGGCGGGCAGCAACTCGGTCAAGGAGACGCTGATCCTCAAGAACGCTAATGCGCCCACCGAGTGGCGGTTTCCGCTGGAATTGCAGGGACTGACCGCGGCGATCGACGAGCACGGCAATGTCGTATTCAGCGACGCTGACGGCACGGTCCGAGCCTGGACTCCGGCGGGGTGGATGGAGGACTCGAACCTCGCTCCGGATTCCAACGAGGGTGTGGTCTCCTCTGGGGTCACCTTCAGCCTGGTCGAGGAGAGCGGCCGTCAGGTCCTGGTTGTCACGCTCGACAAGGGCTGGCTGTCCGCGCCCGAGCGTGTCTTTCCCGTGCGGGTCGACCCCTCCGTCAAGTCAGTCGAGGCGACCTCCGGCACCTACGTCGAGTACCCGTACAACAGCAACTTCGCCTCCTCTGAAGTCCTGAAGGTTGGCACGTACGACGGCGGCAGTCACAAGGCTGCTTCGTTCATGCGCTTCACCGGTCTGGAGACCACCCTCAAAAACGCCTACGTGCTGGGCGCCAACTTGGCCCTTTACAACTCCTGGTCGCAGTCGTGCACGGCGCGGCCGGTGACCGTGCATCCGATCACCTCGAACTGGGCGGAGTCGACGACGTCGAAGTGGCCCGGCCCGTCGACGGGGTCGTCGCTGGCGTCGAAAAGCTTCGCGCACGGCTGGAGGCCGGACGGAGCATCGACCTGGTCGTGCGGCGCGGCCTGGGAGAGCATCAAGCTGGGCTCGGCGGGCCGCAAGCTCGTTGATGACTGGACGCACGCCCGGAGGAAGAACTACGGCCTGGCGGTGAAGGCGTCCTCGACCGACTCCAAGGGCTGGAAGCACTTCGGCTCCGATGACTACCCGAACGGCAAGCCCAGCCTGGATGTCGTGTGGACCAAGTACGGCGCGGCCTACAAGCTCGGTGACTTCACCGCCCCGGTGACGGCCACCACCGAGGGCGTCGAGGCGCTCACCGTCACCAATCAGGGTCAGGAGACCTGGCCGGCGGGCGGCAACTACCAACTGCGCTACAACCTCTTCGACGCGGGCGGCAAGGAGATCACCGACAGCTCGAAGATCCGGTGGACGAAGATGCCGCAGGCCATCTCGCCCGGTGAGAGCGTGACCCTGGACGCAAAGATCGCCCCCCTGACACCGGCCACCTACACGGTGGTGTGGACGATGGACGACGTCGGTGTCAGCCGCTTCACCACCGCCGGTGTGCCCGGCGCCGGCGTCAAACTCTCCTCGGTGAACATCCCGCCTCAGCTGACCGCGGAGTCCCCGAGCAGCGGCCTCGCCGTGGACAGCCTCACGCCGACGCTGTGGGCCAAGGGCACCGATGCCGACCGCTATCCAAAGGCGACGCTGCAGTACTCCTTCGAGGTCTGCGAGGTCGAGGGCAACAACCTGCGCAAGAACTGCAAGACCGGCGCCCGCAGCACCGAGCAACAGTGGGCCGTTCCCTCAGGCTGGCTGTCCTGGGGCAAGAACTATGCCTGGTACGGGTATGCCTATGACGGTTCGGCCACCTCCACCCGCCCGGGTGCGGCGCTGCTGACCACGCAGGTGCCGCAGCCCGCGGTGACCGGCAACCTCGGCGGCGCCGACGAGGGTGGTGAAATCGGCACTCGCGAGGGCAACTACGTCACCGCGGCCACCGACGCGGCGATCTCGACCGTGGGCCCGGAGCTGGCGGTCACCCGTACCTACAACTCCCTGGACCCACGCCGTGACAACGCCTTCGGCAGCGGCTGGTCGACCCGCTGGGACATGCATCTGCGTGAGGAGCCGGCCACGGCGACGGTCCTGGTGACCCTCTCCGACGGCACGCAGATCCGGTTCGGCCGCAACGCCGACGGCACCTACTCCGGCCCGGCCGACGGAACGTACACGCTGACGCACTATGCCGAGAGCTGGACGCTGCGCGAGCGGTCCGGCAGCACGTACCTGTTTCTGGGCAGCGGAGGACTCATCGGGGTCAAGGACAGCGCGGGCCGCGTCCAGCAACTCACCCACGAGTCCGAGGACGGCGGCGAACTACGCAAGGTCACCGATGTGATGTCGGGCCGCTCGCTGTCCTTCATTTGGTCCGGCGGGCACGTCTCCACCGTGACCACCAGCGCGGTGGACGCCAACACTCCAGGCCTGACCTGGAAATACACTTACTCCGGCGACCGCCTCACCACAGTCTGCCCGCCGACCTCGACCACCAAATGCACCGTGTACGAGTACGCCGACGGCTCGGTCTACCGCAGCGGCGTACTCGACTCGGCCCCCATTTCCTATTGGCGGCTGGGCGAGAGCGAGGGCTCGGCTGCTGCCAGCGAAGCGGTCTCGCGCACCGGCCTGAACGACGCCGTTCACCGCGACACTGTGCTCGGTGCCGACGCGGCGATCGCTGGTAGCACTGACACGGCGGCGGGCTTCGATGGCACGGACTCGGTGGTCGAGCTGCCCACGGACACCCTCAAGACGGCGGCGTCCCCGACGATCGAGCTGTGGTTCAAGACCAGCACGCCTTCGGGTGTCCTGGTCGGTTTCCAGAACGCCGAGCTGGGCGAGAAGCCCACCTCCTGGCGGCCGGTGCTGAACATCGACGGCGCGGGCAAACTGCGCGGTGAGTTCTACACCTCCGGAGGCGCCACGCCCATCGTGTCCTCCCAGGCGGTGACCGACGGCTCCTGGCATCACGCAGTGCTCACCGCCGCGGCAAACACCCAGACCCTCTACCTGGACGGGGCGAAGGTCGGCTCCCTGAACGGCGTTGTGACCGAACAGTCCCGTGACTACGCCTACCTGGGCGCAGGTTACGGCAGCTCAGGCTGGATGGGCCTGGCCGAAGGCGAGTACCGCTTCACCGGGCAGATGGACGAAGTCGCCTTCTACGACCACACCCTGGACCCGGCGACCATCACCGAGCACTACGCGGCACGCACCGCGATCGGACAGATCACCAAGGTGACCCTGCCGTCCGGCCGCGTGCACGCCACCGCCGGATACGACCCGGTGAACGGGCGCCTGTCGCAGCACACCGATGAAAACGGCGGCACCTGGAAGGTGTCGGCTCCCGCCTACTCGGCTGCCTCGTCCTCCTACGCGGACGTTATCCAGCGCAGTGGCCCCACCGGCTACTGGCGCCTGGGCGAACGCGGCGGCGCCGAAGCCGCAAGCCCCCTCGGCGATGACTACGCGGGCAGTTATCTGGATGGTGCCCGGCTCGGCAGTGCGGGCATCTTCGCCGACGGCGACGACACCGCGGCGAGCTTCACAGGGGACGGCGCGATCGACATGCCCGTCGAATCGCTCGGCACGAAGACAGCCATGTCGCTGGAACTGTGGTTCAAGACCAGCACGTCCGGTGTGCTGGTGGCCAACCAGGCAGGGGACTTCGGTGACACCCCGACGGGTTGGCGGCCCCTGCTGCTGATCGACTCCGCCGGCAAGCTGCGCGGCCGTTTCTCCGGCGGCGCCTCGGCACTCGTCTCCGCTGCAGCGGTCACCGACAACACCTGGCACCACGTCCTGCTCACCGGCAACGAAGGCATCCAGGCCCTGTTCGTCGACGGCGACTACCAGGCCAGCACTGCCACTGGTGTGGTCGCCGACCGGTACAGCAAGGTGTTCGTCGGCGGCGGCTATTCCTCCACCGGCTGGGACGGCCAGGACGCCGGCTACCGCAACTTCACCGGTCAGATCGACGAAGTTGCCTTCTACGACAAGGCGTTGGTGAGCTTCGTCCAGAAGTCGGGCGCATGGTCCTACAGTGCAGCCGCCGCGGGCCAGACTGACGCCCCCAGCCAGCACGTCCAGGCGCGCCGCAGCCTTGTGACCGGCAGGGGCGACCAGTACGACGGCGTCGCCGTCGCCGATGCACCGGCTGCCTACTGGCGGCTCGGCGAGGCCCAGGGCACCGCGCTGGCCAGCGAGATCGGCGGCACTGGCCTCACCGCCACCTTCCGGCCTGACGCGGGCAACGCCTCAAAGCTCGACCAGAGCGGTGTGTTCGGCGCGGGCGACAACCGTGCCGTCAAGCTCACCGGCGGCGGCACCGTCCAGATCCCCGGCTCGATCCTCGCCGGTGCCACCGACATGTCCGCCGAAATGTGGTTCCGTACCGCCACCCCGTCGGCCGTGCTGCTGGGCTTCCAGGACACGCCCGTCGGAACGACCCCGACCTCCTGGCGGCCGGTGCTGAACATCGACGGAGCGGGCAAGCTCCGCGGCCAGTTCTACACCTCCGGCGGGGCCACCCCCATCGTCTCCGCCCAGACGGTGACCGACAACGAGTGGCATCACGTCGCCCTGTCCGGCTCCGGCAGCACCCAGACCCTCTACCTCGACGGCGTCAAGGTCGGTTCCCTGACTGGCACCATCGTCGACCAGTCCCGCACCTACGCCTACCTCGGCGGCGGCTACGGCAGCTCCGGCTGGATGGGACTTGCCTCCAACACCTACTACCTCAATGGGCAGTTGGACGAGGTCGCGCTCTACCGCAGCCCGCTGAGCGCCGACCAGGTCTCCGCCCACTACCGGGCACAGGCCGAGGCAGCCGACTCGGGCCTGACCTCCACCGTGACGGTCACCGACCCCGCCGAGCGCACCAGCACGACCAGCTATGACGCCCTGCGTGGTCAGCGCGTGATCGCGCGCAAGGACCCTCTGGGTGCGCTCACCTCGTACGCCTACGACACGGTCGGCAACCTGCACACGGTCACCGACCCCAACGGCCATGCCACGGTGACTGGTCATGACGCGCGCGGCAACGTCGTGTCGACCACGACCTGCCGGGACGCCGACTCGTGCTGGACGAGTTTCGCCTCCTACTACCTCAATACGAGCGACCCGCTCGACCTGCGCAACGACAAGCAGCTGACCTACCGCGACCAGCGCTCCAGCGACTTCCGGGACGACCGCTACCGCACCGCCTACACCTACAACACCCAGGGCCTGCCCAGCTCGACGGTCCGAGCGGACGACAGCACTGCCCGCACCAACTACACCGCAGGCACCGAGGCCGCAGTAGGTGGCGGCACCATCCCGGCCGGGCTGGTGTCCTCGCAGGTCACGTTCGCCGGCGCTACCACCAGCAACCGCTACTACGCCAACGGTGACCTGGCCGAGGTGACCTCACCGTCCGGGCTGGTCACCTCCTACACCTATGACGGCCTGGGCCGGCAGACCTCCGAGAAGCAGGTCTCCGACACCTTCCCCAGCGGTGTGACTACCACTTACGGCTACGACAACGCCTCACGCCTGGTCACCGAGACGGGCGCCGGGGTGAAGAACGAGGTCACCGGCACCACCCACGCCGCCAGGATCACCCGCTCCTACGACGAGGACGGCAACCTGCTGTCCGAGAAGACCGAGGACACCACCGGCGGCGACACGGCCCGCAGCACGCTCTACCACTACAACGCGCACGGTCTGAACGACAGCATCACCGACGCTGAACAGCACACCACCCTGTTCGAACACGACGCCTTCGGCCGTCTTTCTGCCATGACCGACCCGGCGGGCACTCACTTCACGCACACCTATACAGCCCGCGGCCAGCACGCCACCACCGTCCTGGACGACTGGACCGGCGACCCTTCGGGCACGGTCCGAGACCTGACCGTCGTCTCCAACGCCTACGACCCGGCCGGCCGCCTCGCGACCACGACCGACGCCATGGGCGCCACCACCGCGTACACCTACTACGACGACGATCTCGCAGCGACCACCACGGCCCGGCAGGTCACCCAGGCCGACGGCAGCCGCCACGACATCGTCCTGGAGTCCAGCACCTACGACCCGGCAGGCAACATGACCCGGCAGGTCACCGGCGGCGGCAAGACCACACAGACGTTCGCCGTGGACGCGCTCGGACGCACCACGACCAACGTTTTCGACCCGGACGGACTCAACCGCACCAGCAGCTTCACTTATGACGCCGACGACCGCGTAAAGCAGCAGACACAGACCATCACCGGCGACAAGAAGCTCACCACCACGGCGGATTACGACCCGGCAGGCAACGTCACGCAGCAGACCGTCACCGACGGCACCAGCACGCACACCACGACCAGCACCTACGACGACCGCGGCCTGCCGCTGACCACCGTCAGCCCGCGCGGCAACGCCCCCGGCTCTGATGCGGGCGCGTACACCACGACGTACCGCTACGACGCCTTGGGCCGCCTCGTGCAGGAGACTGCCCCGACGGTGCAGACGGAGGAGAACGGCGCCGCAGCCACCGCGTCGAAGCCGACCACGCTGACCGGTTACAACACCTTCGGCGAGGCCATCGACGCCAAGGACGCCCGCGGCAAGGTGACCCGCAGTGAGGTCGACCGGCTCGGCCGTACCACCGCGGTGACCCTGCCCGACTACACCCCGCCCGGTTCCACCACCCCGCTGACCGCCACCACCCGCACCACCTACACGCCGATGGGCCTGCCGCAGACAGTCACTGACCCGCTGGGCCGGGTCACCAGCTTCAGCTACGACCAGTTCGGCCAGGTCATCAACAAGACCGACCCGGCGGCCGACGCCCTCGCAGCGGCTCTGACCCCCGACACCGACCTGACCACCGAGTCCTTCACGAGCGCCGGCGCGGGTGCGGTCACGGCCTACACCTGGACGCCCACCGGCCTTCAGCTCTCCATCACCGACCCGATCGGCGCGCGCACCGAGGCCACGTACGACGAACTGGGCCGACAACTCACCGCAACCACCGTCGAGCGCTACCCCACCACGGCCAACCTCATCTCCCGCTACACCTGGGACGACGCTGACAACCAGATTGCCTCGACGACCCCGTCCGGCATCACCACCTCCGCCACCTACAACCCGGCAGGCGAGACCAGAACCGTCACCGACCCGGCCGGCACGACCACATTCGACTACGACAGCCTCGGCCGGCAGACACAGACGACGGACGCCACAAACCGCCGCACGACTCTCGCCTACGACGCACTCGACAACCTGACCGCGACGACGGATTACGGCACCGGCACCACTCCCCTGCGCACGGACTCCGCCGAATTCGATGTGGACGGCAACCAGACAGCCTCGATCTCCGCACAGACCAAAGCCCGCACGACTTACGCCTACGACGCCCTGGGCCGCATGACCACACAGATCGAGCCCGTCTCATCGACCGAGTCGATCACCACCTCATTCGGCTACGACACAGCAGGCAACCAGACCCGTCTCACCGACGGCCGCGGCAACAAGACCACCTACACCTTCAACAGCTGGGGCCTGCCCGAGTCGACGATCGAGCCCTCCACCACCGCCCACCCGAGCGCCGCCGACCGCACCTGGACCACCGTCTACGACAAGGCCGGCCAGGCCGTGACCGAACTGCTGCCGGGCGGAGTCAAGCGCGAACGCACCTACGACGGCCTGGGCCGCCTGGTAGCGGAGACCGGCACCGGTGCCGAGGCGGCCACCACGGCCCGGACCCTCGAGTACGACCTCGCAGACCGCCTCACCGCCGTCGCCACCGCGGACGGGACCACCCGCAACACCTACACCTACAACGACCGCGGGGAACTCCTCACCGCGAACGGCCCCGGCGGCGAAGCCAATTACAGCTACAACGCCGACGGCAGCATGACCTACCGCAAGACCACCGCCGGAACAACGTCCTACGGCTACGACAGTGCCGGGCGCATCGACTGGGTCCAGGACTCCATCACCGGCAACCAGATCTGGTACGACTTCGACGCCGCCGGACGCCCACGCCTGGAGCAGTACGCGGCCAAACCCGCAGGAGCCACCGCCTATACAGCGACTGCCAAGCGCGTCTACGGCTACGACGACCTGGGCCGCCTCAGCAGTGACACCGTCACCAACCCGGCCGGCACCACCACGGTCGCCTCCCTCACCTACGGCTACGACCTGGACGACAACCTGACGTCCAAGAAGACGACGGGCACCGCGGGCGCCGCCGCCAACACCTACACCTACGACCAAGCGAACCGTCTGAAGTCCTGGACCAAGGACGCCACCACGACCGTGGCCTACGAATGGGACGCCTCAGGCAACCGCACCAAGGCCGGCTCGATAACCGCGACCTTCGACGCCCGCAACCGCCAGCTCACCAACGGCACCACGACCTACACCTACACCGCCCGCGGCACCCAAGCCTCAGTCGACACCGGCGGCGGCAGCTCGGTGCGAACCCTGACCTTCGACGCCTTCGAACGCAAGACCACCGACGGCACCGCCAGCTACACCTACGACTCCCTGGACCGCGTCCAGACCCGCGGCACCACATCCTTCACCTACGACGGCGGCTCCAACAACCTCGCAGACGACGGCACCACCAGCTACAACCGCACCCCCGACGGCGCCCTCCTGTCCGCCGCCACCGGCACCACCAAGCAGTGGACGCTCACCGACCAGCACACCGACCTGGTCGCCGGCCTGACCCCGGACGCCACCGCCCTCACCGGCTCCACCGCCTACGACCCCTTCGGAACCAAGACCGCCACCACCGGCACCACCTCAGCCGTCGGCTACCAATCCGGCTGGACCGACCCCACCAGCGGCGACGTCAACATGGCCGCCCGCTGGTACCAGCCCAGCACCGGATCCTTCACCTCCCGCGACACCTGGCAACTCGACACCACCCCGTCCGCCCAGGCCAACCGCTACGGCTACGCCAACAACACCCCCCTCACCGGCACCGACCCCACCGGCCACGTCTGCGCCTGCGGCGGCGGCAGCAGCGACAGCCGCTTTCTCGTGGGTTCGGCCCGCGGGGGCAAGGGCACCGGCGGCGCTCCGAAGGGATACGTGCGCCCCAGGACCACCAAGGGACGATCCTCAACCAGCCGTCCCCGCAGCACGGGCAGCGGCACCGCCAGCAGCCGGAACATCACCAGGGCACAGGCCCGACGCAACGCCCGGGAACTGCAGCGCATCGAAAGCCGCTACAACACCCGAACCACTCGCACCGGAAACGGCACTCCCAAGGGCCGCACCACCAACCGCGGATGCAGTTACAACTGCGGCAAGAACTCAACCACCTACCGCGGCGGATACACCCGCGGCAACAGCGGAAAGGGACGCACCGGCACCACCACACCAACCAAGCCCCGCATCCCACAAAACCCTAACCGCGGCAAAAAACCCGTCCCCGCCCCCACCCGCCCTCCCGTCCCCAAACCCCGCGTCGACACCACCGCCATCAAACAGCGCGCCCTCAACCGCGCCATCGTCATCGACCGGCAGGTGTTTGAAAACATGGCAGTGGGAGGCATGGCCTCGTTGGAGCCTGATGATCTGACCACACTGGACCCGGTCCTCGTGCAAGCATCTGAGGGAGTAAACGAGAGCGACGGCTCAGTGGAAGGGCCCGACCGTGATCGGAGTAACCGATGTGACACAGGAGCAGGCTTCAATGCCCGGGGTAACATGGTGTACCTGCCGCGCAGAGAGCACGCGGGCCAGTGTGTCGCCACGGGAGCATTCGCTAGCCTGACCCAGGCCGATTACACCCCACCTCCTCGTCCGGGTCTTTCCTTCCAGCTTCCCGGTTTGCTGGATTTGCCGTCAGAAAATCGCGCGCGCGGGCATCTGATCGGGTTTGCAATGGGGGGATCGAACAAGGACACCAGGAATTTTGTTCCTATGTACCAATCCGCCAATGACCGAATGTACAAACAAGGTGAAGAGATTGTAGTCAAATCAATCAAGGCGGGCGGCAGACAGATGGTCCAGGTGACGCCGGTGTATGGTGACCCAAATTCTGTGATCCCGACTAAGATAAAATTCCTGTCGTTCGGATCGGCGGAAGTGCGTTGCGAATTCGACAATAACGCGGAAGCTACGTACAAGTGTTGGTGACAGTTTCCATTGGAGGGGTACATGTCGTCTCTGGATCAGTTGAAAGGCCTGCTAGGGGCCCCCACGGAGGGAGGCGGGAGAAGTTTTGATACCGCAGAACACACCCTCGGCATCACACTGCCAAAGGAGGTGAAAGATTTCTGTTCAATTTACGGAGACCTCCTGATCTCCGACTATATGTTCATCTTCGGTCCGAAGTTCATGGCAGAGAAAGGGGAGTGGATGAGTGGGTTCGTTCGGGAAGGTCACCCAACTATTCCCAGGCCAGTACTCCCTGATGCCGGAGGCATGCTCCATTGGGGACATTCAATCGAAGGCGACAAGTTCTTCCTCGAAGATCGTGGGAGTGGGAGGTGGACTGTGTCTGCCTTTCGGAGGAATTGGCACGACTGGTACGAGTCGGACGAGACTCTTACCGATTGGCTACTGAACGTATTCAGCGGGCGTCGCGATACTGATTGGATGCCGGAATGGCCCAAGACTCACTGGTTTGAGTAGCAGCAGCTCTAGGCCGTGTATCAAAAGCGGATCTTGTTCGTCAGATCCACACGTCCTGCGGACGTGTGGATCTGACGAATGGTCAGTGAGCCTTTTCAGCGTTGACGTTCCAGGGTGAGGATGGCTGCGGCGATGGCGGTCATGCGGTTGGGGCTGCAGCGGGCTCGGCGGAAGATGCGCCAGGACTTCAGCCTCGCGACGCTCCGTTCGACCGGTGCCCGTGCCGCTGACAGAGCCCGGTTGATCGTCTGCTGGGTCGTGGTGAGGTCCCGGTTCGGTAGCCGACTGATCGGTGTGGTCCCCCAGAGGCCGGCGCCGATGTAGGCGCGGTCGGCGAGGATCGGAACGCCCTGGCGTTCGCAGATCCGGATAATGCGGTGGGTGCGGGCCGCGGTCAGGTCATGGGTACGGCCGGGCAGCACCGGCGAAATCCACAGCAGGTTGCCGGTGGGATCGGCCACGACCTGCACGTTCACGCCGTGGCGGCGGTGCTTCTGTGAGAAGTCGGCCCGGCTGTCGCCGACGCGGTCGCACTCAG
>NZ_JBVJPC010000025.1:0-20443 GCF_055582845.1 Streptomyces sp. NPDC107471 | reverse complement strand
TGAGTTCTCAAGGAACGGACGCTTCCTTTGTACTCACCCTCTCGGGCTTTCCTCCGGGCTTTTCCCTTCGGTCTTGCGTTTCCGACTCTATCAGATCCTTTCGGGCCTGATTCCCTGTCGGCGGGGCCTTTCGACATTCACTACGTTAGCCCATTCCCTCTGCAACTCATAATCGAGTCCCGCGAGTTCGAATTCAGGCATGCAGGCACGCCGAAATCGTCCCCGCTGAGGGGATGTTGTAGGTAGTGGTTTGGCCGCTCTCGGCTGCTGGCGATCGCCGTAACCGGTTCAAGCGGCTCGGGCCACGTTACGCATCTTCCAAGAGCGAGTCAACTTGAGCGCCGCCTCGGGACATGGGCGCGATAGGGGCTCACTGTCGGGTCGTTCGCGACCCAGAACCGCCAGGGGTGCACGCCTCCTTCGCCGGCGACTCCGGTCCGCGGACCGGTGAGTACCTGGTCGGAGGCGACCGGGGTGCCGGTGAGCACCCTCAGCGGGGTCTCGCCCGGGGCGCATGCGTCCGTGCCGTCCAGGGCCCGGTCCACCCCCAGGGCCGTGGCCAGGCGGGCAGGCCCTTTGGCCAGTTCCTTGTCATTTCGGGCCGAGAGTCGACGTTTGCGGGCCTGCTCGGCGCCTTCGATGATCTCCCCGGCACGGAGCAGCACAGCACTCGCGCGACCCTCCTCCCCGCACACGAGGTTCATGCAGAACCACATGCCGTAGGTGAAGTAGACGTACACATGGCCGGGCGGACCGAACATCACGTCGTTGCGGGGCGTGCGGCCGCGATAGGCGTGGGAGCCGGGGTCGTTCTGGCCGTCGTAGGCCTCGACCTCTGTGATGCGGAGCGCGATCGGACCGTCCGGGGTGGTACGGACGAGGAGACGGCCGAGGAGGTCGGGGGCGACCTCCAGTACGGGGCGGTCGAAGAACTCTCGGGGCAGTGGCGTACGGTCCGGGGGCGTGATCATGGCGTACGAGCGTAGTCCAGACGGGTGTGTGCCAAGGGGTGGTCAAGGGTCCGTCCGCTTGCCAGGGTGATGGCGCGGAACCGACCACGGCCGGATCGCGTTTGTAGGGATCAGGAATCCGCGCGTTCTAAGAGGAGAGACATGGCGTTCAAGAAGCTGCTCGCGAGCCTGGGGGCCGGTGGGGCTTCGGTGGAGACGGTGCTGACCGAGGTCAACGTCGTTCCCGGTGGTGTCGTCCAGGGCGAGGTGCGGATCCAGGGCGGGTCCGTCGACCAGGAGATCGAGGGCCTGTCGGTCGGGCTTCAGGCCAAGGTCGAGGTCGAGAGCGGCGACCAGGAGTACAAGCAGGACATCGAGTTCACGAAGGTCTCGCTCGGCGGTGCCTTCACGCTCCAGGCCAACGCGGTGCACGCGGTGCCGTTCGGTCTGGAGATCCCCTGGGAGACGCCGGTCACGATGATCGACGGTCAGGCGCTGCGCGGGATGAACGTCGGTGTGACGACCGAGCTGGCGATCGCGCGTGCGGTGGACTCCGGTGACCTGGATCCCGTCAACGTGCACCCGCTGCCGGCGCAGAAGGCGATCCTGGACGCGTTCATGCAGCTCGGCTTCCGCTTCAAGAACGCCGACCTGGAGCGCGGCCACATCCGTGGCACCCGCCAGCAGTTGCCGTTCTACCAGGAGATCGAGTTCTTCCCGCCGCAGCAGTACCGCGGGCTCAACCAGGTCGAGCTGAGCTTCGTCGCGGACGGCCACGCGATGGACGTCGTGCTGGAGATGGACAAGAAGCCGGGGCTGTTCAGCGAGGGCAGCGACACCTTCCGCTCCTTCCAGGTGGGGCTGCACGACTACCAGAGCACCGACTGGGCCGGGTACCTCAACCAGTGGCTGTCCGAGGTCGGCAGCCGGCGCAACTGGTTCTAGGCTCGGAACTGCTGATTCCGGCAAGAGACCAGGAGGTACCGAGGTGACCGAGCTCAAGCGGCGGCCGCTCCCCCATGACTTCCATCCGCCCGTCCCGTCGTTCACGGTGACGAGCGAGGACGTGCAGGAGGGCGGCACGCTCAAGGACGCTCAGGTCTACGCGGCCGGCAACACCTCTCCGCACCTGCGCTGGGAGGGCTACCCGCCCGAGGCCAAGAGCTTCGCCGTGACCTGCTACGACCCCGACGCGCCCACGGGCAGCGGGTTCTGGCACTGGGTCGTGTTCGACATCCCGGCCTCGGTGACCGAGCTGCCGGTCGGTGCGGGCAGCGGCAAGTTCGAGGGGCTGCCGGAGGGCGCCGTACAGGTGCGCAACGACTACGGGTCCAGGGACTTCGGTGGGGCCGCCCCACCGGCCGGGGACGGTCCGCACCGGTACGTGTTCACCGTGTACTCGGTGGACCAGGAGAAGCTCGGGCCGGATGCCGACGCCTCTCCCGCCTACGTGGGCTTCAACCTGCGGTTCCACACCCTCGCGCGCGCCCAGTTGATCGGTGAGTACGAGGTGCCCGCCGAAGACTGACGTTCACGGAGCGTTTGCCCGCCTCTGGTCTTGGAATTGATCAGGGGCGGGCACTTTTTATTGCGTTGTCCATCTCGGCGTGCCCGGCCAGAGTTGATCCAAGCCCAAGCCCGCCAGGGGATGGGACGGTGCACATGGGAGGTGGGCTGACATGCGGGACACGCTGGTACTGAACGCGAGCTTCGAGCCGCTGTCGACGGTGACGTTGAACCGAGCCGTCGTTCTGGTGCTGCAGGACAAGGCCGTCGTCGAGCAGTCCCACCCCGAACTGCGCATGCGCGGAGCCGCGGTCGACATACCGGCGCCCCGGGTGATCAGGCTGTGCAGGTATGTCCGGGTGCCCTTCCGAAGACAAGCCCCGTGGTCCCGGCGGGGTGTTCTGGTGCGTGACCGGCACAGGTGCGCGTACTGCGGGCGGCGGGCGACGACCGTGGACCACGTGGTGCCGCGGTCCCAGGGCGGGCAGGACACGTGGTTGAACACGGTGGCCTCCTGCGCGGAGGACAACCACCGCAAGGCGAACCGGACTCCGGCGGAGGCGGGGATGCCGTTGCTGCGGGAGCCGTTCGAGCCGACTCCGGCGGATGCGATGCTGCTGTCCTTGGGCCACGAGGACTTCTCCGCTCTGCCTGATTGGCTGGCCGGAGCGGCCGCCTAGGCGTCTGCCGAGGTGGGTTGAGCTGCGGCTGCGGGTTCGTTGTGGCTTGTCGCGCAGTTCCCCGTGCCCCTAGGTACGTTGGGGCCCGCCTTCCTTAAGAAGGCGGGCCGCTTTGTCGTACGCAAATCCGTGCGTCAGTCGATCTTCGGGGTTTCTCTGCGTTCTGCGCCGGAGTTGCCGCCGTTCGAACCGCCGCCCATGCCGCCGAAGTTGCCCATGGCTCCGGAGAGGCCCTTGAGGGCGTCGCCGATCTCGCTGGGGACGATCCAGAGCTTGTTGGCGTCGCCCTCGGCGATCTTTGGAAGCATCTGGAGGTACTGGTAGGAGAGAAGCTTCTGGTCGGGGTCGCCGGCGTGGATCGCCTCGAAGACCGTGCGGACCGCCTGGGCTTCGCCTTCCGCGCGCAGGGCGGCGGCCTTGGCCTCACCCTCGGCGCGCAGGATCTGGGACTGCTTCTCACCCTCGGCCGTGAGGATCGCCGCCTGGCGCGTACCTTCGGCGGTGAGGATCGCGGCGCGCTTGTCACGGTCGGCGCGCATCTGCTTCTCCATCGAGTCCTGGATGGAGGTCGGGGGCTCGATCGCCTTCAGCTCGACGCGGTTGACGCGGATGCCCCACTTGCCGGTGGCCTCGTCGAGGACGCCGCGCAGGGCCGCGTTGATCTCCTCGCGGGAGGTCAGGGTCCGCTCCAGGTCCATGCCGCCGATGATGTTGCGCAGGGTGGTGACGGTGAGCTGCTCGATCGCCTGGATGTAGCTGGCGACCTCGTAGGTCGCGGCGCGGGCGTCGGTCACCTGGTAGTAGATGACGGTGTCGATGTTCACGACCAGGTTGTCCTGGGTGATCACCGGCTGGGGCGGGAAGGGCACGACCTGTTCACGCAGGTCGATGCGGTTGCGGATGGTGTCTATGAACGGGACGACGATGTTGAGTCCCGCGTTGAGGGTCCGCGTGTAGCGGCCGAAGCGCTCCACGATGGCCGCACTGGCCTGTGGGATGACCTGGATCGTCTTGATCAGGGCGATGAAGACCAACACCACCAGAATGATCAAGACGATGATGACCGGTTCCATCGTGTCCCCGTGCCCTTCTCCGCCTCGGCGTTTTCGGAAGATCTTATGGTTGTTGAAGATCTTGCTGGTCGAGTCTGACAGACCGTCGTGCAACTCGTGGTGCGTTCGGTTCAGTTGCATCCTGCGAGGTCACATGATGATCGCCGTGGCTCCCTCGATGTCGACGACGTCCACTTCCTGGCCTACGTCGTAGGCGCGCCCGGTGTCGAGGGAACGGGCCGACCAGACCTCTCCGGCGAGCTTGATCCGGCCGCCCGCGCTGTCGACCCGCTCCAGGACGACGGCCTGCTTGCCCTTCAACGCGTCGACACCTGTGACGAGTTGGGGCCGCTGGGAGCGGTGCCGGGTCGCGATGGGACGTACGACGGCGATGAGGGCCACCGAGACGACGGCGAAGACGAGTACCTGGACGACGATGTCACCGCCGAGTCCGGCCGCCACCGCGGCGGCGACGGCGCCCGCCGCGAGCATGCCGAACTCCGGCATCGCGGTCACCACGAGCGGGATTCCGAGCGCAGCCGCGCCGACGAGCCACCACACCCATGCGTCGATGTCGTTCACGTGGTCATGGTAGGTCCGGGGACACCGCCGCGGACAGGGCGCGATGGCGCGGGGAGAAGCTTCTTACCCGTGTTTTCGCGGGGACTTCACGCGATCACGACAGCGGCAGGCCCTGCGCGGTCCAGCGGTCGCCGACCTGCTCGACGACAAGCGGCAGGCCGAAGCACATGGAGAGGTTGCGGGAGGTGAGTTCGAGCTCCAGGGGACCCGCGGCGAGCACCTTGCCCTGGCGGATCATGAGGACGTGGGTGAAGCCGGGGGCGATCTCCTCGACGTGGTGGGTGACCATGAGCATCGAGGGGGCGATCGGGTCGCGGGCGAGCCGGCCGAGGCGGCGGACCAGGTCCTCGCGGCCGCCGAGGTCGAGGCCGGCGGCGGGCTCGTCGAGGAGGAGGAGCTCGGGGTCGGTCATCAGCGCGCGGGCGATGAGGGTGCGCTTGCGCTCGCCCTCGGAGAGGGTGCCGAACTTGCGGTCCAGGTAGTCGCTCATGCCGAGGCGGTCGAGGAAGGCGCGGGCGCGCTGCTCGTCGATGTCCTCGTACTCCTCCTGCCAGCCGGCGGTCATGCCGTACGCCGCCGTCAGCACGGTCTCCAGGACGGTCTGGCGCTTGGGGAGCTTGTCGGCCATGGCGATGCCGGCCATGCCGATGCGCGGGCGCAGTTCGAAGACGTCGGTGCCGGGCTTGCCGAGGGTCTCGCCGAGGATGGTGGCGGTGCCCTTGCTGGGGTAGAGGTAGCTGGAGGCGAGGTTCAGGAGCGTGGTCTTGCCGGCGCCGTTGGGGCCGAGGATGACCCAGCGCTCGCCCTCCTTGACCGACCAGGAGACCTGGTCCACCAGAGCCCGGTCCTCGCGGACCACGGATACGTCCTGAAGCTCCAGAACATCGCTCATGAGCGCGTTGTCTCCCCTTGCAGTGTGACCGGTGTCGGCGTCTCGGCTGGCGCGTGCGCGCTTTTGGGCGCAGCCCTCGATGAAATCTACGCCACCGGTCGGCCGCTCCCGTCCAGCGGTCCGGTCCTTAGGCTGGGGGCATGCTCTCGGAACCGCGCTCTGGACGCCTTGCCGCTTGGGGAAACGGCCTTTTGGCCGGACTTGTCTCGCCGGACGACGCCGTGGCGGCGATCGTCGGTGACGATGCCGTGCACCGGGTCGAGGGGCTGCCGGGTGAGCCGGCGGCCGTCGGTCTCACGCTGGCGCTCGGGCGGCTGCGCTCGCTCGGTGTGAAGGGGCTGCGGGTCGCGCTGCCCGCGCCCGGACATCCGCTGGGCCTGAGCGGGCCGCCGGAGTTCAACGCGCGGGCGCTGGAGGCGGAGGAGGCGGTGGTCTGCCACGGCGCCGCGCTGGGCCTGGTGCCGGAGGTCTACGAGGCCGGGCCCGCGGGTGATGTGCATGTCGAGGTGGTGTGGCATGTGCTGCCGGTGCGGGAGGCTCCGCCGGCGGACGTGCCTTCGCTGGGCGAGGCCGAGCGGGAGCTCGCGGAGGCCCTGCGGGAGGCGACGGAGGTGTTGTCCCGGTTGGACGTGGCCGCGTCGGGGCCGGTGGCGGAGGCGGCGCTGGGGGCGTACCGGGCTCGGGCCGAGCGGGGGCGGGAGGTGCTCGCGCCGGGGTATCCGCCGCGGGCGGTGCGGGTGTTGGAGCTCGCCCAGCGGGTGGGGCTGCTGGTGTCGCTGGCCTATGAGAACGGGCACGGGGGTGCGGTGAGCTCGGCCGAGATGCGGGCCCGGGGTGAAGCGCTGCGGCCGGTGGAACGGACGGGGCGGCGGGCGCAGGTGGCTGCGTACAACGCGTACGTGGAGGAACTGGAGCGCGGGGTGCGGTGACCGGCGGGGGCGGGGCGGCCGATCTGGTCGGTGGCCGCGGGGCGGCTGGCCTGGCCGGTGGCCGCGGGGCGGCTGGCCTGGCCGGTGGCCGCGCTGTGATGCCTGGATCGTCTTGCGGCAACCGGGCAGAGACGTGGGCCCGGGGGGAGGCGTTGCGGCCGGTCGAGCGGACGGGGCGACGGGCGCAGGTGGCTGCGTACAACGCGTACGTGGAGGAACTTGAACGCGGAGTGCGGTGACCGGCGGGAGCGGGGCGGCCGACCTGGCCGGACGCGGCCGGCGGGCGGCGGGCGCAGGGGACTGCGGGGCGGCCGGCCTGGCCGCGCTGTGACCCCTTGGATCGTCTTGCGGCAAAGGACCGGCCTCCCGGGTGCGTGGCGCACCCGGGAGGCCGAAGTCACTGTCCGCTCGGCGAGGGACTCAGTGGTTGAGGCCGAGGTTGCCGAAGGCGGGGTTCAGCACGCCGATGACGTTCACGCTGTTGCCGACCGCGTTCACCGGGATGTGCACCGGTGCCTGGACGAGGTTGCCCGAGACGACGCCGGGCGAGCCCACGGCCTTGCCGTCGGCGTGCGACCCGTCGGTGGCGGAGGCCATCCCGGCACCGGCGGCGATCAGCCCGCCGGCCACCATCGTCACGGCCGCTGCCTTCTTCAGGTTCTTCACTTCTAAGCCCTCCTAGCGATTGCCGCGGCAGTCGCCGCAGCACGCACTGGAGAACGGCGGGGCTCCCCGAAGGATGCGCCATTCGGGGGACATTCCCACGACGGTATGAATCTCACTCCGGAGCGGAACCCTCCGTATTGCCGTGGGCGGTGGGGATCAACCGGCCACTCCGTGACGAACCGCCCACAGGGCCGCCTGTGTGCGGTCCGCCAGGTCGAGTTTCATCAGGATGTTCGAGACATGCGTCTTGACGGTCTTCTCGGAGAGGACCAGCGCGCGGGCGATCTCCCGGTTGGAGCGGCCGTCCGCGATCAGCCCGAGCACCTCGCGCTCCCGCTCGGTGAGCGAACCGCCCCTGCCCTGACCGGAACTGTTCTCCTCCTGGGACAACAGGACGCCCGCCACCTCCGGTTGGAGCAGGATGTGCCCGGCGTGCACGGAGCGGATGGCGCCGGCGAGGGCGTCCGGGTCGACGTCCTTGTAGACGTAACCGGCGGCGCCCGCGCGCAGGGCCGGGACCACCGTGCGCTGTTCGGTGAAGCTGGTGACGATCAGCACGCGCGCGGGGTTGTTCAGTTCGCGGAGCCTGCGCAGGGCGTCGATGCCGTCCATGCCCGGCATCTTGACGTCCATGAGGACGATGTCGGGATGCAGTTCCTCCGCCTGCGCGACGCCCTCGGCGCCGTCGGCGGCCTCGCCCACGACCTCTATGTCGTCCTGCACTTCGAGGAAGGTGCGCAGTCCCCGGCGGACGACCTGGTGGTCGTCGACGAGCAGGACCTTGATCGCGTCAGCCACCGGGGACCTCCATCTCGATCGTGGTGCCCTTGCCGGGCGCCGATTCCACGGTCAGCGTGCCGCCGACCCCGCTGGTGCGGTCCCGCATGGAGACCAGGCCGAGGTGACGGCCGGCTCGGCGGACCGCCTTCGGTTCGAAGCCGCTGCCGTCGTCCGTGACGCGCAGGACGGCTCCGGCACCACGCCGGTCCAGGGTCACCTCGACATGGGCGGCCCCGGAGTGCCGCAGCGCGTTGTGCAGGGCCTCCTGGGCGACGCGGAGCATGGCCTCCTCCTGGGCGGCCGGCAGTGCGCGGAAGTTGTGGGCGGCGAAGGTCACGCGCGCGGTGTGGGCGCGGTCCAGGACCTGGACCTGGGTGCGCAGGGTGGCGGTCAGGCCGTCCTCGTCCAGCGCGGCGGGGCGCAACTCGACGACCGCGGCGCGCAGTTCGTCGGCGGCCTCGGCGGCGAGCACGGCCACCTGGTGCAGCTCGCCCTTGGCGCGGGACGGGTCGCGGTCGACGAGGGCGGCGGCGGCCTGGGCGGTCAGGCGCAGGGAGAACAGCTTCTGGCTGACCGCGTCGTGCAGTTCGTGGGCGAGCCGGGAGCGCTCCTCGGCGATCGTCAGCTCGCGGCTGCGTTCGTAGAGGCGGGCGTTGGTGAGGGCGATCGCGGCGTGCTGGGCGAGGATCGAGAGGAGCTCCTCGTCCTCTTCCGTGAAGCCGCAACTGCCCTCGGGTTTGGGGCAGGGGGGGTGTGGGGGGTGTCCCCCCACAGGGCGCAGCTTGTTGGCCAGGAAGAGCGCGCCGATGACCTCGTCGCCGTCGCGGATCGGCAGGCCCAGGAAGTCGACCATGTCCGGGTGGGCGGACGGCCAGCCCTCGAAGCGGGGGTCCTTGCGGACGTCCGCGAGGCGCTCGGGCCTGGCCTCGTGCAGCATCGCGGCGAGGATGCCGTGCTGGCGCGGGAGCGGGCCGATGGCCTTCCACTGGGCGTCGCTGACCCCGTCGACCACGAACTGGGCGAAGCCGCCGTGGTCGTCCGGGACGCCGAGGGCGGCGTACTGCGCGTCGAGCAGCTCGCGGGCCGAGGCGACGATCGTCTTGAGGACGTCGCGCACCTCCAGGTGCCTGCTCATGGCCAGCAGCGCGGAGCTCACCGCGGCGAGGCCGGACCGGGGGCCTTGACTCATGTCCTCAGAGTACGGGCGGGGTGTGACAGCGCGGATCGGACCTGTGACCGCCCCCGGCTAGGGCGGGCGACCTAGGGCGAAGGGCCTCGCCGCATTGCGGCCCGCGTCCGAGGCGGCCGGGAGGACGGCGTTCCTACGTTGGCAGCACGCCGATCAGGAGGCGTGGAAAACGAGGGGACGGATGTCATGCCGGTAGCGATCATCACGGGGGCCTCGAAGGGGCTGGGGCGGGCGCTCGCCGAGGCGCTGGCCGCGCGGGGCTGGGACCTGGTTCTCGACGCGAGGACGGCGGAGGTCCTGAAGGAGACGGCGGCCGCGCTCACCGGGCACGGGACCCGGGTGACGGCCCTGACCGGGGACGTCACGGATCCGGCGCACCGCTCGGAGCTGGTGGCGGCGGCCTGGCGGCTCGGCGGTGTCGATCTGCTGGTGCACAACGCGAGCGCGCTGGGCGCCGAGCCGCTGACCCGTCTCGAAGGGCTGCCGCCGGACGGACTGCGCCGGGCGCTGGAGGTGAACGTCGTGGCCGCGCTCGGCCTGGTCCAGGAGGCGCTGCCGCTGCTGCGGGCCGCTGCGGCCGGCACGGTGATCGCGGTCAGCTCGGACGCCGCCGCCGAGGCGTACGAGACGTGGGGCGGCTACGGGGCGTCCAAGGCCGCCCTGGACCACCTCGTGGCGGTGCTGGGCGCGGAGGAGCCGGGGCTGCGGGTGTGGGCCGTCGATCCCGGGGACATGGCGACCGACCTGTACGCGGCGGCCGTACCGGACGACGAGGATCCGCGGCCGGAGCCGGCGAGCGTGGTGCCGGCGTTTCTGCGGTTGCTGGACGAGCGTCCGGTGAGCGGGCGGTACGGGGCTCCGTCGCTGCTGGAGGGGCGATGACACTCGCGATGGGGGTCCCCCCGCTCGAGTTCTTCCGAAGGTGGGGGAGGGTGCCGGAGGAGCTGTCCGCGCGGGTGCCCGCCGAGCAGCGTGGTCCGGGGCTCGACCGGGACGCCGTACGGCTGCTGGTGTCGCGGGGGACCGCGGTGTCGCACCACGCGTTCGGTGAGCTGCCGCGGCTGCTGCGGGCCGGAGACCTGCTCGTCGTGAACACCTCCCCCACGCTGGCCGCGGCCGTCGACGGGCGGATCGGGCACGCGCGCGTGGTGGTGCACTTCTCCACGCGCGGGGACGACGGCCGGTGGGCGGTGGAGCTGCGGGACCCGGACGGGAAGGGGACCACGCGTGCGCGTGCGGGCGGGCCCGCGGGGACTGAGGTGCGGTTGCCCGGGGGCGGGCGGCTGGTCCTGGAGGAGACGGTGAGCGGGCGGCTGTGGTGGGCGCGGGTGTGCGACGGGGAGGTGCTCGGGCTGCTGCGGGAGCAGGGGCGGCCCATCCGCTACTCCTACACGGAGCGGGACCAGCCGTTGTCCGTGTACCGGACGGTGTTCGCGCTGCCCTCGCCCGACGGGTCGGGCAGTGCGGAGATGCCCAGTGCGGCGCGGCCCTTCACCGCGCGCCTGGTGGCGGAGCTGGTGAGCCGGGGTGTCCAGTTCGCGCCGGTCACGCTGCACACGGGGGTGGCCTCGGCGGAGGCGCACGAGCCGCCGTATCCCGAGCGGTTCTCGGTTCCCGAGGCATCCGCGCGGCTGATCAACGCCGTGCGGGCCGGGGACGGCAGGGTCGTCGCCGTCGGGACGACGGCCGTACGGGCGGTGGAGTCGGCTGCCGGGGCCGACGGGGTCGTACGCGCGCGTGCGGGATGGACGGACCTCGTCGTGACCCCCGAGCGCGGGGTGCGGGTGGTGGACGGGCTGCTGACCGGGCTGCACGAGCCGGAGGCCTCGCACCTGCTGATGCTGGAGGCGGTCGCGGGGCGGGCGGCGATCGACCGCGGGTACGAGGAGGCCCTGCGCCGGCGCTACCTGTGGCACGAGTTCGGCGACGTGCATCTCCTGCTGCCGGAGGAGAGTCCTCACGCAGAGCATTGCGCCCGCAACTGCTCGTGAGAACGCTGTGCGGGCGATGTGAGCCCGCACATAGGGCCCACATCACGTACTAAGCGAAATAGGAGACAAAGGCTCCCCGCATGAACGGGACAGACGTTCCAGTCTGTCCCGTTTTGCCCTCCCCTGGTCCACTACCCGGGGTCGTACGTCACATCTTTGCCCGGGTGTTTTGCGCCAGCTAAGAATGGCCAACGTCGCTCAGCGCCGCGGGTTACGCCCCGCGGCGTTTGTGCCGGAAGCACCCGTGTCCCCCACCGGACAGCGAGCGACCTCCGCGCTATTCGAAGAGGTCCATCCCGCATGCCCAAGAACCCTTTCACCCGAGGTCACAGTCGCGCGCTGACCAAGCGCCACAAGATCGCCGTCGCCGGAGTCGCCACGCTGGGCGCAGCCGCCGTCGCCTTCAGCGCGGTTCCGGGCAACGCGGAGACCACCACCTCCGAGGCGGCCTCCTACTCGGCCCCCGTGAAGTACAGCTCCGAGGAGCTCAAGGGCCTCCAGGCGGACGTCAAGGAGCAGCTCGCCGCCAAGGCCCTGCAGAGCAAGGCCGCCGAGGCCAAGGCGAAGGCGCAGGCCGAGGCGAAGGCCAAGGCCGCCGCCGCGAAGAAGAAGGCCGCCGCGGCCGCCGCCGCCAAGAAGGCCGCGCAGGCGCGCAAGGTCAAGGAGGCCGCGAGCCGCGCCGCGCACCGCGCCAAGCTCAAGGCCGCCGCGCCCAAGAAGAGCTACGCGAACAACCTGGACGGCTGGATCAAGGAGTCACTGGCCATCATGAAGGCCAAGGGCATCCCGGGCAGCTACAACGGTCTGTACCGCAACATCATCCGCGAGTCCTCGGGCAACCCGAACGCGATCAACAACTGGGACATCAACGCCATCAACGGCATCCCCTCCAAGGGCCTGCTCCAGGTCATCCCGCCGACCTTCCAGGCGTACCACGTCGCCGGCACGTCCTGGAACATCTACGACCCGGTCGCCAACATCACCGCCGCCGCGAACTACGCGGCCCACCGGTACGGCTCGATGGACAACGTGAACAGCGCGTACTGAGGCCGCGCGGACCTCTCTCACGCACAAGGGCGGCACCCCCTCGGGGTGCCGCCCTTCACCGTCGTACGGCGGTGATCACTTGCGCATGACCTCGGGCTCGTGGCGGCGCAGGAAGCGGGAGACGAGGAAGCCGCAGACGAGGCCGATGGCGATCAGGGCGACCATGTCGAGGCCCCAGGTGCCGACCGTGTGGTTCCACAGCGGGTCGGTCGTGTCGCCCGGTTTCACGGGCGGGTTGACCTGGTTGAAGTCCAGCGTGGCGCCCGCGGCGGCGACCGCCCAGCGCGACGGCATCACGTACGAGAGCTCGTTGACGCCGATCGTGCCGTGCAGGGGGAACAGACAGCCGGTGAAGACGACCTGGACGATCGCGAACATGACCAGCAGCGGCATGGTCTTCTCGGACGTCTTCACGAGCGCGGAGATGATCAGCCCGAACATCATCGAGGTGAACCCGAGCCCCATGATCGGCAGGCACAGCTCCGCGAGGGTGGCGTTGCCGAGGATCAGCCCCTCCTTCGGCAGTCCGCGGCTGGCGAACCCGATGACGCCGACCATCAGCCCCTGCAGGATGGTGATCACGCCCAGCACGACGACCTTCGACATCAGGTACGCCGAGCGGGACAGGCCGGTGGCGCGCTCCCGCTCGTAGATCACCCGTTCCTTGATCAGCTCGCGGACGGAGTTGGCCGCGCCGGCGAAGCAGGCGCCGACCGCGAGGATCAGCAGGACGGTGGTGGCCGTGCTGTTCGGCTCGGGCTGCTTGGTCCTGGGGTCGATCGGCTTGGGCAGCAGGTTGTCGCCGAAGTCGATGAGCAGGCTCACCGAGCCGAGGACGAGCGGCAGGATCACCGTCAGGGCCAGGAAGCCCTTGTCGGACGCGATGACCGACACATAGCGGCGCACGAGCGTCCCGAACTGACCCGTCCAGCCCTGCGGCTTGGGTGGTTTCATGCCCTGCATCGGAGGCGTCTGTACGGACTGCGGCGCAACGGCGTCTATGTCCGCGGCGTACATCTGGTAGTGCTGCGAGCCCTTCCAGCGGCCGGCCCAGTCGTAGTCGCGGTAGTTCTCGAAGGCCGAGAAGACGTCGGCCCAGGTGTCGTAGCCGAAGAAGTTCAGTGCCTCCTCGGGCGGTCCGAAGTAGGCGACCGCGCCGCCCGGTGCCATCACCAGCAGCTTGTCGCACAGGGCCAGTTCGGCCACGGAATGGGTGACCACGAGGACCGTACGGCCGTCGTCGGCGAGGCCGCGCAGCAACTGCATGACATCGCGGTCCATGCCCGGGTCGAGGCCGGAGGTCGGCTCGTCGAGGAAGATCAACGACGGCTTGGTGAGCAGCTCCAGGGCCACCGAGACGCGCTTGCGCTGGCCGCCGGAGAGGGAGGTGACCTTCTTCTCCTTGTGGATGTCGAGCTTCAGCTCGCGCAGCACCTCGTCGATGCGGTGCTCGCGCTCCTGTGCCGTGGTGTCGGCGGGGAAGCGGAGCTTGGCCGCGTACTTGAGGGCCTTCTTGACGGTCAGCTCCTTGTGCAGGATGTCGTCCTGCGGGACCAGACCGATGCGCTGGCGCAGCTCGGCGAACTGCTTGTAGAGGTTGCGGTTGTCGTAGAGGACATCGCCCTGGTTGGCGGGCCGGTAGCCGGTGAGCGCCTTGAGCAGGGTCGACTTACCGGAACCGGAGGGTCCGATGACCGCGATCAGGGACTTCTCCGGGACGCCGAAGGAGACGTCCTTGAGGATCTGCTTGCCGCCGTCGACGGTGACGGTCAGGTGGCGGGCGGAGAACGTCACCTCACCGGTGTCGACGAACTCCTCCAGCCGGTCCCCGACGATCCGGAACGTGGAGTGGCCGACGCCGACGATGTCGCTCGGGCCGAGCAGGGTGGAGCCGCCCTTGGGGATCGGCTGGCCGTTGACGTACGTGCCGTTGTGGGAGCCGAGGTCGCGGATCTCCATGCGGCCGTCGGGCATCGAGTGGAACTCGGCGTGGTTGCGGGAGACCTGAAGGTCGGAGACGACCAGGTCGTTCTCCAGGGCACGGCCGATGCGCATGATGCGGCCGATGGTGAACTGGTGGAACGTGGTCGGGCTGCGGTCGCCGTAGACCGGCGGGGCGTCCCCGCCGCCACCCGGACCCTGCTGCTGGGGGATCTTCTGCGGCGGCTGGTGGGCGTACGGCTGTGACTGCGGCTGCGGCTGCGGCTGGCGCTGTTGCGTGGGCTGCGGCCAGCCGGACGGCGCGGCCTGCGCCTGATGAGGGGCCTGGTGAGGGGGCTGATGAGGGGCCTGGTGTGCAGCCTGGTGCGGGGTCTGCAGTGCGGCTTGCTGCGGGGTCTGCTGGGCCCAGCCGGGGTTCGCGCTCCGCGCGGCGTACGACTGGCGGCCGGGCTGTTGCTGCGCCGCCGGGGCCGTGGTTCCGGAGAGGCTCAGCAGCGGGCCGTCGCTCGCGTTGCCCAGGTGGACGGCCGCGCCGGGGCCGATCTCCGTCCGGTGGATCCGCTGACCGTGCACGAACGTGCCGTTCGTGCTGCTGTGGTCCTCGACGACCCAACTGCTCCCGTCCCAGCGGATCGTGGCGTGACGCCAGGACACCCTGGCGTCGTCGAACACGATGTCCCCCTGCGGATCGCGTCCAAGGCTGTACGGCCTGGACGGATCGAGCGTCCAGGTACGGCCATTCGCTTCCAGTACGAGTTCCGGCACTCCAAGCCCCACTGAGTAGTCCCCCGAATTGCCCCCGTCACAGGGAGTGTAGGGATGTCGAACATCGTCGGGAACTATTTCAGGCTCCCCCTCCTGACCGAAAGTCGAGCCCCGAGAACACCACGTTCGTACGCTTCGGCCGGTTCCGTTGACGGGGTTGAAACCGACCCGGAGAGTGGGTAATCCACGCGAGGGGGACAAGCGCGGTCTCGACCGCGCCGCGGATCGGGGGGTCTGCCATGAGTGCGTCCATGGGCGTCGAGACCACGAAGCACGGCGTGCGGTTGCCGTGGGGGGACATCCTGCTGTCCTCACTGGCGGCCGTGAGCTGGGCGTTGATCGGCATGGCGGGTGCGGCGGCACTGGGGCTGCATCTGCTGGAGGCCGATTCCGCGGCCTCGCTGGGCCCGATGACCGCGGCGGTTGTGGCCCTTGCGGCGGGTGGTTCGGTGACGCCCTCCGGTGACGTGTCCGCGTTCGGGCTGACGGGGGCGCAGGCGGCGACCGCCATCGAGATCACGCCACTGGGCGTCAGCCTGGTCGGTGCGGTGCTTCTGTCCTGGTTCTTCCTACGGTCCCTGCGGGCCGCCGGGGCCGTGATCGCGCCGGCCGAACTCCTCGCCCGCGCGGGCTCGGTGGTCGCGCTGTTCACGGCGATGATGGGCGGGCTGGCCTGGGCCGGGCACGACGTCATCACGATCGACGGGGGTGCGCTGGGGCTCGACAAGCTGCCCGGCGCGGGCGGGGCCGGCGGTCTCGACGTCCCGGGGCTGGGGGACGTCGGGGACATCGGCGGACTGCTGCCCGACCGGCTCGGCGACCTCGTCGACGCGAAGGCGGCGGTCGGCTTCACGGTGGACACCGCGCCGACCCTGCTCGGCGGGCTCGGCTGGTCGGCCGGGATCCTGCTGGTCGCGCTGCTGGCGTCCCGTCGTACGCCGTTGCCGCGCGGCTGGGAGGCGGTGCACCGGGTGGTACGGCCGGCCGCGTCCGCCCTCGTGACGGTGCTGCTGGTCGCGGTGGCCGCGGGGCTCTCGGCGGCGGTGTACGCGGCGATCGGCGACGACCACCCCAAGCGGATCGCGGGCGCGGCGCTGCTCGGGGCCCCGAACGGGGTGTGGCTGGGCATCCCCGTCGGCCTCTTCGTCCCCTTCGACGGCCGCGCGACGGGTGTGCTCACGAACTTCCTCCCCGATCCCCTGGACCGGCTGCTCGCCTCGGACTCCGACCAGTCGGTGACGCTGGGTCGGCTGGCGGAGCTGGACGGGCGGGTGTGGCTCCTGGGGGTGGGGGCCGCGCTGATGATGCTGCTGGCGGGGGTGCTCACCGCTGTGCGGACTCCGGCCGAGGGGACGGGTGCGGGCGGTTTCGCCGGCCGGTGCGCGGTGCGGCTGGGCCTCGCCACCGCGTTGACGCTGCCGCTCCTCGCCTGGCTGACGGAGGTCTCGGTGGACGCCTCCCTGTCGGTACTGGGCTTCGACGCGTTCGGCGCGGGGGTCGTACTGCGGGGCCAACTCGGCATGGCGGCCCTGCTCGGAGCCCTGTGGGGAGCGGGGGCGGGCGCCACGGGGGCGTTGCTGGCACGGGCGACGGGGGCGGCGGGGTCGGGGGTCGCGGTGTTGGCACGGGGTGACGTGGTGGGGGGTTCGGGGGTCCGGGGTGACGGGGCGTGGGGTTCGGGTGGGACGGGTGACGGGGCTGTCGGGGGCCCGGGGTATGCGGGTGGGGGCGGGGGTGGGGTGGGGCCGTATGTCGGTGGGGGTGGCACGGGGCCGTACGTCGGTGAGGGTGGGGGTTACGGGGGCGGAGTAGCGGGATATGCGGGGGCGGAGGGCTCGTACGACGAGGCTTCGAGGCCCGCTGAAGGCGGGGGCGGGCCGTACGCCGGTGAGGGGCGGGCTCACGCGGGCGGAACAGCGGGATACCCGGGGGCGGGAGGCTCGTACGACGAGGCTTCGAGGTCGTCCGAGGGCGGCGGGTGGTCCTACGACGCGGGTGGGGGCCGACCGTACGACGGTGAGGCGGGGCCGTATCGCGGGGCGGGGGCGCAGGGCAGTGGAGCCGCGGCCTCTTCCGGTGCGGCGGGGTGGGCCGGCGATGAGGGCAGGGCGGAGCCGGGTCAGGGGCGGTGGCCCCGCGGGGAGGCTGGGTGGCCCAGCGGTGACGCCGGGGCGCCGGGCGGTGACGCGAGGGGCCGTCCCGGTCAGGGCAGGCCGCCGACCGGCCAGGAGGCGCAGTCACACGGTGAGGAGTCTGGGCCCTACGTGCCTGGTACGCCGTATCGGCCGCCCAATCCGGCCACGAACCCCTATCTGCGAGTGCCCGACGAGTTGCAGGGGGCGGAGGCGGCGCGGCCTGGGCGCGAGGGTGAGGCGGCTCAGAGGGCTGAGGGCGAGCGCAGTGTTGAGGGTTCTGGCGAGAGCTCGCGGCGCCCCGACGCGGCACCACCCCCCGGCGACGACAACGTCTACGGCGCCCCGACCATGGCCCGTCCGATCGACCCGCCCCCTCGCTCACCGCAACGACCTCCCAGGCGGCCCGGCGCCCGACGGCCGTCCTCCGGGGACCAGGACCGTCCGTCGCCACCACCGCCTCCTCCCCCACCGCCACCTCCGCCACCTCCGCCACCCGGGAAGCCGAAGGGGCGGCGCTGATCGGAGGGGGCGGGGCGGGGGCTGGGCCCGAGCTTCGCCACGCGGTCGCCGCTGCGCACTCGTGATCCGGCGCGGGAGGCACAAGACCCAGCAGCTCGAGTCTCGCCCCGCGCCCACCGCAACCCACTCGTGATCCGGCACAGGAGTCGCCAGGACGCGGCCGCTCGAACCTTGCTCACCGCAACGCACGCGTGTCCCGCCACGTGATCCGGCGCAGAAGCGGCGGAGGCCCGGCAGCCCCGAACCTCACCCCGCACCCACCGCAACGGATCGGGGCCCTTGGACACCTGATCCAGCACAGGGGCGCAGGACCCCGCCCCAGCCCGCCCCGCGCCCCCCGCAACACCCCCGCCCCCCACCCGTAAAGATCTCGCCACCCACACGCCACCGACTGTTCCGTGTCCGGCAGACGGACCTCGGGAGCAGAAGGCACTGGGTGCCGGATACGGTGGGAGCACCATGAGCGCTGAGCAGACCTCGTTCTCCGACGTCCCCACCCTTCTCGTCAAGATCTTCGGGAAGGACAGGCCGGGCATCACGGCCGGCCTCTTCGACACCCTCGCCGCCTACTCCGTCGACGTGGTCGACATCGAGCAGGTCGTCACGCGTGGCCGGATGGTGCTGTGCGCGCTCGTGACCGCGCCGCCCCGCCCGCTGGAGGGCGACCTGCGGGCGACCGTCCATAGCTGGGCCGAGTCGATCAAGATGCAGGCGGAGATCATCTCCGGCGTCGGCGACAACCGGCCGCGAGGGCTCGGGCGTTCCCTGGTCACCGTGCTCGGTCACCCGCTCACCGCGGAGGCCACCGCCGCGATCGCCGCCAAGATCGCCAAGGCGGGCGGCAACATCGACCGTATCTTCCGGCTGGCCAAGTACCCCGTGACGGCCGTCGAGTTCGCGGTGTCCGGCGTGGAGACCGAACCGCTGCGCACCGCCCTGGTGACGGACGCCGGCAAGCTGGGCGTGGACGTCGCGGTCGTGGCCGCCGGTCTGCACCGCCGGGCCCAGCGGCTCGTCGTGATGGACGTGGACTCCACGCTCATCCAGGACGAGGTGATCGAGCTCTTCGCCGCGCACGCAGGCTGCGAGGACGAGGTGGCCGAGGTGACCGCGGCCGCGATGCGCGGTGAGCTGGACTTCGAGCAGTCGCTGCACGCGCGCGTGGCGCTGCTGGCGGGGCTGGACGCCTCGGTCGTAGACAAGGTGCGCTCCGAGGTGCGGCTGACGCCGGGCGCGCGCACCCTGATCCGTACGCTGAAGCGGCTCGGCTTCCAGGTCGGTGTCGTCTCGGGCGGCTTCACCCAGGTCACCGACGACCTTCAGGACCGGCTGGGGCTGGACTTCGCCCAGGCGAACACCCTGGAGATCGTCGACGGGAAGCTGACGGGCCGGGTCGTCGGGGAGATCGTGGACCGCGCGGGCAAGGCGCGGCTGCTGCGCCGGTTCGCCGCCGAGGCCGGGGTGCCGCTGTCCCAGACGGTGGCGATCGGCGACGGTGCCAATGACCTGGACATGCTCAACGCGGCCGGGCTCGGGGTCGCCTTCAACGCCAAGCCGGTGGTGCGGGAGGCCGCGCACACCGCGGTGAACGTCCCCTTCCTCGACACCGTGCTGTACCTGCTGGGCGTCACCCGCGAAGAGGTCGAGGCGGCGGACGCGCACGAGGAGGATTGACCCACGCGGGACACGCAGAGCCCCGGCGCCTTGACGGTGCCGGGGCTCTGCCGTGTCTCGCGTGGGTGGGTCGGGTGTGTCGTCAGTCGGACGGCGCCCAGTAGTCGACCAGGGTGGCCGTGCCGGGCTCCAGGGACTTCCACGGGCCGCTGAACGTCAGCACGGCGAAGGCGGCGGCCGGGAAGCCGCGGCCGCTCATCCGCTGGCGTGCGTCCCCTTCGGCGGCGCCCGCGAGGACGTCGGCGAGGCCCTGCACCCCCGGGTTGTGGCCGATCATGACGGCGTTGTGCACGTCGTCCGGGGTCTCGTTCAGCACGGCGATCAGCTCGCCGGGTGAGGCCTCGTAGATCCGCTCCTCGTAGACCGTTTTCGGCCGGTGCGGGAACTCCTGCACGGCGAGCTTCCAGGTCTCACGGGTCCGGGTCGCGGTGGAACAGAGGGCCAGGTCGAAGGGGATGCCGGAGTCGACCAGCCGCCGTCCGGCTTCCGCTGCATCTTTTCGGCCCCGATCGGCGAGCGGCCGCTCGTGGTCGGTCACCTGCGGCCAGTCGGCTTTCGCATGCCGGAAAAGGACAATCCTGCGGGGATCTGCGACGCTCATGGGATCCAGCTTCGCATGAAACAGGCCACGGGGCGCAGGGAGTTGACGGGCGGCTTCGTGGGTGCTCAGCGCGTTATGAGCTGCTGTACGCGCTCCAGGAACCGGGTGACGAGGGGGTCGCCGGAGGCCGCGTGCGCGTCGGCGGGATTGAGGATGAGGGCCAGGAGCACCACGAAGGCGAGCGTGGGCAGCGCGAGGGCCCACCAAGGAAGCCGGATGTCGACGCCACCCCTGGACGCCGGGTGGGGCGGGGTCTGCGTAGGGGCCGACATGAGTGCCTCCGCTGGTCTTCGAGTCCTGCGTGATCCGCTGCTCGCGGCCACAACTCGAAGTTACGGAACCGGCGGCCCTCAACCCATCCGGTGATCCACCCAGTTGACCCTGACACTCGCCCCCTAGGTCGTGTCCGCAAAGTCAGGGCAGCCAGAGGCGTAGGCAGGCGAGGGTGGCCAGGGCTTGGTAGTGGCGGGCGCGTTTGTCGTAGCGGGTGGCCAGGGCTTTGTTGTGCTTGAGCCGGTTGAAGCAGCGTTCGACGACGTTGCGG
>NZ_JBVJPC010000024.1:0-23249 GCF_055582845.1 Streptomyces sp. NPDC107471 | reverse complement strand
CGCAGTCCTGTGACGCGGCGGGTGGAGTCGGTTGCGGGCAGGCCGCATTCCTGGGGGTCCAGTTGTGCCCGCCGAGCCCGCAGAAAGGCACCGAGATGGGCTTCGGGTGTGGGTGTCATGCACTCCAGTGTCGTGCGGCCGGGCCCGGTGCGACACAGGTGTGAGGGGGCAGGATCCTTCCCAGGCAGAAACCTGTCTCTCCCGCGGACGGGACGGACGGCGGATGGTGGATGTGTGCCCGGCGGAGACCGGGCGCTTCCGGACTTCGTCCCTCACGTCTTTCAGGAGTGTTCCCATGTCCTTCACCCGCGTCAGCTTCGACAGCGCCGGCATCGACATCGCCGCCCACCTCTACCTCCCCGACACCACGGCAACCGCCCCCCGTCCCGCACTCGTGGTCGGCCACCCCGGGACCGGGGTGAAGGAGCAGACCTCCGGCACCTACGCGGCGCTGATGGCCGAGCGGGGCTTCGTCACCCTCGCCTTCGACGCCGCCTACCAGGGTGAGTCGGGCGGTCTGCCCCGCGGCCTCGAGGACCCCGCCCAGCGCGTCGAGGACTTCAAGGCCGCCGTCTCCTACCTCACCACCCGCGAGGAGGTGGACCCCGAGCGCATCGGTCTGCTGGGCATCTGCGCCTCCGGCGGCTACTCCCTGGCCGCCACCGGCGGCGACCACCGCGTCAAGGCCGTCGCGGCCGTCTCCACCGCCGAACCCGCCCGCCAGTTCCGCTTCGGCGCCGACGGCTCCCAGGACCCGGCCGTCTTCCAGTCCCTCCTGGACGCCGCCGCGGCCGCCCGTACCCGCAAGGCCCGCGGCGAGGACCCGGGCGTGATGACCATGTTCCCCGACACCGCCGAAGAGGCCGGCGCCCTGGGCGGCGAGCACGGCATCGAGGGCTGGGAGTACTACTGCGGCGCCCGTGGTTACCACGAGCGCTCCGCGAAGTTCCTCACCTGGGACAGCATCGACAAGATGGCCTCCAGTGACGTCTTCCGCTCCGTCCCCCTCATCGGCCCCCGCCCCATCCTGCAGATCATCGGCGAACGCGCCGTGACCGCCTGGATCGCGACCGAGGCCCACCAGGCCGCCACCGGCCCCAAGGAACTCCACCGCATCCCCGGCGCCAGCCACGTCGACCTCTACGACAAGCGCGAGTACATCAACCCCGCCGTCGACAAGCTCAACGACTTCTACACCACCCACCTCACCAAGTAACCCGCCGAGGTCACGGACGGGAGCACATGCGGGAGGGGCCGACAGCACACGCTGTCGGCCCCTCCCGCATGTGCGCAGGCTCACTTCGCCTGGAGCGGCCCCGCGAGGGACTTGCGCAGCGACCCGGAGGCCAGCGGCAGGAGCGAGGCGAGCATCTTGCCCTTGACCGTGCGCGGCTCCCGCGTCAGCTCGACGTCGACCCGGGTGCCGTCGCCCTCGGGGGTCATCCTGAACACCCAGCCGCCGCCGGCGCCGAAGAGCTTGGAGTCCAGCGTGGTGATGGTGACCGTGTCACCGGCGGGCTCCCACTCGTAGCGCGTCCGCTCCCAGGCGGCCGCGGTCCCCTCGGTGACCTCGGCCCAGGTGTCACCGAGGTCGTGGACCTCGAAGTGCTCGGCGTCGATCGTGGGCCAGGCATGGGCACGGGAGGGGCCGAAGTCGGTGAGCACCCCCAGCACGTCCTTGGGGCCGAGCTGGGAGACGAGGTGGAAGCGTACGACTGCCATGAGATGTCCTCACCGAGAAGAAGTAACCGTTCTGAATGGTGACGTGAGATTCCCATGCGGTGACGTCACCTGTCAAGGTGGTTACTCTGGTGGGGTGTGTATTCATCCGGCAGGAGGTTCACGTGAGACATGTGTTTCCGTGCGGGACGCCCGTGCTCGACTTCGTGGGCACCCTGCAGGAGCGGCGGACGCCGGTGCCGATCGAGCGGATCGGTACACCGGGGCTGCTCGACTCGTGGTTCGTCGAGGCCGGACTGCTCGACGAGCGGCCCGGCTCCGACGGGGCGGACCTGAGTGCGGCGCGGGAGCTGCGCGAGGCGATCTACGTACTGGTCAGGGCCCGGCTCACCGCCCGCCCGCTGCCCGTCGCGGCGGTCGCCGCGGTGAACCGGCGGGCCGCCGGCGTGCCGACGGTGCTGCGCCTGAGCCCGTCGGGCAGCAGGCGTTCCGGTGATACCGCCCAGGCCCTCGCCGAACTCGCCCGCGAGGCGGTCGAGATCGTCGCCGGCGCGGAGGCGGATTTGCTGCGCGAGTGCGGTCGTCCCGACTGCACGCACATCTACCTCGACCGCTCCCGCGGCCGTCGACGGGAGTGGTGCGCCATGCGGAGCTGCGGGAACCGCGTCAAGTCGGCGGCCCTGCGCGCCCGCCGCCGCGGGGCGTCCGGAGCTCCCGTCGTGACGTGACCCTCCTCACGGCGAGTCCTCCGGAGTCGACAAGAGGCCAGCGGCCTCTTATTGTCGAGTCATAAAGTTCCAGTGGCCTCTTAAAAGTGGGTGCCCTGGTCGGACCCCGCGTGTGCACATGTGCTCACCACCCCGAAGAGAGACAGAGGCAACCCCATGAGCAAGACCTGGCTGATCACCGGAAGCTCCCGCGGACTGGGCCGCGCCCTCGCCGAGGCCGTCCTGGAGGCCGGAAACAACCTGGTGGCCACCGCCCGGCGCACCGAGGCCCTGCAGGACCTCGCCGCCAAGTACGGCGACCGGGTCCGCCTGGTGACCCTGGACGTCACCGACCCCGCCGCCGCCCGGAACGCCGTACAGGCCGCCGTCGAGGCGTTCGGGCGGCTCGACGTCGTCGTGAACAACGCCGGTTACGCCGACATGGCCGCCATCGAGGACATGTCCGAGCAGGGCTTCCGCGACCAGATCGAGGCCAACCTCTTCGGCGTGGTGAACGTGTCCCGGGCCGCCCTGCCCGTGCTGCGCGAGCAGGGGGCAGGGCACATCATCCAGATCTCCTCGGTCGGCGGCCGGGTCGGCGTCCCGGGCCTCGGCGCCTACCAGGCGGCGAAGTGGGCGGTCGGCGGCTTCTCCGAGGTCCTGGCCAAGGAAGTGGCCCCCCTCGGCATCAAGGTCACCGTCGCCGAGCCGGGCGGCATGCGCACGGACTGGGCCGGCTCCTCCATGGACACCCCGCCGGTCAGCGCGCCGTACGAGCAGGTCGTGGGCGGCGCCATCGCGGCCATCCGTGACGCCGACGGCAAGCAGCCCGGCCACCCGGACCGCATCTCCCGCATCCTGCTGGACGTGGTGGAGGCCGAGGAGCCGCCGCTGCGGCTGCTGCTCGGCAAGGACGCCGTCGCCGTGGCGCAGGACATGGCCGACCGGCTCGCCGCCGAGGATGCCCGGTGGCGCACGGTGAGCGAGGCCGCTTGACACGCGGCCCCGCGGCCCCGGACCCGGCACCCGGGTCCGGGGCTTAGGGTTGCCGCAGGCGGCGCCGGGTGCGGGCCGCGAGAAGGACTTCCGGGGAAGCGACGATGACTGACGAACGGCCCACGCAGTTCCAGCGTGCGCGCAGCGCCGAACAACGCGAGATCCGCAGGCAGGCCATCCTCGACGCGGCGACACAGTTGCTGACCGAGCTCCCGGTCGCCGAGATCAGCCTGCGGGAGCTGAGCCGCCGGGTCGGACTGTCGAAGACCAACGTCGTGCGGTACTTCGAGACCCGGGAAGCGGTCTTCTTCGAACTCCTCAACCGGTCCCTGGCACAGTGGATCGAGGAGCTGCCCGCCGAACTCCCGCCCGCTGGACCGGAGGGCGCCGACCCGCGCGACACGGGGGCCGAGACCGAAGCCGTGACCCTCGCTCTCGCCCGGTCCCTGGCCCGCAGGTCGCTGCTGTGCGACCTGCTGAGCGCGCTGGGAACCGAGCTGGAACGGAACATCTCCGCCGAGTCGGTCCGCGAGTTCAAGCTCGTCAACGTCCGGCTCCTCGCCGAGCTGGCCGAACTGCTGCGCGGCCGCGTCACCGCGCTGACCCCCGCCGCGGCCCGTGAGCTGGTCTCGCTGACCGTCGTGTGCACGGCCGGGCTGTGGCCGTTCGCCCACCCCTCGCCCGCCGTGAGCGAGGCCCAGCGGGACCCCGAACTCGCCGCCACGAAGGTCGACTTCGCCGCCCGGCTCGGACGCATGGTGCACGTCGCCGCGACCGGACTGCTCGCTCTTGGCTGACGCCCGCCCGTTCCTGACGCCCGCCCGTTCCTGACGCCCGCCCTTCGCTGACGCCCGCCCAAGGGTCCTCGTGCTGGGAACGGGGTGTCAGAACGACTCGCGCACCAACTCGGCGGCGCGCTCCGCGAGGGCGTAGACGGTCGCGTTGGTGTTGTTCGACGGGACGGCCGGGATGACGGAGCCGTCGGCCACGCGCAGTCCCTCCAGCCCGCGCACCCGCAGCGAGGAGTCCACCACGGACACCTCGTCCCCGCCCATGGCGCAGGTGCCCACGGGGTGGCAGTACGACTGGAAGGCGGTACGGGCGTACGCGGCGAGCGACTCCGCGTCCGTGACGTCCGGTCCCGGGGCCACCTCCTCGGCTCCCCAGGTGGCCAGCGCCGAGGCGCGGGCGATCTCGCGGGCCGTCCCGATGCCGGACAGGACGGCACGCACGTCGCGTTCGTCGGTGAAGTAGCCCGGGTCGAGCACCGGCGGCGCGTAGGGGTCGGAGGAGGTGATCCGCAGGGTGCCGCGGCTGAAGGGCCGCATGGGGGAGACGCCGATGGTGAAGCCGTTCTCCACCGGGGCGACCGGATTCGGGAACGGGACGTCGACGAAGATGATCTGCAGGTCGGGGCCGTCGAGTCCGGGCGCGCTGCGCAGCAGCCCGATGATCTCGCCGTGGTTGGCGCGGGCCGTGGGCACCCTGCGTGCGGCGCGGTGGACGAGGTTCACCAGCGGGTGGTCGTGCAGGTTGCGGCCCACGCCGGGCAGCGCGTGGAGGACCTCCACCCCGGCCTTGCGCAGCTCCCACGCGGGGCCGACCCCGAAACGCAGCAGGAGCTGCGCGGAACCGATGGTGCCGGCCGTCAGCACGACCTCGCGCGCGGCCCGCAGGGTGGACACCCGGCCGTCGACGCCGTACTCGACCCCGGTGCAGCGGTAGCCGTCGAAGAGCAGCCGGTGGGCCGTCGCCCCGGTGACCACGGTGAGGTTGGGGCGGTCCAGGGCCGGGGTGAGGTAGGCGTCGGCGGCGCTCTGGCGGTGCCCGTCGACGATGTTGAGGTCGACGGGGGCGAAGCCCTCCTCCAGGCCGCCGCTGATGTCGTGGGCCCGGCGCTGTCCGGTCTCGATCGCCGCGTCCAGGCAGGCGAGCAGCACCTCGTTGGGCTCGGCCGCGGGCGCGACGGTCAGCGGGCCCGAGGTACCGCGGCCGGGGGCGCCGGCACGGGCGGTCTCGGTGCGCCGGAAGCAGGGGAGGAGGTCGTCGAAGCTCCAGCCCTTGGCGCCGTGGTCGCCCCAGGCGTCGTACCCGGTGTGGTGGCCGCGGGCGAACACCATGGCGTTGATGGCCGACGAGCCGCCCAGGCCCTTGCCCCGCGGCAGTGCGACGCGGGGACCGGACGCCGTGTCGGTGGACGGGGTGTGCTGGGGGACCGTCGTGTCGCCCCAGTTGGCCGGTGTCTCGCCCAGGGCGGGCCAGGCCGGCGGATGCGAAGTGAACTCCGGCAGCCCGGCCGTGCCGGGGCCGGCCTCCAGGAGCAGGACGTGGAGGTCGGGGTCCTCCGTGAGGCGCGCGGCGAGGACACAGCCCGCCGAACCACCGCCGACGACGATCACGTCGTAGACCTGGCCGTCGGCCGGCTCCGGGGCGGTGGACGACGTGGAACTCGCGTACTGCGGACGGGACATGACGGAGCACTCCTCAGCGGTGAACCAGTGATTCGCTCTGAATGATATCGGTGATCGGATCAATGATTCGTAAGACTGATATCTTCGATTCATGGCCACGGACACACAGACGGAACAGCCGACCCCGACGCTGCGGCGGAGGATCGTCCTGGCCGCCGCGGGACTGCTGGAGGAGAAGGGCCTGGACGCGGTGTCGACCCGTGCCGTAGCCGCTGCCGCCGGGGTGCCCACCCCGTCGATCTTCCGGCTCTTCGGCGACAAGGACGGCCTCCTCGAAGAGGTCGCGGAGTACGGCTTCAAGCGCTACCTGGAGGCCAAGGCCGAGCTGCTCACCGGAGACGACCCGGTCCAGGTGCTGCGCGACGCGTGGGACGCGCACATCCGCTTCGGCCTCGAACACCCCGCGTACTACGGGCTCGTCTACGGCCGGGTCCGCTCCGGCCACATGCCGCAGGCCGGGCTGCGGGCCATCGACGGGCTGCGGCACATGATCACCCAGGTCGCGGCGGCCGGGCGGCTGCGGATGAACATCGAGCGCGCGACCGAGGTCATGCACGCCGCCGGAGCGGGCACGGTCATCACGCTGATGAGCCTGCCGGAGGAGGTCCGGGACCTGCGGACCTCGCACACCGCCCGCGAGATGGTGATCAGCACCCTCACCCTCCCGCCGCAGGAGGAGGACGACACCGACCGCGCCGCTCCCGTCGCCGGCCGTGCCATCGCCCTGCGAGCCGCCCTCGACCGTGGCGACACCGCGGCACTCAGCCCCGGCGAGCGCACCCTGCTCAAGGAGTGGCTCGACCGGCTGGCCGACGCGGAGGACGAGGACGAGAACGGGGACGGCTGACGGCTGACGGCTGACGGTCTCCTTCGGGGACGTGAAGGGGCAGGCCGGGTCACAGCCGGACGGCGTCGAGGCGGCCTGTCACCCGCCCCGACCACCGCCTCCGTTCAGGACGTCGACCACTTCTGGTTGTCCCCGCCGGAGCAGGACCACAGTTGGAGCCGACTGCCGTTCGCCGTCCGGTTGTCGCGTACGTCCGTGCACTTGCCGGTCGGTGTGTGGACCAGGTCGTGGCGGGAGTTGAGCAGGAACCGCTGCGCCGCACCGCCGTCGCAGGCGGCCAGTTCGAGGTCGGCGCCGTCAGCCGTCGAGCCACCCACCAGTTGCACGCACATGCCGAGCGTCCGCATGGCTCCGCCCGTGAACGTCCAGTGCTGCGAGGCGGATCCCGAGCAGTCCCAGATCATCAGCCCCGCGCCCGCCACGGCCTTGCCGCCCACGACGTCGACGCAGCGCTGCGAGGCGTGGCTGAAGACGCCGACGCCGGGCACCGCGGCCGGGGCGGTCTGCCCGGCCCCCGCGCCCCCCTTCGCCGGGGCCGTGGTCCGCCGCCCCGCGGGGGAGTCCCCGGGCGACGCACTGCTCGTGGGCGAGGCGGACGCCGGCCCCGCCGAACCGTCGGGCCGCTTTCCAACTGCCGTACCCGACGCGCTCGCCGAGGGCACCGGCACCCCGCCGAACCCGTCGGCCACGTCGGCGCCGTAGCCACCGGAGTCCACGGTCGCCGTCCTCCCCTCGCGTCCTTCGTCGTGACCGCCGACCAGCCCCAGGGTCACCAGGACGCCGCCCATCGCGAGCAGACCGACGATGCCGACGACGCCGAGCGCGCCCCGGAATCCCTCGGAGCGTGCCGTGCCACCGGTACGTACGACGTCTACAGGTGTGTCCGCGGCGGCGCCGCTCGTCGGTGCGTAGGGACCGCGGCCGGTGTTGCCCCGTGAGCCGAGGGAGGAGATCTGGGCGAGCCGGGGCAGGGCGGCGCCTGCCTCGCCCGCCCCAGACGCACGGCCGGGTTCCTCGGGCGGAGCCTGTTCCGCATCGCCGCCCCGGGCAGTCCCGGAACCGACGGGCCGCGCGCTGCCCGGGACCCGCCTGGGGAGGTCTCCCGGCGAACGGGGCGTGTGTGGAGGCTTCATGGGTTCCTTCCAGCGGAGTCAGAGCCGCGGCAGAGGTGTGGTGGAGGGGTGGCCGGCGACCCGTCGGGCAAGCCCTGAGGGTGTGCCCGTTCGCCGTTCCGGCTGGGCCCGGCAGCCGTCCGTGATCGCGGTCGCGCAGCGGTGGGCACGCCGGTCCGCCGCACGTTGCACTGCCGACCCCGTCCGTGGGATCGCCAGGCCCGAGTACGGAAACATGTGAGAGGAAGATCGGCGGGCACCCTACCACCCGTCAGGTGTGTGGCGGAGCGCACCCTAGGGCACACATGTGTACCCCAGGTGGAGGTCCTGGCCGGAGTCGACGGGCGAATGAACCCGTCCGTGGGCCCGCCTCGTCTGCACGATGACGGCCGTCGGAACGGCGGCACCGTACGGATCGAGAGAACACGGACGCGGATGGACACGTACCAGCAGCCCCAGACGGCCGGCGACACCGATGAACTGATCGTCATGGACGCGGAGTTCAAGGCGGACGCACACCGGCAGTACGCACGCCTGCGCGCCAAGGGCCCGCTGCACCGGGCCCAGTTCTTTCCCGGCATCACGGGCTGGATCGTCGTCGATCACGACCTCGCCCGCGAGGCGCTGACCCACCCGGCACTGCTCAAGGACCCCCGGCCGGCCGCGGGGATGCTGGAGGCGGCGGGCTTTCTGGGGCACAAGCGCGGCACCGGGTTCGGCGGTCAGATGCTGGAGGCGGACCCGCCCGAGCACACCCGGCTGCGGCGGCTGGTCTCCGGCGCCTTCTCCCCGAAGCGGTCCGCCGAACTGGAGCCGCGCATCACCGAGATCGCGGAGGAACTCCTCCAGGCCCTGCCGCCGTCCGGCGAGCTCGACCTGGTGGAGGCCTTCAGCGCACCGCTGCCGGTCAGGGTGATCGCCGAACTGCTCGGCATTCCCGAGGCCCACCACCAGGACTTCCGCCGCTGGACGACCCTCGCCTTCCAGGTGAACCACCCCGAGTACGCCTCGGCCGTGGCCGGCCTGCACGCGTTCCTGCGCGAACTGGTCGAGGAGAAGCGGCGCGCGCCCGGCGACGACCTGATGTCCGCACTCGTCGCCGCCCGGGACGAGGACGACGGCCGCCTCTCCCAGGAGGAACTCGCCGGCACCGCGGCCCTGCTCGTCATCGCCGGCCACGAGACCACCGTCAACCTCCTGGGCAACGCCGTGCTGGCGCTGCTCCGGCACCCCGACCAGCTACGGCTGCTCCGGGCCGACCTGGGGCTCCTGCCCAACGCGATCGAGGAGTTCCTGCGCTACGACACCTCCGTCGAACGCACCACGAACCGGTACGCGGCCGAGGACCTGGAGCTGGGCGGCGTACGGATTCCCCGGGGCGGCATCGTCGCGGTGGCCCTCGCCTCCGCCGGGCGCGACGCCCCGCTACCCCACGGCGGCGACCCGGACACGCTGGACATCACCAGGCCGGCCGTCCGGCACCTCTCCTTCGGCCACGGCATCCACCACTGCCTGGGCGCGCCCCTGGCCCGTCTGGAGGCCCGGGTCGCCCTGCGCACCCTGCTCACCCGCCTCCCGCACCTCGAACTAGCGGTCCCCGCGGACTCCCTCGACTGGTTCCCGTCCGGCATGGTCCGCGGCGTGCTGTCCCTGCCGGTGCGGTACAGCAAGGACGGAGCTGCGTCACCTTCTTGACAGGTGACGAACGAGGGGCGCAAGCTGGCGGGCATGAACACGTATGAGTACCCCTCTTCCCGGGCCGTCCGGGCAAGGAGCAGGAGGCCGTCGAGGAACTGCTGCGCCGAGTGAACTGCAACGACCGGCGGGAACCGGACCGTCAAATGGCGGAGCACACCCGCAGGAGCCGAACCCTGGCGGCCGTCACCTTCCTCAACGCCGTTCTGTGAACGCCGGGTTCGCGGTGGGCGGGTGAGGTCGGGCAGTCGTCCGACCGAGATACCCGTGACGCACCCAGCGCATATGCAGTCATTCGACGGATGTGTGCGCAATGTCGGTACGCGGAGAGTGAGAGGACCCACTCACGACCGACGAAAGGCAACCGCATGCCCACCTTCGCCGAACACGTCATCGCCTCGCTCAAGGCCTCCGGCGTGCGCCGCCTGTACGGTCTGCCCGGCGACTCGCTCAACGGCCTGACCGACGCCATACGCCGCGACGGCGACGTCGACTGGGTGCATGTGCGGCACGAGGAGAGCGCGGCTCTCGCGGCTGCGGCCGAGTCGGGGTTGACCGGCGAACTCAGTGTCTGCGTCGGCAGTTGCGGACCGGGCAACCTGCACCTGATCAACGGGCTCTTCGACGCCCAGCGCAGCCGGGTGCCGGTGCTGGCCATCGCCGCCCAGATCCCCGGCAGCGAGGTCGGCTCCGGATACTTCCAGGAGACCCGCCCGCAGGAGCTGTTCGCCGAGTGCAGCGTCTACGCGGAGGTGGTCACCAGCCCGGAGTCCGGGCCGCGCATCCTGGAGATGGCGATGCGGGCGGCCGTGGAGCGCAGGGGAGTGGCGGTCGTGGTCGTTCCCGGCGAGATCTTCCTCGGCAGGACCGGCCGGGACCTGGCCCCCACCGTCGTACGGCCCACCCGGACCGTCGTCCGCCCCGACGACCTGGCGCTGAGCGAGGCCGCCGACCTGCTGAACGACGCCCAGCGCGTGACCATCCTCGCCGGGGCGGGCGCGGCCGGAGCCCATGACGACCTGGTCCGGCTCGCCGCGACCCTCAAGGCCCCGGTCGTGCACGCCCTGCGCGGCAAGGAGTACGTCGAGCACGACAACCCGTACGACGTCGGCATGACCGGACTGCTCGGGTTCGCCTCCGGCTACAAGGCCATCGAGGAGGCCGACACCCTGCTCATGCTGGGCACCGACTTCCCCTACCGGCAGTTCTATCCGCAGGGCGCGAAGGTGATCCAGCTCGACATCCGCGGAGAGCAGCTCGGCCGTCGTACCCATGTCGACCTGCCCCTGGTCGGCAGCGTCCGCGACACCCTGCCCGCGCTGCTGCCGCTGCTGTCCGTCAAGACCCGCCGCGATCACCTCGACAAGGCTCTGGCCCACTACGCCCGTACCCGGAAGGCACTGGACGCGCAGGCCGTCAACGACCGTGAACGCACTCCGATCCACCCGCAGTTCGTGGCGAGCACGCTCGACCGGCTCGCGGACCAGGACGCGGTCTTCACCGTCGACGTGGGTTCGCCGGTGGTGTGGGCGGCCCGCTACCTGACGTTCAACGGGCGTCGGCGGCTGCTCGGTTCCTTCAACCACGGCACCATGGCCTGCGCCCTGCCGCACGCCGTGGGCGCGCAGGCCGCGTATCCCGGTCGCCAGGTGGTCTCGCTGTCCGGCGACGGCGGGCTCACCATGCTCCTCGGCGAGCTGTTCACCCTCCGGCAGAACCGCCTGCCCGCCAAGATCGTCGTGTTCAACAACGGCTCACTGAATTTCGTCGAGCTGGAGATGAAGGCCGCCGGCATCGTCAACTACGCGACGGAGCTGGACAATCCGCAGCTCGCCGAGGTCGCCGCCGCGATCGGACTGTGGGCCCGCCGCGTCGAACGGCCCGGCGACCTCGAGGACGCGCTGAAGGGTGCCTTCGCCCATGAGGGACCGGCGCTGGTCGAGGTGATGACGGCACGTCAGGAACTGTCCGTGCCGCCCGCGGTGACCGTGGAACAGGCCAAGGGCTTCACCCTCTACGCGATCCGCACGATCCTCTCCGGCCGGGGCGAGGAGCTGCTCGACCTGGTGAACACGAACGTCGCCCGACGCATCCTGCACTGAGCGGCTTCGACTGCCAGTGGGCCGCAACTCGGCGACGCGCGGGTCGACTTCGGCAACTTCTGGGAACTCCCGCCGAACCTCTCAGAGCGCCCGGCCCCCGCAGGCCGACTTCGACCACCCCCGAGCTCCCCCCGAACCCCCAGGGCGCCCGCCCCCTCCGTACACCCCCCATTCATCCCCCGCCACCACCCAAGGAAAGAACCATGACCACCACCCCACAGTCCGGTGCGAGGGCCGACACCTCTCCCGCCCCGGACCTCTCAGCCGTGCCGATGACCCACCCGCAGATCATGCGGGCGCTGTCGGGGCTGCTGCTCGGCCTGTTCGCCGCCATCCTGTCCTCGACCGTCGTCACCAACGCCCTGCCCAGCATCATCGGCGACCTCGGCGGCGGCCAGTCCGCCTACACCTGGGTCGTCACCGCCTCCCTGCTCGCCACCACCGCGTCGACCCCGCTGTGGGGCAAACTCGCCGACCAGTTCAGCAAGAAGGTGCTGGTGCAGTCGGCCCTGGTCGTCTACGCCGTCGGCTGCCTGGTGGCCGGCCTGGCGCTGAACCCCGCGATGCTCATCGGCGCCCGGGTCATCCAGGGCCTGGGCGGCGGGGGACTGTCCGCCCTGGTGCAGGTCGTGCTGGCCGCGATGGTGTCCCCGCGCGAACGCGGCCGCTACTCCGGCTACCTCGGCGCCACCTTCGCCGTCGCCACCGTGGGCGGCCCGCTGCTCGGCGGTGTCATCACCGACACCGACTGGCTCGGCTGGCGCTGGTGCCTCTTCGTCGGCATCCCCTTCGCCCTCGTCGCACTGGTCGTGCTGCAACGGACGCTGAACCTGCCGGTGCTCAGGCGCCAGGTCAAGGTCGACTGGGCCGGCGCCTTCTTCTCCACGGCGGCCGTCTGTCTCCTGCTGATCTGGGTCACCTTCGCCGACGACGAGTACAACTGGCTGTCCTGGCAGACGTACACGCTGCTCAGCGCCTCGCTGGTGCTGACGGCCGTCTTCCTGTACGTCGAGACCAGGGCGAGCGAGCCGATCATCCCGCTGCGCCTGTTCCGCCACCGCACGGTGGCGCTCGCCTCCGTCGCCTCACTGTTCTCCGGTATCGCACTGTTCGCGGGCACGGTGTTCTTCAGCCAGTACTTCCAACTGGCGCGCGGTGACTCACCGACCCGGTCCGGGGTCATGACCATCCCGTTCATCGTCGGCCTGTTCCTCGCCTCCACCGTCTCCGGCCGGATCATCACCCGCACCGGCCGCTGGAAGGGCTGGCTGCTGGCGGGCGGTGTCCTGCTGACGGCGGGCCTCGCCCTGCTGGGCATGCTCCGCTACGACACCTCGTACGCGTTCATCGCGCTGTGCATGCTGCTGATGGGGCTCGGCGTCGGCATGACCCTGCAGAACCTGGTGCTGTGCACGCAGAACCAGGTCTCCCCGGCCGACCTGGGCGCCGCCTCCTCCACGGTGACCTTCTTCCGGTCCCTGGGCGGCGCCATGGGCGTCTCGGTGCTCGGCTCGGTCCTCACCACCCGGATCGGCCACTACGCCCGCGAGACCATCACCCGGCTCGGCCCGCAGGACCGGGCGACCGCCGCGAGGACCTCCGGCAGCGGTGAGATCCCCGACCTCGCCCTGCTGCCCACCCCGGTCCGCACCTGGCTGGAGAGCGCCTACGGACACGGGATCGGCGACATCTTCATGTACGTCGCCCCGCTCGCGTTCGTCGCCTTCCTGGTGACGCTGTTCATCAAGGAGGTCCCGCTGCGTACCGCCAGTGGCCTGGTCCAGGCCGGGCAGACGGGCCGGACGCAGTAGGGGCGCGGACCCCAGGTGGGTCCGGGAGCCGCGGAGTCCTTTGCGTGAGCGATACACAAACCGTAGGGCTCCCCCTATGGTCCGGCCGCGACACGGTTCGGCATGCTGAGAGCATGTGCATCAACATCGTCGTCGTCGACGACGACCCTGGGTTCCGCCGCATCGCCGTGACGCTGCTGACGGCACGGGGCCTGCGTGTCGTGGCGGAGTCCCAGGACGGCGCCTCGGCCCTGGCCGCGGTGCGGGCCCACCGTCCGGACGGGCTGCTGCTCGATCTGCACCTGCCCGATCTGGACGGGCTGACCCTGGCGCGCCGGTTGACCGAGGAGGAGGGCGCGCCGCGGATCGTGCTGACCTCCACCGACAAGTCGTTCTGGTCTCAGGAGGAGCTGGACAGGGCCGGGATCAGATCCTTCGTCGCCAAGGACAAGCTGTTCGACGCCGATTTGCGGGGCCTGTTCACACCTGCCGCGCCCTGACGGGGTCCCGGAGAGTACTGCGCGTGGGCTCGACTCCGGGGCGGCGACTCGCGGGCCGCCGCCAGCGCGCTACTGCCCGAGGTACCGCAGCACCGCCAGGACCCGGCGGTGCTGACCGGTGGCCGTCTGGCTGAGCCCCAGCTTCATGAAGATGCCGGTCACATGCCGCTCGACGGCGGCGACGCTCACGAAGAGCTGCTGGGAGATCCCGGTGTTGGAGTGGCCCTCCGCCATCAGCGCCAGCACCTCCCGCTCCTTCGGCGTCAGCGCGGCCAGCGGGTCCTCCGGACGCTTGCGGCCCAGCAGCGCGGCGATCACATCGGGGTCGAGGGCCGAGTCGCGGGCCAGGACCCGTTCGACGGCGTCGATGAGGACCTGCGGGCTGGCCACCTTCTCCTTGAGGAGGTAGCCCACTCCGCTCGGATCGTCCCCGACCAGGTCCAGCGCGTAGGACGCGTCCAGGAACTGGGAGAGGACGATGACAGCGGTCTCCGGCCGGGCCGCGCGTATCTTCTGGGCGGCACGCAGGCCGTCCGCCTCCAGGTCGGGCGGCATCCGGATGTCGGTGATCACCACGTCAGGGCGGTGCTCCTCGGCGGCCCGGACGAGATCCACCGCGTTGTCGACGGCCTCGACCACGTCGATGCCGGCCTTGCGCAGAATGATCGCGATGCCCTCGCGCATGAACGGCTGGTCTTCTCCGAGCACCGCCCGCAGTGGTTGGCTCATGGCGGCATCCTAGCCTGAGGTGTGTCACGCACATATGGCACATGCCTATCCGGAACCGAGCCTCCCACAGGGGGCCGGTCCGTACCCCTGACCTCGGAAGCAGGGCGTGCGGTGGCGCCTCCAACGGGCCGACCGGTCGGTCGTGTTCGCCCCCGCGCATGTCTCCGCGCAGGCGAAGTGTGCGGGGCCCTCCGCAAGCCGTACCTCGTACCTGATCCAGGTTCCGGCCACCGAGCGCCGACGGCTGTCAGGGGCCCCTGCACGCCGCAAGGGGCGGGCCTGACGGTCACTGTGGGGAAAACCCCAGGTCTGCGGGCGCACCCAGCCGGACACCCGGCGTCAGGGCCCTGCGGCGCGCGCGCATCGCCGCAGGTCACCCCGCCTGGGCCGCGGCGGGGTGGGGTGGACCCTACAGAGCCCTGGGGGCACCCCGAGCAAGGGCGAGGGAGCGCACGACAGACCGGACCGCGGCCCGCTCCGAGACTAGGCGCTTGTATCGGGGGTTTCCGCCGCACGAGACGTCAGGTGCCGGACCGCGGCACCACAGACACCTGGTGGGCCCAACACCCGTACACAGCACCCAACTTCACCGACATGACGAGAACGCGCCGCGGCACCTGAAACACCCGCGGCTCACGAACGGGGAACGGACATGGTTCAGCTCGAAACACCTTGGGACGAGGCCCGTCTCACCGTGCGCCGCCCCGGCGTACGGGTGGCCCACGGCCCGGGTGGCGTCCTCACCAGGGCGACGATGCTTGCCGGTTCGCTGGTCTCGGCCGGGGTGGGCGCGCTGCTGATCGTCGTGCCGGTGCGCACGCCGGCCACGGCAGGTGTGCTGTTCGGGGTGCACATCGCGGTCCAGGGCGTGCTGCAACTGCTGGCCGTGTACCACTCCCGCGCGTCGACGGCGGTCCGGTGGCTGCTGGCCGCCGGTGGGTTCGCCGCCCTGCCGTTGGGCGCGGCCCTCGTCCACGGCCGGGCCGACACGGTCTTCCTGCTCGCACTGTGGACCGGCTGCGGCTGGCTGCTGCAGGGACTGACCATGGCCATATCCGTCACCTCGCCCTCGGTGAGCCATGTCTTCGTCTACGACGACGTCCTGAACGCGGTGATCGTGTCGGCCGGTCTGTTCATGACGGCCTTCCCCTTCGAGTCGCTGGGGCGATTGGCCGGCATCGGCGGCTTCGTCCTCATGACGACCGCGGTGTTCGAAGCGCTCGCCGCCGCCCGGCGACACCCCCGGACCCTTCGCGCCGTCGACTGAGCCGGATCCGCCGCACCAGCACGACAACCCATGTTTCCCGGCCGGTACACCGGCCAGGCCCCCAGGAGGCGACCATGAAGAAGAGCCGACTCGCGCTGCAGATCACGCACTGGGTGATGTTCGAGTTCGACGTAGCGCTGGACTGCGAGTTCTCGTACGACCACCAGGACCCGCTGGCCGTCACGCTGCTGCTGGCCCAGCGCGGTGAGCCGCCGGTGCGCTGGGTGCTGTCCCGGGACCTGCTGGCCGAGGGCATGGCCGTCCAGGCGGGCGAGGGCGATGTCGTGCTCTGGCCGGTGCTCGACGAGGAGGGCGAGCCGTCCTCCTTCTGCGTCCAGGTCGGCAGCACCCACGCGGCGCTGTTCGAGATCCCCACCGAGCCCGTCGCGCACTGGCTGGCCGACACCTACGACATGGTCCCGCGAGGTTCCGAGCTCGACGGCGTGGACTGGGACGAACTGGTCCAACTGGCGGAGTGACGACCGCGGATCCACCCGCCGCCCCCCGACAGGGACCCAGACACAGACACGGCCCACAGCGGTCAGGTACACCGTGGGCAGGGAAAGGAACACCATGCGAAACACCCTTCGCCCCCTCCTGAGCGACTGGCAGTGGCAGCAGCGCGCCGCCTGCGTCGGCATGAGCGACTCGACCTTCTTCTCGCCGCCGGGGGAGCGGGGGCCGGCCCGCCGCGCCCGCGAGGAGCGGGCACGCTCCATCTGCGGCCGGTGCGAGGTCGCCGACATCTGCGCGGCCACGGCCCTGAAGCACGGCGAGCCCTACGGCGTGTGGGGAGGGCTCTCCGACGACGAACGCCGACGGCTCGGCACGAAGAGCGCGGGCCGAGCCGGGGGACCGGAGCGAGCGGCGACGCATGACGCCGCCTAGCGGTTCAGTCCCGTATCGGGATCCGGATCCGGATGGTGGTGCCTCCGCCGGGCGGGGAGTCGATGGCCAGTCTGCCGTCGAACGCCGCCACCCGGTCGCTCAACCCCGTCATCCCGCTGCCGGCGGTGGCCTTGCCCACGCCCCCGATGCCGTCGTCGGCGACCGTGATCCGCAGGGCGTCACCGAACTCGACGGAGACGTCGATCCGCGACGCCTGGGCGTGCTTGACGGCGTTCGTGACGGCCTCGGCCACGACGAAGTACGCGTTCGACTCGATGGTGGAGGAGATCCGCCGCTCGTCCGTGCTCTCGACGACGATGGGCACCGGGCACCGAACCGCCAGATCCCGGACCGCCGCGACCAGCCCCTTCACCGTCAGCACGAGCGGATAGATGCCCGACGCCAGTTCCCGCAGCTCATTGATCGCCGTCTGCGCGTTGTCGATCGACTGATCCAGCAGATCGGCCGCGGCGGCTTCCGTCTCGGGAAGCATCTCCCGCGCCAGCCGCAGCCCGATCATCAAACTCACCAGACGCTGCTGTGCACCGTCGTGCAGATCCCGGGCGGTGCGTCGGTGAACGGCCTCCGTGTTCTCCATGATCCGGCGGCGGCTGTCCTGGAGCGAGGTCGCCATGCTGTTGAAGGAGCTGCCCAGCGCCCCGATCTCCGCCACCCTGCTGGGCGGGATCCGCATGCTCAGATTGCCGCCGGCCAGCTCCTCGGCGGCGGCCGCCGCCCCGCGCACGGGTCGTACCACCGCGCGATGCTGCAACACCGTGAAGACGGCCACGAGCGCGGTCGACGCAGCGAGCCCCACGGCCGCCGCCAGGACGGCCTGGTGGCTGTTGGTCCCGGCGGCGTCGGTCCGCTCGGCGAGCTGCTTGCGTTCGTCTGCCGTGTACCGGCCGATCCGGGCCCGCAGGGCGTCCACCCGCTGTTTGCCGAGGGTCGCCTCCGCCAGACTGGAGGCGGCGGGGTCGTCGCGGCGGACCATCTCGACCAGGGGGATCGAGTAGTCGTTCAGGAAGGACTCGACGCCCCGCGTGATCTGTTCCGCGGTGCGCCGCTGTTCCTGTGACGTGGCGCTCTCGGTGAACCGTCGCGAAGCCGCCGGGAGATCGGTGCGGGCCTGCTGCCAGGGCAGGAGGAACGTTTCGTGCTTGGTGATCACGAAGCCGCGCTGCCCGGTCTCCAGATCGAGGAGCAGCCGTTCCATGGTCCCGGCCTCGACGAGGGCCGTACGGGAGGCCCGCCTGGCCGCGGTGGAACTGTTGGCGTCGGAGATCGCCCACAACAGGACGGCGAACGCGACGCCGATCAGCAGCGCGAGCAGACCGCTTGCCGCGACCGTGAGACTCGTCAGCCCCAGTCTCCGGCCTCTGTAATCCTGCTGCGCGCTCATGCTCCCCCGATGAAAAGTGCGGACACCCTGGAGTGCGCAATGTATCTCCAGTCGGGGGACACGTGTCTACTGAGCGCACACATGAGACAGGAATCTCCACCGGGTCGACGCTCGCCGTCGTCAGCCTGCGGGGCTCGGCGCGTGCCACTGGTGGCGTCCGGCAGCCGAGTCGGGGGCGCATCGGCTGCCGGACGCGTTCGCGCCGCGGACGCGATACGTACAGCATCCCGCGCACCCCGGCCCGAGGCGATGGGGCAGACCCCACAGACGCACACCGCCGAGCGCTGGGGACAACCCCACAGCCGGGGGAGGAAACCCTCGCCCCCCAACCTGCGGAGCGGACAAGGGCTTTGCGCTGCGGCACCCCGGGTGACCGTTAATCTCGGTTGATCCGTTCCTGGGCGCATGAATACTTGCTGTCGTCACAGTTGATCTGGTCCGCTTCCGGCGCTTCGCACGGACCAGGGTGAGGGCGGCGGGAATGACCATGCACGATGACCAGGTGGACGTGACCACCGAAATCGTCGCGGCCCTGATCCGAGAACAGTTCCCGCAGTGGAGCGACAAGGCGATCCGCCCCCAGTCGGCGACCGGGACGGTCAACGCCGTCTTCCGCATCGGGGACGACCTCTCGGCGCGCTTCCCCCTTCGTCTGGCCGATCCGGCCGAGACCCTGGCCGTCCTGGAACAGGAAGCCCGGGCGAGCGCGGAGCTGGTCCAGGTGTCTCCGTTCCCCGTCCCGGAACCCGTCGCCTTGGGAAAGCCCGGAGCGGACCACCCCATGCCGTGGTCGGTGCAGACATGGCTGCCGGGAACGGTCGCCTCGGACGCCGACCCGAGTGGGTCGGACGCCTTCGCCGAGGACCTCGCGGCCTTCATCGCAGCCCTGCGCGACGCCGACACACGGGGGCGGCTGTTCAACGGTGACAATCGTGGCGGCGTTCTCACCGACCACGACGACTGGATGGCGAGGTGTTTCGAGGAGAGCAAGGCGCTGCTCGACGTGCCCCGGCTGCGCCAGGTGTGGGGTCATCTCAGGGAGCTGCCCCGCAGGGATGCCGATGTGATGAGCCATGGTGACCTGATCCCCGGCAACGTACTGGTCGCCGGCGACCGGCTCAGCGGCGTGCTCGACACCGGCGGCTTCGGCCCCGCCGACCCCGCACTGGACCTGGTCAGCGCCTGGCACCTGCTGGAGACAGGCCCACGGCAGGTGCTCCGCCAGGCACTGGGCTGTGACGACCTGGAGTGGGAGCGCGGCAAGGCCTGGGCGTTCGAACAGGCGACGGGCCTCGTCTGGTACTACGTCGAGAGCAATCCGACGATGAGCGCAATGGGACGCCGCACACTCGACCGCATTCTGGAGTCGGTGGAGTGACGACACCCCGGACGCAACGGGGACGCCCCCGTAGCGTACTGCCGGCGTGGTGCGGTGCGGTGTCGGCGCGGGCGAGAGCCTAGGGCTGCCCCTATGGCTCACCTGAATCCGCCCCCGGCATGCTGGTCACCATGCCCGTCACCATTGTCGTCGTCGACGACGATCCAGGATTCCGCCGCATTGCCAGGACGCTGCTGACGACACGTGGCCTGCACGTCGTCGCGGAGTCGCAGGACGCGGCCTCGGCCCTGGACGCGGTGCGCGCACACCGGCCGGACGGCCTGCTGCTCGATCTGCACCTCCCCGATCACGACGGGCTGAGCCTCGCGCGCATGCTGCGCGAGGAGCAACCCCGCCCACGCGTCCTGCTGACGTCGACCGAGCAGTCGATGTGGTCGGCCGACGAACTGCGACAGGCGGGCATCGAGTCGTTCGTCCCCAAGGACGCGTTGTACGACGCCGATCTGCGGGAGATCTTCGGTACGACCCCGTGAGGGCCGACGGGGTGTCAGTCGTTGTCGGCGAGGGCGGTCAGGACGTCCTTGGTGGTGCCGGTCTCGGCGATCCGGGGGTAGATCTTGGCGATGCTGTGGTCGTGGGCGGTGCCGTCGGTGTCGGTCACGGCATCGGTGGGCACGGTGACGTGATAGCCCAGCTCGTGGGCGTCGCGTGCGGTGGACTCCACGCCGCTGCTGGTGGCGATGCCGGTGACGACGACCTGGCGCACGTCCCGCTCACGCAGCCAGTCGTCCAGACCGGTCCTGGTGAAGGCACTGCGTGAGTGCTTCGTGACGTAGTGGTCGCCGTCGGTGGCACCCAGTTCCGGGACCAGCTCGGTCCATTCCGCGGTGGGGGAGGGGAAGCTCGCGCCGAGGTCGTTGCGTCCGACGGGTCCGCCCGCGACGTTGACGAGTACGACGGGCAGACCGCGTCGGCGGAACTCCGCGAGCAGTTCGCCGTTCCGGGCGAGCACGTCGGCGGCAGGGTGCGCGAGGGGCAGCCCCACGATCCCCTTCTGGAGGTCGACGACGATGAGGGCGGTCTTCGGGTCCATGGCGGTGATGGGCATGATTCTCCTTGATGCGGGGGGCCGCAGGTGCCGCAGAAAGGCAGCAGGACGCGGACCCCTAGGGATAGTTCGCGAGGCGGCGCAGTGCCGGGATGCTCGCGGTGAGCAGGGCGATGTCCTCGTGGGTGAGCTCGTCCTGGATCGCCTGTGTCAGCCAGTCGTCCTTGGCGAGCCGACCGGTGCGGAAGTGCCCCTGGGCGGTGTCGGTGAGGGACAGCAGGGTCCGGCGGCCGTCCGCCGGGTCTGCCGACCCGCTCACCAGCCCCGCTCCCTCCAGTGCCTGCACGATCTTCGCCATCGACTGGGGACGCATTCCCTCGGCCCTGGCCAGCTCGGTCGCTGTGGACGAAAAGTCCCGCTCCAGCCGGAGCAGCGAGACTAACACGTATCAATATAACTGTTCAGTTAGCTGCATACGTGTGACAAGTGTGTGGTCCGCTTCACTCTCCGAGGCGGCGTGCAAGGTGGATCAGATCAGCCAGGTACAGCACCCGTCCGTCGAAGCCCGGGAGGGGGACATGGAGACGCTCGGTCCAGCGGGCGGGGATCGCGTTCAGCCCGTAGTACGCCCCCGCGAGTCCTCCGGTCACCGCGGCGACCGTGTCCGTGTCGCCGCCGAGGTCGATCGCCGCGCGGATCGCGTCCTCGAAACCGGTGGTGGTGCGCAGGGCCCAGACGGCGGAACCCAGGCAGGGCCAGACGGCACCGTTGAACTCGGTCGCTCGGTCGGGATGCCAGTCGGGCGCGAGGACGGTGGCGTAACGGCCGCGGTGGTCAGGGTGGACGTGCGCCAGGATGCCCGGGAGCGCCACGAGGGGGTCGGACCCCTCGAACGTGACGCGGATGAGTTCGTGGAAGATCGCCGTGCCTTCCCAGGCCGCGCGGTCACCGTGGGTCAGGGCGGCGATCCGGCGGGCCGCGTCCATGGTGGCCTCCTGGCCTGCGGCGGCGAAGTGCACCGCGGAGGTCGACGCCCGCATCAAGGAGCCGTTTCCGGCTGCGCGTTGATTGACCTGGAAATGGATCGCGGCGGCGAGGTCCCAGGGCATCCCGTTGGTCAGGACGTCCTCGGTCTGCAGGCCGATGTCCTTGGGTTCCGCCGCCGCCCATCGCTGGAAGCGGGCGAAGATGTCCGGCAGGTCCAGTCCGCCCCGCTCCAGCAGCGACTCCGCGACCACTACGGCCATCTGCGTGTCGTCGGTCGCCTCGCCGGGGTCCCAGCCACCGCCTCCGCACATCTCGTCACCGGCACCCGGCGTGGGAAACCGCGCGGTGAACGCCCCCTGAGGACCGAACTCGAAGGGACCACCCAAGGCGTCCCCCACCGCTGAGCCGACGATCACACCGGCCACCCGCTGAAAGCGCTCCATCGGCGCAGGTTATCCGGCAGCGCATACGGCCGCCGCTCGCATCGTCGCCCGGCCCCTGGGCAACCGGCCAAGCCATCGCCCGAGCACGGGTTCGGCGTTCACCGCCGACCCAGGTTGGCGGCTGCGTCCCCAAAGCCGACCTCGATGAGCGATTGCTTCGGATTGGACAACCTTTGCCGGAGTCTGAACGTCCAAAGAACAACAGGAGACACCTTGTCTCCGTTGAGGGGGAGCGTTCATGCTCAAGGTGAGCATCGTGGTGCCCGTGTACAACGCGGGTCGCTACATCGACATCTGTGCGCCGTCACTCTTACGCCAGACCTTGGGGGAGGACGCGTACGAGGTCATCTACGTCGACGACGGCTCGACCGACGACTCCGCACAGCGGCTCGACGAGTTGGCCGACAAGCACGCACACGTGCGGGTGATCCACCAGGAGAACTCCGGCTGGCCCGGCAAACCCCGCAACGTCGGCGTCCGGGAGGCCCGCGGCGAGTACGTCCAATTCGTCGACCAGGACGACGAGTTGACCCCCGAGGCCCTGGAACTCCTCCACCGCATGGCCGGCCGGAACCACTCCGACATCGTCCTCGGCAAGGTCATCGGCACCATGGCGGGCCCCAGCAACGTCTTCAAGCGCACCGTGGAACGCTGCACGGTCGAGGACGCACCGCTCATGGAGAGCCTGACCCCGCACAAGATGTTCCGCCGTGACTTCCTGCTCGACCACGACCTCAGGTTTCCCGAGGGGCCGGTGCGGCTGGAGGACCAACTGTTCATGGCCCAGGCCTACTTGCGCGCCAAGACGGTCTCGATTCTCGCCGATCACCCCTGCTACATATGGAACCGCCGCGACGACGGCGGCAACACCAGCAGCCGCAGCAGCACCCCGGAGGACTACTACGGCCACCTGCGCACGGTCGTGGAAGCCATCAAGGGGGATACCCAGCCCGGCCCGCTCCAGGACCACCTTCTCCGCCGGTCCTACCGCGTCGAACTCCTGCGCCCGGTGGGCGAGCCCCGCGCCCTCCAGCGCACCGGCAAAGCCCTCGAACGCTACTTCGACGTCGTACGCCGTATGGCGCTCGAGGCGTATCCGCCCGGGGTCCGCAACGGCCTGCCCGCGCTCACCCGGCTCCGGGCGCACCTGTTGGAGGAGGGACACCTGGACTCCCTCGTCGAACTCGCCCGCCGCACCCGGCGCATCAGGCCCGAGCTCACCGTCGACGACATCCGCTGGCGTGAC
>NZ_JBVJPC010000023.1:0-25627 GCF_055582845.1 Streptomyces sp. NPDC107471 | reverse complement strand
AGGACGTGGGTGGTGTTTGGGCCCCCCCCCTGACGAAGGGGAACAACCCCCCACAACACGGAGGCGTGTCCCCCCTCCCCGCCGTCCCCACCGCGCCACACCGCATCCGCGGTTCCCTCAGAGCGTGGCCTGCACCTGCTGCGGCGACACGGCCAGCAGGTCGCGTATCTCCGCACGCGGGTGGTCCTGCGCCCATTCGGCGACCACCTGCATGTTCTCGGCCGTCGGGCTGATGAACCGCTGCTCCGGCCGGTTCAGCCCCAGCGCCGGGAACATCCAGTCGGACTCCCGGACGCGCGCGAGCATGGTGTCGGCGGCCTCCTGCGCCGACAGCCGGCCCTCGTCCACGGCGTCGCACTGGGCGACGAGCTCGTCGAACATCTCCGCGTTGAAGTCCGTCGGGCACCACAGCCCCGGGTACTTGCTGTCGTCCAGGGCGCGCAGCGGTTCGTCGTTGCCGGCCGCCTTGGCCGCCTTGAGGGCGTTGAGGAACCGCTTGCTGCCCACCGCGCTGCCCGTCACCCAGATCCGGAAGACGGCGTTCCACAGGTCGTAGTTCTGGAAGCTGATGTACGAGGCGTTGACCAGCCGGTCGTTGTAGTCGAGCAGCCCCTGCTCCAGCCGCTCCACCGGTTCGAACCGCTCCGCCGAGAAGTCGTCGTCGCGCAGGGCCTCCATCAGCCGCCAGGCCAGCGTGTTGATGAGCTCGCAGGTGTTGGACAGACCCCGCGAGAACAGCGGGTCGATGAAGCCCGCCGCGTGGGACATCAGGCACCAGCGGTCGCCGACGGTCCGGGTGGACGAGTACTGCATCCGCGGCGTGCGCACCCACTCACGGGCGCTGCGGGCTCCGGCCAGTTGCCGCTCGACGGCGGGGAACCGCCGTACGTGCTGCCAGAACTCGTCCTCCGGGGACAGGCCCGGCTGCTCCGGGTAGCGCCGCTCGTCCACCTGGAGGCCGACGCTGCACAGCGGGTTGGTGGCGTCCGGGTGGTTGTCGAACGGGATGATCCAGATCCAGCCGCGGTCGAACATGTGGTGCAGGGTGCCGCTGTGCCACGGCACCGGCGGCCGGTCGGCGGGCCCGTGCCGCAGATGGTCGTCGGCCGGCTCGACACCGATCATGTGCGTGAAGATCGACCGGGCGTGGTGCTTGAGCCGGCTCGGCTCCTCCCGCAGCCCGAGCTGGTCGGCGAGCGGCGAGCGGAACCCACTGGCGTCGACGAGGTAGCGGGCCCGGTACGAGGAGCCGTCCGCGCCGATCACCGAGACGCCGTCGTCGGCGAAGTCGACCTTGGCGACCCGGTAGTTCTGCCGGGCCTCGCAGCCGTACTTCAGGGCCACGTGGAACATGTACGCGTCGCTGTCCTGACGGAAGAAGTGCGCCGCGTTCCCGGTGACCTCGAGCAGCCGGAACATGTTGGTCTCCCGCGGGTCGGGCTCCTCGCCGTCCCGGTGGATCATGAAGCCGAAATTGCTCTTCTGGCCGTGCGAGGAACCGACGTGTTTCTTCACGCTCTCGAAACTGCCGAGGTGACCGATCTCGGGCACGTCGTAGCGGTGTGCCAGAAGACGCAGGATGAACAGCGTCTGCCCGATGGTGGATTCCCCCACGGCAAAACGGGGATGCTGGGCCCCGTCCAGCAGGAGCGTACGGAATCCGTGCTTTGCGAGAATGGCACCGAGCATCGTTCCGGAGAGGCCGGTACCCACCACGGCCACATCGTACGTTCCTTCGTCGCGCCGCATATCTGCGTACCCCTTCGTTCGTTTCGCCGGACCATGCCGATCCATGACGACGGCTGGCTCTCCCCAGTGCAGCAAGGGGCCCTCAAAAACCGTTCGAGGGCCGATCGTTCCGGCTGCCGGAGGACCCGCCGGCACCGGCGTACGCCCCCGTCGATCGGCCTTCGAGGCACCCTGGATCGGCCCGCAGCATTCTCGGCTCAGGCCCGGTACGGAAGACACGGAAAAAATATGTGCCGGGAAGCCCCAGCGGAGGGAGAGACGGTGGAAGGAATACCCGAGGGGCGCCGCGTCGTCATCACCGGAATAGGCGTGGTGTCCCCTGGCGGAATCGGCAGGAAACAGTACTGGGAACTCCTGACCTCGGGGCGTACGGCAACCCGCACCATCACGTTGTTCGATGCCTCGCCGTTCCGCTCGCGTGTCGCGGCCGAGTGTGATTTCGACCCGATAGCGGCCGGACTCACCCGCCGTCAGATCCGGCAGTGGGACCGGACCACGCAATTCGCCGTGGTGGCCGGAAAGGAGGCGCTGGAGGACAGCGGAGTCCTCGGCCAGTCGGACCCCTACCGCACCGGCGTCATGATGGGCACCGCCTGCGGCAGCACCATGAGCCTGGACAGCGAGTACGCGCTCGTCAGCGACGAGGGCAAGTCCTGGCTCGTCGACGAGTTCCACGGTTCGCCGTACCTCTACGACTACTTCGTCCCCTCCTCCATGGCCGCCGAACTCGCCTGGATCGCCGAGGCGGAGGGCCCGGTCGGCGTGGTGTCGACCGGCTGCACCTCCGGCATCGACGTCCTCGGGCACGCGGCCGACCTGATCCGGGAGGGCCACGCCGACGTGATCACCACGGGCGCCTCGGACGCGGCGATCTCCCCCATCACCGTCGCCTGCTTCGACGCCATCAAGGCGACGACCGCGCGCAACGACAGCCCGGAGACGGCGTCCCGCCCCTTCGACCGCACCCGCAACGGCTTCGTGCTCGGCGAGGGCTGCGCCGTGTTCGTCCTGGAGGAACTGGAGCACGCCCGTAGCCGGGACGCCCACATCTACGCCGAGATCTCGGGCCACGCCTCCCGCTGCAACGCCTACTCCATGACCGGGCTGAGCGACGAGGGGCTGGAGATGGCCGACGCGATCACCAGCGCGCTGGACATGGCCCGGCTGGCCCCGTCCGACATCGACTACGTCAACGCGCACGGCTCGGCCACCAAGCAGAACGACCGGCACGAGACCAACGCCCTCAAGCTGAGCCTGGGCGCGCACGCCTACGCCACCCCCGTCAGCTCCATCAAGTCGATGATCGGGCACTCGCTCGGAGCCATCGGCGCCCTGGAGACCGCGGCCTGCGCCCTCGCCGTGGAGCACTCGGTCGTCCCGCCGACGGCCAACCTGCACGAGCCGGACCCCGACTGCGACCTGGACTACGTACCGCTGGTGGCCCGGGAGCAGGAGGTCGGCACGGTCCTCAGCGTCGCCAGCGGCTTCGGCGGGTTCCAGAGCGCGCTGGTCCTCAACAAGCCGCAGCGGAGGCAGGGGTGAGCGGCTCGGCTCCACGCCCCGTCATCACCGGCATCGGGGTCGTCGCTCCGACCGGGCTCAGCACCCGCGACTGGTGGGCGGCCGTACTGCGCGGCGAGAGCGGCATCCGCCGGATCACGCGCTTCGACCCGTCCGGCTACTCGGCCACGGTCGCCGGCGAGATACCGGAGTACGCGACCACCGACAGGCTGCCCAGCCGCCTGCTGCCGCAGACGGACCGGATGACCCGTCTCGCGCTCATCGCCGCCGAGGAGGCCCTCTCCGACGCGGGCGCCGAACCCGCCACGATGCCCGACTTCGCGTGCGGTGTCGTGACCGCCGCCTCCGCCGGCGGCTTCGAGTTCGGGCAGAAGGAACTGGAGGCCCTGTGGTCCAAGGGCGGCCGGTACGTCAGCGCGTACCAGTCGTTCGCCTGGTTCTACCCGGTCAACACCGGGCAGATCTCCATCCGGCACGGGCTGCGCGGCCCGGGGAGCGCGGTGGTCGCCGAGCAGGCCGGCGGCCTCGACGCCATGGCCAAGGCGCGCCGGCACATCCGCTCCGGAACCCCCCTCATGGTCACCGGCGGGGTCGACGGGTCCCTGTCCCCGTGGAGTTGGCTGTGCATCATCCGCTCCGGCCGGGTCAGCGAGTCCGGCGACCCGCGCCGCGCCTTCCTGCCCTTCGACCGCCGTGCGCAGGGGGCGGTCGTCGGCGAGGGCGGCGCCCTCTTCGTCATGGAGGGCCGCGAGCAGGCCGGGGAGCGCGGCGCGCACCACCGGTACGGCGAACTCGCCGGGTACGCCTCGACGTTCGACCCGCGCCCCGGATCCGGGCGGCCACCGGGACTGCGCAGGGCCGTCGAACTGGCCCTGGAGGACGCCGGGATCGCCCCCCGCGACGTCGACGTGGTCTTCGCCGACGCGTCCGGCGTCCCCGAACTCGACCGTGTGGAGGCCGAGACGATCGCCGGGGTGTTCGGCCCCCGGGCCGTCCCGGTGACCGCGCCCAAGACCATGACGGGCCGGCTGCTGGCGGGCGGTGCCCCGCTGGACGTCGCCGCCGCACTGCTCGCCCTGCGCGACGGCGTCGTCCCGCCCACTGTCCATGTGGACGCCCCGGCCCACGAGGACCTGCTCGACCTCGTCCGGGACGAGCCCCGCGAACGGCCGCTGTCCACCGCGCTCGTCGTCTCCCGCGGCCTGGGCGGCTTCAACTCCGCCCTGGTCGTCCGCACCGCCCCCTGACGTCCGGCCCCCGCACCCCCAGGCGGGCGGACCCGGCTTCTCATCCGGAAAGGAAACCCACATGACCTCGTTCGAGATCAAGGACCTGGTGCAGCTTCTGCGCGAGTGCGCGGGCGAGGACGAGGAGGTCGACCTCGACGGCGACATCCTCGACCTCCAGTTCACCGACCTCGGATACGACTCGCTCGCCCTCTTCAACACGGTGAGCCGCATCGAGCGCGACTACTCCGTCGAACTGCCCGACGACGTGGTCGCCGAGATCAGGACGCCCCGCCAACTGGTGGACCTGGTCAGCACGGGGCTCACCGAGCGGGTGTGACCGCCCGCTCCTACCGCTCGTCGCCCAGGCACCGCCCGGCCGCACGCGGACGGCGGTGCCTGCCGACGACTTCTTCCGAGGGAGACAGCGATGTGTGGCATCACAGGATGGATCGACTTCGAGCGCGACCTGACGCACGAATCGGCCCGGGCGGGCGCGATGACAGGGACCATGGCCTGTCGCGGGCCCGACGCCGAGGGACTGTGGATCGACGGCCACGCGGCGCTCGGCCACCGGCGGCTGGCCGTGATCGACCTGGAGGGCAGCCGCCAGCCCATGACGGCCGAGGACGACGAGGGACGCACCCTCGCATCGCTCACCTTCTGCGGCGAGATCTACAACTACCGTGAACTGCGTGCCCAGTTGACGTCCCTGGGCCACCGGTTCCGGACGGCCGGCGACACCGAGGTGGTGCTGCGCGGCTATCTCCAGTGGGGCCCGGAACTGGCCGAGCGGCTGAACGGCATGTTCGCCCTCGCCGTCTGGGACACCCGCACCGAGGAACTCCTGCTGCTGCGCGACCGCATGGGAGTCAAACCCCTCTTCTACCTGCCCACCGAGCACGGCGTCCTCTTCGGTTCCGAGCCCAAGGCGATCCTGGCCAACCCGCTGGCGCCGCGCCGGGTGTCGGCCGAGGGGCTGTGCGAGATCCTCGACATGGTCAAGACCCCCGAGGCCGCCGTCTTCGCGGGCATGTACGAGGTAGGGCCGGGCCAGATGGTCCGGGTCGGGCGGCAGGGGCTGCGCAAGCACACGTACTGGCGCCTGGAGGCCCGCGAGCACACCGACGACCTGCCCACCACCATCGCCACCGTCCGGGACCTGCTGGAGGACGTCGTCGCCCGCCAGATGGTCTCCGACGTACCGCTGTGCCTGCTGCTCTCCGGTGGCCTGGACTCCTCCACCGTGACGGCCCTCGCCGCCCGCGCCTCGGCGGCCCGGGGGCTGGGAGCCGTACGGTCCTTCTCCGTCGACTTCGCGGACGCGGCCGACCGGTTCCAGCCCGACGCGGTGCGCGGCATGCGCGACACCCCCTTCGTCCACGACCTGGTGGACCACGTCGGCACCCGGCACACCGAGGTCGTCCTGGACAGCGCCGGGCTCGCCGAACCCGCCCTGCGCGCCTCGGTGCTGCGCGCGGTGGACCAGCCGCCGGCGTTCTGGGGCGACATGTGGCCCTCGCTGTACCTGCTGTTCCGCTCCGTGAAACAGCACTCCACGGTGGCCCTGTCCGGCGAGGCGGCGGACGAACTCTTCGGCGGCTACCGCTGGTTCCGCAACCCCGCCGCGGTCAAGGCCGACACCTTTCCCTGGCTGACCTCGGGCTCCGCCCGCTACTTCGGCGGCCTGGCGCTGCTGGACAAGGGCTTCCTCGACAAGCTCGACCTCCCCGGCTACCGCCAGGACCGCTACCAGGAGGCCCTCGCCGAGGTGCCGCGGCTGCCCGGCGAGAGCGCGGACGACCGGATGATGCGCAAGGTCGGCTATCTCAACCTGACGCGTTTCGTGCAGACCCTGCTGGACCGCAAGGACCGGATGAGCATGGCCGTCGGCCTGGAGGTCCGGGTGCCGTTCTGCGACCACCGGCTCGTCGAGTACGTCTTCAACACCCCGTGGGCGATGAAGTCCTTCGACGGGCGGGAGAAGAGCCTGCTGCGGGCGGCCGCCGCCGACCTGCTGCCCCGTTCGGTGCTGGAACGCGTCAAGAGCCCCTACCCGGCCACCCAGGACCCCGTCTACGAACAGGCCCTGCGCACCGAGCTGGCCGACGTGCTCGCCGCCCCGGACTCCCCCGTGGCCCCGCTGCTCGACCGGTCCCGCGCGGCGAGGACGCTGGCCGGACCGCTGGGCGACGTCAGCCGGCCGTACGACCGCGGGAGCCTGGAGATGGCGCTGTGGCTCAACGCCTGGCTCACCGAGTACGACGTCACCCTCGACGTGTGAGGCGCGCGGTGACGGAGACACGGACCGACTTCTGCATCGTCGGCGGCGGACCCGCCGGCCTGACGCTCGCGCTGCTCCTGCTGCGTTCCGGCGCCCGGGTCACCGTCGTGGAGAAGCTGCGGTCGCTGGACCGCGAGTACCGCGGGGAGATCCTCCAGCCGGGCGGCCAGCAACTCCTGGCCGCACTGGGCGTGCTGGACGGCGCGCGGGCCCGGGGCTGCCACGAGCACGACCGCTTCCTGCTGGAGGAGAAGGGCCGGGTCCTCATCAACGGCGACTACCGCCGGCTGCCCGGCCCCTACAACTGCCTGCTCAGCATCCCGCAGCGGCACATCCTGGAGGAGCTGCTGGAGCAGTGCTCCCGGTACCCCGGATTCGCCCACCTGGGCTCCGCCCGCTGCTCCGCGCTCATCTCGGACACCCGGCAGCGGGTGCGGGGCATCCTCGGCCGCGGACCGGACGGCGACCTGATGGTGCACGCCCACTGCGTCATCGGCGCGGACGGCCGGTACTCGAAGGTGCGGCAACTGGCCGGGGTGGGCTACGACCGGTTCGAGGACTTCGACCAGGACGTGCTCTGGTTCAAGCTGACCTCCGAGGGCCCCGTGCCGTCCGACGTACGCATCTTCCGCGCCGGCGGCAACCCGGTTCTGGCCTACGCCTCGCATCCCGGGCACCTCCAGATCGGCTGGACCCTGCCGCACCGCAGGTACAAGGAGCTCGCGGCCCGGGGCCTCGACCACATCAAGGCGCGGCTCGGCGCGGCCGTACCGGACCAGGCGGAGCGGATCGACGCGGAGATCACCTCGTTCAAGGACCTGTCGCTGCTCGACGTCTTCTCCGGCGTCGCCAAGGAGTGGACGCGGCCCGGGCTGCTCCTCGTCGGGGACAGCGCGCACACGCACGGCCCGATCGGGGCCCAGGGCATCAACCTGGCCATCCAGGACGCCGTGGCGGCGCATCCCGCCCTCATGTCGTCGCTGCACGACGGTGCGGACGGCTCCGAGCCGCTGCGGCGGTACGCGGCGGACCGCCGTCGGGACGTGCAGCGGATCATGAGGATCCAGGCGGTGCAGGGCAAGATGATGCTGTCGGCGGGCGGCCTCGCGTCGGTGGTCCGCCCGAAGGTGGCGGCCCTCGTCTCCCGCACGCCCGCCTACCGGGCCGTGCTGGACCGGCTGGCCTTCGGCAACCGGGAGATCGTGGTCCGCGAGGAGCTGTTCGGCCCCGCCCCGTCGACCTGACGCGCGGTCACCTCGCGCGGCGCCACGAGCGGGCCGGGAACAGGTCCTGGTCGAGTTCGCGCTCCAGCGGACTCAGCGGCAGGTCGGGGCGGAGCCGCTCGGGATGGCCGACCGGCGGAAGGACGAGCGGCGGGGCGTCCTTCTCCGCCTGTCTGCGCCGCAGTTCCGCCATCGCCTCCCAGGCGTCGGGAGCCGCCAGGTGGAGGAATCCGAGAGCCACGAAGGAGCGCACGACAGCCCAGCCGAGAGATCTCAGGACCGTCCCGCGACGTGAGAACCCGGCCATGCCCACTCCCCTGTCGTCGGTCGGTCACGCACACGGACAGCGTGGCGACCAACGGTCGGGGACGGCTGGACGATCGTCAGCGGCTCGTTAGAGCCCGGCCGTACGGGGACCCGCCCGTGCGGGTGGCGCAGAGTATCGGAGGAGTTCGGATGGACGAGGCACTCAGCAGCGACGACAGCCCGGCCGGCGGGCAGGAACCGGTGCAGCCGCCGCCACTCCTGCTCGCGGGGGACGACGACGAGGCCGAGCCGCACATCTGCCGCGGCATCGACTGACGGCTCACCGCGCCACGGCCTCCTGACGCTCCGACGGAACGAACCACGTGCGCAGCGCACGCTCCAGGCCGTCGGCGTCCGGGGGGCCGTCCGTCCCGGCGGCCCAGGCGATCACCCCGTCGGGCCGCAGCAGCAGGGCGGACAGGTCGCCGTACTCGATCGCGGCCACACGAGCGGTGCGCAGGGTGCCGTGCCAGGGCCGGGCCGCCCGCTCCACCCCGGGCTGCCCGGTGTGGACGAGGACGGGCCGGCCCTGCTCGGCGAGCCGGGCGAGGGTGGTCGCGGCCGTACCGGCGGACGCGGCCGGACGCAGGATCAGGTCGGGGCAGTGCGTGCCGGTCAGCCGGTGCGCGTCCGGACCGGCGTGGGGCAGGGCGTAGCGGGTGTCCAGGCCGCTGAGCAGGCGGCCGAAGTAGCGGTTCACCTCGGGGATGTCCATGAGGTCGGAGACGATGTCGCGCAGGGCGTCGGTGTGCGGTCCCGGCCGCATCAGCGCGGACTGGGCCCGGGTGTTGTGCAGCGTGGCCTCCGCGACCGGTCGGCGCTCGGCCGTGTAGGTGTCCAGCAGTCCCTCGGGGGCCGTCCCCCGCAGGGTCGCAGCGAGCTTCCAGCCGAGGTTGGCGGCGTCCAGCAGGCCCAGGGTCAGCCCCTGACCGCCGTTCGGCGAGTGGACGTGCGCGGAGTCGCCGGCCAGCAGGACCCGGCCGCTGCGGTACGACGGGACGAGGCGGGCCTGGTCGGTGAAGCGCATGGCCTGGTGGACCGCGGTGACCTCGACCTCGGCGCCGGCCACCCGGCGCAGACTGGCCTCCAGTTCCTGTGCGGTGACCGGTGCCCGGGTGTCGGTGCGGACGTCCTCGAAGTCGAAGGTGCCGACCATGCCCGGGGCGTGGAAGAGCGTGCCGGTCGGTGTCCGTCCGGTGGGCGGCAGCCCGGCGGGGCAGACGACGTCGGCGCGTGCCCGGCGGGCGACCATGAGGGGCTCGGTGCCGGGGAAGGCGAAGCCGGTCAGCTTGCGGACGGCCGACCTGCCGCCGTCGCAGCCGATCACGTACGGGGAGGCGAGGCGCCGCACCCCGGCGGGGGTTCGGCAGGTGACGGTGACCCGGTCCGCGCTCTGCTCCACGCCGGTCACGACGTGTTCCCGGTGGGTCCGCACCCCCAGGCCCGCCGCGTGGTCGGCGAGCACGCGCTCCAGGTCGGGCTGCCAGATCAGTGCGCCCGCCCGGTCCGGGTCCTCCTGCAGCTCCTGGTCGATCTTGTGGATCCAGGCGAAGTGGCCCTTCTCGCTGCCGTGGTCGCGTCTGCGGTCGGCGGCCCCGCGCGGCTGGTGCGCCCGCAGCGGCCCGTCGAGGCCCCGGCGCCGGAGCGCCTCGGCCGCCAGCGGGCCGATGCCGCGGGCCCGGGGTTCCGCGGACGGCTCGGCCAGTTGCTCCACGAGCAGCGGACGCACGCCGTGCAGCCTCAGTTCGGCGGCCAGCAGCAGTCCCACCGGCCCGGCGCCCACCACGATGACATCGGCGTCCATCTTCCCTCCTCGCACGAGTGGTTCCCACGATGAGCCGACGGACCCCGGGCACCGCTGCGAACCGGTCATCATCACCCTGGCGGGTTCGCGCGGGACCTTTGACCGAGCACCGGCGGCCGGGGCGGGGGTGGAAGGGAGCCGCGGGCGGCCGAAAACACGAAATGTGCCGACCGAGGTTCGGTCGACACATGGGATGTGTGCGATGTGAGTGAGTGTCCGAGGGGGGACTTGAACCCCCACGCCCGATAAAGGGCACTAGCACCTCAAGCTAGCGCGTCTGCCATTCCGCCACCCGGACCAGGTGTCTGCCGCCTTGACGGGGGTGTTCCCCGCGGCGACATGGACAACAATACCAAGCTTTCGGAGCGCCCTTCACCTGCATATCCGTCCGGAGAGAGGCTGTGGCGACAGTATTCTGTATACTGTTGGCCACCAAACGGCCCCTGCTCGGAGGCGACATGGAAGATCTGGATTCCGCGGTGGTGCTGGGCATGTCGGACCAGGCACCCGACGGCATAGTGATCATCGACAGGGAAGGGCTGATCCGCTACTGGAACCGGGGGGCCGAGCGCATCTTCGGGTTCTCGGCGGCCGACGTGGCGGGACGGAGCCTGGACGTCATCATTCCCGAGAGGCACCGCAAGCGGCACCAGGAGGGCTTCGACGCGGCCATGGAGCGGGGGTCCAGCAAGTACGGCGACGCAGACCTGCTGAACGTGCCCGCGCTCGCGGCGGACGGCCGCAAGCTGTCCATCGAGTTCAGCGTGGTGCTGCTGTCGGGCCCCGACGGCAGCCCCTACTGCGGCGCGGTCATCCGGGACGTCACCGCGCGGCGCGAGCGGGAGCGGGAACTGATGCGGCGCCGGGCCGAGGCGACGACGGTCTGAGCCCCGCCGGACAGCGCGGAAGCGGCCGTGACCCTCGGGGTCACGGCCGCTTCGCGTCGGCTCCGCGTCAGACGATGACGCCGCTCTCCTTGAGCCGGCCGATGGTCTCCTCGTCGTAGCCCAGTTCCACCAGGACCTCGGAGCTGTGCTCACCCAGCAGCGGGGCGCCGACGATCTCCGGCTTGAACCCGGAGAACTTCACCGGGCTGCCGACGGTCAGATACGTGCCGCGGCCCTTCTGCTCGACCTCGACGACCGTGCCGCTCCTGCGCAGGTCCTCGTCGTAGGCGATCTCCTTCATGCTCATCACCGGGGCGCAGGGCACCTCCCACTCCCGCAGGATGTCCACCGCCTCGTACTTCGTCTTGTCCGCGAGCCACTTCTCGATCTCCTCGAAGATCTCGAAGATGTGCGACTGGCGGGCGCGCGCGGTGGCGTACTCCGGGTCCTCGGCCCACTCGGGGTGACCGATCACCTCAGCGGTGCGCTTCCAGTTCTGCTCCTGGACGGTGAAGTAGATGTACGCGTTCGGGTCGGTCTCCCAGCCCTTGCACTTGAGGACCCAGCCGGGCTGGCCGCCGCCGCCCGCGTTGCCGCCGCGCGGCACCACGTCGGTGAACTCGCCGTTCGGGTACTGCGGGTACTCCTCCAGGTGGCCGACCCGCTCCAGGCGCTGCTGGTCGCGCAGCTTGACGCGGCACAGGTTGAGCACGGCGTCCTGCATGGAGACGGAGACCTTCTGGCCCCGGCCGGTCCTGCCGCGGTCGATGATCGCGGTGAGGATGCCGATCGCCAGGTGCATCCCGGTGTTGGTGTCGCCGATGGCCGCGCCGGAGATGGTGGGCGGACCGTCCCAGAAGCCGGTGGTGGAGGCGGCGCCGCCCGCACACTGGGCGACGTTCTCGTAGACCTTGAGGTCGTTCCAGGACGACTGGTCGTTGAAGCCCTTGACCGAGCCGAAGATCAGGCGCGGGTTGAGCTCCTGGATGCGCTCCCAGGTGAAGCCCATGCGGTCCAGGGCGCCCGGCGCGAAGTTCTCCACCAGGACGTCGGCGTCCTTGATGAGCTTCTCCAGGACCTCCTTGCCCTCGGCGGTCTTGGTGTTGATGGCGAGGGAGCGCTTGTTGCTGTTGAGCATCGTGAAGTAGAGCGCGTCCAGGTCCTCGATGTCCCGGAGCTGACGGCGCGTCACGTCACCGCCGTTGGGGCGCTCCACCTTCAGGACGTCGGCGCCGAACCAGGCGAGCATCTGCGTGCAGGCGGGACCGGCCTGGACCCCGGTGAAGTCGATCACCTTGATTCCGGCGAGCGGCTTTTCACTCATGTGTGCTTCCTTTTCGTGAACGTGCGCGTACGCAGCGGGAGTTCGGGACGTGAGGGAGGAACTCGGGGTGCGGGGACCCGGGATGCGGGCGGGTCACTTCTTCGCCGGCGTGATGTTGCCGACGGTGATGCCCTTGGGGTTCAGGTGCGAGATGTGACCGCTCTCGGTGCCGGCCGACGGGTCGATCACGCAGTCGATGAGCGCCGGTCCGCCGGAGGCGAGGGCCTCGGTGAGGGCGGCGGTGACCTCGGCGGGCGTGGTGGCCCGGTAGCCCTTGCCGCCGAACGCCTCGATGAGCAGGTCGTGGCGGGCGGCCGACATCAGGGTCGTGGGCGAGGGGGCGTCGTCGTAGGGGTTGGTGTCGTCGCCGCGGTAGACACCGCCGTTGTTCATGATCACGGTGACGACGGGCAGTTGGTAGCGGCAGATCGTCTCGATCTCGATGCCGCTGAACCCGAAGGCGCTGTCGCCCTCGACGGCCACGACCGGGGCCCCGCTCTCCACGGCGGCGGCGATGGCGTAGCCCATCCCGATGCCCATGACGCCCCAGGTGCCGCTGTCGAGGCGGTGGCGCGGTACGTGCATGTCGATGACGTTGCGCGCGATGTCCAGGGCGTTGGCGCCCTCGTTGACGAGGTACGTCTCGGGGTGCTGGTGCACCACGTCCCGTACGGCCTTCAGGGCGCCCATGAACTGCATGGGGTGCGGGTCGGCCTCCAGGCGCTTGGCCATCTTGGCGACGTTCTGCGCCGAGCGCGCCCCGAGCTCCTCGCGCCAGGCCGCGGGGGCCGTGATCTGGCCGGGCTTGGTGCGCTCGGCGAGCGCGTCGAGCACCGACTCGATGTCACCGACGAGCGGAGCGGAGATGGGCTGGTTGCTGTCCATCTCCTTGGGGTCGATGTCGATCTGGACGAACTTCGCGTCGGGGTTCCAGCCCGCCTGGCCGTGCCCCAGCAGCCAGTTGAGGCGCGCGCCGATCAGCATCACGACGTCGGCCTTCTTCAGCGCCAGGGACCGGGCGGTGGCGGCCGACTGCGGGTGGTTGTCGGGCAGCAGGCCCTTGGCCATCGACATCGGTACGTAGGGGATGCCGGTGGACTCGACGAACTGCCGTACCTTGTCGTCGGCCTGGGCGTACGCGGCGCCCTTGCCGAGCACGATCAGCGGGCGCTCGGCGGAGGCCAGCAGCTCGATCGCCCGGTCCACGGCCTCCGGCGCCGGGAGCTGGCGCGGCGCGGGGTCGACGAGACGGCTCAGCGTCTTGTCGCCCTCCGCCTTCGGCAGGATGGCACCGAGCACCGCGGCGGGGATGTCGAGATAGACACCGCCGGGGCGCCCGGAGATCGCGGTGCGCAGGGCACGGGCGATGCCGCGGCCGATGTCCTCCACGCGGCTGACCCGGTAGGCGGCCTTCACGAAGGGCTGCGCGGCGGCGAGTTGGTCCATCTCCTCGTAGTCGCCCTGCCTGAGGTCGACGAGGTGGCGCTCGCTGGAGCCGGAGATCTGGACCATGGGGAAGCAGTTGGTGGTCGCGTTCGCCAGCGCGACCAGGCCGTTGAGGAAGCCGGGGGCCGAGACCGTGAGGGCCACGCCGGGCTTCTTGTTGAGGTAGCCGGCGATGGCGGCCGCGTGCCCGGCGTTGCTCTCGTGACGGAAGCCGATGTAGCGGATGCCCTGCGCCTGGGCGAGCCGGGCCAGGTCGGTGATCGGGATGCCGACCACCCCGTAGATGGTGTCGACGTCGTTCATCCTGAGCGCGTCGACGACCAGGTGGTACCCGTCGGTGAGCTCGGTCGGAACGTCGGCTGCTGCCGCGGTCTCCAGGGTCGAGGGAGCGGTCATGGTCCGAGGTCCTCCTTGGGCAGGTCCTGCCGGAGCGGCTACTTCTCTCACCATCGGCAGCGCGCTCGCCCGCGTCCAAGACCCATCGGCGACCAGCCGATAAACGGCGTCTATCGAGGGCTGGTCAGGGGCCCGGCAACCGACTTGATAGACGCTTGCTATCGGCCGTTCGCCAGCGGGTATTGGACGTCCACCGGGTGCCACCGCACGCTCGCAGAGGACGTTTCGTCGGATCTGTGCGAGGGGGTGGGGTCATGGCCGTTCCGGCCGCGGCATCCGTGCGTGACGCGAACCGGTACCGGCCTCCGGAGGTCTCCGGCCTCACCGACCTCCTCGACCGCCAGGTGCGGGAACGCCCCTGTGCCCGGGCGCTTGTGGTCACCGGTGAGCGGGCGCCGCTGTCGTACCGCGCCCTCGCGGCCCTCGCCGACGACGTGGCCGCCCGGCTCCGCGGGGCGGGCCTTGGCCGGGGTGCGGCGGTCGGCCTGATCTGTGCCAACACAGCCGAGTTCGTGGTCGGGTTGCTCGGTGCGGCGCGCGCCGGGCTTGTCACGGCACCGCTGGACCCCACACTGCCCCGGAGCCAACTAGCCGCCCGGCTCACGGCCTTGGGGGCGCGGGCGGTCCTTCTGGACGCGTCGGCCTCCGGTGCCGGCGCGCTCCCGGTGCCCGTGTGGCCGCTGCGCGTGGACGTCGCGCGAGCCGGGTCGGCCGTGGTGTCGCTCGAACCCGGCGGGTGCGGGGCGCCCCACGTCGGCGCGGCCGCAGCGGAGTTGTCGGACCGGGACGCCCTCGTGCTGTTCACCGCCGGCACCACCGACCGGGCGAAGATGGTTCCGCTGAGCCACGCCAACGTGGCCGCCTCCGTCCGGAACATCTGCGCCACCTACGAGTTGGGGCCCGACGACGCCACCGTCGCGGTGATGCCGTTATTCCACGGGCACGGGCTGTTCGCGGCACTGCTGTCCTCCCTGGCGAGCGGCGGCTGCGTGCTGCTGCCCGAGCGGGGGCGGTTCTCGGCGGGCACGTTCTGGGACGACATGCGGGCCGTGGACGCCACGTGGTTCACGGCGGTGCCGGCCATCCACGAGATCCTTCTGGACCGGTCGGAGCGGGAGTACCCGGGACCGCAGGCGCCGCCGCTGAAGTTCGTCCGCAGTTGCAGCGCGCCCCTCAACACGGCGACCCAGCGGGCGCTGGAGCGGACGTTCGGCGCGCCGCTGCTGTCGGCGTACGGGATGACCGAGTCCTCGCACCAGGCGACCAGCGAACCGCTGCCGCAGCGGGGAGCGCTCCGGCAGGGGTCGGTGGGCCGGCCGACCGGGGTCGCGGTGCGGGTCGTGGACCGCGGCGGACGCACCTGCCCGGCGGGGGTGGAGGGCGAGGTGTGGGTGCAGGGGCCCACGGTCGCGCGGGGCTATCTGGCCGACGGCGACGAGTCGGCGCGGACCTTCGTCGACGGGTGGCTGCACACCGGTGACCTGGGCACGCTGGACGAGGACGGGTATCTGTCGCTGACCGGCCGGATCAAGAACCTCATCAACCGGGGCGGGGAGAAGATCTCACCCGAGCATGTCGAGGACATTCTCGCGGGTTGCCCGGGAGTCGCCGAGGCGGCCGTGTTCGCGGTCCCCGACGCGGTGTACGGGCAGCGGGTCGGGGCCGCCGTGGTGCTCCGCGAGGGCGACGCCGTCGACCGCGAGGAGATCCTCCGCTACTGCCACGACCACCTGGCCCCCTTCGAGATCCCGGACCGTGTCGAACTGGTCCCCGCCCTGCCGTACACGGCCAAGGGGGGCCTGGACCGGAAGGCGGTACAGGCCCGGTACGCGTCCTGACGGGCCCGGGTGAGGCCGCCGTCCGCGCCGGCCGGCTCAGCGCACGCGGTGGTCCGGGGGCAGCGGACGGGCGAAGAAGTCGTCCAGGGACAGGCCGGTCGCCGCGTTGACGAAGGCGCGGGCGGCCACCGAGCCAGGGGTCGCCGCGTGGATGGCCACCGAGACCTGGGCCCCGGCCTCCGGGTCGACCAGGGGAAGCGCGCGGGTGCGGCCGACGACCGGCATGGCGCGCAGCCAGGTGTGCGGGACGATGCTCGCCCAGCCACCGCCGCCCACGTGCGCGTAGAGGGACGCGATGGAGTCCGTCTCGACCTGCGGGGTGACGACGTACCCCTTCTCCGCGAACACGGTGTCGACGATCTGGCGGATCCGCATGTCGGGGGTGAGCAGCGCGAGCGGCAACTGGGCCGCGTCCGCCCAGGAGACGGTGGCGGACTGGGCCACGAGCTGCTCGTCGGAGACCAGCAGCATGTATCTCTCCTGGTAGAGGGGGACGACCTGGAGGCCCTCCTGGTCGTCCGGGTCGAAGTGGGCGATGGCCACGTCGAGTTCGTAGTCACGGAGCTGGCGGTGGAGCTCCTTGGTGGACAGCCGTGAGCGCACCTGGACCTTGGCCAGCGGGTGGGCCGCGCAGAAGGCGGCCACGGGGAGGGCGAGGGTCGTGGACGCGGTGGGGTCGGTGCCCAGGCGCAGGGTGCCGGTGATGCCGGACTGCACGGCGGCCACCTCCGCCTTGAAGGCGTCCTGCTCGGCGAGGATCCGCTTGGCCCACACCACGAGCCGCTCGCCCTCGGGCGTGAGGCCCTGGTAGTTGTGGCCGCGGTTGATCAGCGTGACGTTCAGTTCGCGTTCCAGCTTGGCGATCGCCGCCGAGAGGGCCGGCTGGGAGACGTAGCAGGACTCCGCCGCCCGGGCGAAGTGCCGTTCCCTCGCCACCGCCACGAAGTATTCGAGCTGCCGGAACAGCATGAGCGGCTCCTCCCTGCCCCTGGGATCACTGACTCCATACTGTATGCAGTTTGGAGTGATGTACAGGGAGGAGACCGCACAGGTCAGCGCAGGAGTTTCACCGCGGCCACCACCAGGGGGTCCAGGCCCTCCGCTCCGGCGTCGACGAACCCGTTCAGGCGCGCACGCATGCGCGGGTCCCAGAACCTGCCGATGTGCCCGGCGACGGCTTCCGCCGCCTCCTCCCCCGGCAGGTGTCCGAGGTTCCTGGCGATGTCGTTGGCCATCCGGCACTCCGCCGGCACGGTCGCTGTCATCTCAGTCCACCACCGTCACGAGGTCGTTCCCGGCCGCCTCGGCCGCGCTCGACCGCTCCGGGCGGGCGAGCGCGACCTGCACGGCGGTCACCTTGTACTCGGGGCAGTTGGTCGCCCAGTCGGAGTTCTCGGTGGTCACCACGTTGGCGCCGGTGACGGGGTGGTGGAACGTGGTGTACACGACCCCGGTCGGCATGCGGTCGGAGATCTCGGCGCGCAGGGTGGTCTGTCCGACGCGGCTGGCCAGGGTGACCATGTCGCCGTGGTTGATGCCGCGGTCCTCGGCGTCGTGCGGGTGCAGCTCCAGGACGTCCTCGGGGTGCCAGGCGACGTTGCCGGTACGGCGGGTCTGCGCGCCGACGTTGTACTGGCTGAGGATGCGGCCCGTGGTGAGGACCAGCGGGAAGCGCCGGGTGCTGCGTTCGTTCGTCGGCACGTACGAGGTGACGACGAACTTCCCCTTGCCGCGCACGAACTCGTCCACGTGCATGATGGGGGTGCCCTCGGGCGCCTCCTCGTTGCACGGCCACTGGACGCTGCCGAGCTTGTCCAGGAGCTCGAAGGAGACCCCGGTGAACGTCGGGGTGACCGAGGCGATCTCGTCCATGATCTGGCCGGGGTGGTCGTAGGCCATCGGGTAGCCCATGGCGGTGGCGATCTCGCTGACGATCTGCCACTCGTGCTTGCCCGTCTTCGGCTGCATCACCGAGCGCACCCGGTTGATGCGGCGCTCGGCGTTGGTGAAGGTGCCGTCCTTCTCCAGGAAGGACGCGCCGGGCAGGAAGACGTGCGCGAACTTGGCCGTCTCGTTGAGGAACAGGTCCTGTACGACGACCAGTTCCATCGCTTCGAGGGCGGCGGTGACGTGCCCCAGGTTGGGGTCGGACTGGGCGATGTCCTCGCCGTGCACGAACAGGCCGCGGAAGGTGCCGTCGATGGCCGCGTCGAACATGTTGGGGATGCGAAGTCCCGGTTCGGCGAGGAGGGTTCCGCCCCACAGGTTCTCGAAGACGGTACGGACCGCGTCGTCGGAGACGTGCCGGTAGCCGGGGAGTTCGTGCGGGAAGGAGCCCATGTCGCAGGAGCCCTGCACGTTGTTCTGGCCGCGCAGCGGGTTCACGCCGACGCCGTCGCGGCCGATGTTGCCGCAGGCCATCGCGAGGTTGGCCATTCCCATGACCATCGTGGAGCCCTGGCTGTGCTCGGTGACGCCGAGACCGTAGTAGATGGCGCCGTTGGGTGCCTCCGCGTACAGCCGGGCGGCAGCCCGGAGTTCGGCGGCCGGGACGCCGGTGATCTCCTCGACGGCCTCCGGACTGTTCTCCGGGCGGGCGATGAACTCGGCCCAGTCGTCGAAGCCTTCGCAGCGCTGGTCCACGAAGGACCGGTCGACGAGTCCCTCGGTGACGACCACGTGCGCCATGGCGTTGACGACGGCGACGTTGGTGCTGGGCCGGAGCTGGAGGTGGTGCTGGGCCTCGATGTGCGGGGAGCGCACGAGGTCGATGCGGCGCGGGTCCACCACGATCAACTTCGCGCCCTCGCGCAGCCGACGCTTCATCCGGGAGGCGAACACCGGGTGCCCGTCGGTGGGGTTGGCGCCGATCACCATGATGACGTCGGCCTCGGCGACCGAGCGGAAGTCCTGGGTGCCGGCGGACTCGCCGAAGGTCTGCTTGAGGCCGTATCCCGTCGGGGAGTGGCAGACGCGGGCGCAGGTGTCGACGTTGTTGTTGCCGAAGGCCGCGCGGACCATCTTCTGGACGACGTAGACCTCTTCGTTGGTGCACCGCGAGGAGGTGATGGCGCCGATCGCGCCGGACCCGTGGCGGTCCTGGATCTCGCGCATCCGGCGGGCGACCGTGCCGATCGCCTCGTCCCACTCGACCTCGCGCCAGGGGTCGGTGATCCGGTCGCGGACCATGGGCTTGAGCATGCGGTCGGGATGGGTGGCGTAGCCGAAGGCGAAGCGGCCCTTCACACAGGAGTGGCCCTCGTTGGCGCCGCCGTCCTTGTAGGGGACCATGCGTACGAGTTCGTCGCCGCGCAGTTCGGCCTTGAAGGAGCAGCCGACCCCGCAGTAGGCGCAGGTGGTGACCACCGACCTGGTGGGCATGCCCAGTTCGACGACCGAGCGCTCCTGGAGCGTGGACGTCGGGCAGGCCTGGACGCAGGCTCCGCAGGAGACGCACTCGGAGTCCATGAAGGCCTCACCCGCGCCGGCCGCGACCTTGGAGTCGAAGCCGCGGCCCTCGATGGTGAGGGCGAACGTGCCCTGGACCTCGCCGCAGGCGCGGACGCAGCGGGAGCAGGCGATGCACTTGGACGGGTCGAAGTCGAAGTAGGGGTTGGAGGTGTCCTTCTCGGCGTCGAGGTGGTTCTCGCCCTCGTAGCCGTAGCGGACCTGCCTGAGGCCCACCACCCCTGCCATGTCCTGGAGTTCGCAGTCGCCGTTGGCCGGGCAGGTCAGGCAGTCCAGCGGGTGGTCGGAGATGTAGAGCTCCATGACGCCCTGGCGGAGCTTCTCCACCTTCGGGGTCTGGGTGCTGACCTTCATGCCGTCGGCGCACGGGGTGGTGCAGGAGGCGGGGGTGCCGCGCCGACCGTCGATCTCGACCACGCACAACCGGCAGGAGCCGAAGGCCTCCAGGCTGTCGGTGGCACACAACTTGGGGATGTCGATGCCCGCCTGTGCCGCCGCGCGCATGACCGAGGTGCCCTCGGGGACGGTCACCGGCAGCCCGTCCACCTCCACGGACACCGTGGCCGGGCCGGGCCGTTCGGGGGTGCCGAAGTCGGGTTCCTTGAGGAGTGTCATGCCGTGCCCTCCGTCTTGGGGCCAGTCGCCTGTACGGGCTGGATGTCCAGGAGTCGACGGCCGCCGAGGAAGTCGTCGGGGAAGTGGGTCAGGGCGCTGCGCACGGGCAGCGGGGTCAGCCCGCCCATCGCGCACAGCGAGCCCTCGGTCATCAGGTCGCAGAGGTCTTCGAGCAGGGCGAGGTTCTCGTCCCGGTGGGTGCCGGCGACGATTCGGTCGATCACCTCGACGCCGCGCACCGCGCCGACCCGGCACGGGGTGCACTTGCCGCAGGACTCCTCGGCGCAGAACTCCATGGCGAAACGGGCCTGGGCGGCCATGTCCACGCTGTCGTCGAACACGACCACGCCACCGTGGCCGACCATCGCTCCAGCGGCCGCGAACGCCTCGTAGTCCATGGGCAGGTCGAACATCGACTCCGGCAGGTACGCGCCGAGCGGGCCGCCGACCTGCGCGGTGCGCACCGGGCGCCCGGAGTGCGTCCCGCCGCCGTACTCCTCGACGAGTTCGCGCAGGGTGATGCCGAAGGCGGTCTCCACGATGCCCCCGCGGGCGATGTTGCCGCCGAGCTGGAACACCTGGGTGCCGCGGGAGCGTTCGACGCCGAGCTGCTCGTACGCCTTCGCGCCCTCGGCGAGGACGACGGGCACGGTGGCGAGGGTGAGGACGTTGTTCACCACGGTCGGTCTGCCGAACAGGCCCTCGATCGCGGGGATCGGCGGTTTCGCGCGGACCATGCCGCGCTTGCCCTCCAGGCTCTCCAGCATGGAGGTCTCCTCGCCGCAGATGTACGCGCCGGCGCCGACGCGGACGTGCAGGTCGAAGTCGAGGGCGGAGCCGAGGATGTTCCTGCCGAGCCAGCCGTGCTCGCGGGCGATCCCGATGGCCCGGCGCATCGTGGCCACCGCGTCGGGGTACTCCGAGCGGATGTAGAAGTAGCCCTCGCTCGCTCCGACCGCGTGGGCGGCGATGGTCATGCCCTCGATGAGCATGAACGGGTCGCCCTCCATGACCATCCGGTCGGCGAAGGTCCCGCTGTCGCCCTCGTCCGCGTTGCAGCAGACGAACTTCAGCTCGTCCGTGCAGTCGAGGACGGTCTTCCACTTGATGCCGGCCGGGAATCCGGCGCCGCCGCGGCCGCGCAGTCCGGACGCGGTGACCTCGGCGACCACGTCCGCGGGAGCGAGCGCCAGGGCGGCGCGCAGTCCGGCGAGGCCGCCGTGCGCCTCGTAGTCCTCGGCGGACAGCGGGTCGGTCACGCCGACCCGGGCGAAGGTGACGCGGTTCTGGCTCGCCAGCCAGGGCAGTTCGTCGACGACGCCGAGGCGCAGCGGATGGTCCGCCCCGTCGAGCATGCCGGCGGCGAGGAGTCCGTCGATGTCCTCGGGGGCCACCGGGCCGTAGCCGACGCGCCCCTGGGGCGTCACCACCTCGACCAGGGGCTCCAGCCACAGCATGCCGCGCGATCCGTTGCGTACGACGTCGATGGCGAAGTCGCCGCGATCCGCCGCGTGTTGGAGGGCGTGCGCGACCTCGTCGGCGCCGACGGACCTGGCCGCGGAGTCGCGGGGGACGTAGACGGTGGCCGTGGAGTGGGATGCGTTGTTCATGAGGAGACCGTCCCGTTGAGAAGGGAGCCCAGCCGGGCGGGGCCGACTCGTCCGTGGAGCCGTCCGTTCACCTCGACGGCGGGCCCCAGCGCGCAGTTGCCGAGGCAGAAGACCTGCTCGACGGTGACCGAGCCGTCCGCCGAGGTCTCCCCCAGGGGCAGTCCGGACTCGTGCGCGTAGCTCACCAGCCGGTCGGCACCCAGGGCCTGGCAGGCCTCGGCGCGGCAGATGCGCACGGTGGTGCGGCCCGCGGGCTCGCGGCGGAAGTCGTGGTAGAAGGTCACGACTCCGTGGACGTCCGCCCGGGAGAGGTTGAGCTCCTCGGCGAGCACCGGCACGGCCTCCTGCGGCACATGGCCCAACTCGGCCTGCACGGCGTGCAGTACGGGGAGCAGGGCGCCGCGCTCCCCCCGGTGACGGGCCACCACCCTCCGGACCACGCTCTCGACCGTCACGTCACTCCCGCTGGTCGTCATGATCGCTTCGCCTTCCGTCACGCGGGTCCCCGGCGAGGGATGCAGGAGACTCAGACAATACTCCATACAGACTTCTGTATACACAAGCCCTGTCGCCGAGAGCGAGGGCATGCCGGACGACTGACCGGGCGCGTGCGAACCGGGGTCGACCCGGGTGCGTGCCACGCAAAGTTGCATACCAAAACCTGTATGCTGACGCGGCCGTCGGCAACCCTCCGAACGGCCCCACTCGGCACAGCCGCCGCCCGGCGACACCGGCGGCAGAACGGGACAACCATGCGCGAGGCACTCACGGCCGCAGCGTCCCGGCGCGTCACCCGCCCGGCACCGCTGCGTCAGGCCGTGTACGACGCCCTGACCGAGCTGATCGTCAACGGCTCCCTCAAGCCCGGCCAGCACCTGGTCGAGGCCGAGCTCGCCGAACACCTCGGGGTCAGCCGCCAGCCGGTGCGCGAGGCCCTCCAGCGGCTCCAGACCGCCGGCTGGGTGGACCTGCGGCCCGCCCAGGGGGCCTTCGTGCACTCCCCCACCGAGGAGGAGGCCGCCCAACTCCTCGGCGTCCGGGCCGTCCTGGAGACCTACTCGGCCCAGCTCGCCGCCCGCAACGCCACGCCCGAGGACATCGCGCGCCTCGACGAGCTCCAGTTGGACGGCATCGCCGCGCTCGCCGCCGGCGACGTCGAGGGACTGGTCGCCGCCAACACCGCGCTGCACGACTTCATCACCGCCGTCGCCGACAACGCCGTGCTGGCCGAACTGATCGCCCAGGTCGGCCAGAAGGTCCGCTGGTACTACACGCCCATCGCCAAGCCCCGCGGCAAGGAGGCGTGGAACGAGCACACCCAGCTCATCAAGGCCATCGCCAAGGGCGACGCCGAGCAGGCGGGCGAGGTCATGCGCAGGCACACCGAGCGGACGACCGAGTTCTACCGCAAGCAGATCGCGGCCGGGGCGCACCAGGACTGACGTCGGTCCGGGCACGGTTCAGGACGCGGCGAGGGAGCCGGCGGGACGGCGGGCGCCCCCGAGGCCGGGGGCCGGGTCGAGGGCCGGTTCGAGGGCCGGGCGGCGGGTCCCGGCGGCGGCGCGCAGTTCGAGCAGCCACGGCAGGACCGTGCGCAGCACGGTGTCGAGTCCGCCGCCGTCCGCGCCGAGCATCGCCTCCGCGGGCACCAGCACGGGGTCGGCGAACACCGTCGACGTCGCACTGCCGCGCGGACCGCAGGCGCCGGGCCGGGCGGGGACGAACAGGTCGGAGGCGTGCGCCGGGACCGCCCACAGCGTCAGTCCGTCGGGGGCGGTGAGGGGCCGGGAGGACCAGACGTACAGGTCGGCCTCCCCCGCCGCGACCACCCGGTGCTTGCGGGCCCGCAGGGCCACCACCTCGCCGGAACGGGTCGCCGCGGAGCCCGGCACGAGGAGCTGGGTCTCCGCCGTCGGCCCGTCCGGCACCTCCGCGTCCTCGGTCTCCGCGAGGGCGAGGCTGGCGAGATGGCGTCCGGCGGCAATCTCGGCGCGCAGCCAGGGACCGCCGTGCGCCTCGACGACGGCGACGGCCGCGTAGTGGGACTGGAGGACGGCCGCGGTGGCCGGGCAGACGCGCGCGGTGCGCGCGACCGCGTCGGCGGCTTCCGGCAACCCCCGTCCCCCGCCGCCGAATTCGGTGGAGACCGTGAGTCCCAGGAGTCCCGCGCGGCCGAGGGCCGTCACGGCACCGCGCGGGAACCGGCCCTGGACGGCCGTCGCTTCGGCGACGGGTCCGACGACGCCGGTCAGGATTTCGGAGAGAGCGGTGCGGTACGACACGGGGCGACCCCCTCGGGCATGGCTGCTGATCCACTGTCGAACGATGATTGCATACAGTATTCTGCATGTGAAGGTGACCGCGCCAGGGGTCCAGCCGGGCAATTTCCGGGATTCGGCACGGTGCGAGAACGGGCACTGTGCGGGCCGCGGCGGTTGACGGACGGCTCGACCCACCAGTCGATCGAGGGAGACGGGGCCCATGCCCGACACACCCACCGTGACAGCCCATGGCCCGATCAACAGGCCGACCCCGCTGCGCCAGGCGGTCTACGAGGCCCTCACCGAACTGATCATCAACGGCTCGCTCACCCCCGGCCAGCACCTCGTCGAGGCCGAGCTGGCCGAGAGCCTCGGGGTGAGCCGACAGCCGATCCGTGAGGCGCTGCAACGGCTCCAGACCGCCGGCTGGGTCGATCTGCGCCCCTCCCAGGGCGCGTTCGTGCACTCCCCCACCACCGAGGAGTGCGCCCAGCTCCTCAGCGTCCGGGCCCTCCTGGAGACGCATTCCGCGCGCGGCGCCGCCCAGCACGCCACGCCCCGGGACGTCGCCAGACTGTGGGAGCTCCAGCAGACCGGGCTGACCGCCCTCACGGCCGGGGACGCCCGGGCCATCGTCGAGGCGAACGCCGCGCTGCACGGCCACATCACCCTGCTGTCCCGCAACGCGGTCCTCGCCGAGCTCATCCCCCAGGTCGACCGCCGGGTGCGCTGGTACTACATGCCCATCGCCAAGCCCCGCGGCAAGGACGCCTGGAACGAGCACGCGAGGATCATCGAGGCGATCGGCGAGGGCGCCCCCGACCGCGCCGAGGAACTGATGCGCCGGCACACCCGCAACACCACCGACTTCTACTGCCGGCAGATCGCCGCCGTGGCCGGCCGGGGCCACTGACCCCGGCCGGCCACTTCCCCCAGCGGGACAGGGCGGCTCAGGAGTGCGGAGCGATCTCCCGCAGCAGCCCTGTCGTGACGTCGAAGACGAAGCCGCGCACGTCGTCGGTGTGCGGCAGGAAGGGCGAGGTGCGCACCCGCTGGATGGACTGGCGTACGTCCTGGTCGACGTCACGGAAGGCCTCCACCGCCCAGGCGGGGCGCTGGCCGACCTCCAGTTCCAGTTCGTGCCGGAAGTCCTCGGTCAGGGTCTGCAGACCGCAGCCGGTGTGGTGGATGAGCGCCACGCTGCGGGTGCCGAGGGCGCGTTGGCTGATCGTCAGGGAGCGGATGGTGTCGTCGGTGACGACGCCGCCCGCGTTGCGGACGGTGTGGCAGTCGCCGAGCTGCAGGCCGAGTGCGGCGTGCAGGTCGAGGCGGGCGTCCATGCAGGCCACGACGGCCACGCGCAGGACGGGCCGGGCACCCATGCCGGGGTCGGTGAAGCCTGCGGCGTAGGCGCGGTTGGCTTCCACGAGCCGGTCGGTGACCGTCGCGGTTCGGGGTACGGAAGTCGACATGTGGGGCTACCTCACTCCGGTCGAGTCGGTCAGATGACGCCTTGCTCCTTGAGCTGCGGCAACTCGGCTGCGGAGAGCCCGAGTTCGTGGACGTAGATGTCCTCGTTGTGTTGGCCGAGGAGGGGTGGGGTGGTGATGTGGGTGGGTGAGTCGGAGAGTTTGAGGGGGTTGCCGACCGTGGTGAAGGAGCCGCGCTG
>NZ_JBVJPC010000022.1:0-35437 GCF_055582845.1 Streptomyces sp. NPDC107471 | reverse complement strand
ACACCTCCCTCAACGGCGCGGGAGCCTTGGGCGTTGCGGTCCTCATCCCGACTCGGCCTGGGTCACTCGATCAGTGGCCACTCTGAAAGAGCTCAGTGACTTGGGACGCCGCCGGTGACGGTGTGGCACCTGTTTCGCGGTGCCTGAGCAGTGGAAGGGCTGATCGGTACTTCTTCGCTCCTTGGAGGACTTCATGCCTGAAGATTTTGAAGACGTCCCTGAGCCTGACGACCTCCCCACCGACGACACTGTCGACGAGACCGGGGTTGACCCCAAGGACATCGAATTGGTCATGGCCCAGGTTGGTTGTTCCAGGGCGAAGGCGGTCAGGGCCTTGCAAGAGAGCGGCGGCGACCTCATCAACGCGATCATGGCGGCCAGCGAGTAGTTGTCGCGCTGCGACTGTGATTGGTCAGCTTTGTCGACGAGTCCGGGCGGAGTCGGGGTACAGCAGATCCCGGCCAGAACGATCAGGCTCGGCTAGCACGTCGGCTGCACGGTCTGCTGAGGTCCGCGGAAAGATCACCGGGCGGGTTCCTGGATGGCTACGGTCTGTTTCGTGCCCGTGGAGGTGAAACAACGGAGGTGGCCACCCGAGTCTCACCCGGCTGGCCACCGCGCCGTACGGGCCGTGATGGAAGGCCGCGAAGCGCCCGGGATTTCTTACCTGCGGAGGGCTTCGCGTGGAGGCTTGGCCTGCTAGAGGGGGATGATCGAAATAATGTTCTCCGCGATCGTCTCGACGAGTCCCTGAAGCGGAAGCAGCAGGGCCGTCGCGAGCGGCACGTCCAGCAACGGGGGAGACGAGAGAGGTGAGGTGCTGGGGGCTGCGTAGGCGGGGGTCGCGACGAGAAGGGTGCCGGCGGTCAGGGTGAGCGCCGTGACAGCGCGTCGGATGATCTTCATGCCTGGTCAACGATCACCACAGGCCAAGGGAGACGGCCGACCGGGTTGTCGTTCCCTGCAAGGCGATTCTCTCCTCCCCATGTTGCATTCCATGCAACATGGGGGCATCACGATGCCGCTTCCGTGAAGACCCAGCTCAGCAGAGGCAGGGTTCCTCGTGGACATCGTCAAGAGCTGGCGGTTAGTCCGGTTCTCCGAGCTTCGGCACGTCCATCGGATGCATCTCGGCTCGAATTCGGTGCCAGCGTACGGGGTGACGCCACCGGCCGGAGGCATTGCGGGCGACGTCGACGCCGACTTCCACCACCAGCTCGGGTTTCACCAGCGTGACGTTCAGCGTCTCCCGGCTGCTCCAGCCGGCGGAGAATGACCAGCCTGTCCAGGGGTGGCCGCGTCGGCCCGGACCGAGCAGGGCGGCGACCGTGCCGCTCGTCGCCCGGGCGAGAGTGGTGGTGCGGCCGGTGTACTGCAGGCGGCCGTCATCGTCGTACCGGCCGAGCAGCAGGCTGCTAGGGGTGGTCAGGGAACCGGTGACCGCGCCGACGATCGCCTCGGTCGTCTCACGCCGACTTCCCGGATGCGGTCGGCGGCACCGCGGAAAGCCCCACCTTCTCCTGTGCCGCCGCCGAGCGGTGGCTGCACGCCCACGACAAGATTCCCCAGACCACCCCGACCGAGCCCGCCACCCTCACCTTCGAAGGCGGCCGGACGAGTTCGGCTATCTGCTCGACCTGGTCGCACGCAAGGAGAGAGAACCGGGCGACGACCTGCTGAGCCGACTGGCCCCCGCTCGGGCATCAGGGGCACCGGCTCCCTCGCCCTTGCGATCACTTTCCACGGCCGGCACGGTCCCGGCAGTCGGCATCGTGCTGATCTCCGGCATCGACGAGTTCACGTTCGAGTGCCGCGCGCGGGCCGGCTTGGCCGGCCCTGCGTCACGCGTCTTCCAGGGCGATCGTCGCGTCGGTCCGGGCTGGGCCCGCGCGCGCCGGCGCTCACGCCGTCTCGGCCCGGCCTTCACCGCCCCGCCGACAACTTCCAACGGTCCGCGAGCGCCCGGCCGCCGATGAAGGCGGCATCGTCCTGGCGCATGCCCGGGACGACGGTGAGCGCCCTCGCCAGGGTGGCGGGCAGTGTCTGGTGGACGGCCTCAAGAAGCCCGTCGATGACCGGGGCCGTCGCCGGGCCCAGGACGGGGTCGATGACGACGGTCTCGGGGTTGAGCATGAGCAGGCCGCCGGCGATCGCCATGCCGACGGTCCGGCCGAGATCGGTGAGCACACCGCGGACCGTCGGGTCTCCCTGGACGGCGAGGGCGACGACGTCGAAGAGATCGAGGTCCTCGCCGTAGCGTGGGCGGAGCACGTCCAGCAGGTGCCGCGCGTTCGCGACGGTACCGAGGCAGCCGCGCCCTCCGCAGGCGCAGAGCATGCCGTGCGGGTCGACGCGGATGTGCCCGATCTCCCCGGCGGCGCCCAGGGCGCCCCGCAGGACGTGTCCTTGTACGACCACTGCTCCCGCGACAATGTCTCCCAGGCGCAGGTACAGGACGCTGTGCCGGCCGCGGGCGGCTCCTGCGCTCGCCTCTCCCAGAGCGGCGAGGTTGATGAGGTTCTCGACGTGGGTCGGGACATCGAACCTGTGCGCCAGGGCGGCCGCCAGGTCGGTGGTGAGCCAGGCGGGGTACTCGTCGATCCCGTAGTAACCGGGCACGTCCTCTCCGAGGAGGGTGACGCCGTGGTCCTGCCGGTAGGGCTGGGGGACGCCGAGGACCAGGTGGGAAACCTGCTGGACCGGGTCCCGCCCCTTCACCGCGGTCAGCAGGCGTTCGACCTCCACGGCCGGATCGGTGCAGGTCCACCATCGGAACGGCTCCCTCGCCACCGGTGTGTGCCGTACGCCGTCCGGGCCGACCTCGCAGACCGCGATGTCCTCGTGGGTGATGAGGACGACGAGGACGCCGTTGGGGGCGTCGGGCAGGTGAAGGGCGTCGGCGGTGGGGCCGCGGTGTCGTGCTTCTGCGGTCCGCTGTCCGTCCGGGAGGCGGCCGGATGTCTCCTTCTGCGTCAGCAGGCCGCGGGCGAGCAGGCGTGCCGCCGCGCCGCTGACGGTCCGCCTCGGGATGCCGGACAGCTCCGTCAGTTCTGCCCGGGTGAGCGGGCCGTGCGCCGCGATCAGCTCGATGAGGCGGCGTTCGGAAGCGCGTGGGGCGGGTGGGGTGGGCACCTCGGGATGCTAAGCGGCCGCAGAGCAACCTGGCCAGGATGGCCAGGTAAGTGACGCAACCGTGGCCCACCAGGGCGTTGACGGGCGGATTCGGCCACCGAAGGATGGCGGCCTAGCACCCACCTCTTCGCGGCCCGGCCGGACAAAGCGCAGGACACCCGCCTTTTGAAACGTTTCATCACGGGTGCCCTCTGATCCTGGCCGCGACTTCAATGACCCGATGGAGAGTCACCATGCCGACGAACCGCAGGAACTTCCTCAAGAAGGCGGCCGGCGCCGCCGCCCTGGGCGCGAGCGGAGGGTTCATCGGCTCCGCAGGTACCGCCGCCGCGGCCGGCGGCGCCCCGCCGGACCTGTCCCACCTGGGGACTCTCCGCGCGGCGGACGCCTCGTCGGCCCTCGCCGGCTCCGGTCTGCTGAACGGCTTCGGGAAGCCGCCCGCCGAAGCGCTGCCGCGGGTGTGGTGGCACTGGATGGACGGCAACATCTCCAAGGCTGGGATCGCCAAGGACCTGGAGTGGTTCCGCGAGGCCGGCGTCGGCGGCTTGGTGAACTTCGACGGCGGTTTCGGATTGAAGCAGATCGTCGATCCGCCGGTCACCTACCAGTCCGTCGAGTGGCGCGACGCCTTCAAGTTCGCCATGGAGAAGGCCGCCGACCTGGGTCTGGAGGCCGGGGTGGCGGCCTCGCCGGGATGGTCGGAGACGGGCGGGCCCTGGGTCGCCGCCGAGGACGGCATGAAGAAGGTGGTCTGGTCCGAGACCTGGGTCGATGGGGGCCGCACCGTCCAGGTGACCTTGCCGGAGCCGACGGACGTCGCCGGGCCCTTCAAGGACTATCCGGGTGAGGCGGACGTCCGCTACTACAAGGACGCCCGGGTCTTCGCCTACCGTGTCGCCGACGGCGCCCGGCCGCAGAGCGAGCTGAAGCCGCTGATGTACGCCTCCGCCACCAAGGCGTCGGCGACCGCCCCGGTGGTCAGCGGCGGCAGCAAGGGCGTGAAACTCGACAGTGCCAAGCTCTCCAGCGGCTCGCTGAAGGACATCACCAACCTCGCCCCGCCCACCGCAGACGAACCGACCTGGGTCCGGGTCGAGTTCCCCCGCGCCGTCACTGTCACCGGTCTGAGCATCGCCGCCGGGACCTCGGCCGCGCTCCAGGACGTCACCGAGTACGGCACGGTGGTCGAGGTCTGGGCGAGCAAGGACAACCGCACCTACCGCCAGGTGGCTGAGGGCGTCTGCGGCGACGAGCAGCGCACCCTGTTCCTGCCGCGCACCGAGGCCCGCTACTTCAAGGTCGTCCTCAAGGCCCCGGGCAAGCCTGCCGAGGTGCCGTACTACCTGCCCCAGCCCACCGGCACCGAGCCCGTCCCGCTGCGCTCCCTGGTCCTGCGGACCGCGCCGACCGTGCACCGCTTCGAGGCCAAGGCGGGCTTCGTCCAGGCACCGGACTACTACCAGATCGACACCCCAGAGGAGGGCTCGGCGAAGGCCGTCGTCACCTCCCAGGTGATCGACCTGACCGACGAGATGGACGCCAGGGGCCGGCTGCGCTGGAAGGCCCCGCGCGGCACCTGGGTCGTGGTCCGGTTCGGCGCCGGTCTCACCGGCCACCAGAACGGTCCCACCACCGAGGCGGCCACCGGCCTGGAGGTCGACAAGCTCGACGCCAAGCGGGTCCGGGCCTACCTCACCACCTACCTGGACAGCCTGGAGAAAGCGACGGGGAAGGAGGCGATCGGCACCCGCGGTCTGACCGCCCTGCTCAACGACAGCTACGAGGCCGGTCCGCAGAACTGGACCGACGACATCCTCAAGGAGTTCCGCACCCGGCGCGGCTACGACGCCGGCCCCTACCTGCCCGCGCTCACCGGCACGACGGTCGGCGGACCCGCCGAGTCGGACCGCTTCCTGTGGGACTGGCGGCAGACCATCGGCGAACTGCTCGCCGAGAACCACTACGCCGTCGTCCACGAGGTCGCCCACGAACGCGGCCTCAAGCTCACCTACGCCGAGGCTCAGGAGAGCAGCCGCGCCATCACCGCCGACGACATGGACATCCGGCGCCACGCCGACATCCCCATGGGCGCCAGCGGCAACCCGTGCGCGCCCGGCGACCGCCTCGGGGAGCGCTACCTCGTCGACATGCGGGGCGCGGCCAGCGTCGCCAACATCTACGGCCGGGACTTCGTCGCCTGCGAGGCGTTCACCTTCGGCGCGCGCCACCTGATGCCGGGCGACCTGAAGCCGACCGCCGACCAGATCCTGCTCTCCGGCGTCACCCGATTCATGATCCACACCTCCGCGCACCAGCCCCAGGACAAGGGCCCCGGCGTCACCCTCGGCGGCATCGGCTGGTTCTTCACCCGCAACGAGACCTGGGCGGACCACGCCAAGCCCTTCACCACGTACCTCGCCCGCTGCTCGTACGTCCTTTCCCAGGGCAAGGCGGTCAAGGACGTCGCCTACTTCTACGGCCAGGAGGCCCCCGCCCCCGCGCTCTGGGGGCCCAGCCGCAGCCGGTCGGACATCCCGCTGGGCCACGACTTCGACTATGTCAACGCGGACGTGCTGCTCAACCGGCTCTCGGTCGAGGACGGCCGGCTCGTCACCCGTACCGGAATGTCCTACGAACTGCTGTACCTCGGCGGCGCCTCGGAGCGGATGACCGTGCGGGTGCTGCGGAAGATCGCCGCGCTGGTGGAGGCCGGCGCCGCGGTCGCCGGGACCCGGCCGGTGGCCAGCCCGAGCCTGGCCGACAGCGACAAGGAGTTCCGCGCCCTGGTGCGCAGGCTGTGGGGCGTTGAGGACGAGCAGGACCGGGTGGTCGGCGCGGGAAGGGTGTTCGGCGACGTACGGGCCGAGGAGGCGCTGTCCGCCCTCGGTGTCGTCAAGGACTGGGACTACGCCTTCGATGCCGACGACCCGCTGGGCTGGATCCACCGCACGACCGACGGCGCCGACGTCTACTACGTTGTCAACCGGCGGGCGGTGCGCACCGCCCTGGACGTGAAGCTGCGGGCGACCGGCAAGGCCGTCGAACTGTGGGACCCGGTCACCGGCGGCGTCAGCGCGGCAACCTTCCGGACCGAGCGGGGACGCACCGTCCTCTCTCTCGATCTCGGCCCGTCCGAGGCCCGGTTCGTCGTCGTCGCGCACGGCACCGCGAGCAAGGGCACCGCCAAGGCCGCCGCCCGCCGGGTCGTCGGTGTGATGGAAGGGGGCTGGAAGGTCGCCTTCCAGCAGGAGCGCGGGGCGCCCGCGTCCGTCGCACTGGACTTCCTCCAGAGCCTGTCGCAGCACCCGGAGGCGGGCGTGCGCTACTTCTCGGGCACGGCCACGTACACCAAGACCTACCAGGCGCCCGACCGCATCAGTGGTGGACGGGTCTGGCTGGACCTCGGCGAGGTGCACGACATCGCGCAGGTGAAGGTGAACGGCGCCGACGCGGGGACGGTGTGGTGCGCGCCGTACCGGGTCGACGTCACCGACGCCCTCCGGTCCGGGGCCAACAAGATCGAGGTCGAGGTCACCAACAGCTGGTACAACCGGATGATCGGGGACCTGCAGCCGGAGACGAAGGCCCCCGTCACCACCTTCGTGGGCCAGTTGTGGGACCTGACCGCGGCCAGTGCGCTGGAGCCCGCCGGCCTGGTCGGGCCCGTCCGGGTGGAGGTGGTGGAGTGACGGTCGGCTGAGAACGAGGCGGGGTGCCCGGTCGGTCCGACCCGGCACCCCCTCCAGGACTCCCGCCTACATGTGGACGGCGGGCGCCGCCGACTCGTCGTGCCGGGGCACTCCGCGCTGGTAGAGCAGCACGGTCGCCACGAGTCCGACGGCGAAGATGGCGGCCGTCCAGCCGTAGGTGGCCGAGTAGCTCTCCACGGACGCCTGCGCGATCGCCGCCGGGTTGTTGCCCGGGTGTGAGGCCAGGTAGTCGGCCGAGGCGCTGGAGGCGATCGTGGTGAGCAGGGCGGTGCCGATGGAACCGCCAACCTGCTGCATGGTGTTGACACCCGCGGAGGCTACGCCGGCGTCGTGGTGGGCCACGCCGGACACCGCGAGGTTCATGGCGGTGGCCATGATCAGACCCATGCCGAAGCCGGTCACCACGAGCTGCGGCAGGACGTGCGTGGCATAGGAACTGCCGACCCCGAGGGTGGTCATCCACAGCAGACCGAGGGCGCCGATGGCCATACCGGCCGGCACCACGGGCTTGGGGCCGATACGGGGCACTAGCATGTTGGTGGCCAGGATGGTGCCGGTCATCATCGCGCCGACCATGGGCAGGAACGCCAGACCGGTCTTGACCGGCGTGAAGCCCATGATGATCTGCATGTAGTAGGTCAGGAACAGGAACACACCGAACATCGCGGCGCCGATCAGCAGCACCGAGACAAAGTACGCGCCGCGATTGCGGTCCGCGAGGACGCGCAGCGGCAGCAGCGGGTGCGCCGCCCGGGTCTGCCACCAGGTGAACACGCCGAGCAACACCACGCCGGCCGCGAGGAAGCCCCAGGTCTGCGCTGAACCCCAGCTGTGGGACTCGGCGTTGGAGAAGCCGTAGACAAGGCCGAACAGACCGGCGGAGACCAGGATGGTGCCGGGGACGTCGAGGGCGACGTCACGGTTGCGTCCGTCGTGCTTCAGCAGCATGAAGGCGCCGACGAACGCCACGACGGCGAAGGCGACGTTGACGTACAGCGTCCAGCGCCAGGTGAGGTACTCGGTGAGCAGTCCGCCGAGCAGCAGACCGATGGCGCCGCCGGCCCCCGCGATGGCCCCGAAGACGCTGAACGCCTTGGCGCGGTCTTTGGGGTCGGTGAAAGTGGTGGTGAGCAGGGAGAGCGCGGCGGGGGCGAGCAGGGCGCCGAACAGGCCCTGGAGCACGCGGGCGGCCACCAGCAGTTCCAGGCTGGGGGCCGCGCCGCCGATGGCGGAGGCCACGGCGAAGCCGACCAGACCGATGAGGAAGGTGACCTTGCGGCCGAACAGGTCGGCTATGCGCCCGCCGAGTAGCAGCAGGCTGCCGAAGGCGAGGGAGTAGGCAGTGATGACCCACTGCCGGGCGCCGTCGGAGAAGCCGAGGTCGGCCTGGGCGGTGGGCAGCGCGATGTTCACGATGGTCGCGTCGAGCACCACCATGAGCTGCGCGATGCCGACGAAGGCCAGGACCCACCAGCGGTGGTCGGCCGGGCGCGCGCCCGCCGGGGCGGGTGCCCGGGTTGCAGTGGACTGCGACACGGAGTGCTCCTGAGAAGTCGAGGGTGTGCGCGGCGGTGAGTGCCCGGACCCCGCGCGAAGATGAAACGGAATCGTTCCATCCACCATAGGGGTGACCGGGGATGAAACGCAAACGTTCCATCCCCGGTCACCCGGGGTTTCTCTCCAGGCAGTCGCCGGGTCCGCCCTGGTGGGGCGGGTCGGACCGGCCCGCCCGGTTCTCCAGGAACGCTTTTTTCTTTCCGTTTCCCCGAATTCAGTGAGTGGGAAAAAGGCCCGCGCCGACGTATTGACTCGCATTCTGTCGACGAATCTATAGTGCCGCCCACTGCCTTTCCTGCGACGAAGGAGTCGTTGTGACTGTCGATCCCGCATGGTCGTACTCCCCGCTGCCCGAAACCGGAAAAGTGCGAAAGGCACTGGCTCTGTTCGCCTGGAACCTGCCCGGTCTGCTGCTGGTCGTCTGCGCGGTGTCCGGCGGAAAGCTGGAACCGCGCATCGTGGCCGACCTGCCCACGTCCCACGAGGACTGGCTCTCCCTGACTTTCGTGCTGGCCACCTTGCTGGGATGCCCGGCGGCCATCAGAATCGGCGAATTGTACGGAAAACGGCGATCCGTTGAGGTGGTCTGCGCGGTTGGCGTGGCGGGCCAGCTCGTCACCCTCGCCGCTCCGGATTTCGGCGTGGCACTGGCCGGGCACGCCTTGGCCGGCCTCTACGTGGCGGTCGGCCCGGTCAGCCTGTTCGCGCTCGGGGACTGCTTTCCGGGGCGCCGTAACTTCGTCCTGTGCGTCCTGGCGGTGATCGTGATGAGTGCGGCAACGGCGGCACTCACCACGGCCGTCACCCCGGCGCTGCTGGATGCGGTCGGTTGGCGCGGCATGTCGGCCCTGCTGGCCGGGCTGATCGCCGTCGCGGCCTTGCTGCTGCGGACGGTGCCGCGCCACCCGGCGACGGACGTCCGCTTCGCCGAGGTGGGCCTGGCCGCCCGGCTGCTGGACGGCGCTGGTCCGGCGCTGCTCGTCACCGGGCTGGTGATGGGCGCCAAGTGGGGGTGGAGCTCGCCGTTCGTGCTGACGGCCCTCGGCGTCGGTGCCGGCTTGGTCGCCCTGCTGGTGCTGCGCGGGGTGCGCGGGAAGGCGGCGGCCGTGGCGGTCTGAACGGGGGCCGGGGTGCCGGTCAGGTGTGCAGCAGGGCCGGCATCACCCAGTGGTCGACGAACCGGGACAGGTAGTCCGACTCCAGCAGGGTGCCGTCGAGCGCGGGGCGGCTCATCACCAGGCTTCGTATGGTCTGCGGCAGGAACTCGGCCGCCGCGGGCCGGTGGGTCAGCTCCCCGCGCTCGACCGCCCGGTCGATGAACCGCATGACGTGCTCGGTGTCCGGCTGGAACAGCGCCGTCTGCACCGCGGCGGCCAGCTCGTCGTCGGTGAGGATGGCGTGGCTCAGGGCCGCGTAAAGTCGGCTGTCCTCGGTGGCGTGCCGGGCCAGGCGCTCGGCCACCGTGATCAGGTCGCCCCGCAGACTGCCGGTGTCCACCTCCGTGGGCCGCACCGGTCCGCTGCTGCGGACCGCCGCCGAGACGAGCCCGGCCTTGGTGTGCCAGAGCCGGTATAGCGTCGCCTTGCTGCAGTGGGCGCGCGTCGCCACGTCGTCCATGGACAGTGCCTCGTAACCGGTGTCGCTGAGCGCCCGGAGGGTGGCCGCCAGCACCTCCCGCTCGCGCTCCGCGGTGACCCGCGGGCGTTTGACGGGGGCAGCGGCATCGTCCGTAGCCACAGACGCCTCCTGAATGAAGTGGAACGGTCCCGCACGCAAACTAGGCCGGTGTTCGATGGAACGCAAGTGTTTCATCGAGTGCTCGGGTGTGTGGCGTCCCGGCCGGTACGGGGCTCAGGACTGTTCCACGACGCGTCCCGCCCGCGAAGCCATCGCGCGCAGCCAGGTGTGCGCGGGGTCCCGCTCGTGGGCGGGGTGCCACCACAGGGACTCCAGGAGGTCACCCAGCTCGAAGGGCAGATCGGCGATGGTCACGCCCTGGCCGGCCGGGTGCAGCCGGGCGACCCGCTCCGGCATCAGGCCGATGCGGTCGGTGCCGCGCACCAGATGGGGCACGGACAGGAAGTCCTCCGTGGCGACCGAGGTCCGTATGCGTACCCCCTCCTGAGTCAGCCGCGGCATCGTGGACAGCGCCGAGAAGGGGTGCTGGTAGGCGAAGACCCAGGGGCGCCTGGACAGTTCCTCCCGGTCCAGCGGCCGCTCGGCGGTGTCGGAGGAGACCACGCAGACCCAGCGGTCCCGGTACAGCTGCAGCATGGGCATGTTCACCAGGACGCCCTGCGGCAGCACGATAGCGTCCACGGCGCGCAGCAAGTCGGAGGCCCGGTGCACAAACTGGGCCGTGCTGTGGTGGAAGGTCAGCCGCACCCGGGGGGCCTCCTCCTGGATCAGGTCGGCCAGCACCCGGCCGAAGACCGGCAGATGGCAGTCGGCCACCACCAGCGTGAACTCGTGTTCCGACTCCGCCGGATCGAAGTCGGCGCGGGTCTGGAAGACCCGGTCGGTCCAGCTCAAGGCGAGGGAGGTCTGCTCGGCGAGGCGTTCGCCTAGAGCGGTCAACTGGTAGGAGTTGCCCACCCGGGTCAGCAGCTCGTCGTCGAAGTGCCGGCGCAGCCGGGCCAGGGCGGCGCTCAGGCTGGGCTGACTGAGTCCCAGGCGCTGCGCGGCCCGGGTCACGCTGCGTTCCTGCAGCAGAGCGTCCATGAAGACGAGCAGGTTGAGGTCCGGGCTCACGTCCCACCCCTCCATGTGGCATCAGCTTCATCTATAACGGACATCAGCGAATTCAGCTTCCCTGATGAAATTCGGCCCGGCAAGACTAGGGCACCGCGAGCCCAGGGACACAGCCGCACCTGGCTCCGCGTTCTCGGCAGGGCGCTGGCCCGCCGTACCGACGCGTTGAAAGTCACGAAGGGCAGGGACGCCGATGTCGTCGTTTCACGTTCTCATCGCTGGCGGAGGAATCGGGGGCCTCTGTCTGGCACAAGGTCTGAAGAAGACCGGAATAAGCTGCGCCGTTTATGAGGCGACCCCCGGCGTCCTGCGCACCGGATTCCGGCTGCACATGAACGCCACCGGCGGCGGCGCGCTCAAGGAGTGCCTCCCGGAAAACCTCTACGAGCTGTACATGCAGACCTCGCGGATCAAACCGCGCCGCGAATTGTTCGTCATGCTGGACGACCAGTGCCAGGAACTCGGCACCCGCCCGCACATCGGACCGCCCAACGACCCCGACCGCCCGCACACCGCGGTCAACCGGCGCACGCTGCGCCAGATCATGCACACCGGCCTGGAGGACATCGTCCACTTCGGTCACACGGTCACCGGCTACGAGGAGGACGGCGACAAGGTCCGGCTGCTCTTCGCCGACGGCACCTCCGCCACCGGGGACCTGCTGATCGCCGCGGACGGACTGCACTCACCGGTCCGCCGTCAGCGACTGCCGGAGGTCCCCACGGTCGACACCGGCATGCGCTCCGTCGCGGCCTGCGTCCCGCTCACCGACGACCTGGTCGCCACCCTGCCCGACGCCCTGTTCGACGGCTTCGTGCTGGCTGGCTCGGCGGACGGGGTCAACTTCTCCTTCGGCGCCTGGCAGCCGCGCCGCCCGGTCGCCGAGGCGGTCGCGGACCTCGCCCCGGGCGCGGACATCGACCACGTCGAGTCGTACATGATGGTGCACTGCGGATTCCAGGAGGGCAGCCCCTACCTGGCCGGCATCCCCGACCTGTGGAAGGCCACTCCCGAGGAACTGCACCCGGTCATGCGCGAGGCCGTCCGCGGCTGGCACCCCGGCGTGGTCGAACTGGTCGAGCACGCCGACAAGTCCACCCTCGCGCCCATGTCGGTACGCCGCCTGGAGCCCGTCGACACCTGGGAGACCGGACGCGTCACCTTCCTCGGCGACGCCATCCACGCGATGCCGCCCTCCTTCGGTTCCGGCGCCAACACCGCGCTGCGCGACGCGTCGGCCCTGGCCGGCGCCCTGGACCGAACGGTCAGCGGCGGCGACCTGCTCCAGGAGATTGCCGCCTACGAGGAGGGCATGCGCGCCGAGGTCTGGCCGATCTTCCGCGCCTCGGCCGACCCGCGCTCCTTCAACCAGGCCGACTTCCTGCCGGACGACGTCCCCGTCGCCAACCGCTGACACCGACACCCACCCCCGTACACACCTTTCTGGAGAGCACCATGCCCGTGGTCGAGGACATCGAGTTCACCGTTGACGGCATCACCCTGCGCGGCTGGCTGACCCGCCCCGACGACACCGAGGGACCGCTGCCCGTCGTCATCCTCCAGGGCGGCCTCGGCGGACCGGCCGAGTCGATGAAGTTCCAGGCTAAAGCGTTCGCCGAGCAGGGCCTGGCCTGTCTGGCGTACGACCACCGCTGCACCGGCTACAGCAGCGGCGAGCCCCGCCAGTTGTTCGACCCCTGGCAGCAGTGCCGCGACCTGCGGCACGTCATCACCCACCTGACGCTGCGCGACGACGTCGACGGCGACCGCATCGGCCTGTGGGGCGTGAGCATCGGCGGCGCCAACTCGATGTTCGTCGCCGCCACCGACACCCGCGTCAAGGCCGTCTCCGCGATCATTCCGCCGGTCAGCGGCTGGAGCGCCCGCCAGCTCCAGCCCGCTGACACCCTCGCGGAGCTGGAGGCGTTGATCCCTGTCGACCGCAAGGCGCAGGCCCAGGGCGAGCCGGCCCGGACCATCCGCCTGCACGGCGAGCCCGCGCCCGGCGACCCCGTCATGTTCAGCGATGAGGAGGGACTGGAGTTCGTCGAGAAGATGATCCACGACCTCCCGAGCTTCAAGAACGCCATCACCATCTCCACCCTGGACCACCTCTTCGAGATGGAGGTCCGCGCCTACGCCGAGCGCATCACCCAACCCACCCTGATGATCCTCGCCAGCGAGGACACCGTGGCACCGGTGACAGAGGCCCGGGAGATGTTCGGGCGCATCCCCGAGCCGAAGGAGCTCATCGAGTACCCCGGCCAGCACTACGAGATCCTCTCGAACCACTTCGGCGAGATCATCGCCCGCTCGGCGAAGTGGATGGCCCAGACGCTCGCCGAGTAGGACCCCCGCAGTCCGCCGCCGCACGCCCGGCCCGTCACGGCCGGCGTGCGGCACCGCCCGGGCCTCCCTCCGCCACCGGGCGATCATCCCGCCGAGAGGACCCCCAGGACGTGTCCCACCCCGCCCAGCCGGCTCTCACACCGGCCGAGCTGAGGAAGGTGCTGCTACCGCTGGTCGGCGGCGCGTTCCTCGTCGTGCTCAATGAGACGATCCTCAGCGTCGCCGTCCCGTCGATCATGCACGACCTGGACGTCAGTGCCAGCACCGCGCAGTGGGTGACCAGCGCTTACATGCTGACCATGGCGACCGCCATCCCGGCCAGCGGCTTCCTGCTGCGGCGCATGGGCGCCCGGCATCTGTTCGTCATCGCCATGATCCTGTTCAGCACCGGCGCCCTGATGGCCGCGCTGTCGTACACCTTCCCCCTACTCGTCGTTGCCCGCATCGTCCAGGCATGCGGCGCCGCGGTGATGATGCCCGTGCTGATGGCCACCGTCGCCGCCATGGTTCCGCCCGAGCGGCGCGGCACCGTCATGGGCACCGCCACCATCGTCGTCGGCGCCGCCCCCGCCCTCGGCCCCGCTACCTCCGGTTTCGGCCTCACCCTGGTCGGCTGGCACGGAGTGTTCTGGACCGCGCTCGGTGTCGCCCTGCTCATCCTCCTGCTCGGCCTGCGCTCGCTGCCTCCCCGGCAGGAGCACGAGCCGGTCCCGATCGACTGGTGGTCGGTCGCCCTGTCACTGCCCGCCTTCGGCGGCATCGTCCTCGGCCTCAGCCTCATCGAGAGCAACCTCATGGCCGCGATCCCCTGTCTGAGCGCCGGACTTCTCGTCCTGGCCGCGTTCGTGCTGCGGCAACTGCGCACCGCCCGCACCGGCCGCGCCTACCTCGACCTGCGTACCTTCCGTTCCACCGGTTTCACCGCGGCGATCGCCGCGATGGCGGCCACGAGCATCATCCTGTTCGCCACAGTCAGCATCGTCCCGCTGCTCATGCAGAACGTCCTCGGTGTCAGCACGGCCGTCACCGGACTCACGATGCTGCCCGGTGGGGCGATGATCGCGCTGATGTCGCCGGTGACCGGCCGACTCCACGACCGCTTCGGCGCACCGCGGGTCATCCTCCCGGCCTCCTGCATCGTGCTTGCCGCCACCCTCGCCTTCACCCAGATCCCCGAATCCGCCGGCCCGGTCGCCTTCTCCGCTGCGTTCATCACGCTGCACATCGGCTTCGCCGGTCTGTTCACCCCGCTGATGACCCTTGCCCTCAGCTCCGTCTCCCAACAGCACCAGCCCGACGCCAGCGCGACCTTCAGCACCACCCAGCAGCTCTTCGGCGCCGCCGGAGCGGCAGGCCTCATCGCGGTCATGCAGGGCATGTCGACCCACGGCAACGAGGTGACCATCCGCGGCGTCCACGGCGCCTTCGCAGCCGCCGTATGCAGCGCGGCGGTACTGCTGGCGACCACTGTCTCGCTCACCCTCCACACTCGCCGGAACCCGCCCTCCGGCGAGCCCAAGACCCGTACGAAGCCCGTCGAATCGGCAGCAATTACCTGACGGGCCGCCTCCCTGCGCCCACGTGCCGCCCGCCCGTTCGAACGGTCGTAGCCATGTATGTGAAGACCACCAAGAAGACGAACAAATCCGGTACCGTCCGCTACCTTCACCTGGCCCATAATCAGTGGGACCCGGCCGCCGGCCGGTCGGTGCCCAAGCTGCTGTACACCTTCGGCAGGGAGGACAGGCTCGACCACGGCGCGATCCTGCGCCTGATCCGGTCGCTGTCGAAGCTGGTGGCGGCCGAGACAGAACCGGTCAGGCCTGCTGCCTTCCCGGCCGGGACCGCCCGGGAGGAGATCCAGCGACTCGACCAGATGTGGCGTTCGCTGGAGCTTGACCGGATGGTCCTCGATTTCGTTGCCGACGAGCGGGCTGTCGAGCGTGGACTCTTCGCACTCGTCGCCGCCCGTGCTCTCGCCCCGTCGCCCCGGCTCATCGACATCGACTGGATCCGCAGGGAACTGCACCAGGACGGATTCGGCAGTGTGGACGAGAGCGCGTGTCTCCGGGTCCTGAACCATATCCAGGACAGCCGGGGCGAGCTGGAGAGACGGATCATCCAGACCGTCGCCGCCCGAGCCGGCCTGGACACCAGCCGGCTCGTCCTGCACCCCACGAACCTCTACTTCGAGACCCGGCGGCGTACGGCCCCCTTGGCCGCCACCGCCGTCACGCTGGGCATCACCCGCGAAGGAATCCCTCTGTACTGCTGGATGTCCGGAGCCGACGAGCACGGACACCTTCCTGCGGACCTATCCGGGACCGAGGTGATCCGTCTCAGCGATTACACGGTCGAGGCGGCAGACCAGCCACTTCGGCAGACCGCAGGGGAACGCCTCCTCATCGTGCGGGCGGACGCCCGATGCGGCACACCACCCGACATCAGCGCCGCACTAGGCCGCCCGGGTCGCTACCGGAACTTGACGTCTACCGTGCGGATCAAGGAGGTGCGCACCCCGCTTAGCGGCCGGGTCGTCATCTGCCACGATCGCGTGCTCGCTGCCCTCGACCGCGACGCGCGTCTTTGTATCCTCACCGAACTGCAGGACCTGCTCACCGGTGACGACGAGACCGACGAAGGGGAGCGGAATGCCGTCCGCACCCGGCTGGCCAGCCAGCCGCACCTTGCGCGCTACCTGCGCGTGACCGCGACCGGACGGCTCCTCATTGACCACGCCCGGGTCCGAAGGGACCAGCGGGCCGACGGCAAGTTCCTCCTGCACTGCCCGGACCATGCCTTGACCGCCGCCGAGATCGCCACGACTTACCTACACCTCCAGGACATCGACCGGCGATGGTCGGCCCTCCGGCAGATCGTCGACCTGCGCGCCGGGCACATCCCCCGGGACGTCGGCGTGCGCGCCCACCGGTTCCTGTGCTGGCTGGCGTTGCTGCTCACCCGGCTCGTCGACACCGGCGCCCGAGTTGTCGCGCTGTCCGCCGCAGCGTCACCGGCGGGATGACCGGCCCGCCTCCGCAGCCGAGGCCAACCTCGTCAATGCCGACACCCGCCTCGTGATCGCTGCGGCCCGCCCACCAGCGGGGTTGCCGGGGTAACCGAGGCGGCGGCAGGGGCCCGCACGACTCAGCCTTACGGGCCCCTCGTCTCATCTCGTCGAGTGTCGGGCATGGCAGTTCCATGGGCCTTTCCTCACGGCGGACGAGGTGGCTGTCGCGGTGCCGCGTTTGCTGTTATGAGGAGGGCCGCCAAGACCTACTCCTTCAGTGCGTGGGGTACGGGCGCTGCCGCGCGCGGATTCGTCGCTCACCTCAGTCCTCCGCCGTGATCCCTGCCGGTGTTCGTTTCGTGCGGTGTGGCGCAGCCAGCGTTGCAGGGTGGTGTGGGTGCTGAGGGGCAGGGTGCTGAGCTGGTTGATGGCCTCGCGGTCTTCGGGCCGTAGCGGGACGCCGGCGAGTGAGCGCGGCGTGCCGCGGATGGTTCTGCTCTTCGACGTGTACAAGCGGACCGGTCCGGTGTTGGACGAGTGGCATTCGACGAGGGCTTCCGGCAGCGTGCGGCTCGGCGCACAGGCGATCGGCGCTCCGTGGCAGCGCCGCGCTACCTCTTCGAGCTTGTCCTCGAAGTAGCCGGCTCGTGCACGGCGTTCTGTGCGGCGACATCACCGACCCGTGACGTCCTGGAAAAGGCCACGGCTTAGGCCCGCGGCCATCACCCTTTCGACCCTGTTCGAAACGTTAGTGGCCGCGGGCCTGGCGGCCCTACGGTGTTGCAGGTCTGCACGTACGGACCACCGCAGCACAGCGAACCCCAGGGGGACCAGCTATGCCCACCCGTACTCTGCGCAACGGACTCCTCGCCGCGCTGGCCGCGGTCGGACTCCTCACCGGCGCCACCCAGGCCGCCTCGGCACAGTCCACGTCCGGGACGACGGCCGCGGCGCCGCAGTCCGCGTCCCTGGTTTACATGACCACGATCCGCACTCAGTGGACCCACTGGACACCCGACTGGCACGACGAATCCCACGCCGGCACGCTGTACGCGGGCACCAGCTACTTCTTCTGCTACACGTACGGCCTCACCTACTCGGACCTCGGCCGCACGAGCTCGGTCTGGCTCAAGACGGACGACGACCTCGGGAACCGCAACGTGTACGTGAGCGACGTCTATCTCAACGACGAGGGATACCGCAACGACATCCTTTGGCTGCCCAAGTGCACGTGAAGGCGTGCGAACCATGCCTGGGTCACGTCTTGCGCAGGATCAGGCGGGCGCAGCCGCACCTTGCAGGATTAGGACTCCGACGTGACGCTTTCCTCGATCCACTGAAGACACCGCGGCGCCCCGTGGGCGATCACCTCTGGGTTGTTCCAGGGGTGGTTCGCCAGCAGGCACTTCTCCAACTCGGGGTAGTGATTCCTGGTGGCGCGCCTGGTCGCCGACGGTATGTGGTCAGTTGCCGGCCGCCTGGTTGACAGCGTTGCGGATGGCCATGTCGACGGCGCGTTCGCCTGCGAGTTCGCTGTAGAAGCGGGCGCTGCCGGGGTGGTCTTGCAGGGCGCCGGCGACGATCCGGGCCGCTTGGCCGTGCAAGCGGCGCAACCAGGTTCGGGTCGCGGTCTGCTGGTCGAACTCGTTGGACGCCTCGTCCCAGGTACACATGCCGCGGACGGCGTCCTCCAGGAGGTCCCACTGCTCTTCCTCGGCCGCACGTCTGGCGATGCGGCGCAGCCAGGCGACGGCCCGCTTGGACTCGTTGGAGTGCGGCCGGCCGTTTCCGTCGCCGCGGACGTGCCCGGTCATCGCCTCCACCAGAGTGCGGGTCTGCTCGGGGTGGTCCAGCAGGAGTGGCGCGGTCGCCTCCATGTCCAGGTTGGGCAACACGTCCAGGTAGAGCTCGTAGTCGTCGCCGTGGTCAGCCGCCAGGGCCAGCAGCCGGCGGGCGGCGTCGATGTCGCCCTCCTGGGCGGCCGTCAAGAGCTGTTGGGCTCGTGCGATGGGCAGATCGATGTGCGGTGCGGTCTCCTGCTCGACCACGTCGTGGAAGTCGGCGATGGTCTGGGGGCGCTGGTGCGGATCACGGTAGGTGCACCGCCGCACGACGCCTCGCCAGGGCCCGGACGGCAGCAGCGGCACGTTCGTCTCCGGGGGAAGACCGGTGAGCAGCCAGCCGATGACCTTGCCCAGGCTGTAGATGTCGCTGGCGGGCGTGGCGTTGTGGGGATCGGTGGACAGTTCAGGGGCGCCGAACTCGAGGGTTCCGATCGCGGTGCCGGTGCGCTTGGGGTTGGTGGTCTGGCCGCGGGGACGGCGCACGATGCCCCAGTCCCCGAGGACCCAGCGGCCGTCGAGGAACAGGATGTTGGCGGGCTTGATGTCGCGGTGCAGGTAGTCCAGGCGGTGGGCATCGGCCAGTGCGGAAGCGACCGCGTCGACCAGGGCCCGCAGCGCGGTCGGATCGCGCTGCAGTTCGGGCTGGAGGCGTTCGGCGGTGCTCTGGGCCATCGGCATGACGAACCACTCGGCCCGGGGGCTGAAGTCGAGGACCGGCATCGCGTGACGGTTGGTGCCGAGTCTCTGCGCTACCTCGATCTCGCGCAGCATCCTCGCGGTCAGGTTCTCGCGCAGCGAGCGCGGCTTCTTGAAAGCGACGACGGTCCCCGTCGCCTTGTGCACGGCCTCGTGGACGATGCCCATGCCGCCTTGGCCCTCCGGCAGCGGGAACGTCTCCAGGGCGTAGTCCTTCTTCACCCCGCGGGCCAGACGGCGTACCTCGGCGTAGGCGTCGTCGGACGGCGGATCGGGGTCCGCGGCGGCCGACGAGGCGGCGGCCGCGTGACCGGTGACCTTCACCAGCACAGGGTGGACTGCGTCGATGTCGTTCGTCGGCCGCACCCCCAGCAGATACGCGGGGCCGCCTGCCGGGTCCTGGACGAGTCCGAGGACGTCGCCGAGCTGTACCTCGGCTACCGGGTCGCTGGTGCGGCCGGCGGTGTCAAGAGCGTGCAGTTCCACGCCGACGCCCGAACCGGCCCGCCCCGCTACCAGGATGGTGTCGCCGCCGCTGCACGCGAGATGTCCCGGGTAGGACACCGGGGTCAGCATCCAGTCCTCGAGCGTTCCGGCGCTGGTGCTGACGGCGAGGTCGACCACGGCGCTGCGTCCGCCGGCGGCGAGGAGGAAACGCCCCTCGCCGAGCCAGGCGGCTGAGCGGACCGCTGCGTCGAAGTCGATGGCGAAGCGCTGCTGGTCGCCCACCTGCTCGTCGAGCCGCGTGAGCGCCAGGGTCGAACCGGCCCCTGTGCCCAGTGTCGCTCCGGACCCGGACAGGACCCACACGCTGGAGTCGGGGCCGAGCAGCAGGCTGGCGTTCGCCTCGAATCCGCCGCCGACCGCCCGCAGCACGCCGTCGTGCCACTGCACCACCGCGGGCCCGCACAGCACCCACACCGAGCCGTCCGACGGCACCGCCGCATCGCCGTGTACGCCGGGCAGGGGCAGCCGCCACCTGGTCCCGCCCCGCCGCAGGTCCACTTCCGCGACACCCGCCTCGGTAGTGATCAGCGCGCGCTCGGCGGATTCCCAGGCCATTCCGGACGGGCGCACCGGCCAGGACTCGCCGGCCAGGACGACGCGGAGGTCGATCCCTGCGGGCGTTCGGGACGGCACGCTCGGGGCCCCGGCCGGGAGGGCCGCCAGGGCCAGCGCCGGGGCAGGCTCCGTGGGGTCTTGCAGCAGGAGCTCGTGCAGCGGGGTGTGCGGTGGCCGCGGTGGTCGGAAGGCCGCGCGGATCAAGGACGTGAGCGGGGCGAGGTCGCAGATGGCGGCCTCGAGATGGTCCCGGTCCAGGAGGACGCCCTGCGTCCGCAGGACGGCGCTCATCTCGGCGCCGATCTCCTGGCCTGCGGCCCTCGCGCAGATCAGGACCCATCGCACTCCGGCGCCGAGGCCGCGCTCGCGGGCGGTCACCGCGACGCGGGCCGCGGTTGCTACGGCCTTGCCCACGGCGGTCGTCACCGTGATCGCGTAGTCGCGTCCGGCGAGCTCGAAGAACACGGTCGGCTCGTAGGACGAGCGGTAGACGAGCGTCGCATCGGGGTCGGTACGCCGGATCAACGCCGCCACTACGTCGACCAGGAGCCGGTGGCGGTCCTGCTCCGGCAGCTCGTCGCTGTGGACCTGGCCGTACTCGGCCAGCAGTTCCCGTACGTCCTCCATGGCCCCGCCCGTGTGCCGTGCCCACACGGGCACCGCGCCCGCCGAAGAAGATTGTCCCGTATGGTCCGCCGTGACGTGCCGGATCAGCTCTATCAGTGCACGCCGGTTCCGCCGGATCGCAAGGGGTCCAGTTCAGCACCGCAACCGACACCGGCGAGCTCCTGGCCGTCGTCGCCCGCGTCCGCTTCATGTGACGGGGGCCTCCATGAATGACTCGCAGGTGAACCTCTCCCAGATCGCCCGCATGGCCGGTGTCGGCCGTGCTGCGATCCTCAACTGGCGGCACCGCCCGTGTGAGTGGGCGGTGGGGGAGCAGTGGGTGGGCGTCAGCGGGATTGCGGTGTGGGTGGCCTGGTTGCGGGTCCTGGATGGGGCGTTGGTTGCTGTCGTGGGGTGACCAAGCAGCTGTTGTGGGGCGGCTAGCAGGTCGGGTTGTGGCTGTCATCGGTTTCGCTGTTCCTGTGTGAGGGCCTGTCGGGGTCGGCTGTGCTGGGCCGTATGACGCAGGGGGTTTCGGCGGGGGCGGGTCGGGCTGCTGGTGGTGCGCGGTTGGCGCGGGGTGTGGTGGTGCGGCGCCTTCTTGGGGTGGAGGGGCAGGGGGTGTTGTCGACGCTGCATGTGCGGATCGCGGCGGAGTTGGCGGGGGTGTCGGAGCGGACGGTGTGGCGGTGGCTGGCCCAGGGGCGCCGGGGGCAGGTTGAGGCGAGGCCGCGGCAGGACGGGTTTTCGCTGAGTGATGCCTGGTGGGAGGTCCTCGCCGAGGCGGGCGGGAATGTCGCGGAGTTGCGGCGCAGGATGCTCCAGGCGCAGGAACAGGGAGTGTTGGAGGAGTGGGGTGCGGAGTGTGGGCCGTCGCTTGCGACGTTGCACCGGGTGATCAAGCGGGATCTGGGGGCGGGTCGGGTGCTGGAGGTGGCGCGTCCGGCAGGAGCCCGTGCGGGGGTGGAGCCGAGTCCGTATGACCGGGCGCTGGCGGAGTTGGGGCTCACCGACGGGGCGGGCGGTCCGCTGGTGGTCGAGGAGCCGGCCGGTGATACGTCTGCGGTGCCGGGCCGGCCAGATGCGGCCGACGCCGCGGGTGCGGTGGGTCGGGTGGGTGGTGTGCGGTTGTATGTGCCGGGGGCGCGGCTGGTGTCGACGCGGCAGGTGGCCCAGGTGGTGGAGGCGGTGGGGCATACGGTCGCGGCCCGCGGGATGTGCTGTGTGTTCGGGGATCCGGGCTTGGGCAAGTCGGTCGCGGTGGAGCAGGCGGTGCGCCTTGTGCCCGGCCGGGTGCCGGTGTGGCGGGCGGTGGCCGGGGTCGCGCCTGGTCTGCCGCAGTTGCGGGCTGCGCTGTGTGAGGCGCTGGGATTGCCGGTGGGGGCGCTGACGCACCGGGCCGGGCCGGCCGGTCAGGCGCTGGTCCGAGCGTTGGCTCAGCCGGGAGTGCTGGTGGTCGATGACGCTCAGCGGCTGACGCCGCCGTTGCTGGACTATCTGCGGCAGTTGTGGGATGCGCCGGGCTGTGCGGCGGCGCTGGTGCTGTGCGGGGCGGGAAGCGAACGCGCGGTGGCGCGGGCGTCGGCGTTGCGTTCGCGGGTGCTGACCTGGCACCAGGTCGGCCGGCTCGAGCCGTCGCAACTACTACCGACGCTGAGCTTGTTTCATCCAGTGTGGGCGCAGGCGGACCCGGACGAGGTGGCGCGGGTGGATGAGCAGAGGGCGCGCGGCAATTTCCGTACCTGGGCGAAGATCACGGCGCATGTGTACGCGGCTCGTGAGCGCGACCCCGCACGGCAGGTAGACGGGGAACTGATCGAGGAGGCTTGCGCGCGTCTGGGCCCCTACCCGTGACTCCGGCTGCGCGCAGGGCTGGTGGACGAGGCCTGCTCCTGCTGGTGACGGGCGGATGAGGTCGGGGTGGAAGAAGACGACGCTCCACGCGAGCGGATGAGGCCGAAGGGAGGATGGGGTGGAGGGGCAGGTGCTGGCGCCGCCGGGGGATCCGGCCGGTGTGCTGGGGGAGGAGTTGTTGAGGGCGTTGCGGGTGCCGGCGGTGCGTCGGCTGCTGGCGCTGCGTGGTGAGCGGCGGTTGTCGCGGGAGCATGTGCGGCTGGCCGGGGAGTGTTTGGGGGGGTCGGAGCGGACGGTGTGGCGGTGGCTGGCGGAGGCTTCCCGCTCGCCGCGGGCCGCGCTGCGCCCGGGGGAGCGCGGTGGTGGCCGGTTCGAGATCTCGGGGAGATCCGGGTGCTGCTGGCGTACTGGCACGGCAACGCCTCCGCCGTGCACCGCCAGTTGGTGGCCCGGGCCGAGACCGGCAGCCATGACGGGCAACCGGTGACAGCACCTGGCTCTGCGGCTCCTCCTGGGGGCGCACCGTCGGTGGCGGTGCCGTTGCTGGAGCCGGTGCCGTCGCTGTCGACGTTCCTGCGCGCAGTGCGCCGTGATCTCACTGCGGGGGAGCGGGCCGGGCTTGCCGCGGGAGCGGACGCGGCCCGCGCGCACGACGTCTTCGCCAAACGGGCGCTCTCGTGGCGCAATCACGTGTGGGAGGCGGATCACGTCCAGGCGCCGCTGCTGGTCGATGCTGACGGCGATCTGGTGCGCCCTTGGGTGACCTGGTTCATCGACACCGCCACCAAGGTCATCACCGGCACCGCCATCACGCCTGGTACTCCGTCTCGCGCCTCGGTGCTGGCCGCGCTGCGTGCCGCCGTGCTGCGCGAGGATCCGTATGGTCCGGCGGGAGGGACCCCGGACGAGGTGCGGGTGGACCCGGGCAAAGATTTCCTGTCGGCCACCGTGACCGCGGCGTTCGGCACGATGGGCGTGACGGTGAAGGACCTGCCCGCCTACAGCCCTCATCTCAAGGGCACGGTGGAAAACCTCAACCGGGCCGTGGACCGGATGCTGTTCGCGGTCCTACCCGGCTACACCCTCACCCCCGCCCAGCTGCGTACCGGCCGGCGACGCAAAAGGGCGGGCCGCAACCCGGAGGCGTCCGGGGTCCTGCCGTTTGAGGACTTCACCGCGCAGGTGCTGGCCTGGACGGCCTGGTGGAACACCGAGCACCGGCCCCGGGCGCTGTCCGGCCGTACGCCGCTCGAGGCGTGGCAGACCGATCCGACCCCCATCACGGATGTTCCCGCCGCCGATCTGTGGACGTTCACCCTCGAGGACGACGGCCGACTACGGAAGCTGTCCAGCCATGGTGTGCGGTGGCGCGGGCGCACCTACATCGCGCCCTGGATGACCGGCCAGGCCGGCCGTACCGTCACCGTGCGCTACATGCCGCATCACGACCACGAGATCGACGTCTGCGACGCCCACGGCAGGTATCTGGGGCCGGCGCACCTCGCGGACGCGGCCACCCCCGAACAACTGGCGGCCGTGCGCACGGCCCGCGCGCAGCGCGCCCGACGCCTGCGCGCGGAAGTGAAGGCGGCCGAGACACTGCGCCGGCAGCGCTTCGCCCCCGCCACCACCGCCAAACCGGCACAGCGGCTGGGAGCGCTCACCTCCGTCCAGGCCGAGCACGAACTGGCGGCCGGCCGAGCACACCGACGCCTCGAAGCTGGCTCTGCCGGACCTCATCCCGCCCGCCGCGCCCCCGGCCGGCTGGCGCACCCCGCCCTCCCTCACCGCCCGGACCACACCCGGCCGGCCCGCTCCGGCCCCGCCCGAACCCGAGCCCGACACTCCGCCCCCTCGGGGGGCGGCTCCTGACGCACGCGACGACGGAGACGCCTTGTGACCGCGCCCTCCTACCAGTACGTCGACCTGCCCGATGCGTCCGTGGTCACCACCCGCGCCCTGCTCACCGCCCGGGAGAACATCAACGACACCGTCGCCGCCCGCGCCATGATGTGCCTGCACGGCGGTGCCGGCTTCGGCAAGACCCTCGCGGTCAATGTCTGCCTGCGCGACCTCGAGCACGAGGACGTCCGCAGGATCACCTTCCGGGCCCGCCCCACCGCCCGCGCGGTGCGCTACGAACTGTTCACCGCACTCGGCCTGCCCGGCCAGCCCCCAGGCCACCCCAGCGAGTTCGACCGCCTGCTGAAAACCGCCCTGGCCGAACACCCCCGCACTTTCCTCGTGGACGAGGCCCAGTGGCTCAACGGGGAGGCCTTCGAGTACTTCCGCTACCTGTGGGACGAACCCTCTACCCAACTCGCCATCATCTTCGTCGGCGGCGAGGGCTGCCACACCGTGCTGCGCCGCGAGGCGATGCTCTCCTCACGCATCTTCATCTGGCAGCACGTCACCCGCCTGACCCCCAGCGAGGTCCTCGAGACCATTCCGCTGTTCCACCCGGTCTGGGCCGACGCCGACCCCGACGACATCGCCTTCGCCGACAGCCACGCCGCACACGGCAACTTCCGCGCCTGGGCGAGACTGACCGCCCACACCCGCACCGCACTTGCCCGCACCGGCCGGCCCCGCGTCGACCAGGAGGTGCTGCGCTGGGCCTTCAGCCGCCTGGGCATGGGCGCCTAGGCGCACACGGCCTCGGACACTTCGCGTGGCATCTGGACAAGGACGGCCGCGGTGTCACAGAGATACGAGTGATCAACTTTCCGTCTATCCGACAGTGCTGGTCTGCAGCGGGGTCCGCCCGCCAGGACGTAGGCCGAGGATCTGGACTGCGGTCTGGACAGGCGGCAGGGCCCGGGGAGAGGGAGGGGGAGGTAGGTCGTTTTCGGTCAGCCGCCAGGCGGCATGTCTGAGGGATGGAGGTGTATGGGTAGCCACACTCGCGGACCGAGGGGGACAGGGTGGCTATATCGGAGCGTCAGCTGCACGAACAGCACCAGGCGATGATCAAAGACCTGGCTGCCCGGCACGCACGACTGAAGCAACTCGGCCCGGATGACGCCGCGTTCGGTGAGCAGTACGAGCAACTGACGGCAGGTGCCTCGCGGCTGTTGGAGTTCGAGCGGGCGATGCCGGCCCGTCTGGCAGAGCCGCAGCGGCGACGCAGTGAGCAGATCGTGACGTGGTCCTGGCGTGGTGAGACGGCCGTGGCCGTGGCACTCATCGGCGCGGTGTTCGTCCTCGGGCATTCCGCTTGGTGGCTGGTGCTGCTCATCCCGCACCTGCTCGCCACGCTGCTCGGCTGGACGATCAGCGTGACCACAGAACGGCACAAGCAGCAGCGCGCGGTCGCGATCGCCCTGCACGCGTTGTGCCTGATGGTGGCGCTGGTGAGCCTGGGCGTGCTGTCGGCATGGTGGATCATCGCGATCCTGATCGGCTGGATCGCTATCGGTGTGGTCTCGGAGGACACCACCCAGCAGGGGGCGAAGTGATAGAGGACGTCGAGCGCCGGATGCGGGATGCCGACCACCGGATCCGGGACCTGGATGGCCGGCTGGACGACCTGGAAGCCGAACAGCATCGCCTGCGCGACAAGTTCGGCTACACGGAGGACTTGGACCACGAACTGCGCAGCCTCCGCGACAGCATCAGCAGCTGCGACGACAAGATCGAAGAACTCGACGAAGAACTGCGCGACCGCGTGGACGACACCGACCAGGCCGTCAAGCGCCTGGTCCAGCAGGTGCGGCTCCTGGAAGGCCTGCTCAAAACGTCCGGCGGGGCCCCGGTTGCGGATCTCGACACTTTCACCGACGACCAGCGCCGCCTCGCCCGCAGCATCCAGCGTGGCCAGCAGGCCCGCCGCCTGCTGCTCAGCGAATTCGAGCGCACCACATTCCAGCAACGGGTCCGGTATCACCGCAAAACCACCGAAGAACACTGGGCGCACCGCACCACCGTCATCGACACGGTGGGCACGCTGATCGCCACCCGGTACGGCTCCCGAGCTCACGCCCAGGCCGCCCAGGAGCTTCAGGAGGCTCTCGCACGCGAGCGGCAACTGCGCCAGAGCCTCGATCGCCAGACAGGCTCCCTCCAAGAAGCCGAGGACGCCCTGGCCGCCGATGCGAAGACCCGCACGGACAACCAGGCCGTGATGACAGCGGGTACAAGGGCCGAGAAACAGCTCACCGGCGTCCTGCGCAGCCGGCTGTCCGACGCAATCCGCAGCCGCGCCCTGCTGCCCACCTGGTTCGTCACCGTGCTCGGATCAGCCCCGCCAGCGAGCGGCACGGAGAAGTGGCTCGAAACCGCCACCCAGGTTCTGCTGTACCGCCTCACCTACGACGTCACCGACCAGGTCGTCGCCCTCAGCAGCAAACCCTCCGACGCCGACGAGCACCGTCGGCAATGGTACGAGCAACTGATCAAGGACCTGCGCCGCTGGTAGCAGTTCCGGCAGAGCGGTGGCCACCTGGTCCTGCACCGGCGCCGCTCCGTGCTGGTGCGGACGGCGCAGGCTGTACTTCAGGGGCTCGATGGACTTCCGGTACAGCCGTCTGCGGGTGTAGCGGACACGCGGGTGATGTTCTACTGAGCGTCCTGTTGGTTGCGGTGTGGCCGCTTGAGTGGGAGATCGTGTTCGGTGTCTGACCTGCCTGCCCCAAGTTCGACGGGGGTTCGTATCGCCGGTGACCGGTATCAGTGGCTGGTGTCGTGGCAGGGGTGTGTCACTGCGGTGCGGGATGCGGAGCTGCGCGCACCGAACCCCGTGGTGGCGGTCGGAGTCGAGGTCGACGGCGTGGGAAACGTGGATGACGTCGTCCTCTACCGAAGAACGCCGCCGCACACCTACACACAGGTCAAGTACGCCGCAGACAGTTCCACCCCTGTCAACGAGGACTACCTGCTCAAGCTCAGCGACCAGGGTGGCCCGTCGATCCTGCGGAAGCTGGCGCAGGCCTGGCAGCACCTCACCGAGGACGGCACGCCGGTCGATCTCGCGTTGCTGAGCAACCGGTCCCCGGACGCCGAGGATCCGCTGATCTCGCAGCGGGATTCCCGCACCCAACTGCTTGTGCCGAAGGCGGCCCAGCAGGGCCCGAGATCGAAGAAAGGACAGGCCCGCGCGCGTTGGGCCGATGCCGCCGGGCTGAGCGAGGAGAGGCTGCTGGAACTGTTGAAGGTGCTGCGCTTCGACCTGGCGCGGGACGTGATGCACCTGCATGAGCATCTGCAGATGCTGATGTTCGCCGCAGGGCTGCGCTTCGACGAGGAGGCGATGCACGCCGGAGCGGACTGGGTCGCGCGCCAAGTCGCCGACGGTCAGCGCCGGTTGTCCCTGGCGGACGTCAGAGAGGCGATCCGGTCCCTGCGCCTGGAAGCCGGCTCATCACGTGCGGTGCTGTCCGTGGCCACCTTGAAGCCGGATCCGATGGCGGAGGACGCCGACTACGCGGTGGATTGGGTGGATCGCTTCCAGGGCGCCTCACCGTATGTGAAGCGGCGTCCACTGGCCCCGGCAACCTGGGCTCAGCTGCAGGCGGACATCGAAGCCGCACCGTATCGGATGCCGCCGGGCACGACCGCGGTTGCTGTCACCGGCAGCCTGCGTCTGGCACCCGCGTTCGTGGTCGGCGCCGCCTTTCGCATGGTGACCGGCGTCGACCTGGCCGTGGCCCAGCGCGATCAATTGTGGTCATCCGCCGAGGCGTACGAGACGCCGCTGGCGCCGGACGTCGACGAGCATCTCCTCGATCTCGGTCCCGATCTTGCCGTGGCCGTCGCGGTCGCCATGGACCCGACGCAGGACGTGCTGGACTTCCTGCGCGAACAGCAGGTGCCCGTCTCCCGGCTGCTGGTCCTGCGCCCGCCCGTCGGAGCGAAGGACAACTCCGTCCCGGACGCCGCGGCGGCCAACGCCCTGGCCGTGGGCATCCGGGACCTGCTGCGCCGTGCCTGCCGCCCACACCCCGCGATCCACCTCTTCCAGGCCGGTCCCAAGGGCCTGTCCCTGCTGCTGGGCAACCGGTGGAACCGGCTGCGCCCCACCACCGTGTACGAGGACGTCAACGCGCAACAGGTGTACGAGAAGGCGTTCACTATCGACGCGTGAGCCTTCGGCAAGCCTCTACGACCCCGCCGTCGCTGACGGCGGACCGCCCTGCGCCAGGTGTAGGTCGTGGGGGACCAAAATGAGGCGGTCGCGGGCCGTCAGCCAGCCCAGCGCCACAGCGATCGGCAGGGGGCCGTGGAAGAACAGCAGCCCCTCCACAGCGGTGGCCTCGTCGAGACGCTGCGCCCACTCCTGCCGCGCCGTCTGCCAGCACTCCCAGATGTAGGTGGTCACCGCGGCGTAGAGGGCAGAATCATCGGGCAGATAGGCGTTTCCGGTGTCGATGACGAGGTAGGCGCCGCACGGCCCGTTCGCACCGGTCGCGTCCGCGGGCAGGCGGTAGCCGGTGTGGCGCCCCGGCCCGTAGGCGCCCTGCCCGGTTACCGCCACGTGACGGGCGTCATCGACCATGGAACCGGCCGACGCCAGACGTACGATCAGCGCGATCCGATGACGCTGCTGTTCGGCTGCCTCGGGGATCTCCACCAGCTGCGGACGGCCGGGCGCGGGAGCCGACAGGTGCCGGCTCACCTGGCCGCGCTGGCGGGGATCGAGCCCGGCACGCAGCGAACTGGCCAGGCCGACTCCAGGGACCACCGAGCGCCCGGCCTGCTGCGACAGATGCATCACGGCCAGCAACAGTTGGGCATGGTCGGCCAGGCGCCGGCCGAGAAGGAAACCGTCCTGCAGGTGAGCGAGCACGTACAGTGCGACCTCGGGCCCCGTCCCACCGGCCGCTTCCAGCTCTTCGACCTGCGCATCGATGAGCCGGGCGACGAAGTCGACGACCTCCGCATGGCCCTGAACAAAGCGCTCGTCGGGCCACAGGACCGCGCGGTCGACGACCAGTGTCGCGCTGTGCGTGCGGCGGGAAGCGTTCTTGAGGGCAACGACCCGCGAGGCCTGCGTGCGGTCTGCCGGATACAGGCTGATCACCACGCCCAGCCCGCGCGGGCGCTGCAGCACCCACCCTGCCAGTACCAGGACGAGGGCAGCGGCGAAGACGAGGGCAAACACCCACGGCTGGCTGGTCCACTGCTCCAGGATGTCGGGCACGACACCGAGCGCTATGGCGGTGGAGGCCGCCATCAGGACGGTGCCGCCGCCCTCCCGGGAGAACACCAGCCGCCTCAATTGCCCGAGCCACCTCATATAAACCCGCCCCTCGGCTCGGACACCCGGCTGAAGATCCTGCCGTAATCCTGCGTCGAGAGACGCGAGCGTTCCATACCCGGCGCCGGAGCATGCTGCGCCCCGTGCCTGATAGCACGGGACCGGACTGCCCTTGATGATCAACTAGCTCTGGTGCGAGGGGCGTTGTCAGTGGCGGGTCTTACCGTGGTGGACGAGCAGCCATCGATGCTTGTTGCGGCCGCGGCACCCGATCCGGGAGTCTGTGGCCGCGGCGTGCACCCGGGCTGGACGAAACGCCCGAGGAGGCACGCCACCATGGGGATCGACGACGCATTCGACGCGTTGCAGAAGACCGTCAACGAGGACATCGACAAGACCAGACTGGCCCGCGAGCGCCGGGACCTGTTCAAGACCGCCCTCGGCGGTGAGCCGGATGTCCTGGAGACATTCGGCTCGGGCTCGCTGAGCCGCAGCACGCAGCTCAAGCCCATCCACGACGTGGACATCATCGCCATCTACGATCCCGACGAACACCCCGAGTGGGGAAGCGACGGGCCGAGCGCGGAAGAGGCCCTCGAGCACATCCGCGGCCAGGTCAACCGGCTGCTGAGCCAGAGCAGCGGCACCCACGGCAACGTGGTGAGGCACACTCTGCTGCGCAACCATGCGGTCAAGTGCTTCCTCGACGACCCGGACGACCCGGAGGCCTTCACCGTGGACGTCATGGCCGCGCTGCGTCAGGCGGATGGCTCGCTGCTCATCCCAGAGACGCTTAGCACCCGGTGGGTGCCCGCCGACCCGGAGTACCTTATCGATCAGGTGGCCGATCACCAGCGTGCCTGGTCGCACTTCCGGCCGTTGGTGAGGGTGCTCAAGCAGTGGCGGCACACCGTCCCGATCGAGGGGAGCATCAAGTCCCTCGTCATGGAGGTCCTCGCCCTGAACTGCATGCCCAGGTCCGGCAACCGGTCCGAGGGCCTGAAGACGTTCTTCACCGCCGCCGCGGTTCAGGTCAACGAAGGTGTGTGGGACCCAGCCGGCCTGTGCGGAGAGATCCAGCCGGACCTGGACCGTACGGGCCTGTCCGAGGCGCTCGCGGAAGCCCGAGACTTCGCTGAGCGGGCCTGCGCGGCGGCGACCGAGGGCGACACCGACGACGCGCTGCGACTGTGGCAGAAGATCTTCGGAGACGACTTCCCGGCACCCGCTGCACCGGCCAAGCCGGCCTCGCTGATCACCGGGACGCCTGCGCTCATCACCCCGCGGCCCATCAAGGACGCACCTCAGGGATGACCACCGCACACACGCCCAATGACCGCACGCCCATCACCTGGTGGGCGTGTGAAGCACGCCGGCTGCGCCGCGACCACGAGGAGATCACCGCTCAGTTCCGCGACCTCGTCTGGAACGACGCCGGAGCAGGAAGCTGGGAAGGCAGGCTGCCCCGCTGGCCTTTCGACCGGCCCGAGCCTGAGCACCTCACCACCTGGATCGGCGACGAAGGACTCCTTCTGCGCCTGGAGTACAGCCAGGCATACCCCATGGTGGCGCCCCGCCTCGTACCCCTCGACCCGCTGCCCGAACTATTTGAATGGACCCAGCATCGCTGGCACGTCAACGGCGACGGCAGCCTGTGCCTCCTGCGCGACGACGTATGGACGGGCCGCGAGTCCGTTGTCGATCTGCTGCTGAAGGCCGCCGGCTGGCGGATCGAGTACGCGCTGATGAAACACCAGACGATCGAGCAGATGACCGACAGCGGCATCGTCACCGACCACAGCCTCGACCACTTCCTGGCCCAGCCCCTGCCACCCGAGGACACCACTGGCCACCCTGAACGGGACACCGGTGGGCAGGACGGTCTTGCATGCTGATCCTCATCCCGCGGGACGCCGCGACCACACTCCGCGCCTCGGGCGCGTGGGGCCGACTGTCGTTGCGTATCAGCCACCCAGACGACCTAGCTGTGGTGGGTGGAATCTCCGAGGGCGGCGGCTCCATCATTTCTGTCGACCCGCCGCCGCCCGCCCCCCGCCTGCTCGCCAGCTGCGACTCCCGTCCTACCGGCTACTGGTACCAGGTCAAGAGCGAACTCCACGCGCTCTGGTACCTCCTGCGGGCGCGGCGTGGCACGTCCATGAAATTGGACGTGTTCAAGGACGCCGTGCCCAGCGGTTTCAAGACGCCGGGTGACGGAGGCTACGTGGCCATCACCCATGCCCCCGGAGTGAAGGGCGCCTTTCCCGAAAGAGGTCTGCTCGACCTTGTCGCCTGGCACGTCACCCGTGCGGGCTTTCAGCCCCTCGATGCGTCGGCCGAGCCTGAAAGCACAGGGATTGGGCAACTCAGCGGTCAGTGGCCCGTAAAGGAACTGCAGAACACGCGGATCATGCTGATCGGAGCGGGGAGTATCGGCTCGGCCGCCGCACACGCACTCGCCGGCTATGGCGTCGGCCATCTCACCCTGATCGACCCCGACCGGCTCGACTGGCATAACCTCGTCCGGCACACCAGCGCACGCAAGCACACCGGCCGACACAAAGTCACCGCCCTCGCCGAGGAACTCGCCGTACTGCGCCCCGACACCACGGTCATCCCCCTGGCCTTGGACGTCATCGACCACGCTGACCGCATCCGGGCCCTCCTCGCGGACACTCACCTCGTCGTGTGCACAGCAGACGGGGTGGCCCCGCGCCGCGTCACCAGCCACCTGGCCCGCCGCGCTGGCCTCACCGCCGTTCTCGCCTGCGTCCTGGAAGACGGCGCCCTCGGTGAGATCCTCCGACTGCGCCCCTGGCCCCGGCACGGCTGCCTCACCTGCCGGCGCCAGAACCTCACCGAGGCCGGCAGCCTCAACCCCGAACCCACCCTGGACGCCGGCTACGGCACCGGCACCCGGCACCGCCCCATGACTGCCGTCGGCTCCGACCTCCACCTGGTCGCTCACCTCGCGGCCAAGACCGCCGTCGCGACCCTCCTCGAACGCGCCGGACACCCCGACCAGCGTCTGCCAGGCGAGCACGCCCTGCTCGGTCTGCGCCGCCAACCCGACTGGGCCCCACCGTTCGACCTCGACTGCACCGCCGAGGTGCGCTGGCTGGACGCCACCCCGCCCCGAACCGGCTGCCCCACCTGCGAAGCACCATGACCCAGTGGCCCGTCACCATCGTCCACCTCACCGCACCAGCCACCCACGTCATCACCACCGAACTGCGCACGGACGACCACACCACAGAGACCGGAGGCATCCTGCTGGGCCACCACAGCCACGACACCGTCACCGTCCACCACGCGGGGACCCCCGGCCCCGCTGCCGTGCGCACCCCTACCTATTTCCTCCGCGACCTGGCGCACGCCCAAGCCCTCGCTGATCGGGCGTTCGCAGCCGACGGAAGTGTCTGGGTTGGTGAATGGCACACCCACCCCAACGGTCGGCCGGTCCCCAGCGCCCGCGACACCGCCACCTACCAGCAACTCCTCGACGACTCGGAGCTGGGATTCCATAGCGTCATCGCGGTCATCCTCGCCCGTCATGAAGACCACTGGGTCGGCGCGGGCTGGGCAGCCCGGCACGACCGGATCACGCCGGTAGAGCTGCGGCTCGACGGTCCCGTCAGGTAGCGCAGAAGGCCCCGGCCGCTAGCCCGGGCGGCGCCGTACGGCACCGCAGCACCACATCGAGAGCGGACGTCACGGCGGCTGAACCGACGGTTCCAGACCGTGGCTCCTGACACGTCCTGCGCGGCCCCATCACACCCCACCCTCCTGCGCTGCCCACTCGAGCCCGAGAGCGGCCAGTTCCGCGCGCCGCTCGGTAGACATCGTCCCTGCCCTGCGCCGGGCGTTGTCGAGGAACGACCCGATCTTGTAGGGCACCCCGTCCACGTGTTCGACCGCCTTTCTCGGCACGCGCACATGTCCTTCGCGGTCCCGGAACTGCCGCACCGCGACCAGATTCATTGCCCACCGCTCATCCTGGCTGCGCCGCGTCGGCACCATCGCTTCGTCCTCGTCGGCGGGCTCAAGGCCGATGGTCTCCAGCAGATACTGCTGTGCCGGCACCAGTCGGTCCCACCCGGCGCGCTGCCCAGCCACCCATGCCCCGAGGTCCTCGCCCTGCGCGATCACCTCGCCAGGCCCACCCGGGAGCACGCCCCCGGCCTTCACGTGCGCGAGCAGCAGCCGATACGAGCGCTGCCAGGCGACATCCCACCCCTCGGGGGCCCACCCGGGGTCGATCTCTGCGAGGGCCTCCATACGGCTCTCTGACAGCTCCCCGGCGCTGGAGATGCCCGTTTCCCCGTTCGCGCGCCGTACGGCGTTCTCACGGCTCCTGCGGGCCCCGGCGCGCATGTTTTTGGCCCATACGCCGATGGGAAACCCGTCTCCGCCCCACACGGCGGTCGTGGGCGGCAGGAAGTGCCCGTGGACGGCTGCGTAGTCGCGGGCGACGGCCAGGCCGGCTTCCCACGCGGAGGCGTGTACGGACCAGATCATGCCCAGGTTCTGCAGCTCGGTCGTGCGCTTGGCGTCCAGGGTGCCCTCGCGGTAGTACCGGCGCTGATCCGCGATGAAGACCCCCAGCGGATGCCCGCCCAACGCTCCCCAGTCCTCCGGCGTGACGTACGTGAACGGCACCCGTAGCTCGCTCTCCCCGGTCTCCCGCAGCCACCGTGTGGCGGCCTCGATGCCGCGCCGCCAGTAGGCCCGCTCGGGGTCGATGACCCGCAGCCGCACGAACTGCGTGAGCGCGGCGGGGTCGCGTTCCTCGCTGAACCGCAGCACCCCCGCGGCACGCTCGGACACCGGCTCCACGTCGACGTCGATGTCGTCCTGGCCCTCCTCGCCCTCGCTCAACTCGCCGCTCTCACCGTCGTCCTGTGCGGCCGGACGGCTGTTGCGCACCCGCGGGTCCGCGAGCGCGTCAATGAGCTCCGAGTCGTGCGCCCGCAGAGCTCCAAGGATCTTGCTCAGGCTGTTGTAAGCATCAGACGTGAGTAGCTCATTCGGATCTTCGTCCGGCCCAAGGAATACGGGAACGATCAGGGTGGCCAGTTTTCCGTGATCGGGATTGAGCCGCAGGGCGCGCCCGACCATCTGTACGATGTCGACCATTGACCCGCGCGCGTCCGTGAAAAGGACCGCGTCGCACTCGGCAGTATCAACGCCTTCCCCGAGAACACGAACGGAAGAAAGCACACGCAATTCCGCCCGCACCTCTCGACCCTCAAAAGCGGGCCCACCCAGGAATTCGGACGCGAATTCATCCAGCACCTGGCGACGGTGACCGGGGGCGTGTTCGCCGTACAGCCAGTCCGCCCACACCTGCTCCGCGGGTGGGTAGGTGTCGGGATCGGCCGCAGCGAGCCGGCCCGCGGTCACCGGCACCGAGGCCGCCATCGCCTCCGCCTCACCCACCCGACTGTGGAAGCTGAGTACGCGACGGAAGCGCTCCGTGACGGCAGCGCGCATCAGCCCCGTCTGCACAGCCGCCAACCGCGCCCCACGCACCGCGTCCGAACCGGTGTCCTCGCTCGTTAGCGCCGCGTACAGGGCGGGATCGCGGATGTCGAGGCACAGCACCTGATACGGCGCCACAATGCCCCGTCCGACCGCCTCCGACAGCGACAGCCGAAAAGCCACCGGCCCG
>NZ_JBVJPC010000021.1:0-62312 GCF_055582845.1 Streptomyces sp. NPDC107471 | reverse complement strand
CACCCGCTACGACAAACGCGCCCGCCACTACCAAGCCCTGGTCACCCTCGCCTGCCTACGCCTCTGGCTGCCCTGACTTTGCGGACACGACCTAGCGCGTGTCTCTTTGATGGGTTGGTCAGTTGATCGGATGTGTCTGTCCGATTGGTGATCACTGATGCGATGTGGGACCGGATCGAGCCGCTGATGCCGGCCGATCCGGTCCGCGGACGGCGATGGGCCGACCACCGCCGCACCCTTGAGGCCATCGCGTGGAAGTACCGCACCAACTCGCCCTGGCGGGACCTTCCCGACGAGCTCGGCTCCTTCAAGACTGCGCACAAGCGGCTGATCAGATGGGCCGTCGACGGCACCTGGGAGATGATCCTCACTGCCCTCCTGGCGGCGGCGGACGCAGACGACGACATCGACTGGACGGCGTCGGTGGACTCCACGGTCGTCCGCGCCCACCAGCACGCCGCCGGAGCCCTCAAAAAGGGGCGGCCCACCCCGGCGAGCCCGCCGATCACGCACTGGGACGCTCACGCGGCGGACTGACCACCAAAGTCCACCTGGCCGCAGACGGCCGGGCACGACCCCTCGCCTTCACCGTCACCGCAGGCCAGGCAGGCGATGCACCCGCCTCGAAACGGTGATGTCCCGCATCCGCGTGCCTCGCATCGGCTCCGGCAGGCCCCGGACCCGACCCCTGGCCGTTCTGGCCGACCGCGCGTACTCCTCCCGCGCCATCCGCAGCCACCTGCGGCGCCGGGGCGTCCGTGCAGTCATCCCGCAGCCGTCCGACCAAGTGGGTCACCGCCTGCGGCGAGGCCGACTCGGCGGCCGACCGCCCGGCTTCGACCGCGAGGCATACAAGCAGCGCAACACTGTCGAACGGTGCATCAACCGGCTCAAGCAGTGGCGTGGTCTGGCCACACGAACCGACAAACACGCCATCGCCTACCAGGCCGCACTCCACCTCGCGGGCATCCTCATCTGGACCCGCCACTGACCAAAGAGACAGAACCTAGCACGCGCGCGGGTGGTTCCAGCGACCTGCTGCCCATGTTCGGGCCGACCGTCCACTCCCCCGCACGGGCAGGTCGGCGTATACGTGAACGCGCCCATGGGACCGGCTCGCCAGCGGAGTTACCCCCAACCCGATAACAGCCTCATCACCAGACGCGGTCCTGCCACTCTTCAGCGGGGATGCAGCCTTCGCTGACATCACAGCAGCGCTCAGCCCAGGCGGAGGCGACCAACACCGGCCTGCTCAGAACGACGTCTCCCGCGCGCTGGGCGCGGAGGACGACACCGAGGGTCTCGGAACCTGGTCCGCATGTTGGGAGTACCGCAGATCGTGGCCGTTCGCGGACGTGTACTCGTCGAAGGCGTCTTCGAGCTCGGACGGGACACGGCCGACGAGTTTCAGCCCGTCCAAGGCGACCTGTGGACCGCGAAGTGCGCTGACGGCTACGCAAGCCAGGCGGCCGGCGTCGTAATAGACCGTTACAGCTGGCGCGCCTGATGCTCCGATGCGAAAGAACTCCGAACTCTCCACCGGGCCGCCATAGCTGCCACGAGTGGATAGAGGCCTCAATACGTCTGCGACCGCTGCGGCCGCTTCGTCATGCGACATACCGAAACGCAGCGGGCCAACGCCCTCAACAGGACGCATCTCCCACTGGACTCGGTCAGCCTCGTCGACAACCGCCCAGACGCCCACCGCCCGCACCGCCTCACCTTGATCGCTCAGCCGCCTACAAGGCCGCACAGGTTACCGACCTCCGGCACCCAGATGTCATCGGCTGTCCTCGGGCACCGGCCGGGGCGCACGGACCGCCCAAGGTCGCTTCCCTGGGGATGGGTGCGTCTTCCAGGAGTAGATCAGTCCCACCAAAAGTCCCAGCGATAGGCGCCGGTGATGCGCTCGGCATACGCGGCCAGCGTGAAAGGCCCGCTGCCCTGCCAGATGTTGTCCGGGCAGAAGGCGAAGTACTCGGCGGCGACCAGGAGAGCCTCAAGCTCGTTCGTCGGCGGCGCGGTGACGCTGAGGTGCCGCGTGGAAAAGCCGACCGCGATGACACGGGCACCGAACCGGTGCTCCCAGTCGCGGACGACGGCGGAGAATTTCGCGGTGTCGTTGTCGTAGTTGCAGGGTCCGCCCCAGCCGGCGGCCGTCATTGCCTCGGCACCGGACGCTGCGGCGACCAGGCCCAGACGTGTCTGTGGGCGGTCGGCAATGAACGCCTGCGCGAACTCGGCAGCCAGCTGATCAGGGTTCGTATCCGTTTTACGGCTAGGCGCGAGGCCGGGCCAGGTCTGTCCGAAAGGGGCCGTGACGGCGAGGCGCCTGTCAGCGTCGAGCAAGTCGTCGTCTGCGTCAACGGCGGTGTAGCTGGCCCACCACTGCGCGAGGAGGGTGGCAGGGTCGTGACTTGCCGGGAAGGACATCTGCTCAGGGAAGACCTCTCCGGATCCCCATGGACGGAATGCGCCGTCGCTCGGATCCAGCGAGTCGAGCAGTAGGGGCCACAGACCGGAACGAATGTGTTCAGCATGCATCCGTGTCCACAGTTCGGCCGTGGCCGGCCCGTCACTGAGCCACAGAGGCTGTGCATCTCCGTCGCCTTCGTCGGACGTGACCATGCGACCGGGCGGGAGGAGTCCCTCAAGGCTCAAACGGGATTCAGGGTGCATGGGGCGGATGCTAGCGCTGCGGCCAAGCCCGATACGTTGGCGCCGACTTGGCTGACAGCCACGGTCGAGCCGTGGCTGCGCCCCTCTCAGCAGCACGACCAACACCCTGAAACAAGCTCGCCGTTACTGATTCCTTGGGCCCTGGAACCACCGCGGACAAGTCGATGCCGATACGCGCCTGGTGAGCGCTTGATACTCACCGCGGCCTGTCCGGCGTCGGCCACCGCCGCGGACCCGTATGCCCGGCCGGCCTCAAGGCTTGGCCGACCACTGGCAGGGCGTGACCGTGCCGAGTGATGGCCCCTCCCTCGACCGCGAGATAGTCGACAGAAAGCGCGCTCCTACAGCTCTTCATTTTCGGGAATCGCCAGATGCGCGCAGAAATCTCAGCCGCTGTCCTGCCGCAACCCTGATTCGCTTCGAGGCCCCCATTGCAGTCAAAGCTTCGAGGACTCTTTCATCCCGAACCGAGTTAGCCGCTCGCAGTTGGAGCCATGGTGACCAGTTCGGCACGACAGACTCTACTTCATTTGAAATCTCGCTAGCCGTGGAGAGCTTTTCGAGCATCGCGAGCTCACGAGCCCGGGTCGCAGCATATTCGCGATTTTTTCCGAGGGGGAGCGCCGCAACATAGGCAATTCTTTGGGAATCTGGCACAACCTCCAGGATCTTCACGACCAGAGACGAGGCGATTGACTCGTCTGGCTCTTCACTGACCAACTCCAACAACTCCGGCCACTCCCCCGCCATCGGGATTGCTTGAGAGTAGATGGCCCACCGAGCATGTCCACTTTCGAGGTCGTCGTACTCCGTGCCGATCCTCCCCGCCAGGGCTCTAAGCCTCTGCTCGAATGACCACGACATCACTAGCACTCACCTTGCCGCTTTAGTAGATAGATGGCTATATTCATACGAATGGGGCGACCTGGCCGGTTCGTCATGCAGTCCGCGGCCGAGATCGTCGCAGTGAATGTGTTCTGCGTTGCCGCTCCAGGGCGAGGACGGCGGCGGATTAGCGCCTCCATGGTGAATCAGTGGCTGGCATTTTAGCGCTGGATGCCGCTGCCAATGCAGCCGATTCAGCCTCTCCGACCGGGCGTTGTAGCGCGCAGCAAGGGCGGGCTGAGCAGCCAGGCTGGTCCCCGGCGATAGAGAGCGGCTGGACGGCCGGTAGGGGGAAGCCACTGATCCCCCGTCGGCTGCACGAATCCCTTGGTGTTGAGTACCTTGCGTCGGAAGTTGCTGGGATCCAAATCCTGGCCCCAGATCACTTGGTACACCGTGCGCAGATCTCTGATGGTGAATGCCTCCGCGCAGAAGGCGGTGGCCGCGGCGGTGTATTCGATCTTCCGGCGGACCTCCTCCAGGGCCTCCGTCAAAATTGCCTGGTGGTCGAACGCCAAGGTGAGCGTGCCATCCTCCAAGTGCGCTACGGGTGCCCAGAATGCGCGTGCGGCATCGGTTCCGCCGACGGGCGTCGGCAGGTCGGGACCGAGGGCGAGGTAAGCGACCGTCACCACCCTGCCCCGTGGGTCGCGTCCTGGGTCTGCGTATGCGCCGAGCTGCTCCAGGTGCAGCCGGCCGCCGTCGATGCCGGCTTCTTCCGCCAGCTCGCGCAGCGCGCCGTCGCGCAGGGTCTCGCTTTTTTGTACGTACCCTCCAGGCATCGCGGGCATGCCGTGAAACGGATCCAGGCCGCGCTCGACGAGAAGGACCATCAACTGGTCGTCCCTGAGGGTGAAGATCGCGAGGTCCACGGTCAGCCAGGAGGGTCCGACCTCGTCTGAGTCTTTCAGCCAGCCGTCCACCGCACCCCTAAAGGTCTCATTGACTTAAACTCTGCCGACACTTATGGTCACAGCAACCATAACTGCAGGAGCCGGGGGTAGGACATGACCACTTCCGACGCGCCACCAGCGGAGACAACCCAAGAACCCACGGCAGCGACCCGTCATCTGTGTGCCGGTGTGTACGTGGACGAACGCTTCCGTGACCTTGTCATCGACGAAGTGTGCACCGCACCGCACCGCAGGGTCGCACCGTCCTACGGCTTTGACATCGTCCCCGTCATGCAGCACGCATGGCGTGCCGCCGCTCTCAGGACGCTTCCCCGCGCCACGGTCCTCGCCGCCGTCGCCGGCCCCCTTCTCACCGGAAGCGTTCCCACGGCCTTCCTCATTGCCGGCGGTTTCGGTCTCCTGTTGCTGCTGCGCCTCGCCGTAGTGCTGCGAGGCGTCGACAGCCAGACGATGACGGCCGGCCGGTCGCGACGTCGCGTCCCGGAACCCTTACGGGCTCATCGCCTCCTGCTCAAATTCCTCCTCCCGCGCGTCACCACGCCCAAGGCCCGAGTAGTCAAACGCGTCCTCGCGGCCGCACTGTGGCTGACCCTGGCCATCCTGGCCGTCGGCCTCCTCTACCCGGGGCCGGCACTGGCGGCGCTCCTGCTGGCCGCGGCACTCGTAGGCGTTTACCTGGCCGTCGGCGCCACACGGCAGTTGATCCTCAACCGCATCCTGCGCACACCTGTCCTGCGCCCCTTCCGCCTATCCGGCCGCCAGCGGGCAGCCGACCGCCAGCAGCACCACATGTGTGCCGTGTACCGCCGAACCCGGCACAGCGACGATGAGGAAGACGACCTCACCATGTTCACGCTCTTCGGCGATGAGTCGCCGTTCATCGGAGCCGGCGAACTCGTCTACCAGTGGAACCCGCCGATGAGCATCCAACTGCTGCGGGCTGACTCCGACGACGAACCTCTGCATGAGCGCGAGCACGCGGTGCCGCCCTTCAGGGCACACGAACTCGTCGAGTACTTACGTGAATCCGTTCTGCCGCTGAACACCGACAGCCATGACGTCCGGCTGCCTGCCGAAGTCCGGGACCGTGTGTACGTCGCCGAGACCGATGTGGCTGTCGACCGGTCGCTGCTTCCGCATCACTTCACCCGCAGCGAACTGCACTCCATCATCAACACGCCGGAGTCGAAGCAGCACCACTTCCTCGAGATCATCACACCCGCCGACGGATCCGAATTCGTCGCCACTGTCCTGCTGCACGTAAGTCTGCAGGGCCGCACCCTGAGCCTGTCCACAGCAGCATGCGTCCTCGCCCATACACCGCGCTCGTTTCAGCGAGGTGAAGAGTTCGGTCACCACGGCGCTGCGGCCGTGATCTGGGCAGCCTTCAACGAGCTGAGCGCGCTGCCCGCCGACATCCAGTACTCGTGGAGAGTCTTGCGATACCTCTACCGGGTGGCCAAGGCCGCCGTCCTGCCTCGGGACCTCACCAGAACCCCGATCCGAAACATTCTCATCGGCAGCCGCGTGAGCATACGCGAAGAGTCTTCCCAGGCCTGGACCAAGGTCCAGTTGGAAAAGAGCGACATCCTAGGTCGCCTGAAAACCATAGAGCAGCGCCTGCTCAGCGCAGCCAGCGACTTCCTCCAGGACCGAGGCGTCGATACATCCGGCTTCAACGACCGCGCACTGAAGATCATCAACAGCGGGATCTTCAACTTCGGCGACAACAACAGCTTCAGCAACAATGCCGTAGGAGACGCAGCTCAGGTCAACGTCTCCGCGAACCAGCCCGCACAGGCCGACAACGGAGCAGCTAAATGACCAACAACAAGGGCATCATCAGCCGCGGCAACAACAACACCTTCAGCAGCATCGCCATCGGAGAGAAGGCGCAAGTCTCCACAACCGCCCCCCTTCCCTCCGCTGAGCCCGCGACTGAGGCAGGCGTGTCATGGGATCTCGGGATCGTCACCATCCTCAGTGAGGAACTGCGCTCTGTCATCGACGAGTTAAAGCTCCAGCGGCACAAGGCGCCCAGCGGTCTCTACTTCTACCAGGGCGAACACACCGCCCCCCATGCCACGTTGCGCATCGTGGCCACACAAACTCAAAGCCAGGGCCAGCGCTCCACCATGGCCGCCCTGGAAAACCTCCGCCGCCACTACAACCCCCGCGTGTGGGCCCTCGTCGGCATCGCGGGAGGCATCCACGACGACCACGCCCGCATCGGCAACGTGATCGTCTCCACCGACGTCGTCTACTACGAGAACCGCAAGATCAATCCGCAAGACACCCGCCGCCGCGGAGAACACCGGCAAGCACCGGCGCACATCGTCCACGCCGTGAACGCCTACTTCACCGAGCACGGCACCCCGGCACGCATCAACGGCCAACTGGCCTCTCACGCCGGTCAACAGTACGAGGTCTACCCCGGAGTCATCGGGTCCGGTGAAGCCGTCATCGCCGACCGGGCCAGTGACATCCGCACGTACCTCACCACCTACCACGAGAAAGTCCTCGCCGTAGACATGGAAGCCGGTGGCCTCAGCCAGTACTGGCAGGAAAACTCGGTTCACGGCACAACCAACCCAGGCTGGATCGTCATCCGCGGCGTGTCCGACAACGCAGACGAACGCAAGGGCCACAGCCACCACGAACTCGCAAGCCGAAACGCCGCTCACGTCCTCAGCCGACTGCTCCCCTACCTCTGAAGGGCCAGGCCCGAGCGTCAGTCATCTGCACAGCCCACGGAGCCCCCCACCGGAGCCTCAGCATGAACGCCTTTCTGCTCGGCATACTCAGCTCCCTCGCCACCAGCGCCCTGCTCCTCGCCCTCAGTCTCCTGCATGCAGCACGACCCCTGTGGTGGCTCACCGCCGCCTGCTCCTGGTTCAACGGCACAGGGCTGCACCGCGTCTATCGCCGACAAGCCTCCGCAGAACAGACCATGCGCCAGGACCTCGCCCGCGCCCACTGGGTCAAAGTCATGGCAGGACGCGGCAACATCCTCACCCGCGAAGCCTTCGCGCCTCTGTGGTCGGGCACCAGCTCACCCGCGTCCGTCCAGATCCTGCTCCCCGACCCCGACATCCCCCGCGATTCCTGGCTCGACCGCCGCTCTCACCATGTCGCCCACTTCGACCCGGGATTTACCCCTGAACTCCTCAGAAGCCAGGTCCGGGCCAACATCGACTACCTCACTCAAGCCGCACACACCCAACCCGCTATCCGGCTGCGGCGCTACAACCTGCCCCACACATGCCGCGTCATCGCCACCGACAAGGCCGCTTACCTCACCTTCTACGACGACAACGCGCACGGCAGGAACTCTCCCTGCCTGTATGCACGAGCACCCGGCCTCCTCTACACCATCGCTCTCCAACAATTCGACACCGCATGGGCAAACAGCACCGACTCCCCCCTCACGCAACATCCCTGACACCGGATCGGACAACTGATCAGAGGCGCCACCTCTCCACCGCCTATAGCGGGCTGGCGGTGCAGGGCTGACTGGAACCGAGACGGGCGAGAACTACCCCAAGCGGCAGTGCACCCACCTAGATGGCCGTCCCGAGAAGACGAAGATTTACCCCACGCAACGAAGGTGGCCCGAGATGCCTGCGGAGACGACGTAGCTCAGCACCCTGGCCCCGTCCCCCCTGCAACGCTTGCTGCTCCACACCGCATGAAGCCGAACCCTCTTCTCTTTCGTGCTCAGCTTTGAAGCAAGTTCTCAGTCACTCTGCGCACCTGCTCAACTGCCTGTCCGTCCCCGCAACGCAGTGCGGTGTTCGCGGCAATCAGGATCGCATCGAGCTGAAAGGCCGCCAGTTCGGCGTCCGTCGCGCCGGCGTGACGGAGTTCGTGAGCCAGAAGCGTGCGCCAGTCTCGGCGGCCCGCAAAGAGCGCGTCGTGGACAGGGCCGGGGCGGCTGTCGAAGGCGGCCTGGTTCGCCGCCCAGAAGCAGCCGCCCGGGAAGAGGGGGGCAGAGGCGTAGACAAGCCACGCCTCGACCAGCGCTCGCAGACGCGGAGCGCCGTGCGGTGTGGTGCCGGCGGGGCGCACGACGGCCTCGTCGAAGACGCTGCTCGCACACCCGACTGTGGCGACCTGGAGCTTTTCCTTCGTCCCGAAGAGAGTCTGGACACCGCTCTTGCTCATGCCGAAGCCGGTGGCGAGGACGCCGAAGCTGAGCCCGTCCAGGCTGTCGAGGGAGGCCAGGTCGACGGCCTGCCGCAGAATCGCCTGCCGTGAACGCGCCCCGCGCAGCAGTCGCCGATCGACGGTCGGCTCCGCGGTCGTTTGAAGTCCGGTGTCCTCGTGGCTCATACCTGCATCCTGCCAGACCCCCTTGCCGAATACGTACGTACGGCCGTACGTTTTGTTCATGACCCCAGAGAACGCCTCACGGGCCTTACAACTGGCGCACGCCCTCGCCGCCGCCAAGAACCGGCAGGACGTACCCGCCGCCATGCGCTACTTCCACCCCGACATGACCCTGGAGGCTCCGGCCTTCGGCACCGTGGCCCGCGGCCTCGACGCCAACGAGAAGACGCTCACCCACTTCTTCACGTCGTTCCCCGACTACGAGGTCACGCTGGAGGGCCACGCGATCGGCGACGACACGCTGGCGTGCTGGGGGACAGCACGGATGACGATGACCGGCGAACGGTTCGGAGTGCGGCCGAACGGGCGACGCGCCGAGCTGCCGGTCTTCATTCGCTTCGGGTTCCGGGAGGGCCTGATCTCCAGCGAGCGGTTCTGCTTCGATCTGGCGGAGCTGTGCGCGCAGTCGGGGGTCTCGACGGACACCGTCAGAGCCACCTTGTTCACGGACGGAAGGTGAGGGGGCATGGCACTCGATCCGCGCGTGAAGGACGTCGCCGAGCCCCGTACCGTCCGCCTCTTCGACATGCTCGTCGACCTGGATCCGCGCCTCGACATCGGGCCGGGACCGCTGGGCCGGCGGATGTTCTTCGGCTCGGCGGGTGGCACGTTCGAGGGTCCACGGATCCGGGGCGACGTACTGCCCGTGGGCGGCGACTGGGGCCTGTTCCGGCCCGACGGCGTGCTCGCACTCGACGTCCGACTGCCCCTGCGCACCCACGACGGCGACCTCGTGCACATGACCTACAACGGACGTTGGGTCACCCCGCCGGAAGTGCGGGCGGCCGTGGCGGATTCCGAGCGGCGCCACCTCGTCGACCCCGCGCGCTACTACTTCCGCACGAACCCTCTCTTCGAGACGGGCTCCGAGCGCTACGCGTGGCTCAACGACGTGGTCTGCGTAACCACGGGCTATCTGATCAAGGGCGGGATCGGGTACCGGGTCTCACAACTCCTGTGAGACCCGGCAGCACCAGCACGACGCAGGCAGGCGGGTACCAACGGACGGGCAGTCCACAAATCCTGGACACTCGCTGCGCGTCCACGGCAGGGCCTGGCCGAACCTGCAAAGGAACGGGCAGGAACTGCCCGGATCGCTCGGCATTCGCGTGGTGCGCCGTTGCCGGCAACTTCACGATCTGTGGGCTTTGTTGATCACTTACGGGGTGGAACACGGTGGGAACGAGTCGTTCAGTACGGCATCACATGAGGGCCACAGCGGTGGCCGGGGCGTTGTACATCGCTTTGACGGCATGCGGAGGCAACGGTGCTGAGACATCCGGGGGCAGTGGCGGGCATAGGGGCTCCTCTGACGGCCCGGTGCACAAGCAGGCGGACCCGACCACGGTGCTGAGCGGGAAGGCGCAGGTGGAAAATGCTCTTCCGGACCCCGGGGCCATGGGGGGCCTACAGGGCATCAGCGCCTCCGTCACCACTGCGGACGGCCACCTCGACTGTCCCAGCGTGCAGGAGTGCAAGGGCAAGTGGTTCGGCCGCGCCAAGTACGCCCTGGGCGGCGACGACACGTACTACGTCAACTTTCACCTCACGACCTACACCACCCGGCAGGACGCCAGGGAAGGGCTGAAGCGCGAGGCTGGTCAGCACCCTGCGTTGTCGAAGCCCACCATCGGCAACGAGAGCCTGGCCTACTCCAAGTCGGCAGGCGGTCTGCAGGGCGTGTACCTCACCATGCGGATCGGCACGGTAGTCGCCACGACCTTCGTGGAGGGCGGTGGGGCCGAGCCGATGCTCACCCAGGGGGCGACCATGTTCGCCCAGCGCATCACCCAGATCGAGGCCGGACACACGGCCACCGCGACCCTGCCCCAGTCCTGATGGACAACCTTCAATCCATCACACTCCGCAGGCTCTCCGACAGCGACACTTAACGCGCATTGGTCGAAGGCGTCCGCAAGGGGTCGCTCAACCCGAACATCACCATGCCCGAGCACCCTGGCCCGCTGGCACGACGCCTGAGAAGCGGGGAGTGGCGCCCGAAGCGGCGCGCGGAGGCAACCGCTCTCGGGCTGGATTGGCCGTACTGCAGGGTGGGCGCGATGTGGGGTGCTGAGGACGTGGCCCGGCCACGGCAGTTCGAGGGAGCAGGCACGACGGAGAGCCGCCCGCAATCACCAATTTACTTGCCGGGCTGTGCCAGTTGATCACTGATCCTTTGACACAGTCTCGTGGGCGGGTCCGCGCCGCGTTGGCTGTTTTGAGCGGGGCAGACTGACTGATCGGTAAGGTTGGATCTTGGGGTGGGCTCAAGCAGCACGGGAGGATGGCTTGGCAGTGCCGTGGGAGATAGTGGTCTCGACCGTGGGCGGTGTCGCCGCTACGGTCGTAGGTGTCTTCGCAGGGGGCGTTGTCGGGCGCCGAGGCCAGCACGAGCAGTGGGTGAGGGACAACCAGACGGCTACCTACGCGACGTTCCTGCGGGAGTTTGTCGCAGTCGAGATAGAACTTCGTACCGCGTTTCTCGCGGACCGGCCGCACCGGCTCGACTGGGCGCCGTGGAATGCGGCGCTGGTCGCGCTCAGCCTGGTTGCCACCCGGGAGGTGGCGGCAGCCGCTGCGGAGTTGACTGGAGCTGTCGGTCGTTTCGCGGAACTGGTGGCACGTTCTCCCAAGACACGGCAGGAACTGCGGGAGGTTCAGGAGGCCCTCGCCGCAGGGCAGTTGCGCTTCGTCAACGCGGCCCGCGTCTCGTTGGACGGCTCCCAAGCGCATCTCGACTGGCAGCTCGGAGGGCCACCTGCCTGGGCGGAGACCGAACCATACGCACCCGACTCGGACGCAACCGCTGATCCATCCTCCCGCTAGCGGCTGGACTTGGCGCCGAGTGGCGGATCCGTGTCCTGTTCGTCAGTGGCGCCGGTTAGGTTGCCGGGCATGACGAGTTGGATCGACTGTGGCGTCATGGCCTGGATGGAAGAAGACCGGTACCAGGAGGACGAAACCGTCCTGGTCTGGTTCAGGGGGATCGGCCTGGCCGCCATGGCCGAAGGTCTGTCCGCGCAGCACCGGCCGCCGTTCGCTTACCGCAGCGACACGACACCTGGCGACTGGGGCATGATCGTGCACCACATGTTCAGCTCTTCCCGAGACGACTACGACGAGATCAACCAACGCAAGCTATGCCCTCAGGGTGCCGAGCTGATGGTGTTCATTCCCAACCCGTCCATTGCCAGGGCTCATAGGCTCAAGGCGTACCACTACAAGGACGGCTGACCCACCTGATCTGGAACATCTGGGGCTGCCCGCGCTGGATTGCGACATCATCACAGTGGACCGCAACCCTCTGGCCTCCTACTTCTAGGAAATCTTCAACCCGCGTGTGATGGGGAGGGGTTGGATGCCGGGCCTGCTCTCGCGATGACTCCCCCGATGAGGCGGGGGCAGTGCTGCATACGTCTTACTCGCGCCCTCACCAGCACAGTGAGCTGACCGAGGCTGCGTTTGGTGAGGGTGGCCAGCGATCTCTTCAGGTGCGACCACGCACCCTCAAGGACAGGTTCCTGGTGGGGATCACATAGGCGCTGGGTCGGAGGACTGAAATGAGCGACGAGGTCGAACGCGGTACTGCCAGCGTTCCCGTGCAGTATCACCAGTTCGACATCAGTGACGAGGACGGGCCAACCGGCCCCGATCTCGAGCGCGGGCACAACGAACTGGTCCGGGTCGCCGACGGTGTCACCATCGTCACGACCGGCATCCACACCGGTGACGTTCACGTCACCGTCACCCTCCACGAAAGCGAGCCGGCACCCGACAACGACAACTGGCCGGAGATTGTGGAGGTCTCGGCACACTCCGCATCCGGAGACCTCATGGTCCGCGGCATGATGGACGACCTGGACGAAGAACTGCCCGTCCTGTCCTTCCGCGGGCCCGGCGACTACCGCCTGCGCGTTCACGCCCGCGGCCGGGACACCGCCGTCGGCCTGGCCCCGGATCACATCACCGAGTGGTACCTCATCCAGGCCTGGCCGGCCCCCGGCCCACCAGGCCCAGGTACTCCGTCAGACCGAGCTGACAGCTCCCTCTGATACGCCGGATGGCCCAGACGGGTTGCTCAGCTCACGGTTGCGGCATTCCACGCGGCGACCGACCGGAGGACGTACATCGGCACCCGCCGACCGGTCACACGCGCCGGGCCTCCTCGGTCATTAGGGACATGAGCCATTCCCTCGCGTCGAAGACCAGCACCGACGAGCCTGTCACTGTCATCAAGAGCTATACCGTGCCGGCGGACGAAGCCGATCACTTCACCGTGGTGTACCAGGAGAACGCCCGCATCATGGCGGCTCAGCCCGGGTTCCTCCGTTCCCGCTTGCACCGTCCCCTCGGCGAAGGGCCGGAAACCCGCTTCGTGCACGTCGCGGAATGGGCGTCGGGGACCGCCCTCGACAGGGCCACCGACAATCCCGAGTGGCATGCCTCGCTGCAGCGCATGTTCGCCGACCCCGACCTTCACATCACCTCGGAACCGGCGAGCTACCGCGTCGTCGTCGAACTCCACCCTTCCTGACAAGGCGGCACCCAGCACGTCACTCCCAACGGGGGCCGGCCACCGCCTGTCGGTGCGCTTCCGGTGTCATTCCTTGGTGCCGATGGAGTGCACCGCGGGTGTCCGCAGCATCAGCCGGGTGGGCAGCATCGCTCCGGCCACCGCCAGGAGTGCTGTCGATCCGACGATCGCGAGCCAGCCCAGGACGGGAACGGTGGGCACAGGGCTGCCGGTCAGCGCGAGAGCGACGAGGGCCAGTGGAGGCACGGACAGCAGGGTGCCCAGAAGGCTGCCGACGGCCGCCACCGTGGCGCTCTCCCTCCGCATCATGCCCAGGACCTGGGAGCGGCTTGTGCCGGTCAGCCGTAGGAGCGCGAACTCCCGGCGGCGGGTTGCGGTGTTCATCGCCTGTGTGTTGATCACGGTGAGGGCGGTGTAGGCGATGATGAGACCGACGACCACGTAATTCACCCAGGCCAGCGCCCGCTGCTCGCGGACCTGCGCGTCGGCGGCCAGCGCGGTGCTCAGGGTCGTACCCGGGTAACTGCGCGCCAGTGCGGACAGTTCGGAAGCGTCGGCGGACTGCGCGCGGATCAGTACCGACTGGTCGACGTGCGCTGTGGTGTGGGGCAGCAGCAGGTCGTGGTCGAAGGTCAGATCGGCGAAGCCGAGCCCGCGGCTGTAGACGGCGATGACTTTGCCGCTGAAGGGCGTGCCGTCGCCGAGGTGGAGGCGGGCGCGATCGCCGATGTCCAGGCCCAGCCATGAGGCCGCTGTCGTGCTGAGGGCGACCGTCCTGGGGGTCAGGTTCGACAGATTGCCTTCGCGGACGTCCAGGTCGACGGTGTCGGCCAGGGCAGAGGGTTTCAGGCCCTGGGCGCTGAGTGAGACGGTCTCCTGGGTGCCCAGCAGCGTCCCCACGCCGATGGCCTTGGAGCGGACCACACCGGTGGCGGCCGTGACACCGGGCAGTTGGGCTGCCCTCTCCGCGAAATCGGGGGACATGCCCTGGGGGGCGTTCACCACCTGGGTCGCGAGTGTGCCCGCTCGGGTCTCGTCCGCGGCCTGGTGGAGCTGTGTGGTCTGGGTGAAGACGACCGTCGCGGCCAGGGACACGGCCAACAGCAGTGGGGTGACGGCTGCCGCGGTCCGTGCGGCGCGGGTACGGGAGTTGGCGGCTGCGAGCCAGCCGGTGGCGCCGGTACGGGCCAGCAGGGGTGCCAGGACGGTCATCGCCGCCCGGGTGACGAGCGGGCCGAGGACCGCCGCGGCAATGACGAGGACCAGCACCAGGGAGTTGGCCAGTCCGACCAAGGTCATGAAATCGGCGCGGTATCCCAGTCCGAGGCCGAGCACGGACACGGCCAGCGCCAGCAGGACGCCGCCGGTGATCAGGCGTCCGCGGCCGAGACGGGTGGGTTCGGTCGACGCCTCGCGCAACGCCTCGGTCGGGCGGACACGGACCGCCCTGCGTGCCGCGACGAGGGCCGCGACCACCGCGGTGAGCATGGTGGTGCCCACCGCTGCCAGGAACGGCAGCGGGCCGATCACGGGCTGGAAGTCCGGTGGCACCAGGCCGCGCCCCGCGAACTGACCGCTGAGCCAGTAGACAACGCCGACGCCGAGCGGACATCCGAGCACCCCGGCGACCATGCCTGCCACGGCGGACTCTGCCGCGATCATGCGGCGCAGTTGGCCGGGGGTGGTGCCGATCGCGCGCAGCAGAGCCATCTCACGGCGGCGGTGGCGCACCGCGAGCGAGGTGGTGGCGCACAGCACGAACACGGCCACCAGCAGAACGTTGCCGCCGATGCCGGTGGAGAGCTGCACCAGGTTGGCCGCCCCGACGGCGAGGTCGGTGAACTCCGCTTCGCCGCGGCTGTCGCCGGTGTACACGGCTGCGTCGCGTCCTCGCAGCGCCTCTTCGACTGCCGCCGCCACGTCCGACACGTCAGTGCCGGGCCGGGTGAAGACGCCGAAGGCATTGACGCGGGCACTCGAGCGGGGTGCGAGTCGATCCATCGCGGCCGAGGAGGCGAACAGCACGGATTGCCGGGGTGTGCGTCCGCCGTCGAGACTCACGAGTCCGGCCACCTCGAAGGTGAGCGGTGTGGAGGTCGCCATGATCTGCACGCTGTCGCCGGTCCGCAGCCCGGCCCGCGCCGCGAGATCACGGTCCAGGACGATCTGCCGGCTGCCTTGGGGGCTGTGCCCCTCGTTGAGCCGGAAGCCGCCGAGGACCCGGCTGTTCCAGGTATGGGCCTGCGGTACGGCTCCGTTGGCGCCGGTCACGGTCCGCTCGTCGGCCAGCAGGCGGACGGGGGTGCCGCGGTCGGGCACGACGGCAGCCACTCCTTTCACGACGGCAAGGTCCTTGGCCAGTGCGGCGTCGAGCCGTGGCCGCTCGGACAGCGGCTGGGAGCTGCCGTAGGCGGAGCCGTCAGCGGATTTCACCTGCAGGTCGACGGCCTGGCGGCCGGCCACGAGGACAGGAGCCTTGTCATACCGCTCGGGCGGCACGGAGGAGCGCAGGCCTGATTCCAGGAGTACGCCGCAGGCGGTGATCACGGCTGAGCCCAGCAGGAGGGCTGCGAACGTGGCAGCGAAGGCTCCGGCGCGCGTGCGCAGGGTCGCGAGAGCGATGCGCAGCATCAGGCGTTCCTCCTCAGCTCGGTCATGGCGGCCTTGATCTCAGGGGCGGAGGGCGCCGTCATGCGGCGTACCACGCGGCCCGCGGCGAGGAAGATCACCTGGTCGGTGTGCTGGGCGGCGGCCGGGTCGTGGGTGACCATCACGACGGTCTGGTGCAGGTCGGTGACCGCTTGCCGGAGCAGGGTGAGGATGTCGTCGGCGGTGTCCGGGTCCAGCGCGCCGGTCGGCTCGTCCGCGAAGATCACTTCCGGACGGGTGATGAGGGCGCGGGCGATGGCCACGCGCTGCTGCTGTCCGCCGGACAGTTCCGTCGGGTGCCGGGTGAGCAGTCCTGTCAGGCCCACCGCATCGGTGACGCTGCGGACGGTGTCGTAGTCGGTGCCATGGCCGTTCAGGCGCAGGGGCAGGGTGATGTTCTGCTCGACGGTGAGCGCGGGCAGCAGATTGAAGGCCTGGAAGACGAATCCGATGCGGGTGCGGCGCAACCGGGTGAGCTGCGTCTCGTCCAGTTCGCCCAGGTTCTGGCCGCCGAGCTGGACCGTTCCCGACGTCGGCCGGTCGAGTCCGGCGGCGCAGTGAAGGAAGGTGCTCTTTCCTGAGCCGGACGGGCCCATCACCGCGGTGAAGCTGCCGGCTGCGACGCCGATGCTGACGTCGTCCAGTGCGACGACCTTGTGGGAACCGCGGCCGTACTCCTTGGTCACCCGGGTCAGTCGTACGGCGTCGCGGGATGGATCGATTCCGATGGGGTCGCTGGGGGACTTTGTGCGGCTGCGTGCTCCGAGCATGGTGGAACCTCACATTGCGTGGCAGGGGTTCTTCCAGTTGATCGGGCCGGGGGGTCCTGAGCCTCCGCCTCCGCGTCGAATCGGACGCTCCGCCTGACGGCGGAGGCCCGTGCAGCCTTCCTCCCACCGAAGGAGCGCGGGACGCGCATCGGGCGTCGCCGCGGAGGGTGTCTCCTTCGCAAGGAGGAGGACCGGGAGGAGGAAGCCTCGCGGCGCGAGTCAGACCTGGGAAGGTCATCCCGCGTGATCAGCGCCTTTACCGTGGAGAGCATGAGAAAGTCGGGGCCCTTCGCGGGCCACCAGGTGCCGGCGGCAGTCACGGACGCCACACTGGCCGTCCTCGCGGCGGCCGCGTGCCTGGCCCTGCCCGCAGCGATCCCGCCCGGTGGGCAAGGCCTGCGGACACCCGATCAGTGGTGGTACGTGCTGGCGCTGCTGTCCAGCCTGCCGCTGGCCGTGCACCGCAAGCTGCCGCTGGTGAGTCTGCTGGTCATGGCTGTCGCGTCAGCGACGCTGCAGTACTTCTCCTACATCCCCCAGCTCTCCGGGCCGGACGGCACCTCCATCGGGCCCACCTATCTGGCCGTGGCCATCGCCGTGTTCCTCACGGCGGTACGCGGAGCACCGCGCGTCACGACCTTCGTGGCCGCCGTGGTCATTCCCCTGAGCGCGTTGACGGAGGCATTGCTGGCGCCCTCCGGGTACGCGCTGGCCGCGCTGCTCACGGACGCCGTGCTGCTGCTGGCGGCGTGGGCCCTGGGCCGCCTGTCCCGGGCCCGGAAGGCCGTAAGAGACGAGGTCGTACAGCGTGTCGCGGCCTTGGAGCGTGAGCAGGCGGCCAACGCGCGAGCCGCGGTGATGGAGGAACGGGCACGCATCGCCCGCGAACTGCACGACATCGTGGCGCACAACGTGAGCCTGATGGTCGTGCAGACGATCGCCGCCGACCGTATCCAGGACCGCTCCCCCGACAAGGCGCACGAACTGCACTCCGCCATCGAACAGACGGGGAGGGACACCGTCACCGAACTGCGTCGGCTGCTGGACGTGCTGCGCACCGACCAGGACGCGGATGCGACACCCTCGAAGGAACCACCCCAGCCGACCGTCGCGGCCCTGCCCGCCCTCGTCGACGCCGTGCGCGCCACCGGCGCAAAGGTGGACTACGACGTCTCGGGCACGCCGGTGTCGCTGCCGGCGGGGCTCCAACTGACGGTCTATCGCATCGTGCAGGAGGCACTGACCAACACCGTCAAGCACGCGGGACCGACCCACGCCCGGGTCCGGCTGCTGTGGGGAGAACACCCGCAGGAGCTGCACGTCCGCATCTGTGACGACGGGCCCGGCGTCGCCGAAGGGCCCGTGGCACAGGCCCCCGCAGCCGCAGGCGGCTCAGGTCACGGCCTGCTGGGGATGCGGGAGCGGATCTCCGCGACAGGCGGCACCCTGCACACCGGCCCACGCCCCGGTGGCGGATACTGCGTCCACGCCGTACTTCACCTGCCCGACGAGGACGGCATCTCGACCACCGGAGGAACAGCACACCATGCGGCCGATCAGCGTCCTGCTGGCTGACGACCAGCCGATGATCCGCACCGGCTTCCGGTTCATCCTGGAGGCGGAGGCGGACATCCACGTCGTGGGTGAAGCCGCGGACGGTCAGGAAGCCGTCGAGGAGACCCGGCGCCTGACCCCGGACGTCGTTCTGATGGACATTCGCATGCCCCGCATGGACGGGGTCGAGGCCACCCGCCTGATCGGCGAGTCCGGCCTGCCCAGCCGGGTCATCATCCTGACCACGTTCGATCTCGACCAGCATGTGGTGGACGCCCTGCGGGCGGGGGCAAGCAGCTTCCTCGTCAAGGACGGCCCGGCCGACTCCCTGGTGGCGGCGATCCGCACCGTGGCAGCCGGCGACGCCGTGCTCGCCCCCCGGGTCACCCGACGCCTGCTGGAGAGGTTCGCCGGCATGCCCTCCGAGACCACTCCACCTGTCCCACCCAAACTGGACATCCTCACTGGGCGCGAGGTGGACGTCCTGCGGACCCTGGCCCGCGGTCTGTCGAACGCGGAGATCGCCGCTGAGCTGGGGGTCGGGGAGACCACCGTGAAATCACACATCGGACATATTCTGGACAAATTCTCCCTGCGGGATCGCGTGCAGGCGGTGATCCTGGCGTACGACTCCGGGTTGGTGACCCCACACAGGGGTCACCGGCCTGACGCGAGCTGACCGCGGAACACAGCCCGGGAACGATCCAGTACTCCCTGCCGGGGTTTCTGCGGCACAGCTCCTTGAGGGTTGGGCGACTGACTCTCACTGCGCAACCAGGACCGCATGTGGCAGCGTGAGCATCAGCGGCAGTGGCGCCATATCCGCCTGTCCATGTGGAACGAGTTCCTGGCGGCCGCCAACCGACCGCCGTCGGCGCGGTCAAGTACCGCGTTACGACGCGTAGTTCCCCAGCGCGTGTCCTGGCGGTAGGGAGGACTTGCCTGGATGGTGGCGGGATGGGGAAGCGGGAGACCGGGGAGGAAGTGGTCCGTCGGGTGGGGCGCGAGGCCCTCAGCTTTCTGACCGAGGCTGGGTTCGCGATGCCGTCCGAGGTCGACGGAGGCCTTGAGTACGTCGGTCACGGTCTGAAGATCACTGTCCACCACTACGTGTGGCCTTGCGAAGTCGCGGTGTCCGCGTTCGTGAAGGTGACGCAGGATGCCTCAACTGCACGCCACCGGGCTGAGGTTGCGCAGCTCTGGGCGGAGTGCGGGCTTGGTGCGCAGAATCAACTGCCCGGAACGACAGGCACTGCGCGCCTGACGGAGGTCAGGGTGCGGGCGTACGCGAGGGCCCTGAGAGAGCTGCTGCCGTACCTGCTGGGCGCCGACCGAGAGGCAGTATTGCGCAGGGCTTCGGCACGCTGATCGACGCGCTCAGTGTCTGGCAGCCATACGGGCTCCGGGCCAGCCCCGCCTCCTACGTGACCTCCCACCCAATGGTGTCTAGAGCGAGGAGGGCGAGGACCAGGACGACCGCGCCAGTCAGTGGGAGGCGATGCCGCCGTCACCGGGGACCGGCTGAGCGCGGCCGGTCCCCCGCCGTGTCTGCCCCGGCCGAGGCACACTCCGTCATCCGCAACTCAGCCGGGGCACGGGCGAATGGGGCCGCAAAGACGGTGTCAGACCCCAGCACGTGTTCTCAGCAGTTGGGCAGCGGGTTCGTCTCGCTGGAGATCGCCGTGTCCTTCATCCAGCCCCACTGTCCGTTGTCCGCCTTCGTGAACTCCCAGCGCCTCGGGTGCGGTCCGCCCACCCAGGCCTGGTCGTCCATCTTGCACTCGAACCAACTGGGGTTGGAGTACATGTAGCCGACGATCACATCGGGGTCGGGGTACTGCGTGCTCGCTCCCATCGTCCCGTAGACGGGCGCACCCGACACGTTGTTGCACCACCAACGCCCGCCGCTCTGCCAGCACCCGCTGGCCGCTCCGACGGACGACGTGCCGGCTCCCACCACGGTGACGGCGATTGCGGCGGTGGTCAGCACCGCACCCACCCTGTTCCTCTTACGCATGTGAATCCCCCGTAGGTCCTTTGCGTGGTGCTCCCCATCACGGAGCACCGTGACATCCCCTATCGCAACACGAGGGGATGCTGACGGCCATTAGTTGGTCCGGTACAACACAACACAGCTACAAACCATGCTTCAGATTCCGCAACAGCGTGAATGTGGCCGGGGATCGAGCTGTTCTGTCGAGCGGGGTCGGCTATCGCGGCGAGCCGCGGGCAGGTGTCCCTTTCGGCTGACCCGTCCGGGGTAGGAGCCCGGCGATCTGCGGCTGGTCTGCACCGTGTGGGCGCGGAATTCCCCGAAGCAAGGCCACGGAGAGGCCACGGGCCCGAGCAAGCCGGCCGCGTACCCGCCCCGTGACGAGGCGACCGATCAGCGGTTTCCGTTCTCCGCCCGCATCCTCCGACGGCTCGGGGGTGAGACGGTTGGTCGGATCGTTCATTCGGTTACGCGTGGGACGGACGAGTCGTGTGCCGGTCAGGGCCGCGTCACGAGGAGACTGTCTCGGCTCCGTTCTGCTCGGCAGCGGCGATGCGGACACGCCGAGGCGTGGGCGTTCGGCACGCTGCGGGGCCTCGCGCAAGGAGCACCCCTGACCCACGAGTTGCAGGGGGCTGTCCTTGGCCTGCGCCGTCACCGCACGGCCCAGAAGGCCGCACGGCGTTCGCGCTCAATAGCGGGCTGCGCTCTCCAGCAGCGGTGGGTACACCGCGCTCGGCACGCCGTCGACGGTGGCGCCCGCGTACTTGAGCATCGGGCCCACCTGACGGTTGAGGTCGTAGGGGAAGTTGAGAGTGGGGGCCGACACCTCATCCAGTGCCGCCGTCTGGGCCGGGGCCAGGTCGAGCTCCAGGGCTGCCAGGTTCGCTTCCAGGTGCGCCTGGGTACGGGGGCCGATGAGCGTGGAGGTCACGCCGGGGCGGGACCGGAGCCACGACAGGGCGACCGCCGCGGGACTCGCGCCCGTCTCCTGCGCCACGGTGATCACCGCATCGATCACGGTGAACTGGGCCGGGGTGGGACCGCCCAGGACCGCCGAGCGCCGGGTGTCCTCGGGAACGGCCCCGGCCCGCCGGTACATTCCGGACAGGAAGCCGCTCTTGAGCGGGCTCCAAGGGAGGACGGCCATGCCCGCGTCCTGGGCGAGGGGGATCAGCTCGCCTTCGATGGTGCGCTCCAGCAGGGAGTACTCCATCTGAAGTGCGGTGATGGGCGTCCAGCCGCGCAGCAGGGCCATGGTGTGGGCCTTGGCGGTGAACCAGGCCGGGGTGTCGGAGAACCCCACGTATCGGATCTTGCCCGCAGTGACCAGGTCGTCGAGGGTACGCAGGGTCTCCTCCACCGGGGTGGACCAGTCGTGGTTGTGGAGCCAGTACAGGTCGATGTAGTCGGTGCGCAGCCGGCGCAGCGATTCGTGCAACTGGCCGATGATCGCTTTGCGGCCGGCGCCGCCGCCGTTGGGGTCGCCGACGTGGAGGTTGCCGTAGAACTTGGTAGCGAGTACCAGCCGGTCCCGCACGCCGGGGCGGGCGGCGAAGAAGTCGCCGAGGATCGCCTCCGAGTGGCCGTTGGTGTAGAAGTTTGCGGTGTCGACGAAGTTGCCGCCGCGGTCCAGGTAGGCCTGGAGGATCTTCTCCGATTCGTCGACGCCGCAGCCGAAGCCGCCGTCCTCGCCAAAGTTCATCGCACCGAGGCAGAACGGGCTCACCTTGAGTCCGGACCGGCCGAGACTGACGTACGAGTCGAGTGTCATGGACTGCTCCCGAAAGAGTTTGGGTAATTGCCTGCTCTTCGAGGAGACCACTGTGAGCTGCACAGTCGTTAGTGCGATCGCGCCAGACTCTTGCACGATCCTGCTTGTTTCGTCAGGATTGGACGTGTCCCTCGATGAACTCCGCACCCTGATCTCCCGCCACGTCGACCAGCCGACCAGCATCGACCGTGTTCTGCTCTCCCGCGTGGACGCCCCCACCCCGCCGACCGCGAGCATGGCCGACCCCGTGGTGGCCGTCGTCGCGCAGGGATCGAAGCGGCTGACGCTCGGCGATCGGATCTACGACTACGGCGCCGGTCAGTACCTGGTCGTCTCCGTGGACCTGCCGGTCACCGGGCACTACACGCGCGCGAGCGCCGAGCAGCCGTTCCTCGCCTTCGGTCTCACCTTGGAGCCGTCGGCCATCGCCTCGCTCCTGTTGGAGAGCGGATCTGCGGGAAGGCCGACCACCGCCACGCCTCCCGGACTCGCCGTGAGCGACGCGCCCGCCGAACTCGTCGACGCGGCCGTGCGCATGCTGCGGCTGATCGACCGCCCCGCCGACGTGCCAGTGCTCGCCCCGATGATCGAGAAGGAGATCCTTTGGCGGCTCATCACCGGTGAACAGGGCGCGCTGGTACGGCAGATCGGGCTGGCCGACAGTCGGCTGCGGCACATCGGCAGGGCCGTCAAGTGGATCCGCGAGCATCATGCGGACACGCTGCGCGTGGAGGACCTCGCCCGCCTCGCCGCGATGAGCGTCTCGCCCTTCCACCGGCATTTTCGCGCGGTGACCGCGATGACGCCGATCCAGTACCAGAAGCGGATCCGCCTCCAGGAGGCCAGACTGCTGCTGATGAGCGGCTCGAACGATGTGGCCTCCGTCGGCTTCGCGGTCGGCTACGACAGCGCGTCCCAGTTCAGCCGCGAGTACCGGCGGCTGTTCGGAAGACCACCGGGCCAGGACGCGGTACTGCTGCGCGAGCGGGCAAGCGCGGGCGGCTGATCTGAACGAACGCGCCGCTCAGTGAAACGCCGGCCGTGTTTGCCGGAGTGTGCTGCCACACCGCACGGCGGGGTGAGCTGTGCGGGGCGGATGACGTCGTACATGATCGTGAAAGCAGGCGCCGGGTGCGCGACCCTGTTCCATCCGATTTGGTCGGCGCCCCTTCCGATCGCCTTCCGCGCGGCTTGGGCGGCAGCTCGGTCTTCGAAGAGGGCAATGCTCAGCCCGTTCCCGGAGGTTCAGAAGGTGCTGGCCCCCAGCCATGAACTCGATCTGGCAACGCTGGAGCGCACCTTCACCCCGCGCCGGCAGGACTCCCCGGTCCCATCGAGCGGCCCCGGGTTGCTCGCCGCCGTACGCGTGCAGGCGCCGGGCCTACGACTGCGCTTCGTCGCGGAATCCAGCACCGACACCCCCGAACTGCGCCGCGGCGAAGTCGACCTGGAAGCGAACGCCAACCAACCCGGCGCACCGGACATCCGTGCCGAGCAGGTGGGCGAGACACGCCTCGTGGCCGTCGTGAGAAAGGGGCGCGCTTTCACCCGTGCCGCAACCGTCACCACACCGCAGTACGCCGACGCTGACCATGTCACCGTCTCGCGGCGGAACCCTCAGCAATCCCCTTGACGACGCCCTCGCCCAAGTCGGTCTGCCCGCCGTGTGGTGGCCACTGCACCCACGCAAGCGACCGCGCTGGGGCTCGCGCGCGGCTGCGACCTCGTGATCAGTGTCCCGGAAGCCACCACGAGGAAAGCGGTCGCAGACCTCGGGCTTGTCAGGCTCCCCTTGCCTCTCGAACTACCGTCGGCGGCTGTGTACCTGTCATGGCACCAGCGCTACGACGCCGACCACGCTCTCGCCTGGCTGCGCGGGCTGGCACGCACAGCGCCAGCCGCCCACGCGGCGTCGTAGCCGACGCCGTGCGACCAGTTCCCCCCGGTCCACCCAGCCAGCCGATCAGCGTCCTGACCCTTCAGCCGCGTCCATCGCTGATCAGGTCAGCCGTCCACGATCCAGCCTGCGCCAACTCCGCCCCCGATCCGCTACGCCGGTCTCGCCTCAGGCGACACCGAACCACCCACTCCAGTCCCCGTTGGCCAGGACACCATCAGCAATGGGCGATCACAGGAACTCGAACGATCGCGACAAGCGGGCTTGGCGGAACCGGAGTGCGGGCGGCCAACAGGTGCGACCACCGGCTCGTAGGGGTCGGTGCCGGCCCGTACATCCATACGGTGTGATCGCTCGTTGGTGAGTTCTCCGGGCCATCCACCTGGTGGGCCAGCACGCTGGGGGCAGCGGCGCGCGACTGGCGCCTTCACATTCCTGCGTGGGTGGGGGTAGGCATGACTCAGGGAGCGGAACGCCCTGGCCATCCGGAACAGCAAGTGGTCCTACTGGTGGCGGGGTTGGCCGATCTGGCGGTGAGCACCTTGGGTTCGGCGCTCACGACAGTGCGCGGACTGTTGCGTCGCTCGGACACCGCGGAGCTGGCCGCTGAGGCCGAGCAGGACCTGATCGCACGCGGGCGCCTGGTGCTCAACCAGTACGCGGCCGCCCCACCGGCCCATCTGGAGGTGCTCGCCCGGCAGTCCCTGGCCCGGCAGGCCGACGACAGTGTCTGAGCGCTGGGAAGCGGCCGCGTTCAAGGCCCGCGTGGATGAGGTGCTGCGCGCGTTCGTCGCCGAGGAAGCCGACCGGTTCGCGGCGGTCGATCCAGCTCTGGACCCCGTTGCTCGCCAACTGGAGCAGGCGGTCGCGGACGGCAAGCGGCTGCGGGCGGCGTTCTGCTACTGGGGCTGGCGTGCGGCAGGGCAGCCGGACAGTGACGCGCTGGTGCGAGCCGCGGGCTCCATGGAGCTGGTGCACGCCGCCGCGATCGTGCACGACGACCTCATCGACGACAGTGCGCTGCGCCACGGCCGCCCCACCGCGCATGTCGCCCTGCGCAGCGTGTTGCGGCGCCGCCCGCGCGCGACGCACGCCGCCCGCTCACTGGCGATGCTGGTGGGGGATCTGCTGATGTCGCTGGCCGGTCAGATGTTTGTCTCCAGCGGCCTGCCCGCCGCCTACCTCGGCCGGGCCCGCCCGCTGTGGGCGGCCCTGGCCCGCGATCTGATCGCCGGTGAGTGCCTGGAGATCCTGCACACCGGGGCAGTGCCGGACACCTCCGCATCATTGAAGGTGATCCGCTACAAGACCGCCAAGTACACGGTCGAGCAGCCCCTGCTGATCGGCGGCGCGCTGGCTGGCGCCGGTGAGCGGTTACGGGAGGGGTACTCCGCCTACGGGTTGCCGCTGGGTGAGGCATTTCAGCTCAGAGACGATCTGCTGGGCCTGTTCGGGGCTTCGGACTCCACCGGGAAGGCCAACCTCGACGATCTGCGCGCTCACCGGCCCACCGCCCTGCTCGCGGAGACCTGGCGTATCGCCAGTGACCAGGAGCGTGAGCAGTTGGGCGCCCTGCTCGGCCGGCGCGACCTGGACGGAGACGGTCTGGAGATCGTGCGTGCGCTGATGCGGCGGCTGAAGGCGCCGGACCGCATCGAGGAGATGATCACCGCGCGGGTCGAAGCGGCCACACGCTGCCTGCACGACCTGGACCTCCCCGGGCATGCCACCGCCGCCCTGACCGCCCTTGCCCGGTCGGCGGCTGTCCGCCACCACTGACTCCCCCGCAGCATGTCAGCCCCGCCCCCTCATGCCCGCGACGACCCTCGCCCGCCCGGCAGCCCAAGGAGCCCCGTGATGAGCTACACCGAGACGTCGATGGACGCCCTGCGCCAGGCCGGTGACGAACTCGCCGACGCAACCGTCGCCACCCTGTTCGAACGCGGTGAGGTCGGCACGTTCAACACCCTCATGCGATACGTGTCCACCGCCGATGCACCCCTGCCCGACGGGCTGCCCGACGTGGCGCGGGAGTACCTCCAGGTCACCGGCGCACCGCCGTCGTGGGTGGACTGGGCCGAGATGGAAAAGGCCCGCCTGTTCTTCATCGACAACAACGTGCACATCTCCACCGCGCTGTCGTTCGCCTCCATGCCGGCCTGCTACGTCGTTCCGCACGTGGCCCGACTGCTGTCGGCCACCCACGGCCTGCAGTACCCCGCCAAGCGGATGGCGGAGACCGGACAGTTCACCGTCTACCTCATGCAGCCCGGCGCCTTCGAGGCCGGCAGCCGCTTCATCCCGGCCGTCCAGAAGGTCCGCCTCCTGCACGCCTCCATCCGCCATCACCTCAAGCGCGAGAACCGCTGGGACAGCACCGCGCAGGGCGTGCCGATCTGCCAGGAAGACATGATCGGCGGGCAGATGTTCTTCTCCCTGCTGGTCCTGGACTCGCTGCACCGTCTGGGCATCCACATGTCCACCGACGGCGCCGAGGCCTACTTCTACGCCTGGCGAGTCGTCGGCGCGATGCTCGGCGTCGACCAGGACGCCGTCCCCAAGTCCCTCGAAGCTGCACGCGAGTTCCTCGACCGGTACATGGTCCGGCACATGGGGCCGTCCGAGGAGGGCACGCATCTGACCCGGCAACTGATCGACTTGTACGAGGACGTCGTCCCCGGCACCTTCTTCGATCCGATCGTCTCCGCGCTGATCCGCCACCTGATCGGCGACACCTGCGCCGACTGGCTCCACGTCCCCCGTACGCCCTGGGACACCGTGGTCAAAGCAGTTCCCCACCTGCTGGGCGTCCTGGAAACCATCGAGGACCGCTCACCGCTGGGCGCCTGGGCACTGGACCGCCTCGGCCACCTCACCACCGTTCTCGAACTGTCCTCCCTCACCCGAGGACGCGTCATGCACTACGCCATCCCCGAACATCTGAAGAACGACTACGGCGTCACCGCCACCGTGCCCCGCACCCACCGCTGGACCCCACCCGCACCCACCACCACCTGACACACAGCACAGAGAGACGCGTACGACGGCGCCCAGGCGGGAGATCGTCCGTACCCGCAGCACCTCCCCCGGTCGGCCGGCATCGATACCGAGGAAGCCAGCGCGGCAGTGGCGACCTCGCGCCCAACGCCGCCCGTACCGACGGCGGCTGGCTGCGCCTAGCCCAAACGCCCGCGCGCGTGCTGGGCATCCTCCATATCGTCGGCCTCGACGCCGTCATCCCCCTCTACCCGACCCTGAGCAGGGCGATCGCAGCGCAGAAGGCCGCCTGAGCTCCGGCCACCGCAGCACCGACGGCTGGGCGCGATGGCCTCGCCCGTCGCGCAACGCCCTCGCCCGCACCCCGATCGCGGCAGCGTCCAGGCCGTCCATCTCGCCCATCCCGCTGCGCAACTCCGGCCAGGTGCCTCAGGTTGCCGTTGCCGAGAACCTAATCCGCCCTGGTGGGAGGCGGTGCGAGGGTGTGCCGAGAACTGCGGGAACATGATCGACCGAGCTCCTGCGACTGGCCTGGCCAGGTGTGACGAATGTGTTCGCCCTGCTGTGCCTACTGCCGATGAGCGACCAAGGCAAGGACGCCGTAATCCCTCGCCATTCGCCCTCAGATGGGGGTACAGGAGCGCCAGCTCGACGGCCGGGGAGCGCGGTTCACCCCCGGGCGATCGCGCGAGCCTGGCAGCATTGCCGCGGCGGTCACCGACGGAGGTGCTGCGCGGGGTGCGGGTGCTGATGCGGCCGGACACGGCGATGCGCCGGCACCGTGATCTTCTCCCGCACCGCCATACGGCCCGCTCCACTGTGTGGAAGATCCTGAACGATGCCGGGACCGACCGGCACCCGAACACGCCGTAACGCCCTGGGTAGGCTTCCTGCGCTACCGCTGGTGGCCTGACGGCCTGCGACTTCTACGAGACCATCACTCCGTCCGGGACACGACCGTACGTGTTCGCCGTGCCCGAGCACGGCAGTCGGCGCATCCGGGTCCTGGGCGCCACCGCGCACCCAACCGCTTCCTGGGTGACACGCTGGGTGCAGACCTGCCGGCACGAGCTGCTGGACCGCACGCTGATCTGGAACCAGCACCCATCTGCTCACGCCCTGCCTGCCCAGCACTACAACTCCCATCGGCCCTACCAGGGCTTCGCAGGCGTCCGACCACTGCCCGCCTTGCCCCACCGATCACCGATCCGGAGCAGCTCACCCACCTCGACATGCGCCGACGTGAGAACCTCGGCGGCACCCTACACGAGTACCGACATAAGGCCTGACCTGCACGGACAGCGTCCTCGGCAAGGGCAGGGGCAGCCGCACCATGGCGGCCTCGCAGGCGCTTTGCCCAAGCACGGATCGCCGTGCACCGCCACGCTTCGCCGACCCGTACGGGCGGAAGCGGCTACCGAGCTTCGACCATGTCGGCGTCAGGAGACGTCGCAAAGGTCTGCAGGTGGTCGATGGCCGCCTGCAACGCGTCCCTCAGCGGAGCGATGCTCCGAGCGACCTGGGCTAGGAGCATGCCGCCCTGGAAGGCGGCGAGGAACAGATGGGCCAACTGCGCGGGGTCTGCCTCGGTGCTGATCCGGCCGAGTCGCTGCATGCGCTCGATTCCATCGCGGAAGATCCCCCGCCACTGGTCGAACGCACTCGCGAGCTCGTCGTGGACGTCGAGATCGGTCTTGATGATCTCACTCGCCAGGGAACCGAGGGTGCAGCCTTCTTGGTAGGCACGCTCGTAGCCGACGTAGAAATCCGCCCACTCCCGGAGCGCGTCGAGGTTGTCGAAGCCGGTGAACCTCTCGTCGCGGTGGAACGTGAGGACGCGCTCGGCCTGCCAGGCGATCACGGCCAGGACGAGACTCTCCTTGGTCGGGAAGTAGTGGTTGAGCTGCGATCCGCTGACGCCGGCGGCACGGCGGAGCTGCTCGTTGTTCGTCGCGTGGACTCCCTTCGCGTAGATGAGTTCCGCCGCGTGCTCCACGATGCGGGCACGCGTCGCCCGCCCCTTCGATGTCAGCTCGTGAGGCGCCGGAGCCGTCGTAGTCGTGACCATGCTTCGAGGATACCCCAGATTGGGCTTGACAGCCCAGAAACGAGTGGTGTTCACTCCAGGAAGTGGGCCGAGCAGCCCAAAAAATGTCCCGAGGTTCGCTGTCACAACAGCGACCGGCTCTCTGCGGCAGTAAGAACCGCCCTGGGCTCGACGCTGACCTTTCACAACTCACCGGAGGTTGATTCGCCATGTCACGCTTGAACGTTCCCTCTCCCGACGACGTCACCGCCGGCGCAAAGGGCATCCTCGACAACATCGGCGGGCAGTTCGGCTTCGTCCCGAACATGTTCGCGACCCTCGCGTCGAACCCGACCGTTCTCGACGTCGTCATGACCCTGCAGAGCACCTTGAGCCGGGTCCTGGACGCGAAGACGCGGCACACCATCGCTCTGGCCGTGTCACAGGCCAATAACTGCGATTACTGCCTGGCAATGCACACCTACGTATCGTCCGCACTCGGCGGCATGTCGAGCGATGACATCGACCTGGCCCGGTCCGGAAGCTCGACCGACCCCCAGCGTGCCGCGGTCGCTCGTTTCGCTCAGCAGGTGGTGGAGAGCCGCGGTCAGGTCAGCGACGCCGACCTCGCAGCGGTGCGAGACGCCGGGTACACCGACGCGCAGATCCTGGGGATCGTGACGGTGGCGGTGCAGGTCCTGCTGACCAACTTCATCAACAACGTCAACCAGACCGACGTCGACATCCCCGCCGTCAACTCGGCCGCCACGCACGTCTGATCACCGGGCCCCGTCGCGTCCGCGTATACAGCCGGCGACCCCTTCACCGCCTCACTTCACCGCCCCACAACGATCACTCGGAAAGGTTCGACATGCCGGGCTCCGACCTCTATGAGCGCTTCATGGCGCTGCACACTCGTGACGGTGGCCTCGTCATGCCGAACGCATGGGACGGCCTCTCGGCGCTGATGCTGGCCGACGCCGGCTTCGAGGCGATCGCGACATCATCGGCGGCACTCGCCACCACGCTCGGCCGGTCCGACGGGCGACACGAAGTGACCCGTGGTGAACACCTCGACCATGCGCGGCTGCTCGGCCGCCTCACCGGGCTACCCGTCAACGGCGACTTCGAGGACGGCTACGGCGACACGCTCGAAGACGTCGCCACGACCGTGGAAGCCGCCGTCGAGTCCGGCCTGGCCGGTATCGGGATCGAAGACACCTCAGGCAATCCTGAACACCCGATCCGCGACTTCGACGAGGCGGTGAACCGCGTACGCAGCGCCGTCGACGCGGCCAAGGGGCGCATCGTCGTCACCGGCCGCACCGACAACTTCCTCCAGGGGCGGCCCGATCTCGACGACACCATCCGGCGTCTGACCGCCTTCGCCGAGGCCGGCGCGGACGTGCTCCACGCCCCCTTCCCGCCCGACCTCGACGCACTCGTCGCGATCGTCACCGCCGTCGCACCGACACCGGTGAATGTCCTCATCTCGCCGGCGGACAGGGTGCTGACCGTCGCCGAACTGCAGAAGGCCGGGGTCAAGCGCATCAGCGTGGGTCCAGCGCTCTACACCCACGCGATGGAGGCACTCGACCAGGCCATCAAGGCTCTGGTCGCGGGCGACCTCGCCTCGGCGACGACAGGAATCAGCTTCGAGCGCATCGCCGAACTACTCGCCCGCGACACGGACTAGCCCACTCCCCGCGGACCACCGCCCCTCAGCCACTCATCGCACGAAGAAGGCAGGCAATGAATCTCGACAAGCTCATGAGCAAGCACCTGACCAGGTACTTCGACCCCAGCAGGACCATTCCGGAGGAAACCCTTCAGCAACTGCTGCGGTTCCTGCGTTCGACGCCGTCATCGGTGAACGTACAGCCCAACCACTTCTACGTCCTCGCCACGCCCGAAGGCAAAGAGCGGCTCGCCGACAACCTGGGCGAACGGTTCCAGGACAACGCCGAGAAGATCCTGAACGCGTCGCACACCATCATCCTCACCACCCGGGCGGATCTGCCCGACGCCCACCTCGAGGCGGTGTTCACGAAGGAGAAGGCCGACGGCCGGTTCCCCGACCCGGCCAAGCAGGAGCTGTGGGAATCCATGACCCGGGACTTCCTCAACCTGCGCAACTACGGCTACAAGGACCTGAACCACTGGATGGAGAAGCAGACCTACATGGCGGTGGGCCTGACCATGATGGCGGCCGCCGAACTCGGTGTCGAGGCCACGCCGTTGGAGGGTTTCGATCCGACCACGGTCGACAAGGCCTTCAAGATCCGCGAGAGCGGACACAGCACCACCGTGCTGCTGGCCCTCGGCTACCCCAACCCGGAGAAGGTGTACACCAATCCGATCTCGCGCTTCGACGCCGACGAGCTGTTCACCTTCATGTAGGAACCCGCCCGGGAACCGGCACTCACCACACATCCGAGAAAGAGGCAATTCGATGAAAGCCATTGTGGTCACCGACCAGGCCGCGGGAACGGCCGGAATGACGCTGACGGAACGGCCCGAGCCGATCCCTGCGATCAACGACGTCGTCGTTCAGATCCATGCGTCGGGCTTCGTCCCGACCGAAATGGAGTGGCCCTCGACCTGGGCCAATCGCGCCGGCCACGACAAGACACCATCGATCCCCGGCCACGAGCTGGCCGGAGTGGTCACCACCCTCGGCTACGGCACGACGGGCCTCTCGATCGGGCAACGGGTGTTCGGCCTCGCCGACTGGCACCGCGACGGGACTCTCGCGGAGTACGTGGCGATCGAGGCACGCAATCTCGCACCGCTGCCGGGCGACGTCGACTTCACGGTAGGCGCGTCCCTGCCCATCTCAGGTCTGACCGCGTGGCAAGGACTGTTCCAGCACGGCCGCCTTCAGTCCGGCCAAACCGTCCTCGCCCATGGCGCGGCCGGAGCAGTCGGGACGATGGTGACCCAGCTCGCACGTGAAGCCGGCGCGTACGTCATCGGCACCGGCCGCGCCGCCGACCGCGAGAAGGCACTCGACTTCGGCGCCCACGAGTTCGTCGACCTCGAGAACGACGCGCTCAAGGACGTCGGCAACGTCGACCTGGTCTTCGATGTCATCGGTGGCGACGTTCAACAGCAGTCCGCCGCCCTGATCAAGGCGGGCGGAACCCTCGTGTCCATCGTCGGCCCGGTGGAAGCGCGCCCCACTGACGGCCTGGCGGTGGACTTCGTCGTCGAAGCCGATCGCGCCGAACTCGGCGAGATCGTGCAGCGAGTGCGGGACGGACGGCTGCGGACCAACATCGGTGACATCGCGAGCCTCGACGATGCCGTCGGCGCCCTCAACCCCACCACGCGGCGCCTCGGGAAGACCGTCATCCGAGTCCTCCCGTAGGCAGTGGACGGTCAGGGTCCTACCGGCAGGTGGAACCGCGCCACGCCGCTTCCGGTGACCGACGGCAGGACCCGTACCGAAACACGCCAGACACTCGAATCGACAAAGGAGTTGATCACCTTGGACGGACAGGAGCTGCAGAAGATCGCGCGTGACCACACCGCGGACCTGCCCGGCGCCGACCAAGAGCGGCGTTTCGACCCCGACTGGGAGCTCCACAAGGTGGGCGGCAAGGTCTTCATGCTGATGACAGACATGCCGGGACGCCCCGTCGTGATCCTCAAGGCCGATCCGGACGACGTCACCGCCCTGCGTGAGCAGTACGCGGACATCACCCCTGGCTACCACATGAACAAGAGACACTGGATCACGGTCGAGGGCGGAGACACCATCGACGGCAACCTGGTGAAGGACCTCGTCACCGACTCCTACCGTCTCGTGGTCGGCGGCCTTCCCAAGTCGAAGCAACCAGTGGACCCACACACCTACAAACGGCACGTCTGACCCACGCCACGCCCGTCCTGTGACACGGCGTCGCGGCAGTCTTCCGGAGCCTCCTCGTCCCGCGGGGCAGGGGTCCTCAACGCCTCGGTCGGACAGATCAGTTCGGAGTTGACGTTCCTCGACCTCTGCCACGTCCACCGGCGCCGGTTTCGCACCGGCGGCCGCGTGGGCCGGGTCGGTGATCGTCTGGTGGCGAGCCCATCTCCGGGCACGGAGGGCACGGCGGGCATGGCGGGCAACCTCGACGCCGTCGCAGACCACCAGGACCTGGTCCAGGTCGGCGGCGACCTTGATGCGGCGGCCGACGGCCAGCGGATGCACCGAGCAGTCGCAGGTGTCCAGGCGCACGTAGTGGTCCCGGGGCAGTCGCGGAGATGCCTTCCCCAGCCCGGCGGCGCGATGAAGTCCGCCGGCGGGGTGAACACCCGGCCGGGCAGGACCGACGTCTCGAGATGGCCGTTGGCCCGCTCGACCGAGCCCTTGGACTCGGGATCCCGTGGCTTGCAGAGCAGGAACCTGATGTCGAGCGGACCGGCCAACGCAGCGAAGTCATAAGTCAGTTGGAGGCCGCCGGACCGCCGGGAGCCGACGGCTCCCTCGTTGCCCCAGACCAGCACCCGGGGGGGGCGACGCCCAGCTCTGTCAGCAGCCGCCACTGCCCGGCGATCGGATGTGCCGCGCACCTGGACGGCGGCATCCGCGCGGTGATCCACCGCAAATGGCCCGCGACCACGACCAGCACCGGCGGCCGCCCGACCTGGCCGAAGCCGAGCCGGATGTCGGCCGGCGGGAACATGCTCTCCATGATGTCGCGACGTTCACGCTCGGCGGAGAAAGACCTCCGCGGTGTTCACACCCATGTCCCGGTTACGTCAGGTCACGCTCGACCGCGGTGAGCTCCTCGTCAGGTCCTGCTCCCGCGGATTCGTGCTCGGGATAGGCGCCGGCGCCGGGATGGGCCTTGTCGATGAGGTCGGCGAACTCGGGGTGGCGCCCGATGAACTCACCCACCACCGGGCAGATGACGGTGATCTTCTTCCCGGTTTCGCGGATCTCGTCCAACACGCGAGAGATGAGTTCCGTGGCCACCCGGTGATTGCGGTAGGCGGGGTCGACCCAGGTCGTCAGCAGCACGACGCGGCCGCCCACGAACCGGTACGAAAGCTCGCCGATGGCTTCGGGACCGAGGGCGGCGACCCAGCGACCGTGCTCGGCATCGTTGAGCACGTCGAGCTCCCAGCTCGACTCCCCCACGCTGAGACGTGGTCCGTCCAAAGCGGCGATGAGCGCAGCGTTGTTCTCTTCCCTGGCGGAAGCCTCGGCTTCGGGATTGATCGCCATGGTCACTCCTTCTGTCGGGGGACCCTTCGTGCAGGCCCCGTCTCGGTCACGACGTGAGTTCCGGTAGGTGGTTCCGGCGACAACTGCGTCACCCCCGGCTATGAGAGCGTCTCCCGAGGCCGCGGCGTATGAGCCGGCCTGCTGTCGGTGACGACGCCGCGCTGGTCACCACACGCGGCCAGAGTGATCCCGCCCAGCTCGTCGAGGATGAGGACCTCGGGGCCGGCAATGTGACGGGTGCCCCTCAGTGGGGCACCGACACAGACCGCGGCCACAGCCTGAGCGACGTTCGCCGCGGCTACGGGCTGGATGCGCGCGGCCGGCGGGCACGGACTTGCCGTCGAGGGTCCACGACATCACCGTGTCCATGAACTCGAAGAGCTGCGTGGCGCGGACGAGCGAGTACGGCACGGAACCGGTCTTGAGGACGTCCTCTGCAACCGAACGGCGAGTGCGGCACCGCCTCGTGCCCGCTCGCCTTCAGGACGTTCACCACACGCGCCCCGATGAGCCCGATCCCACCGATCACGGCGACTTTCATGCGTCCGCCCTTTGGTCTCGTGCGGCCACGACCGCCGCGGTCGACGTCAATGTCAACGTCAACGACTGCGCCGGTCGAGCTGCTTGCGATGGGATTCGTCAGAGAGTGCAGTCCCCGTACTCGACCAAACCTGCGATCACACATGGCGCCGTCCGTCAGGTGCGGGCCGCCGCCGGCCTCTCCGGAGTGAGGAGAACGGCCAGGTGGCTGGCGTGCGTGACGATGTCGCTCACGCGGGGATTGAAGAGGGCGGCGACGACTCCGCGGTGGTGCGGGCTGAGGACGATGAGATCAGCGCCGAACTGCCCGGCCGTCTCGTTGATCAGGGCCGGCACATCGTTGCGCAAACCGTTGGCGAGCGTGCCGTCTGCCTCGATTCCCTCGTCGCGCAGAGCGTCGACGGCCTCGTCGAGGATCGCCCTGGCTTCGGCGTCGTCCTCCAGGCGTACGACGGTGTCGAGTGTGGCGGTCGCCGCGACCACATGCAGGACGTGGACGGAGGCACCGGCCAGCCGGGCCATCTCACCGGCCATACGGGCGGAGGTGAGACGCGAAGGGCTTGGATCGACCGCGACCAGTATTCGCTTGAACATGTGTGCGCTCTCCCTAAGGAATGAATGTCGTTCGGCTACTCGACGTCCTGGCGGTTCGCGATCGCAGTGAGCTGCGGGTTGCGTGCGCGGAGGACGGTGAACAGGGTCGAGACGAAGGCAAGGGCGCCGTAGCCGAGCGAGATCTGTGGCAGCGAGAAGGTGTGGGTCAGTTGGCCGGCGATGAGGGCAGGGATCGTCGCACCGCTGTAGGAGAGGAGGTAGATCACGCTGAAGGTCGGTGCCCTGTCGGCCAGGGTGCTGCCGTGCAACAGGCCTCGGGTCGCGGCGCTGATGGCGATGCCTTGACTGGCGCCGGCTACCACGGTCGCGGCAACGAACAGCAGCAATGTGCCGGTGCCGATGGCTGTGATGACGCCGATCATGCCGATCAGGAAGCCCATCATGCCCACGCGCTGGGCTCTCGCGGGTGTGAACCGGCCGCCGAGGGGAGCGCCGAGGACACTGGGACCCATGTAGGCAGCGAATGTCACTCCAAGAACGAGTGCGCTGCGCGTGTGCAGTTGGTCTTCGACCAGTGCGGGCACAAACGCTTGGTAGAAGGCCCCGGCCGCCCAGGTGGCCAAGAACACCGCTGCCGCGACCGGGAGCACACGCCTGACCCGTGCGGGCAGGCCGACCCGGGGCCGCAGAGACCGCCAGGCGCCCGGCATGGGAGTCGCGGTTTCCGGGCTTGCAGCGATGAGTGCGACAGACAGAAGAAGGAGGCCGATGACAACCAGGTAGATCAGGTCCCGTGGCCATGGCCCGTACTGGACCAGGGCGCCGGAAGTGACGGCGCCGACGGCGAGGCCGAGCATGACTGTCTGGCTGGAGGCGACCGACGCCAACCAGGCCGGCTTGGGGGGTGCGGTGTCGACGATGTAGGAGGTGAGGCTGCTGCTGGCGAGTCCGGCGCCGAGGCCCATCATGATCCGACCGGCAATCAGAGTGCCGATGTCGTGCACGTCCAACAGCAGCAGACAGCCGAGCAGGAGCAGGCTGAGGCTGGTGATCGCGAGGGGCCGCCGACCCAGATGACTGGACAGTCCCCCCAGGAACAACAGAGTGGCGAGGGTGGCGAAGGAGTAGGCGACGACGGTGATCGAGATTTCGGCGTTGGTGAACCCGTCCTCGGCCCGGTAGACGTTGAACAGCGGAATCGTCGAGCCCACGGCGGCAAAAACTGCCACCAGGGAGATCACCGCTGAGAGAAAAGCAAGCCGGTGCGTTCCCACCCTCGTGACAGGGTCGGTCACTGGTGCGGTGTTGTGCATCGAACCACGTCTCTCTCTTGTCCTGAGCCACCCCTGGGCTTCTGGGAATCCCCGGTCCGAGTGCACGGTCGTCTCGCGATCGGGACCCGGCGGGAAACGGGTCAGGTGCCCGGAGCGATCGCACAGGCCGAGACGCAGACCTAGGCGCCCTCACGCTGTTGGCGTCCGCGTTCGGGCTTGACGTGGTCAAGGCTCAACTGAGCGCGGATCGCCAGGACTTCGGTCGAGTGGTTGGTGTCGCTCATTCTCTTGGTCCTTCTGCGAGCGGTTCGACTCTTGGTCGTGGGAGCTCCGGTCAGGTGATGCACAGGCCGGCGTCATCGTGCAGGCAGTTAGTGTCGGCTCGTCGCGCCGTCTTACCGAGGGCGCCACGATCTTGTTCGCAGCCGGACGCGGATCGCGGATCGAGGCGGTGATGGTCCGGGAGGCCGCGGCGGCGGATGACGACCCGCTGTGATGGCACTGATCGTCGCCGTCCACCCGATGCCGGGCACCACCGCGCAGGCGCTCCCCGGGGGCCGGATCGCTCCAGCCACCGGATGCCCCGGACCGCGACCGGTACTGCGCGACCGCGGCCGCCCTGAACCGCGGGGGGACAGCTCCAAAACATTAGGGACGGCCCCTAATGCCCGGCTTGATCGAGGCTCGTAGAACAGAGGACGTAAGGAATCCACTGAAAGGGCCCCGACATCGATGAGGCCGTTTCCCGCAGCACGGGAAGTGATCGCCATGTACGCCACCGTCGAGGACCTGGTGTGCTCAGCCCAGGACACCTGCCCGACGCGTGACCGGCCGGACACCGCGGTGTCCGGCCCGGGTGCAGCGGTCGGCAGCCCCGTGACCCACGCGCTGGAGCACCGGCCGGTCGCCGCGGGTGCGGCACGAGCGATCACCCGCGCCGTCCTTGAGGACTGGCGCGTCGACCAGGACGCCGCGCATTCGGTACTGCTGGTGGTGTCCGAACTGGTCACCAACGCAGTCGAGCACGCCTTGCCGCCGGTGACGCTCCACCTGTATCAGGACCCGGCCGCAGCGGTCGTGTGGGTCGGCGTCACCGACGGAGGCCCGGCCCAGGACGATGGCGCCTGGACCTCCTCCTGCACCCGCGAGGAGCACGGCCGGGGCCTGGCCCTCGTCGAGGTGCTGGCCACCGGCCATGGCATCCGCTCCCACCCTGACGGCGCCGCCACACACTGGGCTCTCCTGACCGTTCACGCAGCACCGGCCTGAAGAGGCCTCCCTCGCGCACCGCCCCGCACATCACGGTGCACCCGTCCCTGACCAACCTCCGCGTGGAACCGCGTGAGGTCACCGAGGGGCACGTGTCCAAGACCAACGCCGGGCAGGCCTCCGGCCTCCTTCCCGATCCACCCTGCGCATCGACCACGAACAGGAATCACCATGAGCTCTCCCGTCCTGGAACTCACCATCGATACGGCAGTCGCGGTCACCTCCGACCTGCGCGTACCTGTGCCCGTTCGATTCTCATACGCGTGCAGCGGCCCGCACGCCGTTCAAGTCTCCACCGCACGACTCGGCGACGGCTACGCACACCTCCAAGGCCCTGCCGCCCAGGGCAGTGCGACCGTCCTCCTGGACATCGACCGTTTCCCTGAAAAGCCGTCAGGGCGGTAGAGGTCATGCACGCGGACATCCAGTTCTCGGTCCTGGGCCCGGTCCGATTGCACAAGCAAGGGCTGGAGAAGACGGCCGGCCAGCCAAGGCAGTGCGCGGTACTTGCTTCGCTGTTGCTCAGGGCCGGCCGGCCTGTCAGCCTCTCGAAGCTGGTGGACGACGTGTGGGGGGACGAAGCCCCACCGTCGGCCGTGGGCTCCGTGCGCACCTACATCTACAGGCTCAGGCGAGCGCTCGGTGAGCGTAGTGACAGCTCGGTGAACCTGGTCGACGGTGGCTACCTTCTGCGCATCCCACCGGATGCTGTGGACCTGAACAGGTTCAAGGAAACGACGGCCAAAGCGCGAGAGGCCCGCAGCAACGGCGACCTGGAGACCGCGACGAACCTGCTGACCAAGGGCCTCGCATTGTGGAAAGGGGAGGCTCTTGCCGGGGTCCCGGGGCCGTTCGCAAGCCAGCAGCGCAGGGTCCTGGGCGAGTTGCGTCTCGCATGCGCCGAGGACCACCTGGCCTGCGAGGTGGAGAGGGGGCGCTACACCGAGGCTGCCGCTGAACTGTCCGCTCTGCTCGTCGAGCACCCGCTGCGTGAGCGCGTATGCGCCCTCCTCATGACCGCGCTGTACGGCGCGGGGCGGCAGTCCGAGGCTCTGACGATCTACCACTCGACCAGTCACCTGCTGCGTCAACGCCTCGGCGTCAACCCGTCGCCGGAACTGCGGCAAGTCCACGAGCGCATCCTCTCCGGGCGATTTCAGTTGCCGAGAAGCACCGACCGCACAGCCGGCGGTCGACATACCGCCCCTCCCCGGCCGCCGGCCCAACTGCCGGCAGCCCTGCCCCACCTCGTCGGGCGCGAGAAGGAACAAGAGCGGGTCGAGCGTTTGATCGCCGATGCCGAGGCGTCGTCCTCGGTGGCCATCTGCGTGGTCGGCGGAGCGGCAGGCGTCGGCAAGACAGCCTTCGCCACCACGGTCGCCCATCGTCTGGCGGACCGCTTCCCGGACGGACAGCTCTTCGCCGACCTGCACCGGGAAGGGCCAGGAGCCGAGCCGAGGGACCCGGCAGGGATCCTCGCGGACTTCCTGCAGTCTCTGGAGGTCCGGCCTGAGGCCGTACCCGAGACCACACAGGCTCGAGGGCTCATGTTCCGGGACCTGCTGGCCAAGCGCCGCATGCTCATTGTGCTCGACAACGCCTGGAACGCAGAGCAGTTGAAGCATCTCCTCCCAGGGAGCCCCGGTTCCATGGCCCTCATCACCAGCCGCACGCAACTCCACGCGCTGGTGGCTGCCTACCAGGCGGTTCCCCTGACCTTGCTGCCACTGAGCCAGGGGGACGCACGCGGCTTGCTCGCCCGCCGCCTCGGAGCAGCGCGGACGTCTGCTGAGCCCGAAGCCGTCGACCGCATCATCCACCTCGCCGGACGTCTACCCCTCGCACTGGCCAATGTCGCCGCCGGCGCGGCCTACCGCCCTCAGATGTCCTTGGCGAGCCTGGCCGACGAATACGCACCGTCCGAGCACGGCACCTTGGATGCTTTCACCAGCGAAGCGGACCCGGTGCTCGACGTTCGCGCCTCCATCGCGCGGTCGTACCGTTTGCTCGACCCAGAGGCCGCCTCCCTCTTCCGCGCCCTCGGCGCCCTGCCTGGCCACGTGTTCACCACGTCCGACGCCGCCAGAACAGCCGCGCGGCCCGAACAGCGGGTGCGCCAGACCCTTTGGCGGCTGATCCGCGCACACCTCGTCTCGGAGATCGTGCCGGGCACGTACACCTGGAACCGGCTCGTGGCCGCCTACGCCGCAGAGCAAGCGGGCTCAGACATGTCTGAAGCGTCCGACCAGGCCGTGGATTCCCCCTCGTGAGGTTTCCACCTCATTCACGACGCACTCAGTGCGGCGGGAAGCTGTGCGCGGCTGGTAACGGACAGCTTGCGATAACAGTTTGAAAGGTGGACCTCGACAGTCTTCGGGGTGACGAAGAGAGTTTGGGCGATCTGCCGGTTCGTCTGGCCACGTGCCGCCAAGTCCGCGACTCTTCTCTCGGACGGGGTGAGCGCGCCTGGACCGGTGAGTGCCGTGCGCCGAGGGCGGGCTCCCGCGGTGGTGAGTTCGGCACTGGCTCGGTCTGACAGGGGTACGGCACCGCAGCGGGTGGCGAGCTCAAGGGCCTGCCGTAGGGGCGGACGAGCGTCGTTGCGATGACCAGCCTTGCGTAGTGCGGCACCGAGGTCGACCAGGGCCTTTGCAAACTCAAGGTGCGCAGGGGACTCCTTGAGTACGTCTACTGCTTCTTCGAATAGTTCAATTCGGTCCTGGGGCGAAATCAGGCCAGACACACGCAAGGCCCGACCGAGAGCGCGAGGGGCGCCCCATCGTCGAGCACGGTTGAGATTTTCATCCGCGATGACGCGAGCCTCACTGTCGCGATCAAGGTAGTGCAGAGTCAGTGCGGCCAGTGTTCTCCAGTCCGCGACTGCCGGGTTCTGAATCTGGTAGAGACGGCATGCTTCCTCTGCCTGTCGGGCAATTTCGAGAGCCGTTTCATGGTTACCTCGGACTTCTTGCAGCCGGCTGAGCGCCGTCAGGGACAGGTAGACCGGTCCTGGAGGGCAGGTTGTTGCTGTAACTCCCACCTCGGCAAGAGTGCGCTCAGCCTCATCCAGATGTCCTTGCTCGATCAAGGCCTCGGCCAGAACTGTGCAGCCCAAAAGGCGGGTGACCGCCGAACCGTTCAGTTGTCCGACTCGAATCGTCTCACGTCCATCTTGTTCGGCCCCTGCAAGATCACCGTGCCACAACAAGGTGTAGCCGCGATGAATGTAGACGGAGGCCAATGTGAAGAGGGAACCGCCCACATGAGCCCGTTTCACCGCACTGTCCAGGCTGGCTATTGACATGTCGTCGTCAGCCGCCGCCAGGGACCACCATCCGCACGCCAACGGCCCGTTGGGATCTGCCTGGTCGACAAACGCAACATCCGCGAGGGTCTCGCGTGCGCGAAGCACTCCGGAAGGGTCCCCAAGAGCAGCATTGCGGCCAGCAACCGCACAATATAGAAGGCGGTCTCCGTAGCCGTGGCCGTGCGGGAGTTGACGTAGTTCCGGCAAGCAGTCGACTATGTCTTCCCTTCCGGGGACATACCATGTACTGGAACTGAGGAGGCAGGCCTGAAGGCGCTTCCTGAGATCATTATCAGTGGCCGGAAGTTCCGAAATCGTTGATTTTTGTATATCAACTCCGGCGTCCGGCCTTGCGAGGTAAATATAGGCCATACCCAAAGAGGGCGCAATTTCTGCGCGTTCAGCGGGATCCATGCCTTCCCACGCTTCTTGCAGAAGACGAGCCCCAGTCACGACATCAAACAGTAGTGCAGTTTTCCCGGCTTCCAGGAGAACCGCTCGGCGCTCGTCACCTTTCAGCGACTCGTCAAGGCTTCGCCGCAGGTAGACATAGGCGCTCTCCGGAGCGCCGCGTGCCGCTGCAGCAGCCGCGGCAGCACGCAGGTCCGTAACGGCCACCGGATCCATGGTTGCCGGTATTCGCATCAGATGGTAGGCCACCTGCTCTGCGGGAGAGCCGTTCTCCCGCAGAAGTATTGCGGCACGGTGGTGTGATGTGGTGCGGTCGGCGCGGTCAAGGGATTCATAGACAGCATTACGCACAAGGGGGTGCACAAAGGAGAGAGTCGGAGACCCGTACACCTCGTCGATACGTATGATTCCCCTCTGCTCCAGGAGGATGGCGCACTCAAGTGCCCTACTGATGGAGTCCTGCCCTGCCAGGCGCGCAGCGCGCATCAGCGGCGAGCGGTCGCCCAGAACTGCGACCGCCCGAGCCAACGGTGCGCAGGCCGCCGGCAAGGCCATGAGGCGGGAGGCGACCAGATCGGCCACTGCAAGCCCCCCGAGATCGGCCACCTGTCCGACGTTCCTGTCGCTGGCTGACAGGCCCTGCGCGGAGAAGGTGAGACCGAGTTCACGCAACAGCAACGGGTTCCCACCGGTGGCCCTGTGACAGGTGATTGCGAACTCTTCCTCCACCTCTCCATCCATTACCTGCTGCAGCAAGGTCGCGGTCGCCTGGGCGCTGAGCTCCTTCGGATTCAGCTCTGCGAGCGCCGGAGCGGAGAGTATGTGCTGCAGCAGTCGCTCATCAGTGGCGTGCTCCCCCGTGCGGAGCGCAACGGCTACCAGCAGCGGTTGCGTCTCAATGCGAGGCAGGAGGTACGCCAGATACCGCAATGAAGGTCTGTCGCACCACTGAAGATCGTCCACCACCAATACGAGCGGGCGGTCTTGGCATGCGTTGATGGTGAGCCAATAGAGACCGTGCAGAACCGCGAAATCGCCAGGTTCACCAGCATTGGAGATGGCCTCAATGGCTTCTCTCGCTTGCTTGGCTGCTCCCGTCCACAAGGACTCCCGAGCGGTCCGATCAGCGTTGAACGCCAACTCTTCAAACAGTTGCCGCACCACACCGAAAGCAAAATCCTGTTCGAATTCAGTACTGCGTGCAGTCGTCACGCCGAACCCGGCCTGGACTGCTGCCGTCCGGATCTCTGACAGCAGTCGGCTCTTTCCGGTACCAGCCACTCCCTTCACCAGAAGCAAACCGCCGCCCTTTTCAATCCCCTGGATGGTGTTTGTTATGACGGCAGACTCTGTCTCTCTTTCGAGCAGTTCAAGTACTCTACGCAGCATTGCTCCAGTATTCTCCTGTATCTGCCGTTCATCAAGGCTCAGTGGTATTTGCGACAGATGTGGATCGGGGAGCCTGCGCGTTCCGGGGTGGCCGTCGAACGTCCGATGCTCCATCAGCTCAAGGTCGAAGTCACCCGTGCACGCGAAGATCGGGCGGGCCCTCGGCGAGTTCCTCACCGAGCAAAGGACTCCCGGCATGACCGGCCTGCGCGCCGTGCGCAGTGTCGGCGTCCGCCTCTGCGTGAAGAAGCTGCTGCCCCGCATCACGCCACTGGTCGTGCCGTCCGACGGCCGGGGCCTGCATGACCCCAGGGTCGCCGAACACGCGCCGGCTCTCCTCCTCGCAGCCGAACGGGGCCTCCCCCGCAGCATCCGCGACCGGCACGCCCGACGCTGGGCACGCTCCCCACCTGCCCCGGCCACTGGCCGACAGCTTCGCGATCATCGTCGGATACGGCCATCGCGGCGGCGATCGAGCACCAATTGCTCGCCTGCGAGGCCGAGCTCGTCCGCGGGACAAGCCGCCGCCGACCCGGCGAGCGCGTGCACGGCATCCGCGGACGGCCCCAACTGCTCCCCCACGCCGACATCGCGATCCTGGCGCTGCCGCAATCCCCGGTCACCGGTGGCCCGTTGTACGCCGCCCCCTGGCGCCGTTCCCCGACAACGCACCCGTACTCGAGGGCGGAACGGCTCGCGACGCGCTCCGGCAGGCGTCGTACCCCGCACACCGGCCCTCCTGGATCGCGTCGACGCCTACCATCGTGGTCCCGGACCACGGAACGAGCCGGTCCCTCACGTGCACCCCGCCAACCGACGTGGCGAGCGTGCCATCCACAGCGCGTCTACTCCGCGTCGACGTGCCGTTCTTCCCTCTGCCCATGCGCAAAAAGGCGCATTATGCTCGAGCCGTACCGAGGCGCCTTCGGCTTGTGGTCGGACCATGAGACGCCTTCGGCACCATCCCCGTAAAACGGCCCCTGCGCCGACCGGGCCACGCCGGTGCGACACGTAAGCCCGGCGGCGCAGCCTGGAGCGCCGCAGGCACGGCCTGTGCGCACGGGTCGCACTCCCTGGCCGTCGTCCGCAGATGTGAGCACTCCCGGGCGGCCCTTGCTGCCCGCCTCGCCACCCCTGGAAGGTGTGGGACACATGACGAGCATGTTGAAGGATCTGTCGGACGCCGGTGTGTCCGTGTGGCTGGACACCCTGTCACGGGGGCGGATCAAGTCGGGGAGCCTGGCGGAGCTGATCAGCGGCCGCTGCGTGGTGGGCGTCACGACGAATCCGACGATCTTCAGGGACTCGATATCGCTCGGCGTGGAGTACGAGGCCCAGATGTCCGAACTCGCGGTGCGCGGCGTGTCGGCCGAGGAGGCTGTCCGGACCGTCACAGCGACGGATGTCCGCGACGCCGCCGACCTGCTCCTTCCGGCCTTCCTCGCGTCCCCCGTCGGCCAGGACGGCCGCGTCTCCATCGAGGTCGATCCGCACACGGCTCATGACACCACGGCGACGATTGCCGAGGCACACCATCTGACCTGGCTGGTGGACCGTCCGAACACCTACATCAAGATCCCCGCGACCGAGGCAGGCCTGCCCGCCATCACCGAGACCATCGCCCAGGGCATCAGTGTCAACGTGACGCTGATCTTCTCCCTGGCCCGCTACCGCCAGGTTGCCGAGGCTTATGTGGCCGGCCTGGAGAAGGCCCGTGCCGGCGGCTTGGACCTGTCGCAGATCTCGTCGGTCGCGTCGTTCTTCGTCTCCCGTATGGACACGGAGGTCGACCGGCGCCTCGACGCCCTGGGCACCCCAGAAGCCAGAGCCCTCCGGGGCAGAGCCGCCCTGGCCAACGCCCGCCTGGCGTACGAGGCCTTCGAGGAGACCTTCTCCGGTGAGCGCTGGAACCGCCTGCGTCGTGCCCGGGCGAACAAGCAGCGCCCGCTGTGGGCCTCCACGGGCGTCAAGGACACGGCGTACGAGGCCACCAAATACGTCTCCGGACTCGTTGCCCCGGACACCGTGAACACCATGCCCGAGGCGACTCTGCTCGCCGTCGAAGCACGGGAACACGCCGCAGGTCGCGCCCTCCGCAGCAAGTACGACGAGGCGCGGGCCGACCTCCAAGCGATCGAACGCCTGGGCATCTCCTACGCCGAAGTCGTCCAGCAACTCGAGGACGAGGGCGTGGCGAAGTTCCAGGAGTCCTGGGACAGCCTTCTCACCGCGACCGAGTCCCGGCTCGAGGCCTGCACCCGCAGATTGCACACATGGTCATGAACGACGCCCGCACGGGAACACCCCGGTCCTGGTTCCAGCCCCGGGCCAGCGGCATGCTGACGTGGCTCGACAACGCGGGCTGCCGGGGCCTCGACACCGAACTGTTCTTTCCTGCAGGGCCGAAGGGCCCCGGCAAGCGTGAGGCCGACGAAGCGAAGGCCGTGTGTGCGACATGTCCGGTCCGCCGGCCGTGCGCCAGTTGGGCCCTCGCCACAGCACAGGAGTACGGCATCTGGGGTGGAATGGACGAGGAAGAACGGGTCCGGGTCCGCAGGAGAACAATTCTCAGCACCCGGGAGAACGGCCCCCCGGGGAAGAAAGGAACTGACTCGGTTTGAGCTCCCCACACGTCACTCACGACGAGCTGGTGCAGGTGGTGCAACTCCTCATGTCGCCCGTGCACCGCTACTCCGGACGGCCTGCTGAGGGGCCGTCACAAGACCCTGTCGGCGGGCTGGTGCAACACGTCCGAATACGCCGTCACCTCGGAATCGTCGGCGACCGGTACTTCGCCCAGCCGGCTCACCAGGACGCCTCGGTGACCATCATGGCGTCGGAGAACCTGCCCACCCACATCGCCCCCGAAGTCGGCCTCCAGCAGACGCGACGGAACATCCTGCTCCGAGGCGTCGACATCGACGCCTGCATCGGTCGGATCGTGGAGCTCGACACCGGCGACGGACCGATCGCGTTCGCCGTCAACCGCGCCGCACGGCCCTGCGCGTGGATGGACGCTGTCATCGGACCCGGGGCCCAGCGCGCGCTGCGCGGAAGGGGCGGTGTACGGTGCACACCGCTGTCGGACGGCGTCCTCCGCGTCGGCACAGCCGACTTCCACGTAGTCGGGCCGCGCCGGCGGCACTGAAGGCCGCCGCGGGGTTTGCGCACGAGATGCGATACACGGTCTGGCCGGTGTGATCGCCGCGGGCGCGAACGGCGCCCGGGCATTGGTGCCGGCATCAAGATCGTCGCGATCAGACATCAGCCCGACGGAACTGCCAATGAGGCCGCGTCACTCCCGCACCGCTGGCAGCGCTCGACAATCGGCCGGAGGCGCCCTTGAGGGACAGGGTGGCGGCCGGCGCCGACTCCACGCGTCGGCAGGTGACTTCGCCGACCCGGCATGATGTCGAGGTGAGCATCATCGTCGAGTTGTTCGCGGCCCCGGATGACGAGTCAGCCGCTCTGGCCCGTCAGACAGGGCCACGACGCGCATTCGAAGGATGCCGCTGTCGCGTGGTCCTTGCAGTGGGCGGAGGACGGCGAGCCCATCGGCACGGAGATCGCCGAGGTGATCCTGAGTGCTTCGGTTCGCCCTCGTCGGCAGCGCCCGACACCAGGGCCAAGGCGTCTATTGCCGGGGCGCATAGGGGTTCACGTGACCGCTCGACGGTGTTGCGTTTCTTGTAGCGGTACTCGTCGAACCCGGGCGGCCGTCCGCCGTGTGAGCCCTTCCCAAGGCGGGCGGCCTGGCTGTCGATCTTCTCCGGCTTCGTGTGACGGATACCCTGCCGTCTCAGGTACTCGCGAACAGGACCATTGCTGTATACCTTGTCGGCCGCGAGGCCGTCGGGCTTCACACGTGTCTTCCCGGCTCGGACCGGGGGACGCGGACCCTCTCCAACATGGCAATGAAATGGGTGCAGTCCGCCCGCTGGCCTGGGGTGACGACGGGACAGGGGGTGGTACCGGCCGTCCCCGCTCAGGTGGAGCTTGCTCGTGAACCCGGCCCGCAAGTGGCCCCGGCCCACCTCCAGCACGACCTGCACCAGGCGGACCACCACGCTCTGCCACGGCGTCTCGCCCCGGTGTTCCCCTTCTTTGGCCCCCTTTGATGCGCGTGCCGGCGGTGGATCAGTTCGGGCACCGGCCGCATGTTGGTGGGTTCCGTTGCCCGAGCAGAGACGATGGCGGCCACCGCCCACAACGGCCGTTGCTGACCGGCAGGAATGGCCGCAGCCGTTCCCACTTGGCATCTGTCAGATCGCCCATTCCCATGTCCACATCGACGAGCCAGATGCGGGCGAGACACATGATCGGCCGAACAGGTCCTAGTCTCCCTGGTACCGCTGCTCTCGCCACGGGTCACCGTAGTTGTGGTAGCCGGCACTCTCCCAGAAGCCGGGCACGTCACCGTGTCGCAGTTCGATGTCGCGCACCCACTTCGCGGACTTCCACAAATACAGGTGGGGGACCAGCAGCCGGGCGGGGCCCCCGTGTTCGGGTTCCAGCTCGCCACCGCCGTAGCCGTAGGCGATCCACGCCTTCCCGTCGACCAGGTCGGCGAGGGGGATGTTCGTGGTGTAGCCCCCGTAGGAGGTGATCAGGACGTGCTCTGCGGCCGTCTCGATGTCCGCGAGCAGCACGTCCAGGGATACGCCCCGCCATTCGGTGCCGAACTTCGACCACTTCGTCACACAGTGCAGGTTGACGGTCGGGGACTCGGCCGGGAGCGCCATCAGGCCCGCCCAGTCCCACACTTGCTGCTTCCCGGTTTCGGTGCTCACCGTCAGCCGCCACTCGTCTTTCCGGATGCGGGGAGTGGGCCCTGCGGACAGCACCGGGAAGCCGGTCGTCTCGTACTGCCCGGGCGGCAGCTTCGTACCCGCCGACGGCCTTCGGCCGTGGAATCCACGCGAGATGAACGTCATGCTCGCCGTCCTTGTCAGTCCAGGGGCCCCTGCGGCTCCCTCGGAGGTCAGCGCCCGCAGGGAGTGACTTCTTACCTCAGGCGCCTCGCCACGTGTGCGACCGCGGTCACAGCCCGGCGGTGATCCCGCGTGGACCGGCGCGGTAGCCGCTGCGTCAGCCCGCGGTGCCGAGGTGTCCACCGGCAATGAGCCGAGCCCGCACCTTCTTACGGGCGTCGAACATCGTCTTGTACAGCGCGTTCCGGTTTGTCTCCAGCTCGCTGGCGAGCGCGTCCAGGGGAACACCGTTGACCACGGCGACGAAGACCTTCCGCTGGTGGGCGCTCAGTGCTGTCGCGACTGCGTCGCGCACGGCCTCGATGAGTTCGCGGGCCTGCCAGTAGCTGACGGGGTCCACGCCGGCCCGGTCGGGCACCTGCGCCCATTCCTCCGAATCGAAACGGGCATGTGACACACGCCAGAAATGACGACCCAGCTTGCTGGACACTTCGAGGGCGACAAACCGGTACGCCCATGTGGTGAATCTGGCTTCGCCTCGAAATTCATGGATTTTCCGCGTGATCCTCATCAGAGCGTCCGCAGCCGCCTGATGCGCGAGATCGTCCAGTTCCGGCCCGGAAATCCGATAACGCGAACCCCGGCGGAACGCCTCTTCCATGGCGATACGCACCAACAGCTCGTGCAGTCGCGTGCAGGCCTGCTCGTACTGAGGTCCACAGTCGTTCTCCAGCGCGTCCACCCAGGCGGCGGACGCAGGGTCGAGTTGGCGTCGCTCCATGGTGGGCCCCGCTGCCGGAACGCTGCCCTTGGTTCCGGCAATTCCACTCGAAGCCGTGCGGCACGTTTTTCTGACATCCGTAGAGTGCATGGCCTTCAATCCCTAAATCATCTCGTACGAACGAGACAATCACGGGACCATCTACAGCCCGTCTACGCGAAGTCGCTGTTCTCACTCTCGCCCTGCGCACGTTCCTGGACTTTGTTTCAACGAGTTCCTGCTTATTTCAGCAAGTGGCGCAGGTGCGGCGTTGAGTGCACTTTTGTGCACACCCGAAGGGCCGCCCCGCCGAGCGGCCCAGGTGCGACTCGCCCGGTCCCGGACGGACTCTTCGAGCGGGTCGAGGCGTCGCGCTCGTCTCTGAGGTAAGGAATCCCCGACCGATGCAGCTAATGGTGGACGAGCCAGCGGTCCGGCCGCGCTGCGTCCGGGCCCCTGTGCGGCTGCCACGACCGCGCGAAGGCGCGGACCTTGGCTGTCGGGGCCGGTCCAGCACCGGAGGTCGGTGAATTCCACGGTCACAGAAGGGGAATGCAGGGTGTTGGCGGCAAGGGAGTATGCCGTGTTGGCGGGCGGATGCTTCTGGGGCGTACAGGAGTTGTTCCGCAGGTTTCCGGGTGTCGTGGACACGCGTGTCGGTTACACCGGTGGCGAGGTGGTGCAACCCACGTACCGGAACCACGGGAACCACGCGGAGGCGGCTGAGGTCACCTTCGATCCGTCCGGGACGGACTACCGCAGCATCCTGGAGTTCTTCTTCCAGATCCACGACCCCACCACGTTGAACCGGCAGGGCGACGATGTCGGCATCGGCTTCAGGTCCGCCATCTTCTACCTGGACGAGGAGCAGCGACGCACCGCACGGGCGGTGATCACGGAGTGCGACACCTCTGGGTCGTGGCCGGGGAGACTGGTCACCGAGGTTGTCCCGTCCGGCACCTTCTGGGAGGCAGAACCTGAGCATCAGGATTACCTTCAGCGCCATCCCGACGCCTACATGAGCCAGTACGTCCGACCGGACTGGAAGGTGCCTCGAACACCGGCCTGACCGTCTCGGCGTCTGCCGCACCTTGGTGCGGCAGACGCCGAGACGGGCGGACACACTCCTTCAGAGCCCGCTCATATCAGGAAATCCTGCAGCTCCCGCTCCAGAACCGACTTGGGCCTGGCCCCGATGACCGTTTTGACGACCTTGCCGTCCCGATAGACGTTGAGCGTGGGGATGGAGCTGACGTCGTACTGCTCGGCCGTGAGCGGGTTTTCATCGACGTTCAGTTGGACGATCGTGATCTTGTCGCCGTGCTCGGCTGCGAGCGCCTCGAGAACCGGCGCCACAAGACGGCACGGACCGCACCACTCGGCCCAGAAGTCGACGAGTACAGGCTTGCCGCTCGTGAGCACCTCGCTTGCGAAGGTCTCGTCGGTCACGCTTTTCAGACTGCCTGCCATGTGGGCTCCTTCGTGCGCAGTCGGCATGGATCGATGCCTTGGGGCGGCCCCGCCGGGCGCAGTTGTCAGGTGGCCGCGCCGGGCGGGGCGCGAGATGTTTCCTAGTTGCGGCCGGCCATGACACCGCCGTCGACGTTGAGGATGGCTCCCGTGGTCCAGCTCGAGGCGTCGGAGAGGAGGAAGACGATCGCCGAGGCCAGGTCCTGGGGGGTGCCGACCCGGCCGAGTGGGTGCAGGCCGCCCAACTGGTCCATCGCAGCGTTCAGTTGGTCCGCGGGGAAGACCTTCTCGAACAGCGGCGTCCTGGTCACGGCCGGAGCCACGGCATTCACCCGGATGCCCTCGCCGGCGAGCTCGATGGCCAGGTTGTGGGTGAGGGCGTGCAGGCCCGCCTTGGCCATCGAGTAGGCCGACGACGGCGTCACGGCGAGGGCCTGGTGCGCCCACATGCTGCCCACGTTCACGATGGCGCCGCCCTGGCCGTAAGCGACCATGCCCCGGACGATGGTCTGGGTCAGGAAGAAGGACGCCCGGTTGAGGTCGTGGTAGGCGTCGTAGTCCGCGACCTCGTAGTCGAGGAAGGGCTTGGGCTGGAAGAATCCCGCGGCGTTGACGAGGAGCGTGGCGTCGGGGTGGTCCTCCGCCAACTGCTTCTGCGCCTCGACGACCTGGTCCTGGTCGGCCAGGTCGGCCTCGACCGACCAGGCGCTGCCTGAGCGGGACAGCTTCGCCACCGCGTCGTCGAGCTTCTGACCCGCGCGGCCGACGATCACCGCACTGCCGCCTGCGGCGATCACGTTCTCGGCGGTCTCGAGGCCCATGCCGCTGGCACCGCCGATCACGACGAGTTTCCTGCCTTCGAAGTCCGTGGCCACGGAAATCACTCTCCATCGAATGGTGAACAAACACTCCTTGCTGTGATGCGACGCTTCCACGGCGTGGTCTACAACAGCTCTACAAGGCCTCTACAACGCCATCCACAACCGGCCGTTCGAGGGTTTGCTTCCCTCCGGGTTCCAAGGGAGGTCAGGTGCCGACCGGGTAACTGCTGGTGATGGCGACGCGGTTGAAGACGCTCATCACGGTTGCCAGCCAGGCGATTGCGAAGAGCTGGTCTGCAGTGAGTACGGCCGCGGCGGCGTCGTGATCGTCGTCGCTGACGTGTCCATCCGGCACGCACGTGATCGCCTCGGTCTGGCGAAGGGCGGCGCGGTGGTCTCGGAGAAGCAGCCGGTCTCTTCCCGTCCGGGCAGCACGGCGATCCGGTCAGGGTTCTCACCCTTCTTGCGGGCGGGCCTTGTGAGCGGCCGGTGCTGCTTGCCGGTGTTGACGCGTGGGGAGTCGGTCATGGTGCGTGTGATTCCCTTCCCTTCGTGTGGCCTGCCGGGCCACGGCGGGCGCACCCGGGTGGCCGGTGGTGTGTGCTCTGGCAGGGGCAGGAAGAGGCGACGCAAGCGCACGGCCCCGTGCATCCGCGGAGTTCACTGCAATCCGTCGCCCGTCTGCTGTCTCGTCAGGGCGACGAGGCGCCCCCTCCGGGTGTGACAGCTCGGACGCGTGCGAATCTTGTCGGGCCGCGTGACCCGGCGGTACGCGGTCGCCGATTTCGGCGAGGTCGATACGGTCCGGCTGCATGGCGCCCCATACGCGCCATGCCCTCGGCGACGCGCTCGCCGCCGTGGATGAGCCTGCGCGCCGCGACACTTGGCTGCCCGCCGTCGCTGACGTGGACGGCCCTGGGATGCAGGAGTCCGACCAAGCCGGTCAGGTCTCGGCTTCGTAGGCTGCGCGGAAGACTGTGAGGGCGCGTTGGCGTTCCCCTTCGATGCCTGCGGCATGGCCTGCCTTTCCTCGGCCACCCGACGGCGTGCCCGCGAGGCGAGCTGCCGGACACCGGGCCCGGAGACGTCCAGAACTTCGTCGATCTTGCCGAATTCAAGGGCGGAAGACGTCATGCAGGATCGACGGCGAACACCGCGGGCCGGTGCCTCTCCCCTTCGATCGCTCATGAAGATCGCGTGGGCTGGTCAACGCCGGCACCGAACTCCGGTCCGTGACGGGAGCCAGGTTCCGACCGCCGACGGGGGCCTGGTCTCCGCACGCGGCCCGGGACACATGGTGGCGAGCCTGCTCGCCCTACCAACCGGTCAGTTCGCCCTGGCCGAGGAGCCCGTCCTGCGCCTGCTCCGCTGCATACGCGGCCACAAGACGGTTCCAGCTATACCGGCCCGGGCCGACCTCCGAGACGAGGTGCGCCCGAATGAGGCGCGACAGGACCTTGCGGACTCGGCACTCGGGTCGCCCGGCCAGGTCCGCGACCTGCGATGCCGCGAACAGGGGGTCCGGGCAGGCGCTCAGGTCGCGGAAGAGCGCGGCTGTCTCCTTGTCGAGCAGGCGGTACGAGCGAGTGAGGGACGCGCGGACGTCGAGCGCCTGGTCCTCCTCGCTCGCGAACGCGTCAAGGGTTCGGTGTTCCAGCGCCTCGTACTCGTCGGCCAGGCTCGCCAGGCGCATCTGTGGTCGGTAGGCGGCGCGGGCGGCGACGTTGGCCAGGGCCAGCGGGAGCTGCCCGGCCAGCCGGACGATGCGGTCGACGGCCTCTGGTTCGGCTGCCGTCCTCGCCGCGCCCAGCCTGCGGGCGAGGAGGCTACGTGCGTCCGCCTGGCTCAGAGGCATGAGCGTCAGGGGAAGCGCCTGGTAGGCCGCGACGAGCGCGTGCAGTTGCATACGACTGGTGACGAGGGCCATGGAGCCGAGCCCTCCGGGGAGGAGGTGTCTGACCTGGTCCGTGTTCCGTACGTTGTCGAGCAGGACGAGCACGCGACGGTTGGCCAGCAGGCCGCGGAACATGAGTCCCCGTGCCTGCGTCGTCTCGGGCATGTCCGCGGGGCGTACTCCCAAGGACTGCAGGAGGTCCTCGAGCACGTGCGCGGGGTCCCGCGGCTCGACGTCCGGTCCGGCTCCCTGCAGGTCGGCAAAGAGCTGTCCGTCCGGAAAGCGGTCCGCCAGACGGTGGGCAACAGTGATGGCGAAGGCTGTCTTGCCGACGCCGGCCAGTCCGCCGATCGTGCAGATGGCCACGGAGGACGATGCTTCGGCGTCGATGACCAGCCGCTCGACCTCCTCCTGCTCCCTCTCGCGGCCTACGAGGCTCGGCAGGGCGGCCGGAAGCTGGGCCGGGGCGTGAGGCGAGGGTGCGCACGGCGCACTCTTGGGGAGGTCGCTGGTCTGCGTGAGCTCGAGTCGCCCGGACAGGATTCGCTCGTGGACCTGCTGCAGTTCCGGCGACGGGCTGACACCGAGGCGTTGACGCAGCAGGTGACTGGTTGTGTGGAAGATCGTGAGGGCCTCGGACTGCCGGCCGGCACCGTAGAGCGCCGTCATGAGGAGGCCGCATACGCGCTCTCGCAGCGGGTGCTCAACCAGCAGGGCGGACAGTTCGGCCGCGGCTTCGGCGTAGCGCCCTCGCTCCACCTCACAGGCAAGCTGCTCCTCGGCACAGGCGAGACGCAGCTCGCCGAGGACGCTGCGCTGCTGGTCAGCGAACGGCCCCGGGACACCGGCGAGGGCTACTCCCTTCCACATCTCCAGGCCCTTGGTCAGCAGGCTCGTCGCGGACGCCAGGTCGCCGGTGCTGCGCGCCTCTCGCGCTTTCGCCGCGGTCTCCTTGAACCTGTTCAGGTCCAGGGCGTCCGGTTGGATGTGCAGTCGGTAGCCTCCGTCGACCAGGCGTACGGAGCTGTCGCTCTGCTCTCCCAGTGCCTGTCTGAGCCTGTAGATGTAGGTGCGCACGGAGCCTATGGCCGACGGTGGGGCTTCGTCCCCCCACACGTCGTCCACCAGTTTCGAGAGGCTGACAGGCCGGCCGGCCCTGAGCAACAGCGAAGCAAGTACCGCGCACTGCCTTGGCTGACCAGCTCCGGCCTCGACCCCCTGCCTGTGCAGCCGGACCGGGCCGAGAACTGAGAACTGGACTCCCATATACATCGTGCCTACCGCCCTGGGGATCCTTGTGAGGCTTGCTGCTCGGCCGTCCACAAGGGACTGCCGTCCCCCAAGGTACCCCAGGGTCGTCCCATTTTCAGGACTAAATAGTCCTCTACTTGTCGAAGCTGTGCGCCTTTCACGCAGAGGACCGACACGTCTCGGTAACGTCTGATGCGTGTGTGAAAGCTGACATACGGCCCAGCGCGTTGGCCAACGCCGTCCTCTGGGCGCCCAGGAGGACGGCAAAGTCCAGCAGATCAGGGGAGTGACTGCGGCGCGACCGTCCGTGGCGCCGTACCGGAATTCCCGCTCCCAGCTCGCCCGCTCCGGACGCTCAGCACCCTCCCCGCTTACCCTTCAGACGTATCCGCATCGCCGTCTTCAGCGGGCACGGCATAAGTCCTGACGTGGGCGATCGCCATGTCGAGGGCGATCCTCATGGGCTTGACGTCCTGAGCGGTCTGCGCGAGGAGGTACCCGCCCTGAAGGGCGGCCATGAGACCGGTGGCGAGCTCTTTGGCGTCCGCATCGGCACGGAGGACTCCCGAGTCCTTCATCCGCACCAGTCCGGCCTCGAGGAAGCCCTCCCAAGTGGCGAAGTGCCGGGCGATGGCCTTGCGGGCTTCTTCGTCCTGATCGGCCAGCTCGCCGGCGAGGGAGCCGAGGGGGCAGCCGTACGCCCCGTTCCGGAGCGCGTTGCGCTCCACCACCGCATCCCGCCAGCGCTCCAGCCCACGGAAGGAATTGAGCCGTCGCAGTAGCTGCTGGTGACGATCGAGCACTTCCGCGGCCTGCAACGCGACGACGTCCCGCACCAGCGCATCCTTGTCGGGGTAGTGGCGGTAGAGCTGGGACTTGCTCGTTCCGCTGGCAGCCCTGACGTCGTCGAGGGTCGTCAGGGAGACGCCCTTGACGTACATCATGTCCACGGCGGCCCTCAAGATGCGCTCTCGAGTCGCCCGCCCGCGCTCGGTCAGCCGGGAGCCGTTCTTGTCGGGTGCCTGTTCCGCCACATCGGCCAGATTACCGCTGCGGACCGTAGCATGTTCTAGAAAGGACCTCAAGGTCCTTTTCCGGCCCGTGCGCGGATCAGGAGTTCCGGTCAGGTCTGCCAGCTCTTTGACGACCACATCGGCGCCATGCGCGTACGACACGTCGGCGCGACCTGCCCTGGCGACGCCGACCGCGCCCCGAAGTGACCCGGTCGTCCGGCGTCCAGGCCTGCCTGTGCATTCTCGGAGGCCGCGCACTGTGCAGGGGGCCGGCCTAGATCGCGAACAGATGTCAGGCACGTGTCGGGGCGGGCTTGCCGCGCAGGTGCCGATTCGCGGTCACCCCTGCGTTTATCCACGTGTCGGAAAGTGTCTCCCGACGCGTCGCTCGCCTGAGGATCTCGCGGCAGTTGGCGCTCGAAGTGACCCCAGCGGTGAGCAGCCCGATGTCACGGGCCGCCAAGAGGTGGGCCATGGTGTCCTGTCACACCTCGGCACCCTGCGACCGGGCCCTGGCCTTGAACAGGCCGTCTATTCCAGCGGACCAGGCGTGCACGGTATCCGGGGCCGGAGGGTCGGCAGGACTGTCGTCAGGCCGTTCGATCCCGAGCGAGGTCAGGAAGCACCGCACACGTTCGGCGCTCGGCCGACCGCGGTCGAAGAGACAGGCCCGTATCACGGCAGGCGGGCCAAGCGTGACAGGGTCGCCTTTCTCTCAAGTGCCGCTAGGGCGACCGGCGTTGCCCGCCGCGCCGCCGTCGCGGAACGCCGTAGAGGTCCGGTCGACGCCGGATCAGCGAACCGACGCCTACTGGTCCGTTGGCCGTTGTCGGCACCGCACCCCTGGCCGGGCTCGACCGACCGAGGCGAAGTGGACGAGCCGCTGAGGTACTGGCACTCACGTCCCGGTGCCACTGCGACCGATGCCGACCGGTACTGAGACCGGACAGTAAGAACAAGCTGCAAGAGGGCGCTAACACATGTGTCGCACCGGGACGGCCTGGGTGCTGTGCGCTGTGAGCCATGTGCTCGGACCTTGCTGGCCCGCTGCACCACAGGTTCGTGCCCGACTCCCCCACCGGTCGAGGCCGGTGGCCCTGCGAAAGGACGCCGATGGTGGACGGCGCCGTGGCGCAAGGGCTGTCCGCCTGGGATGTGCCACGCTCGTCGACGCCGCGGGCCGTGTCCACTGCCTGCGGGCCCCACATCCCCGCCATGGTGAACCCCGGCCCATGACCCCTACGGGCCACTCGGGCAGAAGCCCGCCGCGGGAGAGGTGCTCGTGCTCTCCAGCGGCGGCTATCCCGAGGTGTCGCAGGGTGGGGGCACCAAGCTGGCCGGGGCAGACAGCGTCGGCATCGCCGGCGTCCTGGCCGAGGCCGGCTGCGGGACTTCGACCCCCTACGCGCGTACACCTTCGCCATCTGGTGCTCGCTCGAAGAGGTCCGCTGGGCGGCGCCACGATCATGTCCCTCGCGTACGGAATGGCCGTCGAGCTCTGCGGCGTGTGCATGAACCCGGCGACTACGGGGAGGACATCTCGGCCGAGGAGGACGAGGCAGCCGGAATCATCAGGATCGAGAACGCGCAGCCGGGCGGATGAGGTGCACGCAAGCCGCAGGCCGGCGGGGACTGCGCAGGCCGCACGCCGCCGCTCTGTCGCGCGGACGCCGTACAGGCGCCGCCGACGTCGGTGGCCAGCACCGGGATGCCGCGGGCCTGGCTCTCGAGGTCCGGTCGCGATGGCGAGCGGAGGCCGGCTCCTCGACGCCCAGCGTCCCTTTGCCATGTCCGTTGCCTGACCCTACAGGCACCCGCCCAGAGGGGCTGCCGTAGGGGACCCTTCCGAGCACTTCAGAAACAACGAGGTGGGTTATGACGCAGACATCGCACCGGATTCCGCACATCGTGGTGCACACCCCGGCGCTGGACGGCTCCCGCAGGGTCACCGAGGGTGACGTGATCCTGGGAGTCGCCTCCCATCTGGACGACGTCATCGAGATACTCCGACTTACCGACCTCGATCAGATCGACGTCGAGGAGAGCGAACACATCGAGTGGCAGGGAGGCGGGCCGGAAGAATGGCCGGGACTTTCCGAACACCCGCAGTGACCGGGGCACTGCCCGGCTCTGGCATGTCATAGCTGGGCCCTGGCGGTGGCGGTCACCGGCTGCGGCCGACCGGCGTTTCACCCGGTCATGTGCAGGTCGGCTGCAACACGAGGGCTGCGACCGCCTCGCTCCTCCGTACAGAGTGACAGTGGTCGCTTCGTGCGAGAGGTAACCGGTCGGCACGTCCTGGCCAAGGCGCATCTCGAGGTCGCCGCCGCGGGTTGAGAGCAGGAGGGCGCCGTCGATGGCGTGCGCCCAGACGGTGTCCCCGTCGAGCAACCTGGCGACGTGCTTGACGATCGGGTACCCGTGGCCGTAGGGCTCATTGCCCGCCGCATACGCCTCAGTGCTCAGCGCAAGAGAGTACGGGCCATCGGCGCCTGCCGGCCGCAGGGCGGAGACCGCCCGGCTGACCGCGTCCGGGGAGTCGCGAACGTCGGCGGGAAGCTTCACCGGTGAGTTGGAGGAGCTTCCCGCAGACCGGCGATGCCTGCGACCGCGTACCCTTCGAAGACGGTTCAGCCCTCCACGTCTGCGAGCCGCCGGCCCTTGGCGGGTTGCCCGTCGGCGTCCTCGGTCCCTCGCGCGACATCGTCGACCTGGCGGCGGTCGACGATGAACGGGGCACCCGGACCAACGGCTGGAAACGGTGCACGTGGGCGACATGCCATACGCAGGGGCGTCTGCTTCGTCACGGTCTCCGGGGGAGATCCCGCGGCGACACCGAGGCTCGCAGGGGCTGGTGGTGACCGGTGTTCGACGTGCGGCCACGGCGATACGGTGCGAGGGAGACCGCACTTCCTCCAGCAACGGCTCCTGCGTTCATTGGTATCGACCCTCGAAGTGGCTTCCGCTTCGCAGATCCGAGAACCGGAGGCCGACCGCCTCTCCCTCCTCCGCCATCCAGCGCAGGTCGTAGCAGGCCCGGTAGGACGGCGGCCAGAACGAGCAGAAGTGGCCGGAGTCGTCGACGGACCACGTTCCCTCGGTCTCCCGTCCGCCTTCGTTGTAGCGGGTGGTGCCGTCGGAGCTGAAGGTCTGCGTCGCCCCGTCGCTGTAGACGAGACGGGCCGCGGTGAGAGCGGCAGGAATCTTCTCGGCGGGCACAGGTGCGCCGTCTTCGGCTGATACGCCGTGGAGCTTCTTGTTCACTTCGAGGACCTCCCATGGGCCCAAACGGGGCTGTTGCGAGCTGTGGCGATGCGGGGCGTTGGTGTCGCGCAGAGGGGTGACAGCGGAACGCAGCCGGCGTTCCGACCCCACGCACCGAAGCGCGCTTCTGTCGATGGGCGAGGCGGTGGTGTCCCGACGGCCGCTCACAGACCGCCTGTCCGGCCGATCACTCTGCTTCGGCGGCGTTGCCTTCCGGCATGCCGAACATGCTCAAGTACTGGCCGTAGCCCTCCTTCTCGAGTTCCCCGACGGGGATGAAGCGCAGGGAGGCCGAGTTGATGCAGTACCGGAGGCCGCCCCTGTCACTGGGCCCGTCGGGGAACAGATGCCCGAGGTGGCTGTCTCCGTTCACCGACCGGACCTCTACACGGACCATCCCGTGGCTGGTGTCGGGCCGTTCGACGACGTGACCGGACTCCAGGGGTTTGGTGAAGCTGGGCCACCCTGTGCGGCTGTCGTACTTGTCCACCGAGGAGAACAGGGGCTCTCCCGACACGATGTCCACATAGATGCCGGGGGCCTTGTTGTCCCAGTGGGCGTTGGCGAATGAGGGTTCCGTCTCGTCGTGCTGGGTTACCCGATACTGTATTTCTGTGAGCTGCGTGAGGCGTTCAGGCCTCTTGGTGTATTCCGGCATGGCTGCCTCCCGGGCGGTGTGGCTGTATCGGCCCTTCTGGAATTTCGCGTCACGTGCGACCGCTCCCTTACCAGCAGCGGTATCGCACGGCGATTCCGGCGCCGGCGCAGGTGCCACCGGTCGCAGTGGTCGACCTTCGGGAGTGGAACGACAAATTTGCCGGTATCAGCAGTCTCCGCGGCCGACTACGACGCCTTGGGCAACCGCCACTCCGGGCGGACGCGGTGGCAGGTGTAACCGTTCGGATAGCGCTGCAAATAGTCCTGGTGCTCAGGTTCGGCCTCCCAGAATGCGCCAGCCGGCATCACCTCGGTGACAACCTTGCCCGGCCACAGGCCCGAAGCGTCCACCTCAGCGATCGTAGCCTCGGCGATGCGCCGCTGTTCCTCACCGAGATGGAAGATGGCCGACCGGTAGCTGAGGCCGACGTCGTTGCCCTGCCGGTTCAGCGTGGTGGGGTCGTGCACCTGGAAGAAGAACTCGAGGAGAGCCCGGTAGTCGGTCCGGGCGGGGTCGTATGTGATTTCGATGGCCTCCGCGTGGCTGCCGTGGTTGCGGTAGGTCGGGTTCGCCGTTTCGCCCCCCGTATAGCCGACACGCGTCGAGACCACGCCGTCCAGGGCCCGAAAAAGCTCCTGCATGCCCCAAAAGCATCCGCCTGCCAGAATCGCCTTCTGGTGTGCCATTGCCGTGCCGCCCTCCTGTCGATTCCGCCATCTCGACCCGACGGGCCCGAGCGCTTGGATCGTGCTCCTCGACCCCGGCCGTGGTCCGCCCGACGCGGCGCCCTCAGGCTGGGCACCGTGACGGCGGCCGTACAGCGCCCATGGTGGTTGGCTGCAAGACCCGCGGATTCCTTACGTCTCTTTGCGGACGATGCGGACGGCTGCATCCCGACGGTGTGTGGGATGTCGCTCACGTAAAGTCGTGCCCACGGGCCAGGGGAGGAACAGCAGCCCTACGCCGGCGGTCGCCCAGTCGTCACGCGATTGCTGCTGTGCAGGGCGCGGCGATGAGGATCGCATCGAACCCGGTTTGTGCTCGATCAGGCCGTGCCGGGTCGTGATGGTCGATGACCTCGGCAACTCCGAACTCGCGGAGCGCTCCACAGCGGCCCGTGAGGCTGTTGCCGTCTTCTCCACATCGGCGGCTGCGGCAGTCGGACGGCCGGGGCACCGGAACTGCCGCCTCCGTTGGTGATCGGGAGGCGTTGCCGTGCGGTGAGCCGCAGCGCTTTCAGATCCGGCAATGCGGTGAGGCCGTCGCCGGGAACTGCGGCCGCCGCGGTGGCTTCCGGTGCACCAGGGTCGGGGGTGTGCGGGCGGCGGTGCACCGATGCCGGGATCTGGATCTACGCCGGCGGCCTCGACCTCGGGACCCACCCAGCCCCGCACTGGGCGGCGGAGGTTCAGCAAGACAGAGGAGGATGACGCCCGTCACCCGAGGGCGGTGACTCCGATTGCCTTCATTGCTCCTCGGGGCGGTGCAGGCCGGGAACAGCCCGGTCTGGCCGCTCCCGGACGCCTCAGCGGTGCTCTTTCAGGGGAGCAACTTCTCCACACCGGCAGCGCCCTCTTCATCGAGAAGGCGGCGTGCCTGTGCAAGCCTCTCCGGTGTGATGTCGTGGCCGGATGCCAGTACTACATCTTCCGGGTCGGGCAATTCTTCCGTTCCCGTGTGGAGAACCGCATCCGGTGTGTGCGGGCCCCACTCATCGTCGCCAGTGCCTTCAGACATCATCTCTCCTGCGTTTGAACAAGTTGGACGGGCGTCGCTCCGCGCCATGTCCGGCGTGAAAGATCGACCCTTGACATGGGCGGCAGTCTTCACTGACTGCCGGAACTCTCGTGCTGGTTCGCAGCCCAGGCATACGCCTCTGCCAGGTCCTTCAAGGCCGCCGCAACCGCTCCATGGTCCTTGTGCTCCGCCTGCTGTCGCGCTTGGGACGTGATGGCCTCGAATAGCGCTGCCCGAGCATCCTGTTGCGCCGTAGAGTCAGCACTGCTCACGATGTCCTCCGCATTCCCGTCCGGGCAAGAAGCCAGCCCAGCCGACTCACGCCGTTCTCGTTGCAACTAATGGGTTCGGCAAGGGAGTTGGGCGCCAGGCCGGTCAGCAAGTTGTTTCTCCGCGCATGGTATTGCAGCGTTGATCTACAGCTCATCTATGCAGGATCGATGCCCCGTGGAGCGATCGGTCCTGCCAGAGGGTGTTGCACAAGGCCATGAGCTGGGCATCTCCCTTGTTTCGCTGGGGTCTTACGCGCTGAGCGGGTGCGGTTGGAGACGTTCACAGGACTGCGGATGACGCAGTTCTCGGGTCTGTTGAAGGTGGTGCGGAAACGGGGCGGGAACGGCACGCTGCGGGGCCGGCCGTGGTCATTGCCGTTGGCCGAGCGGGTGCTCCTGGCCGCGGTGTACTACCGCACGAACCTGACGATGCGGCAGATGGGCCCGCTGTTCGGGGTCTCTTCCTCCACGGTCTGCCGGGTCATCCAGCGGCTTGGTCCGCTGCCGGCGCTCGAACCGGTCTCCCCACGGCCGAAGTGGCGGACCGGTTGTGGATCGTGGACGGCACGCTGGTCCCGGTCCGCGACCGGAGCGTGGGCTCATCGTCACGCAACTGGCGATTCTCGGCGACCGTGCAGGTCATCGTCGATGCCAGCACCCGTCTTGTGATCGCCGTCGCCCGCCCGGTGCCGGGCACCACCGCGGACGCACCCGCCCGGCGGGCTTCCGGGCCGACCGAGCGGTGCCAGGGCGTGACAGTCCTGGGCGACGGCGCGTACCTCGGGATGGTCGTGCCGCACCGCAAACGCCCTCACCGGCCCTTACTGCCGGGCAGGGAGGACGACAACGCCGCCCACCGCAAGGCGCGTGCACGGGTGGAGCACGTGATCGGCCGGATGCAGAACTACAAGATCCTCCGTGACTGCCCGCAGCGCGGTGACGGCCTCCACCACGCGGTCCAGGCCGTCACCCACATGCACAACCTCGCCCTCGCAGCATGACCAGAAGACCGCAATCACAGGCACTGACCTGCCCGAAGGCCACCTTGTGCACCACCCTTCAGTGCAGCGGCTTGCCGGCCAGCGCCAGGTGCGCCTCGCCCAGCGCCTCGCTCTGCGTCGGGTAGGCGTGGATGAGCTGGGCGACCTCGGCCGGCAGCGCTTCCCAGTTGTAGATGAGCTGCGCCTCGCCGACCTGCTCGCCCATGCGGTCGCCGACCA
>NZ_JBVJPC010000020.1:0-81955 GCF_055582845.1 Streptomyces sp. NPDC107471 | reverse complement strand
TCGACCAACTCACCCACACCCCCGCCCTCGTCCTCGGCAAACGCCTCGACATCCTCGCCTGGAACCCCACCGCCACCGCCCTCTACACCGACTTCTCGGCACTGGCGCCGGCCCGCCGCAACTACGTGAACCTGCTGTTCACGGACCCGGCGGTGCGGGAGCTGGACCTGGACTGGGAACACGACGCACGCGACGCGGTGGCCGCCCTGCGTTTGGAGGCCGCGGCCGACCCCGACGACCCGGAGCTCGCCCGCCTGGTCGGTGAACTGTCCGTCCGGGACGCCGACTTCCGCACCTGGTGGGCAGAGCACCGGGTCAGCAGCGCCTCCTACGGCACCAAGCACTACCGCCACCCCCTGGTCGGCGACCTCACCCTGGACTGCGACACCTGGGCGAGCCCTGACGGCTCAGGGCAACGGCTGATGGTCCTCACCGCCGAACCCGGCAGCCCCTCCCACGACGCCCTGCGCATCCTCGCCTCCTGGACCGCGCGGACACCCAGCACCGAGGACCTGAACCGATGACCACCTGGACGCCCGAGGACCGGATCCTCCTCGCCGAGACCTACTCCCTCGTCCTGACGGCCGGGGACACGGCTCACCCGGGCGTGGAGATCGGCATGGTCGTCGTCGACGGCGCCCTGTACGTCCGCGCCTACCGGGGAGTGGGATCCCGCTGGTACCGGGCGGCCCAGAAGCACGGCCACGGGACGATCCGCGTGGGCGCCGTCCGCCGCGACGTCCTGCTCACGACCGGCGGCATCGAACCGTCCGAGGGGCTCGACGCCGCCTTCCGCGCCAAGTACGGCCCGGTCGCCGAGGCCCTCGTCGCGAGCCCCGCGGCCCGGGCCGCGACGATCCGCATCGACCCGGCGTCCGCTCCGGCCTCCTGAGCCGCCCGCCGCGCGCCGGCGCCTCAGGCGCCCTCGGTGCGCAGCACTGGTTCGTCGTCGTACACCTTGGTCAGCTCGACGTCGAGGACGGTGGCGATGCGTCCGAACGACCAGTAGTAGCCGACCACTTGCAGCACCTCGACCAGTTCGCGGTCGCTGAGGAAGCGGCGGACCTCGATGAAGATCTCGTCCGGGACCCGCGGCTGCTTCACCACCTCGGCGGTGAACCGTATGAGGGCTCGGTCGGCCTCGGACAGTTCGGAGCTGTCGATCTGCCGCTCACGGACAAGCTGCCGGGTCCGCTCGTCGACGCCGGCCGCGGCGGCCATGGGCTCGTGCTGGGCCGTCCCGAAGGCGCAGTCGGTGTGGGCGGCCACGGTGAGGATCACCAGTTCCCGCGCGCGGGTGGGCAGTTCGAGCGCGGTGAACAGTGTCCTGGCGAACTCGACGAACGGCTTCACGGTGCCCGTCGACAGGGACATCATCTTGACCATCGGGTCGGGCGGCAGCAGGTCGAGGAACGCGGCGACGTCGTCCGGGAAGGAGGCGGGGTCCGGGTCGTTCAGGCGGGGCACGGGGGTTCTCCGTTCATGGGTGGGGTGGGGGCGCACACGTGTCGGGGGGCGGCTCACCCGCCCGGAAGGGCCGCCACGTCGAACCCCGTCTCGCTGAGGTGGCGGAAGCGGCCGTCCTCGGCGAAGGTGCCGAAGATCGCGACCTCCCGGGTCTGGGTGGTGCCGTCCGCCAGGGTGATGCGGAAGACGTGCCGCTCGGCGTAGGTGTCGCCGTCGGTCACCTCGTCGACCACCGTCACCGTGCCTTCGGTGACCTGGTCGCGGATGGCGGCGACCATGCGCCGGAACTCCTCGCGGTCCTGCGTCTTTCCGTCGCTGCGGTGGGTGTAGTCCGGGGCGTAGAAGCGGTCGAGCACCTGGTCCAGCTCCAGCGTGGGGTCGGGTTCGAAGACCAGGGCACGCAGGGCGTCGGAGATACGGACGTGACTCATCGGGGGTGTCCTTCGGATGCGGAGGAACGGAACACGTAAACGGACTCATGGGTCCGGTACGCCGCGCCCGCCAGCATACCGGACCCATGAGTCCGTTTCCTGTGAAGACGGCGCGAGGCCGCGGGACGACTCCGCCCGCCGAGACAGGTGTCGAGGTCTCGGCGGGCGGAGAGGGCGGGCGGTGGTTCAGGCGGTGCGCCACTTCTGGTTCGCGGTGCCGGCGCACGTCCACAGTTGAAGGACCGTGCCGGCGGCGGTGTTCTTGTCCTTGGCGTCCACGCACAGGTCCGGATTCACGTTCACGACCAGGTCGTAGGAGCCCTTGAGGACGAACCGCTGGTTCGCGGCGCGCGAGGAGGAACACGTCGCCAGCCGCACCAGGGTGCCGTCGCCCTGCCCGGAGACGTCCAGGCACATGGTGCCGCCGAAGTCGCGGACGGTGCCGTCGGAGGGGAACGTCCAGCCCTGCGACGGGTCCTTGCTGTCGCAGTCGGCGAGCACCGTCTGGGTGCCGGACGCCCGTGAGCCGCCCCGCGTGGCAAGACAGCGGCTGGACGCGAAGTTGAACAGGAGCTTGCCGGTGAAGCCGCCGGACGTGGTGGTCGTCTTCGGCGGCTTCGGTGTCGACTGGGTGCCCGACTCCGTCGTACCGCTCCCGCTGCCGCCGCCCTGGGCGGTGCCGCCGCCGCTGCTCCCGCCCTCGGAGTCCGGTGCCGTGCCGCCCACGGGCAGTCCGGCGGGGTCGGCGTCCTGCGCCGACGAGCCGTCCTTCTTGGGCGAGGAATGGTCCTTGGCCTTGCCGGACGGCCGCTGTGAGGGGTGCCCGGGGCTCGCGGACGGGTGCTGCGTCGCCGGGCCGGTAGCCGCCTCGGTGGACTGCACCGTGTCGGCGGCCTGTGCGGTGTCGTCGCCGCCGAGCCGCAAGATCCCGGCGACCGCGCCGGCGCCCACGACCGCGAGACCGGTCACCCCGGCCAGGGCGATCGCCACCCGGCGGCCGGGCTTGAGCAGACGGGCGCCGGAGAAGTGGTGGCGGCGGGCGAAACTGGCCGCGAAGGACCGGTCCCCCGGGGCCGTGGGCTCGGCGGAGAGGCGGACCAGCGGCGTCCCGTCGTCGGGTCCGGTCGCGCCGTCCTGCGCCGGTTCGCCGCCGACGGGTGGCGGCAGCGGCTCCTCGTCGGCCGTGGGCGACGGCGGCCGGGTGGGCTCGGGCCCGTCGAAGGGGGACGGTGTCGTCATGGGGCTGTCTCCGGATACCAGAAGTGGTGGGCGGGCAGGGGACGGTGCCGGTGCGTCAGGGCCACTCGGGGAGGTCCTGCGGGCGCAGAGTGATCAGGTCCGTCTCGTCGAGGGCCGTCATCTCCGCCACCCGGTACGCCTGGCGTTCGGTCATGGCCTGGAAGGTCTGCCGGGCGGTACGGCCGTTGCCGAACCGCTCGCCGCGGGGCGTCGCCTCGAAGTACGCGCTGAGCGCCTCGTGCGCGGAGTCCGTGAGCCGGTACTGGTGGCGCTCGGCGTGGTGCTCGACGATGCTCACCAGCTCGGGGGTGTCGTAGTCCTCGAAGAGCAGGGTGCGGCTGAAACGGGAGGCCAGGCCGGGGTTGGAGTCGATGAACTGCTCCATCTCGTCCGGGTATCCGGCCACGATCACCACCACCGAGTCCCGGTGGTCCTCCATCAGCTTCACCAGGGTCGCGATGGCCTCGTGGCCGAAGTCGTTGGAGCCGGCCGCCGGGGTCAGGGAGTACGCCTCGTCGATGAACAGCACACCGCCCATCGCCTCCTCGAACACCCGCTGGGTCTTCGGCCCGGTGTGGCCGACGTACTCGCCGACCAGCGAGGACCGGTCCGCCTCGACCAGGTGTCCGCGGTCCAGCAGGCCGACCGCGGCGAGGATGCGGCCGTAGAGCCGGGCCACCGTCGTCTTGCCGGTACCGGGGTTCCCGGCGAAGACGAGGTGCCGGCTGAGCGGTGGTGCCGCCAGTCCCGCGTCCTCGCGGCGGCGGACCATCTGCATGAGCTTGACCAGCGACGACACGTCGTTCTTGACCCGCTCCAGGCCGACGAGCACATGCAGTTCGGCGAGCAGGTCGTCCAGGTTCTCCTCGGGCACCTCCTCGCCGTCGGTGGACGCGGGGACGTCCGCGGTGCCCCTGGGGGAGGCGAGGGCTGCTGCCGGGGTGCCGGAGGTGACGGGGGCCGGGGCGGCCGTGCCGGGGGCCGGCCACACCGCTTTCCCCACGTCCCGTGAGACACAGCCGGCCACCTCGGGGTCTGCGCCCTCGTCGACGCTGAAGTCCTCCTCGGCGTCCGTCACGAGCAGGTTGCGCAGCACCGGGTGCGCCTCACTGCCGACGTGGACCGCCGGGTACGCGGTGGCCGACAGCACGCAGTCCTCGTAGCGGCCCCTGCCGCCCTCGCCGACGAACAGGCCGTTCTTGCCGGTGTCCTTGACGGTCGTGCGCAGGACCGTCGGATCGCCGTCGCGGGCCACGACCAGCCCCGATCCGGCGGTGCCGGAGACCGCGCAGTCGCGCAGCGTCGGTGCCGCCTTCTCGGCTACGACGATCCCGGCCGTGCCCGCGCCACTGACCCGGCAGTCGGTGAACTCCGGGGCGCTGTCGGGGCCGCAGGTGAGCCCGGCGCGTTCGACGTCGACGATCCGGGCGTCCTTGATCCTGACCTGGCCGCGCGACTGGGCGGTGACGCCGTTGCGGCTGCGCCGCACCGTCACGCCGTCGACCGTGGCCGCCGCGTAGCCGTCGAGATGCAGGCCGGACAGTCCGCAGTTGGTGAGCCGGCAGTCCTCCATCGTGAGGCGGCCGCGCTCGGTGGCGCCGATGCCGTGCTCGGGCGTGTCCTCCACGCGCAGGGCGGCGAGTTCGGCCGATGCCTCCCCCGCGACGTGGACGGCGCTGTAGGAGGTGTCCCGCACCGCGCAGCCGGTGACGCGGACCTCCGCCCGTTCGCCGACCAGGATGCCGTTGCCCTCGGCGCCCCGCACGGTGGTGTCGGCGACGACCGCCCGGGCCGAGCCGCGCACCACCACTCCGGAGGCGCCGGAGTCGTTGATGCGGCAGTCGACCAGCTCCAGGCGGGCGTTGCCGTCGGCCGAGACACCGGCCGCGGCACTGTCCCGGACGGAGCACGTCGACACCAGCACGTCCCCGTCGCCGGCGGCGAGGATCCCGGCCGCGCCGGCGCCGGTCACCTCGCCCCCGGTGATGCGCACCCCGCCGCTGTCGTCGTCCTCGGCGCGGGGCGCGGAACCCAGCACCCGTACGGCCTCGGCCGCCGCGTCCCTGAGCCGGCACTCGTCCAGCACCACGGCCGCCTGCTCCTCGACGAGCAGTCCGTTGCGGCCCGGCCCGTCGACGGCACAGCGCCGCAGCACGGCCGTGGCCCGACCGCGGACGCGGACGCCGGAGCCGCCGACCGAGCGCACGGTCGAGTCCGTGAGCTGGGCGGTCGCTTCACCGGACACGACGACACCGGTGCCGTCGATGTCGGTGACGAGCGTGTCGTCGAGCCACAGCGAGCCGGTGGTGTCGACGTGCACGCCGGCCAGCGCCGCCTCCCGGACCACGCCGCGGGTGATCCGCAGCGACGCCGAACGCACGGCCTCCACCCGGCCGCCGGCGATGTCGCAGTCCCGCAGTTCGGTGGTGCCGGACGACACCAGCACCAGCGGCCGGGACGGGTCCGTGCCCAGCACGACGAGGCCGTGCACCGTCGCGGAGGCGGACAGTTCCAGTGCCGGCAGGCCGGGAGCGACCGGTGTGAGCCGTACGGTGCCGGGGCCCTCCTCGGCGACCAGTGTCACCGTGCGGTCGACCAGCAGCCGTTCGGCGTACTCGCCGGGCGCGATCCGTATCTCGTCCTCGTGGTCCGCCGCCCGCACCGCGTCGGCGAGCGTGCGGAACGCGCCACGGCGCGCGTTCGGCCGTACGTGATGGATGGCGGGGCTCACCTTCCGGTTCCCTCCGTGCGTGCGGGACGACCGGGCTCGACGAACCCGGGGTTGGTGACGTAGGGGCCGACCGGGCGGCCCGCGTCCAGTTGCTGGGCGCCGCGGATGTACCGGCTGTCCACGCCGCCCGGGTAGAGCACCTCGGCGCGTTCGGGGTGCGGGGCGGCCAGGTCGAGCGTCGCGTCGACGTCGACTCCGCCGGGGGCGGCGATGTCGTACCGCCAGCCGTAGCCGCTCAGCAGCTTGTCCGCGGCCTCGTCCCCCGCGGCGGCGGCCTGCTCGCGCAGCCAGCCGATCTTCCGGGTGGCGGTGAGCCAGGCGCTGTCCGGGGCTCCGTGGTCGCTGACGTGGGCCGCCACATGCACCGGGTTGTCGCCGGCCGGACGCAGGCCGTCGGCGAAGACCGCGGCGGGGCGCTCCTGCCCGGCCGGGCCGAACACGTACAGCTCCTCGGCGTCGGCGCGCCAGTGCAGACCGGCGCTCCAGGGCGCGGACTCGACGGCCGACACGAGGGAGTCGGCCCCCTCGGCGGCGGTCCGCACCGGTGCCGCGGCCGCGCCACGCGTTGTCGCCGACGTCGGCAGCGTCAGGGGTGTGACGGACACCGGCCCGCTCTGCCCGGGCAGGTGCCAGTGCCACGCCCCGATGCCCACGTCCCCGTCCGGCGGCACGAAGACACCCCGCAGTCCGAGCGCGCTGTTCTCGATCGCGTACGCGGAGGTGTGCGGGGTGTCCCCGTCGTGGCCCCACATCGTCCAACGCCCGGTGTGTGCCAGCGCGTCGGGGAACCGCTGCCGTACGGCGTCGAACGCCTGCGCAGGGTTCCGCTGTGCCGTTCCGGCCGCCTCGGGTGTCCTGACCGGCACGGCCCCCTCCTCGACTTCGACATGTGTTTCGTTCGCGACCATAACCCGGGAAGATGTGGGCTGCGCGACCAAGGTGTGCCCTGAGAACACATCGCCCGGCGCGGTGGTGCCGGCGTGTGCTGACACAAGTGTGCCATCTCCCGCATGTGTGTCAGGCGTGAGGGTGGTCGCCCTGATCTCCCGGGGTTCGGGTATGACGACGGTGTGGTGGGGTGCGGCGAGGTAGTCGACGACCTTGGTCACGTCCCGCAGGTCGAAACCCTTGATGTGACGGTCCCTGACCTCCTTGACGTTCCTGACGTACGGGCGGTCGCCGCCGGGGACCCAACTCGGGTGCTCGAAGCTGTCGGTGAGGTCCCTGATCTCCGCCTTGACGTGGTCGGGGATCCGCTTCCCCTTGTACAGCTCCTCCATCCTGAGCTTCTCGGTCTTCGCTTCGAGGACCATCTGGCCGGACCGTGTGGGCGGGCGCTCGACGAGGATGCGCTCGTAGCCGGGGGCGAGACCGTTGTCCGCGGTGCGCGTGGTCCCGTTGACCGCGTGCCATTTGGCCATGCGCTCACCGCCGTTGCTGCCCGCCTCCTCCAGATAGCGGACCTGGTGACCGGCGAGGGCCATCGCTTCGAGGTTGCCGCTGCGGAAGCCGACATGCCTGAGGTGGCCGTCGCTCGCCCGGTTCAGGTACTCGAACAGCCGCATCTGGCCGATGCGGGTGTGCCCGCCCCATCTGTCGAGCCCCCCGGGCCGCTTCCAGAACGCGGTGAGGTCGTGCACCTCCAGGCCCGCGGCACGGAACTGCTGCGCGATGGCGGGGAACTTGCCCGGCCGGCCGGCATGGGCGGACGCGTCTCCGGCGAGGACGACGAGGGGGCTCTGCGGACGGTCCGCGGTGCGGTGGTGCAGGGCGTCCAGGATCTGCGCCACGCCGGTGTGACTGGTGTCGTGCTCGACGTGGATCTCGCCGCGCTTGCCGCTGAACCTGGTCCACAGGACGACGACGTCCCGCCCGGCCACGTCGGGCACACCCCGCTCGTGCAGCCAGGAGCCCACCGCCTGCTGCATGTCGGGGGTGAAGTGACCGTCGTCGAGCTTCCACGCGGTGCGCAGGGTCTCGCGCAGGGCGGGGCTGAAGTGCTTTCCGACGAAGGTCGTCGCGGCACCCACCGGCAGGATCAGATGGTTGTCGAAGTCCTTCCGCCGGGGCATCCGGTCGGCGCCGACCGTCGGCAGCACGTCGGCGTTGATCGCGTGCCACTGTTCCGTCTTCAGGTCCTTGGTCTGCTGCCCCTCCCCCAGGTCCTTGAGCAGGACACGGCTCGGGTCGATGCCACTGGCCAGATAGAAGTCGCGGATGTCCGTACTGCGGTCCCGGCTGTCGCGGGTGTTGCGGATCAACAGCACATGCAGGCGCGGATCGTTGTGCAGAGCGGCCACCACACCGAACTGGTCGCCGGTGGCGTATCCGTTCTGCGTGAGCAACTGCCGCAGCCGCGGGTCGGGAGCACTCCGGGGAGCGAACTGCGCTCCCCGCTGCTCCTTCGACAGCCCGCCCTTGGGCGCCTTCTTCTCCTTCGTGGCGGCGGTGGGGGCGGACGGGGCGACCCCGTGGCCGTAGCCGTTCAGTTCGTTGAGGTGGTCGACCAGGGCGGTGCGCGTACGGACCGCGAACTGGCCCAGTTCCGGATGGGGCTTCAGCAGCCCGACCTCGGCCGGAGTCAGCACCTGCTTGACCAGCTCGGCGGCGTTCATCCTGGTCAACTGCGTTCCGTCGGACACGATCCGGTGGAAGGCCAGCTTGGAGAGCACGTCCAGCATCCCGTTCGGGTCCGCCACACCCGGGTGGTGGACCGTCAGGTAGTGCTCCATCTGTTTCTTCCAGGTGCCGGGGTGCGCATGGCTCTGGGTGAGGCCGGACATCAGCGTCTTCGGATCGGCGGACATCTTGTCGGCGATCCGCCCGCCGTCGGTGATCAGCGCGAGCCCCGGGTCGAACCTGACCATCCGGGACGGGTTCTCGGTCCAGGCGTGGCTCGACGTCTGCCGGGACCTGATCAGGTTGTCCAGCAGGTGCCGGCCTTCCTGGGCCTCGAAGGAGAAGGCGTTGTGGTTCTTGCCGCCCACCTTGGCGCGGTCGACCGCGCCGAAGTGGATGCCGTCGTCGAGGGTGTCGTACGCCGTCGCGTCGACGCGGACGAAGGTGTTCGGTTCGGGGAAGTAGACGGCCCGGGAATCGACGGTGGCCATGGCTTTGCGTACCGCCAGGTCGAGGTCTGCGGCCCGCATCCCGGCCAGGCTCTTCTGTGTCGTTCCGGCGGGCAGCTTGTAGCCGCCGCTGACCGCTTCCGGGTAGTGGACCGAACCGTCGCTCCTGAGCTCGAACCTGGCCGCCTCGATGGCGGTGGCCGCACGCTCGAACAGCGGTTTGCCGTGCACGACGAAGTCCTGGACGTCGGCGTCCCCGATGTGCAGGTAGAGCTGCCCGTCGGTGCCCTCGACGGGCTTGAGCCTGCCGATCATGTCGCGGGTGAGGTCGTCACGGACGATCGCCTCGCGGATCGCGCCGTAGGGCACCTCCTTCTGTTCGCCCTGTCCCGTGGTGACCTTCTTCGGATCGGGCTGGTGCCAGGTGAAGCCGGTCACGGAGACGGAGTAGGTCCCCTCGGTCTCCCACTTCCCGGCGAACTCCTGGATCTGGGCGAGGATCCTCGCCTCCGTGCCCGCCCGCCCGTTCAGGCCGATCACGAGACCCAGCCGTTCGCCCCGGCCCGACTCGGCGCCGAGCGACTCGCCGTACTTCTTGGCCAGGTCCAGCAGGAAGTTCTTCTTCTCGCCGACCGCCGCGGGCACGGTGGCCACGAACCGGATGTCCTGCCCCGGCTTCAGCGCGCCCTTCCCCGTGCCGTCGTACTGCGCGACCGGCTTGAACCCGTAGTACTCGTAGGCCTGTTTGAAGTCGGAGTTGTCGCCGAAGCGTCCCGGGTCACCATGGGTGGTCCAGGGATCCTGTTGCGGAGCCGGGGCCCTGTTCTTGTTCTTGGGCCCGGCGGGCGCCACGTCGTCGAAGGACTTCGGGGGCAGGTGGGTGCCGAGGGTGTGGTCGGTGCCGGTCAGGCTGTCGAGGTGGTGCTGGAGGAGGCGCAGGTACCGGTCACGCATGCCACCGCCGGTGAGACCGTCGGTGTAGTCGCCCATGAGGCTGCCGGTGTTGTGGGGTCGGTGTTCCGCGTCGGCGGCCCGGTACTCGTCCCGCAGCCCCAGTTGGTGCCCGATCTCGTGCGCCAGGTCCGTCTGCGACGCGTCCAGCGGCCACAGGCGCTGGTTGGCCCCCGCCCCCGAATCGCCGACCCTGACGTTCAGGTGTGCACCCTGCGAGGCGCCCGTGCGCTCCAGCGTCACATGCAGCACGCTCCCGTCCGGGAGTACGTAGCCGGGGCGGTTGAAGACCTCCCCCACGCCGGACAGCGCGCGTTCCCACAGGGCATCCACCTCGGCCGCGGGCCGGTCGGCGGCGGACAGGTTCACCCGCACCGTCAGATCGGACACCGCCTGGCCGTCCACACGGAACGTACGCACGTCGAAGCCCGCCTGGACCACGTAACGCGGGATGTCCGCGTGGCTGCGGACCGGGCCGGAGAAGGGCTGCGCGTGCCCCGGGTGCGACACCAGGTCGACCCAGTCGCGGCCCTTCAGCGTCGTGGGCACGGCCCCGTCCCGCGCGGCCTGCCACGACACGTGTGAGCCCGGGTCCGCACCCGTCGTGGCGAGGACGTCGAGTTGCTGCTCCTCGGCCGTCACCTTCGACACGGGGGTGGGAGCCGCGGGAGCGACGGGCTGCCCCACCAACTTGTTGATCTTGTTGATCTCGCCGACGAGGGCCTCGCGGGTGTCGAGGGCCATGGTGACCAGGTCGCGGAACGTGTCCTTGGAGCCCACTCCGTCACGGAGTCCGTTCCACGTGGCCAGGTCCCGGCCGATGATCGCCTTCACCGACTTGGACTCGAGCAGGGAACCGTCGGTGCGGATGTCGTGGAAGGCGATGTCCGCCAACTGGTGCGGGGTCTGCGGGTTCCTGCGGAGGATGTCCGGATGGTGCGTCCCGAGGTACTCCCCGACCTGGTCCCGCCAGACCTTCTTGTCCGCGTGGCTCTGGGTCAGGCCGCCCATGAGCGACTTGAGGTCGCCCTTCAGGTCCCTGGCGATGCGTCCGCCGTGCGTGACCAGGGCGAGATCGGACGAGAAGCGGACCATCCTGAATTCGTCGAGGCCCCACGCGTCCTTGCGCGCCTCGATGACGTTCTTCAGGAGGTGCTTGCCCTCCTGCGCCTCGAACTGCCACTTGTCGCCCTGCTTGAGGCCGAAGTGGACATGGTCCTCCAGGCGCCCCCAGTCGTCGGCTTCGACGCGGACGAACGTGTTGGGCTCGGGGAAGTACACGGCACGCGCGTCGACCCCGCTCATCGCGTCGCGCACGGCCAGGTCGAGGTCGGCGGCCTTCGTCGCCGCCGCGCTGTCCTCCAGCCTGTAGCCTCCGCTGACCACCTCGGGCAGCAGTACCCGCTGCTCTCCCGTGGACGACTCCTTGGTCACCGCCATGTCGTGGATGACCTCGGTGGCCCTGTCGAAGAGCGGTCTGTCGCCGACCGTCATCCTCTGCACGTCGAAGTCGCCCACATGCAGGTACACCCCGCCTTCGGCACCGGCGACCTTCGCGATCATGTCGCGTGTCAGGTCGTCACGGACGATCGCCTCCCGGATCGCCCCGTACGGGATCTCCTTCTGCGTACCCGCCGCACGCAACGCCGGATCAGGCTGATGCCAGGTGAAACCCGTCACGGACACCGAGAACGTGCCCTCCCGGTCCCACTTCTGACGGAACTCCCGGATCGACCGCAGGATCTCCCCCTCCGTCCCCGGACGACCGTTCACCCCGATCACCAGACCCAGCCGGTCCCCCCGCCCGGAATCCGCACCCAACGCCCGCTCGTACTTCTTCGCCAGCTCGAACAACTTGTTCTCGGTCCGGCCGACGGAGGACTTCGTGACGTTCTTGACCTCGTCGACGGACGCGGCGACCGTGGCGATGAAGCGGGTCTCCCCGCCCGGCTTCAAGGACCCCTTCACCGCGCCGTCGTACTGCGCCACCGGCTTCAGCTCGTAGTGCTGCGCGTACGAACGGAACTCCGGGGTGAAACGCGTGACGTCCTTCAGTTCCGTGAGTCGGCCGGGCACCGCCTCGGGCTGCGGAGCGGACAGCGCCGCCTTCCCGCCGCCGGCCCCACGGCTCGGCGCGTTGGGCGCCACCCCGAACGCATGGGCCGACGCGTCCACAGCGTGCGGTGCTCCGGTGGGGGCCGCCGGGGCGACGCCGCCCGTGACATGACCGTTGATCTTGTTGATCTCGTCGACGAGGGCGTTGCGCGTGTTGATCGCGAGCCCGGCCAACTGCATGTTCCCCCTCAGCACCTTGATCTCCTGAGGGGACAGCACCGACTTGAGCAGGTGGTTCGCGCCGATCCTCGTCAGCGGGGAACCGTCCATGGTGATGCCGTGGAACGCCACCTTGGACAACATGTCCCGCACGCCGTTGGGGTCGTCCAGGTGGGGGTGGTGCACGGACAGGTAGTGCTCGATCTGCTTGTTCCAGGTGTTCGCGTGCGCGTGGCTCTGGGTGAGTCCGGCCGCGAAGGTCCTCACGTCAGGCGTCACCTTGTCCGCGATGCGGTCGCCGTCGGTGACCAGGGCCAGGTGCGAATCGAAGTGGACGATCTTCTCGGGATGGACACTCCACACGTCCGCCTTCGACAGCATCCGTCGGCCGATGAGGTTGTCCAGGAGGTACTGGCCCTCCTGCGCCTCGAACCTGAAGGCGTTGTGGTTCTTGCCGCCCACCTTGGCCTTGTCGATCGCACCGAAGTGCACGGCGTTCTCGAGCCCGTCGAACTCACTGGTCTCGATCCGGACGAACGTGTTGGGCTCGGGAAAGTAGATGGCTCGGGAGTCGACCTTCGCCATGCCGTCACGCACCGCGAGGTCGAGATCGGCGGCCTTCATCCCCGCCAGGCTCTTGTCCGTCCCTCCCGCGGGCAGCTTGTATCCGCCGCTGACGGCCTCGGGGTAGTGGACGACACCGTCGTGCGTGAACTTGACGTCGTCGATGACGCCGGCGGCGCGTTCGAAGAGGGGCTTGCCGTCCACGACCAACTGCTGCACGTCGGAGTCCCCGATGTGCAGGTAGAGCTGTCCGCCGGTGCCCTCGACCGGCTTGAGCCTGCCGATCATGTCCTGGGTGAGGTCGTCCCGGATGATCGCCTCGCGGATCGCGCCGTAGGGCACCTCCTTCTGCTCGCCGGATCCGGGGGTGATCTTCTTGGGGTCGGGCTGACGCCAGGTGAAGCCCGAGACGGAGACGGAGAACGTTCCCTCGGTCTCCCACTTCGCGGCGAACTCCTCGATCCGGGTGAGGATCTTCGCCTCCGTGCCCGCCCGCCCGTTCAGGCCGATGACGAGGCCCAGCCGTTCGTTCCAGCCAGGTCCGGCGCCGAGCGACTCGCCGTACTTCTTGGCCAGGTCCAACAGGAAGTTCTTCTTGTCGCTGACCACCGCGGGCACGGTGGCCACGAACCGGATGTCCTGCCCCGGCTTCAGCGCCCCCTTCCCCGTGCCGTCGTACTGGGCCACCGGCTTGAGGTCGTAGTAGTCGTGCACGGCCTTGAAATCGCCGCCGGCACCGAACCTGTCGGGGTCCGTCAGCCTGGTCGTCAGCTCCGCACCGGTCAGCGGTTGCGCGGCCCTGCCCGTCTTGGCCTGGGGCTTCGCGGGGGCCACCCCGTCGACGGGCTTGAGGGAGACATGGGAGGCGAACGCGTGCTCGGCGGCGGCGAGATCGGTCAAGTGCCCCTGGATGGTGTGGAGATACACCCCGCGCATACCGCCGCCGGTGAGACCGTCCAGGTAGTCCCCCATCAACGTGCCGACCTTGTCCGGGCGGTGCCCGGCGTCCGCGGCCCGGTACTCGTCCCGCAGCCCCAGTTGATGACCGATCTCGTGCGCCAGGTCGGTCTCCGTGGCGTCCAGCGGCCACAGGTACTGGTTCGCCCCGGCCCCTGCCTCCCCGGCCTTCACCGTCAGATGGGCGCCCCCCACACCGTCGGCACGCTCCAAGGTCACATGCAGCACACTCCCGTCCGGCAGCAGATACCCCGGACGGTTGAACACGTCCCCCACGCCCGACATGGCGCGCTCCCACAGCGCGTCCACCTCGGCCGCGGGCCTGCCCGACGCCGACAGGTTCACCCGCACCGTCAGATCCGACACCGCGTGCCCGTCCACCCGGAACGTCCGCACGTCGAACCCGGCCCGCACCACGTAACGCGGCGCGTGCGCGTTGCCGCGGACCGGACCCGAGAAGGGCTGCGCGCGACCGGGGTGCGACACCGGGTCCAGCCAGTCCCGGCCCCACACGGGCCTCGCCACGGCCCCGTCCCGGGCCGCCTTCCACGAGCTGTGCGCGCCCAGGTCCGCACCCAAGGAGGCCGGCACCTCGAACTCGTCGTCCACCGCACCCGCGGCAGGCTTCACCGACGGCGGCTCGGTGGACTTCAGCCCGGAGCCGTCGGGCGTTCCGGAACCGGTCCGCACGTCGTCGGCGGCCTTGGCGACCGGTCCGGTGCCCTGCGTGCCGGGGGTGTCCAGGAGCCGGCTCGGGCGCGGTCCGGGGATGCCCAGGGCGTCGAGGTGCCCCTCGATGGTCCCGGCGTCCATGCCGAGCCGGGCCATCTTTCCCTTGGCGATGTCCAGGGCGCTCTCGGTGTGCTGCACGTCGAGCTTGGCGGCGGCCTGGTCGACGGTCTCGGAGGGCTGCCCCATCTTGGCGCCCGACGCGTCGAGTCGGCGCTTGGCGTCGGCGACTGCGGCGCTCGCCAGCTCGTACTCGTTCCAGGCGGTCAGTCGCTGGGTGCCGGTCTTGCCGGTGGCGCCGCCGGTCACCGCCTCCAGCCTGCTGAGCGGTGCCGGCCCTCCACCGGCCGCGTGCGGGCCCGGCTTCGGCACGGGGCTCGGCGTCGGGCGCAGCGCGATGTGCTCGCCCACCACGACCGCGCCCGAACCGTCGTCCAGCGCGCGTCCAGCGCCGGTCAGGTGAGCGGGCCCGGCCTTGACGTGGCTCGCGGCTGCCGCGCCCGAGGTGTCGCCGGTGCCCTCCCGCTGCCCGAGCAGGTCCAGGTCGGCACGGGCCGACACCCCGAGCCGGTCGCCGTGCGCGGTGACCGACGGGGACGCGGGCTCCTCCGCCAGCCGGTCCGGGGCGCCGCTCCCCCTGGTCCCGCCGGAGAGCCCGTCGAGATCCCGTACGACCGTCTTGGCGCCGCCCCCGGCGGACTGCCCGGCGTTGCCGCCGACCTTAACACCGCCCGTGGCCGTGGTGGGCCTGATCTCACCGGTGACCGGGTTCTGCCCCGGGGACCCCGCCTTGACCTCGCCGCCCGGTGACGGGACGGCCGAGCCCGCCTTCACCTCTGTGGTGACCGGCACCGCACCGGTCGACCCCGCCTTTGCGTCGACCACCGCACCCGCCTTGACGTCGAACGTCGACGCCTTGAGGTCCGTCGACAGGGACGTGCTGCCGAGCGTGCCGGTCCTCACCTCCAGGCCCGCGGCCGAGGGATGCGGCGAACCCGCCTTCACATCGACCGCCGCCGACGAGGCGTTCAGCGACCCCGCCTTCACATCCAAGGTCACCGCCGACGTATTGAGCGAGCCCGTCTTCACGTCCACAGTCGCCGGGGCCGTGTCGAGCGCACCCGCCTTCACATCCACGGTCGCCCCCGACGTATCGAGCGAGCCCACCTTCACGTCGGGCGTCGCCAACGACGTGTTCAGCGCACCCCCCTTCACCTCCGCCGTGAGCGACGTGGCGGGCGCCGGGCCCGACTTGACGTCCGTCGTGACATGGCCGGCCGGCGTCGCGGGGGACGGGGTCTGGAGGCCGTGGGCGGCTCCGTGGGCCGCCATGATGTCGGCGGTGCCGATGGCCTGGTGGACCTCGGGGGCGACGACGACCTGCTTGCCGTCGCCGTCGGTGAGGGCCGAGCCGCGGTAGTCGACGTGCAGCGTGGTCGGCGTGCCGCTCTGGGCACCGACCTGCATGCTGATGCCGTCGTGGGTCATCCGGATGCCGGAGATGTCACCGTCCACGATGCTGCGCAGCTCGGGTATGCCGAGCGCGTGGAAGTCCTCGACATGCCCGGTGGCGACACGTACCGAGGACAGGGCGTCGCTGAACGAGGTGTGCAGGCCGGTGCCCGAGGGCGTGAGGTCGCCGCGCAGGGCGTGCAGGCCGCTGGAGCCGAGGTCGGAGAAGCTGTGGGCGCCTGCCAGGTGCGTGCCGCCCAGGTTGGTGGGCAACGGCTCCAGCAGCCCCGCGGTGGAGCGCTGGAAGCCGGTGGAGTGGTCGAAGGCGGTCAGGTGGTCGACGGCGTCCAGGCCACCGGCGTTGGCCATCAGGTTGCCGAACGAGCCGGGCTGGCCGGTCCCGTCGAGCCCGTGCAGCGAGGTGAGGCCGTTGTTGATGCCGCCGATGTCGGTGCCGAGGCTGATGCCGTGCAGAGCGCCCGACTGGGCGTTGACGCCGGTGTTGAGGCCGTGGAGCCCGCCGGGGGTGAAGCCCTGCAGGGCGCCGTGGCCGAAGCCGTCGAAGGAGACACCGCTCGGCAACCCGGTCAGGCCGCCGTGGCCGCCGGTGAGCGCGCCGATGTGCAGGCCGCCGCCGAGCGCTGTCTGCGGCAGGTGCGCGGTCGGGCTCAGCAGCCGGGTGCCGAAGCCCATCTTGAAGGCGCCCTTGAGGCCGACGCCGAGCTCGAAGAAGTCCACCGGCAGCACGGCGCCGAGCAGGAGGCGCCCACCGAAGCTGATGGGGTAGACGGCGACCTTGCCGAGCGTGGTGCTGATGCCGGCGGTGGCGACCTGGAAGTCGGTGCGAAAGGTGTTGGCGAGCAGCTTGAGGCCGCCGGCGGTGACCTTGAGGCCCTTGATGGCCAGGCCGGCCAGTCCGTTCAGGCCGCGCAGGACCAGTCCGGGCAGGGCCGTCACCCCGCTGTAGATGCCCTTGAAGGTGATGCCGGCGGTGAGGATGTGCGCCAGGCCGCCGCCCAGGTCGGTCAGGCCCGCGGAGAGCGACTTGGGCAGGTTCTTGAGCGCGTTGAAGACGCCCTTGGCCAGCGCGCCGACGTTGAGGCCCTTGGTGGAGGGGAAGAGGATGCCGACGAAGGAGAGCACCACGTCCAGCACGCTCGCCTTGCCCTGGGCGAAGTCGACGAGCGAGCTGATGAACACGATCATGCCGACGCCGAAGGCGAGCAGGCCGATCCAGCCGCCGAAGATGGCGCCCACGATGGCCAGGATGATCTCCAGGATGCCCAGGCTCTGCAGGAACAGGTGCCAGGCGTCGATCGGTTGCCGGATCAGGTGCTCGGCGTCCTTCATCCGCTGCTCGAACACCCGGACCGCGTTGTGGTAGTCGTCCTGCGCGGCATGGGACTGGGCCTTGTGCCCGGCCAGTTCCGGGTCGTCCTTGGACAGCCCCTGGGCGCCGGACAGCGCCTGGTCGGCCTTGGCCTGGGCGTCCTGGAGCGCGGTCCGGTAGGCCATCGTCGCGTCCGCCGCGACGCCGAAGGACTGGCCGACGGCGTCGATGAACTGCTTGAGGTGGCCGTCGATCTTCGCCCGCACCGCCTCGGCGGTCTTGCCGACGAAGCCGTTGCCCGACTGGTCGAGGATGCGGTTCAGGCCACTGGTGATCTCGTCGCCCAGGTGCTCGGTGTCCCGCAGAGCCTGGTACAGCGACGAGAGCGCGTCCGGATCGCCAGGTGTGGGGTCGCCGTGCAGACCCAGCGCACTCCAGTCCTGTGGCCGTGCCATGTGCACCCTCCGTACCGTCGAACAACCCCGTGGCGCACTGTGCGTCGGGGTGGTTGGTTCACATGTATCTCTACATCGTAGTGTGAGTACTACCGGGTCCTCACCGAGGGCGGAAACACGTGTCAGTGACACATGTGCCTCGTCGTGGTGAGGTGCCGAGAGGCGAGCGGAAGGAGAGGACATGCCGGACTTCGACGTGGTGTTCGACTACGAGCTGTTGAACACGCTGGCCAAGGACACCGACCGGCTCCGGGACCAGCTAGCGGACCCCCGGCTGCTGGGCCGCGACAAGTTCTACGACGGGGCCACCCTCGGCGGCGGCTTCAAGGCCGTCAACCACTTCTTCTTCCAGTGGATCGGCCCCTTCGGGAACGCCCAGGACCTGCTGAAGTCCCTCGGCGAGACCTACCGGTTCGTGGCCCAGCGGATGTTCGAGCAGGACGCCGGCTTCGCCGCCAGTGCCACCACGCAGGCGCAGAACTTCATGCACAGCAACTGGAAGATGAACAAGGACTCCTACGAAGCCTGGAAGTGGCTGACGGAGCACTCCATCACCGTCCACGCCTGGGACGACAAGGGCCACGAGTACCTCAAGGAGCAGAAGCTCGCGGACCCCGACGCACCGGACGCGCCCCGCCCGCCGGGCATGGAACCCACCCTGTACGACTACACCCACGACGACGGTGACGGCACCGACAACGTCCACAACTCCTCGCAGGTCACCTATGACGCCGCCGGCAACGTGAAGTCCACCGACAGCACGATCGACGACGGGGACGGCGGACTGAAGTACCACGAGCACACCGACTACGGGGACAACCACAGCTACACGACGACGATCACCCACACCGACGGTTCGAAGACCGTCATCGAGGTGCACGGCAACTCCGACGGCACCGGGACGAGGAACGTCACCAACACCGACAAGGACGGCAAGACCACCGACTCGTCGAGCTGGTCCGGCTCCGGCCTCGGCGGCGACGACCCGAAGTGGACCAACAACGATCCGGACGCCACCGACACCGACGGTGACGGCAAGGACGACAAGAGCGACGGCGGTACGAAGTACTCGAACACCGGCGTCGGCAGCACTGCCTGACACATCCGCGGACGACCCCTGAAGGAACGCCCATGCCCAGCAACAACGTCCAGCTCCAGTACGGTCAGATCGAGACCGTCGCCTCCCAACTGCAGAACGCCGTGACGAACATCAACCCGCAGCTCATGCAGTTGAAGGGTTCGGTGGACAACCTGCTCAGCGACGGTCTGTGGCTCCAGCAGACCAGTCCGGCGATGCAGCACGCCTACTCGGAGTTCACCAATCAACTGACGCAGATCGTCACCAAGATCGAGGACTTCGCCAAGCAGTTCACGTCGATCAAGACCCAGATCGACGACATGGACCGGACGATGGCGGCGCAGATCAAGGGCAACGGCTGACCTCACCCGCACACACGAAGGGGCGCCGCTCGACGCGGCGCCCCTTCGTGTGTGTGCCCTCAGCGGGCGTCGGCGGCCTCGGTCTCCGGCACCAGGACGGTCATCAGGGACCCCGCCTCGTCGACGGTGAAGGCGCGTCCGGGCACCCGGTTGACGCGGATCACGTTGTGCGGCAGCCGCAGTCCCAGGACGTCGCCCTCGCCTACGGTCTGCGGGGACAGCAACAGGCCCTTGCGGGACCGCCGTACCTGGCCGATCCAGGTGCTGAGCGGTGACACCAGCGCCTCTGCGGGACCGGCGACGGCCAGACCCACGGCCCGGTCACGGCCGGAGGAGGCGATGTCCCGCAACATGCTGTCCAGCGGTGACATCGACAGCAGGTCGGCGTCGTCCACCATGACGACCGCGGCGCCGCCGACCGCCTCCAGTGCCGTCCGCAGTTCCTCCTCGGCCGGGGCGGGCGAGGACAGCACGGCCGCCTTCGGATGGCCCTCGAGCCCGCGCAGCGGCGACTCCCGGGGCGTCACGGCCACCACGCCGGTCCCGGCGCGCAGCAGGGACGCGGCCAGCGACAGCAGCGCGGTGCTGCGGCCGGACCCGGGCGGGCCGACGACCGTGTACGTCGAGGCGACGCCGGCGAAGTCGACCCAGACGGGGGCGACGTCGTCGCCGCCGAGCCCGAGCATCGCGGTGAGCGGGCCGCGCGGCGCCGTGCCGACGCGGTCGTAGGCCTCCTTGAAGCCGATCGTCATCGGCAGCGTCTCCACCCGGAAGGGCCGCAGCGACGCAGGCACGCCCAGGTCCCGGGCGGCCGCCTCGGTGCCGATCCGCTGGAGTGCCTCGGCCTGTGCCTGGCCGCTGAGTTCACCCGGCAGCACGGCGACCTGGAGCTCGCCGCCGGTGTCGGTGCGAAAGCCGCGCCCGGCCGGGATCACGGAGGGCACCTGCTCGCGCGGGATGCCGCTCATGGTGTAGTCGCCGACGTCGTTCATCCGCAGCAGCAGCTTGTTGTCGTTGAGCGCCGCGATCCGCCCGGCCATCAGGGCCCGTTCCGAGGTGGCGACGACATGCACGCCCACCGCCGCGCCCTCCCGCAGCAGCATGCCGACCTGGCTGACCATGCGGCCCTCCTCGATCTCGCCGATGAGGGCGCTGAGCGTGTCCCAGCCGTCGATGAGCAGCATCAGGTGCGCTGGGCGCCGGTCCGCGGGCAGTACGGCGCGCAGTTCGGTGATGTTGCCGGCCGAGTGCGCGGTCATCAGCTCCTGGCGGCGGACGAGTTCGGCGGTGAGCCGGTTCAGGAGCCGGCCCAGGCGTTCCAGGTCGGCCCGCGGCACGACGGCACCGGTGTGCGGCAGCGCGGACAGCGCCGACAGCGCGCCGCCGGCCGCGTCGATCGCGTGGAAGTGCAGGTCGGCGCAGGAGTTGGCGCGGGCCAGCGCACTGGCCATGGTGCGCAGCGTCTGGGAACGGCCGGAGCGCGGCATGCCCAGGACGAACAGATGGGAGAAGGTGTTCAGGTCGAGGAACACCGGTGGCTGTGCCTGGAGTTGAGGCAGGTCCTCACGGGCCCAGGCGGCCGGGACCAGGCGTCCGTCACCGGTGGGTGCGGCCGGTTCCGGCAGGTCGGACAGGGTGAGGGTGTCGGTCAGGGGCGGCAGCCAGGGGCTGGGCTGCGGCTGGTGGCCGTGCCGTTCGGCCGCCTCCACGAGTGCGTCGACCAGCGCCATCAGATCGGTCGGCCCCTCCTCGTCGTCGAGCAGGGCGAACTCGTCCTCGGTCTCCTGGGGTGCGTCCACGGGACGGCCGAGGCCCTGCCAGGACAGCGGGGTCGTCCACACACCGGTGTCGTCGTCGGGGAGTTCCACCCGGCGCTGCACGGGTTCCGTGCCGTCCGCCGGGCCTGCCGGGTCCGTCTCGACCAGGGGGCGCGGGGCGCCGACGTAGGCGGTCTGGAAGCTCATGGCCGCGCGGTGCCCGGTCCGCACCAGGGCGCGTCCGGGGGTGGCCGCGGAGATGCTCGCCGCGTCCGGCACGTCCAGCACGTCGCTGCTCTCGTTGGCGTCGGTGACGCGCAGCGAGATCCGCAGGTTGGTGTTGGCGCGGATGTCGCTGGTGACCACACCGGCGGGCCGCTGGGTGGCGAGCACCATGTGCAGGCCGAGCGAGCGGCCCCGCTGGGCGATGCCGACCAGGCCGGGGATGAAGTCGGGGATCTCCCGCGCGAGGGTCGCGAACTCGTCGATGACCAGCAGCAGTCGCGGCATCGGCGGCAGGTTCGGGTCGCGGCGGCGCATCGCCCGGTACTCGGGGTGGTCCTTGGCGCCCGCCGCGGCGAGCATGTGCTCGCGGCGCACCAGTTCCGCCGTGAGGGAGGCCAGCGCGCGCTGCACGAGGTGGCTGTCGAGGTCGGTGACCATGCCCAGGGTGTGCGGCAGTCGTACACAGTCCTTGAAGGCGCTGCCGCCCTTGTAGTCGACGAGCACGAAGGTCAGTTCGTCGGGGCGGTTTACCGCGGCCAGCGAGGCGACGAAGGTCTGCAGCAGCTCGGACTTGCCGGATCCGGTGGTGCCCGCGATCAGGGCGTGGGGGCCGTCCTTGACCAGGTCGAAGGCGACCGGGCGGTCGAAGCCCTGTCCGACGAGCGCGGACGTGGAGGCCGGGCGGCGGTTCCAGCGCCGTACGACCTCGTCGGGCGTGGGCGGTTCCAGGTCCAGCAGGTCGAGGAGCGAGACGCTGTCGGGCAGTCCGCCGCCGGCGTCCGGGGTGACGTCGTGCACCGGGGCGATGCCGCGGGCCAGGCGTTCGGCCCACTCGGGGGTGACGTAGTCGGGGCGGATGCCGGTGATGTCGGGCAGGCCGGTGCGGCGCAGGGTCAGCGTGTCCCTGGCGATGGACACCACCGCACTGGCCTCCTCGGGCAGCATCCGCTCCTCACGGTCCAGGCACAGCAGGTGGATGCCGCGCAGCGGGCCCTCCTTGAGGACCTGGACCATGCCGGGGACGTCGCGCAGTTCGCGCGCCCCGTCCAGGACGACCAGGACGTCGGGTTCGCTGAGCAGCGCGCCGCGCAGGGTGGCCTGCTGGGCCTGGTTGCGGTTGCGGACGACGTTGATCAGCTCGGTGACCCGGTTGGCGACGGTCTCGGGGTCGTTGCCGAGCAGGATGACGGGCGCGTTGTCCTGGGAGGCGGACAGCCCGGACCGGGCGTGCGGCAGCCAGCGGGCCCATTCCCAGGCGTCGGCGGCCTTGTTGTCGGTGAGGACACAGATCTTCAGGTCGCGCGGACTGTGCAGCACGGCGGCCTGCGCCACCGCCCAGCGGGCCAGTGCCCGGGCCGGTTCCTCGGGGCCCGCGACGCCGACGACCTGACTGCCGGCCAGATCCACGCCGATGGGCATGTCGGGTATCTGCCAGTGGGCGGTGCGGTGGTTGTCCTCGCGGGAACCGTCGTCGATCTGCAGCAGCGACTGCTGCTGGGTGGTGCCGATCCGCAGGACGAGGTGGTCGGGGTCGGACGGCCGGCGCTCCCACAGCCGGGCACCGGGTCCTACGGCCATCAGCCCGACGACCGCCGGGTCGGGGGCGGAGGCGACCCGCACGCGTCGCTCGTGGTCCACCTTGGCCCGTACGTCCGCCTCCAGGGAGGCGCGGCGCAGCCGGTAGCTGGCGACGCCCTCCAGGTACTCCTTGCGTCCGCCGCGCCGGCCGCTGACCCAGTTGCCGACGGCCAGGACCGGGCTGAGCACCATGAACATCAGGTAGAGGAAGGAGTGGAAGATCCACACCATGGCGACGCCCATGAACATCGGCGCGATGATCAGCAGGAAGGACAGGGGACGGCGCTTGGGGGGTTCCGGCGGCCCGGGCAGCCGGAAGGTCTCCGGCTGGAGCGGGGGCAGCAGCCGTGGCGGCCGGTTGAAGTCCAGGCTGGCCTTCGGCGACGGGATCACCGCGGCGTCGGCCCGGGTGGGCCGGACCGCCCGCAGAAGGTGTTCGCCGAGGACGAGTTCACCGTCGAGTTCCCAGACCGTCCAGCCGCGGGGCAGGTCCTCGGACTGCTCCTCCGCCGGGTCCGGGTCGGGTTCGGGCGGGAGTGCCGTGACGTCGGCCCGCGGACGCGGCGGGGGCGCCTCGGGCAGGGAGAGCCTGACCTGTGCGTCGTCCTCGGGCAGCACGGCCAGGACCGTGCCGTCCGGGCGCACCGTCAGCCGCAGCCCCTCCTCGGGCACTCCCCTGCCCGCCAACGGCACGGAGCTGCCCGGACGGGGCCCGATCAGGTGGGTGCCGACGTCCAGTCGGTACACCTGGCCGGCGTCCGGGCCGCCGATCACCTGGATCTCGACCACGGGGGCGGTGTCGGGTGCCTTGGGCGTGGGCATCTCGTGGCGGGCGGGGCCGTAGACCGACGCCTTCCCGCTCTCGGCCACGGGCCCGCCCAGTCCGAGAGTGCTGCCGTCCCGGATGCCCGAGGAGGCCAGCACGGTGTCGGGATCAAGCATCCGGTCACCGAGGTACAGCGGGACGTCCTCGGTTGCCGTGGCGTCGTCCGGTTCCCCGGGACCGCTGCCCCGGTGCGCGGTCAGCAACTGCGGGACCAGCCGCCGCACCGGTGTGCCCGCGGCGGCGTTGACGAGTACGTCGCGTCGCTCCCGCCGCTCGCCGTCGACTGTGGTGACGAGTAGCTTCACGACTCGTTCCGCCTTTCGGCTCGGGTGTTGTCAAAGGACTCGGCATCGGAACGTGCGGCCGCCGACAGCCCGCTGATCTCCGGCTCGGCGAACAGCTCACGGACGGCCGGGGCGAGGGGGTCGGCGGGGCCCGGGATGGCAGCCCCGGTCACGGACGTCACCGCGCTCGGGGCGGCTGAACCTGCCGGGTCTGCCGGTCGGCCGTACGGGGCGCCGGGCACGGGTACCGCGGACGGTCGCGAAGCGGGCCCGGGCACAGGGGACTCCGGGTGCGACCGCGGGCCGCCCACCCGTGGCAGCGCCCCGGACGCCTGCGGCAGGGGCCGGTACGGCTGCGTACCGGGCGCGGGAGACACAGCGGGCGGCTCCGAGACGGGACGGTGGGACGCCGGACCGGCCGCAGGCGGGGAAGCGGCGTGACCTTGCGGGGCCGGACGGCGAAGCTCGGTGCCTCCGGCAGGCGGTCGCGGCCCCGAGGGGCGGGTGGAGCCGGACTTCGGGTGTGGCCCTCGCCTGCGCGCGCCGCCTTTGCGGGCGGTGCGGGCGATCGCCGGGCCGAGCGGCGCCGCGTCGGTCTCGATCCCGAGCCCGGGAGTCTCGGTGTGGCCGCGGGAGTTGACCCGGATCTCCCAGCGGTGGGCGGACATCGGTCCGACGACCAGGGCGCACAGCACTCCCGCGTCGGCCAGCTCGGACAGCCGCGCCGCCTGCTCGTCGTCGGGGGCGGCGCACACCACGACCACCGGCCGGGTGCGCTCGGACGCCGGGCCGGCCGCCAGGGAGTCCAGGACCGCGTCCAGTCCCGGGCCGTCGAAACGCGGGTGCACACCGCGGGCCACCAGCACCTCGGCCGGCCCGCCGGGCAGGTCGAGGTAGGCGGCGGCCGCCTGGACGAAGGCGCGGGTCGCCTTGCGGTCGCCGTAGGTGCTGAGGATGCGCGGCCCCCGCATCAGGTCGAGGAGGACGACACCGTTGCCGCTCAGGCCCAGCGGCACGAGAACCCTGGTCGCGCCGGACAGTTCCACCGGCCCGTCCTCGGCCGCGGACTGGGCATGGATCCCGGCGAAGACGTCGGTGGCAGTGGCGGTGGTGCTCCAGACCAGCGGGTCGTCGCCCGTCGCCCACGGCTTCCCGGGTGCCGGCACGTCCCGGCCCGCGAGCCGTACGGCGACCTCCCCGTCGTCCCGTCGCGTCGGCGGCCGTACGGTGACCGCGAAGCCGAACGCGTCGGGCGCGGTGTCCCGGACCGTGGTGTCGGCCCCGTCCAGGGCCTGGTGGGCGACGATGTCGGTGGTCTGCGAAACCAGCAGACGGGTCAGTTGCCGTACCGCCGCGCGGAAGCGCAGGAACTCCCGTACGGGATCGGAGAAGGCCCGGCGGGTCAACCGCACCTGACGGCTCAGCCGCCGCCAGAACCTGTGCCGGCCGCCCTGTCTGCGCACCAGCCAGCGCAGCAACAGCCAGACCAGCAGCAGGAGTTCGGCCAGGGCGAGGATCAGCGCGCTGGCACCCGAGTCCCAGGAGAGGGCGAGCGTACGGTCGGCTTGCGCCACCGGCGTCCAGCCTTCCAACGGGCCCGCCTGATGGATGTGCACGAGAACCCCTCGGTATGTCGCGGACCGGAGAACGACCGGGTGTCTGAAGGGGACACGGCACATGTGCCGGGCGTGTGCTCACCCCGGCCGCATGGCCGCCCCGGCCGCACAGGTGTGACTGCGGCCGTTGCACCGCCGCTGTCACACGGAGTCTAAACGGAAACGTGTCGACTTCACACGCGGCCCCCGTCCCGCGGGCGAGGCCAGTGTCCCCGGAAGCACCGTCCGCCACGGCTGTGGTGCCCGAGCCGCGCTCCTGGGGTGGTGCAGGACGTTGTCCGCGCGGCAGATACGTGTGAATACCGGCCGCACCGCCACGTCGACCCGTCAAGCACACCGGCCATCTTCTGGGCGCGGCCCTCTCCGACCGAGCTGACCCCGCTGACTCCCCCGGCTGCGGCCTGCACCGGCGGACTGGCCACCGACAACGCCGACATGAGCCGGCAGAGCCCCCGGCGCGGTTCCTGAAGGCGACCTGCCAGACCTGGCCGCCCGAGGGCGTGACCTGGCCGGGGCCGCCGATCGTGTCCACCGACACACTGGGCACCACGGGCCCCGACCTGGAACCCGTGACCTGAGATCGCGACACACGGGGGCGATGACTTACGTCACCGCGGTCCTCTGAGCGGTCCTCCGCAGCCGTTCCATGGCCGCCGCGGTTGCACCGCGTCCTCACCGGCGAAAAAGGCCGACCGTCAACTGACCGATGTGCGGGTGTCGTTCCCGGCGAAGAGTGGGACACACAGACTTCGCCCCACGGAGGGAACTCCCGTCATGCACCGCGACCAGTCATCCCTGAAGGCGCCCACGGCGGCCCCGCAGCACATGCCCCCGCTGTTCCTGGAGCTCAATCAGATGCTCGACGAGTTCACCCCGCTGCCGATACGTGCGGAGTTCCACTTCGACGCGGACATGCCCGCGGTGATCACGGTGGAGTTCCTGGCGGAGCGCGGGCCGAGCCTCGTCTGGCACCTCGGCCGCGAGCTCCTGCACCGCGGTCTGACGGCGATGAGCGGCTGCGGCGACGTACGGATGTGGCCCGCGCTGCCCAGGGAGCGACCCTCGTCCTGGCTGCTCCTCGAATCGCAGGAGGTGGAGGCGCTGTTCGAGGTCCCCACGGTGCCGCTGACGCAGTGGCTGGACGCGACCTACCAGATCGCCCCGGCTGAGACGGAGACGGCCGGTCTGAACTGGGACGGCTTTCTCAGGCAGCTTCTCGACGGACCGGTGGCCCCCACCGCCGAATGACCGCAGCCCCGCGCGACGACCGCTGCCGGATGTGCCGGGGATGACTTGCCTCCTCTCGCGTCACCTGTCAGAGTGGTGACGCACAGGGTTGCCGTCGTCGGCCCGGTCGTCGCCGCCCACTGCCACACGTATGCCGTCCCGGGCACCCGATGACAACGCTTTGCCGCAGGCCGCGAGTGTGCGGCGAACGAGGAGGAATGACATGAGGACCAGCAACCCGATCTTTTCCCGCTGGGGCGCAGCCCGTGACGCGGGCCCGTCCGACGCCTACGCTCGGCGCCCGGTGGGCGCGGCGGTCGGAGGCGCGCCGGCGACCGATCCCGCGACCACCAACCCCTACGCCCCCGGCGCGGACACCGCGCGGCGGACCGCCGGTACCGCGGTGACCATGGACGACGTCGTCGTCCGCACCGCGACGACGCTCGGCACCGTGGCCCTGACGGCCGTCCTGTCCTGGCTGCTGCTCCCCGTCGACGAGGCGAACCTCGGCCGTTCGTACGGCATCGCGGTGGGCGCGGCCCTCGTCGCCTTCGTGCTGTCGCTGGTCCAGTCCTTCAAGCGGACCCCGTCCCCGGCGCTGATCCTCGGGTACGCGGCGCTCGAGGGTGTCTTCCTCGGGGTGTTCTCCAGCACGATCTCGACATACGTCGCGCCGGGTGTGGTGGTGCAGGCGGTGCTCGGCACCTTCGCGGTGTCCGCGGGGGTGCTCGTCGCGTACCGGATGCGGTGGATCAGGGTGACGCAGCGGTTCACCGGGTTCGTAGCCGCCGCCGCGACCGGATTCGTCCTGCTGCTCGTCGCCGACCTGCTCTTCTCCGCCTTCGGCGCGGGCAACGGCCTCGGCTTCCACAGCGGCGGGCTCGGCATCGTCTTCGGTGTCGTCGGCATCCTGCTCGGCGCGGCCTTCCTCGCCATGGACTTCAAGCAGGTCGAGGACGCCGTCGCGTACGGGGCTCCCCGCGAGGAGGCGTGGCTGGCGGCCTTCGGGCTCACCCTGACGCTGGTGTGGATCTACCTGGAGGTGCTCCGGGTGCTGACCATCTTCAACAGCGACAACTGAGTTCATCCGCGACTGGAGGGGCCCGCGCGACGCGCGGGCCCCTCCAGTCGTTTCCGCGTCGGGCGATGGCTTGCGTCAAGTCGCCCTGCAGTTGCGTGAGCTCTGTTCAGAAGGACCGGTAGATCCCCTCCGGATCATCGTGAGCCCATGCGGCGTATTCCTCGAAGCCCAGGTTGCCGATGCTCAGGTTGGCGTGGACATCGTGGACCCCCGCGGGGACGGTACGGAATTCACGACCGAACTCGGTCATCTGCTCGTAGTCCTGGTCGTCCACGCATTCCTCTCGCGACAGCGTGGTGACCGCCAGCAAGTCGTGGCTCTCGCCCTGCATGGTCGTCCGGTCGGCGAGGAAGACAACCGCCAGGTCCTCGTCGGCGCGGACCGCATGCAACACCTCGTCAACGGTCGCTCCCGCCCAGGCCGGGGCGTCGATGAAGTGGACGTGTGCCTCGTACCGGCCGTCCCCCCAGGGTTCCCTCAGCGCCGCCTTCACGTCGCGCCACGCCTGGTCGTCGTTGTAGTCGGTCCTGACGACCAGGACGTCGAACTCGTCACGGCCGGTGACGGCGGGCAACGCTCGCATGGATCCCTCTCCTCGGTGGCGATCGGTGAACCGGGCCCGACTGTCTCACGGGCCGTTTGCGAGGAAGCCGGTCCGGCCGGCCGCTCACGGGCCACGAGCTCCAGCGCTGCCGGCTCGTCCTGGAGACGGACCGCCGGTGCCCCACCCTCGCCGTTGCACAGCAACAGCCCCCAACGCACTTCGCCCCGCGGCCGAGAGGGCCGCGGGGCGATGTGGTGGGGCAGGAGCAGGTCAGGTGGTCCGGGTGCGGAGCTGGCGGGACTTCCAGCCCAGGAGCAGCGCCTGGAGGATGAACCAGACGCCGCCACCCGTGGCGTACACGGACAGCACGTCGAGCGAGGGGTTGTCGCCCGCGGCCTGGATGTTGTAGGTGATGCCGACGAGGAAGGACAGTCCGCCGGAGATCAGGGTCGGCCACTGCTTGCCCAGTTCGGGGCCGCGCCGCCGCAGTCCGACGACCACCTGGGCGGCTCCGGAGACGAGCGCCCAGGCGCCGAACACATGGAGCACGGGCGCCACACCCCCGGCACCGGCGATGCCGAGTGCGAGGGCGGCGAGCGTGCTGAGCACCCCGTTGAACGCCGTGACCCGGCGCTCCGAACCGTTCGGGGTGGCCCGGTAGTCGAGCAGTGAGGACACGGCGTCGATCAGCGGATAGGCGACCAGGAGTGTGATCGCCACGGCGTCGACGTCCTCGTGGGCGCCGGCGAACGCCAGGGCCCAGGCCACGGCCAGGACACCGCGGCTCAGGTACAGCCTCAGCAGGGAGGCGCGTTCGTCCGTGGCCGCCGCGGGCGCGGGGGTCGATGTCTGGGTGCTCATGATGGTTCGGCCTTTCTCAGGTCAGTCGGTCGTCGTCCGGCCGGTCAGTACCGGGACGGTGCGGCGCACTTGAAGCTGGACGCGACGGCCGGGTCGCCGTGGCCCGTGTAGCGGGACACCTGCGGGTAGCTGCACAGGTCGCGGGAGACGTTCTGGCCCTGGGCGTCGACCAGGGTGGCGGGCAGGGTCCCGGGGGCCTTGCCGTGCTCGACCCAGGCGGTCAGCGCGGCGAGGCCGTCAGCGGAGCCGTCGGCGCCGTTGAGACCGCAGTGGTTGGTGCCCGGGGCGAGGAAGAGACGGTAGAAGTCGTCGACCTTCCTGGTGCCGCCCAGCTCCCGCTCGACCTTCTGGCGGTACTGCACGGTGCCCTGGGTGGGGATGTACTGGTCGGCTTCGCCGTGCCAGGTGATCAGCTTGCCGCCGGACTTGCGGAAGTCCGACAGATCCGGGTCGTCGGTGCCGATGACCTTGTCGTACTCGGCCTGGGACTGCTTGAACAACTGCGTGAACCGGCTGTAGGTGATCGTGGAGAGGTCGAGGGACGGGTCCTTGGCCACCCACAGCTTGAGCCAGGCGGCGGGCACCGGGAAGGGCGCACCGGCGACGTTGCCGTCGGTGTCGGGGTCGGTGTGCGCGGCCAGGGCCCAGATGTCGGCGCCGACGGGGACGCCGTACCAGAGCTTCTTGCCGGAGGCGGTGCGCGGACCGTCCCAGATCTTGCGTACGACGGTGGCGTCGGCCGCCGTGACGGTCAGCTCCTTGCCCTCGCACAGGACCTTGGTGCCGATGAGCCGGCGCGGGTCGAAGTCGCACCGGGAGGCGTCGTTGACCAGGCCGTCCTTGACACCGTCGAGGGAGTCGCAGGCCTTGACGGCGGCGTTGGTGAAGGCGGTGAACTCACACTGGGACGGGTAGGTCTTCTCGTTGTTCATGACGACCTGCGGCCACAGGGTGGCGACCTCGAACTCGTCCCAGTTGACGGCGGGCGCGTCGGCGAGGATGCCGTCGTAGTCGCCGGGGTGGCGCTGGGCCTCCATGTAGCCCTGGCGGCCACCGGTGGAGCAGCCGGTGAAGTAGGAGTACGACGGACGCTTGCCGTAGACCGCGTCGACGACCTCCTTGCCGACGACCGCCGCCTCGTGCTGGGAGCGGGAGGCGAAGTTCTTCAACAGGGCGGTGTTGACCTGTCCTTCGCTGTTCAGCGCCCAGCTCGTGTCGAGGGCGTCGCCGACACCTGCGTCCGTGCTGACGGCGGCGTAGCCGCTCTTGACGGCGGTGCCCAGGCCGACGTTGTTGTCGCCGGCGAGGTAGGCGGCGCCGCCGAGTCCCTGGAAGCGGCCGTTCCAGCCGGTGGCGGGGAGCCAGGTGCGCACCTTGGCGTGGTCGTCGTCCCCGGGGTGGGTGAGGGTGACCGTGATCTCGCAGTAGGCCGGGACGCCGGAGACCGAACCGCCGAGGACTCCGGTGCCGGCGATGGTGCCGCCCTCCCGGCTGACCGCCGTCACGGACTCCACCCGGGTGCCGGCCGGAGCCTTCACGGAGGGCGCCGAGCAGGCGGACGCGGTGGTGGTGGCGGAGGCGTCCGTGGTCTCGGCCGAGGCGGTCGGCAGGTACACCGCCGCGGCCAGCGGAACACCGGCCGCGAGGACAGTCAGAAGTCGTCTCATGGGATTCCCATCGAAGAAGTAAAGGCGTCCGGCCACGGGCGACACATGTGTGCAGCACATGAGGCGGGCCGAGGACTGATCGGACTGTATCACTGGTTGAAGCGGTGACGAAAGAAGGTGTGCGTCGAGATGCGGAGGCCGATCGGACCTGGTGGCTCTCGACCTGGCCCCAGGCTGGCAGGCACCCGCATGTGCCGACGACAGTCAGTTGACGGTCCGTGTCCACGACTGTCGGGCGCGCCCTGTCGCGGACGCGTTAGGTCATCCGACGGTCCGCCGCGTCCGCGGCACCGTCCTCCACCTGCTCCTCGCGCAGCCACCGCGAGTGGTGTTGCCGCGCCCAGGAGAGGCTGACGTAGCCGGTGCGCATGCCCAGCCGCCCCTCGGGGTCCTCGAAGGCCCTGCGCATGTGTCCGAGCAGGACGAAGGTGATGGCCCAGGCCAGGATGTCGTGGACGAAGATCGCGCTGGTGCGGGAGATGAAGGGCAGCAGCCCCATGAACCACATCAGCAGGCCGGTGAACATCATCACCAGCACCGCCCCGGCGATCCAGCCCGCGTAGAGCTTCTGCCCCGCGTTGAACTTGCCTGCCGGGCGCGCCTCGGGCGAGGTGCGGCGCCTGCGCACGGCGCGCAGCCACTGGCGGTCGTACACCGCGAAGCGGTTGAGGCGGCGCAGGTCCGCGCGGAAGGCGGGCGAGAGGAGGCCGAGCAGGAAGGGGACGGGCAGTGCGATGCCGGACCACTCGTGGACGGTGACCATCAGGTGCCGCCGGCCGACGAGTTGTGCCAGCGGTCCGAGGTAGAGGCAGGCGGCGGTGACCAGGCAGAGCAGCATCAGGTAGCCGGTGGCCCGGTGGACCATCCGCTCGGCGGTGCTGAACCGGCGTACCCGGCCCCCGTGTTCAGGCCGCGTCGCTGTGCCGGTCGGCTCCGTCGAGCCAGCCGTCGACCGCATAACCGCGCTCCTCCCAGTAGCCGGGAACGACCTTGTCGGTGACCGAGATGCCGGACAGCCACTTGGCCGACTTGTAGAAGTACATGGGTGCCACGTAGAGGCGGACCGGGCCGCCGTGTGCGTGGGTGATGGGCTTGTCCTGCATGTTGAGTGCCACCAGGACGTCCGAGCGGCGCGCCTGTTCCAGCGTGAGGCTCTCGGTGTAGGCGCCGTCGAAGCAGGTGAACCGGATCGCGGCGCCCGAGGAGCGCACGCCGGCGTCGTCGAGGATGTCCGCGAGCTTCACCCCGTCGAACGGCGTCTTCTCGACCCGCCATCCGTCGGTGCACACGACGTCGTGGACGACCCGGGTCTGCGGCATCGCGCGCAACTGGTCGAGCGTGTAGGTCCTGGGCCGCTCCACCAGTCCGCCGACGGTGAGCGCGTAGTTCGTCTCGTCCTTGTGCGGGACCGAGCCGACGACGCTGTAGTAGCGGAAGCCGCCCGGGTTGGGCAGCAGTCCGGTCAGGCCCGTCGCGTCGACCTCCGAGGCCGTGGCCAGGAAGCCCTCCCAGCCCCGCTGGAGGTAGGGCGCGGCGGCGAGCCCCGCGGCGCCCGCGCCGAGCATGCCCAGCATCGCCCGCCGCCCCACCGGTGCACCCCCGGTCCTCGGTTTCGGCTTGTCCGCCATGGTGTGCGCTCCCTCCGACACATGTGATCCTGCCGAGCTCGCTCGGCCTCGTCACCGGTTCAACTGGTGACGATGCTGTCATGGGGCCACGGAGCTGTCAAACAGCCGAGTCCTTCCTGCACACGTATGAGGGCTGTCCTGGGCCGCTCAGGTCGACCGGACGGGACGTCGGCTGTTAAACTCGCGGAGACGTTGACCGTTGATCGAGGAGTCACAGACGTGGTGGGTGAAGACGACATCTCCGGGTGAGATCCGGATCTGACGGCCACCGGCCGGCGCTCAGGAGCGCTGCCGAGGTGGTCCGTTTCGTCGACCCCTTCTCCCACGTCTGCCCAGGGCAGAGGTATCCGCTCTGCCCTCCGTCCTTTCGAGGTCACCTCCATGTCCGACGCCGCGATCGTCTGCTCGAACCTCTCCTTCGCCTGGCCCGACGACACCCCTGTCTTCCGGGACCTGTCCTTCACCGTGACCAGCGGCCGCACCGGCCTGGTCGCCCCCAACGGCTCCGGCAAGAGCACCCTGCTCAAGCTGGTGGCCGGCGAACTCCGTCCCGCCACCGGCTCGTTGACCGTGGCCGGCACCCTGGGCTACCTCCCGCAGAGCCTGCCCCTGACCGGCGATCTGACCGTCGCCGAGGTGCTGGGGGTCGCCGACGTGATCCGCGCCCTGGACGCCGTCGAGTCCGGGGACGTCGACGAGAAGCACTTCGCCACCATCGGCGACGACTGGGACATCGAGGAGCGCACCCGCGCCCAGCTCGACCGCCTGGGCCTGGCCGACCTCACCCTGGACCGCAGCCTGCGCACGCTCAGCGGCGGCCAGGTCGTCTCCCTCGGCCTCGCTGCCCAACTGCTCAGGCGCCCCGACGTCCTGCTGCTCGACGAGCCCACCAACAACCTCGACACCGAGGCCCGGCACAAGCTCTACGACGTGCTCTCGGACTTCACCGGCTGCCTGCTGCTGGTCAGCCACGACCGCGCGCTCCTGGACCGCATGGAACGCATCGCCGAGCTGGGCAGCGACGAACTCCGCTTCTACGGCGGCAACTTCACCGAGTACGAGGAGGCCGTGCGGGCCGAGCAGGAGGTCGCCGAGAAGAACGTCCGCAACGCCGAGCAGGAGCTCAAGCGGGAGAAGCGGGAGATGCAGCAGGCCCGCGAGCGCGCCGAGCGCCGCATGAGCAACGCGTCCAAGAACCTCAAGAACGCGGGTCTGCCCAAGATCTTCGCCGGCAACATGAAGCGCGGTGCGCAGGAGGCCGCGGGCAAGTCCGGAACCATGCACGCCTCCCGCGTCAGCGAGGCCAAGGCGCGCCTGGACGAGGCCGGACGCGCGCTGCGCGACGAACAGCGCCTCACCCTGGAACTGCCCGACACCCAGGTGCCCGCCGGACGCAACCTCTTCATCGGCGAGGGCATGCAGGCCCGGCTCGGGGACAGGCAGGTGTTCGCCCCCACGGGGATCGACCTGACCGTCCGCGGCCCCGAGCGCATCGCGCTGACCGGGCCGAACGGCGCCGGAAAGACCACGTTGATGCGTCTGATCACCGGTGACCTCGCCCCGGACGGCGGCGAGATCAAGCGCAACGACGGCCGGATCGCCTACCTCTCGCAGCGCCTGGACCTGCTGGACCTGGACCGCACGGTCGCGGAGAACTTCGCCGCGTTCGCCCCCGAGCGGCCCGAGGCGGAACGCATGAACCTGCTCGCCCGCTTCCTCTTCCGCGGCGCCCGCGCCCACCTGCCGGTCGGCGTCCTCTCGGGTGGCGAGCGCCTGCGCGCCACGCTCGCCTGTGTCCTGTGTGCCGAACCGGCCCCGCACCTGCTGCTGCTCGACGAGCCGACCAACAACCTCGACCTGGTCAGCGCCGGCCAGTTGGAGGGCGCGCTCAACTCCTACCAGGGCGCCTTCATGGTGGTCAGCCACGACGAGCGGTTCCTCGCCGAGATCGGTGTGAACCGGTGGTTGCGGCTGGCCGACGGCAACCTCAAGGAGACCGGGGCACCCGAGGTGTGAGCACCTGACGTGTGACATGGCCCGCGTCCGAGGCGCCCTGCGCCCGGCGGGCCGCCCACCGCTCACCCTTGGGGGACACCTGTGTCCGCACTGCTCGCCCACGACCTCGTCCGCACCCTCGGCGACCGCCGCGTCCTCGACGGCGTCTCCCTGACCGCCGCCCCCGGCCGGCGCATCGGCCTGATCGGGGAGAACGGCGTCGGCAAGTCCACCCTCCTGCGCGTCCTCGCCGGTGTGGACACCCCCGACGCCGGCAGCGTCACCCGCCCCGCCGACCTGGGCTTCCTACACCAGGAGATGCCTTACGACGCCGACGCCACCATCGCAGTAGTGCTGGACGAGGCGCTGCGGGAGGCCCGCGAGGACCTCGCCGAGCTGGACCGGCTCGGGGCGGAACTCGCCGACGTCCCCGAGGTCGACCCCGCCCACCAGGACCTCCTCGCCGCCTACGGCAGGCGCCTGGAACAGGCACAGGACCGGGAGTCCTGGGACGCCGACCGACGCGCGGCCCTGGTACTGGACGGACTGGGCCTCGGCGCGCTCGGTCACGACCGCACGCTCGGCTCGCTCTCCGGCGGGCAACGCGGCCGTCTCGCCCTGGCCACCCTGCTCGTACGGCGGCCCTCGGCGCTGCTGCTGGACGAGCCGACCAACCACCTGGACGACGGAGCCGCCGCCTTCCTGGAGGAGCAGCTCCGCGACCTGCCCGGAACCGTGGTCGCCGCCAGTCACGACCGGGCCTTTCTCGACGCCGTCTGCACCGATCTGATCGACCTCGAACCGGCGGTGGACGGACCGGTCCGCTACGGCGGCAACTACAGCGCCTACCTCGCGCACAAGCGCGCCGAACGGGAGCGCTGGGAGCGCCGGTACGCCGAGGAAGAGGAGGAGTTGGCGGAGCTGCGGCAGACGGCGGGCGTCACCGCGCACCGGGTCGCGCCGGACCGGGGCCGTACCGACAACGAGAAGATGGGCTATGGCCACCGGGCGGGCCGGGTGCAGAACCAGATCTCCCGCCGGGTCCGCAACGCCACCCGGCGCCTGGAGGAGCTGGAGCGCACCCGGGTCGGCGAGCCGCCGCGCCCGCTGCGGTTCGCCGCCGGGGAGCTGGCCGCGCGCGGCGGGGAGGACACCGGCCCCCTGGTCTCGCTGCTCGACGTACGGGTTACCGGGCGGCTCTCGATGGGCGGCCTGGAGATCTCACCGACCGACCGGCTGCTGGTCACGGGCGACAACGGCGCGGGCAAGTCGACGCTCCTGGCCGTACTCGCCGGGCGCCTCCCGGCCGAGGGCGAGGTGCACCGGCGGCGCGGGCTGACGGTGGGGCTGCTCACCCAGGACACGACCTTCGAGCACGACGACCGCACCGTCCGCGACACCTACGAGCAGACACTGGGCGCCCGACGGGCCGAGAAGGTGCCGCTGAGCTCGCTCGGCCTGATGCACGAGGCGGATCTGGACAAGCCGGTCGGCCACCTGTCCGTGGGCCAGCGCCGGCGCCTCGCGCTGGCCCTCCTGGTCGCCCGCCCGCCGCAGCTCCTGCTCCTCGACGAGCCCACCAACCATCTCTCGCCCGCCCTGTGCGACGAACTGGAAGCGGCCCTGGGTCCGGGCCCCGGTGCGATCGTCGTCGCCAGCCACGACCGTTGGCTGCGCCGCCGCTGGCAGGGCCGTGAGCTACGGCTGACACCGGGAGCCGATCAGCGGAAGGAGTCGGGACCCGCCCTCGCCGAACGCCCCTCTCGTCCGCTCTGATCAGGGCGATCGCGTCCGATGTCGTACGATCACGGTCCCTCTGCGGCAGTCAGCAACCGGTTGAAGAGGTTACGGTTCTTGCATTCAACCTGAGTCACCTGTCAAGATGGTGATGTGAATCTTGACCATGTCTTCGTATGCGGGCACCCGGCTCTCGACTTCGCGGCCACGCTCCGGGCCCGACGCTCGACCCGGTTCGAGATGTTCGTGACGCCGGAGCGCCTGAACGCCTGGTACCTGGAGTCCGGACTGGTGGACACCATCACTCCTGGGAAGGAGGAGGACGTCCGGGAAGCCACGACCGTGCGCGAGGCCGTCTACCGGCTGGTCACCGACCGCCGGCTCGGCGAGCAGTTCGACCGGGAGGCGCTCGCCGTGCTCAACGCGGCCGCGCGCAAGGCTCCGGCGACCCCGCAGCTCACCCTGTCGGGCCGGCACACCGACGCGACGCCCGAGCAGGCCCTCGCCACCGTCGCCCGACAGGCCGTCGAGCTGCTCAGCGGCCCCGACGTGCCCCTGATGAAGGAGTGCGGCAACCCCGAGTGCACCCGGGTCTACATCGACCGCTCCCGGGGCATGCGGCGCCAGTGGTGCGGCATGGAGTCCTGCGGCAACAAGATCAAGGCCGCCGCGTACCGTGCCCGGAAGAAGTCCGCGCCGGCCGCGGCCGCCCGCTGACCTTCCCGCGACAGAGTCACTTGAGCCCAGCGCACCGGTGGTGCGCTGGGCTCAAGACGTTCAGGGGCTCCGGGCGAGGCGCGGCCAACGCCGTTGGCACACGAGATACGTGTCAGGCAATCGTCCCGCACAGCGCAGTCACCACCGAGAAGCCACCCCTTCCGTAACCATCTTGACAGGTGACGCGATCATGTGCCATGGTCGTCACCAGTTAGACAGGTTACTAGAGCCGCCGTGGTTCCTCATCGCGACACACGTTCCGCACCGACCAGCGGAAACGTGTCACCCATCGTGGCTACACTTCGCGGACCCGGCCGCAAGCCTCTCGGGCGGGGACGGCCACGGTCCGCCGGCGGGTGCGGTGACGACAGGCGACCGACAGACCTGATGAGAAAGGGCCAGGCCAGCCGCGAGATGGACGCGACAGTGCGCTATTCAGTCCTCGGCACCGTGCGGGCGCTGCGCGGGGACACCGAGATCGACCTCGGCCCCCCGAAACGGCTGGCCCTGCTCGCCCTGCTGCTGGTCCGCGCCCCCGGCCCGCTCACCCTGAGCGAGGCGGTCGACATCCTGTGGGACGAGGACCCGCCGGCCAGCGCCGTCAACGTCGTGCACCGGCACATCGGCGCGCTGCGCCGGACCCTCGAACCCGAACTGCGCAGCCGTACGCAGGCCGAACACCTCGTCCGGGCCGCCGACGGCTACCGTCTGCTGGTCGACACCTCGACCTCCGACCTGCTGCGCTTCCGGGACCTGCGCGCGCGGGCCCAGCTCGCGGTTCGGGGCGGCGCCCCCGCCCAGGCCGCCGAGGACTTCGTCGAGGCGCTGCGACCGTGGCGCGGGACCGTCGTCGCCGCGGGCACCTCGGTGGCCCGGCACCCGGTGTTCACCTCGGTCGGCCACGAGTTCGTCGCCACGGTGAAGGAGGCCGCCGACGCCGTCCTCACCGCGGCCCCCGAACTGACGGAGGAGGTGTTGGCGATGCTGCGGCGCGCCGTGGAGAGCCACCCCTTCGACGAGGCACTCCACGCCCGGGTCATCGCCGCCCTGGCCGGCACCGGCCGACAGGCCGAGGCCCTGCGCCAGTTCGAGACCATCCGCGGTGCCCTGGCCGAGGAGCTGGGCGTGGAGCCCGGACCCGAACTGCGCGCCGCCCAGCAGCACTTGCTCCGGCGCAGGGCCGCCCCGACCGCGGACACTCCCCCGCTGCGCCCCCGGGACACCGGCAAGCCGGCCCAACTGCCCGCGGACTGCGCCTCCTTCGCCGGTCGCCGGCAGGCGCTCAACCGCTGCCTGGAGCTGCTGCCGCTGGACGGCGGGAGCCGGCCCCCCGCCATGACCGTGGCCCTCTGCGGGATGGCGGGGGTCGGCAAGACGACCCTGGCCGTGCACTGGGGCCACCTGGTCGCCGACCACTTCCCCGACGGTCAGATCCATCTGGATCTCCGGGGCCACCACGCCTCCCACGCCCCGCTCGACCCGGCCGAGGCCGTCGCCGAGGTGCTCGACGCGCTGGGTGTGCGGCACGACCGCGAGCCCCGCAGCGCCGCCGCGCTCGCCGCCGCCTACCGCAGCGCCCTGGACGGGCTGCGGCTGCTGCTCGTCCTGGACGACGCCGAGGACTGCGAGCAGGTGCGCCCGCTGCTCCCCGCCACACCCGGGTGTCTCGCGATCGTCACCAGCCGACGGCGACTGGAGGGCCTGGCCGTCACGGACGACGCCCGGATCGTCACCCTGGACCCCATGTCCCACGAGGAGGGCCTCGAACTCCTCGACCGGCGCCTGGGCGCCCACCGCACGCGTGCCGAGAACTCCGCGGCGGAGGAGATCGTGGAACTGTGCGGCGGGCTCCCCCTGGCACTGGCCGTCGCCGCCGCCCGGGCCCTGGCCCAGCCGCGGTTCCCGCTGACCGCGCTCGCGACCCGGCTGCGGGACCCCGACGGCTGTCTCGACGCCCTCGCCGGCCGTGACGCCCGCACCGACCTGCGCAGTTCGTTCCACCGCTCCTACGAGGCGCTGAGCAGCGGCGCCGCCCGGCTGTTCCGGCTGCTCGGCCTGCACCCCACCCGCGACATCACCCTGCCGGCCGCCGCCAGCCTGGCCGGTACCGATGCGCGCCGCACCCGGCAGGACGTGACCGAGCTGACGGACCACCATCTGTTCGTCGAACTCACCGCCGGCCGCTACACCTGCCACGAGCTGCCCCGCACGTACGCACGCGAACTGAGCGCGCTCCTGGATTCCCCCGCCGCGCGGTCCGAGGCGCTCTCCCGGATGTTCGAGCACTATCTCCACAGCGCGACGGCCGCCACCACGCTGCTCGCCCCGCACTGCGGGCCGGTGACCCTGCCGCCGCCGCGACCGGGCGTACGGCCGCAGGAGTTCGGTGACCGCGCGGACGCCGCCGGGTGGATCGTCGCCGAGCGCCATCTGCTGCCGGAACTCCTGCGCGCCGTCGGCCAGGACCCCCGCGGCGAGTCGTTCCGACGGCTGTTGACCTCGGCGCTGGAGACGTGTCTCGACTCGCCCTGCTTCTAGGCTGCCACCGCCTCCGTCCGTACGACGCTCCGCAGCTTGCGCAGGGCGTGGTGGTGGCGGCTCTTGACGGTGCCGGCCGGGACGCCGAGGATACCGGCGGTCTCCTGGATGCTGCGGTCGCACAGGTAGATGTGGACCAGTACGGCCCGGTGATCGGGCGACAGCCGGCCCAGTATGGGCCGGATCGCCATGGCGTCGTGCACCGCCTCGGTGGCGTCGGTGCCCCCTACGGGGTCGTTGTACGTCACCCCGACGACCTCCCTGCGAGCCTGCGGCTTGCGCACCCAGTCGATGACCAGGTGCCGGGTGACGGTGAACAGCCAGCCGCGGACCGACCCCTCCATCCCGAGCAGCCGGTCGATGTTCCGCCAGGCCCGGATGACGGTCTCCTGGACGATGTCCTCGGCGAGTCCGTGGTCCCCGAGCATCTTCTCCGCGTACGCGACGAGGCTGTCGCGGTGTTCCCGAACGATGGTGCCGAGCAGGTCGGATCGGGACATGGCCGTGAGCGGCGTAGCCATAGCGTGCTGAACCATCCTGGTTCTCTGTCGTGCGGCGACCGGGAGCCGGATGTAGCCCCCGCGCCCGCACTGTAGGCAGCCGTATGTGCCACGGTCGTGCCGCATTTGTGTCGTCGCAGTGCCGTGCTCGACGACCGGACAACACATGGGCTTTCCGCGTGCCTCGCCAAGCCGGGCGGGCGCCTGCGCACAGGGGAATCGCCGTTCCCCGGCAGGAATTCCCCTGCGGCACGCACACCAAACCCGAGCGACACATGAGTCCTGTGTCACACGTGTCGCGGCCGCCGAAGCGGTAGTGCACGAACGGCACGAACCTGCCAGCCCATGACACACGTGTGCCGCTCGGCGCCAAGCCCCAGGTCACCGTCCCACCAGGCCAAAGCACGGAACGGCACCACCACGACGGAACCCGCTACGGCCTCGTCCAGCGGCGCACACTCAGCCACTTCGACTCCGGCTGCGACGTCCAACGACGTGCACGCCACCGGCAGCACCGTCACCGAGCCGTCCGGCGCGGAAACGCACACACGGCGGCAACCTCAGCACGACCGGCGTCTTCCTCGATGCCCCCCTCTCGGTGCGACCGGGGTGAATGCCCCACATGTCGTCACAGGTCTTGACAGGGACGTGTCCGCCGCCACAGCCTATGGCAACGTTGTCAGAGCGAGGGGCGACCCCCGCCACCGACGATCCGCACCACCCTCTCTCACCCGTTGTGATTGGACGACTACACATGGTCGATCAGGCGTCTCCGCGACACCCATCCCGACGCACTCTCGTCGCGACCGGCTCGACGCTGCTGGCCGGGTTCGGCCTCGGCACGGTCTTCGCACCGGCTGCCGAAGCCGCCTCCCGAACCGCCGACGCCACCGGTACCACCGCCTCCGCCGCGCCGGGTGAGCTCGCCACCTACCGCCCGGTCCGGGTCTCCTCGCAGGCCTACGCGCCCACCCCCGCCGAGTTCGCGGTGGACGCGCTCCCCGGAACCGGGGTGCGCGGCACCGGCTGGCGGGCCGAGGCGGGCGACCCGCAGTGGATCGAGGTCGATCTGCAGGCGGACTGCCGCGTCGACCGCGTACGGCTGACCTTCGAAGCCGACGCGAGCGACCCGGTGTTCACCCCGCCGACCGAGGGCAACCCCCGGTCGGGCACCACCGGCAAGGAGATCCTCTCCAGCTACGCCCGCGAGTTCGTCGTCGAGACGTCCCGCGACCACGACTCCTGGAGCAGCGTCTACCGCACCACGGCCGGCACCGGCGGCGTGGTGGACATCCCGCTGTCGGTCCCCGTCACGGCGCGCTGGGTACGGATGACGGCCCGTCGGCGTTCCAGCGACAACCCGCTCGGCGTCAACGGCTTCGCGGTGTACGGCACCGCGCCGGGCCACCGCCCCAAGGCCACCGGCTGGACCGACTGGGGCACCCACCACCACGACACGCCCCGGCTCACGGTCGCCGCCGACGGCACGGTGCCGCTCGAGTCGGGCTGGACGCTCACCATGGACGACTGGGCGGACGGCGACGGCCCTGCCCTGTCCCGGACCGGCACGGACACCAGCCGCTGGCTGCCCGCGACCGTGCCCGGCACCGTCCTCGGCACCCTGGTCGACCAGGGCCACTTGCCCGACCCGGTCGCCGGGCTGAACAACCTGCACATCCCCGAGGCGCTGTCCCGTCACTCCTGGTGGTACCGGCGGGACTTCGACCTGCCCCGCGGGCTGCGCACCGGCGGCGGACGGCACGTCTGGCTGGAGTTCGACGGCGTCAACCACAAGGCCGAGATCTGGCTCAACGGACACGGAGTGGGCGAGGTGACCTTCCCCTTCGCCCGCTCCGCCCACGACATCACCGGCCTGCTGGCCGCCGAGGGCGGCAACGCGCTCGCCGTCCGCGTCACCCCCATGCCGGTGCCCGGCAGCCCCGGTGACAAGGGCCCGGCGGGCGAGGCCTGGGTGGACGCCGGGGCCAACACGATGAACCTCAACTCGCCGACGTATCTCGCCTCCTCGGGATGGGACTGGATGCCCGCGGTGCGCGACCGGGCCGCCGGCATCTGGAACCACGTACGGCTGAGATCGACCGGGCACATCGTCATCGGTGACCCGCAGGTGGACACCGCGCTGCCCAAGCTGCCGGACCTGTCGGTCGCCGAGCTCACCCTCACGGTGCCGGTGCGCAACGCCGACACGACCGACCACGAGGCCACCGTCTCCGCCGCTTTCGGCGACGTACGCGTCTCGCGCACGGTCACCGTCCCGGCAGGGAAAGACATCGATGTCATCTTCACTCCCGACGCGTTCGGCGCGCTGCGGGTGAAGAACCCCGACCTGTGGTGGCCCAACGGTCTGGGCGAGCCCACCCTGCACGAGCTCACCCTGGTCGCCCGCGCCAGCGGCACCGAGAGCGACCGCCGCACCACCCGCTTCGGCATACGGCAGTTCGGCTACGAGTACGACACCCCGCTGAAGTTCACCCCCTCCTCCGACGCCTACACACAGACCGTCCAGCTCGGCGACCAGCGCGCCCGGCACGTCCGCGTGCGCTGCCTGACCCGGGCCACCAACTGGGGCAGTTCGCTGTGGACCCTGTCGGTGTTCGACAGCGCGCGCCCCGGCACCGACCTCGCGCTGCACGCCCACGCCGAGGCCTCCACCACCGACGAGGACGGCCACGCCGCCACCAACGCCACCGACGGCGACCCCGGCACCCGCTGGTCCTCCGCCTTCGACGACGACCAGTGGATCCGTGTCGACCTCGGCTCGGTGCAGTCCTTCGACCGGATCGACCTGGTCTGGGAGCAGGCCTACGCACGGACCTTCGTCGTGCAGGTCTCCACGGACGGCGACCAGTGGACGGACGCCGCGTCCGTGGACAACACGGCCGTGCCGCTGCCCTTCAACAGCGGTGACGCCAGCTTGCGGGTGACCGACTTCGAGGCCCGTACGGCCCGTTACGTCCGGCTGTCCTGCGGCGTGCGCAACACGAGCTGGGGCAACTCCCTGTGGTCCCTCGCCGTCATCGACAGCGCGGAGCCGGGCACCGACCTGGCCCTGCACCGGGACGCGAGGGCCTCCAGCGAGGCGGACGGCCACCTGGCGGCCCACGCCACCGACGGCGACCCCGGCACCCGCTGGTCCTCCGCCTACGAGGACAACCAGTGGCTCCAGGTCGACCTGGGCGCCGGTCGGCGTTTCGACCGGGTGGCGGTCGTCTGGGAGCAGGCGTACCCGAAGACGTACACCATTCAGGTCTCCGACGACGGCGACACCTGGACCGATGTCACCACGGTCACCAACACCCCCGACCCGCTGAAGATCAGCGTCAACGGTGTCCGGGTGCTGGTGCGCGGCGGCAACTGGGGCTGGGACGAGCTGCTGCGCAGGATGCCCGCCGAGCGGATGGACGCGGCGGTGCGCATGCACCGGGCCATGAACTTCACGATGATCCGCAACTGGGTCGGCAGCAGCAACCGCGAGGAGTTCTACGCCGCCTGCGACGCGCACGGCATCCTGGTGTGGAACGACTTCCCCAACGCCTGGGGCATGGACCCGCCGGACCACGAGGCGTTCCTGTCCACGGCCCGCGACACCGTGCTGCGCTACCGCATCCACCCGAGCGTGGCGGTGTGGTGCGGCGCCAACGAGGGCAACCCGCCGGCCGCGGTGGACGACGGCATGCGCAAGGCGGTCGAGAGCCAGGTGCCCGGCGTGCTCTACCAGAACAACTCCGCGGGCGGCATCGTCACCGGCGGCGGCCCCTACGGCTGGGTCGAGCCCGAGCGCTACTTCGACCCGTCGACGTACGGCAGCAAGGACTTCGGCTTCCACACCGAGATCGGCATGCCCGTCGTGTCCACCGCCGCCAGCACTCGGGCGATGGTCGGCGAGGACGGGCCCGAGTGGCCCATCGGGGGTGCCTGGTACCTCCACGACTGGAGCGAGCGCGGCAACCAGGCGCCGCAGAACTACAAGGCGGCCATCGAGACACGTCTCGGCACCGCCCGCGACCTGGACGACTTCACACGCAAGGCGCAGTTCGTCAACTACGAGAACTTCCGCGCCATGTTCGAGGCGTGGAACGCCAACCTGTGGGACAACGCCAGCGGTCTGATGCTGTGGATGTCCCACCCGGCCTGGCACAGCACGGTCTGGCAGACGTACGACTACGACTTCGACGTCAACGGCGCCTACTTCGGCTGCCGGAGCGCCTGCGAGCCCCTGCACGTCCAGGCCGACCCGGTGAAGTGGCAGGTCATCGCGGTCAACCACACCCGCAAGGCGCTCAAGGGGGCGACGGTCAGGGCGGAGACGTACGACCTGTCGGGCCGCCGGATCGCGGACACGCGGACCGCCCGGGTGGACGTGGAGCCCGCCGCCTCGGTCCCGGCGTTCACCGCGGCACCCGCGGCGGACCTGCCGGATCTGCACCTGCTGCGGCTGACCCTCACGGACGGGGACGGCAAGGTCCGCTCGCGCAACACCTACTGGCGTTGCCGCACCCCCGAGGCCCTGCGCGCCCTCAACAAGGTCCCGCAGGCCAAGCTGTCCGCCTCCCTCACGAAGGTGTCGCGGGACGGGGAGAGGCGTACGGCGACCGTCACGGTCCGCAACCGCGGGTCCATGGTCGCGGCGATGGTCCGGCTGTCCCTGCTGGACGAGGACGGCACCCGGGTGCTGCCGACGCTCTACGACGACAACTACCTGTGGCTGCTGCCCGGTGAGTCCCGGACGGTCACGCTGTCGTGGCCCGCGTCCGCCCTGCCGTCGAACCGGCCGAGGCTGCGGGTGGAGGGGTACAACACTCCCCCGGTGACGGTTCGCGGCTGAGCCGTCGGGAGGGCCCTGCCCTCCCCCCTCCACGCGGGCGCCCTTCACGGGGCGCCCGCGCTCGTTCTCCCGTCGACCGGTGGTGTTCCTGCCGACCGGTCGGACGGCCGTCGAGAACACATGCGGTCACATGTGAACCGGATGTGCCGTCCGCTCGTGTCCTTCATGTGTCGGGAGTCCGGACCGGTTTCCCTCCTGGCACACCCGGCCCCTTCCCCTTCAGGAGGCGGGCGACGAGGATGTGTGTGCCACCCACGAGCGGCCGGAGCGGCGAAGGAGGACGATGGAGACGTCACGGGCAGACCGTCTGGAGAACGTCCTCGCCGACTTCGCCGAGCGCCACGCCACCTTGTCCAGGGCCCGGGAACAGCTCAGGGCGCTGTCGGTGACGACGACGTCCAAGGACGGCGTCGTGGAGGTCACCCTGGGCGCCCGCGGTCGGCCGACACGGATCCGCTTCGTCGACCGGCGGTTCCGCGAGATGCCCGCCGCGCAGCTCGCCGACAGTGTCCTGGAGGCGCTGGTGACGGCCCGGGCCGAGATCGCGGCCCGCGCGACCGCCGTGACGGCGGCCGTGCACCTCCTGCCCGCGCTCCCTGCGCAACCCGCACCGAGGAACGAGCCTGCCGGGTCACGACCCCAGGAGCCGCTGTGGGGCCGAGGAGCCACGTCCCGCACACTCCTCCCGTCGGAACCCCACGGGGCCGCCCCCCGGACAGCGCAAGACGGCCCCCACACGTAGATCGGTCCGAGGGATCGCCATGGCGGCGGTTCTGCGACACACTTACCGGGCAGTACATACGAGGGGCACCGCGTGCGGGTGCGTCAGCACCTATCGTGAGAAGTGGGCATGCCGGACGAACCAACTGGCGGTGACACTTGTCCGCACGGGCCCCTGGAGCGTGGGTACCATGCGCAACGTCATTCATATCGAGGGAGTGAACGGTTGTGACCAGCCAATCAGCCGCCACGCTCCGATCGCGGTACGTAGCACAAGCCGCGTCGGACCTGGAGGAGAACCGTCGGCGACAGAAGGAGCTGGCGGAGAGGATCACCGTCCTGAAGCAGGAGGAGGCTCTCCTCGCGGACATCCTCAACCTCGCCGAGCGGTACGAGGGTTTCGCGGACGCGTCCCGTCTGCCCGAGCAGGTGCAGGACGAGCCGGCCGTCGCAAAGGCGGACAAGGAGCCGACCGGCGCCTCCGCACGACGCTCCGCGCCGGTTAAGTCCACCACGGCCACCACCACGGCGAAGGCCGGTGCGAAGGGGAAGTCGCACCAGCCGCTGCTCGGTGACCTGTTGACGGAACTGCTCGGCCAGTACGACGAACCGCGTCTGGCCAAGGAGTTGCGGGACGAACTCCTGGAGAAGCACCCGGACCGCAACCCCACCCCGCAGGTGGTGCGCAACACCCTGGAGTCCTTGGTCGCCAAGGGCCGTATCCGGCGCCACAAGCAGCAGCGGTCCGTGATGTACACCCTGGTCGAGAAGGACTCCGACTGAGACCGGTATCGGTCGATCGGGCGACGGGTGCCCTGGAGGTCTCACCAGAAGGGTGGACTTTCAGGGCACCCGTCACACGTGTGTGACAGGTGGGTGTGACATCTGTCGGTCACGCCCGTCGGTGCAGCGCCGATCGGTGCCTACGCCCGCCATACGTTGTCGAACGCCGCGTTCTCCACGTCCCGCCGCAGCCGTACGGCCTCCAACTGTGTGACCGCGTCACCGACCGCGGCCAGCACGGTGGTGACCGCGTCGCCGGTGAGGTTCTCGGCGGTCTCGTCCGGCTCCTCCTCGATGCCCGCGGCCGCCAGCAGCGCGGCGAGCACCGGCTCGCGCTCCGCCCAGCGTTCCTCGGCCGCACGGCGGGCCGGTGAGTCGACCAGGAGGGTGTGGGCGGACCGGAACCCGAAGTGTCCCCGCGGGTGGACGACGAGCCCGTCCCGCTCCAGATCACCGGCGTAGGCCGCGGCGAGTTCGGCGCCGCGCCGCCACAGCCACTCGGCGACCGTGTCGTACGGCTCCCGCCGGGTCAGCGAGGCCGACGCCTCGTCCAGCAGACGGTCACCGGTCGCCGTCGCCGGGCCGGGGACCATGCGGTCGCCGTCCAGGCTCAGCACCCCGCTCTCCAGGAGGTCGATCGCCTCGGCACCGGCGAGCGCGAGGGACAGGTCGCCCTGACCCACGGGCCGCTCGTCGGGCAGGCCGAGTACGACCAGGGTGAGATCGCGTGCGGTGGTCATGAGTCCCTCCTCGTCTCCAGCAGGCGCAACCACACCTCGCTGATGGTGGGGAACGCGGGTACGGCGTGCCACAGACGCTCGACCGGCACCTCCCCGGTGATGGCGACGGTGGCCGAGTACAGCAGCTCGGCGACGCCCGGTCCTGCGAAGGTGGCTCCGACGACGACCTGCCGGTCCCGGTCGATGAGGATGCGCGCCCGCCCCCGGTAGTCGGGGCGGTACTGGACGGCGCCCGCGAGGTGGCCGATGTCGTAGTCGACGACCTCGACGTCCCGTCCGGTGCGTTCGGCCTCGCGGACGGTCAGCCCCACCGAGGCGATCTCGGGGTCGGTGAAGACGACGCCGGGGACGGCCTCGATGTCGGCGGTGCTGCTGTGCGGCGCCCAGCGGCCGGTGTCGAGCCGCTCGCCCCGGGCGCGGGCGGCGATCACGGCTCCGGCGACGCGGGCCTGGTACTTGCCCTGGTGGGTGAAGAGTGCTCGTCGGTTGACGTCACCCACGGCGTACAGCCAGTTCCCGGGGACGGCGGTGACGGTGAGGCTGTCGTCGGTGGCGAGCCAGTCCCCCGGTTCCAGCCCGACGGTGTCGAGGCCGATGTCCTGCGAGCGGGGGGCGCGGCCGGTGGCGAAGAGGATCTCGTCGGCGGTGATCACCTCGCCGTCCGACAGGGTCACCCGGACCTCGCCGTCACCGTCGCCGACCCGCTGCGCGGCGACGACCGAGATGCCGAACCGCACGTCCGCGCCGGCCTCCCGCAGCCGTTCGGTGACCAGCTCGCCCGCGAAGGGCTCCAGCTTCGGCAGCAGTGCGTCCTCCCGGGCTAGCAGGGTCACCCGGCTGCCCAGGCCCTGCCAGGCGGTGGCCATCTCGACGCCCACCACCCCGGCGCCTACGACGACGAGGCGCTGCGGCGGCCGCTGGGCGCTGGTCGCCTCCCGGCTGGTCCAGGGCCGCAGCTCCGCCATTCCGGGAAGCGGGGGCAGGGCCGCGCCGCTTCCGGTGCACACGGCGACCGCGTGCCGGGCCCGCAGTCGTACGGTGTCGCCCTCGGGGGTCGACACGGACACTTCCCGCTCTCCCGCCAGCCGGCCGTGACCGCGGACGAAGTCGATCCCCGCCGACTTGATCCACTCGACCTGGCCGTCGTCCTTCCAGTCGGCGGACATACGGTCGCGGTGCGCCAGGATGGCATCGGCGTCCAGGGGTTTCTCGACGGCCGCCGCCAGACCCGGGACGTGCGCCGCGTCGGCGCGCAGCAGGACCGGGCGCAGCAGGGCCTTGCTGGGTTCGCAGGCCCAGTAGGAGCACTCGCCTCCGGCCAGTTCGCTCTCCACGAGGACCGTGCTGAGTCCTGCGGCGGTGGTGCGGTCCGCGACGTTCTCACCAACCGGGCCCGCGCCGATCACTATGACGTCGTACGTGTGGGTGTTCTCGGTCGGCATGTGTCCTCCGGTGGCCGGTTGCCGGTGGGTAGGGGGTGGAGTGGCTCAGCGGCCGGGGGCGCGCTCGGTGACCTCCTGGAGGAACCACTCGTTGCCGTCGAGGTCCTTGAAGGCGGCGAAGGTGCCGTAGCTGGCCCGCTCGGGGTGCACGCCGGGCACGCGGTGGGCGTCACCGGCGTGGTGGAAGGCGCCGGTCTCGTCGCGGAACGGGCCCGAGACCTCGACACCGCGGGAGGTCAGCTCCTCCTGGGCGCCGAGGATGTCGGTGACGGTCAGTTGGAGGCCGTGGAGCGTGCCCGGCTCCTGCCGGGTGAGGCCCTCGCCGAAGATGACGGAGCACTCGGAACCGGGCGGGGTCACCTGGACGATCCGGTACCCGTCGTTGATCGGGAAGTCCGCGTCGAGGCGCCAGCCGAGCTGTTCCACGTAGAAGCCCTTGGCCCGGTCCACGTCGGAGACGGGCAGGATGACGACTTCGAGCTTCATGTCCATGGCTGTGATCTCACTTTCGATGTTCGTTCCCGGGCGCCGGCGGGGGCCGTGCGCTCAGTGTCGGCCGCGGTCGGCATGTGCCGCCTCAGTCACCTGACGGTGTGTTCGTACGGACCCGCGTCCCGGGTCCCTTGGGTCGTTCGTCGGTCCAGCCGCGCATCACAGGAAGTCGAGGGTGGACGGGCCGTATCCCGAGAGGGTCACGCTCCCCGCCCAGCTCCACACCTGTGTGTCGGTCGGCCGGTCCTGGTCCTCGGGTGTCGCCGCGTCTCGGGGCCGCCGTTCGGCGGTGGCACCCTCGCGATCCGAGCGGGGTCGGGCGGCGGTCCGTACGTGGGTGTGCGTCGTGGCGGCCATGTCCTGCCCTCGCTCTGCGATCGGTGGTGGGGTGCGGAAGGGGGGTGCGGGTCCCGTGCAGGGGACACGGGACCCGCGGTCAGGGGGTCGCTCAGGCGGCGGAGGCGTTGATGGTGACGGGGATGTTGCCGCGCGTGGCCTTGGAGTACGGGCAGATCTGGTGCGCGGCCTCGGCGAGTTCCTGCGCGGTGGCCTGGTCGACACCGCCGAGGACGGGGCTGAGGACCGCGGAGAGGGAGAACTCGCCGTCGTCGCCGTGGGTGAGCGTTATCTCGGCGGTGATGGTCGTGCTGGTGAGCCGGATCTTGCGGGTGGTGGCCGCGCGGCGCAGGGCGCCGAGGAAGCAGGCGGCCCAGCCGGCGGCCAGGAACTGCTCGGGGTTGGTCGCGGTGCCGGCACCGCCGAGCTCCTTGGGGAGGGCGAGGCCGGTATCCAGCAGACCGTCGGAGGAGTGGACGTGGCCGCCGTTCCGGCCTTCTCCGTCGACGTCGACAACGGCGGTGTAGCTGACTGCCATGGCTGATGCTCCCCATCTGAGTCGAAAGGTCGTGAACGCCTCCGACCTGCACACTTTTCGTGTCACCGGTTGAGGCGGTGACGTAATCATGGCAGTCGCCGCATCACCCGTCAAGGCAGTGACGAATGGCGAACCGCATACTGGGACACATGTCGACCGGCGGCATATTCGATGAAGGCACACTTCATTGAATGTCCTATGCTCCTCACATGCGTATCCTCTTCTCCAGCACTCCGCAGCACGGACACCTGTTGCCGGAGCTGCCCCTCGCCCGCGCCTTCCGTGACCGCGGCGACGACGTCGCCGTGATCACCTCGGCGTCCTTCGGGCCCCTGTTCGCCGCCGAAGGCATCACCCTGCTCCCCGTCGGGCCCGAGATCCCCGAACTCCTCGTGGAAGCGGCCCGGTTGGCCGGTGTGGACGACCCGACGGTGCCCGACCCCGCCGTGGCCGCCGAACTGTTCGCCGGAGCGCGGATCGACCTCACCGCGGACGCGGCCATCGCGGCGGCGCGCGAGTTCGGCCCGGATCTGATCGTCGCCGAGGCCACCGACTACGTGGGTCCGCTCGTCGCGGCCGCCCTCCAAGTCCCCTACGCCAAGCTCGCGTTCGGGCCGCTCATCCCCGCCCAGTTCACCGACGTCTTCGACGCCGTGGCCGAGCGCCGCTACAAGGAACGGGGCCTGACCGCTCCGCGGCCCACCTGGTACCTGGACCCGTGCCCAGAAGCGCTCCGCGGCCCGGACTGGCAGGCGCCCGAGGGCCGCCTTCCGCTGCGGCCGGAGGCCCACCGCGGCCCTGACACACCGGACACGGCCGCGACGGTGTCCGCCGGCGCAGGCACCCGGCCCAAGGTGCTGCTCTCCTTCGGCACGCACTTCGCCGCACCCGAGGTGCTGCGCCCGATCGCGGACGCCCTGTCCGCCAAGGCGGACCTGGTGGTGACCCTCGGTCTGACCGCCGCGGCCGCGGACTACGGCGACGGCTTCGACCAGGTCGAGTTCGTCGGCTTCACCCCGCTGGCCGAACTGCTCGGCGGCATCGACCTGGTGGTCACCCACGGCGGAGCGGGCACCACCCTGGGCACCCTCTCGCGCGGCCTGCCGATGGTGGTCGTACCGCAGGGTGCCGACCAGTTCCTCCAGGCGGGTGCCGTCGCGGGCTCGCGCACCGGCGTGGCCGTCATGCCGCCCGCCGGGGCGGAGGCCGTCGTGGCAGCGGTGGACGAGGTGCTCGGCAACGCGGAGTACCGGGACAACGCGCGTCGCGCGGCCGAGCAGATCGCGGCGATGCCTTCCCCGGGCGAGGTCGCCGAGCAACTGGTCAGCCGTCTCGGCTGAGCTCTGCCCCTGGCTTTGGCTCTGCCTCTGCCTCTGTCTCTGTCTCTGTCTCTGCGATCAGCCAGCCCGACACGGCGGGGGAACAACCCCGCCGTGTCGTGGTCTTGCCGGCCGCCTTCTCGCGGCGCCCGCTCTGGCGCCTCACTTCCGGCACCTGCCGTTTCGCGACGCGGTCGCGGCACCACGCGCACTGCGGGGCGGCGCCGGAAGCGCTCCGGGACCTCGCTGTCAGCGGCCGTCCGGCCCTGCCAGGAGAGCGGCGGCGGCCTGCTCCGCGAGCCAGCGCTCGGTCTCGTCCCAGGACCAGTCGCGCTCCGCCACGAACAGGCGCCAGGAGGGCAGCCCGAACAGGAACCACAGCATGTCGGTGGCCCGCTCGTGGCTCAGCCCGGGGCGCAGCGCCCCCAGCTCCGCCAGACGCTCCGCGAGCACCCCGAGGGCCTGCCGGTAGGCGGCGGCGACCTGGTGGAGCTCCTCCTCGACTCCCCGCTCCACGGCGGCCGCGGTGATCATGACCTGGACGATGTCCAGATGACGTTCGTTGTCCAGGCGCACTCCGTGGGCCATGGCCTCGATCGCCGCCTTGGCGTCGGACGCGGAGCGGACCTCGTCCAGCGTCTGTTCGACGACCGGGTCGTCCACCCCCTGCTTCATCAGGAAGGTCAGGATGGCGGCCTTGCCACCGGTGCTGGCGTACACGGTGGGCACGGCGGTGCCGGCTTTTCTCGCGATGTCGCTGATCGTGACCTTCGCGTACCCGTGCTCGACGAAGAGGGTCAGTGCCGCGTCGAGAATGGCGGCCCGTGTGCCCGCGGCGGCCTCCGCCCGTCTGTCGTTGCGGTACGGCCGCCGGCCGCTGGTCCCTGCGCTCATGCTGTCCTCTCCGGCACCGACGGACGCGTGCTTACGGACACGTTCTGCGCTGTCCGACCTGTCCGTCCTGCCCATGATGCCCTGCCGGACCGGACCCGGATCGAGGGTGGAGATACCCTCCCCCTGCCCGCGGCCCGCGACTCGCCGCCCGTTGCGTCCAGTTGCCGGTGCGCCGGGAAAACTGTCATGTGATCCACGCCACGTGTTCGGAGTGCATAGCGGCGGGGGGCCCAGTGCCTTTGAAGTAGAGGAAGAGCACATGTGCGGCAAGGGACAGGGGGGCGGCTCCGATGGGGCGGTTGCGGACCGATGAGTTCGACCGGTTCGTGGCGGCCCGATGGTCGGCGCTGCACCATCTGGCGCGGCTGCTCACCGGTGGCGACCGGCACCGGGCGGAGGATCTGCTCCAGGAGGCGCTGGTCAAGCTGTGGTTCGCCTGGCCGAGGGTGGCGGAGCAGGCACCCGAGGCGTATGTGCGCCGGGTGTTGGTCCGTGCCGCGGCACGTTCCGCGCGGCGGCGCTGGTGGGGCGAGCAGCCGGTGGACGAGCTGCCCGACCCGCCCGGGGTGGGCGACGAGTCCGCCGTAGTGGACGAACGGACCCGGCTGGAGGCCGTGTTGGCGCTGTTGCCGGCCCGGCAGCGGGCCGCGGTGGTGCTCCGGTACTACCAGGACCTGCCCGAGCAGCAGGTGGCACGGGTGCTGGGGTGCCCGGTGGGGACGGCCCGTTCGCTCACGTCCCGGGGTGTCGCACGGCTGCGGGGGCTGATGGCCGAGGCTGAGCCGGTCGAGCCGGTCGCAGAGGTCAAGTCGGTCGCAGCGGTGGAGCCGGTCCCGTCGGTGGGCCCCGTCCAGTCGGTCGCCGCGGTCGGGCCGGTCCCGTCGGTGGGCCCCGTCGACCCTGACGAGTCCGTGAACCCCGTCGAGCCGGTCGAGTGAAGGAGGAGCCATGGATGACTTCGAGCAGGAACTGGCACGCATGATGCGTGACGGTCACCGGGACACCCCCTACGAGGAACGGCACCGGGCCCGGCTGCGGGCCGGAGTCCGTGCCCGGCAGCGGATCCGGAGGGCCTGGATGGCCACCGCATCGGTGCTGACCCTCGCCGGCGCCGGTGTCGGACTGCTGTTTCTGACGGGGGCGTTCGCGCAGGGCGTGTCCAACAGCCCGCAGCCCCGTCCGGTCACCTCCGCCGAGTCGGTGCCGACACCGTCGACGGTCTCGTCCGGCGCCACTGCCGAGGGCGTCCCGGTGCCGACACGTATGTCCGACACGCCCTATGTGGCCACCTGGTCGGGTTCGACGCGCTGATGCCCGTGATACGTGAGAACACGTCCCCGCCCGTCGACGGGCCCGAGGTGCTCGCGGGTTCCGAGCCGGGCTCCTGGGAGCGACGACTGCGGCGCTTCGGTCACGTCGCAGGTCCCCGCGCGTCCGTGCGCGACCGCCTGGTGGTGCCGTTCCCCGAACCCGGGCTGCGGCCGTGGCGGATCCTCGGTCTGTCCCCGGGGACGGCGGCTCGTCTGGCCCGCTGGTCGGGGTGGGGCGGACCGCTGCTGGTGGCGCTCTTCGCCGGGGTGCTGCGCTTCTGGCGGCTGGGCGACCCGCGTGCCGTGGTGTTCGACGAGACGTACTACGCCAAGGACGCCTGGGCCATGCTGCGGCTCGGCTACGAGGGCACCTGGCCGGACCGGAAGATCGCCGACCCGCAGATACTGGCCCACCCCCAGGTGATCCCCCTCTCCGACGGCGGGGTCTTCGTGGCGCACCCGCCGACGGGCAAGTGGGTGATCGCCGCGGGTGAGTGGATGTTCGGCCTCACACCGTTCGGCTGGCGTTTCATGACGGCGGCTCTCGGCACGCTGTCGGTGCTCATGCTGTGCCGCACCGGGCGCCGGCTGTTCCGTTCGACGCTGCTGGGCTGTCTGGCCGGGATGTTGCTGGCGATGGACGGCCTGCAGTTGGTGATGAGCCGCGTCGCTCTCCTCGATCTCGTCGTGTCGTTCTTCGTGCTGGCGGCGTTCGGATGTCTGCTCGTCGACCGGGACGCCGCCCGGGCCAGGCTCGCCGCGGCCCTTCCGGTGGACGAGGAAGGCCTGGTACGCCCGCACGGGCCCACCGGTGACCACGCGGGAACGGGACTGCGCCCCTGGCGGCTCGCGGCCGGCCTCTTCCTCGGGCTCGCTGCCTCGACCAAGTGGAACGGCCTGTACTTCCTCGCCTTCTTCGTGGTGCTGACGCTGCTGTGGGACGTCGGTGCCCGGCGCGTCGCGGGAGCGTACCGTCCCTTCCGCGCGGTGCTGCGCCGGGACGCCGGCTGGTCGGTGCTGTCCCTCGTCCCGGTCGCCGTCGTGACGTATGTGGCGACCTGGACGGGCTGGTTCCTGTCCGACGACGGCTACGGGCGGCACTGGGCGGAAGGCCGTGGCGGTCCGTGGGCGTGGATCCCGGCGCCGCTGCGGAGCCTGTGGCACTACGAGCACGCGGTGTACGTGTTCAACGTGGGGCTGCACTCACCCCACAAGTACGATTCCAATCCCTGGAGTTGGCTGATTCTGGGCCGCCCGGTGCTGTTCCACTACGAGTCGCCCAAGCCTGGGGTGGACGGGTGCGCCACGACCGTCGACTGTTCGCAGACGATCCTCGCGCTGGGCACGCCGGCGCTGTGGTGGTCGGCGTGCGGTGCGCTCGGCTATCTGCTCTACCGGTGGGCCCTGCGCCGCGACTGGCGTGCCGGAGCCGTCCTGTGCGGAGTGGGGGCCGGTTATCTGCCCTGGTTCCTCTACCAGGACCGGACGATCTTCTCCTTCTACGCCGTCGTGTTCGTGCCCTACCTGTGCCTGGCCGTGGCGATGACGCTGGGCGCCCTCTGGGGCCCGCCGGGCGCGCAGCGCAGACGGCGTGTCCAAGGCGCGGTGGCCGTGGGCGTGGTGGTGCTGCTGATCGCCTGGAACTTCATCTGGTTCTTCCCGATCTACACCGGGCAGACGATTCCGTACGCCGACTGGCACGCCAGGATGTGGTTCGACACCTGGATATGAGACCGCCGGCCCGTCGAAGGTGCTCTCACCACCGGTCGGGGCCGAATGTCAGAAACATGTCGGGATCCCGTCGCCGTCCGATGCCCTCCTGCCGGGTTTCGCGACGGCGGCGGTGCGAGGACCGAAGCGGTTCCTACGATGACCGCATGTGTGCGTATGTGGTGCTCGCCGACGACGATCCCAAGCAGGCCGATCTCATCCGGCGCTATCTGGAGCGGGAAGGCCATGCGGTCGGCGTCGTCCACGACGGGCGGGCCGCCCTGGAGGAGGTCCGGCGGCGGATGCCCGACCTCCTGGTGCTGGACTGGATGATGCCGCGCACGGACGGACTGGACGTGTGCCGGGTGCTGCGGCGGGAGTCCACGGTGCCGATCCTGATGCTCACCGCGCGAGCGGAGGAGGACGACCTGCTGCTCGCCCTCGACCTCGGCGCCGACGACTACATGACCAAGCCGTTCAGCCCCCGCGAACTGGTCGCCCGTGTCCGCACCCTCCTCAGACGCGCCGGCCAGACCCCTGACCCCGGCACCGGAAGCCGCTCACGCGAGGAGCCCGTGCTGGCCGTGGGTTCACTCGTGGTCGATCCCGCCCGGTTCGAGGTGCGGGTGGACGGGCGGCTGACCGAGTGCACCCCCGGCGAGTTCCGGGTGCTGGAGACGCTGGCGTCGGCGCCCGGGCGGGTGTTCACCAGAAAACAGATCCTGGAGCAACTGCACGGCATCGACCGGTACGTCACGACCCGCACGGTCGACGGACACGTCATGAACCTGCGCCGCAAGATCGAACGCGACCCCACCCGGCCCGAGGTGCTGCTCACGGTCTACGGGGTCGGCTACAAGGTCGCCGAGGTCCGCTCCGCGGATGCCGCGACCGACGACGGAGGGGCTTCGCGTGCCAAGTGACCTGCCGCTGCGCGGGAGTCTGCGGTCGCGGCTGCTGGGGTTGTCCGCGCTGGTCTCGCTGTGCTCGATCGTCGCGACCGCCTGGCTGGTCGTCAGTCTCACCGCCGTAGCCATCGGCCGTGAGCGGGGACAGGTCCTCGCGGACGACGCCCGGATCTACGACACGCTCGTCGGGTTCGCGGCCACCCATCCGGACTGGCGGGGGGTGGGCCCGACGGTACGGGACCTGGCGCAGCGGACGGGCCGGCGGATCACCCTGACCGACGAAGGCCGCCGTCCGCTGGCGGACTCCGCGAGCGGGGACGGGAGTTCACGGAGGTCGCTGCCCGCCAGGGCGTCGGCGACGGTCGACGCCCTGGCGGTCGACACCGCCGTCACCCGCCGCCCCGACAGTGCCTTCGCCGACCGTGTCGACCCGCGCGCGGTCGGCCCCTTCCGTCTGAACAGCCGGGAGAGGGCCGAGCTGGAGGCGATGGCGTCCCGGGTCGCGCGGTGCATGCGGGGACCCGGTCCGTCGCAGGACGTCGAGGTGACACGGGCACCGAACGGGCGGCCGGAGGTCGAGGTCGACGGGCATGTCCTGGACTCGGGAGACCGCTGCGGGGTCGACGTGCTGCTGCGCCGCACCGGGACCGAGAACCGCGCGCTCGCTCAACTGGGCGCGCTCGTGGATGACTGCCTCGCCGGTCGCCACGCCCCGCCGGTACGCCTGGCCGACGACCTGAGCTGGGTCCCCTCCAGCGTTCGCGGCGCCCCCGACACCCGCGCGGTGACGGCCTGTCTCTCCACCGCCCGCCGTGAGCAGCTCGACCCGTACGTGGCGCCGCCCGCTCTGCTCTTCGCGACCGCCCCCGACCGGGACATCGCCACGTTCTTCGACCTTTCGGGCGGCAACCGTCTGCGGATCGCCGGAGTGACCGTCGCGGTCCTGCTGACGACCGTGACGGTCACGTTCGTCGCGGGCACGCGCATGGTGCGCCCGCTGCGCGCCCTGACCGGCGCGGCCCGGCGCATGGCGGACGGCGACCAGAGCGCGCGCGTAGAGGTGGTCGGCGACGACGAGTTCGGCAGACTCGCCGCGGCCTTCAACCTGATGGCGAGCAGACGACAGGAACTGGAGCAGTTGCGGCGGGCGTTGGTGAGTGACGTCGCCCATGAGCTGCGCGCCCCGGTCAGCAATGTGCGGGGGTGGCTGGAGGCCGTAGAGGACGGTGTCGTACCGGCCGACGAGAGCCTCGTGTCCTCCCTGCTGGAGGAGGCGGTGCTCCTCCAGCACATCATCGACGACCTGCGCGATCTGTCGGCGGCCGACGCCGGCGCGCTGGAGCTGCATCCGGAGGACGTCGACGCGGCCGCCCTGCTCGGCCAGGTCGTCCGCGCCCATCAGGGCGGCGCCGGGTCGGCGGGGGTGGAGCTGCGGACGCGGGCCGGGGAGGGGCTCGTGCTGTCCGCCGATCCGGTCCGGCTGCGGCAGGCGGTCGGCAACCTCGTCTCCAACGCCGTACGGCACACCCCGGCCGGTGGCGCCGTCACGCTGTCCGCGCACCCGGAGGGCGACGAGGTGGTGTTCCGCGTAGAGGACACCGGGTCCGGGATCAGTGGTGAGGACCTGCCGAAGGTCTTCGACCGGTTCTGGCGGGCGGAGAAGTCGCGGAGCCGGCAGAGCGGCGGAAGCGGTCTGGGCCTGTCCATCGTCCGCAAGCTCGCCGAGGCGCACGGCGGCAGCGTACGGGTGTCGAGCGAGGTCGGGACCGGATCGGTGTTCTCGCTGCGGCTGCCCCGCCGGGGGCCCGGGAGCTCCCCGGCGGGCACGGAGTCCGGCGCTCACACCGGGGACGCCGGTTCCGGGGGCCTCCGCCCGCCGTGACGGTCAGCCGGCGTGCTGCGCGGCCTCGTAGAGCGGGCGGGTGATGGCCGTGGTGAACTGCGGGCCGACGAGGTGACGGTCGCAGGTGGCGGTGTCCGCGTCGGCGCACACCTCGCCTTCGGGTGTGAGGAAGGCGCTGTGGGTGTTGGCCCCGACGACCGTGCCGAGGCCGGTCGCCGGATCGAAGCCGGCCATGCGGGGCCCGCCGCTGGCGCCACCGCCCATCACACAGGCGTTGCCCCACTCCCCCCGGGGTTCGGGGAAGTCGGGGGTGCCGGGGTCCTCGCGGGTCGGGCCCACGCAGTAGGCGAGCCGGGCGCCGGTGTACTCGGGCAGGCCCTCCCGCTCAGGATCGGACGTGGAGCGCGGGTAGCCGAACTCGTGGGCGCTCCGGTCGCCCGGCCGGTCGAAGGCGATGTGCTGGGCGGCACCGACCACGTCCTGCAGGCCACGGCCCCGGCTGTCGGTGTTGAGGACGACGAACGCCTGGTCGTAGCCGTCGAACCTGAGCGAGTCGATGGCGTCGTACCGCAGCCAGGTGGCGTCGGCCACGCCCAGCCTGCCGACGAACTTCCCGTAGGGGGCGCGGCCGTCGCGGTAACCGGGGACGAACATGACGTTCGTCGTCCACTGGTTGTCCTCGCCGAGGAGGTCCGAGCTGTTCACGCAGTGCCCGGCCGTCACGACGGTGCTGCGGTTGGCGCTCGTGACGACGGTGGCGGTGCAACTGGCGTCCTCCCCGTGGTCGGTGAAGAACAGCCTGCCCACGGTCCGGCTCAGGGTGTCGGCCCCGGTCCAGGGCGCCCCGTCCGGGCCGCTCTTCGGCGGACGGCCGGAGGACGGCTCGGTGAGGGCCGCGATGCGGTCGGCGGTCCAGTAGTTCAGCACGGCCCGCTGCTGGGCCGCGGTGACCGCCTGCGGGTGGACCGCTGTGCCGCCGCCGTGCGGCGCCGCTGCGGCGGGCGCCGACAGGGCGAGTCCCGCGGCCAGCGTCGCCGCTGTGAGTGCGAGCCCGCGCCGCAGGTTGCTGGGTGTCCGGTTCCGGAAGCCGTCGGTACGGCTGGTGTTCTTCGACATGGGCGGGAGCGTAGGGAGGCGGGGTCAGGAACCTGTCGGTGATCGGTGCGGGTCGTGTGATGCCCGCGCCTTCGCCCATCGGCGGGATGCGAAGTCCGAACGGACCCGCAAGGGATCCTGACCGCTTCCCGACACTCGGCCCGCACCATGGCTGCCCATGACCCACCCCATGATCCCCCGTCGCCGCCGCGTGCTCGGCGCGACCGTTCTCCTGTCGGGCACCCTCCTGCTCACCGGCTGCGGCGGTCCGGGCGGCGGGCCGTCGCGGCAGGACGTGGCGTCCCTGCAGAGCGACGCACCCACCGGAGCCGCGCGTACCAGCGCGGTGCCCGACACCGAGGACGGCCGTCCCCGACTGCGGCTGGACAGTTCGGACGCGGAACGCGACCAGTACTGGCACGTCTACGCCACCTGTCTGAAGGACCACGGCCACCGGATGCGCACACAGCGCGGCCCGGACTCCGTCGACGACACGGACAACAGCCCCACCGCCAAGGCGGCCACCAAGGCCTGCGCCGGCAAACTGCCCTTGCAGCCGCCCGAGTTGGAGCGGTCGACGAATCCGCACTACGACGACGACTACCGGGCCTACGTGAAGTGCCTGAACCGCAAGGGGCTCAAGGTCACCGCGCTGCCCGACAACTCGGGCTGGACGTACGACGGCGACACCACGATGAGCCAGGCCCGGCAGAACGAGGTCGACAAGAGCTGCACCATGGAGGCGTTCGGTGGCAAGGCACACTAAGGTCGCCGCCGCGCTGAGCGCTCTGCTGGCCGTCGGTGTCTCCGGTGCCGGGGCGGTCGTGTGGAGCGGGGCCCACTCGGGCGAGGACACCCGGACCGCGACACCTGTGGGGGTACGGACGGCCACGGTGACCAGGACCGACCTCTCCGACAGCCGCACGCTGCCGGGCACCCTCGGCTTCGGCAGGCCACACGTGTTGAAGGGGACCGGGCAGGGCGTGGTCACCGAGCTGCCGACGCCGGGCGCCCGTGCCGTTCGGGGAAAGGCCCTGTACCGGATCGACGACCGGCCCGTCCCCGTCTTCTTCGGCGACACACCGTTCTTCCGCCCGCTGACCAAGACGGGGGTGCGCGGCCACGACGTGAGCGTGCTCGGGGACAACCTGCGCGCGCTGGGCTACGACACCGGGGCCGGCGGCACCATGCGCAGCACCGGTGGCGGCTACGGCTACGGCTACGGCTACGGGGAGGAGTTCACCCCGGCGCTCGCCGCCGCCCTCAAGCGGTGGCAGCACGACACGGGCCAGGAGGCCACGGGCACCCTCGTGCCGGGCCGTGCCGTCGTCCTGCCCGGTGCGGTGCGGGTCGACAGCGTCGTGGCGCAGCCCGGCGACCCGGCCGACGCGCCGCTGCTCACGTACACCTCGGCCGCCAAGTCCGTCACCGTGCCGGTCGAGGCCACCGACGTGGGCACCGTCAAGGTCGGTGTGAAGGCGGACATCACGCTGCCCGACGGCAGGACGGTCCGTGGGACGGTCACCGCGCTCGGCCGCACCGTACAGGGCGGCGGTGCCCAGGACTCCGCGGCGCAGACCGGACCGGCCACCGTCGACGTGAGCGTCGTCCCGGACCGGGCCGCGGACGTGCACGCCCTGGACGCGGCGGCCGTGCAGGTCCGGTTCACCACGACCTCCCGCAGGGGAGTGCTCGCCGTCCCGGTGAGCGCGCTGCTCGCCCTGCGCGAGGGCGGATACGCCCTGCAACGCACCGACGGCACACTGGTCGCCGTGACGACCGGCATGTTCGCCGGCGGCCTCGTCGAGGTGAGCGGCCAGGGGCTGACGGAGGGCAGCAAGGTGGTGACGGCTTCGTGAGCGCCTCCTTCCCCTCTCCGCCCGCCTCGGGGCCGGTCCTCGTCCTGGAGGACGTCACCAAGTGCCACCCCGGCGGGGTCACCGCGCTGGACCGGGTGTCCCTGTGTGTCGAGGCGGGTGAACTCCTCGCCGTCGTCGGACCGTCCGGGTCCGGCAAGTCCACGCTGCTGCACATCATGGGCACCCTGGACCGGCCGACCACCGGCACCGTGCGGGTCGGCGGGCACGCCGTCGACACGCTGCCCGACCGTCATCTGTCCGCGCTGCGGGCCCGGTCGCTCGGCTTCGTCTTCCAGCACTTCCACCTCACCGACGGGCTGGACGCCACCGAGAACGTGGCCACCGGCCTGCTGTACGCCGGAGTCCCGCGCCGCGGACGCCGGCCGCTGGCTCGGGAGGCGCTGGACCGGGTGGGACTGGCGCACCGCCACGCGCACCTCCCCCAGCAGCTCTCCGGGGGCGAGCGCCAACGGGTCGCCATCGCGCGGGCCCTGGTCAACCGTCCCGCACTGGTCCTGGCGGACGAACCGACGGGTGCGCTCGACGCGGCCAACGGGGACGCCGTACTGGACCTGCTCGTCGAACTGAACGCGCAGGGCACGACCATCGCCGTCATCACCCACGACCGTGACATCGCCGCTCGCCTGCCCCGCAGGGTGGTACTGCGGGACGGCCGCATCACCGAAGACATCCGCGAGGTGAGCACCCTATGAAGCGCACGGCTACGGGGCACGGGCCGCGCCCGGTCCGGCTGGCGTTCTCCGACATCCTCCGGCTCGGCCTGCTCGGCATCACCACGCGTGGCCCGCGAGCCGCGCTGTCCGCGCTCGGCATCTCCATCGGCATCGCGACACTCGTCGTCGTGACCGCCGTTCCCGCCTCCAGCCAGCGAGCCCTGATGAACGAGCTCTCCGCGCTCGGCACGAACATGCTGCGCGTGGCACCGCAGGCGGACAGTGATCCCCCGGTGGTGCTGCCCTCCGACGCGGACGCCATGGCGGCCCGCATCGGCCCGGTCACGGGGACGAGCGCCGTGGCCAACACCCATGCGACAGTGCTGCGTTCGGACCACGCCGATCCCGCGGACGCGGCCGGCATCAGTGTCCTGGCCGCCCGCACGAACCTGCTCGGGGCGGTGCACGGGAAGGTCCGTTCCGGCGCGTTCCTCACGCCGACGACGGCCCGTTTCCCGACCGTGGTGCTGGGCTTCCGGGCCGCTTCCCGACTCGGTTTCGGCCAGGTGCGGGCCGGTCGGGAGGCCGGTCAGCTCTACGTCGGCGGGCACTGGTTCACCGTCGTCGGCATCCTCGACCCGCTGCCGCTCGCCCCCGATCTCGACTCCGCCGTCCTGGTCGGCTGGGGCGCGGCCCGTGACCGGCTCGGGTTCGACGGCCATCCGACCGTCGTCTACGTCACGGCCCGCGAGGCGCAGCTAGAGGAGGTGCGTGCCGTGCTGCCGGCCACGGTCCATCCGCAACTGCCGGGCCTGGTCCAGGTCAGCCGCCCCTCGGACGCGCTGGCCGCCAAGCGCGCCGCCGAACAGACGCTGTCGGTGCTGCTGTTGGGCCTCGCGGGGGTCGCCCTGCTCGTAGGAGGTGTGGGCGTGGCCAACACCATGGTCGTCTCCGTCCTGGAACGGCGGCGCGAGATCGGTCTGCGCCGGGCGCTGGGGGCGAGCCGCCGCCAGATCAGGGGGCAGTTCCTGGCGGAGTCGGTGGCGTTGTCCGCGCTGGGGGGCGGGGCCGGAACGGTGCTGGGGGCGCTGGGGGCTGCGGGGTACGCCCTGTCCCGGTCCTGGCCCGTGGTGTTCCCGCCGCTCGCCCTGGTCGCGGGCGTGCTGGGGGCGGTCGTGGTCGGGGTGATCGCCGGCGTGTATCCCGCCGTCCGTGCGTCCGGGCTGCCGCCGACGGAGGCGCTGGCCGCCGTCTGAACTACGCGCGTTCAGACCGAGTGAGGACTCACACCTGCACGGTCACACGTGTGCGCGCGGATCGTTCTCGTTCGAGATATGTTCCTTCATAGGATGTGTCGCTACGCAACGCGTCACCACGTATCGAGGAGCCAGCCTTGCCCGAGAACAACCAGAAACCGCTGACGACGGTTGCCGGCGCACCGGTTCCCGACAACCAGAACTCGCTGACGGCCGGCCCGCGGGGCCCGATGCTCCTCCAGGACGTGTGGTTCCTGGAGAAGCTGGCCCACTTCGACCGTGAGGTGATCCCGGAGCGCCGGATGCACGCCAAGGGCTCCGGCGCGTTCGGGACCTTCACGGTGACCCATGACATCACCCGCTACACGAGTGCGAGGATCTTCTCCGAGGTCGGCAAGCGGACTGCCCTGTTCGCCCGGTTCTCCACGGTCGCCGGTGAGCGCGGCGCCGCCGACGCCGAGCGTGACATCCGCGGCTTCGCCCTGAAGTTCTACACCGACGAGGGCAACTGGGACCTGGTCGGCAACAACACCCCGGTGTTCTTCTTCCGCGACCCGCTGAAGTTCCCCGACCTCAACCACGCCGTGAAGCGCGACCCGCGCACCAACCTGCGGGACCCGGAGAACAACTGGGACTTCTGGACGCGGCTTCCCGAGGCCCTGCACCAGATCACCATCGTCATGTCCGACCGCGGCATCCCCGCCTCCTACCGGCACATGCACGGTTTCGGCTCGCACACCTACAGCCTGGTCAACGCCGAGGGCGAGCGGTTCTGGGTCAAGTTCCACCACCGCACCCGGCAGGGCGTCAGGAACCTCACCGACGCCGAGGCCGGGGCCCTCATCGGCAAGGACCGCGAGTCCCACCAGCGCGACCTCTTCGACGCGATCGAGAACGGCGACTTCCCGAGGTGGAAGCTGTTCATCCAGGTCATGCCGGAGGCCGACGCCGAGACCTACCGCTTCCACCCCTTCGACCTCACCAAGGTCTGGTCGAAGAAGGACTACCCGCTGATCGAGGTCGGCGAGTGGGAACTCAACCGCAACCCCGACAACTACTTCGCGGACGTCGAGCAGGCCGCGTTCAGCCCCGCGAACGTGGTGCCGGGCATCGGCTTCTCCCCGGACCGCATGCTCCAGGGCCGGCTCTTCTCCTACGGCGACGCCCAGCGCTACCGCCTGGGTGTGAACCACCACCAGATCCCCGTCAACGCGCCGAGGAACCCGGTCAACTCCTACCACCGCGACGGCGCCATGCGCATCGACGGCAACCAGGGCGCCACTCCGGGCATCGAGCCCAACTCCTACGGCCGCTGGCAGGAGCAGCCCGCCTACCGCGAGCCGCGCCAGACGGTGGGCGCCGTCGCCGACCGCTTCGACTTCCGTACGGACGACGACAACTACTTCGAGCAGCCCGGTGACCTGTTCCGGCTGATGAGCCCCGAGCAGCGGCAGGTCCTCTTCGACAACACCGCGCGCGCCATCAGCGGTGCCTCCGAGCAGACCGTCGAACGGCACATCGCCAACTGCACCCAGGCCGACCCCGCCTACGGCGAAGGGGTCCGCAAGGCGATTGAGGCGATCGCGTAACCGGAGAGGCCGGACAGGAGCGGATACCCATGCGCAGTGGCGGTCTGACGCCCGAGCAGACACAGCGGGTCGTGGCCATCGCTCTGGACCTGGCCCGGGAGGGCCGTACCGAGCCGCTGCGGGAGTTCGCGGCGCACGGGCTCCCGGTGGACGTGTGCGACGCGGGCGGCAACAGTCTGCTGATGCTGGCCGCGTATCACGGCCACGCCGACACCGTACGGTCCCTGTTGCGGCTCGGCGCCGACCCTGACCTGCGCAACGCCCGGGACCAGTCCCCCGTCGCCGGCGCCCTGTTCAAGGGCGCCGACGACGTGGTGGCGGTGCTGCGGGAGGCCGGTGCGGACCTCGACTCGGGTACGCCCACGGGCCGGGCGGCCGCGGCCCTGTTCGGCCGCGCGCACCTCCTGGAGGGCTGAGCTCAGACGGCCGGCAGGGTCGGACGGTCGCCGTGGACCTCCCGGGCGACCGTCCGACCACTGTGCCGTGACCGCAGATGTGCGGGCAGGCTCAGGCGGTGAAGACGGTCCACGGCTCCTCGGTGCGGAAACCGGCCTGTTCGAAGAGCCCGAGGGCTTCGTCGCTGGAGTGCAGATACGCCGTGTGCGCCCCGGCCGCCCGGGCGTCCCGGAGCATCGCCTCGACGAGCGCCCGGCCGACCCCGCGCCGCCGGTGCTCGGGCAGGGTGCCGATGTTGGCAAGGCCGACGTGCCGCTCGGTGACGATCGCGAGCCCGGCCGCGACCGGTGTGCCGTCCGCTTCGCCGACGTAGGCCTTGACGAACGGCTGCCCCAGGACATGAGGCGTGTAGAGGCTGCTGATGACGAACGGCGGGGCGCCGAAGGCCGTACCGAGGACCTCGGCGAAGGTCTCGTGTTCGTCGTCCTCCAGTCGGCGCACGGTCACGGCGGCCGGGTGGAGTTCCGGCTCATGGCCCATCACGGCCGCACGCTCGTCCGTCAGCGAGAGCAGCATGAAAGGCTGAGGCGTCCGCGTGGTGAGGCCGTGCCGTTCGGCCAGATCGCTGATCTCCTCGCCCGCCTCGCCGCGCAGGCGGATGCTCCAGGGCAGATCCCGGACATGCGGCTCCGCCTTCTCGCAGAGCAGCTCGATCTCGTCCGCGTCCGGTATGTCGGAGACGCTCATGATGCTGTTCAGCAGCGGGATCATGGAGCCGGTGACGGCCAGCAGCGCACCGGCGGGGCCGCGCTCGTGGAAGCCGTCCGGAAGGCTGTCGACGAGGCGTTCGGTGGCCGTCTGGAATGCCTCGGCCGCCTCGTGCGCCGTATGTTGGTTGGTCATACGTGTGAGTATAGGCGCGACGTTCCAGGCACACTGAGGACACACCTGGCCTGAGGTAGGTGTGTCCTCTCCGCGTAGGTGACGGTCCGGGTCAGCCCGCGGGGCGGCGGTAGGCGCCGTACCACCAGGTCCGGGCGAGTTCGCGGGCGAGAGCGCTGTCGCCGCTGCCGTCGTCGACCGCGATGTGGTGGGCGATCGCCTGGGCGCCGCCCCAGACGATGACGCGGCTCGCGGCGGTGACGTCGAGCTCGGCCGGAGCCGCTCCGGCCGCCTGCTCCGAGCGCAGGGTCCGCCGCACGGCCTCGTCGAAGCCCTCCAGGTCGGCCGTGTAGAAGTCGCTCACAGCCGGGTCGTAGGCCGCCGCCTCACGGACCGCGGTGATCACGCCCTGGTGCGCGCGGTGGATCGTGATCACCTCCTCGAAGAACCGGGTGAACCGCTCGGCCCCGTCCTCCTCGGCGCCCGGGTCCCACTGCCGCGCCAACACCAGCAGGGATTCCCGCAGTTCGTCGGTGAGCCGGACCAGGACGTCCGACTTGCCGTCGAAGTGCGCGTAGAACGTGGCCCGGGACACCCCGGCCTCCTCCAGGATCCGCTGCACGCTGATCTCGGAGAAGGTCTCGCCGGAGACGAGCAGCCGCTCCAGGGTGCGCATCACCTGTGCCCGGGTCGCTGCCGAACGCGCGGCATGGTGATCCGCCTGGCGTCGGGTGACGGGTCTCATCGGGAGCTGCGGGCGATGTCCACGAGGAGGTCGGCGAGCTTGTCCGGCATGGAGAGCAGCGGGGTGTGGCCGCTGGGCAGGTGATGGGTGGTGCCGGTGCGCTGCGCGAACGGTTCCTGGTAGGCCGGCGGCAGGCTCTGGTCGTCGTCGCAGAGGACGTAGCTGGAGGGGACGGTCCGCCATGCGGCGCGGCTGACCGGCTCGGCGAAGGAGAGCGCGCTCTGGGGCAGCAGGCGGGCCAGGGCCGCGTCCCTCTTGTCGTCGGGCACGTCGTTGTAGAGCGTCGCCTCCGGGTTCTCGCGGACGGGGATGACGCCCTCCACCGTGGGGAGATCAGGCTGTTCGCCGAAGCACGTCATCAGGCTCTCCCCCACGTCGAGGGCGAAGGCGGACACGTACACGAGGTGGGCCACATCGGCCGCGCCCGCTGCCGCCTGGGTGACCGGGGCGCCGCCGTAGGAGTGCCCGACCACCACGAGGGGTGCCTCCGCGGCGTCGATCGCCTCGCGGACCACTCGCGCGTCGTCCATCAGCCCGGGGAGCTTTCCGTCCGCTCCCTCGGCAACGACGCTCGGCAGGTCGACGGTGTGGCTGGTCCAGCCGCGCTCGGTGAGGTGGTCCTGGAGTTCGCCCCAGCACCACGATCCGTGCCATGCCCCGTGGACCAGGAGGAAGTGCGGGGCGCGTGTGTCGTCGTGCAAGGTGGTTCCTTCGTAGGTCGTGCGCGGGTTCGGGGCCGTGCGGGGTCAGCCGAGCGCGGGCAGTGCGAGGACCCACAGGCGGTCGGCGGCGGCCGGGTCGACCGACCACTTCGCGACACCGGCCATCGGTTCGGGGCCTCCGTCGACCACCTCGGACTCCTGGTTGTCCTCGAAGTAGCGCCCGCTCACGCCGTCGAGGAGCGGTGACGCGGCCAGCAGCGCCGTGGTGGCGGCGCCCTGGGCCGGGTTCTTGTAGTAGTCCGGGGTGATCAGGTTGCCGTCCGCGTCCATGGCGCCGAGGGCCTGCATGGTCGCGGGTTCGAGGTGGCGCGTGAGGTTGGTGTGGATCCAGCCGGGCGCGCAGGCGTTGGCGGCAATGCCGTCCTCGGCCCACCGACGGCTGATCCCCACGGCGAGCAGCACGTCGGCGGTCTTGGACCGGGCGTAGGCGAGGAACGGGTCGTAGGGATGGTGCTCGAACTGGGGGTCGTCGAAGTCGAAGCCGGCCCGCAGTTGGGCGCCCGAGCTCACGACGGTGACGCGGGCCCGGTCCGCCGCCTTGAGTGCGGCGTGCAGGCCGACGGCGAGGGCGAAGTGGCCGAGGTAGTTGGTGGCGAGCTGCATCTCCCAGCCCTGCGCGTTGACCTGCCGGGTGGGGAGCATCATCACGCCGGCGTTGGCGACGAGGGCGTCGAGGGGCCCGCTCCAGTCGGCGCAGAAGGCGCTGACGGAGGCCAGGTCGGAGAGGTCGAGGGCGGCGGTACGTACGCCGGGCAGCTCCTTGGCCAGCGGTTCGGCGGCGGCGGGGCCACGGGTGGCCACCGTCACCTCGGCGCCCGCCCCCGCCAGTGCCCGGACCGTCTCGGCACCCAGGCCGGAGGCCCCACCGGTGACGATCATGCGCCGCCCGGTCAGATCGACTCCGTCGAGCACCTCCGCGGCGGTGGCACGCGGTCCGAACGGAGTGGTCGTCAAAGTCATACCTGTGCCGCCTTCGGGGGGTGGGTGTCTCGGTGCCGCAACCATACAACGTGTTCATACATACAGGTTGCCGCGCGACCGTCGAAGGCGAGAAACATGTGACCAGGAGTCTCCGTCCGTCACGGCAGTCACCACCGAGGAGTTGGCGCGAGCGGGTCCGGGGACCCGTATGCTCGTCGTCATGAGTGCCGCACATCCCGTTCGCCGACGCGACGGCGCCGCGACCCGTGAGGCGATCCTCGCCGCCGCGGTCGTCGAGTTCACCGAGCACGGCTACGCGCGGGCCGGGGTCCGGCAGATCGCCGAGCGAGCGGGTGTCACAGCGATGATGATCAACCGCTACTTCGGTTCGAAGGAGCTTCTGTTCGCTCAGGCCGTCGACCGTGCCTTCGGCCCGCCGACCGTCGTCGGCGACGAAGCAGCCGGGCTCGCGCACTCCATCGCGCGGACTCTCGCCGAGCGCACGGGACCTGAAGCCGAACGACTCGACCCGTTCCTCCTGTTGCTCCGGTCGGCCGCGGACCCGGAGGCGGTGGACATCGTCCGGCGGGGTGTCGAGACACATGTGGGGGCCCGGCTCGCCGGGCAGCTCGACGGTCCCGACACGGAGGTCCGCGCCCAACTGGGACTCGCGGTGATCGCCGGTACCTGGTTGCTGCGCAGCGTTCTCGGCACCACCGCGCTCGCCGCCGCCGACAACGACCGTCTCACGGGCCTCCTGGCCGACATGCTCGGCCCCGTCACTCACACGTCCGGCCTCCCCCACCCGTCCAAGGCCGGCCCGGACCGCGCCCACGGGTAGCCGTCGGCACCCGGTGTCGCGGTCGGCTCAGAACGCGGAGCGGATCAGACCGCCGTCCACCCGGATCGTGGCTCCGCTGACGTACTGGGCGTAGTCACTGCACAGGTACGCCACCGCCGCGGCGATCTCGTCGGGCTCACCGAAGCGTTCCTGGTCGTTGGGGATCAGGGCGTTGACGGCGTTCGGCTGGATCTCCTCCCAGGTCTCGCCCCACCCGCGGGCGGGACCGATCTCCGTGACGAGTTCCTTCGTGGCCTCGACGAGGATCGCTCCGGGCGACACCACGTTCGAGGTGACGCCGGTGCCCTTCAGTTCGCGGGCCAGGGACACGGCGAGGTTGTGCCGGGCGGCCAGGGTGGCGTTGTACTGCGGGTGGGTGTTCATGGGTTGGGAGGCGAGACCGCCACCGATGGTGACGATCCGGCCCCAGCCGCGCTCGCGCATCGCCGGGACCAGGTGCTGGATCATCCGGACACCCGAGACGACGTTGACGTTGTAGGTGTTCCGCCATTCGTCGGGGCTCGCCTCGGTCCACGACAGGTGGCGGTAGAAACCCGCGTTGTTGACGAGGATGTCGACGGCGCCGTCGGCGGAGGCCGCCCGGGCTACCTCGGCGGCCGCGTCGTCGTCGGCGAGGTCGCCCACGACCGTGGTGGCGGTCCCGCCGGCCTCCCGGATCTCGGCCGCGACCTTGTCCGCACGCTCCTTGTCCCGGCCGTGCACCACGACCGTCGCGCCCTCCGCCGCCAGCAGCTTCGCGGTGGCCTCGCCGAGCCCGGAGCTCGAACCGGTGACGAGTGCGCGCTTGCCGGTCAGATTGAGGTTCATGTCTGTTCTCCTCGGGATTTCCGTGCCATGACGGCAGGGGTTCGTGTGCCGCGTTTCGTTAAGTCTACACCGGTAGACTTAGCTCGCGCGGGACAGTCCTGCGGTCGCCGCGCGGCAGGCCCCGATGCCGGAGTCCCGGAGGCCTAGAACGCCGGATCGCCCGGTCGGCACCATGGGGAACATGGCCGACCGGGCGATCCAGGTCATTCATTCGGTTGTGCCGGGCCGTCAACGCCGCTGGACACGGCCGGTGTCTACAGCCCCAGGTCGAGGGCGAGGCAGGAGTAGTAATTCCACGAGCCTTCGGGGTCGTACGATCCGTTCGCCCCGCCGGCCGGAGCGGCTTCGACCGCTTCGGTCATGTCCTCGAAATGTACGCGCTCGGGAAGCTTGCCGAACCGCGCGTGCCGTACCGCCGCCTCGGCGTCTTCCTTGCTGAGTCCCTTGTTCATGACCGTGCTCCACTTCGTCGATCGTGGACGGCGTCCTGATTGTCGCCCGGACGGTTCTCAGCATGTCGCCTCATGCGTCACCTGTCAAGCCGGTGACGTGAGACGGGTGTGCACCTCACCCCATGGCGGCCACTTCGAGCACCGCGGCGGCGAAGGCGTCGGGCCGCTCCTGGGGGAGGTTGTGACCGGCGCCCGGGACGACGTGATGCTTCCAGGGGCCCGTGAAGTGGGCGGCGTAGCCGCTGCCGTCGGTCGGCGGGATGACGCCGTCCTGCTGTCCGTCCAGGGTGACGGCGGGGACGGTGATCCTCGGCTGCCCCAGCAGTCGCGCCTCCAGCTCCGCGTACCGGGGATCGCCGGGGGCCGCGCCGAGCCGGTGCCGGTAGCTGTGGATCACGACGTCGACGTAGTCCGGGTTGGTCCACAGGGGTGCCGTCTGGGCGAACTCGGCCTCGGTGAACTGCCATTGAGGCGAGTTGCGGTGCCAGACGACCCGGGCCAGGTCCTCCCGGTTGCGCTGAAGCCCCTTCCGGCCCCGCTCGGTGAGGAAGTAGAAGAAGTACCAGTAGCCCTCCTCCAGCTCGGGGGCCAGGGGCTTCTGCGCGACGGCGAGGTTCTGGACCAGGTAGCCGTTGACGCTGACCACGCCGGTGCAGCGCTCCGGCCACAGTGCCGCGGCGACGTCACCGGCCCGGCCGCCCCAGTCGTACCCGGCGAACAGCGCCCGGGGCAGGCGCAGCGCGTCCATGAAGGCGATCAGGTCGGCGCCCAGGGCCGCCTGTTCGCCGGAGCGGGGGGTCTCGACCCGCAGGAAGCGGGTCTCCCCGTGTCCGCGCAGGTAGGGGATGAAGCAGCGGTGGCCGCGCCGGGCGAGCACGGGTGCCACCTCGGCGTAGGAGCCGACCGGGCTGAAGGGCCAGCCGTGCAGGAGGATCACGGGCTGGCCGTGGGCCGGCCCGACATCGTGGTAGGCGATGTCCAGGACGTCGGTGCGGACGTGGCGGACCGGCCCCAGGCCGTGCGGGCTCCGGCCGGCCGGAGTGGCGTTGGTACGTGCCGACGCCTGCCGCGCTCCGGCGAGACCGGCGGTCCCGGTCGCCGCCGCCGTGGTCACGGCCTGGGTCAGTCTCCGTCTGCTGATCATGTCGGTCCCTCGCGTTCGATCCGGAGCAGGTGAGACACGTGTGCACATCTTCGCATCCATCACCGCTCTGACAGGTAACGAGGATCATCATGCCGGGCGCCCCTGTCAAGGAAGCGTGAGGCGTGAGCGGGGCGTCCGGCGAACCGGGCGAACCAGTCCAATGACTTACATGTCACGGGCCTGCCGGTGGCCGGGGCGCGAGAACCGACAGCCAATCGACGGAGGACGCGCGTCGCCACCGCGGCGAGAGTGGAGACACCTCACCCCCTCTCGCCCCATCGCTGATGGGCAACGGAAAGCAGGACAACGTCATGGCTCGTACGTGGTTGATCACCGGCGCGTCCCGAGGGTTCGGGCGCGCCCTGGCAGAAGCGGTGCTGGAGAGCGGCGACCGGCTCGTGGCGACCGCCCGGCGCCCGGAGCAGCTCGCGGACCTGGTCGCCCGCCACGGTGACCGGGTGCGGGCGGTGGCTCTGGACGTCACCGACACCGCCGCCGCCCAGGACGCCGTCCAGGAGGCCGTCGAAGCCTTCGGCCGACTGGACGTGGTCGTGAACAACGCCGGGTACGCCAACAGCGCCCCGATCGAGGAGATGGCGGAGGACGACTTCCGCGGCCAGTTCGAGGCCAACTTCTTCGGCGTCGTCAATGTCACCCGCGCCGCCCTTCCGGTGCTGCGCGCGCAGCGTTCGGGCCTGTTCGTGCAGTTCTCCTCACTGGGCGGCCGGGTGGGCGGCACGGCCGGGATGGGGGCGTACCAGAGCGCGAAGTTCGCCGTGGAGGGCTTCTCCGAGGTGCTGGCCACCGAGGTCGCGCCCTTCGGGGTCAAGGTCGTCATCGTCGAGCCGGGCGCCTTCCGGACCGACTGGCAGGGCTCGTCGATGGAGCTGCACGCGGTGGGTGCCGACTACGAGGAGACCGTCGGCGCCATGAACACGTACCGGGCGGAGAACAACGGCACGCAGCCCGGCGACCCGGTCCGTGCGGCCAGGGTCCTCGTCGACGTCGTACGGCACGACGACCCGCCGCGCCGGCTGCTGCTCGGGGCGCAGGCCGTGGCCATGGCCCTGGAGGCGGGCGAGGCGCGGGCCGCGGAGACCCGCAAGTGGGCCGAGGCGAGCAGCGCCGCGGACTTCCCGGCCGGGGAGTAGCCCTTCCCCTCCCCCGTCTCACCTGCCTCTTCAACCTCACTCTCATTCGCAACCGCATCTGAAGGAGATCACTCCATGTCTCGTAAGACCTGGCTCATCACCGGCGCCTCCAGCGGCCTGGGCAAGGCCCTCGCCGAACACGTCCTCGCCCAGGGCGACCAGGTGGTGGCGACGGCGAGTTCGACACGGGCCACCACCGAACTGGCCGCGCGCTACCCGCAGACCGCGCTGGCGGTCAAGCTCGACGTCACCGACGCCGGGGACCGGATCGCCGCCGTGCGTGCCGCCGAGGAGCGCTTCGGGAGCATCGACATCCTCGTCAACAACGCCGCCATCGACTTCGTGGGCGCCCTGGAGGAACAGGAGGAGGACGACTACCGCAGGCTGTTCGAGGTCAACTTCTTCGGCGCGGTCGCCCTCACCCGGGCGGTGCTGCCCGGTATGCGAGCGCGGCGCAACGGCGTCATCGTCAACGTGTCCTCCATGGACGGGCTGGCGAGTCTGCCCGCCAACGGCTACTACTCCGCCAGCAAGTTCGCGCTGGAGGGGTTCACCGAGGCCCTGTGGCAGGAGATCGAGCCCATCGGCCTGCACGCGATGATCATCCAGCCGGGTTCCTTCCGGACCGGCATAGAGAACCGGACGAAGGTCTCCGGTGAGGGCATCGACGACTACGCCGCCACCGCCGGGGCCTTCCGGGCCATGATGGGCAGCCTCACCCCGGAGATGTTCCCCGGTGACCCGGAGCGAGCCGCCGAGGCGATCTACGAGGCCGTCGGGGCACCGGAGTTGGCGCACTGGGTGGTGCTGGGCAGTGACGCCCAGCGGCGCATCGGCGTCAAGCTCGACCAACTGCGGGCCGAGTTCGAGGCGGGCCGGGAGCTGGCGTTCAGCACGGACTTCCCGGGGGCCGCGGACAACGCGGTGCTCTGAACGCGAGAAGCGACGCCGACGGCGGCAGGTGGTACGGGCCACCTGCCGCCGTCGGCGTTCGTCGTGGGCCGTGCGGTGCGCACGGTGCGGGTCAGACGGTGATGGTCTTGTACTCGGTGTAGGTGCCGAGGCCGACCGCGCCGTACTCGCGGCCGATGCCGCTGGCCTTGAACCCGCCGAACGGGCCGTCGAAGGCGATGGACGCCCCGTTGACCGTGATGGTGCCGGTGCGGACGCGACGGGCCACCTCCAGGGCGTGGGCCTCGTCGGCGGACCAGACGCCGCCGGACAGGCCGTACTCGGAGTCGTTGGCGATGCGGACGGCCTCGTCCTCGTCGTCGTAGGCGATGACCACCAGGACCGGGCCGAAGATCTCCTCCTGGGCGATGCGCATGGAGTTGTCGACGTCGGCGAAGAGGGTGGGCGTGACGTAGTTGCCCTTCTCCAGGCCCTCGGGGATGTGCGGGCCGCCGGTGACCAGGCGGGCGCCCTCCTCGATGCCGAGCTGGATGTAGTTGCGCACCCGCTCCTGCTGGTCGGGGCGGATCATCGGGCCGATGAAGGTGTCGGGGTCGTTCGGGTCGCCGACCTTCAGCGACTCCACCAGCGTCTTGAGCCCGCGCACGACCTCCTCGTACCGGCTGCGCGGGGCCAGGATGCGGGTCTGGGCGATGCAGGACTCGCCGTTGTTGAGCAGGGAGCCGAACTTCACGCCCGCGACGGCCTTCTCGATGTCGGCGTCGGGCAGGATGATCGCGGCGGACTTGCCCCCGAGCTCCAGGCTGACCCGCTTGAGCTGCTCGCCGGCGATCGCGGCGATGCGCCGGCCGGCCCGGGTGGAGCCGGTGAAGGCGATCTTGTCGACGTCGCCGTGCGACACCAGGTACTCACTGGTCTCCCGGTCCGCCGGCAGGACGCTGATCACGCCCTCGGGCAGGCCCACCTGCTCCAGCAGCTCGGCCAGGAAGCCCATGCTCAGCGAGTTCTCCGGGGAGACCTTCAGGACCACCGAGTTGCCCGCGAGCAGCGAGGGGATGATCTTCGAAGTGGCGGAGGAGAAGGGCGAGTTCCACGGGATGACAGCGGCCACGACGCCGATCGCCTCCCGGCGCACCACGCTGCGCACCGGGGACGCCGGGTCGGAGGGCACGAGGGTCTCCTCCCAGCGGAACTCCTCCGCCGCCTTGAGGTAGGCGTTGGCCTGCCGGGTCAGGCCCGGCTGCCCTGCGCGGGTGAACCAGCCGGCCGAGCCGTTCTCCAGCGAGATCAGGTGGGCGATCTTCTCGGCGTTCTCCTCACGCAGCGCGTTGAACCGGCGCAGAGTGGCGATGCGCTCGGCGGGCGGGGTCAGACGCCACTCGCCCTTCTCGAAGGAGGCCCGTGCCGCGGCGACGGCACGGTCGATGTCCGCCGGCTGCGCCTGGGCGGCGCGGCCGACCACGGACCGGTCGTGCGGGGAGGAGATGTCGAGCAGCTCCGGGTTGCTCGGCTCGACCCAGGTGCCTCCGATGAAAAGTCGGCCGTAGGTGATCATGTGCGTTCTCTCTTCCCGTGCAGTTCGTAGACCGTGACTTCTAATTGCCACTTCAATGTAGCACTTCGTTTGGTTAAGTTCTCATAAGCGTGCCCTGAAGGGCTTCATTTTCTACATGAGCGTTACTCTTGTGGGATGAGAGCTGATGCAGCGCGCAATCTCGAAGCCGTCCTGACCACCGGCGCACGCATGCTCGCCGCCGACCCCGGCACGAGCATCGCCAGCATCGCCACCCAAGCCGGAGTCGACCGACGCACCGTCTACCGACGCTTCGCCTCCCGCGAAGACCTCCTCGCAGCCATCTACGACGCCCGCCTCACCGCCATCGAACACGCCATCCACGACGCCCGACTACGCGAAGCACCCGTCACCGTCGCCCTGCACCGCTACGTCGAGAACATCATCACCGTCAACCGCACCTGGCCCGTCGACCTCGCCCGCATGCTCACCGACGAGGCGATCCGGCGGCGCCGGAACACCTGTATCGCCGAGGTGGAGACCTTCCTGCGGCGGGCGGCCGACGAGGGCCTGCTGCGCCGGGACCAGCCACGGGGCTGGGCGGGACCGCTGCTGCCCGAGCTGGTGCATCTGGCGGCACATCAGCTCGCCCACCTGAGTCCGGGACAGGCGGCCGACGTGGCGGTCGACACGTATCTCCGCGGGCTCGGCGGCACGGCCGGTCTTCCGGGTGACCGCACCGCGCACCCGGGAGCGAGCGGGGGCACGCACCCGACGGGTACGGAAGGGCAGTTGACCATGACAGGCGAGTGGCCGGAGTCGTCGCAGGCCGCGCCCCGCGACTCGCTTCGCCGCGAAAACAGAGCAGCACACACCTAGGCTCGACATGTGCACACATGTGACGAGTTCGTCAGTGGGAGGAGTGGGGTGCCGTGGAGTCGGTCATGACGATGATCGGTCGGGACGTCGAGCGAGGTCGGCTGTCCGCGTTCGTGACGGCCACCGAGGGCCAGGCCCTCGTCCTCAGGGGAGAGACCGGCGTGGGCAAGAGCGCCCTGCTCGACCATGTCGCCCAGGCCGCGGCCCGGTCCGGCCATACGGTGGTCAGGGCCGCCGGAGTCGAGGCGGAGTCCGGCCTGCCGTTCGCCGGTCTGCATCAGATGCTGCACTCCCTGCTGCCGTCCGCCGACAGCCTGGACCAGGTGCACCGCGCGGTGTTCGAGACCGCGTTCGGGCGCAGCTCCGGAAAGCCTCCGTCGGTGATGTCGCTGGGCATCGCCGTCCTGGACCTGCTGTCGCTGGCGTCCTCGGCACAGCAACTGCTGCTGGTCCTCGACGACGGCCAGTGGCTGGACTCCTCCAGCGTCGCGGTGCTCGGCTTCGTGGGGCGCCGTCTCACCGGCGGCTCGGTGCGGCTCGTGGTCGCGCTGCGCTCGGACATCGCCTCGGACTTCGACACCGCGGCCCTGCCCGAACTGCCGGTCACGGCGCTGCCGGACGCGGCCTCCCGACAGTTGCTGGACCAGCGCCATCCGGGCCTGGCCGCACCGCTCCGCCAACTGGTGCTGGACCACGCCCGGGGGAACCCGCTGGCCCTGCTGGAACTGCCCGCGCACATCGAAGTCGGGCCCACGGAACTGACGACCGCCGGAGCCCTCGGTCTCCGCGACACCGCACTGCCACTGCCCCGGCGTCTGGAACACGTCTACGGCACACGTATCAAGCGGCTCGACAGCCGTGTCCGTGAGGAGCTGCTGCGGGGCGCGCTCGACGGTGTCGGTGCGACTCCGGGCACGGCATCCGCGCCCGGTCGCTACCGCATGCGGGACGCCGACGAGGCGGTGACCGCCGGGCTGCTGGACATCGACCCGCTCAGCGGCGACTTCGTGTTCCGGCATCCGCTGGTGCGGTCCACCGTGGTGCAGACGGCCACCCCCAACGAACGGCGTGCGGCCCACGCCGCCCTCGCCCGGGTCCACCGCGACGACGTCGAGCGGCGGGCCACTCACCTGGCGGCCTCGACGGTCGACCCGGACGAGGAGGTGGCGACGGCGCTGGAGGCGGCGGCCGCGTCCGCGACCCGGCGGGGCGGCGCTGCGGCCGCGGTCGCCTGGCTGACCCGTGCCGCGGAGCTCAGTGAGCACCACGAGGACCGTTCCCGCCGGCTGGGCGACGCAGCTTTCGTCGCCGGACACGCGGGACACTTCGACCAGGCGCAACGGCTGGTGCGCTCCGATCGGGCACCGGGCGCGGACGAGTCCCCCGCGTCGGTGGTGACCTCGGCCTACATGGCGCTGTTCGAGGACGGCGACGTACGGCGCTCGCACCGGCAGGTGACAGCGGCGATAGAGCGGCTGCACGCGCAAGGGCCGCAGGAAACGTCCGAGACACTCACACGGCTGGTCAACCTGCTGCTGTCGATCGACCAGTACGCCGGCGACCCGGCCCAGTGGGAGGAGACCCGCACGCTGCTCGGCTCGCTGGGCCGACTGGTCCCGTCACGCTCGCTGCTCTACCGCGACGCGTGGGGTGACGTGGTCCGCCATGGCGCCGGGGTGGCGGAGCGGGTGGACCGCGCCTTCGCCGGTCTCGCGGACATGGAGCCGTGGGACCTCACCCGGCTGGCCGTGGCCGCCTACCACGTGGACACGCTGAGCCGGTACCGACCGCACCTCCAGCGCACCGTGGACGCCGAGGCCGACACGGGGTTCCTGCGCAACAGCAGCACCGCGCTGCACCTGATCATGCTGGACCAGATCGCGGTCGGCGAGTGGGACGAAGCCGAGCGTACCGGGCAGCGCTGCCTGCAACTCACCACGTCGCACGGCTATGTGTTGCTCGTTCACCACACGCAGGCCTATCTGGGGTTGCTCGCCGCACTGCGCGGCCAGGTCGAACGCGCCCGGGAACTCCAAGCAGGCGTCGACGCATGGGCCCGCCCCCGCGGCATCGGCTTCCTCACCCAGATCACCGACACCATCGGCACCACCGCAGCCCTCGCCGAAGGCGACTACGAAGCCGCCTACCTCCACGCCATCGGCATCACCGCCCCAGGCACCTTCCAGCCCTACGCCCACCAAGCCCCCCGCACCCTCCTCGACCTCACCGAAGCAGCCCTCCACACCGGCCGCACCGAACAAGCCCACCAACACGCCACCGCCGCCCAGCAGGCCGGACTCCCCGACATCTCCCCCCGCCTGCACCTCCTCACCCACGGCGCCCTCGCCCTCGCCACCCCCGACCCCACCCAAGCCGACACCCACTACCACCACGCCCAAAACCACCCCGACGCCACCACCTTCCCCTTCGAACTCGCCCGCATCCGCCTCGCCCACGGCACCCGCCAACGCCACACCCAAGGGCCGAAGAGCGCCCGCCACCTCCTCGTCCAGGCCGTGGAGGCGTTCGAGCGGCTGGGCGCGGAGACCTGGGCGGAACGCGCCCGCGCCGAACTGCGCGCGACGGGCCTGGCCACCCGTACGACGGCGGCCCATCTCGCGGCGCTGACCTGGCAGGAACGCCGCATCGCCGACCTCGCCGCCGGCGGCCTCACCAACAAGGAGATCGGCGAACGCATGCACCTCTCCCCCCGCACCGTCAGCTCACACCTCTACCGCGTCTTCCCCAAACTCGGCATCACCAGCCGAGCCGCCCTACGCGACGCCCTGGCCAAGTGGGAGGGCGAGCAGAGCGTCTGACCGGCGAGAAGTGTTCCCTCAGTCGAATGACTGACCGGGCTGAGCTCCGCACACCTGTGCCGACCGGACGGATCCGACCGTCACATGACTGATGTGTCCGGTTTCGTTACGGGAGAGAGTATGGGCATCACCCCCGGTCGTCACCTGTTTGACAGGTGACGCACGCTGTGCGAGGGTCGTCGCGCCACGGGCTCGACGAGCACGGCCGGTCATCTCGAACGCACCTCGGAGGACTTCTCATGATCAACAGGCGTACCTTCAGCAAGGCCGTCGGCCTCGGCACCGGCGCGGCCGCGGTCTCCCTGGCCGGCCTGCAGACCCAGGCGTCCGCCGCGACCGGCTCGCAGCAGTCGAGCGGCGCCGCGGCTCCGACGGTGCCGGCCATCACGCCCGGCACGCACACCGAGTTCAGCAAGCTGAAGCACGTCAAGGCCGGTGTCCTGGACATCGGTTACGCCGAGGCGGGCCCCGCGCACGGCCCGGTCGTCGTGCTCCTGCACGGATGGCCGTACGACATCCACAGCTTCGTCGACGTGGCCCCGCTCCTGGCCGACCTCGGCTACCGGGTCCTCGTCCCGTACCTGCGCGGCCACGGCAGCACCCGCTTCCTGTCCCGCCACACGCCCCGCACCGCCGAGCAGTCCGCGATCGCGCTGGACATCATCGCGTTCATGGACGCCCTGAAGATCGAGAAGGCGGTCCTCGCCGGCTTCGACTGGGGGTCGCGGACCGCCGACATCATCGCCGCGCTGTGGCCCGAGCGCGTCAAGTCCCTGGTGTCGACCAGTGGTTACCTCATCACCGACCGCAAGGCGCAGTTGGGTCCCGCGATCCCGGCCGTGGAGCACAACTGGTGGTACCAGTGGTACTTCGCCACCGACCGCGGCGTGCAGGCCATGACGGACGTCGACAAGCGCATCGACCTGTGCCGCTACGTGTGGACGCTCGTCTCCCCGAACTGGAACTTCTCCGACGCCACCTTCGCGCGCACCGCGGAGGCCTTCAAGAACCCCGACTACGCCGAGATCGTCCTCTACAACTACCGCTGGCGCATCAGCCTGATCGAGGGCGACCACCGCTACGACCGCTACGAGCGCCTGCTGGCCGCCCAGCCCTCCATCGCCGTCCCCACCGTCACCCTCGACGCGGCCCTGGACCCGTTCACGGCACCGGGCGACGGCTCCTCGTACCGCAACCACTTCACCGGCCCCTACCTGCACCGGACGATCGAGAACATCGGTCACGACCTGCCGCAGGAGGCGCCCACCGCCTTCGCCCAGGCCGTGGTGGACGCCGACCACCTCTGAGTCCCGGCCACCTTCAAGTCCCGGCCACCGCCCGGAAACGGCCACCGCACCCGGCAACGGCCATCTGCCATCGCACCGGACGCCTCCCCGCACCGGACGCGAGTACCGACCGTGCACGGCCGTCGCCCGGACCCCCGCGCGCTCGTCCGCGCCCGTCCACCCCCCGCCACCCACCGGGCGTCCCGCACACCGTGCCGGGGCGCCCAGGAGGAGCCCCTGATGAGCGAAGTCCAGTGGAACCGGCTGACCGCCGCCGAGCTGCGTGCCCTGGCGGCACGGGACGCGGTGGTGTTGCTGCCCATCGGGGCCACCGAGCAGCACGGTCCCCATCTGCCCACCGGCGTCGACGACTTCCTGGCCGCGGAGGTGTGCCACCGGGCGGCGCTCCTGGCCGCCGAGCACACCGGGGTGGTGGTCACTCCGTCCGTGCCGACCGGCCTGTCGGAGCACCACATGGCGTTCGGCGGCACCCTCACCCTCAGCCTGCCCACCCTGCACGCGCTGCTGCGCGACATCTGCCGCTCCGTGATCCGGGCGGGCTTCGCACGCATCCTCATCGTCAACGGACACGGCGGGAACATGACCGCCCTCAACGCCCTGACGACCGAGCTGACCACGGAGCTGTCGACGCCGATCGCGTTCGCCAGCTACTTCGGCGCCGGCCGGGAGGTGGTCCGCGAGACCCTGGAGACCCAGGACGGCCTCATGCACGCGTGCGAGGGGGAGACGTCCATGATGATGGCCGCCCACCCGGACCTGATCCGCGCCGAGCACCTGCCCGAGGCGCACGGGCCGCGGATCACCCTGCCCGCGGAGTCCACCGACCCCGTGTACATGGCCGTGCCCTTCGACCGGATCACCGAGTCGGGGGTCGCCGGCGACGCCCGGGTCGCGAGCGCCGAGAAGGGCGAGCGGATGCTCTCCGGCTGCGCGTCGGCACTGGCGGACATCATCGTGCGCGACCCCTGGGCGAAGTAGCCGGCCGCATCCGCCGACCTTTCATTCGTCACCACCTTGACAGGTGATGATCTACGTGAAAGATTCGTCACCAGTCAGAACGGTGACGCGTTCCGGGTGAACCGGAACACCGTGAGTACCGAGACCAAGAAGCATTCCTGAGAGGGGTTTTGTCGTGGTGAGCATCAAGGGTGGACGCAGGCGGCTGGTGACGGGCGCGGTCGCGACGGCGGCGGCAGGTGTGGCGCTCGGCGCGTTCGCCCTCAGCGGCACCGCCAACGGCGCGACCGAGACCGCCGCGGCGGGCGGCGCCACCAAGCACGCCAAGCCCACCATCGTCCTGGAGCACGGCGCCTTCGCCGACGGCTCGAGCTGGAACGGCGTCATCACCAAGCTCCGCGCGGACGGCTACCCGGTCGTCGCCGCCGCCAACCCGCTGCGCGGACCGGCCTCCGACGCCGCCGCCCTGCGCACCGTCCTCGACCACGTCAAGGGTCCCAAGATCGTCGTCGGCCACTCCTACGGCGGCAACGTCATCAGCCAGGCCACCACCGACGACCCCGACGTCAAGGCCCTGGTCTACGTGGCCGCCTTCCTGCCCGCCCCCGGCGAGAGCGCCCTGGAGCTCACGAACAAGTACCCGGGCTCCACCCTCCCCGGCACCCTGGACCCGGTCACCTACCAGCAGGCCGATGGCTCCACCGCCACCGACCTGTACATCCAGCAGGACAAGTTCCACCACCAGTTCGCCGCCGACGTCCCGGCCGGCCAGGCCGCCCTCATGGCCGCCGAACAGCGCCCCATCGCCCAGGCCGCCCTGGAGGAGAAGGCCACCACCGCGGCCTGGAAGACCATCCCGAGCTGGGACATCATCACCACCGAGGACCTCAACATCCCGCCGGCCGTGCAGCGCTTCATGGCCAAGCGCGCCCACGCGCACACCACGGAGGTCGCCGCCTCCCACTCGGTCGCCGTCTCCCACCCCCGCCTGGTGGCGAACGTGATCGAGCGCGCGGCCCGCGCCACCGTCCGCTGACACCCCCGCAGGGCGGCGGGACCGATCGACGGTCCCGCCGCCCTCGGCCGTTCCCGATCCCGTCGCACATCGCCCATGTGTGTGATCCGCAGGAGAATCGACGACATGAGCTCACATCCCGACCCGCATGCCCTCGGTGCCTTTCTGCGGGCTCGGCGGGCACAACTGGACCCCCAGGAATGCGGCCTGCCCGCAACCGACTCCACCCGCCGCGTCACAGGACTGCG
>NZ_JBVJPC010000019.1:0-95826 GCF_055582845.1 Streptomyces sp. NPDC107471 | reverse complement strand
GTCACGCCAGCGGATGTCGTCGACGGTGAGCTCGGGCCTGATGCGCCGGGTGCGGCGGGCGAGTTCGACGAGGGAGTCCAGGTGTCCCTCCTCCAGCAGGTGCGCCCGCAGCCGGGTCAGGGCGGGCAGGCCGTTGCGGACCCCGGGCGGATACGCCTCGAGCGCCATGCGGCGCACCACGTCGAAGTAGCGTTCCAGGTCCTTGCCGGTGCGTTGCAGGGCCCGGGGTTCGCCCACCGGGCGCAGGAGTTCCACACGGTAGGAGCGGCGCAGCAGGTGGTCCTGGAGCGGTCCGGGCGGGGTGTCCTGCTTGATGGCCTCCACGACCGTGCGCAGATGGCCGTAGTAGTCCTCCGGGGTGCAGCCGCGACTGCTGGTGTTGCCGCCGTCCCCGCGGCGGTTCCAGATGTAGCAGGGCTGGTCGGCGACGATCGAGACCGTCTTTGCCCGCACGTAGGCGCGGGCCATGAAGAGCTGGTCCTCCAGCCGCACCGGCCCCTCGGGGAACCTGAGGTCGTGGTCGAGCAGGAAGTCACGGCGGAACATCTTGTGCGGGGTCAGGCTCTCCATGAGCGGTGCGTCCTTGACCGTGCAGCGCTCCACGGTACGTTTGAAGACGTTGCTGGGACCCGCCATGGTGCCGATCACCTTGCCCAGCACGATGTCCGAGTGATTACGGCCGGCCATGCGGTGCAGGACCTCAAGGGCCTGCGGAGTCAGCTCGTCGTCCTGGTCCACGAACTGGACGTACTCCCCGCGCGCCTCCCGCACCCCGACGTTACGGGGCTTGCCCGGCCAGCCGGAGTTCTCCTGATGGATCACCCGCACATGCGCGTACTCGGCGGCCAACTCGTCGAGCCGCTGCGCGGAGCCGTCGGTCGAGCCGTCATCGACGTAGATGATCTCGTACGCGTCCTCTCCCAGCGTCTGACGCAACAGCGACGGCGCACACATGTCGATGTAACGGCCCGCGTTGTACACGGGCACCACGATGCTCACCTTGAGCATGAACGCTCCCCCAGACCGAGACGACGGACCACGTGTCTCGTTGTGCTTGGACGTTCCGTTCCGACTCTCACAAAGGCTGTTCAGTACGGCTTCAGTACGGCGCCGGGGCCGCGTATTGGGTCGTGATCCATGAGTACCGCAGCTTCCGGGCGGGTGCCCCTTGTGCTGACCCGGCTGGGGTACAGGCTCGGCGATCTGCGCTGCGGGGTGCGGGCACGCATGACCAGGAGCGATGACCAAGGGGGCCGTGGGGGGCCGAGGACCCCGGTTGCATGCCCGCCCGGGCAGGCTCTCGCCTTTGCTGATGAGCTGATGAGCTGGTGGGCGCGGCTGGTGTCGCCGAGGTCGAGGAGGGCTTGTCCGGGGTCGACGGCGGGGTCTGCCGCGGATACCAAGGCGCACCAGGCGGGCCGGTCGGTGCCGGCATCGTTGAGGATGCGGATCGCGCCCCTGACGACCTTCTCGTTAGCTCCTCCTGCTCTTTCTGGCCTCCGTCTATAGCCACCCCCATGCCCAATGGCGATATGTCGTCTCTGGTCGCCAGCCAATACGGGCAGGTGGAGGAAGCGAGTACTTGGTCTGGGTGTGCCACCCGACGCCACTCCAGTGCACCGGCACACCGCACTCAGCACGGCGGAGAGCCCGCTGTCAGTGCACAGCAGGCTCCCAAGGCGTTGCAGGAATCCACGGGGACTGGGCCCCCTTCGGCGCACGATTGGCCGCCAGGGCGGGAGACATCTCCTCAAGCGGCTTGATGCTCAGCACGGTCAGCCGGTTCTGCTGCTCGGGCAGGAGCCGTGCCCAGATGGCCGGCCGCTTCTGCTGTTGGAGCCGCTTGCCGATGTCGCCGTCCATCAGCACGCCGGGTGCGATGCCGGGCAGTCGCCCGTCGGCGTCGAGGGCGGGGCCCGTGGTCGCCTACGCGCGGAGCAGCCGCCCGGTGATCTCCCGGTACTCCCGCAGCGCGAGGCGGAGTTCGGTGGAACGCGTCTCGGCATCCTGGTCCTGCCAGCCCTCGCGCAGGTCGCGGCGCCGTTCTGCGAGGGCCTTCACCAGTGCGTCGGCCGCTGCGTCGAAGGCGACCTCGGCCTCTTCCAGTGCTTCGCGCGGGGTGTCGGCGAAGTGGTTGACGGCGTGCCCGAGGTGCCGGACGATCTTGACCCGCTCGTCGGACGGGATCAGCGGTTCGGGGCCCTGGGTGCGGCGCGCCGCGAAGCCCGAGGACCGGTCGTCGGGCTGCTGGGCGCGTGTCTGGTCGTACATCGTCGTCTGCACCGTCTTTCGTGGCGATGGGGTCACCGTCCGAGGTCGCCTTCGCCTTCACGACGGCTGCTCAGGGCCGCCAAATGCCCGGTCGACCCTGCCGTTCACGGTCCTGCGCCGTGTTGCCAGTCAACGTCCGGTGACCATCTGTGTCAACGCGGTTCGCCACCGGGCACACCCCGCCCGGGACGGGGCGGTCAACCGCAGGAGCCCTCCTGAGGCGATCCGCTCTTCTCCCGCACTGCCGAGGGGCCGCGCTGTCGTTCTACGCCCCACTGCTCCGCACCCAGGGTGCGCCGACTCCATGCGAATCGGCCTCAACGGCGTGCCGGTACAGAGCGGCGGCGACCATGGGACGACTGCGAAGGAACACCGCCGGCGACTGGTCGCGGGCTGCCACCATGTCATCGTGCGGCCCGCTGGTGTAGGCGAAGCGGCCCCGGGTGTTATTGAATGATGTTTGCGGTCAAGAATCCCGGGACTCTGTCGCCCGGGTTCTGGTACGGCTCCGACGTGGTGCCGGGGTCGGCGAGCGAGTTGAGAGAGTCGCATGGACTCCACCCCACGCCCCTCGTCTGTGTCACCGTTCGACATGGTCAGCAGCGCTTTGGGGCAGTACATGCCAGTCGACGGAGCGGCGGCGGCCGCCGGTTCCGCCGACCCGCAGGGGGACAAAGCCGCCCGCCGAGACGTATCCGACACCTCGACCCCCGCCGGTCAGGAGCAAATCCTCGGCGCGGTGAATCTGGACCGGGATCTGAGAATCACCCGCTGCAATCTGGACGCCCCGGTCTTCGCGGGGGTGGAGGCCGTGGCCGGAAGCCCCTTCGTCGATCTCCTGCCTCCCTCGGACGTACCCACGGTCACCCGGCGCCTGCGGCAGGCCCTCGAGACCGGAGAGCCGCACGTCGCCCGGGTCCAGCGCCTGCGACGCGGCGACGGGTCGGAGCTGGTGGTCTCGATGAGTATCCTGGCCGCCGCAGCGCCCCAGGAGGGCCTGACCGTCTCTCTGATCGCCATGGCCAGGAGGCTGCATCTGTACGCCGCCGAGACCGCGATCGGCACCTCGTTGGACATCGGCGAGACCGCGCAGTCGCTGGCGGAGTCCCTGCTGGCCTGGGGTGACGTGACAGCCATCGACCTCGACTTCGCCGTGTGGACGGGCGAGGCGGTCACCGAGCAGCCGCAGGGGCGCCTCCGGCTGCGACGGGCGGCCCTGGTGCCGGACCGGGCGTGGCCCGACGGCTACGTGCCCCCGGGCGACGATCTTCCCGGCGATGCGAGTCGACTGCTGTCGCAGGCCATACGGCGTGACGATGCCGCGCAGGCCATCGTCATACCCGACCGGGAAGCGATCGAGCGGGTGCTTGGCAGTCCTCGGCTGGTGCGTGCCCTGGTGCCCGGCGACCAGGCGTCGGCCGTGGCGTGCATACCGCTGGTCCTGGACGGCCCGCCGCCCGTAGTCCTGGGTGTCGCGGAGGTCTGGCGGCGGGCGGACCGCCCCTTCGCGGACAGCGAGCTGTTCGACCTGCAGGAACTGGTGGCCAGGACCTCCCACCACGTGGACCTGGCCCGTCAGCACCAGCGCGAGCACACGCAGGTCCTGGCCTTGCAGCGCCGACTGCTGCCACGGTCCGGCGGCGACACCATCCAGACGGCCAGCGTCTACCAGCCCGCCACCCCCGACAGCGCGGGCGTCGGTGGCGACTGGGTGAACAGCTTTCCGCTGCCGGACGGCCGTACCGCGCTGGTGGTCGGAGACGTCGTCGGGCACGGGCTGGGCGCCGCGGCGACCATGGGACAGCTCAGCATGGAGGCCCGCGCGCTGCTGTCAGCGGGACTGGCGCCCGACGAGGTGCTGGAGCACCTGGACGAGACCGTGTCGCTGCTGGACGACGCGGAGTCCGGGCTGGCGGCTGGTTACAGCGCCCTCGGGTCGACCTGCTGCATCGCCGTGTACGACCCGGTCAGCCATCACGTGGCGGTGGCCAGTGCCGGCCACCTTCCCCCGATCCTGGTATTCCCGGACGGCCACGCCGGCCCGGTAGCGATACACCCCCACCCTGGGCTCGGCGCCGAGTTCGCGCTGCGGGAGCCGTACGACGTACACACGTTCCCTGCGCCCCCGGGCTCGTTGCTCGCCCTCTACACCGACGGCCTGGTGGAGGATCCGGCCCTGTCGATCGACGAGGGCATCGACAGGCTGACGGACGCCGTGTCCTCGGTGCACCCCTGGGACGCCTTGGAGCAGGCCGCTCGACGCGTGGTCTCGGCGGTGGCGCCGACACGTCGGCGCGACGACGTGACTCTGCTGATCGCCCGCATGATCGGTTACCGCAAGGAGGACACCACGACGTGGCGTCTGCCCGCCCGCCGCGACGCGGCCGCCCGGGCCCGCGCACTGGTCTCCGAGCTGCTGGGACGGTGGGGCACCGGAGAGCACCCCAGGGACAGCGTGTTGCTGGTGGTCGATGAACTGGTCGCCAACGCGGTCCGCTTCGGCGGCGGACCCATCACCGTACGGCTGATCAGGACCGGTCACGGGCTGCTGTGCGAGGTGGGCGACACCGGCAACGGCAGACCGCGGCTGGGCCCGAGCGGACTCCTCGACGACGCAGGCCGTGGCCTGCACGTGGTGCATGGGCTCACCACCCGGTGGGGGGTGCGGTGGACGGACACCGGGAAGGTGGTGTGGGCTTGGGTCGAGCGGTGACGGGGAGTCGGCCGGGCGGGTTTTGGGGCGTCAGCGGGCTGGCGGCGAGGCTTCGGCCGGGTGGCGGCAAGGCGGCCGCGGCCGGGGGGTGACGAGGCGTTGGCCGGACGGTGCGGGAGCTGTTCGTCGGGCGGTGGCACCGGCGTTACGAGGCGCGCGAGTCCGCGCTACAGCCACTCCCCCTCCAGGGCGGTTGCCGTGAGGCCCGGAGCAGCCGCGTACAGGACGGCACGGCTGCCCGCCTTCTGCCCGGCGTCGTACGCTCTCCGCATGATGTCGAACACGGCGGCGCCTCCGCGGTTGCCGCTGGTGTAACTGTCCCGGCTGTAGTGCAGGAGCCCCGTCGGCCATCCGTCGGGCATCGTCTGCTCCATGTACTCCAGCACGCGCGTCCCGCCGGGGTGGGCGAGCAGAACGTCGGGGTGCCAGGAACCGGGGTCGTCCTGGTATCGGAGGCGCAACCACTCCCACATCGCGGTGACCGTCTCCTGCACGGCGCGCGGCCCGCGCCGGTCCATCACGAAGTGGGTGCCGTCCTCCCGTGTCTCCAGGCGGTGCAGGTCCTGGGTGCCGGGCAGCGTGTGGTGCCAGGCGGCGTCCAGCCGCAGCACCGACTCGGGCCTCGATCGGCCCGTGACCACCGCGGCGACCGCGGTGTCCGCGAACAGCAACCGGACGATCAAGGACTCCAGAGTGTCGTCCGCGGGCTGGTAGGTCGTGCTCAGTGCCTCCGCGATCACGACCAGGACCACCCGGTCGGGGTCCGCGGCCACGAGATCCGCCGCCAGGGCCAGGGAGCGGGTCCCGGCTATACAGGCCCACTGTGTGGCCGACAGAAGCAGCACGTCGCTCCGGAGCGGGAGTTGGTTGGCGAGGGAGACGTCGAGTCCCGGCAGCGCGGGCGTGGTGGAGTGACTGGTGATCAGACAGTCGACGTCCGCGGCGTCCAGCCCGGCGATCTGCAGGGCCCCGCGCGCCGCACGCTCACCGTAGGACTGCACTGCCGACCAGGCCGGCGCAGTACGCTCCTGGACGGTCTGCGGCGCGGGTATCGCCTCAAGGGCGGCGATCACGCGATCCACGTCCTGTTCGGTGAACCCGTCACCGGCCAGCGCCTCTCGGGCCGGCCCGATGGCGGCGGCCGGCAGGCCGCTTCCGCTGCCAGGCGTGACGGCTGCCTCCAACGGCAGCATCCAGCCACGGGTTTCTATGCCCGTACTGGCCGCGATGCCGTCGATCCGCGGTGCCCACGGCGCGTTCGGATGCCGACCGCGCACTTCGTCCACGATCTGGCGGGTTCGTACGGTGTGCTTGCCGTGAATAACGGCTGGCGGGCACAGGTAAGCGACCATGAATTGGCGCCTTTCTACAGGGAGTGAGATCAAATGCCACGGGTGCTGCGTCATGGTCCACTTGGGAATGATTCACCCAAGTCCACAACAGTACGAAGAGGTTCATTAATCAGTGTCTGTTTTGAGCATGAATGCCACAGGGTCGTTTGCGCTGTGATCTGGGCAACTTGGGAGGTCCCGCGATGCGTGAGACGGCGCACACTGCCGCAGGGGGGCAGGCGCGGTGCCGCGCCTGCCTGACATGCCACCGGTGGACCTCGCCATCGCCGCCACCGCGGCTCAGCACGGCCTGGCCGTCCTCCACGACGAGGAGTCGGTGGTGCCGATCCGTAGGGTCCCCACCCGTCGGCTCGGCGTCCCGGGTCCTGGAACGCGGTTGTACGAGTTCGCCGAGCCGCTAATGCCCCCGGTACGGAAAGCGAGCAGCGGGGCGAGGAGCACGTCGAACTCATGGGCCGGGGAAGGGCCCCGACAGCGGCCGCGGTCCCAACCGGATCTGCGCGAGCCTGCGCGCGACCTGCCGACCGACGACCACGGCACGGGCCGCGGCCAGAACTGGGCCGCCCGGTCCAGCTTCGGTCAGTCATGGCCTCAGGGACGTGACCGCTGGCGAAGTCCGGGCCGCAGAACTGGGGTTCACATTGTGACGAGGATCGAAATCGGGATCGGAGCTCGGGATGCGGCCGTGCTTGGATGAGCTCCCCATGACTGGCTGTTGCGGGTCAGGACGTTGGTGACGGCGCCTAGTGCCAGGCAAGTTGGTGGTGAGGTCACGGAGGTGAGCCCTGGCTTCGGTGGGGCCATGCGCCATGATGGCGCTCCCGAACGGCAGTAGCGCTCGCACGTCAGGTCACGTCCGCTGGAATGGTGTATCGACGGCCACTCGGTGGTTTCGTCTCGAGGCTCAGGAGCGGGAGTGGGCTCTGGATCTGTGCCGGCGGGTGGAGCGCGAGCTGGACGCCGGGCAGCTCGGCGAGGCCGTACAGGAGTGGCTGCACGGCAGGCTGCTGCTGTCCGGGGTCTCCGTCATCGAGACTTTGCGGGATCGCCGCTGGGCGCCGTCGAAGGGCGCGTTCTCGGCACTGATGCTGCTGTTCCAGTGCCAGATGTTCGTGTTGCCCGACGGTCTGGTGCCCGGCTGCCAGTGGCACGTCCTTCAGATCCCAGGGGCGCTGCCGCCACCCGTTCGTGACCTGATTCTCAACAAGGTGGCCGGCCCGGAAGCAGCAGCGGCCGGAGAGGCCATCAGAACTGACCCCATCCCGGTGCGCGGCGATTGACGGTCAGATGCCGAAGACGGCACTGGTGGGGTCCTCGCAGGCGTGCGACGAGAAAACAGGAAGGGCGATGTCATCTCCAGTGAAGGGGAAGGGCGGAGCTGGGGAATCGCTGAACAGGGCTGTGTTCAGCCACGAGGGCTCATCAGGAGGCGAGCACGCGCTGGTGCAGCGGGAGAGTTCTTGGCGATGCGCTCCAGGGCGTAGATGCCGCCGATCCGGACATGGACGTCCTGGTTGCCGATCTAATCCACCGCTCTGGTGAGGCGCTCGGTGATCTGGCTCTCCCGGCTCACCTGGACCTGCCTCCAGGTCGCGGCGGCACCGATGACCACCAGCAGCCCGATACAACTCTGAAGCATCGCCGAGCGCGCGTCATTGGTCGGCTGGGCCTGAGCCTGTTGCAAACTCGATACGGGCTTGTGCACTACCGACAGCGCGCAACTCCGCCGCACTCAAGGGCGGATAGAGCAACTGAGGCACAAGAACCACTCCGCCCACGACAAAACCGAGAACAGCACAAGCAGGGGACTCGCACGCGTTCGGTTCCGCTCCTTCACGGGAGGTAGGGGGCCGGCGGTCATGGGACGTGGACTGATCTGCCCCGCACGCCTGCTCGTCCGCCCTTCAACTCCAGGCGGTCCGGTCGGCCGCGGTCGCAAGACGATGCGCGCGACCGCCGACCGGACAGGCTGGCTCTGTGGTTCCTGGGTGTCGGCCAACAGGGCATCAGGCTGCAGACCATCCACTGCTCTGCTGTGTGCTGCGACTGCTGCTGACAGGCATCACACGCCCATGACGAGCCCGTACCGAATCCGCCCGAGTCCAACGCATTGCGACTGCTGGATGAGGTGGATCGAAGGCCCGGACGCTGGGCCGCAGCGGTGCGCTGGAGCCGGGTGCCGACGGTTGCCGGTTTGTTCAGGGCAGGATCGAGTCGACGTAGCCGCCGTCGACGCGCAGGGCACCGCCGGTGGTCGCTGACGCGTAGGACGAGGCGAGGTAGACGACCATGTGGGCGATCTCCTCCGGCTCGATGAGGCGCTGGATCAGGGACTGCGGGCGGTGCTTGATCATGAACTCCCGCTGTGCCTCGTCCCAGGGTGACTCGTCACCGACCAACTCACGGACGAAGTCTTCGACGCCGCCCGTGTGCGTCGGGCCGGCGATGACGGAGTTGACGGTCACGCCCGTGCCGGCGGCCTCCTTGGCGAAACCGCGACTGACGGCGAGCAGCGAGGTCTTGGTCATGCCGTAATGGATCATCTCGGCGGGGATGACCACGGCCGAGTCGCTGGCGAGGTTGAGGACGCGGCCCCAGCCCTGTGCCGTCATGGCGGGCAGATAGGCGCGGATGAGCCGGATGGCGGAGAGGACGTTCACCTCGAAGTAGCGGCGCCACTCGGCGTCATCGATCTCCAGCGGCGCGGCGGAGCCGAAGACGCCGAGGTTGTTGACCAGGATGTCGACCGAGGGAACGGCCTCCAGTACGGCCGCAGCGCCCTCTTCCGTCGTCAGGTCGCCTACGGCAGCGATCACGTCGTCGCTTCCGGAGTCGACCCGTACCCGGTCCACCGCGGCTGTGACGCGCTCCGCGCTGCGGCCGTTGACGGCGACCCGGGCGCCGGCGCGGCCGAGGCCGACGGCGATGGCGTATCCGATGCCCTGTGTGGAGCCGGTGACCAGGGCGGTGCGGCCGGAAAGGTCGATGTGCACGAGGGTCCTCCTTGTCGCGGGTGCGGGGGCTGTACGTTGCTGCCGGTAGACGGCAGGTACCCCCAGCGCCTGTTCCCGTGCCACGGGGGACGGGGCGGGCGCAGGGGGCGGTGGTTCAGTTCAGGGTGGCGGGGTCGGGGCCGGTGCGCAGCCCGCGGTCCAGTCCTGCGATGGCGTCCATGTCGGCGTCGCTCAGCTCGAAGCCGAAGACGTCGAGGTTCTGCCGGATCCGTTCGGGAGTGACGGACTTCGGGATCACGACGTTGCCGATCTGCAGGTGCCAGCGCAGCACCACCTGTGCCGGGGACACGCCGTGCGATCCGGCGATCCGAACGATCGGCTCGCTGGTGAGGACTGAGCCCTGGGCCAGTGGACTCCAGGCCTCGGTGGCGATGCCGTGCTCGGCGTGGAAGGCGCGCAGCTCGTCCTGCTGGAGGGCGGGGTGCAGCTCGATCTGGTTGACGGCAGGGGTGACTCCGGTCTTCTCCTGGAGCCGCCGCAGGTCGGGGACGCGGAAGTTCGAGACGCCGATGGCCCGGGTGCGCCCGCTCGCCAGGATCTCCTCCAGCACCTGGTAGGTCTCCACGTACAGATCACGGGCAGGGGTGGGCCAGTGGATCAGGTAGAGGTCGACCTGGTGGAGACCGAGCCGTTCCAGGGAGGCGTCGAACGCGGCCAGCGCCTTGTCCTTGCCCTGGTCGTCGTTCCACAGCTTGGTCGTGATGAAGAGGTCCTCGCGGGGGAGGCCGGAGGAGGCGAGGGCCTTGCCGACACCCCACTCGTTGCCGTAGACCGAGGCGGTGTCGATGCTGCGGTATCCGGCGGCCAGGGCGTCGGCGACGGCGCTGGTGGTCTCCTCGTCAGGAACCTGGAAGACGCCGAAGCCGAGCTGGGGCATGACGACGCCGTTGTTGAGCGTCACGTTCGGGATGGCAGTCACGAGGAGCCTTTCCGTTGTGCCGTCGGTGTTCTTCGGCACGGATCACAGGGACTGGAGCGCGGTCTGGGCGAAGGCGTGGTCCTGTTCGGGGGCACCGCCGCCGAGCCCGAGGGCGCCGACGAGCTGACCGTCGCGGCGGACGGGCACTCCGCCCGCGATGAACAGCAGGGGCTTGTTCAACGCGGTGGGCAGCGAGTGGAAGGGGCCCTCCGGCTTGACCAGGTCGGAGACCTCGGCGGTGGGGGCGTTGAGCTGAAGGGCGGTGTAGGCCTTGGCGGTGCTGGTCTCGCCGGAGATGAGTACGGCGCGCTCGTCACGGCGGAAGGCCAGCAGGTGCCCTCCGGCATCGAGAACGGTGATGCTGACGGGCACACCCGCCTCGTCGGCGGCGCGGCGTGCCGCGGCGATGAGGGTCTCGGCGTCGGTTGTGGTCAGTGGGGTCACGGCGGTGCTCATGGGTCACTTTCCTACGGTGGGGGATGGACGGCTGCGTGTCGCGGCCGGCGGGATCCTCGGACGGTGCAAGAGGCGCGGCCACAACCCTTCGGGCGGGAAGTGCGGCTTGCGCCTGCCGAGGGCAACAATATTTGCAGACGCCCAATACTTGCAAGCGCGGGTATATTGAACGGGGATGCACCGGCACTCCTGGCCGGTGTGGCTCCCTCGCTCACGACGTCCGGCCGGCGAGGTCGCCGCCTACGCGCCCGGCGACCGCTTCGACACCCCCGTCGGCCGCATCGGCACGCTCATCTCGGGTGAGCGCCGTGAACCTCGACGGCTCCGTCATCGTGCGGGCCGTGGACGATCCGCAGAACATCCTGGCTCTCCTCGGCGACCGCAACACGCTCGCCTGTCGGCCCGCCTTCCGCATAGAGGAGGCGGACGGCACGGCGGACATGGCCGCGTACCGGGAGCTGAGCGGTTCCCAAAGTCCCCGATAGGACCTGACTGCGGCTCTGCGCACGCAGCCCCCAGTGTCCCCTCGGCATCTGATCTCCGCACGAGGCGGCCCAAGCACGCTTGTGCCGTCGGGAAGCGCCGGTCGCTCGGGCGAGGGCGTCTGGTTGCTCACCACGTTCTTTGACCACCGGCTCTGCAACGAGCGGACCCACGGCCTGCTCGACGTCCATGCGTACTCGAGTGGCCGGAGAAGCTGCGGGAAGTCACCGGCGTTGAGCAGGCCGACGAGCACCTGGGTCATGTTGTCGATGCCGGGGTCCGGGGCAACCAGTCCATCAGAGCACCAGAAGTGGCGGCCGCCCAACTCCTTCCCTGCCCGTTACCACCGCGTCACCAGACGCGGGCAATCGCCATTGGGGACTGCCTCAGTGCAGGCAGAGAGGGGCCGGCGGCCTCAGCGACGTGCCGTAGCCGGCCGTCTCCTGGCGTAAATGTCAACAATTTCCTGCGGCCGCGTGCCTCGGAGCAACTGAGTCCCCCGTGCCACACTTGGCCGCAGGCGTGACCTGAAGGGAAACACATGACGAGCTCACAGGGTGATACGAGCATCTTCAAGGCGATCGACGACCTCGTGGCTGAGGAGCATGAGCTGCGCTCCCGGTCCCTCACGGAACACGGTCTTGATCAGGAGGAGCGTAGCCGCCTCAAGTCGGTGGAAGTGCAGCTCGATCAGTGCTGGGACTTGCTGCGGCAGAGGCGTGCCAAGTCGGAGTTCGGCCAGAATCCCGACGAGGCGCACGTGCGCCCTGCAGACGAGGTGGAAGGCTACCTGGGCTGAGCACAGGGTGCGGCGGTCTTGCCCGGCGCAGCGAGGCCGCACCCCAGCGCCAGAAGCCTGTCCTCCGTCAGTCCGGTGCCGACCCGGCAGTATCCTCCGTCGCGGGTGGAGGCCCGTCGTGGCGATGAACTCGACATCGGTGGAGTCCCCAGGGGGGCTCCTTGGCCGTGACGCTCTCGACTTGCGGGGCGCAGTTTGTCGCAGCCGCCCGCAGCTCACTACTTGGGTGATGGACGGGTTACGAAGGGACCGTGACGCTTGCCTGGTGGGCCAGGGGATCGATGTGTCCAGGCATGCGGTGTGCAAGTGTCGGAGGGGGGCGGTGTGCTGCCCCTTGCAGGGCCCTGAGAGGAGTCGACCACGCAGCAGAACCAGTTCAGTCGTGATGCTGCGTAGAGTTCGGCGAGCACGACCTCGTGGAGCCGCTGCCAGACGCGGGCCTTCGTGCCAGTCCCGCAGTCGGCGCCGGCTCGTCGTGCCCAAGGCGAACTCGGGGTCCTTCGGCAGGTGCGGGCTGGCACCGACGTGTCAGTGGCCGGCGGTCAGCACCACGGTCCCAGCGGCTTTCTGCAGAGCAAAGGTCGCCCGACGACGGTGCGTTCCTTAGCTGAGACACGCGACGAGGCCACACACAACCCGAATTGTGGGACTTCTCGCCGGAACTGACCGGGGTCCGGTATCCGGTGTGGTGCTGCGACCGGTCAGGCACACCGTTTCGTCTGTGGGGGCGGCGGCGGTCGTGCCGTTGGAGTCGGTCTCGCCTGGCCTGTTCGACCGGGCGGGCCGACTGGGGCTGTTTAGACGTCGGCCACGTTTGCTGGTAGTGGAGGGGGCATCGGTCGACTGGGGGTCAGCCCTGTGCGGTGGGGCGGATCACGATTTCGTTGACGTCCACGGTGGCCGGCTGATCGAGGGCGTAGCTGATCGCCTCGGCGACGGCGGACGCGGGGATGGCGAGTTGCTGCGCGGCGGTGCGCGCCGCCGCCTGCGCCTGGATGGCGCCGCCCCGGTCCAGCAGCTCGCTCTCGGTGAATCCGGGGCTGATGACCGTGACGCGGATGTCGCGGCTTTCCTGGCGCAGCCCTTCTGAGAGGGCGCGCACCGCGTACTTGGTGGCGCAGTACACTGCCGCGGTCGGATCCACGCGGTGGCCGGCCACCGAGGCGATGTTGACGATGTGCCCGCTGCCCTGTTCACGCATTTTCGGCAGTACGGCGGCGATGCCGTACAGCGTGCCGCGCACATTGACGTCGATCATTCGGTCCCACTCGTCGAGGCGGAGATCTGCCATCGGTGCCAGCGGCATCACGCCGGCGTTGTTCACCAGCACGTCGATCCGGCCGTACCGGTGGAGTGCCGCGTCGACGAACGACTCGACGCTGTCGCGTCGTGTGACATCGAGCGCGTGGTGGTCCAGTTCACCGTTGGCCGCGCCCACCTGGCGGGCCAGCTCCGCCAGCCGGTCGGTACGACGTGCTCCGGCCATTACCTGATGGCCCGCGGCGGCCAGGCGACGGGCCGTGGCCTCGCCGATGCCGCTGCTGGCCCCGGTGACCAGGACGACCTTCTTCTCCATGGGGGTGGACGCAAGCATGAGAGTGATCTCCTTCGTGTGCACGAGGTGGCCCGTGGTGATGGCCACCGGCATCAGTCCACCCGCCGAGCACGTGCTCAACAAGGCCGCGGCAGCCTGGGTGCCGCGCACCCAGGCTGCCGCGGCAACCGCGCAGTACCGTGGGGTTCATGCACCGTGCGTTGGCCCAGTCCCTCGGAGACTTCCTCCGCGCGTGCCGCGCCCGCCTGGAGCCGTCCGACGTCGGGCTCCCCGCCGGCAGTGGCACGCGCAGGGTCAAGGGCCTGCGCAGGGAAGAGGTCGCTGTACTGGCCGGGATGAGCGCCGACTACTACGTGCGACTGGAACAGGGCCGGGAGACCAACCCCTCGCCGCAGGTCGTCGGCGCGCTGGGCAGGGCATTGCGACTGAACCCCGATGCGCGTATCCACCTGCACCGGCTCGCAGGGCTGAGCCCCCAGGCCGAGGTCGGCAGCCTGCGCGACCAGGTGCATCCCAGCCTGCTGCGCCTGCTCGACACCTTCCCCGACGCCGCGTCCTACGTCCTGGGACCTGCCTTCGACATTCTGGCCACCAACGTGATCGCCGACGCCCTCCTTGAGCCCTTCGACGGGGAGACGAGCATGCCGCGGATCCTCTTCACCCATCCGCGGGCCCGCGACGTCTTCCCGGACCGGCGGTTGGTCACCAGCGCGACCGTGTACGCGCTCCGCCTGAACGCGGCCCGCTTCAGCGACGTCCCGGAGATCGAGGAACTCGTCCACGAACTGCTTGAGGCGTCGGCGGAGTTCCGCGCCCTGTGGGACGACCAGAAGGCCGGTGGTCTCACCCGGGCGTTCAAGGTGTTCGTGCATCCCGAGGTCGGACGCATCGAGCTGACCTACGAAAGCTTCGACGTGCGGGCCGCGCCCGGCCAGGAACTGCTGGTGGGGTCGGCGGAACCGGGCAGCCGCAGCGCGCAGGCCCTCGCCTACCTCGCGTCGATGGCCGCGCCCCGCCGCTGAGCTGGACGTGTTCGGTGTTGTCGCGGGCGTCGCGCTTCCACCATCGGATCGCTCCGGTGTGGTCGAGGAGGGCGTCGGCCTCGTGTAGCTGCACGCGTGGCGTGAAGTCCTCAAGCAAGCGGCGCAGCCGTTCCTGGAGGTCAGTGTCGGCGTCGGATGGCATCTCGAAGGAGAGGCACAGAACACGGCGGCCGTTCATCGCGGTCACCCTGCGCTTCCCTGGCTGCGGTGGCCGAGCCGGCGCAGGTCGGCCGAGCGGGTGCCGGCGGGCTCAAGGTCGACACAGGGGTGCAGGCGGGTACCGGCCGTGCCGTCGGCGAGCGTGCGCTGGGATGCGTTCGGTTGGGCGGGGGTGGGGCCGGTGCGGCCGAGGAGGTCGAGGGCGGCTGGGCGGCAGACCTCAAACGGGCGACCCGTCGGGGTGCGCGCCGGCGACTGGACACCGCAAGCGCAGGTCAGCGCACCGTCCTGTGGACACGCGCAACTCCGATCCTGAAACAGCAGTTCAGCCTTTGTCTCTCCGCTGACTTGGGTCCACGTTGCCGAGGTCCGTCGGCTCACCGGTGATCCGGGAGATGGCGTCCTGGAGGCGGCGGACGGCGCCCTCCGCCTGCGCGTATTCCTCAAGGCTGGGCAGGGCGGTGCCGAAGGGGCCGCCGCGGTCGGATGGCAGGGTGCGCCAGCGCAGGACCGTCTCCAGGGCGTTGAGAGCGCCGGAGCGAAACCAGGCCAGGCGGCCGTGGCCCGTGACTACGAAACCCACCCACACCGATCCGAAGCCATGATCCGCATCGCCATGGCCGACCTCGTGGCCCACCGCCTCACCAGCGAGAGCACCATCTCCTGGCGCGACCCGGAACCGCAGAGGCAAACAGCAGATTCCAGGGTGAAACAACAGGAGCAAGCGACCTCGAAGGCGACCGGCCCGGAGCTGGCGGCCAGCCTGATTGCTGAGCAGATGGTCGGGCGGGAGCAGGCTCACATTGATGTGCTGGGGTGGCCGCCTGGGTTGGTTTCAGAGGAGGACCGGCGCGAGCGGGGTCGTCGAGGTCTCCTTCGTGGATCGAGGGGGGTGTCCGTTGGCGCGGCGGTGAGGTCACAGTCTTCCAGGCGATGGTGCGCATGGTGAACCGGTAGCGGTCGGTGGCGGCCAGCGTGAGGGTGCCGTTTTTGTGCAGGTCAGCAGGTTTTGCACGCACCCAGTAGGGACTGTAGGGACTCAACTCCGAAATACCTCTACTGCGGCAGCCGGTGCACCGGCGGAGAGGGCGGCCGACAGCGAGGAGCCGTCACGGTGCAACCGTCTGGGATCTACACGCCGCAGACCTTCGTCACCCCCTACGCCGCCGACCCGGCGGAAACCGGCTGGCCCCCGCCGTCTACCAGGACACGGACTGCATGCTGCCGCCGCCCAACCCCGCCGCAACGCACTTGGCTGGAACCGGTCCGCAACCGGTTCGGTGCCAGCAGCCTGGCCCTGGACGTCCGAACAGCCCGCAGGGGGAGCCACCACATCATCGCGGCCGCCGCCCGGAACAGATCTGCGAGAGCGGCGCCGTGCACGGGCGGTCGGCGGAGATGCTCACGTCGGTATCCTCAGCAGCGGGTGAATGTGCAGGGGGAGAGCCCGAGTTGGCCGTGTCTGGAAAGATGCGCAAAACCGAGCTGCGGGACCAGCACTCCGGCTGATCCTCCGGGGCGTGCGATCACATCGGGGCGCGGCCCCTAAGATCGGGTGCCCTGGGGGTGGTTATGGGCAAGCAGCGCCCTGGCTCGCCGACGTTGGAGGAAGTCGCGGCTCTCGCCGGTGTCGGGCGCGGCACCGTCTCGCGGGTCGTCAACAACGCGGCGGGCGTGAAGGAGTCCACGCGTCGGGCCGTCGAGCGGGCCATCGACGAACTGGGCTACGTGCCCAACCTGGCAGCACGTTCCCTGGCCGGGCGGCGCGCCGACGCGGTGGCGTTGGCGCTGACCGAACAGGACTGGCGGCAGTTCGGGGAACCCTTCTTCTCGGAGATCATCCGCTCGGTCGGCGACGCCCTCGCCGACACCTCGGTGCAGTTGCTGCTCACCCTGGTTCGCACGGACATCGAGCGGCAGCGTTTCGTCGAGTTTGCGCGCGGTGGGCGGGTGGACGGGGTGCTGCTCATGTCCGTTCGAGCCGAGGACCGGCTGCCGGACTTGCTCGCCGAGGCCGGACTTCCCACGGTGCTGCTCGGTCGCCGCTCGGGCGACGAGCACGTCACCTACGTCGACGCGGACAACGTGGGTGGCGCCCGCGGCGCAGTCGAGCACCTTCTGCGCGGGGGGCGCCGGAGGATCGCCGCCGTCACCGGACCGCTCGACATGTACGTCACCCAGTGCCGGCTGCGCGGGTACCGTGAGGCGCTGGCCGCAGCCGGTGTGGAAGCCGTTCCCTCGTTGGTCGTCGAGGGCGACTTCACCGAGGACAGCGGGCGACGGGCGACGGCCGAACTCCTCGCCCGGCACCCGGACGTGGATGCCGTTTTCGCCGCCTCGGACACCATGGCCGCCGCGGCGCTCGAGGTGCTGCAGGCGGCCGGCCGCCGGGTGCCCGAGGACGTCGCGGTGATCGGCTTCGATGACTTCCCGCTCGCCCAGCACACCGAGCCGTCGCTGACGACGGTCCAGCAGCCGCTGGAGGAGATCGGGCGGACCATGGTGCGGCTGCTGATGGAGGAGATGGAACAGCCTGAAGTCGCCTGGCGCCATGTCATCTTGCGCACCCGGCTGGTGGTGCGCGGCTCGGCCTGAGGGCCGCGGGGAAGGGGCCGGCCGAAAGTTTCGGGAGCGCTCCCAACCCCCCTCGCTCAGCGAAAGGTTGCGACGTGTCTGCCTGACCTGCGCCTTCGAAATCCATTCGACGCATGTGCGCGCACAGGGTTGTCAGGGACATGGACGGACTCCTACAGTCCGACCCGAACCGGTGGAGTGGGAGCGCTCCCATCAGTGGGGAGCTGGGAGCGCTCCCGTATCGGTTCCGACACAGCCGAGCCACGTTCGAGAGAGGCACCCGCATGCGACCGTTACCGCACCGTCCCCGCCCCGTGCGCGGCCTGTTCGCCGCACTGCTCTCCGCTTTCGCCGCGCTCGCGGCGCTCCTCGTCGCCGCACCGCCGACTCAGGCCGACACCACGATCTGCGAGCAGTTCGGCTCGACCGTCATCCAGGGCCGCTACGTCGTGCAGAACAACCGCTGGGGCACCAGCGCCACCCAGTGCGTCACCGCCACCGACACCGGCTTCCGCCTCACCCAGGCCGATGGTTCGGTGCCCACCAACGGCGCCCCGAAGTCCTACCCGTCGGTGTTCAACGGCTGCCACTACACGAACTGTTCGCCGGGCACCAACCTTCCGGCGCAGCTCAGCAACATCTCCAGCGCGCCCAGCAGCATCTCCTACGGTTTTGTCTCGGGCGCCGTGTACAACGCCTCGTACGACATCTGGCTGGACCCGACGCCCCGCACCGACGGCGTCAACCGGACCGAGATCATGATCTGGTTCAACCGGGTGGGCTCGATCCAGCCGATCGGCTCGCCGGTGGGCACCACCGCCGTCGGCGGCCGCACCTTCGAGGTGTGGACCGGCAGCAACGGCTCCAACGACGTGATCTCCTTCGTCGCTCCCTCGGCGATGAGCAGTTGGAGCTTCGACGTCATGGACTTCGTCGACCAGGCCGTGGCCCGGGGCCTGGCGCAGAACAACTGGTACCTGACGAGTGTCCAGGCCGGGTTCGAGCCGTGGCAGAACGGCGCCGGACTCGCGGTGAACTCCTTCTCCTCCACCGTCAACCTCGGTGGCGGCGGCGACCCGGGCGGTCCCGGCGGGCCGGCCACGGCCTGCCAGGTGACCTACGCGTCCAACGTCTGGCAGGGCGGTTACACCGCCGATGTCACGGTCAAGAACACCGGTACCACCGCCCTGAACACCTGGCAGCTCGGCTTCACCCTGCCCTCCGGACAGCGCGTCACGAGCTCCTGGAACGCCACCCTGTCCGGCTCCTCCGGCGCGCTAACGGCGACTCCCGTGGCGCACAACGCGCAGATCGCCGCCGGCGCCAGCCAGACCTTCGGCTTCCAGGGCACCTACAGCGGCACCTTCGCCAAGCCCGGCACCTTCACCCTGAACGGCACGGCCTGCACCAGCGCCTGACCGAAGCCGGTCGCGCCGCACCGGCCTTCTCCGGGGCCCGCCCCGCCTTCCCGCACCGACGGGGGCGGGCCCCACAACCCGCCCCTCCGGCCCGCATCCGGAAAGGCCGCACCCCATGAGCCCGAGCCGCACCGTGTCCGCACGCCGCACGCCGTCCTCACCCGCCGGCGTGCCCTTACGTTCCCGGACCCGCCGCCCCGCCCTCGTCGCCGCGCTGTGCGCCGCGACCCTCGCCCTGACCGCTCTTGCCGCCGCCCCGCCCGCCCAGGTCCCCACGGCCACCGCAGCCCTGCCGTACCAGGACCCCTCCCTCCCGGCGCCCGAGCGGGTCACGGATCTGCTCTCCCGGATGACGCTCGACGACAAGCTCGGGCAGATGACCCAGATCGAGAAGGACGCGCTCGTCCCTCAGACCGACCTCGCCACCTACCGCATCGGCTCGGTGCTCTCCGGCGGCGACTCGACGGTCAGCCCCAACAACGCCCAGACCTGGGCCGACACCTACGACTCCCTCCAGCGCACCTCCCTCACCACCCCGCTCGGCATCCCGATGATCTACGGCATCGACGCGGTGCACGGCCACAACGCGGTGCGCGGCGCCACCCTCTTCCCGCACAACATCGGCCTTGGCGCCACCCGTGACCCGGCGCTGGTGCAGCGCGTCGGACGGGCGGTGGCCGAGGAGGTGGCCGGTACCGGCATCGACTGGTCCTTCGCGCCGTGTCTGTGCGTGGCCCGCAACGACCGGTGGGGCCGCACCTACGAATCGTTCGGGGAGAAGCCCGAACTGCCCACCTCCATGGCCACGTTCGTCACCGGCATGCAGGGCACGGCCCTGGGCGGCGACCCGGCGTCGGTACTGGCCACCGCCAAGCACTACATCGGCGACGGCGGCACCACCGGAGGCGTCGACCAGGGCAACACCGAGCTGTCCGAGGCCGAACTGCGCGCGATCCACCTGCCGCCCTTCCAGGAGGCGGTACGCCGCGGCGTGGGCTCGGTCATGCTGTCCTACAGCAGTTGGAACGGCGTGCGCGCGCACGGGCACAAGTACCTGGTCACCGACGTGCTCAAGGGCGAGCTGGGCTTCACCGGCTTCGTCGTCTCGGACTGGGCCGCACTCGACCAGATGGACGGCCAGAGCGGCTTCACCGGCGCCGAGATCACCACGGCCGTCAACGCCGGCGTCGACATGGTGATGGTCCCGCACGACTACAAGAAGTTCCTCACCCTGCTGCGCGGCGAGGTGAACGCCGGGCGGATCCCTCTGGCCCGCGTCGACGACGCCAACCGGCGCATCCTCACCAAGAAGTTCCAGCTCGGCCTGTTCGAAAAGCCGCTCACCGACCGGTCGTTGACCCCGACCGTGGGCTCCGCCGAGCACCGGGCCCTGGCCCGGCAGGCGGTGCGGCAGTCGCAGGTGCTGCTGAAGAACGACGGCGCGATCCTGCCGCTGGCGAAGAACGCCAAGCTGTTCGTGGCCGGCAAGTCCGCCGACGACATCGGCAACCAGAGCGGCGGCTGGACCCTGGGGTGGCAGGGCCGCAGCGGCCCCGTCACCGAGGGCACCACCGTCCTCCAGGGCATCCGCGCCGCCGCGACCGACTCGTCCCGGATCACCTACGACCGCTACGGCAACGGCATCGACGCCGGCTACACCGCCGCCGTCGCGGTGGTCGGGGAGACGCCGTATGCCGAGATGCACGGCGACCGGCCCGGCGGCATGGGGCTGGACCAGGAGGACCTGCAGACCCTCAGCCGGCTCAAGGCCAGCGGGGTGCCCGTCGTGGTGGTCCTCGTCTCCGGACGCCCGCTCGACATCGCCGCCCAACTGCCGGACTGGCGCGCCCTGCTGGCGGCCTGGCTGCCCGGCACCGAGGGCGCCGGAGTATCCGACGTGCTCTTCGGCGACCACGCCCCGACCGGCAAGCTCCCCATGACGTGGATGCGCAGCGCCTCCCAGCAGCCCATCAACGACGGCGACGGCAAGAGCCCGCTCTTCGCGTACGGGCACGGCCTGACCTACGGCACCGGTCCCGACCCCGACCCGGATCCTGACCCTGAGCCCCAACCCAAGTCCTGCACCGCCCAGTTCAAGGTCGTCTCGGCCTGGTCCGGCGGCTACCAGGCGGAGATGACCGTCAAGAACTCGGGCAGCGCCCCGCTCACCGGCTGGACCGTCGCCTGGGACCTGAACGGCTCCACCGTGAACAGCCTGTGGAACGGCTCCCTGACCGTGGCCCAAGGCCGCGCGACCGTCCGCAACGCCGCCCACAACGGCGCCCTCTCGCCCGGCGCCACCACCTCGTTCGGTTTCACGGCCAACGGCGGCGCGGGCACGCCCGCTCCGCAGTGCACCGGCTCCTGACGTACGACCGGCACACCCGCACGTACCACCGAGGAGGGCACGATGACCAACCCGACCAGAGCCGACGGCGCCTCGCTGCCGAGCACGCGCCGACGACGGTCGGCAGCCCTGGCCACCGCCCTGGCGACCCTGATGCTCGGGGCGGCCGGCCAGATCGCGGGACAGCCCGCGGCAGCGGCGGAAGCTCATGTCGACAACCCCTTCGCGGGGGCGACCTTCTACGTCAACCCCGACTACGCCGAGCTCGTGAGCACGTCCATCGCGCAGACCTCCGACGCTACGCTCAGGACGAAGATGGAGAAGGTCAAGAGCTATCCGACCGCCGTCTGGCTGGATCGGATCGCTGCCGTCCACGGCGGTGCGGCCAACGCGGGGCGCAAGAGCCTGGCCGACCACCTCGACCTGGCGCTCGCCCAGAAGAAGCCCGGCCAGCCGATCACCGCCACCTTCGTGGTGTACGACCTGCCGGGACGGGACTGCGCCGCCCTCGCCTCCAGCGGCGAACTCCCGCTCACCCAGGCCGGGTTGACTCGCTACAAGTCCGAGTACATCGACGTCATCGCGAACGTCCTCAAGAACCCCAAGTACCAGGACATCCGTATCACCACGGTCGTCGAGCCCGACAGCCTGCCCAACCTGGTCACCAACACATCCGACCCTGAATGCGCCCAGGCCAAGAGCAGCGGCATCTACGTCGAGGGCATCCGGTACGCCCTGGACAAGCTGCACGCCATCCCGAACGTGTACACCTACCTGGACTACGCGCACTCCGGCTGGCTCGGCTGGGACAACAACCTCACCCAGACCGTGCAGCAGTACACCGAGGTGGCCAGGGGCACCGCGGCCGGGCTGAGCAGCGTCGACGGGCTGGTGACCAACGTCGCCAACGCCACGCCACTGGATGAGCCGTTCCTCACCAACCCGGACAAGAGCGTCGGCGGCAACCCGGTCAAGTCGGGCAAGTTCTACGAGTGGAACCCGAACTTCGACGAGTCGGACTTCACGAAGAACGTCCACCGCGCGCTCGTCTCGGCGGGCTGGCCCGCCTCCACCGGCATGGTGATCGACACCTCACGCAACGGCTGGGGCGGCTCGGCCCGGCCCACCGCCGAGAGCACCAGCACCACCCTCGACACCTATGTCACGGAGTCCAAGGTCGACCGGCGCGCCCACCGCGGACTGTGGTGCAACGTGAGCGGAGCCGGACTCGGACAGCCGCCGCAGGCCGCACCCTCCGGATACCCGGACTCGCACCTCGACGCCTTTCTGTGGGTGAAGCCGCCGGGGGAGTCCGACGGGGCCAGTAAGGACATCCCCAACGAGGAGGGCAAGAAGGCGGACCCGATGTGCGACCCGGACTACACCGCGCCCAACGCCGGCAACAGCAAGACCGGGGCGCTGCCCGACGCACCGCTGGCCGGCCACTGGTTCCACAACCAGTTCCAGATGCTGGTGCGCAACGCCTACCCCGCCGTGCCGACGGGTGGCACCGACCCGGGTGACACCACCGCCCCGACCGCCCCCACCGGACTGCAGGCCACCGCGAAGACCGCGAGCAGCGTCTCCCTGGCGTGGACCGCGGCCACCGACGACGTGGGCGTGAGCGGGTACGACGTGTACCGCAACGGCACCCGGGTCGGCTCGCCGGCCGCCGGCACCACGTACACGGACACCGGGCTGAGCGCCGCCACGGCCTACAGCTACACCGTGCGGGCCCGTGACGCGGCCGGGAACGTCTCCGCCGCCTCCGCCGCGCTGAGCGTCACCACCGAGACGGGCGGCGGCGGTCCCGACCCGGCGGGCGGTCTCAAGGTCGCCTACAAGAACAACGACTCCTCGGCCATCGACAACGCCATCCGCCCCAGCCTGCGGATCACCAACACCGGCAGCGCCGCCCTCGACCTGACCGGGGTGAGCGCCCGCTACTACTTCACCCGGGACAGCGGCTCGCCGACGGTGAACGCCTATTGCGACTACGCCGCGGTCGGCTGCTCCAACGTCAAGCTCAGGGTTGTCCCGCTGAACACCCCGGTCGCCGGCGCGGACGCCTACCTGGAGGTCAGCTTCTCCGCCGGCTCGCTGGCCGCGGGCAGGGACACCGGTGACCTCCAGATGCGCATGGCCAAGTCCGACTGGTCCGCGTTCGACGAGGTCGGCGACTACAGCCGCACCACCGCCACCTCCTACACCGACGCCCCGGCGATCCCCGGCTACCTCGGCACCACCCTGGCCTGGGGCGCACCACCTGCCTGATCCGCCCACCTCCCCACACTCCCTCGCCCGCCCGGTGCGACCGACTCCCCGGGCGGGCGGGGGCTCCACAGCGGACAGCAAAGCAACGACAGGAGGCACCATGCTTCGACGCAGAAACCGGCTCCTCTCCTGGGCGGCGGTGCTCGCCACCCTGCTGAGCGGTCTCGGTCTGGCCTTGCTCGGCCAGGGCAGCGCGCAAGCCCACGGGGTGGCGATGATGCCCGGCTCGCGGACGTATCTGTGCTACCAGGACGCCAAGACGGGCACCGGCGCCCTGGACCCGACGAACCCGGCGTGCAAGGCCGCGCTGGCCGAGAGCGGATCGACGGCGCTGTACAACTGGTTCGCCGTGCTCGACTCCAACGCGGGCGGCCGCGGCGCCGGTTACGTACCCGACGGCAAGCTGTGCAGTGCCGGTGACCGCTCTCCGTACAACTTCACCGGCTACAACGCCGCCCGCTCCGACTGGCCCCGCACGCATCTGACCTCCGGGAAGAGCATGCAGGTCCGGTACAGCAACTGGGCAGCGCACCCGGGTGACTTCCGGGTGTACCTGTCCAAGCCCGGCTACTCGCCCAGCTCCCCGCTGGGCTGGGGCGACCTGGAGCTCATCCAGACCGTCACCAACCCCGCCCAGTCGGGCTCGCCGGGCACCGATTCCGGTCACTACTACTGGAACCTGAACCTGCCCGGGGGCCGCTCGGGCGACGCGGTGCTGTTCATCCAGTGGGTGCGCTCGGACAGCCAGGAGAACTTCTTCTCCTGCTCCGACATCGTCTTCGACGGCGGCAACGGCGAGGTGACCGGCATCCGCGGCTCAGGTGGCACTCCGACTCCCACGCCCACGCCAACCCCCACCCCGACCGACCCACACACCGGCTGCATGGCCGTCTATTCGGTGACCGACGCCTGGAACGGCGGCTTCCAGGGCTCCGTCGAGGTGATGAACCACAACACGGCCCCCATGAACGGCTGGGCCGTACGCTGGCAGCCGGGCACTGGCACCCGGATCAGCAGTGTCTGGAGCGGCACCCTCAGCACCGAGACCGACGGCACGGTCACGGTCAGAAACGCCGACTACAACCGAACCGTCGCCCCGGACGGCAGCGTGACCTTCGGCTTCACCGCCACCTCCACCGGCAACAACCATCCAGTCGGCTCGATCGGCTGCGTCACTGCGTAGCAAGCCCCGCGAGACGCCGGCCTCCGCACCGCGGGGAGCCGGCGTTGTCGTGTGCACGCAGCTCAGGGGGCCAACGCGTAGACGCGATCGTTGACGCGCTGGGGGGCGGCGAGGTCGTGGACGAAACCGCGGATGCCGGGGGAGCCGGCGCGGACGCGGCTGGTGGCAATGCGGGGCGATGTCCGGCGTCAAGGAGCGCGTGGATGGTGGCGTGCTTGGCGCGGGTGCGTTCGGCGAACCGGTGCTCTGTCGGCCAGGGCGACGACGCACTCGGCTCCGCCTCTTCCTTCGGTTCCTCCGGCCGCGCCGGCATGGGGCGCGGGCCGGTAGACGCATTTCTCGGCGGCTTCGCCCAGGTTGGGCCAGAGGTGCCATCGGTCGGCGACCTGGACAGCCTCGCGGCCCAGCTCGCCGGGGCGCCGGAGGGACCGGTCCTCTTCCGGTTGGCGCAGCCCGACTCCGCGGTCACGCCATCCGATGCCCGAGCGGAGTTCTGGTCGCCTGTTGACGGATGCTCATCGAACACCTTGCATGCCCATGACACCTATCGCATCGCGTCGATACATCGGATCTAAGTGAGGATCAGAGGTGGGTGCATGGAAAATAGACCATCCCAAAAGGACACTTATCGTTACAGACTCACTCTGTCGACGAGTAAAGGTCGGATGAAAAGCATCCGTTCTGTTGACATGACTGAAACATGCCACCTAGGTTTCGGGCTCGCTCGCTCTTGCCTCCCTGGAAGGGAACTGCCCGTGCCCGCTTCCTCTCGTCGCGATTTTCTCCGCCTCAGCGGTGCCGCTGGGGGCGGCCTCGCCCTCGCCGGCGGCCTGCCCGCCTTCACGGCGCACGCCGCGCCCGACCGGCCGACCGATGTGGACCTCGTCCCGGAAGACAGAGCCACCGCCATCTGGTACCGGACGCCCGCCGATGAGGCGCACATCATCCAGGAGGCCCTCCCGGTCGGCAACGGCCGCCTCGGCGCCCTGGTCGGATGCGATCCCGCCAACGACTTCGTCTACATCACCGACGGCTCCTTCTGGACTGGCGGACGCAACGACACGGTCACCGATGACGGGCAACTTCCCTACGGGCGCGACGACTTCGGCAGCTTCGGCCTACTCGCCAAGCTGCGCATCACCCTGCCCGGGCACACCGGCCCCCAGTTGACCGACTACCGCCGCCAACTCGACCTGAGCAACGGCGTGGTGTCCGCGTCATACAAGCTGCGAGGGGTTCGCTACCGTCGTGAGGTGTACGCCAGCCATCCGGACGACGTGGTCGTGGTCCGGCTCACCGGCGGCCCGCACACCGGCAAGATCTCGCTGGCAGGCACGCACGACGAGACCACCTCCGGCGGCAGCAGCCGACTCACCTTCACCGGCAAGCTCGGCAACGGCCTGCGGTACGCGGCGGCCGTGACCGCTACCAGCTCCACCGGCCAGATCAAGGTAGACGGCGACACCCTGGCCTTCACCGACTGCCAGGAGTTGCTGATCGTGCTATGCGCGGGCACCGACTACTCACCCGACGCAGCCCGCGACTTCCGCGACCCCAAAAGCGACCCGCTGGCCCTCGCCCGGAGCAAGGTGGCCACCGCCGCCCGCGTTTCTGGGAACCGGCTGCTCGACACCCACGTCGCTGACTACCAGAAGCTCTACAACCGCTTCTCCATCGACCTGGGCCGCTCCACCACCCTCCAGCGCTCCCTCGACTCCTGGTCGCGCATCGCGGTCCGCTACACCGACCGCACCACGCCCGACCCGGAACTGGAGGCTGCCTACGTCCAGTACGGCCGCTACCTGACCATCACCGGGTCCCGCGACTGGCTCCCGATGAATCTCCAGGGCATATGGGTCCACAACAACACCCCGGACTGGTACGCGGATTACCACACCGACATCAACATCCAGATGAACTACTGGCTGGCCGACCCGGCCGGCCTCGGGGAGAACTCGTACGCCCTGGCCCGGTACTGCGTCTCCCAATTGCCGGTGTGGACAGATGTCACCAAGCGTCTGTTCAACAACGAGAAGAACCGGTTCCGCAACAGCAGCGGCAAGATCGCCGGCTGGGCGGTGGCGTTCTCCACCAACATCCACGGCGGCAGCGGCTGGGCCTGGCACCCGTCGGGCAACGCCTGGCTGTGCAACTCCCTGTGGCGGCACTACGAGTACAGCCAGGACCGCGCCTACCTGGAGCTGATCTACCCGGTCCTCAAGGGCGCCGCCGAGTTCTGGCAGGCCCGCCTAATCACCAAGAACATTACCGACACCGACGGCACCTCCCGCGAGGTGCTGATCGACGACACCGCATGGTCCCCTGAGCACGGACCGGACAGCAAGGGCATTACCTACGCGCAGGAACTCGCCTGGGAGCTGTTCCACGAATTCACCACCGCCGCCCACGAACTGGGCCGGGACGCCGACCTGGCCGCCGCGCTCACGGCCATGCAGAAGAAGCTCTATCTCCCCCGAGTGAGTTCCAAGACCGGCTGGCTTGAGGAGTGGATGTCTCCGGACAACCTGGGCGAGACGACCCACCGGCACCTGTCCCCGCTTATCGGATTCTTCCCCGGTGACCGGATCTCCGCCGACCGCAGCCCGGCCGAACTGGTCGAGGGCGTGCGCGCGTTGCTGACGGCACGTGGCACGGACACCTTCGGCTGGGGCTGCGCCTGGCGGTCGCTGTGCTGGTCGCGCCTGAAGGACGCGGACAATGCCTACCAGCTCTATCTGAACGTGCTGCGGCCCTCCGTCGCCAACAGTAACGGCACCTCGGCCAACTGGTTCGACATGTACAGCCAGGGCAGCTACACCATCTTCCAGATCGACGCCAACCTCGGCGGCGCCACCGCCGCACTGGAGATGCTGCTGTACTCCCGGCCCGGAGTGATCGAGCTGCTGCCCGCGCTCCCCAGCGCCTGGGCGGAGAAGGGCTCGGTGGCCGGGGTGGGCGCCCGCGGCGGCTTCACCGTGGATTTCTCCTGGCGCGACGGCAAGGCGACCTCGGTGACGGTCCGCAGTGTCGGAGGCACCACGACCGAACTGCGGGCCGGCCGGTTCCGCAAGCAGATCAGCCTCAAGCCGGGCAAGTCCGTGACGGTCCGCATTCCCTGACAGGCGGACCGAACACCCGTGGGCGGCGGCATCTTCACGTGCCGCCGCCCACGGGTGCGCCATGCCGCTCCCGCCCGCCGTCTGCCAGCGCGAAAGGGAGGCAGAGTTCGCGGGGTGGCTGGACGAACGACGCGAGGGCGACCGGTACTTCGGCGACCTCAAGCGCCTCGACGCCCTCGCCGCTATCCGCACCGACCTGGGAGGCCGGCTCCCGGCCGGACCAGCACTGGACTCCGTGACGTGGGACAACGGGTATTTCCGGGGCTGGTCCAACCACTTCGCCCGCCACACCGTGGACGGCATGGAGCTGTCGGCCCGGGACCGGGTCGTCTACCAGCAGGTGTTCGACGAGGACTTCCGGGAGCGATGGGCTGACGTCCTCGCCCATCGTTCCCGGCATCCAGCCCGTGGCCAGGGCCTCCCGCTGTCCGAACGGCTCCTGCAGGCGACCGGCGGGGCGCAGCTCGGGCACCGGATCTTCCATCCGGTGCCCGACCTGGGCAACGAGACGACCCTCGCGCTGCTGCTTTCCGGCGAGACCCGTGAGGATCGCGACGCGATCGCCCGCTACGCAGACGCCCGCGCCGCCTGGCGCTGCGGGCGGGCCGGGGCCAAGGACGTGTCGGACGACCTTGCCCGGCGGATCCTGCTCCTGGTGCGGCGCTGCCGCCCGAAGGCGCTCGATACGGAGGCGTCCGCGCGCGGTCTGGTCAGCGGCGCCCACGCCGTCGAGGCGGTCAAGCGGCTGGTGCCCGGCTTCCTCGCCGAGCAGAGAGAAGCAACCGAGACGACAGCGGGGGCCTGTGGTGGGCAGTGACGGTCTCGTTGAACTAGTGGGGACGGTGCGTGCCCGGGGCCCGCAGGATACGTGGGAGCTTTTGCTGGACACACTCGCCCAGTGGCAGTTGCAGGCACCGGTCATCGTGGCCGACGCCGGCTACGGCGTCAGCACGCCGTTCCGGCTCGGTCTCCAGGAGCGAGGGCTTTCCTATGTCCTTGCCCTGCAAGGCAAGGAGGTCGCTCATCCGGAGGAAGCCGAGCCGCACCTGCCCGCTTATGGCGGGCTCGGGCCGCCCACCCTTCCTCGCTCCCGCCTCCCGCCGCGATCCCTCTCGACCCTGGCCGCGGAAACGGGCGCGGAGCGATTCTCCGAAGTGACCTGGCGGCAGGGCAGCAAGGGCGCGATGACCTCACGGTTCGCGGTCCTGGCAGTGCGGCCCGCGGGCAAGCAGTCCCTGGCCGCCTCTCAGCAATCGGGCGGGGGCCGCAGCCGGTGGGACGGCGTCCTGCCCGTCCAGACTGTCCTGGTCGAATGGCCGGACGGCCAGGACGCCCCGACGGACTACTGGATATCGAACCTGCCCGCCACCACACCCGTCGCTGACCTGGTGCGGTGGGCGAAGATGCGCTGGCGGGTCGAACATGACTACCGCGAACTCAAACACGGCCTGGGCCTCGACCACTTCGAAGGCCGCACCTGGCGCGGCTGGCACCACCACGTCACCCTCGTCACCGCCGCGCAGGCATTCCTCACCCTCCGCAGGCTCGACCCAAAAGTCGAGGCACCGGCCCGAGCCTCTACCAGCCCCTCGACGCACTCCAAGGCCTGGTGAGGTGCTGGACCGGCACCTGCAGCACCTGCGGCCGCCCCCTCACCGCAGTCAGACACAGAGCCAGAACCTAACGAAGCACCACTAACCCGCCGACGCAGTCTGACATGCAGCGGCAGCAGCAGGCGACCTCACCGCAGGTGAAGGAAGCTCCGGACGTCGTCATAGCCGTCGCGGGCCCGCCCGTCCACATCCGAGGGATCCGCCGCGGCCGGCACCGCCAGCGACTCCACCAAGGCGCGGGCCTCATCGCTGAGATACCCAAAGCGGCGAGCCGCATGGCCCAGGCACAGCACCCTGGGTCGGCTCATGCACCACCGCCGCCTGGCCCGCGACTACGAAGCCCTCCCCACCCGCTCCACCGCCATGATCTACATCGCGATGATCGCCCTCACGACCCGCCGCCTTGCCCGTCATCCACACCAACCTGGCGAGGAGCGTGAAACGCATTAAATGTGCAGAACGGGATGAAACGACGGATCGAAACGCCCTCTTAGTGACCCGGGCCGCCCGCAACCGCCCGGATATCGCCGTGACCCATGATGCGGGCCTCCGCCCCCATCATCAACCGCCGCTGCCGCTCGTCGAGATGAGGAAACAACTCCCCGAACTTCACGACGAGTTGACCACGAACCTCCACGGAAACACCCATAGCAAACCAGCGAGCCGGATCACGCGAAGCAAGTTGATTCTCTGCGAGCCCTTACAAAGAGTGGTGCCTGGCCGCCCGGCGGGTCAGGCGATGGGCTCGGCCACGATGATCTGGAACCGCTTGAAGGACAGCTTCACGGTGTTGTGCTGAGCAGTGGCAGTTCCGAGAGACCTGCCGGTGAACGGGTCGGTCAGGCGGTACCTCGTGTGGCCCAGACCGCGCAGCTCGACTGTCCCGTCCCACTGGTCGGCGTAGAAGGCGTAGTGCAGGGTCCGCTTCTTGGCCACGACATGCGCCTCGGGCTTGTCGAAGCCGATGTCGTACAGCTCACCGCGGTACTCGCCGGTGGGCAGCATGTTCTTCTCGTACAGCGACACCCACTTGCGCCAGAGGACCTCCTTCTCCGGGGTGAGGTCGGTCGCCTCGTCCGGGGCTCCGGTTCCGGGGAGGGTGAACTTGGTCGACAGGACGGCTCCGACCCCGTAGGAGGACGCGAAGTCGTCGCCGTTGTCGCTCAGCTCGACGTGGTCGCCGGCATAGCTGCTGCCCGCGCCCATCAGCGCCTTCATCGACTTGCCCTTGCTCCGGACCTGGTAGGAGGACTCCGGGTCCGAGCTGGGGTACTGGTCGACGTAGGGCAGGTTGTGGAAGGCGAAGGCGGTGCCGCAGGGGCAGAGTTCGACGAGGGCGTCGGGGTTCGCCGCGTGCGCGGCTTCGTGGATCGCCTTCCAGAACCGGGCCAGACCCTCGGTGGATTCCTCGGGGCGGGCGTGCCGGTGCTTGGGGTTGTAGCAGGGCGCGACGCTGTTGAGGTGCTGGCCGTCGATCTTGAGCCCCTCGTAGCCCCAGTCGCCGATGAACCTCTTCGCCTGCTCGACGAAGTAGTCCACAGTCGGCTGGTAGGCCGGGCAGAGTGTGTAGGCGTCCCACCAGGTGACGTCCTGTTTGTTGCCGTCGCGGTCCAGCAGCAGCATGTCGGAGCGGTCCCGGATCAGGTTGCTGTCGGGGTCCGCCGCGAGCGGGGCCCACCACAGGCGCGGTCGCAGGCCGGCGTCCCGTATCTCCTTGGTGAAGGCCCGCATGTCCGCTTCGCCGCGCGGGAACTTCGCCGTATTGATGTCCCAGTCGCCTTCATTGGTCTGCCAGCCGTCATCAAGCCCGGCCCAGCGCAGACCGACCGCGTGCACCTTCGGCAGCGCTGCGGTGATCTGCTCGGTGGCGAAGTCGCGCTCATAGCCCCAGGCACACCAGATGGGCTCGAAGGCCGAGGCGGGGACCTCGGGGGCGCGCTGGCCGATGTCGCTCATGTAGTCGCGGTACCGCTGGAGCGGCACGAAGTGGTCGCTCGGCAGGGCGGTCAAGAACGTGGTGCTGGTGCTGAGTTGACGACCCGGCTTCAGGGTGCGGGCGGTGTCGTTCTGGATGGCGATGCTCGCTCCGGCGGCCGTTTTACGGACCGGCATGCGCAGGATCGTCGCCACAGGCTCGACGTGTCCGACGGAAAGGCCCGCGCCCCGGCGCCAGATGGTCGCCAGCGGGGTGCCGCCGCCGTAGTCGGAGGAGTCCATCCCCAGCGAGTTCTCCTGGACGTAGCCGTCCTTCACCCGCATCACCCAGTCACGACGGTCCGTGTGCGTGGTGCCGGAGAAGGTGTAGAAGCCGCCGGGGGTCTCCAGGAGTTCGTGGGCTCCGTTGCGCCACCCGGTGACCTTCAGTGCCGTGGAGGACCTGTTGGTGTAGGTCACCTTCATCACGATCATGCCGGCCAGACGCTCGAAGGAGGTCAGCTCGAGTGTCTTGTGTACGCCTTCCTTGGACGTGCCCTCGATGGTCACCCGGATGCCCGCGCCGTGGCGGGCGTGCCGGGTGGTGCGGGTCCGGTGTCCACGGTAGGCGAACGTCTCGATGGTCTTGTCGCCCACCAGCAGGGCTTCGCCGGCGTCGAAGCGAGTGAGGTCGACGCCCTGCAGTGCCACTCGGCTGCGCAGTTGGTCGTCGAACTCCAGGGTGATGGAGGTGTCGCCGACTCCGACGAGGTCAGGATTCGAGTTCGGTGCGGCAGCCGCGGGCGAGGTGCCCATGGCCACGGCCGGGAAGGCGGCCAGGCCGGCACCCCCCAGCGCCACCTTCAGTACGCTTCGCCGGTTCATGTCCGTCATGTCGAACTCTCCTTCGGTCGTGCGTGCCCGCTTGGGGCAGCCGCCTTTGGTCCGTCGTGGTGGATCGTCCAAGTCGAGCAGTGTGCTCGCGACGAAGCGACCGACCGTAGGACTGGTCGGTGCCTGGTCTGCTACCGGTTTTCGCGGTAGGTCGGATGGGGTCGGGGACGGCGTGTCGTGCGAACGGAACCCTCGTGCGAGGTCGCTTCCACCGGCAGTGCGCAGTCACCCTCGGTGAGCTGAGACAACGTTGCCTCGATGACCGGGGGTGGCCGAGCGCGGCGAGACGGAAGGGGTCTCTCAGGGCTGACTTCCTCATCCCCGAGTGGTCTGCATCGAGAACGTAAGTGGTATTCGAGTGGCATGTCAACGGGTTGGTCGCTTGGGCGAGGGTGAGCGGCGTCGATCGGATTGGTATGTTTCTGGTATGACGGATGCGAGAACGCCGATGCCCAGAGGTCTGTTCGGGGACGACGCCCTCCCGTTGTACGAGCGCACAGCCGCGCAGTTGCTCGACGACCTGCGCGCCGCTGCCGCCCGCCCCGGGGACCGGCTGCCCTCCGAGCGTGCTCTGGTCGACCGGTACTCCGTGTCGCGCGTGACACTGCGAGCGGCCCTCGCGCAATTGCAGTCGCGGGGCATCGTGCGGCCGTCGTCGTCGCGCGGGTGGTTCGTCGCCGAGCTCGGTCTGCTCCCCGAGGCGACCATGACGTCCACCTCGGCGGCCCCGCAGGTCCAGGGGTTCGCCGATTACGCCCAGGCCAACGGCTTGACCACGGCCAACAAAGTGCTCTCCGCCACCGTTCGCCCGGCCACGGTGCATGAGGCCGAGCAGCTCCGGATCGCTCCGGGAGCCGACCTCTTCGACCTCCACCGACTACGTTTCCTGGATGGTTTGCTGGTCGTACTCGAGCACAACCGGCTCCCCTTGGCGGCCTGCCCGGCTCTGACCGAAACCGACTTCGCCACGGCCTCGCTCTACGCCACGCTGCGCGCCGCCGACCCGCCGCAGCTCCCCCGCGTCGCCGACTACTCGGTCGAGGCCCGCCACCCGACGCCACGGGAGATCGAGCTGTTCGAGATCGGGGAGACCATGCCGATGCTGGTCGCGACCCAACTGACCTCGAACCAGGAATCACGCCCGATCGAACTGACCGTCCAGGTCTACCGGGGCGACCGCTACCGGTTCCGGGCCTCCATCACCAACCAGGCGTAAACGTTCACCAACCAATTTTGAACGATCGCTGGGAATCACCCCTCGGCCGTTCAATACCAGATGCATACCAGAATAAGACTGTTGACGGCCCTGAATAAGACCAGTAGTGTCCGAAATCAGCCGCAGGCCAGGCCGGCACATTGGCTTGAGATGCGCGTTGAGTGAGGGGTTGGCCATGCAGAGCCCATTGAACGAGGTGGTCCGGCGTCAGAAGGCCGGACAGCCGCTGGGCATCACCTCGGTGTGTTCCGCTCATCCGCTGGTCATCGAGGCAGCCGTGGTGCAGGCGCGGGAGACCGGCGGTCATGTGCTGGTGGAGGCGACTTCGAACCAGGTCGACCAGTACGGCGGTTACACGGGCATGCGGCCCGCGGACTTCCGCGACCTCGTGTACGGCATCGCCGCCGAAAGTGGTCTGCCACTGGACCGCGTGATTCTCGGCGGCGACCACCTGGGACCGAACCGGTGGCAGTCCCTGACGCCCGACGAGGCGATGGAGCGGGCCGACGCCCTGGTCGCCGCCTACGTGGCGGCGGACTTCACCAAGATCCACCTGGACTGCAGCTTCGCGTGTGCCGGTGATCCCGCACCGCTGACCGACGACGTGGTCGCCGAACGCGCCGCGCGGCTGATCCGGGTGGCCGAGGAGGCGGCGGGCCCCGAGCGAGCCGAGCGGATCCGGTACGTGATCGGTACCGAGGTGCCCACGCCCGGCGGCGCGCACGAGACGCTCGGCGCTCTCGTCCCGACCACGCCCGAGGCAGCGCGCACCACTCTGGGGCAGCACCGCAAGGCGTTCGCCCGACACGGCATCGATGAGGTCTGGCCGCGTGTCATGGCCCTCGTCGTCCAGCCGGCCGTGGAGTTCGACCACCTTCAGGTCGTCGACTACCGGCGGGAGCAGACCGAGGAGCTGCGCAAGGTCCTCGACGACGAGCCCACCATGGTCTACGAGGCCCACTCGACCGATTACCAGACCGCCGAGGCACTCACCGCGCTGGTCAGGGACCACTGGGCAGTCCTCAAGGTGGGCCCCGGACTGACCTTCGCCCTGCGCGAGGCGCTGTTCGCTCTCGCCGCGATCGAGGATGAACTGGTCCCGGCCGCCGAGCGGTCAGGGCTTGCCGAGGTCGTCGAGCAGCGGATGCTCGCCGAGCCGGCCGGATGGGAGGGCTACTACCGGGGCGGCGCCGCCGAGCAGCGCCTCGCGCGCCGCTACAGCTACAGCGACCGGATGCGCTACTACTGGCCCGACCCTGAGATCCAAAAGGCCCAGGCCCGGCTGCTGGACAACCTCACGGCCGTGGACATCCCCCTGCCGCTGCTCAGCGCACATCTTCCGCTCCAGTACGCCCGTGTCCGCCACGGCGAGCTCGCCGCCCGACCGCGCGATCTGGCCATGGACCACGTCCGCGATGTCCTGCGCGACTACGACCGCGCCTGCCACCCGAACCAGAAGGAGCACGTGTGACCACGCCCTCCGGCACGCTGTCCTCGGACGACGGCGCTGCCCACACCGTCCGCGAGATCGCCCAGCAGCCCGCGCTGTGGCGCGAGGTCGACAAGATCGTCGCGGCCTCCCGGGACTCACTGGACGCCTTCCTGCGTCCGCTCGTCGCCCGCGGCGACCTGCGCGTGGTGCTCACCGGCGCCGGTACCTCCGCTTTTGCCGGCCAGGTCCTCCAGCCCGCCCTGGCCCGGCGGCTGGGACGGCGCGTCGACGCGATCCCCACCACGGACCTCGTCGCCGACCCCCGCGGCTGTCTCGCAGAGGACGTGCCCACGCTGCTGGTCTCCTTCGCGCGGTCGGGCGACAGCCCCGAGTCCGTGGCCGCCACCATGCTGGCCGATCAGGTCCTCTCCGAGGTGCACCACCTCGTGATCACCTGCAACGAGGAGGGCCGCCTGGCGTGCGAACACGCGAAGCTGCCGAAGTCACACGTGCTGCTGATGCCGCCCGGGTCCAACGACCGCGGCTTCGCCATGACGTCGAGCTTCACGTGCATGACGCTCGCGGCGCTGCTCGCCCTGGGCGGCAGCGCCTACGACGGCGTCGCCGAACGCCTGGCCCGGGCAGCCGAGTCGATCACCGAGAGCAGTGCTGTCGACCGCACTGTCGGCGCCCTCCTGGAGAGCGCGCCGGAGCGGATCGTCTTCCTCGGCAGCGGTCCGCTCAAGGGCCTCGCTGAGGAGTCGGCGCTGAAGGTGCTGGAGCTCACCGGTGGGACGCTCATGGCTGTCGCGGAGTCTGCGCTGGGATTCCGGCACGGTCCCAAGGCGGTGCTCAACGACCGTTCGGTCGCGGTGGTGTACATGTCGAACGACCCGTACACCCGCAAGTACGACCAGGACATCTATGCGGAACTGTGCGGAAATCTGCCCGCCGGCAGCGTCGTCACGGTCTCCGCGGACTCCGGCGCGGGAACGGGGGGCCCAGGCACCGACGCCTGGCCGCTGCCGGGCCTCGACGGCGTCGAGGATGTCGCCCTGGCACTGTCCGCCGTGGTGTACGCCCAGCTCATCGCCCTGCGTGCCTCCCTGGCTCGAGGTCTGCGGCCCGACAACCCGTTCCCCTCGGGTGAGATCAACCGCGTGGTGCAGGGCGTGACCCTGCACTCCTTGCACCCCTGATCAAAAGCATCAACGGCGCGGACCGAGGGCGCCGGACGGAGGTACAACGATGTTCCTAGGTGTCGACGGTGGCGGTACGAAAACCGCATTCTGCATGCTCGACCGGTCCGGACACGTCGTGGCGCGAGCGCAGGCGGCAAGTTCCTACTACTTCTCCCACGGCATCGAGCTTGTCGAACGTGTGCTGAAGGAAGGCGTCGAAGCTGTCTGCACGGCGGCCGGGCTGGCCCCCGCCGACATCGAGTACGCCTTTTTCGGGCTGCCCGGTTACGGGGAGGCGGCCCGCGATCTGCCCGTCCTGAACGCAACCCCGCGAGCGGTGCTCGGGCACGACCGTTACGCCTGCGACAACGACATGGTCTGCGGCTGGGCGGGTTCCCTGGGCGCCGTCGACGGCATCAACGTCATCAGCGGCACCGGTTCGATGACCTACGGGGAGCGGCTGAGCCGAGGCGTGCGCATCGGTGGCTGGAGCGAGATGTTCGGTGACGAGGGATCGGCGCACTGGATCGCGATCCGAGGCCTCAACGCCTTCTCACGGATGAGCGACGGGCGGCTCCCGGAGGGCCCCCTGGCCGAGGTGTTCCGGCGCCACCTGCACCTCGCGTCCGACCTCGACGTGATCGACGTCGTCCACAACCAGTGGCAGGGCGACCGGAGCCGGATCGCCGCGCTCAGCCGCCCGGTGGCCGAGGCGGCCGCTCTGGGCGACGCGGTCGCCACGGAGATCCTCACCGACGCGGGCCGGGAACTCGCCCTGCTCGTCGACGTCACCCGCGAACGGCTGGAGTTCGGCCCGGACGAGACCGTACCGGTCTCCTACTCCGGCGGCACCTTCGGCGCCCACATGGTCCTGGAGGCGTTCGCCTCCGGACTGAAAGATCGTTCCACCGACTATGAGCTGCGACACCCTCTCTACGAGCCTGTCGTGGGTGCTGCTCTGTACGCGGCAAAACTCGCTGGAACCTCGCTCGACCCGGGAGCGCTCGACGCGCTGCGCATGGCCCCCGGGATCCCTGCCTCAGGAGAGGACGACCGATGAACAGAGGTACGAAGAGCTGGATCGTGTACGCGTCGCTGCTGGTCCTGTTCTGGGGTGTGTGGGGCGCCTTCTCGAGCGAGCCGAACAGCAGGTACGGCTATCCCAACGAGATGATCTACATCATCTGGGCCTTCACGATGCTCATCCCCGCGTACTTCGCGATGCGCGGCAACACATTTGACCGTCGGCCGATAGCCGCAGGGTACGGACTGATCGCGGGACTGACCGGCGCCGGCGGACAGTTGCTGCTGTTCCAGGCGCTCGCCAACGGCCCGGCGTACCTGATCTTCCCCCTGGTCTCGCTCTCCCCGGTGGTCACCGTCCTCATGGCGATGGTGCTACTGCGTGAGCGGATCAACCGGCTCGCCCTCGTAGGTGTCGTCGCGGCGCTGGCGGCGATCGTGCTGCTCAGCATTCCCAGCAGCAAGGGCGACTCGAACTCACACGGCCCGTGGCTGCTGATGGCCATCGTGATCTGCGTCGCCTGGGGTGTGCAGGCGTTCTGCATGCGTAAGGCCGCGGTGGTCGGGGTCAACGACGCGACGACCTTTGGCTGGATGACCATCAGCGGACTGCTGCTGGTGCCGGTGGCGCTCGTGATGATGGGCGATTTCCCGTCCGATGCCCCGTGGCAGGCGCCCGCGCTCACCGCGGTGACGCAGGTCCTCAACGCGGTCGGTGCGCTGTTCCTGGTCATGGCGTTCAGCCGGGGCAAGGCCACGGTGGTCGCCCCGGTCACCAACGCACTTGCGCCGGTGCTGACCATCGTGCTGTCCCTGGCGGTCTATCAGAGGCTCCCGAACGTATGGGGCACCCTCGGCATCGTGCTGGCCCTCGCCGGCTCGACCCTCATGGTCTACAGCGACGAGAAGAGCGGCGAGAGTTCCGTGGCCCCGGGGGCTGCGGACGTGGACGTGAGTCCGGCTCCGCAGAAGTCCTGATCGCCCACGCATCTCTACCGGCCGAACCACGTAGCGGTACGGGCCGACACCGGCCCGTACCCACCGAACCGACATGAAAGCGAGGGGACACCCGTATGCCCCTGGTTCCCACGCGCGAACTCGTCTCGAAGGCCGCCGCCGCAGGCAGGGCCGTCGCCGCGTTCAACGTGATCACGCTGGAGCACGCCGAGGCGATCATCGCCGGCGCAGCCGCGGCGGGCGCCCCGGGGGCGATCCTGCAGATCAGCGAGAACGCCGTACGGTTCCACGGCGGCCGGGTCGAGCCGATCGCGCGGGCAGCGGCCGAGGTCGGAAAAGCCTGTGCTGTCGACGTCGCACTGCACATGGACCATGTGACGGACATGCGGCTGCTGCGCACGGCGGCCGACGCGGGGTTCTCCTCCGTGATGTTCGACGCCGGGGCGCAGCCGTACGCCGAGAACGTCGCCGCCACCCGCGCCGCGGTCCAGTGGGCCCACGGTGCGGGTCTGTGGCTGGAGGCCGAACTCGGCCATGTGGGCGGCAAGCCCGACGCCCCCGCGAGCGCCCACGCGGCCGGGGTGCGCACCGACCCGCAGGAGGCGGCGCGCTATGTCGCGGACACCGGCGTGGACGCCCTGGCCGTCGCCGTCGGCAGCAGCCACGCGATGACCGAGCGCTCCGCGACTCTGGACCATGCGCTCATCGAACGACTGCGGGAGGCCGTGCCCGTACCTCTGGTGCTGCACGGTTCGTCGGGCGTCGGCGACAACGATCTGCGACAAGCCGTTCAGGCGGGCATCGTGAAGATCAACATCGGTACCGCTCTCAACGTCGCGTTCACCGGCGCGGTCCGCGAGACACTGGCGCAGCGCCCCGACCTGACCGACCCCCGCCCTTACGTCGCCAAGGGCCGGGAGGCGATGGCGGAGACGGTCCGGGTCCTACTCGGTGTGGTGAGTGGCTGAGCGGGGCCGAAGCTTTCGAGGCTTCTACCCTCAAAAGTACGGCCTGTGCGAGCCGCCGGAAAACCAGGAGTCCTGGACGTCGGGGGCCACGGAGAGCCTGCTGGAGAAGTTTCGCATCGCCCTCAAGGACGCCCGCGACCGGGCGATCGCCGAGGACGACGAGGTGACGACTGTTCGAGCCGCGCCCGCCGTCCTGGGATGCGCTCGACTGGGCGCCGGCCTGCAGGTCGCGGACGGCTAAGTCGATGATGTGGAGCTGGGTGTCGGGCTGGCAGTGGGTGCAGGCGCGCAGTCCGTCGGCGAGGAGGCGGCGGGCTTCGTCGCGGCTGATGGGGCGTCGGCGTGAGCCGATCATGTGGCAGTGCCCGGCGTGCACCTGGACGGGCGGCTTGCGGGTGCCGATGCCGATTTCGACAACCCACTCCGCCGGCTTCGGCCGGTTCTTCCGCCCGTGTTCCTCTTCGGCCGCGCGGCGTTCCAGGCGGGCGATTTTCGCGTCGATGCGGTGCAGCCACAAGGCGTGCCACACCCGCAGGGTGTGCAGTCGGTCCAGGTCGAGCGGCAGGTCATCGAACACATTTTTGATTCTATGCCCATGATCACGTCTCGTCCCCTCGCGTGTTCGATTTTATGTTCGATAACATGGTGGGGGAGGTGAGCACGATGAGTACGCAGGTGACGGCAGGTAGGCGGGGCGTGGTGATGCATGTGCGCTGCCCGGACCGGCTGCCGGAGGAGACCTACCGGCAGGTCCTGGAGGAGCTGGCCGGTCTGTCACCGGTGGTGCAGGCACTGCCGCCGACCGCTGCCCTGGTGGACCTGCGCGGTGCCCTGCCGTATTACGGCGTCGACGCCGGCCGGCTGGGGGAGGTGCTGCGGATCAGGACGATCTCCCGCCTTGGCGTCGACGTCCGTCTCGGCATCGGCCCCTCCATCACCGTCGCAGCTACCGCCTCCGGCCAGGTCTCTCTGCCGGGCGGAGTCCTGGCGATCGCTCCCGAGGAGGTTGCGAGGTGGCTTGGTCCGCTGCCTGTCGAGGCCTTGCACGGGATCGGCCCGCGGCAGGCTGCCGCGCTACGGGACTACGGCGTGCACTGCGTGGGCCTGCTCGCCGCGGTGCCACCCGCCACCGTGCAGCGCCTGCTGGGTGGAAAGGCCGGCCGTCTGGCCGCAGACCGGGCCCGCGGGATCGACCCCCGTCCTGTCGTGCCCCGCGCGCTGCCGGCCGCGGCGAGCGTGCGCTACCGCTTCGATGAGCACACCCTGGACGGCGCCGTCGTCCGCGCAGCCCTGCTCGAACTGGTGGTCCGGCTCGGTACCCGGCTGCGCGGCCGCGACCAGGCCGCCCGCGCCCTGACCCTGTCGTTGCAGTTCGCCGGCGGCGGCAGTTGGGACAAGACCCGCCGCATGACGGCCCCTTCCGCTCACGAGGACGATCTGCGCCAGCTCGCCTACCAGTTGATGGACGCCGCAGGATTGCAGCGCGGCCGCCTGACCGCCCTGGTCTTGAAGGGCGAGGACCTCATCGACGCCGACCAGGTCGCCTGGCAGCTCTCCCTCGACGACGCCCGCGAGAACCGCCTTGCCGCGGAGACCGCCGTCGACCGGATCCGTGGCAAGTTCGGGCCCGGTGTCATCGGGCCTGCTGCCGTCTTCCGTCACGCCTCATAACCCCAACCCCCTTGCCCCCGATCCTTTGGCCTGCTCCCGCTGGAGGTAGCCGTGCTGCTGGACCCGCCAGGACCGCGCGGCGCACCCCCGGGGCATGCCGCACTGGCCCTACGTCCAGGCCGTCGACGACGCCCTCACCGCACGCGGCATCCCACCGGGTACGGTCCGGGTCGGCCACCATGGCCTCGATCGCGGCCTCATCCGCTACATCACCTTCGCGTGGGATGTCTCCCGCACCAGCGGCCGCGGCGGGATCCGGCTGGACTGGGAGGAACGCCAGGGCTGGTACTACACCCTGACCGGGCTGAACGCCTACGACATGCTGCTCTACACCGTGGCCACGGCCCTGCGCACACCGATCGCGGGCCCGGAACGGGTGGCCGACGTAGCGGAGGAACTGGTGCGCTTCCGCCGGCTGCCTGATGCGGAGTACCGGGAGGAGTGGGTGGGCGCGCGGGAGGTGCGGACCGCCGCGGACGATTTCCGCCGCAGCCGCCTGGGGTTCGGACCCTTGCGGCGGCAGGAAGGTGCCGGCTCCGGGAAGACGGCAGGAAGTGGTGTGCATCTGACCATCGACACCGACACGTACGAGCAGGCGGCCGCAGCACTCCGGGCCGCGTACGGGCGCCGTTCCCTTGCATGAGGAGTTAGCCGCATTACGGAGCGTGGTGGAGGCGCCGGAGACGCTGGCCGGTGCGAGAGGTGTGCGGGCTGTCTGACGGGGGTGGGACGTGCTGCCGTTGTCTGAGGTGTCTGAATGATCGTTGGTGGCTACGGTGCGCGCACCCCCTCAGAGCTGACAGCAGATCAGGTCATGTGGGCGGTAGCTGCTTTATGCGCGGCGGGTGTGGCGAGCAGTCCATGACTTGCTGGTCGCCCGGTGTCGGCAAGGTCTCCTACCGGTACCGTGCCCGCCCCCAATGAGCGAGGCGGGCACGGTGGTGGGGCGCTCAGCGTGCGCGCACGGACGCGCCGTAGCTGTCGGTCTGGCGCAGTACCCGTACCTCGTGGGCAGGGGCCGGCCAGGCATGGATGAGGTACCACTCGGTGATCTGGTCCGGGGCCAGGTCGACGGCGGTATCCCGGCCGCGGGCGTGAACGCGCAGGTGGTAGTCGCCGGGACCGTGGAAGGACAGGACGGGCGTTTCCGTGAGTGAGAACGTCCCCCTGCCGGGGGATCAGGCCCTGCAGACCACGGTGGCCTTGGAAGGAGGCGGGACGTCGATCGCCGACGCCCGCCGGCATGCAGCCGACTTGCTCGCCTACGTGCAGGCTGTGTACGGGCTGCCGGTTTCGCAGCGTGCCGTGGATGTGACCCGGCTGGTGGTCAGTGAGCTGGTCACCAACTCCCCCAGTACGCGCCGGGCCCGGTGCTGCTGGATGTGCGGGTCGACGGCGACGTGGTGGAGGTGGCGGTGTGGGACGGTGATCCCGTACTGCCGGTGGCCCGCGCCGCCGACGCAGGGCGGATAGGCCAGCACGGCCTGGAGATCGTGATGGCCGTCGCCCAGGGTTTCGCGGTGCAGTGCGAGCCGGTCGGCAAACGCATCACCGCCCGCATCGCACTCCTTTGACGACCCCGGCGGAACGTGACCAGTCGCTAGCGCCACGGCCCTTCCTGATCGCAGCTCGGTGCGGCTACCCGGATGATCCGTTCCCATGTCCTTCGGTCTGCCAGGTGTGCACGGCTGCCGCGAGGTGCTCCTTGAGGGGCGCCGGCATCGGCTTGCCGGTCGCGGCGTCCGTGATGGTCTGGGCGATCTCCCGCAGTTTGGTGTTGCTGTGCTGGGAGACGGTCAGCAGGATCTCCCACGCCTCTTGAGGCTGGCAGCCGTAGCCGGTCATCAGCACGCCGCGGGCCATGTCGATCACAGGTCGGCTCTGCATCGCCTGCGTGAGCTGTTCGCGCTCCTTGAGTAGTTCGGCGGCCGGATCGAGCAGCTTGCGATACGCGTCGTCGCCTTCTTCGACCTGCTCAGAGGGGTTGTGTCGTGGGGGAGGCCGCATGGCTTACTCCTGCCCCTCACCCCGGCCGGCAGACGCATGAGTCCCGTCAGTGGCCTCTTGCGTGCCGCCCCTTGTGGAAACGGCGTCGGTGAGCGTCGCCCGGACATCGAGCAGGGTGATGGCCCCGGTCAGTTCCAGTATCTGCAGCAGCTCCTGCGAGGGCGCGGCCACACACAAGGACATCCGGGCACTCGCCCGCAGCAGCAGGGTCAGGAACATCGAGCCCGCGAACGTGACGCCTTCCGCGTCCAGCACGACGGGGGAGTGCTCTTGTGCGGCACTCACCAGTGCCTGATCGAGCAGCTCCATGTTGTCCATGTCGAACGCGCCGCGGGCCACAACGACTGCGGCCTGGCCCTGCACGTACCAGCTCACCGTGCCTTCGGGTGCGCCCTCGCCCGGTGCGAACTGCGACGGCCCGCCCGATGGTTCATCGAGTCCACCAGTCATGTGTTGATTGTCGCGAACGGACGCATGGGTGGGGACGGCGTCGATGGGGGCTGCCACTGTTGTTGCCGGAGCGGGCGTGTGGTCGCATGTTCCCCTTCTCGGTCATCTCGTCCTTCCCGTCGCAATCGTTGTCGCGGGTCGGCACGGTCCTGGTTGCGTCCGACCAGCCGGTCTTCAGCCTCGGCGGCGGCCCCGCGCCCTGCTTTTCCCAGCCCTTGGCAATTGGGACGCGCCGTGTGGTGCGACGTCCGAAGGTTCGATCCGATTCGCCGCCGACGTCGAAGGTGGCGCTCATGCAGATCGGTCGGGCCGAATCGTTGAAGGTGCCCTGCCCATGGTGACCAGGGAGGCTGACGGGTGCGAAGCGGCACTCGTCAGCCCGAGGTTGGGAGGGGCCGAGGAACAGGAGGCCAGCCATGGAATACCTGGTCACAATGACAACCCGGGTGCCGGAAGGTGCACCGGAGGACCGCGTGGCGGACGTTCGAGCGCGCGAGGCGGCGCGTACCCGGGAGCCGGCCGCTGAGAGGCGGGTGCTGGGGCTGTGGCGCGCCGCGCTCGGGCCGGGCGAGTGGTGCACTGTGGGCCTGTCCCGCGCCGACGGCCCCGACGACCTTGAACGCGCGTTCGCCTCGATGCCGTTGCGCGTGTGGCGCAGCGACGAGCCCACGCCGCTCGGCGCGCATGCCGACGTTCCCAGGCCCGCTAACGGACTCCCCGTTTCCGACAGCGGGGAGTACTCGGCGCGATTCATCCTGACGGTGCCCGACGGCACGAACTCGAAGGCCGTTGACGAGTTGCCCGGCCGCGAGGCCGACCGCACGCGTGACCCGGCCGCCGACGCGTCCCTGGTCCAGATGTGGACGTTCCCCGGGCGAGGGCGCTGGCGCAGTCTCGGCCTGTGGCAGGCCACGCAGACCGACCGGATGCGGGAGATCCTGCCGTCCCTGGCGTTGACCGACTGGCCGTCCGCCGAGACGGTGCCGCCGGCCCGTCATCCCAGTGACCCGGGCAGCGTGGGAGCATGACCGCCGGCCTGACCACGGGCGTGGGCGAGTCGGCAACCGGCATGCGCCGGGTCGCGCGACACCGTACTGGCGTCGTGCCCCCGGCGTCTTGGACGATCGTCATGAGCCTCGGTGTCGTGTCGATCGATCTGCTCGCCGTCCATCAGACTGTGCTCTCGGCTGTTCTTCTGTGGTTCGCCGTCGGGGTCTGGCTGCTCCTGGTGGTCGTGCTGGGTGCGCCGCTGGTCTTCTGCCGCGGGCGGTTCCGGCGGGACGCCGGCTCGCCGGTCACGTTGACGGGCGTGGCTGCCAGTGCGGTTCTCGGCGCCCGATTTGCTGTGTCGGACCAAGGCGCGGTCGGGGCGCTTCTTCTCGGCGTCGCGGCTATCGGCTGGGCGGCGTGCATGGTGCCGGTGCTGCGACATTGGAAGACGCCTACAGTCGGGGTTTCGTTCGTGCTCGGCGTCGCCACGGAGGGGTTGGCGCTGGTCAGTGCGCTTCTGGCTGTCGCCTACCGCGCGCAGTGGCTCCTCACCGCTGCTGCCCTTCTTGTGCTGCTCGGGCTGCTCTTCTACGTCTTCACGCTCGTACGGTTCGACCTGCGCCAATTGATCAGCGGGGCCGGTGACCACTGGATCGCCGGCGGGGCGCTGGCCATCTCCGCCCTGTCGGTCGGTCTGGTCACCGAGGCCGCCGTCGCGTTGGGTCAATTCGGGCACCTGCATCAGGTCCTGGTCGTCGGCACCCTCGTGCTCTGGTGCGTCGCCATGGCCTGGCTCGTCCCGCTGATCGTGGGTGAGGTCGTCCGGCCGCGGCTCGCCTACGACGTACGCCGTTGGGCGACGGTTTTTCCCCTTGGGATGTACGCCGCGTGCAGCTTCACCGTGGGGCGGGTGGCCGGCATTCCCGGGATCATCCGTTTCGGGCAGGTCGAGACATGGGTCGCGCTCGGCGCCACGGTGGTGGCTCTTGTGGGATGGGTGCGCTCGGTCCGGCGCGCGTGACGCATCCCAGAGGTCACGATCTGGATCTGGCGGCTGCGGATCGGGTCCGATCACAACTCACGGCTGTCCTGGGACCGCGAACGACCACGCCGTTGCGGATCCTGCGGGGTGCCGCACTTGACGACGGTACGCCGTGCGATGCCACCGTGCTGCTGACGCACCAGGCGCGTACCGCGCAGTCAAGTGCCCAGTCACTCTTCGGCCCGGCCGGCTGTCCCGAGGTCGCCCAGGACGCCGGCCTGTGCCCGCACGGGCATCCTTGCCGAGGGCTGGTCATGCCTACCGTGCCGCGCGGCCCGCGCGCCCTCTCCTGGCACGTCCTATATGCGCCGGGGGTGCCTGGCTTCCCTGGCCTCACTGGCCGAGGGGCCTCGGCCAGTGAGGCCAGGGAGTCTGACCGGTTCGGACTCGCCGCTTCGGGCGGGAGTCTGATCCGGACGGTGGTTCTGCGACGCAGACGCAGGCCGCGCCCCCTGGACGGCGGGAGTGATCGAGGATGGCGAAGGTACTGTTCGTGGTTTCAGGAGCCGCGTACCTGACGTTGAAGGACGGGACCCGCTACGCGACGGGTTACTGGGCCGAGGAGTTTGCGCGCCCGTTCAAGGCGCTCACGGACACCGGTCACGAGGTCGTGGTCGCGACACCGGGCGGGGTGACACCGAACGTCGACATGATGAGCCTGCGCCCCTCCATGGCCGGGGGTGAGGAGGGGGCCCTCGAACTGGAGGCCATCATCCGTTCCGCGGAGACGATGCGGCGGCCGATCCAAGTGTCCGACGCCCGTCTCGAGGACTACGACGCGGTCTACCTGCCCGGCGGCCACGGTCCGATGCAGGACCTGTGGGTGGACGCCGACGTGGGCCGGCTGTTGACGGCTGCGCTCGCCTCCGGCAAGCCGCTCGTCATCGTGTGCCACGCCCCCTCTGCGCTGCTGGCCACCCGGATCCACGGCGAGTCACCGTTCAAGGGCTACCGGGTCACCTGCTTCACCAATGAGGAGGAGGCGGCTGTCGGGCTGGCCGATAAGACGCAGTGGCTGCTGGAGGACGAACTGAAGGAGAAGATCGGTGTCGAGTTCAGCCGCGGCCCGATCTGGGAGCCGTACACGGTGGAGGACCGCAACCTGTTCACCGGGCAGAACCCGCACTCGGCGGCGGTCCTGGCGGAGCGGCTGCTCAAGGAGCTGAGCTAGCAGCACGCGCGCCGCGGAGAGCCGCATTGGACGGTAGCTGTCGGCTGCGGGCATTCGTACCGGTCGCGCGATCTGCCGCGTGGCATGCCCGCGGCCTGGTATCTGCCCTTACCCCTGCGGGCGAGGGAGTGCGTGCCGACGAGCCTTGGGGCGTCGGCATCTCGTGAGAGCACAGGAGGCGCAAGTCATGGACATGAAACTCGAAGTCGTGGTGGTGCCGGTGTCCGACGTGGACCGAGCCAAGGACTTCTACACTTCACTGGACTGGAGGCTCGACGCGGACATCGCCACCGACGAGCACTTCCGGGTGGTGCAGGTGACGCCGCCGGGCTCGCCCGCGTCGGTCATCTTCGGCGCCTCGGTCATCTCGCAGACGCCGGGCTCGGCTCAGGGCCTGCACCTGGTCGTGGACGACATCAACGCCGCGCACGACGAGCTGAAACGGCTCGGCGCCGAGCCGAGCGAGGTGTTCCACGACGCCAGCGGCGTCTTCCACCACGCCGGCAGCGACGCCCGGGTACCGGGCCCGGATCCGCGGCGCAGCAGCTACGGCTCGTTCCTGTCGTTCAGCGATCCGGACGGGAATTGCTGGGTCCTGCAGGAGATCACCACGCGCCTGCCGGGACGTCTGGAGCCGACGACGACGACGTTCGCCTCGGCGGGGGATCTGGCGGCCGCTCTGCGTCGAGCCGCGGCCGCGCACGGCGAGCACGAGGCACGCACCGGCGCCGAGGACCCGAACTGGCCGGATTGGTACGCGCGGTACATGGTGCGTGAGCAGGCCGGAACAGGATTGCCGTCCTGAGCGTACCGGCCAGGTCCGGTGAGGCGCTTAGGTCGGGCGCGGCCCCCAAGGCCCACGAGCGGATGATCTTCGCGGGGTCCGATCGGACGGGGCGACGGGAGGAAGTGAGCCAGGCATGTCCGACAAACCGCTGGCGGGAGCCGTGGCGCTGGTGACGGGCGCCAGCAGTGGAATCGGTGCCGCGACCGCGCGCCGGTTGGTGCAGGAAGGGGCACAGGTTGCACTCGTCGCCCGCCGCGGTGACCGATTGGGCCTGCTCGCCGACGACATCACGAATCAGGGCGGTCAGGCGCATGCCGTGATGGCCGACATCACCGAGCACGAGCAGGCGTACCAGGCCGTGCAGAACAGCCTCGAGCGGTTCGAGCGCCTCGACATTTTGGTTAACAGCGCCGGGATCATGCTGTTGGGCACGGCCCTGCACACCACGATCACGGAGTGGGACCGGATGGTATCGCTCAACGTGTCGGCGCTGCTCCACGTCACCCACGCCGCCGTTCCGTACCTGATTGACGCGGCGGTCACATCTCGGCGGCAGGTCGCCGACATCGTGAACGTCGGCTCGACAGCCGGACGCGTCGCCCGGCCCGGCAGCAGCGTCTACAGCCTGACCAAGTTCGGTCTGAACGGCTTCACGGAAGCGCTGCGCCAGGAGCTGCTGGCGGAACGGGTGCGCGTTGGCCTCGTAGAGCCGGGCACCGTGCGGACGGGGCTGACGAACCATCTCGGCGAGGCCGTTCGGGACGCGGCACTGCGGCAGGTCAGCGGGATCGAGCCGCTGCGGGGCGAGGACATCGCGGACGCCGTCGGCTACATCGTCACACGGGAACGGCGGGTGGCCGTCAACGAGATGCTGGTTCGTGCCGGTGATCAGACATGGTAAACGGGACGGAGGACGGACGGGTGAAACGCGACTACGACGTCATCGTGATCGGCGGCGGGGCACCCGGCGAGCACTGCGCCAGCGCCCTTGCCGACGGCGGTCTGCGCGTTGGCCTGGTGGAGCGCGAGCTTGTGGGCGGGGAGTGCTCGTACTGGGCGTGCATTCCGTCCAAGACGCTGTTGCGCCCGGGCGAGGCAGTGCACGGGGCGCGGGAAGCCGCGGCGACCGCAGAGGTCGACGTCCAACAGGCGCTTGCCTGGCGGGACTTCATGGTCTCGGACTACTCCGATGCCGGCCAGGAGCGCTGGCTCGCCGCGAACGGCATCGACCTGCTGCGCGGCACCGGCCGGCTGGCCGGGCCGGGTGCCGTGGAAGTGGCCGGTGTCCGCTACACCGCCGAGCATGTCGTGGTGGCCACCGGGGCAGCGCCGGTCGTGCCGCCCGTCCCCGGCCTGCGCGAACTGCCGGGCATCTGGACCAACCGTGAGGTGACCGGTATGAAGGCCGTCCCGCGCAAACTGATCGTGCTCGGTGCCGGCCCCGTCGGAGTGGAGATGGCGCAGGCCGTACGACGCCTCGGCGGCGAGGTGATCCTGACGGCCCCCGGCCGGCACGTCCTGCCGCGCGAGCCCGCGCCGCTGGGTGAGGCGCTCGGTGAGGTTCTGCGCCGCGACGGCGTCGAGCTCGTGCTCGGTCCGCACGCCGCAGCCGCCGGCTTCGACGGCGCGGAATACGTCCTGACGCTCGACGACGGGCGGGAGCTGCGCAGTGACAAGCTGCTCGTGGCCACCGGGCGCCGCCCGCGCGTCGACGACATCGGCCTGGAAACCGTCGGCCTGCGCGCGGACGGTCACGGCATCCCGGTCGCCCGCACGCTGCGGGCCGCCGAGCGGCTGTGGGTCGTCGGCGACGCCACCGGCCTGTGGCTGCTCACTCACGTCGGCAAGTACCAGGGCGAGGTCGTCGCGGACAACATCCTCGGCCGGCCCCGCGAGGCTGACTACACGGCCGTACCCCGCATAGTCTTCACCGATCCGCAGGCAGCGGCGGTCGGCGCGACCGAGGCACGATACAGCGCCACCGTCCCGATCTCCGAGGTGGCCAAGACCGCGGCTTACACCCGCGCGTATGCCGAGGCGAACGGGTTTCTCACGCTCTTCAGCGACGGCCGGAGCGTCACGGGAGCGTGCGCGCTCGGCCCGGAAGCCGGGGAGTGGCTGCAGCAGGCCACCCTGGCCGTCCGCGCCCGGATCTCCCTGGACGTACTGCGCGACACGATCCAGCCGTTCCCCACGTTTTCGGAGATCTACGTCGCCGCGATCAAGGACCTGTATGACCAGGTCGCGCGAGATGAGACCGTGAAGGGAAAGACTCCCCCGTGACCCACCGACCTACCCCCACGCTTTCTCGCATGTACTCGTCGAGCCGGCGGGTAGTGCAAGTTCGCCCGATTTGGGACGCTTGAGTCGACTGACGTCCACGCGTGCCACCACTGTCCCGGCGATCCGTGCCGGCGAGACTAGGAGGGCGAAGTGAGTGGTGTCCTCAGCGAGGAGCCTGTGGGCCTCCTCGGCCGGGCCGAGGAGTGCGCGGAGCTCGACCGCCTGCTGCGAGCGGGGCTGAGCGGCGAGAGCGGGGTCGTCGTGCTGCGCGGCGACGCAGGGGTCGGCAAGACCGCGTTGATCAACTACGTGTCCCGGCACGACGGAGCGTGGCGTACCACCACCGTGGCGGGCGTCGAGTCGGAGATGGAGCTCGATTTCAGCGGTGTTCATCAACTCTGTGCGCCGTTCCTGGGGTATCTCGACCGGCTGCCGGACCCGCAGCGGGTCGCACTGCAGACCGTGTTCGGTCTCAGGGCCGGACCCTCGCCGGACCGGTTTCTCGTCGCTTTGTCCACGCTGACGCTGCTGGCAGAGGCGGCCGAGGAGCAGCCGCTGCTGTGCCTTGTCGACGACGCGCACTGGCTCGACGCGGCGTCGATGCAGATCTTGGGCTTCGTCGCCCGCCGCCTTCTCGTCGAGCGGATCGTGATCGTATGCGCCGCGCGAACCGGCATGGGCGACAGGGCGCTCGCCGCTCTTCCTCAGTTGACGGTTTCGGGGCTCGACGACAGCGATGCGCGTGCCCTCCTGCTCGCGAGCATGGCGGGCCCTCTCGATGCGGCGATCCGTGACCAGATCGTCTCTGAGAGCCACGGCAATCCGTTGGCCCTTCTGGAGTTGCCCCGCACCTGGAAGGTGGCGGAGCTCGCCGGCGGTTTCGGGCTTCCCGGCGACCAACCGGTCGCGGGGAAGATCGAGCAGAGCTATTCACGTCGGCTGCTGGAGCTGCCCCCAGACACGCAGTTGCTGGTGCTCATCGCCGCCGTCGAGCCCCGAGGCGATCCTGTTCTCCTGCACCGTGCGGCGGGGTCGTTGGGCCTTGAGATGGGCGCTGCAGCTCCCGCGATCGACGCCGGGTTGATGAGGTTCGGGCGGCGGGTGGAGTTCGCCCATCCACTCGTGCGGACGGCTGCCTATCACTCGGCGAGCTCCGCAGATCGCGAATGCGTGCACCTCGCGCTGGCCGAGGCCATCGACCCGGAGCAGGATCCTGATCGGCGGGCCTGGCATCGCGCCCACGCGACGGCCGCTCCCGACGAGGATGTCGCCGCCGAGCTCGAGCGCTCCGCCGGGCGCGCACAAGCGCGCGGAGGCCTCGCCGCCGCGGCTGCGTTCCTGCACCGCGCGGTGTCCTTGACGCCGGACCGGGCCCGTCGTGTCGACCGTGCGCTCGCGGCGGCGCAGGCGAGCCTCCAGGCCGGTGCGTTCGATGTCGCCCTCGGATTGGCGGCCACCGCGGAGACAGCCTCGGTGAACGACCTTCAACGCGCCCGTGTGGATCTTGTGCGCGGTCATGTCGCGTTCGCGTCGAGCCAGGGCCGAGATGCCCCGCCGCTGTTGCTCACGGCCGCGAAGCGGCTTGAGCCGCTCGCCACGGAGCTCGCTCGCGAGACCTATCTCGACGCGTGGGGCGCAGCCTTGTATGCGGGCGACCTGGCCGCAGGCGGGAACCTCGTCGACGTGTCGCAGGCCGCGCAGCAGGTCCCGCAGTCGAAAGGCGACGCTCGGTCGGCGGATCTGCTGCTGGCCGGCCTTGCCGCCCTGGTCACGGGCGGACACGACGCCGCGGCCGCGACGCTGCGGAAGGCACAGAAGGCGATTTCGACTGAGAGCACGGTTGAGATCAGTTTCCGTTGGGGCTGGCTCACGGTCGTGCCTTCGATCGTGCTCTGGGAAGACAGGATGTGGCAGGCGATCACCGAGCGTCAGCTCAGACGTACACGCGAGGTGGGCGCGCTCGCCCGGCTCCCGATCGATCTGACGGGCCTGGCGCTCACGCTCGCGTGGCGAGGTGAGTTTGCGGCCGCTGCCTCGGCCATGGCTGAGGCCGGCGTGGTGGCGGAGGCCACGGGAGCGGAGTTTGCGCCTCTCAACGCGATGCAGCTCGCGGCTCTGCGGGGCCGAGAAACCGAGCTTCGCGCGCTGGTCGAGGCGACGACCGCGTTCGGGACAGCCAGAGGCCAGGGCAACAGCGTGCTGTGGACCCATTGGGTCACGGCCCTGCTCTTCAACGGCCTCGCCCGCTATGAGGAGGCGCTGGTGTCTGCACAGAGGGCGACCAGGGCGGGGTTCGATGTGATCCTGCCGGGATGGACCCTGCCCGAGCTGATCGAGGCGAGCGTCAAGACCCACAAGCAGGACGTCGGACAGGAGGCGCTCGAACGGTTCGAGCGAATGACCCGAGCCGCCGGCACCGACTGGGCTCTGGGACTGGAGGCCCGGTGTCGGGCCCTGCTGAGCGTCGGCGAGAGCGCCGACGAGCTCTACCGCCTCGCCGTCGAGCGGCTGGACCGCACGCCCCTTCGCACCGAGCTCGCGCGGGCCCATCTCCTGTACGGCGAATGGCTGCGGCGCGAACGGCGCCGCCTGGACGCGCGCGAGGAGCTGCGAGCCGCCTATGAGATGTTCGCCGACATCGGTATGGAGGGGTTCGCCGAGCGTGCGCGCAGGGAGCTGGCGGCGACGGGCGACAAGGCGCGCAAGCGAACCCTCGAGACGCGCGACGACCTGACGCCGCAGGAGCAGCAGATCGCTCGACTCGCGCGCGAAGGCCTGTCGAACCCGGAGATTGGAGCGCAGCTCTTCCTCAGTGCGCGAACCGTCGAGTGGCACCTGCGCAAGGTGTTCGTGAAACTCGGCATCAGCTCGCGCAGGCAGTTGCGGACGGTGATGTCGCCGGAAGGCGAGCTCGTTCGCGCGCACAGCACATAGGGTCTCGCCGACGAGTAGGCATCTGCTCCGCGAGCGCTGCCCGCCACGGGGGCGCGGCGAAGGGGTCACCGAAGTACTGCGTCTCGTGTACGACGCGCTCGTCGGCGAACTCCATGATGCTCACCGACCAACTCGGCGCGCCGTCGTAGATGATGACGCACTCGCTCACCCAGAGGTCTTCTCGGCCGGTGATGCGCAGGACGGTGAAGTGCCGCCTGGCAGGATGCGCGCCCCGCTGCGACGCGATCGTTGCGCGGCCGCGGAACCGCTCTTCCGACTGCGGGTAGTCAAGGACCGCGTCCTCGGCGTAAATCGCGTGCTCGGCCTCGGAGTCCCCGCGTTCGGACGCACGCCAGTGCTCCTGGATTGCTGCTCGTGTCCGCGCATGGGAATCCATCGCGATGTCCTTTCGGTCCGATGTCACCCATCACCTGGCCTGGGCCTCACAGCCTGTGCCAGCTACGACGCCGTGGCTGCGCGGCGGTCCCAGCCGTGGAAGAGGGACCAGTCCCCGGCGTTCCAGGCTTCGCGTAGCCCTGGCCCGCTCAGATCCCAGTCCGGGCGGATCTCGGCGGTGGCGGCGCGCAGGTCGCGCCAGAGGTCGTGGAGCGAGGGCCGGCCCCAGAACCAGTAGCCGTTGTAGATGCTGTACACGAGCAGCCCCGGCTTGAGCACGAGGGTGTGCGGGATCATCGGGTTGTTCTCGGGGTCGGTGTACTCCTGGATGTCCAGGTCCTGCTGGACGAGCCGGCCGGGGTCGGACAGGAAGGGCCACTGGGCGCCGACGGAGGCGCGGAACTCCTGCAGCGTGTGGTGCTCGTCGGTGGCGATGGTGACGATCCGGGTGTAAGCGACGGCCAGCTTGGGCTGGAGCGCCGCGAGGTCCCGGTGCTGCTGGTGTTCCTTGGGGCAGTAGTGTCCGCGGGCGAGCGTGAGGATCATGGGGTCGTCGCCCTGCAGTTCGCTGAGGGTGCGGACGGTGCTGGTGTGATCGGGCAGCGCGTAGTCGGGAAAGACGCCACCGGGGATGATGTCTGGTCTCATGCAACCACTGTCGGGGCTGACGGTGGCCGATCGCGCCAGGGAGACACCCTGGCCCGCACCCTGGCCGCCGGTGTCGCGCTCGACGCTCGCGCATCGTGCCCGGGTCGCTCCCGGGCGCACCCGTGGCCAGTGACTTCCACGGGCGCGACCGGCCGCGCGGTGCGGGATGGTGGACACCAGGCAGGAGCCGTGCAAGGGGGCACGGGGTGTCCGTGACTGTTCGCGATGACATCTGAGCTGACTGGAAGTCTGGGCCTCCCAGCAGGGAGCAAACCGGTCGTGGCCGCGACAACGGCCCGAACCGCAGCATGAACACATGGAAACCCTACGCACGGCGGCCTGGCCCCGCGCACGGTCCGGAGGCATCCGATGAACGACAAGCGCCCCGCGAGGGGGCCGATCACCGTGACGGTGTTCGTCTTCCCCGGAGTACGGCTGCTCGATGTGACCGGCCCCATCGAGGTGTTCGCCACGGCGAACGAGTTCGGTGGCCGTTATCAGGTGCAGATCGCCTCCGACGACGGCTCGGACGTACTCACCTCCGCTGGGACCCGCCTGAGCGCCGATGTGGGCATCGATGACGTACAGGAGCCGCGCGACGTCGTGCTGATCCCGGGCGGTCCGGAATGGGAGACGCTGATCAAGGACGACGCCCTCCTGGATGTCGTGCGGCGTCTGCATGAGAAGGCGTCCTGTACGGCATCGGTGTGCACGGGTGCATTCCTGCTGGCGGCGGCCGGACTCCTGGATGGACGACGTGCCACGACGCACTGGCGGCACTCGCAGCAACTCGCCCGGCGTTTCCCGTCCCTGCGGGCCGAACCGGACGCCATCTTCGTGCGGGACGGGCGCGTAATGACGTCAGCAGGGGTCAGCGCCGGCATCGACCTGTCCTTGGCTCTCGTCGAGGACCACTACGGCGCGGCGGTTGCCCGAGCGGTCGCCAAGGACCTGGTCATCTTCATGCAACGACCGGGCGGCCAGTCCCAGTTCAGTGTCCGCTCGCAGATCCCGAACTCCCGCCACGAGACGCTCCGTCGGGTACTGGACGAGATCGCTGAGGACCCCGGGGCCAACCACACGGTGTCGGCCATGGCCCGCAGGGCGGGCCTGAGTGTCCGTCACGTGACGCGGCTGTTCTGCGAAGAGGCCAAAACCACCCCCGCCCGCTATGTGGAGGAGGTCCGCTTGGAAGCCGCCCGAGCGCTGCTGGAAACAGGCGACGACTCCACGGCTGCGGTTGCGCGACGTACAGGATTCGGCTCACCCGAGTCGATGCGCAGAGCATTCGTCCGGCACCTGGGCGTGACCCCGGGTGCCTACCGGACCCGTTTTCGCACCACCCACGCGGGCAGCACGGATCGGTTGTCCCAAGCCGTCTCGCCGAGGTAGGAGCGCGACCGGCCGATGTCCTGAAGTGCCGCAGTTGCGGCCCGACCGGCCGTCCCGATCGACGCTGGGAGCGTCCTAGCGTCGAAGGTGCGACGCGGTCGAACGGCATGGTCCCCGCAGCCCTGCAGCGGATGCGAAGCGCCCTGCACAGGAGGGCAGACGGACGATCGCCTCGGTCGCGTTCGGCATCCGAGGCCTTTCACACAGGGAAGAAGGCGTTCTTCGCCATGGCGTCGCAATCAGCCGCCGCTCGATCGGTGGCACACAGGTTGGATTTCGGGCTCAACGAATGGGTCGTGGACGAGCAGCGACAGCGTTACCTGCACGACCCCGGCTCCGTGGACCAGACGTGGAGGGACTTCTTCGCAACCCCGGTGGTCCCGTCGCCGGCTCGGCCGGCGCGCGCAGCCTCCGCCCCAAGACAGGAACGCGGTGACGAGGCAGCGCTCGAGGCCGTGCGGGTCGCCGCGCTCATCCACGCGTACCGAGTGCGTGGCCACCTGATGGCCGATACGGACCCGATCACAGCAGAGCCCGCCGCACATCCGCAACTCGAAGTCGCCGCCTTCGGACTCCACGACACGGACCGGGCAGAGAACTTCGCTGTGGACGGGTTCGCCGGCCGGACCACGATGACACTCGACGAAGTGCTCGGCGCTCTGCGGGAGTTCTACTGCCGCACCGTCGGTTTCGAGTACATGCACATCCAGAACTCCGCCGAACGCCGCTGGATCCAGCAGCGCGTAGAGGGACCGCAGCGGCGGCCGGACCGTGCGGAGCAACTACGGATCCTCTTCCGGCTGGGGGCCGCGGAAGCCTTCGAGACGTTTCTGCAAACCAAGTACGTGGGCCAGAAACGGTACTCGCTCGAAGGCGGCGAGTCGGCCATCGTGCTGCTCGACGCCCTGTTGCTGCGCGCCATGGAAGACCGTGTCGGAGAAGCCGTCATCGGGATGGCGCACCGCGGCCGACTCAATGTCCTGGCCAACATCATCGGCAAGTCCTACGCCCAGATCTTCGACGAGTTCGAGGATGCGGTGGACATCCGGTCGGCCCAGGGCTCAGGGGATGTGAAGTACCACCTCGGCGCGGAGGGCACCTACCGTGCCCTGCACGGCGGCCGGATCGCCGTCTCGGTCGTGGCGAACCCCTCGCACCTGGAGATAGTGGGGCCGGTGGCTCAGGGAGTGGTGCGCGCAAAGCAGGACCTGGCCGCGGACCACGACAAGCCCTTCCCCGTCCTGCCCGTCGCCGTCCACGGCGACGCGGCCTTCGCCGGGCAGGGCGTCGTCGCCGAGACCCTGAACATGTCGCAGCTTCCCGGCTACCGCACGGGCGGGACGGTCCACGTGGTCGTCAACAACCAGGTCGGCTTCACCACCCTACCGGCCAACGGCCGTTCGAGCACCTACGCCACCGACGTGGCCCGGATGGTGGAAGCCCCGATCTTCCACGTCAACGGCGACGACCCGGAGGCTGTCGACCGCGTCGCACGGCTGGCGTTCGACTATCGCCAGACGTTCCACAAGGACGTCGTGATCGATCTCGTCTGCTACCGCCGCCACGGCCACAGCGAGGTCGACGACCCGTCCATCACCCAGCCGATGATGTACGACCGCATCGACGCCAAGGCCTCGGTACGCACCTTGTACGCCGAGGCCCTGTTGCGCCGCGGCGACATCGGCGAACCCCAGGTCGAGGGCGCCCGCCGCAACTACCGGGATCACCTGGAACGAGCCTTCGCCGAGACCCGGGCGCTACCCGCTACCGACCTCACGGACAACCTTCCTGACACCAGCACCGGACGGGCGGCCGCCCCTCATGCGGCGACCGCGATCGACGAGGCGACCGCCCGGCAGGTCATCGCATCGCAGGCCGATCTGCCCCAGGGCTTCACCGTGCACCCGCGCGTTGTGCCGCAGCTCCGTCGGCGTACGGCGATGCTCGACTCCGGCACGGTCGACTGGGCCACCGCGGAGACACTGGCGATCGGTTCGCTGCTGCTGGAGGGGGTCCCGGTGCGGCTGGCCGGGCAGGACTCGCGGCGCGGCACCTTCGGCCAGCGCCACGCCGTACTGACCGACCGGCGCAGCGGCGCCGAGCACACACCACTGAACTCCCTCACGCGGCGGTCCGCGACTTTCGCACCGTACGACTCGATGCTGTCCGAACTGGCGGCATTGGCCTTCGAGTACGGCTACGCGCTGGCCCGCCCCGAGGCTCTGGTGCTGTGGGAGGCCCAGTTCGGGGACTTCGTCAACGGCGCGCAGACGGTGATCGACGAGTACATCGCCTCGTCCGAGCAGAAATGGGGCCGACGCTCCCCGGTGACGCTGCTGCTGCCCCACGGCCTGGAGGGCCAGGGACCGGACCACTCGTCCGCCCGGATCGAGCGGTTCCTGCAGCTGTGTGCGCAGAACAACATGAACGTGGCCCTGCCCACCCTGCCCGGCAACTATTTCCATCTGCTCAGGCAGCAGGGACTCGACGGCCATGGGCAGCCGCTGGTCGTCTTCACCCCGAAGTCGATGCTGCGGTCGAAAGCGGCCACCTCCGCCCTGGCCGAGTTCACCCAGGGCAGCTTCCGCCCGGTCCTGCCGGACGACACGGTGGACCCGGCCCGGGGCAAGCGCGTGCTGCTGTGCTCGGGCAAGATCTTCTACGACCTCGACGCCTACCGGCACGACGCGGGCGCGGCGGACACCGCGATCGTCCGCGTGGAGCGCCTCTACCCGTTCCCCGAGGAGGAACTCGCGGCGGAACTCGCCCGCTTCCCTGCAGCCGCGGACGTGCGGTGGGTACAGGAAGAGCCCCAGAACCAAGGTGCGTGGTCCTTCGCCGCGCCACGTCTGCATCGGCTCACAGGACACCCTGTCGAATGTGTCAGCCGGCGCGAGGCACCCGCTCCCGCGGTCGGCTCCGCCCGTCGGCACGCCTTGGAGCAGAAGGCCCTCATGGCATCGGCCTTCCAGTGACCGGCTCCTTCCAGCGGTCCACCCGCTGAGTATGTCCATCGGCAGGCCAACACCGCGGAGAAGCAGCGGTGCTGGCCTGCCGGCACGCGTCCCCGAGTCCGCGGACCTGAGGCGACCGAGCCACGGGCAGCGGAGGCATCAGCCAGGGCAAAATCGTCCTTCACCGGTCCCGAAGCGCCGATACAAAATCCCCCGCATCCGGCCAAGCAGCACCGGTGAGGACCGCACGACCGTTCCGGTGCCACCAGTGCGCACAGCCCCAGCCACAACGGGGTGCGGGACCTGGGTCTCGGCTGTCTTGATCACTGCTTGCTGGCCGTCTTGCGCAGTCACCTCATACGCCGGCGTCCGTCAGAACCTGTGTAGATGTTCCCTGCCGTTCTAGCGGGGGCGTTGGAGGCGGTGAGGACGGTCTGAGGGGACGACACAAGACGGAAGACGTGGTCGACAGGTATGGGATCACCGTGGACGGAACACGCGGCTGGTGGGACCGGGTGCAGCCGACATGGATGCCAAGCAACGCGAAGCGTACACGGCGCAGTTGAGCGGCAGTTACTCGAACCCGACGTGAACGAGGTGCCGTGGCGCGATACGACTTCCGGGGGCGGACACTGCGATGCCGGGAGCTGCTGAGTGTTGGAGCGCTCGCCGGCATGCTTACGCTGCTGGTGATCAGCCCCGTGCTGGAATTCGCGGAGAGTGCAGGACTACTTGTCCGGCCCGCATCCCCGGGCTGGCCGCATGCTCGAATTCGGCGCTTTTACGCCCAAGCAGCAGGAACCCCTGCTGACCGCCTTCCTGGAGCTACCGTGCCGCCCAAGGCATCGCTGAGCATTGTTGAAAGGATCGTCGGGACGGGATCTGTGCGTGTCACGGATTCCATGGCAGGGCTGGGCGCCAGGATGCGCATGGGCAGATGCCCGGCAGCATCGACGCCTTTGAGCATGGCCAGGTCGTGGCGTCACCCCATCGGGTCGAGGACCCGCCGGTGCTCCTGCTCGCCGTCGAGCCGACGCCACATGTGCCTGGCGGCATGGCGCAGGGAGTGGCCCGCCACCACCACCCAGGCGATGACGAGCAGCCCGTAGAACATGACAGCCAACCAGACGAACAGGTCCGAACCTGTCCGCCCTGCAAGGGCGCTGGTGGCCGTCACGCAGGCGCCGACCGGGAAGATGAAAGACCACCAGGTGGGCGCGAACGGCAGTCCGGCCCGGATCGTTCGTACAGTCAGCCCTGTGGCCAGCGCCAGCCACAGCATGGCAAAGCCCCAGACCACGATCCCGCCCAACAGGGCGAACGCTGCGGCGCCGTGCGCGTAGGGCGCGGGCAGGGCGCTCGGCGCGACTGCGGCCAGCGCGCCGAGGGCCGTCACCGCCTGGCCCAGCGCCCCCGCGCCGATCCACACCGTGGGCACCACCGTGCCGCTGGGGGCCTCGTGGTGCACGAGGCGGCCGTAGATCATCGCCAGCACCAGCACTGCCGCAACCAGGCCGAGCCCGAGCATCCCGTAGCAGCCCAGCAGCAGGTTGAGCCGCATCTGCCCCGGCGGCGTATGAGGGATGAGGAGCGCACCTGTCGCGGCCGAGACCATCGGCGGCACCACCGGCATCAGCCAGCCCCCGAACGCGGCGTCCGGCGCGAAGCGGTGCCGGGTGATCATCAGATAGGGCACCGCGAAAGCCGTGACCAGCGCGAGCAGCGTACCGAGAGACCACAGCACCCGGTCGACGTTCAGCGCGGCCTCCAGCCCGATCAGCCGACGGCCGAGCAGGAGCGTCCCGGAACCCACCGTGAGCAGCGCCATGGGCGGCGCTCCGAAGAACTGAGCTGCCACCGGATCACCGGCATGCAGTCGCAGCGCCCGCTGGCGGAGGTAGCCGACGGCCAACAGGACCAACAGCGAAGCGGCGCCCAGCCAGACCACGACGGCGGCGGTCCGCAGCCCAGGGACGCTCCATGGCAGGGTGACCGCCGCGTTAGCGACGATGCCCGTGCCCATCACTGCAGCGAACCAATTGGGGCCGAGCAGCGGGTTTCTCTTCGTGTTTGCCACACGCGGCAACGCGCCGACGCAGGGGGAGGAGTTCATTCCCCGAACCCTATGATCGAGTTGGGGCAACCCTGTCCGCCATGTCCTGATGCAAGCGCGACGTGGCACACATTGAGCGATCGCCGTACCGGGCCGAACCCGACGAGGATTCGGCAAGGTCCAGTACCGGATCAGCGAAACCTTCCTCGCAGTTTTAAGGGCAGGCGCAGCAGTTCGGGAGCGGACAGCGGATCATCGTCGGCCGACCAGACGGCCTGAGGGCATCGGGGAGGAGCTGGCCCGGGCGTTCCGCGCGGACCGGCCGGTCCGCGCGACAGTCTGAGAGATTGTTGAAAGGCTGACCTGCTTGGGCCGGATAAGGATTGGCGTCGAGCGATCCTCGTTGAGGAGTACCGCCAGATCGGCTGGGCCTGGGCATACGAGCGGAAGGACACCAGCCGAACTGATCTCCGGGGTAGACGGCGAAGCTTAGGAAGGCCTCATCGGTGTCGCCGCGTCATTCCCACGGATCTCTGAGCGACGGAAGCCGTGGAGCTGGGAGATCGTCCGCTCGATGACCCAGCGGAAGGTGCGCGAGGCGGCGCCGTAGGTCTGTCCACGCTTGGTGATCGCGGGTCGGATGCCGTGGCCGAACGGGGCCGGGGTAGCTCCCGCGCTGATATCCCTCAGGACCAGCTCTGTGCTGGGTCGTTTGTGTCACAGGTAGAAAGGTGCATGCCGCCGCCCGCGGACAGGCACGTGCCCTGGTCCTGATTTTGGAAGGCGATGCCGCCAACACGCGGGTGCTGGATGAACCAGCTTTGAATCTTGCTGGCGGAGCAGACTGATGCTGCATCGACCGTCGGGCCTCCAAGCGGGTTAAACGTCAGGCAATGCCCGGTTGCCACATTCTGCAGTTGCCGGGTGGCGTCGCTCCACACATGGACTCTCCACTGCTGCCACGGACCGCCGTTGCAGGGGTAGGCCCGCACTCCGTCGACGGTGTTGTAGTCGAGACACCCGCCAGTACTCAGATTGCGGAAGGTTTGGACAGGATCTGCCTGAGGGGACGCCGAGGCGGCGCCGGCAGTCGTGCTGGCGATCAGGCAGAGCGCGGCCACGAAGCCTGCGCGACGCAATGTACGGAGCATACGGTGAATTCCCCACGTGGAAGAGAGCCCGTCTGGCGGCCGGACTCGGTCGCTGGCCCGATAGTTCGAGCCGCTGCGCAATCTGTCAGTCTTGCGAACGAGCGTCAAAGGATTCGATCTGTATCGAAATGACGGCTGGCGGATCCCATCAACTACGCCCGGGCGACGGCGCGCGAGGCCGGGCTGACCGTCACCGACCGCACCCTGCGCGCCTGGACGGCCAGCACTCGCACCCCCTCGCGGAAGAACCTGGAGGCGATCGAGCGGGCGTACCGCAGGGTGGGCCAGCACGGCCTGCACATCGTGATGGCCGTCGCCCAGGGTTTTGCGGTGCAGCGCGAGCCGGTCGGTAACCGCATCACGGCCCGCATCTCACTCGTCGACGACCCCGGCGGATCGTGACCAGTCACCAGCGTCACGGCCCTTTCTGATCACAGCTCGGTGCGCTACCGGGTTGATCCGTTTTCACGTTCGACCTGTCAGGTGTCAACGGCTGCCGGCAGGTGCTCCTTAAGGGGCGCCGACGTCGGCTTTCCGGTCGCGTCGTCCGTGGTGGCCTGGGTGATTTCTGACAGTTTGTTGTTGGCGTGCTGGGAGACGGTCAGCAGGTGTTCCTACGCCTCTTGCGGCTAACAGTCGTAGCCCAGCCATCACCGCAGGCCATGTCGATCACGGGGGGACAGGCTTGGCACGAGGGGCGCCGATGCCTGGTGTGCTTTGGGCTATGGGTGCAGTTCCCGGGGGACGGGGTGGCGTTCTCTGAGCAGGTCGAGGAGGGCTTCGGTGGGCGCGCTGGGGCGGCGGCGTGAGGCGGTGGCGACGCTGAATCGCCAGCGGAGGTCGTGGTCGGCGACGTCCAGGACGTCGAGTCCGGTGTGGTCGGTGACGAGGAAGCGGCTGAGGAAGCCGATGCCGAGGCCTGCGCGGATGTATCGGCCGCGCCGTGCTCGCCCCGGCCGCCGTAGCTGCCTACATCGGGGCCGCGTACTGGTTCACCTCCTCCACGTCCTTCGCGAACCCCGCGGTCACCATCGGCCGGGCCTTCACCGACACCTTCGCCGGGATCTCCCCTGCCTCCGTCGCCCCGTTCATCGCGGCCCAGCTCCTCGGGGCCGCGCTCGGGCTGGGGGCCGTCGCCCTTGTCTACGGCCGCCCCGCTCCCGTCCTCGACGAGGTCGTCGTCCCGCACGGCGAGCCCGAGCCGGCCGTCTCCTGACCGATCCGTCCTTTCAAGAAAGTCTCCGCTCATGAGTTCTTCCGCCGCGCCGCGTCCGTCGGTGTTGTTCGTCTGCGTCCACAACGCTGGCCGCTCGCAGATGGCCGCTGCCTTCCTCACCCACCTCGCTGGCGACCACATCGAGGTCCGCTCCGCCGGCTCGGCTCCCGCAGACACCGTCAACCTGGCCGTCGTGGAGGCGATGAATGAGGTCGGCATCGACATCTCCGCCCAACGCCCCAAGATCCTCACGGTGGAGGCCGTCCAAGCATCCGATGTTGTGATCACCATGGGGTGCGGCGACACCTGCCCCGTCTTCCCCGGCAAGCGGTACCTCGACTGGCAGCTCGACGATCCGGCCGGCCAGGGCGTGGAGGCCGTGCGCCCCATCCGCGACGCGATCGAGGCACGCGTGCGGACCCTGCTCGATGAAATGGACGTCCCGGCCGTCATTTGACCGCTACCCGCGATCAGTGTCGAAGAACGCGCCCTGCTGCACACGGCTTGGTCGGACAAGGCCGGGTGCCTGTTGCATCCGATACAACATCGGGGCATCGGGGTGTCGCTCCTCTGAATAGCCAGCTCAGCGAAGCCAGGGTCCCCACGGAGCACCGCTTTCATCTGGTGATTAGTCCGGTTCTCCGAACTTCGCCACGTCCATCGGATGCATCTCGGCTCGAATGCGGTGCCAGCGTGCGGGGTGGCGCCACCGGCCGGAGGCGTCGCGGGCGACGTCGACGCCGACTTCCACCACCAGCTCGGGTTCCACCAGCGTGACGGTCAGCGTCTTCCGGCTGCCCCATCCGGCGGAGAATGACCAGCCCGTCCATGCGTGGTCGGTGACCGGGGTGAGCAGGGGGGCGAGCGTGCGGCCGACGGCCGCGGCCAGTGTGGTGGTGCGGCCGACGTAGTGCAGGTGCCCATCAGTGTCGTACCGGCCTAGAAGCAGGGAACGGGGCGCGGTGGGCGGGCCGGTGACGGCGCCGACAATCGTCTCGCTCGTTTCGATCGGCTACTGGTGAAGAGGCAGTGTTCCGAAGCTGCGCAATTCCTCGGTGCTCGCCGCACCACCCTCGGAAAAGAACGACAGCAACCGAGCTGCTGTGCGCCCGGTCGCCCGCGACGGTGGTCTCCTGACTGACGCCGTATCTTGGGCGGGAGATCGGTTGAGTGTTCGGGGGACTTGTGCGGATTGCAGATCACGTTGCCTGGGATCGGGGTTTCCCGGTCAAGTACCTGCTGGTCCGTGAGGACGAGGAGGGCGAGGAGAAGTACTGGGGACGGTGCGCGAGCGTCGAGGGCATGTTTGTGGACAGTGCGTGGAAGATGTGAATTCGGGTGCGGTAGCCCTCCTGCGTGAGGCCTTTCCGGCAGAGGTCCGGCACAGCCCTTTGGGCTGGGAGGCTCTTTGGGCGTGGGAGCGCAGGCACGGCGTGGTGTTGCCTGAGCCGTACCGCACCCTCGTTGCCGAGATCGCGAACGGCACCGACGACGGTCCGCCAGACGAGGGGGGTCTGCTGCCCGTGGGAGAGAAGCCAGACAGCTGGGCTGCCTGGGAAGCGGACTGCTGGATGAGCCCGGAGCCGTTCGATGGCACCGCTGCACGCGTGCCAAGTCAGCCTTTCCCACTCGAGGAGGAATGGCAGTGGGAGTACGACTACTACGACCACAGCCGCCACTCGTTCCTGTTGCACCAGACCTACCAGCACGGCTCGGTGCTGCTGGGCAGCGACAGGTCCGGTGAATACTGGACGCTGGTGGTAACCGGGCCGCAACGCGGTCGGGTCTGGTGGCTCAGAGACGGATGCGCCGCACCCTATGCCGACTCCCTCTCCGCTCTGCCGGAGGGCGATTTCCTGCACTGGGTGAGGGACTGGCATCTCGGACAGGGCTGGTGGCGGGCCGAGTAGCGTCACCACCCCCAGGTCGGGGCCACGACCGCTGCAATGGTCCCTTCGAACTTGATCGTCTGAGACGGGAACTGTCCGACACGCCAGCGTAAAGCCACCCCCGCCGTGTGTGCCTTCGCCCTTCTGTGGTCCTCAGGCGCGGGCATGATGGCGACCGGCCAGGTAGTCGGACCAGTTCTCGCCGGCCATGGCTGCGAAGCGTTCCGCGGTTCTCGGCTGGATGCCGATCAAGTCGGAGAGCACAACGGGTGGCAGGTCGGCGAGCGCTTGCATCATGGCCGTGTTCCGGGCTGCGCGGGCGGGCAGGCCGTAACGCTTGAGCTTGTCGGACAGCCCCGCAGGGTTGCGGGGGCACCCGGGGGCTCGGCCCGGCAGCAGGTACCTGATGGCTTCGTTGCCGTGCCGGGATGCGTCTTCCAGGTGGTCATTGATGAGGCGGGCGAGCTTCGGTGGCAGGACGACGGGGTGGCGGATGATCGTCAGGTAGGTGTGATCCGCGTCGTGGTGGAGGTGGTCGGTGGTGAGCTCGACAATGCGGGTCAGAGGGAGGGCGTAGAGGCGGATGAAAGCTGCGGCGATGCGAACGTCCGACGGAAGCGTGGGGTCGTTCAGGCACCGGCGTAGTTCCTCATAGTGGTCTTCTTCGATCTGGAACTGGCCGGGGAGCTGGAAGGGCGGGTGCTCGATGGTCAGGCCGGCCCGGGTGAGGTGGCGGGCACCGGCCCAGCGGATGAAAGGGATGGAGCGCGCTCGCAGGCTGGGCCTCGAGATTGCCCAGAAGTCCAGGACTTCCTGCGTGAGGCTCTGGAGGGTGTGTTGCTGGGTGTCCAGCCAGGTGAGGAAGTCGATGGCGGCGCGGATATTGCCGCAGTCGCCCTTGTGGGCGGTGTAGGTGTAGCGGCCGCGCGCAGAGCGCCGGCGGGCGTCGCGGATGATGTGCCACTCGGCGAACGGGCGGATCAGGGTCGCCTGATGTCCTGGCAGCTTGGCCAGCGTGCGGCCCGTCCAGTTGATAAGCAGGGCAAGGTTCTCATCGCGTGGCGGAAGTAAGCCTGCGGTGGTGAGCAAGCTGCGGACGTAGGTGGTGGCGTGTCCTTGGGGCAGCGCGTCCAGGGCCGCGTGGTCGAGTTCGTCGGGCGCGGTTACCAGCTGGCCCAGGAGGCGCGCGGACGGGCTTCGGCGCAGCCAGGCCAGGACGGGGTAGGGGTTGGGAGCGTCGCTGAGTACATCGGCGAGCGGCCGCAGGGAGGCGTCGAGGGTGGTTCCGTCGCCTGCGAGCAGGCTGGTCACCTTGGCAAGCAGGGTGCAGCGTGGACAGCGGCGTCCCGGCAGGAGGTCAGCCGGTTGCTGGCAGGACGAGCAGTAATCGGGCCGCTCGTCGGGAAAGGAGCACGCCTTACAGATCCGGTCGCCACCCGGGGCGCGGCCCACGAGAATGCGCTGCCGGCCGCACATCGTGCACGATTCCGGCTGCGTCAGAGCAGTCTGGTAGCACAAGGGGCAGACGGGCCCTACCGGCCAGAACACGCCCACCTTCCTATCCTGGCCGCACAGTGCGCACGTGTGCAGCTGCCGCTTGCGGACCTCGCGTGGGACGCACCCATCGCAGTGGAACGGCCCATTGCCGTGGTCGATGTGCTGGCCGCGACGGATCCGCCCGCATACGGTGCAGAGCTTCTCCGGCCGCACGTAGCAGCGGTAGCAGATGTCGGGAGCCTCGCCTTTTGCCCGCACCCTGATGGCCGCCACCTGCTCGCAGATGCCGCACCGGCGCGCAGGGCTCGCGTAGCAGGTCCCGCAGACGGGCCCGTCGGCGGTCAGCGCGTTCGCCCGCCGCCGGCGGCCACAGCGGCAGCACGTCTGGAGCTTCTTGGGGGCGCAGGTCTGGCACAGGTAGGTGCCGTCGGGCAGGTGCCGGGTGGGAATCATCATCCGGCGGCAACTGCCGCACTCCTTGCGCGAGCCCGGCTCCTTCTCCTTGCACACTTGGCAGATCCGTCCGTCCGGACGTCGTGCCGCTGCCCTCGTGAGCTTGCCGCACCGCGCGCACGGGACAGCCAGGCGCCGGCTGGAGCAGCCGTGGCACAGCCGCCCTTCGGGTCCGGCGTACGTCGGCAACGGGTTCGTCCGTCCGCAGTCGGCGCAGGGAACCAGGCCCACGTTCTCACCGTGGCCGCCTGCGATCAGCAGGGCGATCAGCCGTACCCCGCAGGGCGGGCAGTCCGGCGTGGGGGCACTCAGCGCGTCGGGTCTGGACGCGAGGTAGCGCAGCAGGCGGAAGGCGTTCGCACCGCTCCATGCCCGCGCCTTCTCCACGAATTCCTGAGCCTGCTCCATGCCGAGGGACTCTCCGACGGCCAGGTTCAGCAGGACGACGATCCGGTCACGGGCCCCGGCCAGGTCTTCGCGCAGGCGTACCTGGTCCGGGGTCAGGTACTTCCTCACGACGCCGCCCCCGGGCGCCGGATCGTGGTCCGGCGCTCCGTCAGCGGCAGCGGTGCCTCCTCGCCGCCCGCGGTCTTCTTCACCTGCGCGTTGACGACCGTCGGCTTGATGAGGTCGTTCGGGGTACAGCCGAAGATGTCACAGAGGGCGACCAGGGTGTCCATGCTCATCCGCTGCGGGGGCTGCGTCACCAGCCGGTAGACCTGCTCACGCGACAGGCTCACCCCGCGCTCCGCGAGAAGCGGCACCAGGTCCGAGGTGTGGAACATCTCCTGCTCGGCCATGATCTGCCGCAGCCGCCACTCGTAGCCCATTGTCTTGATCACGTCAGGTCCCAGTCGTCGCCGAGCCGGCGCTTCAGCGAAGCCTCCAGCAGGTGGTTGCGGTACTCGTCGGAGACACCCATGTAGATGGCTGTCGTCGAGCCGTGGGAGTGGCCGACCTGCTCCTGCACGAACCGCGCGGGGTAGCCGAACTCCGTCAGGTGCGTGATGTAGCTGTGGCGCAGACAGTGCAGATCGAGGGCTCCATCCAGGCCGGCCGCGTCCCGAGCGGTGGTGAAGGCTTCGTTGATCGAGCGCGGCGACATCCGCCCGGCCCGCTCGGTCACCCACAATGCCGGATGCCGGCCCGGCGCCAGCCGGGGACGCACCTCATGCACCCACTTGCCCAGGACGTCGACCACCCAGTCCATCTCCGGTACCAGCAGCACGGTCCGCCGCTTCGGCGGCGCCCCCTTGGACGACTTCCCGTACCGCACCGCCAGCGAGCCGAACTGCCCGAACTGCGGGCTCTTCCGGTGCCGTCGTAAGTCCACCAGGTCGACCATGGAGGACTCGGTGCGCCGGGTTCCATAGGCGTAGATCGTCTTCAGCACCGCGGCGTCACGCAGCGCCGTCAGCGTCCCCTTCCGCCCATGCCCGCGGATCTGGGCAGGCCGTGCATCAGCCGCGTCGAAAAGGGCCTGGACTTCGTCGTAGGTCAGCGGCCGACGCCGCGGGTCGCCTTCGTACTCCAGCGTGTGCAACACCGAGTTGGCCTCGTGAAAGACGACCTGAGGGGCCTGCCCAAACCGCTCCAGGCAGGTGCCCACCCATCCGTACCGGCGGTCCAGCAGGTACTCCACGAACAAGGTGATCGTCACCTCGTACGTCCGCGCCGTCGACATACGAATCGGATTGGCGCCCCCACGCAGGTGCGCGATGAATGCTTCGCCGTCCGCTGGAGTCCATTGCCACGGGTACAGCCCCGTGAACACCTCGAACCGGTTGATCAGACGCAGCCGCGGTTCGATCGTCGCAGCCTTCAGGAACCGGGCGTGTTGCTGCCGGGCCCAGCCCTCCTTCATCGCCGTGAACACCGCTGATTCCGGGGCCAGGTGTACGACGTTCGGAGCGAGGAGGAGACGCGCCGAACCGGGTGCCTCAGCGACCATGGTCGCTGTTGTATCAAACGCATCAATGTTGCGTCTATCGCTACCAGCCTGGTCGCGGCTCCGCTGTGACGCCGCCGTAGCAGGGGAGTTGGGGGAATGATCAGCGGAAACGGCGATTTCGGCGAGCCGCAGGATGTTGCATCAACTGCAATTCATCGCGTTTTTGTACTTCAGCCAGCCCCTCGCCGACGGCCGGTAGGAGTCCGTGAGCTGTTTGAACATCACACCCTCCATTCCGACGGACCCCCACGTCAGCCACCGGGCCACGACGTTCGGGTCGGTGGTCGACGGGCACAGCGTCCACGACGCGGACAGCCGGCTGGCGGCGAAGAGATTCTCGAGGGCCGCCCGGCGGCGCTGGTAGGGCCATCCGGTGGTGTCGGTGCCGGACAGCCGCAGCAGGTCGAAGGCGACGAAGTGCGCCGGCCACAGGTCCGCCGCCCGGGCCGCGCCGGCGCCGCGGCGGTGCAGCCGGTCCTGGAGCCGCTCGAAGGCGAGGCGGCCGTGCTCCCACACCACCAGCTCACCGTCCAGTGCGGTCGCGTCGGGAAGCTGCCCAGCTCCGGCGACGACCTCCGGGAACGCGGCGGCCATCTGCGTGCCGCGCCTCGAGCGCAGGAGGACCTGGCCCTGGTCGACGGACACGAGAGCCCGGAACCCATCCCACTTGGGCTCAGCCGCCCAGCCCGCCCTGAGCTGCGGCGACGGGGTTGGCGTGGCGAGCATGGGCTCCGGCGGCATCCAGGTCACGCGCCATCCCTTCCACCGCGACCCTGCCCGTGGAACCCGCACTGTGGAGGCCGGAGCTGGGTGCCTGTGGCCCTCCTGTTCCTGTCGATTACGTCGTCGTGGTCGCCCCCGACCACGACGGAGGGCACCCCGACCATGGGGCCGACCATGACAGGTCAGCGCACTGATGAACCCCGAGGGTGTGGTGGCGGGTGGCTGCTCGGGTGCCTGGGGCAGGTGGTGCTTTTAGGCTGGGGGTGCTCGGGGCGTACTGCGGAGGTCTTGCCATGCCCCGAACGATCTGGTCCGGCGCGATCAGCTTCGGTCTCGTGACTTCTCTGCACTAGCGCTGGTGAGGTGATCGAGTCAGGAACGCCCGCGTTCGCGGTTGAGTTCGTGGTAGCCGCGGAAGTCGAAGAAGCGCAGGCCGTCGATCACTGCTCCGGACAGGATTTCCGGCAGGGTCCATGGGTGGGGGGTGTAGTCGTCCGACGCCACGCCTCCATGCTCAAGCAGCAGAGCGATCATCTGGTGAGCCTCTGCGGTGCCGTCGATCCGCCCGGAGATGTCGATCTGCACCGCCCAAGTGGGGTGATGTCCGATGGCCGCCTCGAGGATGGCCACATCCTCGGGATCCCAGTCTGAGAACAGGTGGCCTGTCTGCTCATCGTCGATGTCGATGTAGAGGTTGCCGTCCAAAGTCCACGGATTGCGCTGCTCGGGCAGATGCCGATCGAGCAAGGCGACGGTCTCAGCTCGCTCACCTGCGGGAAAAACGAAGATGGTTCGCATGGGTTGGAGCGTAGGCAGTTCAGCTTCGTGGCGACCATGGATTTCAGCGATGGTGCTGGTCCGTCGATGTAGCGGTGGTGCGGTTGGCGATGTCGGCGAAGGCTGGCATGCCGAGATCGACTGCGGAGGGTCGGCGGGCTGCTTCGGCATCAAGCTGGTCCAGCTTGCCCTGCGCGCCGGCGAGGCTGACCTGGAGGCCCTCGACTTCGCCCAGCCATCCTTCCCGCTCCGCCTCGACGATCCGGGCGATCAGGTTGTCACGGATGTCAGTCAGCCGTGACCGTTGGGCTGGATCAGGCCGGAGGAGCGAGCATCTGACACAAGCGTGCTCGTGGATGCAGGGAGATCCGAAGGCACGTGCGCAGGTGCCGATGGACACCTTCCGCTTCTCGAAGTGGGAGAGGAAGGCGTCCCACTCCTCCTCAGTCGGCATGCGGTACTCCTCGCTGGGGCGGGAGGCCCGTCGGCGGGCGATGAAGGCGCGGTGCGCCTCGATGGCTTCGGCCGGGTAGATCGCGTTGTAGCCCATGGTGGTGTTGATGTCAGAAGCAGCAGGCGGCCAAGAAGACCGCCAAGAAGACGGCGGCGAAGAAGACCACCAAGAAGACGGCCCCCCGCCAGTCACGTAGTGCTTGATTGCATCCCGACCACAGCGTCGGTGACGGTGTGCTGCGTGAAAGGCTGGGAAGGAGGTTCGTGGCGTGGGTGCGATGACGGAGGGAGGCAGGATGGACTGGGAGGGGTTCGGACAGCAGATGGCGTCGATGGCGCGGGATCTGCTGGCGCAGGATTCGCTGACGGCCACCTTGGAGCGGATCACCGCTTCGGCGACCGAGCTGGTCGGGGGCTGCGATGCGGCCGGCATCCTGGTGGTGCACGACAAGAACATCGAGACGCTCGCTCCCACCGACCAGATGGTCATCGACAGCGACCAGCTTCAGGGCCGGCTGGGGGAGGGCCCGTGCTTCGACGCCGCCCACAGCGCGCACGGTGAGCGAATCTTCCGCATCGCCGACCTCACCGCGGAGCAGCAGCGCTGGCCCGCCTACGCCCCCCAGGCCCACAAGCTCGGGGTGGGCAGCATGATGGGCATCCTGCTGTTCACCGAGGACGAGGACCTCGGAGCGCTGAACTTCTACTCCCACGAACCGGGCGCGTTCACCGCCACCAGCGAGACGGCCGCACTGCTACTGGCCTCCCACGCGGCCGTCGCCTTCTCCAGCGCCCGCACCCACGCACAGATGGAACAGGCCGTCGCCACCCGCCACACCATCGGTGAGGCCATGGGCATCCTCATGGGAAGCCGCCACCTCACCGAAGAACAGGCCTTCGACGTCCTGCGCCGCTACTCGCAGGAGCAGAACATCAAACTCCGCGAGGTCGCCCAACGAATCTGCGAACAAGGCACCCTCTGACCTGCGACGAGCAGGAACTTTTCCGCCACCACCGCACCTACGGGCGCGTGCTGACGAAGCGCACGGTTACCCCCCAGTCGGCCTTCGCCGATTCCATGCACCACTGGCACAGCGGGATGCCGCCGCTGCCGTACTTGTGGGTCTTGCGCTGGCAGGCGGCGCAGGGGCCGATCTTGTCGCCGGGGCAGATGAGGGCGGAGGGGTCGGGTTCGGTGATCGGTGGGGGAGTGGGCATGGTGGTTCCTGTTCCGGGCGGCGTCTACGAGCCGTCCAGGTGTCAGAGTACGCAGCGCCTTGGCACGAAGGTTCGAGCCGCGCCCACCGCCCTAGGTGCGTTCGACGGGGCGCTGGCCGTGCTTAGACGCAGGTCATGGGTGCCGTGGGGTGGCGGCTAAGTCGATGATGTGGAGCTGGGTGTCGGGCTGGCAGTGGGTGCAGGCGCGCAGTCCGTCGGCCAGGAGGCGGCGGGCTTCGTCGCGGCTGATGGGGCGGCGGCGTGAGCCGATCATGTGGCAGTGCCCGGCGTGCACCTGGACGGGCGGCTTGCGGGTGCCGATGCCGATTTCGACAACCCACTCCGCCGGCTTCGGCCGGTTCTTCCGCCCGTGTTCCTCTTCGGCATTGCGGCGTTCCAGGCGGGCGATTTTCGCGTCGATGCGGTGCAGCCACAGGGCGTGCCACACCCGCAGGGTGCGCAGTCGGTCCAGGTCGGGCGGCAGGTCATCGAACACATTTTTGATTCTATGCCCATGATCACGTCTCGTCCCCTCGCGTGTTCGATTTTGTGTTCGATAACGTGGTGGGGGAGGTGAGCATGATGAGTACGCAGGTGACGGCAGGTAGGCGGGGTGTGGTGATGCATTTGCGCTGCCCGGACCGGCTGCCGGAGGAGACCTACCGGCAGGTCCTGGAGGAGCTGGCCGGTCTGTCACCGGTGGTGCAGGCACTGCCGCCGACCGCTGCCCTGGTGGACCTGCGCGGTGCCCTGCCGTATTACGGCGTCGACGCCGGCCGGCTGGGGGAGGTACTGCGGATCAGGACGATCTCCCGCCTTGGCGTCGACGTCCGTATCGGCATCGGCCCCTCCATCACCGTCGCCGCCACCGCCTCCGGCCAGATCCCCCAACCCGGCGGGGTTCTCGCGATCACCCCCGAGGAGGTCGCCGGCTGGCTCGGGCCCCTGCCCGTCGACGCGCTCCACGGGATCGGCCCCCGCCAGGCTGCTGCACTTCGCGAGTACGGCGTGCACTGCGTGGGCCTGCTGGCCGCGGTACCGCCCGCGACCGTGCAGCGCCTGCTGGGCGGAAAGGCCGGCCGTCTGGCTGCCGACCGGGCCCGCGGCATCGACCCCCGGCCCGTCGTTCCCCGCGCGCTGCCGGCCACGGCGAGCGTGCGCTACCGCTTCGATGAGCACACCCTGGACGGCGCCGTCGTCCGCGCCGCTTTGCTCGAGCTGGTCGTGCGGCTCGGTACCCGGCTGCGAGGCTGCGACCAGGCCGCCCGCGCCCTGACCCTGTCCCTGCAGTTCGCCGGCGGCGGCACCTGGGACAGGACCCGCCGCCTGACGGCCCCTTCCGCGCACGAGGACGATCTGCGCCGGCTTGCCTATCAGTTGATGGACGCCGCCGGATTGCAGCGCGGCCGCCTGACCGCCCTGGTTCTGAAGGGCGAGGACCTCATCGACGCGGACCAGGTCGCCTGGCAGCTCTCCCTCGACGACGCCCGCGAGAACCGCCTCGCCGCAGAGACCGCCGTCGACCGCATCCGCGACAAGTTCGGCCCCGGTGTCATCGGCCCTGCCGCCGTCTTCCGCCGCGCCTCCTAACCCACCCCCGACCTGCTCCCGCTGGAGGTAGCCGTGCTGCTGGACCCGCCAGGACCGCGCGGCGCACCCCAGGGCATGCCGCACTGGTCCTACGTCCAGGCCGTCGACGACGCCCTCACCGCACGTGGCATCCCACCGGGCACGGTCCGGGCCGGCCACCATGGCCTCGATCGCGGCCTCACCTGCTACATCACCTTGGCGTGGGACGTCTCCCGCACCAGCGGCCGCGGCGGGATCCGGCTCGACTGGGAGGAACGCCAGGGCTGGTACTACGCCTTGACCGGGCTGAACGCCTACGACGTGCTGCTCTACACCGTGGTCACAGCCCTGCGCGCACCGGCCGCGGACCCGGAGAGGGTGGCCGACGTGGCGGAGGAACTGGTGCGCTTCCGCCGTCTGCCGGATGCCGAGTATCGAGAGGAGTGGGAGGGCGCGCGGGAGGTGCGGGCTGTCGCGGACGACTTCCGCCGCAGCCACCTGGGACTGGGCCCCCTGCGGCTGCCGCATGACGGGGCCGGCTCTGGGGAGGCGGCGGGCAGCGGTGTGCAGTTGACGATCGACACCAGCACCGATGGGTATGAGCAGGCGGTCGCGGCGCTGCGGGCCGCGTACGGACGCCGCTTCCCCGCGTGAGTGGTTGACCTCGTGGCGGGAGCCGGTGGGGGCGCGTGGGGCGCTGGCTGGTGCGAGAGGTGTGCGCCGGGCGGTTTCACACACCTGGACGACATCCGCGAGATCGGCAACATGCTCAAAGGCGTCGCCGACCACATCGAGGCCATCCGCCCCGAGCTCACCAAGGTCGTCGAACGCGTCGACGTCTACCTGGCCACCGCGCTTCCCGAACCGACCTCCAGGAGGGTCACCGCACCCTGCTCTAAGCAGGAAGCCGCCAGCGTCGAGCTCGCCCGGGTGGCTCTGTTCACGAGATGCGACAGCAGTTGTTCAGGACTTCGGGAGGCACGGCCTCATCTCTTGTTCGATTCTCCAGCGAAACGAGCAGCAGTGGCCGGAGCCAGAAAGAGCGGTTTCCCAGGTGACTTCCGGAGTCGGCGGTCAGTCACCGGTGCCCTTAGCGCCACGCAGAAGAGTCAGTTGCTGGTGGACGGCGCCGGTCACCCTGTTCTCGTCGCCGGTGGCCAGCAGGTCGAGCAGCGCGCCGCGCAGTACGGCCAGCGTCATCGTGCGGCGTACCACGCCCTCCTCGGTGTCCCGTTCGGCCTGCGGCTGGCAGCCGGCGAGCACGGTGAGCCAGTCCTCCACGGTGCTCCGCGCGAACCCTGCCCACGGGCCGTCGGGGTCGACGAGAGAACGGGCGTAAGCCTCGGCCCACAGGCGCAGCAGCGGACGGTGTTCGTCGGCGGCGAGCCACGCCCACACCTCCTGCGCCGCGGTGTCGAGACCGACGGGCCCCTCAGCCCGGCGGAGTCCGGCTGTGAGCGCCAGCTCTTCCGCGCGGGCTCGCTCCAGCAACGCCCGCACGAGCCCGTCCTTGTTCCCGAACAGGAACATCAGCACGCGCGTGCTGGAGCCGATCGCCTCTGCGAGCGGGCGTAGGGACAGATCGGCCAGACCGTGACGAAGGGTGTACTGGTAGGCGGCTTCCAGGAGCTCGGTCTGGCGTGCGGACGGGTTTGCGGTTTTCGCAGGCATGGGCCTAGCGTAGAGCTACTGACACAGGCGTGTCAGTAGCTGGTGCGGAGCGAATCGTTACGGAGAGTGCGCATGCAGGACGAGGCCCGACGGGAGATTGCGGTTCGCCGCGCCGACCGTCCAGGTGATCTGGGCTGGATAGTGATGGCTCACGGCGAGCTGTACGACCAGCAGTTCGGCTGGAACACGGAGTTCGAAGCCCTGGTGGCCCGGATCGTCGCCGACTACGCAACGGAGCAGTCCCCAGCGGCGCAGGCTGCCTGGATCGCCGAGGTAGACGGCGACCGGGCGGGCTGCGTCATGCTCACGGCTGGGGACCAGCCGGGAACAGCCACGTTGCGCGTCCTTCTCGTCAGTCCGAGTGCCCGCGGCCTCGGCATGGGCAGCCGCCTGGTCGAGGAGGCCCTCGCCTTCGCCCGCGCGGCCGGCTACCGGCGCGTGACACTGTGGACCACCGACAATCTGGCGTCCGCGCGCAGGATCTACCAGCACTTCGGGTTCATCCTCAGCGAGGAGAAGCCCCACCGGGGATTCGGTTACGACCTCACAGGCCAGACCTGGAGTCTCAACCTCAGCGACAGCCCGACGGAATGAAGGCGAACAGCCTTCGAGCCCCCGCACCGAAGGCTGTCCCGATCCATCCCTGCACCGTTCGATTCCTCATGCCTCCCGAAGTCGTAAACAACTGCTGTCGTAACTCGTGAACAAAGCCACCCGGGCCATCCTCACCGCACAAGCAGAAAATCAGGACCCTGCGGCGCGGCTGACGCAGTACACGGTCCGCCCGCCCGCTCTGGAGGAGGAGGGCGGGCCGGGCTGTGACTCACCAGGGTGCATGTCGTGATCACGGTGGTGGGGTGCCGTTCTGGCGGCGCCGCCTGGCGGGACGGGCGCGTAGCCGACGCCAGATGAGAGTGGTGATGGCCAGCGCCAGGCCGGCGGCGAAGTTGGCGAGGAACTGCACGACGATATCGGCCACGGCTCACACAGCCGGGCAAGTCGTAGCACGGCGGGGGGATTTGACGGTGTTTCGGCGCGGCGGCCGTTTCGGTGTGGCCATGCTGTGTCTTCTCCTGCTCGGGCGGGTGGTGGGCTGCTCGGAGGCTTGTCTCCGGCGGTCGAAGCCCCACCTTGCAGGGCCGCAGATTTTGCCGCTAGAGGAAAAAACCCCAGGTCAGACCGGAAATAAAGGAAAGAATTCCGGAGTGATGGCCTGAGGCTGCCAGGGGGGAATGCCATGTCGGAAACCTCGGACCAAGCGGGGGACGAGCCGGGAGCTGGGCCGCTGGCTGGCGGTAGTCCAGGGCGGCCGCGCAAGGCGCTGCCGCAGACGATGCCGTCGCAGCAGCAGGAGTTCGCGGACGTGGTGCGCGAGCAGATCTTCGATCGTCTGCGATCGGTGGGGTGGCCGCTGACACGGATCAGCGGCCGCCTGAATGGCACGGGAATGGGTTTCAGCGTCACAACGCTGAGCCGGATCGCGAGCGGTGAGCGGATCCCGCCGCCCGAGGTTCTCGAGGCCATCTTGGACCTGGTGGGCGAGGTGGTAGGCCAGCCCGTGCCCCGCCAGGCCCGGCAGCAGCTAATGGCGTTACGCCTCGAGGCGCTGGCCGTCGCCGCCCCCAAGCGCTACCTCGATGAGGTCAACCGTCGTCTACGCGAGGAGGCGGCGCTTCAACTGCACCGCTACACCGACCTCGACGTGTCTCCTGCCGCCGGGCACGATCTCCCTGCCACCGGTGGCGACAGCGCGGGTGAAGTACTCCCGCGGCCGGTGCAGGTGCTGCGCGCGGACACTGTCGCGCATGTCGACGACGCGATTCGGGCGGGGGTGCCTCTGCCGGCCCGGATGATGGCGCCGGAGCCTGAACCGCCCCTGACCGTGTCCGGTGTGTTGCTGGAGGTCGACGATGTGCTCCAGCATGTCGCCCGCGCACTGCATCGCGCATTCGCCCAGGACCCGGAGGCTGAGCCAGACGTCCACACTCCCCGCGGAGCCGCCCCGGCCGCGTTTCCGCCCCCCTTGCCCAGCTACGGCGGTTTCCGGGAAACAGGCGGGAACCTGCGGAGCTACGGCCCCGCCCTAAGTGTCCTGCTGGTCGTTGTGGTGTTGGTACTGGCCTATGTCTATCTCGTTCCTCTTCTCGGCAAGGAACAACCGGCCGAGGGCTCGTCCCCGCCCGCACCAACTCTGTCTGCCACCTCTACGGGTGGAACGGACGGCGGTGGCGGCGGTGCTGGCGGCACCACGCCGCAACCAGGTCCCACTCCCACACCCAATGCCAGTGACACGCGCGGTAGCAATCCGAATCCAGATCCGTCGCTGTCCGACGACTCCACCAGCTCACAGAGCACCGAACCCACTCCGACGATCACCGATCCCTTCACTGAGGAGAACACGGGCCCGGTGCTGGGCGGGCGGGGCATCAATGCCTCCCCCCGCCTCGACAGCGCCGACTGTTCTCAGCCGATCGTCTTCACGTTTAGCGCCGCTGCCCAGCGCCAGGGCACGATCGAGTACACCTGGCATCCAGACGACCAGCTCATCGCACGCGGAGTGCAGGACCGTCCCGGAACCATGACCTTCACCGCCACCAACGAACAACACGACCAGTTCAGCGTCCATCTGACCGGTACTCAGTCGGGCGAACGCATCCAAGGCGGGATGACCGTAGAGGTCACCTCCCCTGAAGCAGATAGAGGCACCAATGGCGATGTCTTCGACATCACCTGCCTGTGACAGCCGTGATCACGACACTGCGAACGCCGATCCCCCCGTACTTGCGCGGGCCCGGGCCACCGCGCGGGTCACATGCTCCGGCTCAGGTCCCAGGGGACTCTGCCGCCTGGGGCCTGGACGGGGCGCCACACGGGCGCTGAAGGGCCGTCCTGAAGCAGGTCGGTCAACGGGGCCACGAGGACGGGAACCTCGCGCAGGAAGGCGTACAGGGCCAGTTCTCGGGTGGCCGCGCGCAGGGCTCCGATCCGGTTCTCGACGCCGGCAGGGCCGGTGCCGTCCAGGACGAACAGCAGCCGCGGGAACACCGGGTAGCGCCGCTTCCAGGCCTCCACTCCCGGCTCCTGCATGGTGGGCCGGCGCCCCGGGACCGTGGGCACATAGGAGTGAAGGCGGGCGTACGAGGTGAGCTTGGCGGCGAGCCGCTCAGGGCCCATGGTGGCGCGGTCGACCTCGACGAAGGCCCGCAGCATCGGCCCGCCCTCGCCGCCGACCGGGCCGCGCCGGTAGTACAGGAGGGCATCGGGGATGACGGCCTCGCCCTTGCCGACCGGGTGGTGGACCTCGGTCAGCCAGTCCAGCGGCCGGCACACATCGCCGCGGCGGCGCGCGTCCTGGAGGAAGGCCAGCCCGGTCTCGGTCACCGTCAGCGCGTGCCCGACCTTGAGGCGCACGGCGGTCGGATCGGACACCGCCCTGGAGGGCCGACGGCCGCGCAGCTCGGGCCACTCCCCGGCGACCCGCACCCCGTAGCGGGTGGGGAACCACACCCGTCTGCGTCCGGCCTGCGGCAGCGTGACCCGGTCGATGAGCCCCTCCTGGCGCAGCCGGGCCAGGCGCCGCCGCGTCTGCTCGATCCGCACCCCGGGCGCGACCACCCAGTGCATCTGCTCCGTGGTCGCCATCCGGTACTGCACCAGCACCGCCAACGCCAGATGGTCCCCGCCGCCCGCGTCCACACTGATCATCGCGATTTGCTCGCTTCCCGTCCGGCACGGCGCAGCCTCAGCGCCGCGTGTACCGGCAAGGTCAGCCGCCGGGCCCGACCAGAAGGGCGACCAGGAAGGCCCGACCACGGTCACGAAGCCACAACACTGCCGACGACCACGCCCACATCCCCGCCGACAACCCGGCCGACAACCCTCCGCACTCTCTCCCGCGCCGCCCGCGAATCCGCAGGTCACCACGTTGGTACGGCCGTGGTCGGGAGGCCGACATCCCCTCTACGCCCCCAAGTCCACGCCCAAGCCGGAAGGAAGAAGAAAAGTGGGTGGGTGGGACAGGGCCAGCGGGCGGGCGAGGGGATCGGGCGCCGCGGGTGTTGCTCGCGCGCGACGGCGGGGCCGCGCGCGAGGCCGGGCAGAGCAAGCTGCCCGGCCCGGGGCAACGGAGGGAGGGGCGAGGCGCTACAGGCGCGGACCCGTACAAGATTCCACACACCACATCCCGGTCCGAGAACGGCCCCGGATGCCGGAACCGCCGCACGCTGTGTCGGCAGGGGTGCATGCCGCCCGACAGGTCATCCGACACGATCCATAAACACGATTCGGAGGTCATCGAAACCTGGGTGGCCGTCCTTCGGCTCCAACTACGTTGAATCGCAAGCAATCCAGCGAAGGCAAGGCGTGAGCTGTTCGTCCATCGATGGTGGCGTGCGGGACAGTCCCAGGAACCTGCCCGCTGCGCCTTTCCGCACCATTCACGCCGACCTTTGCGAAAACCTGTACAGGAGCGAGGTCTAATGCAGTCAATCAAAAGGTTTGGGAGCCGCACGGCAATGGCGGTCGCTCTTGGAGCCTCCGCATTCCTCATTGCCCCCACCAGTGCTTCCGCAGCCGAGACCCAGGTCCAGTACTGGACCTACAAGTGCGACTACGGGAGGGCCTGCGTCCACCACACCGACGGGAACGTCTGGAACATCGAATCGTGCGGAGTAAGTGGCCTCAACGACAGGTTCAACTACGCCAAGGCCCACGGTAACCCGTTCACGATTTGGTTCGACTCTCCCCCCGGCTCAACGAGTTCAATTTATATACCGGCATGGAGCGAGAGGAGTATCCCTACGTATCGGGCGTACCGCGTCCAGGTCTATTGCTGAGTCTGGCAACGAATCGACAACGGCGAGCCCCTGCTACACAGCAGGGGCTCGTTTTCGTTCATGCGATGTGCCGGTTTGGTGTCGGTGGGTGGGTGTCAGTGACGGCACGTCAGAGCTGGGTGTTTTCGCTGGTGGGGTGTTGAGGAGGGCGGAGTCACTGCCGTGGGGCGGTGTGTGCGGCAGCCGTGGCTGCCATGGGCCGGTACACCCCGCTCCGCTCCACTGTCTTGGGAACGGCACTTCTGATCCTTCCGAGCGTTGCGCGGCGGCACGGTGGCCGGTGTCGGGTTCGCGCGTCGGAAGGGTGCGGGGTGGGGGAGCCGGGCGCGTGGGGCGAGGTCACGGCGGGGTTGAGGGTGTCCAGGCCGGTGCTGGTGGCGCGGTTGCTGGAGCTGGATGCGGCGGGGGCGTTGACGACGGCGCATGTGCGGGCGGGCGCCCAGGTCGGTGGGGTGAATGCGCGCACGGTGTGGCGCTGGCTGGATGCGGCGCGGACGGAGGGCCGCCTGGAGGCCAGGCCGCGGGCCCGGCTGGAATTGTCCGACCAGGCGTGGGCGGTGCTGGCCCAGGCGGGCGGGAACGTGGCGGCGCTGCACCGGCATCTGAAGGAGACCGACGGTGAGGTGCCCTCGCTGGCCTCGTTGCACCGGGTGGTGCGGCGGGATGTGCAGGCCGGCCGGGTATTGCCGGACCGCGCGGTGGCGCGGCGGGAGCGGGATGAGCAGCAGACGCGGCAGGCCCTGGCTGACCTCGCCCTGGCCGGGGTGGGCGAGGGCGGCGCGGTAACGACGTCTGCGCCACCGCCACCGCGCCTCCTACCAGAGGCAACCAGCGGCTTGCCGGTGGGGGAGAGCGGCGCGTGGGCGGGTGTGGTGTTGCCGGCGGGTGCGCGGCTGGTGCGGACGTCGTCGGTGGGGGCGGTGGCCGAGGCGGTCGGGCAGGCGATGGCGGTTCAGGGCGCGGTGTGTGTGTTCGGCGACCCGGGCCGGGGCAAGACCGCGGCCGTGCGGATGGCGCTCCATCAAGTGCTCCCGGGTTGGCTGGTGACGTGGGTGCCGGTACCGGTGCGCCCGTCGGTGGCCGGTATGAGGCGTGCGGTATTCGACGCGCTGGCGCTGGCGGGCCGCTTCCCGCACACGTCGGCGCTGGCCGACGCCGCGGTCGCGGGGGCCTTGAGTGAGGCGCGGGTGTTGGTGGTCGATGAGGCGCAGCGCCTGCCCGTGCCGTGCCTGGAGTACCTGCAGAGCCTGTGGGACCACCCCGGTACCCGGATCACGCTGGTGCTGGTCGGGGCGGGCAGCGAGCGGGCGCTGTCCCGGCTGCCGCAGCTGGCATCACGGGTCGGCGCGTGGCAGGAGGTTCCACGCTTGACCGGAGCGGAAGTGGCGACCGTGGTGACTGGCTTTCATCCGCTGTGGCGCACCGTACCGGCGTCGGAGCTGGCGTGGATCGACCGGTCGTGCGCGCACGGCACGTTCCGCAGGTGGGCCGCTTTGACTGCGCACCTGCAGAACGCGCTGCTCGCCACCGCTGACACATCCGTCGACCGGGCCCTGCTGCGGCGGCTGTTCAAGCGGGTCGCGCCGCCCCTGTGAACGGTGCGCTCCGGCAAGAGACGGGAGGGCGGTTGCATGCTCCCGGCCACCGGCAAGCACACGAAGTCCCACCCGCGTGAGGGGAGCTGACATGAATGACGGCGACGTCATCCGCCCAGAGGGCGGTCTGCCTGCGGCGTCGAGGACGGCGCTGCGCGGTCCTGCGGTGCGGCGGCTGCTCGCCCTGCGGGCGGGGAAAGGACTGACGGCCGGTCATGTCCGCGTGGTTGCAGACGCGCTGGGGGTGTCGGAGCGCACGGTGTGGCGGTGGCTGGCCGCAGCCGGCCGCGACGAAGCCGCAGCCGACGAACCGGGGTCCCGGGCCCAGACCAGCACGAGGTTCACGATCACGCCCGAGGTCCGTGGCTTGTTGGCGCTGTGGAAGGGCAACGTGCGGGCCGTCCACCGGGAGCTGGTCCTGCGCGCGGCCCGGCAGTCTCCGCCTGGTGGTGCACCGTCGCTGACCACGCTGCACCGGGCGATCCGGCGTGATCTGACGCCGGGGGAGCGGGCGGGGCTTGCGGGTGGGGAGCGGGCGGCGCGCAAGCATGATGTGTTCCTGGCCCGGCCGCGGGGCTGGCGTAACCAGGTATGGGAGACCGACCACATGCAAGCCCTGGTGTTGGTCGACGTCGAGGGCAGGGCCCGCCGGCCGTGGATCACCTGGTTCACCGACTGCGCGACGAACGCGATCACCGGGGTCGCGGTCACGCCGGTGTATCCGTCGCGGGAGTCGGTGCTGGCCGCGCTGCGCTCCGCGGTCCTGCGCGAGGAGCCCTACGGCCCCTTCGGGGGTCTGCCCGAGAAGGTGAGGGTGGACCGTGGCAAGGACTTTCTGTCCCGGACGGTGACGGCCGCGTTCGATCTGCTGGATGTGACGGTGGAGGATCTGCCCGCCTACACCCCGCACCTCAAGGGCACCGTGGAGGGCCTGAACCGGGCGGTGGAGAGCATGTTCCTGGCCGCGCTGCCCGGCTACGCCCGCCAGCCGCGCCCCGGCAAACGCCCTTCCCGCCCCAAGGACGAGGCACTGCTCGGCTTCGAGGAGTTCACCGCCCGGCTGCTGGCCTGGACGTCGTGGTGGAACACCGAACATCAGCCCGCTCCGTTGCGAGGCAGGACCCCGCTTCAGGCGTGGCAGGACGATCCCACCCCGCTGCGGGACGTGCCGGCCGCGGATCTGTGGACGTTCACCCTGGAGGACGCCGGCACCCGCACGCTGACCACCCGCGGCATCCGCTTCCGAAAACGCGACTACGTGGGTGCGTGGATGACCGGCCAGGCCGGCATCCAGGTCCGCGTCCGTTTCATGCCCCACCACGACCACCGCATCGAGGTCTACCACGCGGCCACCGGCCGCTACCTGGGGCCCGCGGACCTGGCCGACCAGGCCACCGACGAACAGATCAGCGCCGTACGCCGGGCGCGGGCGGCCCGCTCCCGCCGCCTGAAGAAGGACCTTCAGGCCGTCCAGCGCGAGCGCTACGCCGCGGTGAACCAGCCTGCCGCACCCCAGTTGCTGGGCGCGCTGACCGGTGCGCAGGCCGAGGCCGAACTCGCCCAGGCCGCCGGCACCAGCCTGTCGGATCTGGCCCTGCCGGACCTCATCCCGCCCGCCGCGCCCCCGGCCGACTGGCGCACCCCACCGTCCCTCGCCACCCGCACCGCACTCGGCCGGCCTGCTTCCCACCCGTCCGAACCAGCCCCTGGGCGGCTGCCCGGACCCACCGCAGACCCTGCTGAAACCGGAGACGCCTCGTGACCGCGGCCAGCTACCAGTACGTCGACCTGCCGGATGCGTCCGTGGTCACCACCCGCGCCCTGCTCACCGCCCGGGACAACATCACCGACACCGTGGATGCCCGCGCCATGATGTGCATCCACGGCGGCGCCGGCTTCGGCAAGACCCTCGCGGTCAACATCTGTCTGCGCGAACTCGAGCACGAGGACGTCCGCAAGATCACCTTCCGGGCCCGTCCCACCGCCCGCGCGGTCCGCTACGAACTGTTCACCGCGCTCGACCTGGCCGGTGAACCACCGCGCCACCCCAGCGAGTTCGACCGCCTGCTGAAGACCGCCCTGGCCGAACGCCCCCGCACCTTCCTGGTGGACGAGGCCCAGTGGCTCAATGGGGAGGCGTTCGAGTACTTCCGCTACCTGTGGGACGAACCCTCTACCCAGCTCGCGATCATCTTCGTCGGCGGTGAGGGCTGCCACACCGTGCTGCGCCGCGAACCGATGCTCTCCTCCCGCGTCTTCATCTGGCAGCACTTCACCCGCCTCACCCCCAGCGAGGTCCTCGAAGCCATCCCCCTGTTCCATCCGATCTGGGCCGACACCGACCCCGACGACATCACCTTCGCCGACCAGCACGCAGCACACGGCAACTTCCGCGCCTGGGCCCAGCTGACCGCCCACACCCGAACCGCACTCGCCCGCACCGGCCGTCCCCGGGCGGACCGGGACCTGCTGCGCTGGGCCTTCAGCCGCCTCGCATGACCGCCACGCCCCCCTTTTCCGTACCCGTCCCTCCACCCGGGACCTCCGCCACCACCCGACGGAGCGCCTAACCGATGCTCACCTGCCCCGAACCGCTGCCCCCGATGGTGGTTTTCGACCCTGACGACGACGCCGCACACACCCGCGCCGCCCTGCTCATGCACCATCCGGCAGCCGGCCGCGCCACAGTCCATCCCACCCCTGGCACCGATTCCACCCTCACCCTCGCCCACAACCTCCTCGACGCCCTCGGCAAGACCACACCCGTCCCCGGCTACCGCGCCACCGACCCCGCCCCCCTCTGGACCCTCGCGGCGGCCTGGACCCTGGCACTGCCCGTCACCCACCTGACCGTGCTGCGCGCCCACCTCCTGTCCACCCGCGCCCTGGACGACCTGCTCGCCCTGCGCGCACATACCGGTGTGCGCCTCCACCTGGTCTGCCACCAGCCCAAACTGTCCGCCGCCCTCGAGCGGGCCCTGGCACGCACCGGCTACGACATGGCCGACGCGGACGCCGTCCTGCGCCAGGACGACCAGGACCCACCGAACACGCCGCGACCACGGCAAGCCGCCCCGCACAGCGGAGAGTGGATCGACCTCCCGGCCCTGACCACCCTGACCTCCTACGAATCCAGCCCCGCCTGCGTGTGCACCCCACCCACTGCGGCCGAGCGTGGCTTCCGCCCACCGCTGCTTCCCACCCGTATCGCCACCCAGGTCGCGCAGCGCCTGTCCCGCACCCCTCACCCCCACCTGGCCGCTCATCTCGCAGCAGCCGTCGTCACCGCCGCCTCCACGAGCCAGCTGGACACCGCCCGCGTCCTGGACCTCGCCCTCGACGGCACCACCCTGGCCCTCCACGACCGCCACAACGTCCGCCAAGGCTGCACCACCCACCCCGTGCCCCTCTGGGCCCAACCCCTCCTGCGCGCCACGGCGTTCACCCACCTCCTCGCCACCGCAGAGCGCAGCAGCCCCCTGTTCGCCGACCCCCTTCATGCCCGTGGCCTGCCCTCCTTGAGGGACTTCGCCGAATGCCTCAGACTCCGCCCGCCACAGCCCCCGCCTCCATCGAGGAGGCCCCGCAGGGGGCAACAGCCGACGGCCACGATCTGGCCCGTCAGCGGAGCGCACCACACCCGGCGCTGGGCCGCCGAGGAGAACATGCAGGGCTGCCCCCAGCCCCCGGGCCACCGAACCTAACTTTTGAACATCATGCGGCCGGCCTGCCACTGCCCGGGCCCGCGTGCTTCCACCCCGCCCGGCGATCTCTCCCTTGCTGCCGACGCGCTCCGCGCGGCACGGGAGGCACCCGGGGAGGGGGAACGTGGCGGAAGCTGCGGATGTACTACTGCAGTTCTGGCGTGAGCAGCGGGATCAGGCCCGTCAGTCGGAGAACCAGCGGGCCGCGATGACGAATATGTCAGCACGTCGGGCGCGCGGGCGCGTCCGACCACCCTCACCCCGCGCACACCGCCGACCACCACACCTACGGCGACCCCGCCGTCCGCCTCGCCGGGTACACGTCCGCGACGGACTCCCGGCAAGGCATGAGTGGTAGGCGCGGGCCGAACGCAACGAGCCCCGGTCGCGAGACGCGATCTTGAGGCTGGTTCTGGCCTGCGTGGCGCGGTGATGACGTCCCTACGCAGTTGTCGGGGAGGCGCTGTGGTGGTCTTGGTGAGGGTGGACTAAGTTGGAATGACAGTGTGGCTGTCATCGCGGGGAGTGGCGTGGACGATGTTGAGCGGGATTTCAATGCCGAGATTGGGCGCCGGGTGCGCGTGGCGAGAGTGCGGGCGAAGCTGACGCAGGAGTTGCTGGCCCGGAAGGCGGGCCTGACGCGCGGGTCGATCACGAACATCGAGTCCGGCGCGCAAGCTCCTCCGCCGTACCGGCTGGTGCTCCTTGCGTCAGCGCTCGAGGTCGAGCCGGCTGACCTCCTACCGGATCTGCAGGAGCCCGGCCAGGTGAACGGGCTTCCGGACCATCTTGCGAACGCGGTGGCGTCTGTGGCGTCAGAGGCGTTTGAACGGAGAGTGCGCGATGGCCAGGTCTGACGCGGCGGCCAAGGCGCTGCTGACGCAGTTCGGCATCGACGAGGCACCCATCGATCCCATGCTGATCGCGGAAAAGCTGGGTGTGCTTGTCGTCCCGCAGGAGATGCCGGATGACGTCTCTGGCATGCTGCTGCGCCGGGGAGACGAGCAAGTCATCGGTGTGAACCAGAAGCACCCCGTGAATCGGCGGCGTTTTACGGTGGCTCACGAACTCGGGCACCTGCGGCTGCATCGCGGCCGTCCGCTGATCCTGGACACCGATACCCGTGTCAACTTCCGTGACACGGTCTCGAGCATGGCCACGGATCGTGAGGAGATGGAAGCCAACCGTTTCGCGGCGGCTCTGCTGGCTCCTGAGCCCCTGATGCGTCGCGCAGCACGCGAGGCCGAGTTCCGTACGGCCCAGCAGTTGGTGCAGCTCATGGCCGGGCGCTTCGAGATGAGCGAGATGGCCATGAGCTACCGGCTGATCAATCTCGGCATCATTGCGGGTCCCGCGACGTAAAGCTCTACCTGTGTCGCTAGAAGGCCGCCCGTCACCCCGGGCGGCTTTCTTGTATAAACATACGACAGTGAAACTGTCGCTCAAAAAAAGTTGTCGACGGGGTGCTGTACGTGCTGTCCTGGGTGTGGCGGGGCCGATGTGGCCCTGAAGAAACAGGAGGTACGTCATGCCCGGCAAGGCGAGTAAGGCGAGTGGGGCCGGTGGGAAGCGTGGTCGGAGCGCGGTCACGGGCCGGTTCGTGAAGCAGTCGACGGTACGTAGGCACCCGTCGGCGACGGTGAACGAGCGCGCGTCGCGCGGCTCGAAGAAGAGCAAGTAGGCGGGCTTCGAGCCCGCCTTTCGCATATACCAGCCCGCTGCGGCGGGCCGGAGGAAGGAGAGGTGGTCGTCATGACTACGGCAGACATGCAGCACGAGGAGACCGGCGGCAAGACAGTGACCGTCACGGTGGACGGCGAGCCGGTGGAGGTGCCGAAGCACACGACGCCGAACGCGGTCCTGGGCCTGGCCGGTATCGACGCGGGCACGCACTACCTGGTCCGGATCACCGGCAGGCATCAGCACTCGTTCGCCGGCCGTGGGGAGGAGGAGATCACGGTGTATGAGCGGGAGACGTTCGTGTCGGTCTCCACCGGCCCGACTCCGACCGCATGACTGCGGTGATGCCGGAGGCGGGGCCCGCGGGGATGCTCGCGGGCCTGCGTCGGGCTGGCTTCACGGTGGAGCAGAGCGGCAACTTCGCGGTCTTCGACTACCTTGTCGAGGTCGGCCCGCAGGCTGGGATGACGGTGCGCATCGGGCTGGAGCTGGTGCCGGACTGGCCGCTGTCGGCCCCGCACGGCCCGCACATCAGCCCGCGCCTGGGACACCCGCACGGTGCGGTGCACAACTCTCCGCTCGGGCAGGAGTGGGAGCACTGGAGTCGGCCGCCCGCCGACTGGGCGCAGGACCGCACGGTCCGCGGCTATCTGCGGCACCTGCGCACCCTCTTCGCGCAGATGGAGAACGGGCCTACGACGTGATCACCCGCTTCTCGGTCGCCATGACCAGCGAGGTCGCTCAGCACCTGACGGATCACCTGCGCCGTGCGGACGGGCAGGAGGACTGCGCCTTCGTACTGTGGCGGCCGAGCACCGGTGCCAGCCGCACCACCGCGCTGCTCACCGAGGTGGTGCCGCCGCAGGACGGCGAGCGGATCGTGCACGGCACGGTGGACTTCACCAGCGCCTACTTCCTGCGCGCCGCCGCCCTCGCAGCCGAGAACAGCTGCGGGCTCGGCTTCATCCACGCCCACCCCAAAGGCAGGGGATGGCAGCGCCTGAACGCCATCGATCACGAGGCTGAGGCGTCCTTCGCCGCGCAGACCCAGGTGATCACCGGCCGTCCGCTGGTCGGTCTGACCTTCGCGGGCACGGATGCAGGATTCGGTGCCCGCATCTGGCAGCAGCAGGCTCCCCGCCGCTACGCACCCACTGAGGCGGAGAGCGTCCGTGTGGTCGGTGGCCGCCTGACGGTCACCTTCAACAACCGCCTCGTGCCCGTACCGCCGGCCACGAACCGGCAGCTGCGCACCGTTTCCGCCTGGGGACAGACAACCCAGGACGACCTGGCGCGCCTGCACGTGGGTGTCGTCGGATGCGGCTCGGTCGGCATGCTCGTCGTCGAAGCCCTGGCCCGTACCGGAATCCAGAACTTGAGTCTGTTCGACTTCGACACCGTCGAGGAGGTCAACCTCGACCGGCTCCTGCACGCCGCGATCCGCGACGTGCACTTGCACCGGGCCAAGGCCCGCCTCGCTGTCCGTAGTGCCCGCCGCGCGGCCACCGCCACGAACTTCCAGACGACGCCGTACGAGCTGAGCGTGGTCGAGCCGGCCGGGTTCGCCGCCGTGGCCGACTGCGACGTGATCTTCTCCTGCGTCGACCGGCCCTGGCCCCGCGCCGTCCTCAACCTCCTCGCCTACGCCCACCTCATCCCCGTCGTCGACGGCGGCATCGCCGTCGACGCCCGCGGCGGACGCCTGCGCGGCGCCGAATGGCGCGCCCACATCGCCGCCCCCGGACGCGCCTGCCTGGAATGCCTGGGCCAGTACGACCCCGCCCACGTCCAAGCCGAACGCGACGGCTCCCTCGACGACCCCGCCTACATCACCGGCCTGCCCGCCGACCATCCGCTGCGCCGCAAGGAAAACGTCTTCGTCTTCTCCGCCAGTGCCGCGGCCGCACAGCTCAACCAGTTCCTCACCATGACGACCGCGCCGGGCGGGATCGCCGACACCGGCGCCCACCTGTACCACCTGACCACCGCCACCCTCGACCACCGCGAAGACGGCTGCGAGACGAGCTGCCCCTACGACGGCATGCTACGGGCGCTCGGCGACGATGCTCCCGTCACCGTCACGGGACGGCATCCGGCCGCTGAACTAGCTCGTACTACTCGTGCCCGTGCGGTGCGTCACTGGCCTCTCCGAGCCTGGCGCGCTGTCGACGACCTCCTGCATCGACTTCGCTGAGATACCTGGTCAGAAGATCGGGAGGACCACACATATGCGCGTGCTCCATAGACCACGGGTCTTGCCGCCAGCACCTCAGTGCGGTGCGACCGAGCCGACTTCCCGGGTGCCGCTGTCGTCCAACCGGACGTGGTCGGGTAGTTGCGGATCTGCCCGGACTGAAGGCCGGTGTGGACAGTGATGGCACGGAGCCGGCGGCTCGTGTCGGTGGGCAGCGCGGGCCGCCCCGAATCGACTCCCCATTCCTATTCGAATGCATTGATGACAGCGTCAATGATGGCCCGTACGCCGGACCAGTCCTGGGTGTCGATGAGTGAGGATCCGTCCTGCGCCCGGGCGTTTACGACGTGCCGTCGTGCCGGGCGGGGGAGTTGCGGCACGTCCACAGCCGCGGCACACCGGCGGTCGGGAGACCGTAGCTGGCCGCCACCTGGTTGATCAACGACGCGTTCAGCTCCACGGCCAGCGGCACGGTTCGCGACACACCAGCCGTCAATACCTCACCTCACCCCGATACCCTATTCACGTTCTGACCGAATTCGCCGATGCACCGACCGAAACAGGGACGGCATCTCACCGCGAGCAACGATGCCTCTGGCTGGGACACGCAGGCGGCATGCGTACGTCAGTCGGGCCGCTCGGAAGGCGGGCGGTGTCCTGGCCGGTTGAGGCTGACGGTAAGCCAGGGGTCCACGTGCACCAGGAAGTTGGTGTGCCCGTCGTCCACCGAGCCCGGCAAATGGTGCTCCTGGGCGCGTTGCCAGATCTCCTGCGGATGCTCTGAAGACAGGCGTAGCTGTGCGCGTGGCGCTGAGGCTGCGGGAGGAACAGCGGAGGCGTCCTCGGCGATGACGAGATTGCCATAGGCGACCCAGGTCTGCCCGTAGCGATCTGGGTGCAGGCCAAAGACCAGGTTCAGGACCTGTCGCACGCGCTGCACGTCGGTCACGGCCAGATAGGCGCCCTGCAGTTGTGCGCTGGGCGGGCGCGGAGGCGTGGCGTGCGGGGGCGAGACACGGTGCACGGAATGCAGGAGGTGTAGCCGTTGCCCGTCGTCGGTGATCAGCAGGGCCTGGCGTGCTGCCCATTGCCCTGCATGTGTTTCTTCGTGGTCTTGGACCTGGGCGGTGCGCAGGTAGGGCATGGGGATGACGCTTCCCGGTACAGCGTCGGCCAGTTGGTCATTGAACTCGGCCAGCGCTGCGCGGGCCTGTTCTCGCGAGGGTGGCTGTACGCGAGGCAGTGAGGATGGGGTCAGGAGGTCCTGTGCGAGAGCTACCAGCAAGGGTCGGTCTTGAATGTTGCGGCCATTGGAGCCCAGCCATTCTTGTCCTAGTGCTGCTCCCAGCAGGCTGCCCGTCATGGAGGCGAGCGTGTCGGTGTCCGCACCCTCCAGACGGGCGGCGGAAGTGAGGGCGTGCTCCGGGCTGGCGGCCGAGCGGGCGGCGAGGTAGGCGGCTGCGACGGCGCACAGAGTCCCGGAACCGCGAGACTTACCGGTGAGGCCCTGAGACTTCAGGAAGGCGCTCGGCGCGCTCACGGCGCCGCCCCTGAGTTCCTTGTGCGCGAGTGCGAGGAGTTCCTCGACTTCGCGGCCGGTGGTCAGCCACAGCCGGTCGAAGGGATGCTCAAGAGTGTGTGAAGCGCGGTTCTTCCACTCGTCCTCCAGCGCTTCGAAGACCGGCTTTTGCCACTGCGCGGCATTGTCCAGGAGGGCTTCAACCAGCCATCCGTAGGACAAGGGGGCGGGCTGGCGCATGCTCAGCCACAAGGCATGGGCGTGGACGATGGCACCGAGAAGTGCTCGGGGATGGCCATGCGTGGTGGCGGCGTCGCGGACAACGTCGACGGCGAGGTCGTCGAACCGGGTGTCCGCGTGATGGCGGATGACGTGCGGTGCTACCCGCATCGCGGCACCGTTGGCGCCGGTGTCGAAGTACTTGTGCACGTCGCTGCTGGCGACGGTCCATGGGGAACGTCCCTGGGCCCAGGCTTTGCAGGAGCGTTTGACGCTGGCACCCGCGCCGCGTTCGTAGGACGGTAGGAGAGGCCATTCGACGCGTTGTAGCCAGGTGAGCCAGTCGTCGCCGGCCGTAAGCAGGGACCGTCCGACCGCGATGATCATCTGAGTGTCGTCGCTGTAGTCACCGGCCTTGACCACCTCGGTAAACGGTCGAAACCGGTTGCCCGCCATGCGTTCCCAGGTGACGAACTGATTGAGGCCGCTGTCCGCCAACAGGCGGCGGGTTCGGTCTCGACGCTCGTACGGCCAGCCCAGGGCATCGCCGACGGCGGCAGCCAGCACCATGCCGACGGCACGATCAAGCCAGGGATGCGGCTGCGGTTCACGGTTCACGGGGTCACTCTGCCAGAGTCGGTCAGGGGATGAAGGGGAGCTCCGCGGGGCGGTGTCCAGCCCGCACGGTCTGGCTCAGCAGATACTTGTCGAACAGGGTAGGGGCGATGATCAGCGGCGGTAACACCGTGCCCATATCGAGGTGCTGAGTGAGCCGGTAGCGTTCGAGCTCGGCCTGCGCAGCATCTTTCACGACGACCCCGTGCACGTGGCTAAGCGGAATCGGGCCGGGGAGCAGGACCTCGGCCTGGTCGTCGGTGGGCCACCAGTCGGGATGCCGGTTGGTGCGGACTCGCCTGGCGTTCCCGGAAACGGCGGCCTGGAACAGGCCAGTGAAGGCGGCGAAGCCGCTGCTGATGCCGCCTCCCAGGCCTCGAGCAGCGTTGTAGGGGCAGAATTTCGCTCCCGGCAGCGCAAGCAGCGCAGGATCCAAGAGCAGAACGACCCAATCCTGGAAGTGCGGATCCTCGGCTCTGGCCCGGTCCAGGTACCACGTATTGGGGTACTCGATGCTGCAGTTTATGTGGTCCGGATAGCCGTCCAAACGGGCCCGGTCTGTAGGCCTGAACCCCTCAGTGCCAGCCCGCAGGGTCAGCGCATCGCGTATCTCACCGGTGGCCAGGATGTGGGCCAGATTCGCGGACTTGGTGAAGTGACACAGCCGCGTTATCCCGCGGCGCTGTGCTTCGGCCCAGATCTCGTTCATGACGGGAGCCTAAGGAAGAGATCTGACGCTTCGTCGGGCAGCAGCGGCGTCAACGCGCCCGAACGCAGAATGATCAATCCGGTACGGGCACGGGTCACCGCCACATACAGCTGGCGCGCCTCGCGGGCCTTGGCCTCCTCCAACCCGTGCGACTCGACCTCGGAGGCTTTGGGTAGTTCGTCCGCGTCACACAGCGGCAAGATCACCGAGTCGAACTCCAGGCCCTTGGCCGCCGAATAGGTGCCGTAGTAAACGCCTGGACCTGACGGCCACACCGTCAGGTCTCGGTGCAGTCTGCTGATGCGGTGCCGCGAGTCCAGGTGACGCAGCAGCTCGCTCTCCTGCCCGCGGGTGCGCATGAGAACAGCGACCTGCTGGTCTGCTGCCAAGCCGTTGGCGAACTCCGCTGCGCGGCGGATCTGTTCCACCTTGCTGGCTGCTGTGACGATCGTGGGCTGGGGGCCGTCAGCGGTCGGAGCCTTGGGCTGGACCAGGTCGACCTCGTCACGGAAGTGCGGCATGTCGGAGATAGCCTGGGCAAGCTGGGCGATTTGGCGGCTGTTGCGGTAGTTCTGCTCGAACTCGACCTGCCGGGTAACCCTCAGGCCCAGGGAGCGCCACGACATGCGGCTGCCGTAAATCTGCTGGGCGTAGTCCCCGAAGAACGACAATGATCCGTCGGCAGGTATCGCTGCGGCCAACGAGCGAATCATCTCGGGGGTGAAATCCTGGCCTTCGTCCACCACGACGTGCTTGTAGCGGCGAGCAGTAACATCCGCTGCGAGCGCCGCTCGTACCACGGAGGGCAGATCATCCCAGTCCTGGCCGTAGCCGGCCTGGGTGCGTAGCTCGATATACCGGCGGTACACGTCGTAGACCACTGCCCTGTCCGCGGGGGCCAAGGCCGTCCCCCTGCCGATCCGGCGTGCACCGTTGACGTAGGCGTCTTCGCCGGTGACGCCGTGACCGGCCATCCAGTGCAGTTCGTCCATGAAGAAGCCCAGCGGTCGGCTGGCCACCGCCCGACGGCTGTTGTTGCGGACCTCGGCCAGTGCCTTGTCGACCAGGGACTGCTTGCTCGCGCAGATGGAGACGTGCTGCCCGGTCGCGTATTTGAGGTAACCCCGGGCGAACAGATGGTAGTTCTCCACGGTCAGATGCGGGCCGGAGGCGCCGATGGCCCGCAGATACGTGACCAGCGCCCGGTTGAAGGTGACCAGCAGCGTTCGGCCTCCGATCCCCGGTGCCTCGGACAGATAGCGGGCACGGTGTACCGCCATAGTCGTCTTGCCGCTGCCTGCGGTTCCCAAGACCACCAGATGGCCTTGCGCCGTCAGATACACCACTTCACGCTGCTGGCCCTGCGGCTCAGGAAGTGCCCCCATTGCGACAGTATGGCGCACGCAATACCCCAGTGCCCATTGTCGGGGGAATCTCGCTGTCATCTGCACGCATCCGACGCTCACGCAGCTTGCTGCCGCCGCACCTCAGCAAGCCACGGGTGCATTACGTCGACCATTTCAGGCCGAGGGCGGCCAGTGCCGCGCGTCGCTCCGCGGACAGCTTTCCGACCCGGCGGCGGGTGTTATCCAGGAATGACCCCAGCCGGACTGCCACCTCCTGGCTGCCACTGGCGTCTCCGTCCGTTCCCACGGTGATCGTTTCGATGTGCTTGCGCGGGACCTGGAGGTGGCCTTCGCGTGCGTGGTACTGGCGGGCCGCAGCAAAGTTCATCGCCCACCGGTCATCCTGGCTGCGCCGCACCGGCACCACTGCCTCGTCCTCGCCCGCGGGCTCAAGACCGAGGGTCTCCAGCAGATACTGCTGCGCCGGCGCCAACCGGTCCCACCCAGCCCGCTGCCCAGCCACCCAGGCTCCGAGGTCTTCGCCTTGCACGATCACCTTGCCCGCCCCATCGGGCAGCACGCCGCCGGCTTGCACGTGGGCGCGGGCGAGCCGGTAGCAGCGTTGCCAGGCGACGTCCCACCCCTCTGGCGCCCACCCGGGATCGATCTCCGCGAGGGCCTCCATACGGCTCTCTGAGAGCTCCCCGGCAGAGGAGATGCCCGTTTCCCCGTTCGCGCGGCGTACGGCGTTCTCACGCGTCCTTTTGGCCGCGGCACGCTGATTCTTGAGCCAGGTGCCCAGGGGAAAGCCGCCCCAGACGACGGTGGCGCCGGGCAGGCAGTGCCCGTGGACGGCTGCGTAGTCGCGGGCGACGGCGAGGCCGGCGTCCCACGCGGACGCGTGTACCGACCAGACCATGCCGAGCTGCTCCAGCTCGGTCACGCGCGAGGCTTCCAGCGTGCCCTCGCGGTAGTACCGGCGCTGATCGGCCAGCCACACCCCCAGCGGATGTCCGCCGATGCCCGCCCCCCAGTCTTCAGGCGTGACGTACGTGAATGACACGCGCAGCTCGCTCTCACCGGTCTCGCGCAGCCACCGCCTGGCGGCCTCGATGCCGCGCCGCCAGTACGCGCCTTCGGGGTTGATGACCCGCAGTCGCACGAACTGCGCAAGGGCGGCGGGGTCGCGTTGTTCGCTGAACCGCAGCACGCCCGCTGCCGAAGCTCCCACTGCCGGAACGATGTCCTGCTCCTGGACCTCCTGGCCCCCGTCCTCGCCGGCGTCGTCGTCCTGGCCCGTCTCACCCTCGCTCAACTCGCCGATCTCACCGTCGCCTTCGGCGGCGGGGCGGCTGTTGCGCAGCCGGGGATCAGCGAGCGCCTCGATCGTCTGCGCATCGTGCGCCCGCAGAGCTCCGAGGACCTTCGACAGGCTGTTGTAGGCATCCGAGGTGAGGAGCTCATTCGGATCTTCGTCCGGTCCGAGAAAAACGGGAACGATCAAGGTGGCCAGTTTCCCGTGATCGGGATTGAGTCGCAGGGCGCGCCCCACCATCTGCACGATGTCGACCATTGACCCGCGTGCGTCCGCGAAAAGGACAGCGTCGCATTCGGCAGTATCTACGCCTTCTCCGAGAACACGCACGGAGGAAAGCACCCGCAATTCCGCCCGCACATCACGACCCTCGAATTCAGGCCCGCCCAGGAATTCGGAGGCGAATTCATCCAGCACCTGACGACGGTGACCGGGGGCGTGTTCGCCGTACAGCCAGTCCGCCCACACCTGCTCCGCGGGTGGGTAGGTGTCGGGATCGGCCTCAGCGAGCCGGCCCGCGGTCACCGGCACCGAGGCCGCCATCGCCTCCGCCTCACCCACCCGACTGTGGAAGCTGAGCACGCGACGGAAGCGCTCCGTGACGGCAGCACGCATCAGCCCCGTCTGCACAGCCGCCAACCGCGCCCCACGCACCGCGTCCGAACCGGTGTCCTCGCTCGTTAGCGCCGCGTACAGGCCGGGATCGCGGATGTCGAGGCACAGCACCTGATACGGCGCCACAATGCCCCGTCCGACCGCCTCCGACAGCGACAGCCGAAAAGCCACCGGCCCGAAAACGGGGGAGCCATCCTCCATCGACGCCACCAACCGCGGCCGCTCGCCCTCGGCCTCCCACACCCGCGGCGTCGCCGTCATGTACAGCCGGCGCTCCGCGGGCAGTTGGACCTGGTCGTGCACGGCCGCCCACGGCCGCGCACCATCCCCACTGGTCCTGTGCGCCTCATCAATGATCATCAGGCTCCACACCCCCAGCCCAGCAGCGTGCGCACGCTGAAGAACCCCCATGCCGACCGAGGCGTAGGTGGCGAAGACAGTCACCGTCTCCAGCCCGCGCATCCACTCCACGAGCTCATCCGGATCCGTGGTACACGGCAGACCCCCACTCTCCTCCGCCCGCAACGAGCACACCCCCACCATCGCGCCCGACCGCCCCGCACGGCGCCACGCGCCGGCCATCTGCGTCAGCAAGTCCAGCGTCGGCACCAACACGAGAACACGCCGAGCCGAAAGCCGCTGCGCCGACTCTGCGGCGATGAGAGTTTTACCGGAGCCAGTGGCCGCGATTACCTGCGTCCTCAGCCCCTCGGAAGGCATACGGCCACCGGGCGGAGTGCCGAGAATGCGGACCACATTTTCGACGGCCTCGACCTGATGTGGGCGCAATTCCATCTGACTCACGGAGCCTCGCATTCTCGAACTTCTGGAGGGACTCAACTGCTATCCCAGAACTGATCCGGTACCCAAAATGATGACTTCTATCTGACGAAGCCACCTAAAGGTATAGGTACCCTGTCATTATCCCAAAGCCTAGCCGAGATGAAGAGTGACGCACTGTCTCTGCCAGGAAGTGACCAGAAGTTATCGGAGGCGACCGCCCGGCACGCCTGACGCAGCGTCACTAAGACAGGCCACCCCTGCATGTCGCCGCCGCTTTCCTGACGCGCCCGGAGGGTGCGTCAGGTCCCGTACTGGACTGCGGAGCAGGCCGGTACGGGACGGGTTCGGCCGGAGGCCGGGCCCCCGGATCACGGAGTGATCCGGTAGGCGGAACGGAGTTCCGCCGTTATTCCGGCGAAGCCGGAATCCGCCGCGTAGCGGCGGCGCGTCGTGTCTGCGGAGCAGACCGCGCGC
>NZ_JBVJPC010000018.1:0-104501 GCF_055582845.1 Streptomyces sp. NPDC107471 | reverse complement strand
AACGGCTCGATCACCGCCCACGACTCATCAGTCAGCTCATGACGACGCACCACGAACAGACCAACGACACGGGCACTTTGCGGACACGACCTAGGCCCACGGATCGGTGATCTCCCGCAGCAGGGTCAGGGCCTCGCGGAGCTGCTTCATACGGCGCCCGCCGAGGTGCTCCTCCCACTCCTTCTCCACCTCCGCGACCACCCCGTCGGCGACCTCCTTCGCCGCCCACGCCTTCGCCGCGCCCCGCACCAGCCGGGCCCGCTTGTCGGTCGGGTCCGGGACGCGGGTGACATAGCCCGCCTTCTCGAGCTGGTCGACCAGGAAACCGGCGGTCTGCTTGGTGATCTGGGCCTGCTCGGCCAGTTCCGTCAGCCGGGTGCCGTCGGGGCCGATCCGCTGCATGACCCGGGCCTGGGCGGGCGTGAAGTCGTCGAAACCGGCTTCCGCGAGCGCGGCGAAGATTCGATTCTCCAGGGCCCGGTACGGGAGGAACAGGAGCACGCCCGTGTTGAGCTCGCTCTCCGCCACCATCGTCGACGCTCCCTCGCACTGCTTGACATTGGTCAGAGATACTGACTACTTTGGTCAGAGAAGCTTACCACTTGAGTGGGTGATTCACGTGGGTGCAGTGCTGGACACCGACGAGCTCTGGCAGATCGTCGACCGGGAGCGGGCGAGCCTGGCCGACCTGCTGGAGGGGCTGAGCCCGCAGGAGTGGGAGACCCGCACGCGGTGCGGGGACTGGCGGGTGCGGGACGTCGCCGCGCACCTGACGATCGCGGCGCGCTTCTCCCGCGGCCAGGTCGTCCGCGAGATGGTCCGCGCCCGGGGAAACTGGAACCGCATGATCCATGACTCGGCGGTCCGCGAGGCGCAGCAGCCGGTCACCGCGATCGTCGCCGACCTGCGCTCGATCGTCGGCTCCCGCCGCCTCGCGCCCACCACCTCACCCCACGAGCCCCTTCTCGACCTCCTGGTCCACGGCCAGGACATCGCCCTCGCCCTCGGCCGGGAGCGCGCGGTGCCGGCGGCCGCCGCGCGGGACGCCGCCGACCGGGTGTGGACCATGCGTTTCCCGCCGCGCCCCTGGCCCCTGCCGAAGGCACGCCTGGTGGCCACCGACATCGACTGGACGCGCGGGACGGGGGAGGAGATCCGCGGTCCGGTCGCCGCCCTGCTCCTGCTGCTCACCGGCCGCCCCGAAGCGGCCCGACAGTGGGCCGAGCGCACCGGGGAGCCGTGGACGGGGGTCACGGCTTCCCGGTGACGGGAGGGGGTGCGGGTGCTGCCCCTGGCTGTGTCTCGCCGCCCTACGGGCCGTTCACGGGTGAACGTCCCCCGATCCGAGCGTCTCGGCCACGGCCCGCGGCAGCCATCGCCGTACGTCGTCGAAGCCGAACCCGAGCCGGGTGGCACGCGTGTTGTCCATGCCGTAGGCGCGGGTGAAGGAGAACGGCGAGACCTCGCCGTGCTCGACGAGCTGGAGGAGGGTCCTGCCCTCGGGGATGTGCGCGGCGACCGCCTGGCACAGCTCCTCGGTGCCCAGCAGGCCGTGGGAGGCCGCGTTCACCGGCCCGGTGAAGTCCTGCCCCGCCGTCCAGGCGAGGAAGTCGGCGATCTCCTCGACGTGGATGTAGGTGGCGGGCTGGTTGTCGACCGGGACGGCGATCGGCTCACCGGCGCGGATACGGTCGGCGTAATGGGCGAGCCTTCCGGTGAAGTCGTCGGCGCCGCCGAGGACATGCGCCACGCGGACCGCTGTGCAGGGAAAGGCGGGGTCCTCCGAGAAAACGGATTCCGCCTGCCGCTTTCCCTCGCCGTAATGGGAATCGAGGAATGCGGGGTCGTCCCAGGGCAGGTCGAGATCGACCGACACGGCCGTCGGGTCGACGGCGTCCTCCCGGACCGGGGTGATCGAGTCCTCGTACGCGTACACCTCCACCGTCGACGTCATCACATAGCGACGGACCTGTCCGGCGAGGACCCGGCGGGCGATCGCCGCCTGGCGCGGGGTGTAGCAGACCTGGTCGACCACGACGTCGAACGAACGGGCGCCCAGCGCGTCGGCCAGCGCGCGCTCGTCGTCGCGGTCGGCGACCAGGTGCACCACCCCGGCAGGGGGCGCGGACGAGCCCCGGTTGAGGACCGTGACCCGGTCGCCGGCGGCCAGGAACCGTGCGACCAGGCGCTTGCCGACATACCGGCTGCCGCCGATGACCAGTACCTCTCGTGGCGTTTCCATGACCATAATTCTCCCGGCGTACGTCCGGGTACTGAAGGGGGAACCATGGGAGTTCAGGCGGCAGAGCCGAAGGAACCACGGCGTCTGCGCTCCGCTGCCGACGAAACCTCGGTCGCCTTCGACGCGCTCGACCGGCAGATCCTGGAGCTCCTCCAGACCGACGGCCGGATCAAGCTCAGCGAGCTGGGCCGCCGGGTGCGGCTGAGCCCGGCGGCGGTCACCGAGCGGGTGCGGCGGCTGGAGGCGGCCGGCGTGATCGGCGGCTACGGCGCCCATGTGGTCCCGGCCCGGCTCGGCTACGGCATCCAGGCGTTCATCCGGGTCAGCCCGCACGGCGGCTACACCCTGCGGCATCCGCGGACCCTGGAGCTGCTGGAACGCCCCGAGATCACCGAGGTGCACCACGTGGTCGGCGAGGACTGCTGGATCCTCAAGGTCGCCGTCCGCGACACCGTCCACCTGGAGGAGGTCCTCGAGGAGGTCTCCGTCCTCGGCCGCACCACGACGTCGATCGTGTTGACCTCTCCCGTGCAGCGCAAACCGCTCTTGCCTTGACGTCGGCGTCAAGGACTACGTTCGTCAGCATGCGAATCGGCGAGCTGGCCGCACGGGCCGGGACCACCACGCGGACGCTGCGCTACTACGAGGCGCGGGGTCTGCTGCCCGCGAGGCGCGGCGACAACGGCTACCGGACCTACGACGAGGACGACCTGAAGCTGCTCCGGCAGATCCGGACGCTCCAGGACTTCGGGTTCGACCTGGAGGAGACGCGGCCGTTCGTGGAGTGTCTGCGGGCCGGTCACCCCGAGGGTGACGCGTGTCCCGCCTCGCTCGCGGTCTACCGGCGCAAGCTCGGCGAACTGGACGCGCTGATCGGTGAGTTGCAGACCGTGCGCGCCCAGGTCGGGCAGCAGCTCGAACGGGCCGAGCGGGCGCGTGCCGAGCTGGCCGCCGACGCGGAGGTTCCGGGCGGTCCGGAGCCGGTGTGCGAACTGGGAGGGGATCACAGGTGATCAGGGCAGCAGGTGTGGCAGAGGTGACGGACGCGGACTTCGAGGCGGAGGTGCTCGGGGCGGATCTGCCGGTGCTGGTGGAGTTCACCGCCGACTGGTGCCCGCCGTGCCGGCAGATGGGGCCGGTGCTCACGGCTCTCGCCGCGGAGGAGGGGGAGCGGCTCAAGGTGGTGCAACTGGACGTCGACACCAATCCGCTGACCACGAACGCCTACCGGGTGCTGTCGATGCCCACCTTCATGGTGTTCCGGGACGGGGAGCCCGTCCGGTCGATGGTGGGGGCGCGGCCCAAGCGGCGGCTGCTGGAGGAGCTGACCGACGTGCTGTGAGCCGACGCAATACGAGAAATCCCCCGGGCGATTGCGCCCGGGGGATTTCTTTGCGTATATTCAATGGTTCGCGACTTCACCTGAATGAGGCCGCAAAGAAGCTCAGTGAGCACAGTATATCCGGGCGGGAGTGGAATTGTCAAACACCGGTTTTCCGGACGATGAATTGCGACAGGAACAGGAATTCATCGACGGGCTGTACGCACACGTGGACGCTCTGCGCGGCGACACCGAGGCCTCCGTCACGGACGCGCTCGCCCAGGGCAACACCCCCATGCAGGCCCGGCTGGAGCGGGACATCCTGGTCGCCGAGCGCTCGGGACTGCTGGCCGCGCTGAACGCGGTGGACGGCTCCCTCTGCTTCGGCCGGATCGACCTCACCTCCGGCATCACCCACCACATCGGCCGGATCGGCCTGCGCACCGAGGACGCCGAGCGCACCCCGATCCTCATCGACTGGCGCGCCGACGTCGCCCGCCCCTTCTACCTGGCCACCGGCCACACCCCGATGGGCCTGCGCCGCCGCCGGCACATCGGCACCGAGGGCCGCCGGGTGACCGACCTGCACGACGAGATCCTCGACCTGGGCGACCAGGAGCGGACCGGCCACGAGGACCCGGCCGGCGACGCGGTCCTGCTCGCCGCGCTCAACTCCGCGCGCACCGGCCGCATGAGCGACATCGTGCAGACCATCCAGGCCGAGCAGGACGAGATCATCCGGGCACCGCACCGCGGGGTGCTGGTGGTCGAGGGCGGCCCCGGCACCGGCAAGACCGCCGTCGCCCTGCACCGGGCCGCGTACCTCCTCTACGAACACCGGGAACTGCTCGCCAAGCGGGCCGTGCTCATCGTCGGCCCCAACCCCGCCTTCCTCGGCTACATCGGCGAGGTGCTGCCCTCGCTCGGCGAGACCGGGGTGCTCCTCGCGACGGTCGGGGAGCTGTTCCCCGGGGTGCGGGCGACGGCGACCGACAGCCGGGACGCGGCCGCGGTGAAGGGGCGCGCCGCCATGGCGGACGTCCTCGCCGACGTCGTACGCGACTGGCAGGCGCTGCCCGACCCGGTCATCGCGATCGAGCACGACCGCGAGATCCTCATGCTCGACGACGGTCTGGTCAAGGTCGCCCGCGAGAAGACGCGTGCCGCCCGGCTGCCGCACAACGTCGCCCGGGAGCACTTCGAGGGCCATATCCTCAACACGCTCACCGACATGGTCGCCGAACGCATCGGCACGGACCCGTTCGACGGGACCAACCTGCTGGACCCGAGCGACATCACACAGATCCGCGACGAGCTCGCCGAGAACCCCGAGGTCTGGGCCGCCATCGACCAGTTGTGGCCGCGCCTGACCCCGCAGCGGCTGGTCGCCGACTTCCTCGCCGACCCCGTCGGCTACCTCCCGGACGAGGACGCGGCCGCGATCCGCCGCCCGGTGACCCGCGGCTGGACCGTGGCGGACGTGCCGCTGCTCGACGAGGCGGCCGAACTCCTCGGCGTGGACGAGCGGTTGGCGCGGGCCCGGGCCGAACGCGAGCGCGAGACGCAGGTCGCGTACGCGCAGGGCGTCCTCGACGTGTCGTACGCCTCGCGCACCTACGAGTTCGACGACAAGGACGAGGAGGATTCCGAGGTCCTGTCCGCGCACGACATCATCGACGCCGAGCGGTTCGCCGAACGGCAGGAGGAGGACGACCACCGCAGCGCCGCCGAGCGCGCGGCGGCCGACCGCACCTGGGCGTTCGGGCACATCATCGTCGACGAGGCGCAGGAACTGTCGCCGATGGCCTGGCGGTTGCTCATGCGGCGCAGCCCGACCCGTTCGATGACCCTGGTCGGCGACCCGGCGCAGACCGCGGAGGCGGCGGGCGTGGGCTCGTGGCAGCAGATCCTTCAGCCGTACGTCCAGGACCGCTGGGAGCATGCGCGGCTCCGCGTCAACTACCGCACCCCGGCTGAGATCATGGAGCTCGCGGCGGCCGTGGTGCGCGCCTCGGACCCCGGCTTCGAGCCCCCGAGCTCGGTGCGGTCGACCGGGGTACGGCCATGGGTACGGGCCACCGACGACCTGCCCGGCGCGGTCGCGGAGGCGGTGCAGGAACTGACCCCCACCGAGGGCCGGCTCGCCGTCATCGCCCCCCGCCACCTGCACCGCAGGCTCGCGGCCCGCCTCGACGGCGTCACGGCGGGCACCGAACCCGACCTGACACAGACCGTCGTGCTCCTGGACCCCCGCCAGTCGAAGGGCCTCGAATTCGACTCCGTCCTCGTCGTCGAACCGTCCCTCTACGGCACGAGCGACCTGTACGTCGCCCTGACCCGAGCCACCCAACACCTGGGAGTACTGCACACGGGCCGCCTGCCGAAGGCGCTGGACACCACCTGAGCGGCAGGTGTCGTCCCGGTCCTCGCGAAGGTGCCCCGCGTCCCGGAGCGGACCCCGGCGGGTCCGCTCCGGTGACCTCGGTCAGGCCGGGCGCAGCCACACCGTCGCCAGGGGCGGCAGGGTGAGTTGGATGCTGGCCGGGCGGCCGTGCCAGGGGGTGGGGTCCGGTTTCACGACGTCCGGGTTGGTGACGTCACCGCCTCCGTACCGGGCGCCGTCCGTGTTGAGGGTCTCCAGCCAGGCCGGGACGTCGTCCGGGGCGCCCAGGCGGTAGCCGGGGCGGACCACGGGGGCGAGGTTGGAGACCGCCAGGAGGGGGGAGCCGTCGGCGTCGTAGCGGAGGAAGGCGAAGACGTTGTCCTCGGAGGCGTCGCCGACGATCCACCGGAAGCCCGAGGGGTCCGTGTCCCGCTGCCAGAGGGCGGGGGTGTGGCGGTACACGACGTTCAGATCGCGGACCAGGTCACGGACGCCCCGGTGGTCGGCCTCGGCGCCGTACGCCGGGTCGAGCAGCCACCAGTCCGGGCCGTGGGCCTCTGACCACTCGGCGCCCTGGGCGAACTCCTGGCCCATGAACAGGAGTTGCTTGCCGGGGTGCGCCCACATGAAGGCCAGGTAGGCGCGGAGATTGGCCCGCTGCTGCCACCAGTCGCCCGGCATCTTCGACACCAGTGAGCGTTTGCCGTGGACGACCTCGTCGTGGGAGATCGGCAGGACGTAGTTCTCGCTGTACGCGTACACCATCGAGAACGTCATCTCGTGGTGGTGGTACTTGCGGTGCACCGGCTCGTGGGCCATGTAGTCCAGCGAGTCGTGCATCCAGCCCATGTTCCACTTCAGGCCGAACCCGAGACCGCCGAAGCCCCCGGGACCCATGTGGTGCGTCGCGCGCGTCACGCCGTCCCAGGCCGTCGACTCCTCCGCGATCGTCACCACGCCCGGCACCCGCCGGTACACCGTCGCGTTCATCTCCTGGAGGAAGTCCACCGCGTCCAGGTTCTCCCGGCCCCCGTGCACGTTCGGGACCCACTGGCCCGGCTCACGCGAGTAGTCGAGGTAGAGCATCGAGGCGACCGCGTCGACCCGCAGCCCGTCGATGTGGAACTCCTCGCACCAGTAGACGGCGTTCGCCACCAGGAAGTTGCGCACCTCCCGGCGCCCGTAGTCGAACTCCAGCGTGCCCCAGTCCGGGTGGGCGGAGCGCAGCGGGTCCTCGTGCTCGTACAGGGGCCGGCCGTCGAACTCGGCGAGCGCCCAGTCGTCGCGCGGGAAGTGGGCCGGCACCCAGTCCATCAGTACGCCGATGCCGGCCTGGTGCAGCGCGTCGACGAGGTACTTGAAGTCGTCGGGGGTGCCGAGCCGTGCCGTCGGCGCGTAGAACCCGGTGACCTGGTAGCCCCAGGAACCGCCGAAGGGGTGCTCGGCCACCGGCATCAGCTCGACGTGGGTGAAGCCCAGGTCCTTGACATAGGCGGGCAACTGCTCGGCAAGCTGACGGTACGTCAGGCCCGGTCGCCAGGAGGGGAGATGGACCTCGTAGACGGAGAAGGGGGCTTCGTGGGCCGGCGCCCCGGCCGCCCGGTTCGCCAGCCACTCCGCGTCCTGCCACTCGTGGTGCGAGGCGTGGATGATCGAGGAGGTGTTCGGCGGGACCTCCGTGCGGCGGGCCAGCGGGTCCGCGCGCAGCGTCTTGGAGCCGTCGGGGCGGGTGATCTCGAACTTGTACAGCTCGCCCTCGCCGACCCCGGGCACGAACAGCTCCCACACCCCGGTGGAACCGAGCGAGCGCATCGCGAACGCCGAGGGGTCCCAGAAGTTGAAGGTGCCGGCCACCCGCACCCCGCGCGCGTTCGGCGCCCACACCGTGAAGCGGGTGCCCGGCACGCCCTGGTGGGTCATGGGCTGCGCGCCGAGCGCCGTCCACAACTGCTCGTGCCGGCCCTCGCCGATCAGATGCAGGTCGAGGTCGCCGAGCGCGGGCAGGAAGGCGTACGCGTCCTCGGTGTCCTGGACCGTCTCCGCGTACGTGACGAGCAGCCGGTAGGAGGGGATCTCCCGCAGCGGCAGCAGGCCGGAGAAGAAGCCGTCGCCGTCGTCGTGCAGTTCGGCGCGCACCTCCCCGGCCACGACCGTGACGCCCTGGGCGTACGGGCGGAACACCCGGAAGGCCACCCCGCCGGGCACCGGGTGCGCGCCGAGCACGCCGTGCGGGTCGTGGTGCGTGCCGGAGAGCAGCCGGTCCCGGTCACCGGCGTCCAGGGCGGGCGAGCCGGGTGCCTCCGGCGGCTGGACGGGGTCGGGTGCGGAGGTCTGCGCAACCGCGGCCGGTTCCGCCACGGCGTTCTCGGCGGCCACCGTCGGCGCGACGGCCTTCTCGGCGGCACCCTTCTCCACCGCGGCCTTCCCCACGGCAGTCTTCTCCGCCGCGGTCTTCTCGGCCGCGCTCTTCTTCGCCGGGACCTTCTTCACAGCAGTCTTCTTCGCAGCAGTCTTCTTCACCGCGGTCTTGGTGGCGGCGGTCTTCTTCGCTGCGGCCTTCTTCACGGCAGGCGTGTCGACGGCCGCCTCCTTGACCAGCGCCTTCTTGGCCACGGCCTTCCCGGCCCCCGCCTTCTTCGGCGCGGCCTTTCCCCCGGGGGCCTTCTCGCCGCCGGCCCGCTTGGCGACCGCCTTGACGGCGTCGCCCGCCCCAGCGACGGCCTTCTCGCCACCGGCCTTCTTGGCGACGGCCTTGACCGCGTCGGCCGCCTCGGCGCCGACCTTCTCGGCACCGGCCTTCACCGCCCGGGCCGTCTCCGCCGCCGCGGCGCCGACACCGGTCCTCCCGGTGTCCGCTTTCTTCGCGGGAGCCTTCCTGGCCACCGGCTCCGCCTTCTTCGCCGACGCCTTCTTGGTCACTGTCTTCTCCGCGGCCTTCTTCTTCGCAGTCTTCTTCGGGTCCGAACCGCTGGGGGTGGGCGGAGTCACAGGTGGAGCCTCCTCGGCGGGAGTCGGGTCGGTCAGATCAGGTCGGTCGTCGCGTACCGCGCGACCGCGGCCATCGGCACCTGGAGCCAGTCCGGGCGGTGCCGGGCCTCGTAGACGACCTCGTAGATCGCCTTGTCGGTCTCGTACGCGCGCAGCAGCACCGGATCGGTCCGCGGGTCCACGCCGCTGACCTCGGCGTATCCGGAGCAGTACGCGGCCCGGCAGGCCTCGGCCCAGCCCGGAACCGGCAGGTCGGTGGAGTGTGCCGCGTAGTCGAAGGAGCGCAGCATCCCGGCGATGTCCCGGGCCGTCGGCTGCGGCAGCCGGCGTTCGGCGAGCGGCTTGGACGGCTCGCCCTCGAAGTCGATCAGCGACCAGTGCCCGGCGGCCGAGCGCAGGCACTGGCCGAGGTGCAGGTCGCCGTGGATGCGCTGGGCGGTCCAGGTGCTGCCCTCGGCGGAGAGATCGCCCAGCGCGGTGAACGCGGAGCGCAGGCCGGGCGCGTGCGGCCGGAGCGCCGGGACCGCCTGGACGGCCGCCTCCAGCCGCTCGATCATGCCGTCGACCAGCAGGTGCAGTTGCTGGTGGCCCAGCGTCACGGTCGGCAGGGCCCGCGCGAGCGCGGTGTGCACCTCGGCGGTGGCCCGCCCGAGCGCGTGCGCCTCGGCACTGAAGTCCTCACCCTTGGCGAGTTCCCGCAGGGCCAGCTCCCAGCCGTCCGAGGCGCCCTGCACGAAGGGCTGGAGCACCCCGAGGGTGTACGGCTCGCCGTCCAGCTCCGCCCGCAGCCACCCCGTCGGCGCGGGCACCCGGGGGCAGCCCTCGCGGGCCAGCGCCAGCGGCAGCTCCAGGTCGGGGTTGACGCCGGGCACGACCCGGCGCAGGAGTTTCAGGATGAACGTATCTCCGTAGACGATCGACGAGTTCGACTGCTCGGCGGTCATCACGCGGGCCACCAGGCCCTCCCGGATCTCCTGGTGCTCGTCCCGCTCGAAACGCAGCCCGCCGATCCGGCTCCCGGAGCGGATCGCCTCCAGGAGCAGTTCGGCGGGCAGCGGGTCGTAGAGGGCGTCGTACGCGGTCCTGCCGGTGAGCGGGCCCTCCTCGACATGGCCGATCAGCGCGGGCGCCAGCCGGGGCGGCAGCGCCTCGCGCACACCTATGAGGAGCTGGTAGCAGTCGCCGGGGTGCGGCGGGGCGCCCACGGCGAGCGGCTGGTGGGCCCGGACCAGCAGGTGGTACAGGCCGAGCTTGGCGGTGGGCGGCAGCAGCTCGGTGACCGCCACCAGGGAGAACCCGGTGACCGGGCGTCCCTTGCCCGCGAACCAGCGCTGCCGTGGCAGCCACTCGCGCAGGAGTGGATCGAGGGAGGCGAGGAGGCCTGGACTTGTCGTGGCGGTACGGGTGACGGCTTCCGACATGGCGTGGCGTCCTTTCCCCGGGCTGGCTGGTCGGGGTGCTACTGATGCGTGCCCCGGGCGGGGCGGTGGAAACCGCCCCGCCGGAGTCCTCGTCGGCTATGCGGCGTCCTTGCGGAGCCGGAACCAGTAGAACCCGTGCCCCGCGAGGGTCAGCAAGTACGGCAGATCACCGATGGCCGGGAACCGCACCCCGCCGAACAGCTCGACCGGGTGCCGGCCGTTGAAGGCGCTCAGATCCAGTTCCGTGGGCTGTGCGAACCGCGAGAAGTTGTGGACGCACAGGACCAGGTCGTCCTCGTACTCCCGCAGGAAGGCCAGCACCGCCGGGTTGGAGGACGGCAGCTCGGTGTAGGAGCCGAGGCCGAACGCCGGGTTCTGCTTGCGGATCTCGATCATCCGGCGGGTCCAGTGCAGCAACGACGAGGGCGACGCCATCGACGCCTCGACATTGGTGACCTGGTAGCCGTGGACCGGGTCCATGATGGTCGGCAGATAGAGCCGCCCGGGGTCACAGGAGGAAAATCCCGCGTTACGGTCCGGTGTCCACTGCATCGGCGTGCGGACGGCGTCCCGGTCGCCGAGCCAGATGTTGTCGCCCATGCCGATCTCGTCGCCGTAGTACAGGATCGGCGAGCCGGGAAGGGACAGCAGCAGCGCGGTGAACAGCTCGATCTGGTTCCGGTCGTTGTCGAGCAGGGGGGCGAGGCGCCGGCGGATGCCGATGTTGGCGCGCATCCGTGGGTCCTTGGCGTACTCGGCCCACATGTAGTCGCGTTCCTCGTCGGTGACCATTTCGAGGGTGAGCTCGTCGTGGTTGCGCAGGAAGATGCCCCACTGGCAGTTCTGCGGGATCGCCGGGGTCTTGGCCAGGATCTCCGACACGGGGTAGCGGGACTCGCGGCGCACGGCCATGAAGATGCGGGGCATGACCGGGAAGTGGAAGGCCATGTGGCACTCGTCGCCCCCGGACTCGTAGTCGCCGAAGTAGTCGACGACGTCCTCGGGCCACTGGTTCGCCTCCGCCAGGATCACCGTGTCCGGGTAGGACGCGTCGATCTCCTTGCGGACCCGCTTGAGGAACTCATGGGTTGCCGGAAGGTTTTCGCAGTTCGTGCCCTCCTGCTGGTACAGGTACGGCACCGCGTCCAGCCGGAAACCGTCGATGCCCAGGTCCAGCCAGAACCGCAGGGCGGAGATCATCTCCTCCTGGACGGCCGGGTTCTCGTAGTTGAGGTCCGGCTGGTGGGAGAAGAAGCGGTGCCAGAAGTACTGCTTGCGCACCGGGTCGAAGGTCCAGTTGGAGGCCTCGGTGTCGACGAAGATGATCCGCGCGTCCTGGAACTGCTTGTCGTCGTCGGCCCACACGTAGTAGTCGCCGTAGGGGCCGTCGGGGTCCTTGCGGGACTCCTGGAACCACGGGTGCTGGTCGCTGGTGTGGTTCATGACGAAGTCGATGATCACGCGCATGCCGCGCTGGTGGGCGGCGTCGACGAACTCCACGAAGTCGGCGAGGTCACCGAACTCCGGCAGGACGGCGGTGTAGTCGGAGACGTCGTACCCACCGTCTCTGAGCGGTGACTTGAAGAAGGGCGGCAGCCACAGGCAGTCGACGCCCAGCCACTGCAGGTAGTCCAGTTTGGCGGTCAGGCCCTTGAGGTCGCCGACGCCGTCGCCGTTGCTGTCCTGGAAGGAGCGGACGAGGACCTCGTAGAACACGGCCCGCTTAAACCAGTCCGGGTCCCGGTCCTTGGCGGGGGTGTCCTCGAAGGTGTCGTGGACGGGCTCGTTGACGATCATGTTGTGGGTGACCCTCCGATCAGCGGGGTGGACGGTCGCAGGACGGTGCTGTGCTCACCCGGGGGATGACCCCCGGACCCCCGGCCGACCACGAGGACGTGTGCCCCGCCGGGCTCCAGACGCACGTAGTTCGCCCTGCCCCAGTGATAGGTCTCACCGGTGAGCTCGTCGCGCACCGGCACCGACTCGTGCCAGTCCAGGCCGAGTTGCGGCATGTCCAACGAGACCGTCGCCTCCTGGGTGTGGTGCGGATCGAGGTTCACGACCACCAGAACCGTGTTCGAGCCGCTCCGCTTCGCGTATGCGATCACCTCGTCCTTGTCGGCGTGGTGGAAGTGGATGTCGCGCAACTGCCGCAGGGCCGGGTTCTCCCGCCTGATGGTGTTGAGCTGGGTGATCAGGGGGGCGAGGGAGTCGGGGTTGTCCCAGTCGCGGGCCTTGAGCTGGTACTTCTCCGAGTCGAGGTACTCCTCGCTGCCCTCGCGCAGGGGGGTGTTCTCGGCGAGTTCGTAGCCGGAGTAGATACCCCAGGTCGGCGACAGCGTCGCGGCCAGCACCGCGCGCAGCGCGAACGCGGGCCGACCGCCGTGCTGGAGGAAGGCGTGCAGGATGTCGGGGGTGTTGGCGAAGAAGTTCGGCCGCATGTAGGAGGCCGCCTCCCCCGACAGCTCCGTCAGGTACTCGGTCAGCTCCTGCTTGCTGTTGCGCCAGGTGAAGTACGTGTACGACTGCTGGAAACCGATCTGGGCCAGGGTGTGCATCATCGCCGGCCGCGTAAACGCCTCCGCCAGGAAGATCACATCCGGGTCGGTGGCGTTGATGTCGGCGATCACCCGCTCCCAGAACACCACCGGCTTGGTGTGCGGATTGTCCACCCGGAAGATCCGCACCCCGTGCCCCATCCAGTGCCGCAGCACCCGGCACGTCTCCGCGATCAGCCCCTCCAGATCCGCGTCGAAGGCGATCGGGTAGATGTCCTGGTACTTCTTCGGCGGATTCTCCGCATACGCGATGCTCCCGTCCGGGCGGTGGTGGAACCACTCCGGATGCTTGTGCACCCACGGATGATCCGGCGAACACTGCAGAGCGAAGTCCAGCGCGACCTCCAGCCCCTGCCCGGCCGCCTCCCGCACGAACCAGTCGAAGTCCTCGATCGTGCCCAGATCCGGGTGCACCGCGTCATGGCCGCCCTCCGGCGAGCCGATCGCCCACGGCACCCCCACGTCCTCCGGCCCCGCGGACAGCGTGTTGTTGCGGCCCTTGCGGAACGTGGTGCCGATCGGGTGGATCGGCGGCAGATACACCACGTCGAAGCCCATCGCCGCGATCGCCGGCAACCTGCGCGCCGCCGTACGGAACGTGCCGTGCGGCCGCTCCGGAGTGCCCTCCGACCGGGGGAAGAACTCGTACCACGACCCGAACAACGCCCGCTCCCGCTCCACCAGCAGCGGCAACGACTCCGACGCCGTGATCAACTCCCGCAGCGGAAAGCGCTCGAGGACCGCGTCCACCTCGGGCGTCAGTGCGGCGGCGAGGCGGGCGGCGGCCGGCCGGCTCTCGTCGCGCAGGGCGCGGACGGCCGCGAGGATCACGCCGTTGCGCCCGTCGTCGGGGACTCCGGCGGCGGCCCGTTCGTAAAGGCGGGCGCCCTCCTCCAGGACCATCTCGGTGTCCATGCCGGCCGGGATCTTGATCTGGGCGTGGTGCCGCCAGGTGGTGACGGGGTCGCCCCACGCCTCCACGGTGAAACTCCACAGGCCGGGCGCGCCCGCTGTGACGGTGGCGCCCCAGCGGTCGGTGCCGGGGGCCAGTTCCCGCAGGGGGGTCCAGGGTCCGGCGCGGCCTTCCGGATCCTTCAGTACGACATTGGCGGCGACCGCGTCATGACCCTCGCGGAACACGGTGGCCGAGATCTCGAACGTCTCGCCGGTGACCGCCTTGGCGGGCCGGCGGCCGCGCTGCACGACGGGGCGGACGTCCAGGACGGGTATGCGCCCGACGGCCGGAGCCGGTCCGGCCTGCGGGGAGGGTCGCTCCTGAGGCGGTGGGCCGGGGTCGGCGGGGCGAGTGGTGGATGCGTCGGTGCTGGTCGTCAGGGGTGCTGACGAGTGGTGCGTGGCGGGCATGACCGCTCCTGTCCGCGTCAACTTCGGGTGGGCGGATGGCTGTGGGGAGGGGGTCCTGCGGGGCGTACCGGTGAACCTACCTGAGCCGTGTACCGGAGGAGCCTTCCCACCCTCTTCGGGTGGGCAATCCGGCACTTTGCTAACTACTCACGCGTATGTCTTTACACAAGACCGGCCCCGTTCTGGCCGAACGGGGCCTCCTTGCGGACGCTTCCCCTAGGAACCGGGCACCTGGAGAAGTTCGTCCGGTGAACCCGGTCCCCGACCGGACACCTTCCCGCCGACCGCCAGTTTGACCAGCGCTTTGCCGACCTGTGCCGGAGTGGCCCGCGGGTGGTCGGCCAGGTACAGCGCGGCCGCCCCCGCCGCGTGCGGGCTGGCCATCGATGTGCCCGAATACGTCGCCCTGGCGGTGTCACCGGTGATGCCCGCCGAGGTGATCGAGACTCCCGGGGCGAACAGGTCGACGGCCGAGCCGTAGTTGGAGAAGCCCGCCCGCCGGTCGGTCCTGTCGGTCGCGCCGACCGTGATCGCCTGGGGCAGGTCGGCGGGCGAGTAGAGACCGGCCGGCCGGCCGTCGTTGCCCGCGGCGACGGTGTAGGTCACCCCGGACGCGATGGAGGTGCGTACGGCGGCGTCCAGCGGGGCACTGCGGGCGCCGCCCAGGCTGAGATTGGCCACCGCCGGCTTCCGCGCGTGCCTCGTCACCCACTCGACACCGGCGATGACCTGCGCGGTCGTACCCGATCCGGCGTTGTCGAGGACGCGTACGGCGACCACCTCGGCCTTCTTGGCGACGCCGTAGCCGGTGCCGGCGACGGTGGCCGCCACATGGGTGCCGTGGCCGTTGCCGTCGCCCGCCGACCGGTCGCCGTCGACGAAGTCCCAGCCGTGCCGCGCCCGGCCCCCGAAGTCCCGGTGGGAGACGCGGATGCCGGTGTCGATCACGTACACCGTCGTCCCGGCGCCCGCGGACCGGGGCCAGGTGTAGGACCTGTCCGGCGTCCGCTCCGGCTGGTCGAGGCGGTCCAGGCCCCAGGACGGCGGGTTCCTCTGGGTGCCCTCCAGGGTCACCCGGGTGTCCTGCACGACCGAGGCGACCCGGGCGTCCGCCGCGAGCCGCCGGGCCTGTCTCTCGTCCGCCCGGATCGCGTAGCCGTTGAGTACCGTGCCGTAGGTATGGCTGATTCTCGCCCCGTACTTCTCGGCTAGGCCCTTTCCGGCCGCCGACGGGGCGTCCGTTCCCTTCTTGAGCGTCACCAGGTAACTCCCGCTGACGGAACCGGCCTCCCCGGCGCCGAGTATCCGCCCCTCCGGTGCGGCGTGCGCGGGTGGGGAGATGGCCGAAAGCGCGGCGGCACAGCTCACCGCGGTCAGACTCCCCACCCGGCGCAGACGCCGGTCTCGCGTCCGTGCCATGACGTGCGTTCCCCTCCTCGGTGCGGCGTACGGCAGCCGTGGTCCGCCGGATGCACCCGGCGTCGGCCGGTACGCCCTGGGGAAGCCTCTCGTGCGGTGTGAAGTACCACAAGGACGCCTACGGGGGTGTAATCGGCCATATCGGCTATGGGGTGACGTAGGGAGGTTGCGGCGATTTCCGGACTGTTCGAAGCGGAACGGCTTGGCGGCGACACGGCCTTCTGCCGACAACTGCGCCGTGGTGACGAGCCCTCCGCACGGTTACCGTCGAGGCTGAAGACGGGACGCACACCGCCGTGCGTCCCACTCCGCTTGCTCGCCGAGGTGGAATGTGAAGGCGATCCGTCGATTCACCGTCCGACCCGTACTCCCCGATGCCCTGCGGCCCCTGAGCGACCTGGCGCGCAACCTGCGCTGGTCCTGGCACGCGGAGACCCGCGACCTGTTCCAGACCGTCGACCCGGAGCACTGGGCCGCGTCGGGCGGTGATCCCGTACGGCTGCTCGGCAGCGTGCGGCCCGCCCGGTTCGCCGAGCTCGCCGAGGACCGCCGCTTCCTGCGCCGGCTCACCGCGGTCGCCGACGACCTCCACGACTACGTCACCGGTGAGCGCTGGTACCAGGCCCACACCGGTGAACTCCCCGCCGCCGTCGCCTACTTCTCGCCCGAGTTCGGCATCACGGCCGCCCTGCCGCAGTACTCCGGCGGGCTGGGCATCCTGGCGGGGGACCACCTGAAGGCGGCCAGCGACCTGGGCGTACCGCTGATCGGCGTGGGCCTGCTGTACCGCCACGGCTACTTCCGCCAGACCCTGTCCCGGGACGGCTGGCAGCAGGAGCACTATCCGGTCCTGGACCCCAACGAGCTTCCGGTGGCGCTGCTGCGGGAGGCCGACGGCACCCCGGCCCAGGTGTCGCTCGCCCTGCCCGGCGGCCGCCGCCTGCACGCCCGGATCTGGCTCGCCCAGGTCGGCCGGGTGCCCCTGCTGATGCTGGACTCCGACGTCGAGGAGAACGACCTCGGCGAACGCGGGGTGACCGACCGGCTGTACGGCGGCGGCAGCGAGCACCGGCTGCTCCAGGAGATGCTCCTCGGCATAGGGGGCGTGCGCGCGGTACGGACGTACTGCCGGCTGACCGGCCACGCCGACCCCGAGGTCTTCCACACCAACGAGGGGCACGCCGGGTTCCTCGGTCTGGAGCGGATCGCCGAACTCTGCGACCAGGGGCTGGACTTCGACGCCGGTCTGGAGGCGGTCCGGGCGGGGACCGTGTTCACCACGCACACCCCCGTCCCGGCCGGCATCGACCGCTTCGACCGGGAACTGGTCGCCCGGCACTTCGGCCCCGACGCCGAGCTCCCGCGCATGGACGTGGGCCGCATCCTCGGCCTCGGCATGGAGACCTACCCGGGCGGCGAGCCCAACCTCTTCAACATGGCCGTGATGGGTCTGCGCCTGGCCCAACGCGCCAACGGGGTCTCGCTGTTGCACGGGCAGGTCAGCCGGGAGATGTTCTCCGGACTCTGGCCGGGATTCGACCCCGAGGAAGTGCCGATCACCTCCGTGACCAACGGGGTGCACGCCCCGACCTGGGTCGCGCCCGAGGTGTTCCGGCTCGGCGCCCGGCAGATCGGCGCCCAGCGCACCGAGGACGCGCTGACCGTCGGCGGCTCCGACCGCTGGGACGCCGTGGGGGACATCCCCGACCAGGACATCTGGGAGCTGCGCCGAGCGCTGCGGGAGCAGTTGGTGACGGAGGTGCGGGACCGGCTGCGCGCGTCCTGGCGTCAACGCGGCGCGGGTACGGCGGAGTTGGGCTGGATCGAGGGTGTGCTGGACCCCGACGTCCTGACCATCGGATTCGCCCGCCGTGTCCCGTCGTACAAGCGGCTCACCCTCATGCTCCGCGACCGCGACCGGCTGATGGACCTGCTGCTGCACCCCGAACGCCCGATCCAGATCGTGGTCGCGGGCAAGGCGCATCCGGCGGACGACGGCGGCAAGCGGCTGGTCCAGGAGCTGGTGCGGTTCGCCGACGACCCGCGGGTCCGGCACCGGATCGTCTTCCTGCCCGACTACGGCATGGCGATGGCGCAGAAGCTCTACCCGGGCTGCGACATCTGGCTCAACAACCCGCTGCGGCCGCTGGAGGCGTGCGGCACGAGCGGGATGAAGGCCGCGCTCAACGGCTGCCTGAACCTCTCCGTCCTCGACGGCTGGTGGGACGAGTGGTTCCAGCCCGACTTCGGCTGGGCGATCCCGACGGCCGACGGTGTGGGGACCGATCCCGACCGCCGTGACGACATAGAGGCCGACGCCCTCTACGACCTCCTCGAACAGCGGGTGACGCCCCGCTTCTACGAGCGCGGCCAGGGGGGCCTGCCCGACCGCTGGATCGAGATGGTCCGCCAGACGCTCACCCTGCTGGGTCCGAAGGTCCTGGCCGGCCGCATGGTCCGCGAGTACGTCGAGCGCCTCTACGCCCCCGCGGCCCACGCCCACCGTGCGATGGCCCCGGACGCGGCGCGCGAACTGGCCGAGTGGAAGGCCAGGGTGCGGACGCAGTGGCAGGGCGTGACGGTCGACCACGTGGAGACCACGGCCGCCACGACCACGGCCGAACTCGGCACCACGCTGGGCCTGCGGGTCCGCGTCGGCCTCGGCGCCCTCGGCCCCGACGACGTGGAGGTCCAGGCGGTCTCCGGCCGCGTGGACGAGGAGGACCGCATCGCGGACGCGTCCACGGTCCCGCTCAAGCCGGTCGGCGGCCCGGACGCGGAGGGCCGCTGGGTGTACGAGGGCCCCCTGTCCCTGGACCGCACGGGCCCCTTCGGCTACACGGTCCGCATCCTGCCCACCCACCCCCTCCTGGCCTCGGCCACGGAACTGGGAATGGTGGCGATGCCTTCGGAGGACGTGGTGGAGGGGGCGGGGGTGTTGATGCGGTGAGCGGTCGGGGGCGCGGGCCGGGGCTCCGTGCTCAGCCCGCGTCCTCTCCGCCGCACAGCCTGCGCAGGACGGCCCCGCACCGCCGCGCGTACGCGTGCTGGAGTCCCCGGGTCGCAGGGCCGCCCGCCCGGGAGTACCACTTGGCGGCCCGGCTGAAGGCCGAGACCGTCAGCCATACCGTGCCGTCGCCCGTGCGGTCGACTACGAAGGACTCCTCGCCGCATTCGGGGTGGCCGGACAGGGTGCCGTAGGCCCAGCCCGCGCGGCGGTGCTCCTCCACGGTCCACACCACTCGGCAGGGGGCCTTGATGACGCCGGCCAGGGTGACCGTGACGTCCACGTCCGGGGCCGCGCGCTCGGCGGTGGTGTCGATGCCCACCCCGAGCGCCCGGTGCATCTCCCAGGTCAGGACCGCCTCGGAGGCCTTACGGAAGACGTCGTGACCCTCGCCTATGCGCGTGCGGACGTGCAGGGGGTGGAAGCCGGGCGGGCAGAATCCGCTCCGCCGGGTCGCACCGACGTCGTCGTACGTGAAGGACATGGGACCCAAGAGTAGGGCGGTACCCGGGGATGCCTTCGTCCCGGGTACCGCCCGTCGACTCACTGCTGACTAGCTCACGTTGACCGCGGACCAGGCCGCCGCCACCGCCTTGTACTCGGCGCTCGTCGAGCCGTACAGGGCGGACGCCGCGGACAGCGTGCCCGTGCGGGCCGACTTGTAGTTGGTCGTCGACGTGAAGTACGTCGTCAGCGCCTTGTACCAGATCTGCAGCGCCTTGGCGCGGCCGATGCCGGTGACCGTGGAGCCGTTGGACGTGGGCGAGTTGTAGGACACGCCGTTGATCGTCTTGGCGCCGCTGCCCTCCGCGAGGAGGTAGAAGAAGTGGTTCGCGACACCGGACGAGTAGTGGACGTCCTTGTTGCCCACGGTGGACGACCAGGAGTCGGCCGAGCCGCCGTCCTTGCTGGGCTTGTCCATGTAGCGCAGCGGGGTGCCGTCCCCGTTGATGTCGATCTCCTCGCCGATGAGGTAGTCACCGACGTCGTTGGAGTTGCCCGCGTAGAACTCCACGCCCGTGCCGAAGATGTCCGAGGTCGCCTCGTTGAGGCCGCCGGACTCGCCGGAGTAGTTCAGGCCCGCGGTGTTCGAGGTGACGCCGTGGCTCATCTCGTGGCCGGCGACGTCCAGCGAGGTGAGCGGGTTGACGTTGCCCTCACCGTCGCCGTACGTCATGCAGAAGCAACTGTCGTCCCAGAACGCGTTCACGTACTGGTTGCCGTAGTGCACCCGCGAGTAGGCGCCGACGCCGTTGTTCTTGATGCCGCTGCGGCCGAAGGTGGACTTGTAGAAGTCCCAGGTCTCCTGCGCGCCGTAGGTGGCGTCCACGGCCGCGGTCTGGTCGGTGGTGGAGCTGGAGGCCGCGCCGGTGCCCCACACGTTGTCGGCGTCCGTGAACAGGGTCCCCGCGGAGGAGCTGGTCCCGTGGGCCTTGTTGTAGGTCTTGTGGTTGCCGCGCGTGGCGTCGGTGAGGTTGTACGTCGACCCGGACAGCGTGGTGCTGAGGCTGACCGTGCCCGAGTACAGGCTCTTGCCGGTGCCGGTCGCGTTCTCGATGCCCTGGTACTCGTAGAGCTTCTTGCCGGTGACGGCGTCGGTGATGACGTGGAGCTGGTTCGGGGTGCCGTCGTCCTGGAAGCCGCCGACGATCGTCTCGTAGGCGAGGACGGGGGTGCCCGAGGCGGCCCAGACGACCTTGCGGGCGCCGTTGGCGGCGGCCTTGTCGGAGCCCGCGGCCTTGGCGGCGCTCAGCGCCTGGGTCTCGGCCTTGGCGACGGTGACCTTCGGGGTCAGGGAGGCGACCTTGATGCTCTTGGTCGTCGCCTTGGAGACGCCCTCGGCCGCACCGGACTTCGACTCGTGCACGACGAGGTCGCCGCCGAGGACGGGCAGGCCGTCGTAGGTGCGCTCGTAGCGGGTGTGGACGGTGCCGTCGGCGTCCTTCACGACGTCCTTGACGACCAGTTGCTCCTTGGCGCCGAGTCCTATCTGCCGGGCCGTGGCCGCGGCGCCGGCCTGCTGCTCCTTGATGAGCGAGGTGCGGGCGGCCGCGGAGAGCTGGATGGGTGCGCCCGCGAGGGTCGCCTTGCCGGTGCCTTCGGCCGGGGTCACGGCGGCGGCACTTCCGGTGGTCAGACCGGTGGTGAGCAGGGCCCCGGCCGCGACGGCGGTGGCGATGGCCAGGGTGGTGCGCTTGTGACGCGCGTAGAGGGGGGTCACACAAGCTCCTTCGTGGGGGAGCCCGGGAGGCGTGGGGTGCCTTCCGGGGTGGTCGTGAAGTTGTGCGGCGGTTGTGAGGAAGCGTGGCATTAAGGCGCGTACATGTCATGACCCCCATGTGATGTTGGCCGAAAGTCGACCAGCGGGTGAACATTGCCGCTGTGTAAAGCGAGTTGACCTGGGCAAAGCCCCAACAACACGTCGGTCATGGGATGGCAAAAAGAGGGCGCCGCCCCGGGGAGTCGAACCACCGGGACGGCGCCCTGTCCGGGCGGCAGCGACCTACGGGAAGGTCAGCTTCCAGCTATTGATGTAACCGGTGTCCTGGGCCGCGTTGTCCTGGACCCGCAACTGCCAGGTCCCGTTGGCGACCTCGGAGGACGCGTTCACCGTGTACGTGGTGCTGAGGTTGTCGGCGCTGCCGCCGGTCCCGTACGCCTTCAGCGTGTACGCGGTGCCGTCGGGGGCGATGAGCTGCACCCGGAGGTCACCGATGTAGGTGTGCACGATGTCGACCGCGACCGCGAGGTTCGAGGGCGCGTTGCCCGTACGCCCCGACACGGTGATCGGCGAGTTGACCGCCGCCCCGTTGTCCGGAATCGATACGTCGGTGGTCGACTCGAAGGAGGTGCCGCCACCGCCGCCGCCGGGACGCGAGCCGACCGCCACGCCCGCCCAGGCGTTCGCCACGGCCGTGTACTCGGCGCTCGTCGTGCCGTACAGCTCACCGGCCGCCGCCAGGGTGCCGGTGCGGGCCGCCGCGTAGTTCGTCGTCGACGTGAACTTCGTGGTCAGCGCGCGGAACCAGATCTTCTCCGCCTTGTCCCGGCCGATGCCGGTGACCGGAAGGCCGTCCGCGGTGGCGGAGTTGTAGGTGACACCGTTGATGGTCTTGGTGCCGCTGCCCTCCGACAGGAGGTAGAAGAAGTGGTTCGCCGGGCCGGACGAGTAGTGGACGTCCACCGACCCGATCCCCGAGTACCAACTGTCCTTGGATGCCCCGTCCTTGCTCGGCTTGTCCATGTAACGCAGCGGCGTGCCGTCGCCGTTGATGTCGATCTCCTCGCCGATGAGGTAGTCACCGACGTCGGAGGAGTTGTTGGCGTAGAACTCGACGGCCGTGCCGAAGATGTCGGAGGTCGCCTCGTTCAACCCGCCGGACTCGCCCGAGTAGTTGAGTCCCGCGGTGTTCGACGTGACGCCGTGGGTCATCTCGTGCCCGGCCACGTCGATCGACGTCAGCGGGTGGGTGTTGCCCGACCCGTCGCCGTACGTCATGCAGAAGCAACTGTCCGACCAGAACGCGTTGACGTAGTTGTTGCCGTAGTGGACCCGGGAGTACGCCCCGACCCCGTCACCGCGGATGCCCGAACGCCCCTGGACGTTCTTGTAGTAGTCCCACGTGAGGGCGGCACCGTAGTGCGCGTCCGCGCCGGCCGTCTCCGCGTTGGAGGCGCTGCCGTTGCCCCAGACGTCGTCGGGGCCCGAGAAGAGGGTGCCCGTGCCGGAGGTGCCGCGGTTGAGGTTGTACGTCTTGTGGCCGCCGCGCGCCCCGTCGGTCAGGTTGTACGTCGACCCGGACTGGGTGGTGCCGAGGGTGACCGTTCCGCTGTACATGGTGTTGCCGGTGCCGGTCTCGATGGCCTGGTACTCGTAGAGCTTCGCACCGGTCGCCGCGTCCGTGACGACGTGCAGCTCGTTCGGCGTGCCGTCCTCCTGGAGGCCGCCCACGACCGTCTCGTAGGCCAGGGTCGGGGTGCCGTTGCCGGCCCAGATCACCTTGCGCGGGGCCCGGTCGGTGTCGGCCTTGTCGGCACCGGCGGCCCGCGCGGCCTTCAGGGCCTGCGCCGACGCCGTGGCCGCGGCCACCTTCGGCGTCACGGAGGCGACCTTGATGGTCTTGTTCGTCGCCTTGACGACCCCCTCGGTCGCCCCCGACCTCGTGGTCTCCACGACGAGGTCGCCGCCGAGGACGGGCAGGCCGTCGTAGGTGCGCTCGTAGCGGGTGTGGACCGTGCCGTTGCCGTCCTTGACCACGTCACGGACGACGAGCTTCTCCTTGGCGCCGAGGCCGAGGTCCTTGGCGGTGTCCGCCTTGGTGGCGTTGGCCTCGCGGATCAGCTCGGCGCGCTGGGCGGGGGTGAGCCTGAGGGACTCGGAGCCCGGGATCGCCTTGCTCGCGGCCGACGGTGCCTTCTCCGGGGCTGCGGTGGCGGCGCCCGACTGGACGGCCGCGGCGATCAGGGCGGAGACACCGACGAGGGCCACGGCGGCGGCCTTGCGGTGCAGGGTGTGGGGGGTGCGTCTGTGGGAGGAACGGTCTCTCAACACTGACTCCTTCTGCGCGGCCGCGGATCACGCGGCCAGGGGAGACCGGACGGTGGGTCGACCGTCCGGGCGGTACGCGGAACGAGGTGCAGGTGGCCGCGGATCGGAACACAGCGAGAGAACTGTGAGGTTGCTGTGAGGCGGCCGTGGGAAGAGTGGCACCGGAAAGCCCGTACTGTCAGGAGCGCGTCAGAAACTTGGCCGGAAATGGTTCGTTGTCCGGGAGTTCATGTTCGTTATACGGACTCGCCACCCTGGCCGGGCACCGACGGCCGGTCCCCGTGCCACGACCCCCACAGCGCCGCGTACGCCCCGCCCGCCGCCACCAGCTCCTCGTGCGTGCCGAGTTCGGTCAGCAGGCCGTTCTCCATCACCGCCACCCGGTCGGCGTCGTGCGCGGTGTGCAGCCGGTGCGCGATCGCGATGACCGTGCGCCCTTCCAGTACGGCGCCCAGGGCGCGCTCGGTGTGCCGCGCGGTCGTGGGATCGAGCAGCGCGGTCGCCTCGTCGAGGATCAGGGTGTGCGGGTCCGCCAGCACCACCCGGGCCAGCGCGAGCTGCTGCGCCTGCGAGCCGTCCGTACGGCTGCCGTCCTCGCCGAGCGGGGTGTCGAGCCCCTCGGGCAGCTCCCGCACCCACCCCTCGGCGCCCACGGCGGTCAGGGCGGCCCACAACTCCTCGTCCCCGGCGCCGGGCGCGGCGATGAGGAGGTTGTCGCGGACCGTGCCCAGGAAGACGTGGTGCTCCTGGGTGACCAGCACGACCTGACGGCGGAGCTGCTCGGGGTCCAGGCCGACCACGGGCACGCCCCCGACGGTCACCGAGCCGGACGTGGGCGCGTCGACACCGGCGAGCAACCTGCTCAGCGTGGTCTTCCCGGCGCCCGACGGACCGACCACCGCGAGCCGTTCACCGGGGCGCACGGTGAGGTCGACGCCGTGCAGGACCTCACCGCCGCGGCCGTAGGAGTAGTGCACACCGGTGACGTCGATGCGGTCGTCGGCGGGGGCGGACGAGTGCGTGGAGCCGGCCCGCGGGGCCGCCGCGAGACCCTCGACCCGGGCGAACGAGGCGCCGCTGGACTGGAGTTGCTCCACCCGCACGAGGATCTGGTCGAGCGGGTTGACCAACTGCTGCAAGTACAGGGCGGCCGCCACGACCGAACCCAGGCTCAGCACGCCCCGCGCGTGCAGCGCGCCGCCGGCCAGCAGCACACCGGCCACCGGCAGGATGTACGCCACCTCCACCACCGGGAAGAACACACTGCGCAGGTAGAGCGTGTACAGACGGGTGCGGCGGGCCGTGTCGAGGGCCTCCCGGCCGGCCCGGACACGGCGCTCCTGAAGCCGCAGCGCCTCGACCGTGCGGGCCCCGGAGGCGGTGGCCGCGAGGATCTCGGCGACGTCGGAGGTGGCCTCGCCCTCGGCCAGATAGCCGTCCCGGGCCCGGCGCAGATACCAGCGCAGCACGCACCAGATGGGCAACAGGCCGAACACGCCGACCGCGCCGAGCAGCGGGTCCAGCACGAACACCGCGGCGAGCAGGAACAGGAACTGCACGCAGTTGATGAGCAGTTCGGGGCCCGCGTCGCGCAGCGTGGTGCCGACGGTGGCCACGTCGGCGGTGCCCCGGGCGGTGAGGTCACCGGTGCCGGCGCGTTCCACGACCGAGGCGGGCAGGGCGAGCGTGCGGTCCACGAACTCCTCGCGGACGCGGGCCAGGGTGCGTTCGCCGAACCGGTGGCCGACGTACCGGGCCCAGCGGGCCAGCAGGAGCTGGGCGCTCGCGCACCCCACGAGGACGGCCGCGAGCCGGTCCACCGCGGAGACTCCGCTCCCCGCGCGCACCTCGTCGATGATCCGGCCCAGCAGCCAGGGGCCGGCGAGGCCGGTGAGGGCGGCGGCCGCGTTCAGGGCGAGCACGGCGGTGAAGGCGCGGGCGTCCTCGCGGATCAGCCGGCCGGCCGCCCTCCGTACGGTGACCTGGTCGGCGACCGGGAGGTGGCCCCTGCTCACTTCACGACCTCCACGTCCCGTGCGACCAGGGCGCGGTATCCCGGTTCCCCGGTGAGGAGTTGCTGGTGGGTGCCGGTCGCCGCGAGCTTGCCGTCGACCAGGTAGAGAACCGTGTCGGCGTGGTCCAGGACCAGGGGGGAGGTGGTGGTGACGGCTGTGGTGCGGCCGTCCCGTGCCTCCCGCAGGCGTTCGGCGACCAGGGCCTCGGTGTGGGCGTCCAGGGCGGAGGTGGGTTCCACGGCCAGCAGGATCTCCGGGTCGGCGAGGAGGGCCCTGACCAGCCGGACGCGTTGGCGCTGGCCGCCGGAGAGGTTGCGGGCCTGGGCGTCCAGGGGGGAGTCGAGGCCGTCCGGGAGGCCCTGGACGATGTCGTCCGCCACGGCCGCGTGCAGGGCGGCCGCGAGTTCGGCGCGGCCGGCCGCGCCGGTCCCCGTCGGGGGCGCCACCACCTCGTGCAGGCTTCCCGCGAACAGGTCCGCCTCGTGGTCCGCCAGCAGGATGTGTTCCCTGACCCGGGGCAGCCTGATCTCGTCCAGCGGGACCCCGCCCCAGGTCGCCCGCGACGGGCGGTAGCGGGCCAGGCGGTCCAGGACCGTGGCCGTGTCCGCGGGGTGCGCCGAGGCCAGTGCCGTCAGACGGCCCGGCAGGACGCTCACCCCCGACTCGGGGTCGTGCAGGACCGAGGGCTCCGCCGGGGCGTCCCGGGTGCCCCGGTCCTCCAGCGGCTCCAGACGCAGGAACCGCACGACCCGTCGCGCCGCGACCACGCCCCGGCTCAGTTGGTAGCCGCACTCCACCCAGAACGCCACCGGGCCGACGAGGACCGCGACATAGCCGTACACCGCCACCAGCTCGCCCACGGTGATGTCGCCCCGGGCGGCCAGGCGGGCCGCGAGCCAGGTGACCACGGCGAGGAACAGGGTGGGCAGGCCCACGCCGAGGGCCTGGACCCAGCTCGTGACCGCGCCGACCCGGTAGCCCTGCGACCGCAGGCGCCGGGAGTCCTGCTGGAAGGCGTCGGCGACCAGGGACTTGCCGCCGAGGCCGTTGAGGACGCGCAGGCCGCCCGCCAGGTCGGCGATGCGGGCGGTGAGAACACCCTGCCGGTCGCGGTACTCGGTCTCGGCGCCCTGGAGGCGGGACAGGAACGGGCCCACGAGGACGACGATCGCGGGGATGCCGAGGAGGACCACGGCCGCGAGGACCGGGGAGACCGACACCAGGACGGCGGCGACCGTCAGATAGGCGACGCACGCGCCCACCCCCGGGCCCACCACGGTCAGGGCGCCGGCGATCGTCTGCACGTCGCCCACGCCGATCGTGACGACCTCACCGGCCCCGGTCCGGCGCGAGAGCGCGGCGCCGAGCCGGACCGCCTGCCCCACGACCACCTTGACCGTGCGGAAGTTGGCGTCCATCCGCACCCGGGTCATCGTGCGGTGCCGCATGATGCTCAGCCAGGCGTTGAACGAACCGACCGCGAACAGCGCGAAGCTCCAGCCGGCCAGCGCCGGCCAGTCGCCCGGCTCCAGACCCTCGTCGATCGCCTTCGCCATCAGGTACGGCGTCGCCGCCAGCAGCACCATCCAGGAGCTGCCCAGCAGCGCCCCGGCCACGGACCGCCCCGGCTGGCAGCGCACCAGCCACCACAGATAGCGCCAGCCGCCCCGGACGTCGGGCGTGCCGGGGTCCTCGTACGCGTCGATCACCTGTACCCCCCGATCACCGATGTGGCCGCTCACGCCAGACTGTCCCGCCAGGCCCGGTGCAGATCCGCGAACCGGCCCGTGCCCGCGACCAGTTCGGCCGGTGTGCCGTCCTCGACGATCCGGCCGTGCTCCATGACGAGGACCCGGTCGGCGATCTCCACGGTCGACAGCCGGTGCGCGATCACCACCGCCGTACGGCCCCGCAGGACCGTCGCCATCGCCCGCTGCACGGCCCGCTCGCCCGGCACGTCGAGCGAACTGGTCGCCTCGTCCAGGATCAGCACCGCCGGATCGGCGAGCAACGCCCTCGCGAACGCGACGAGTTGGCGCTGACCCGCCGAGATACGGCCGCCCCGCTTGCGGACGTCCGTGTCGTAGCCGTCGGGCAGCGCGCTGATGAAGTCGTGCGCCCCGATCGCCTTCGCGGCCCGCTCGATGTCCTCACGGGTGGCGTCCGGGCGGCCGATCGCGATGTTCTCGGCGACGGTGCCGGAGAACAGGAACGCCTCCTGCGTCACCATGACCACCCCGCGCCGCAGTTCGGGCGTCGCGAGGTCGCGCAGGTCCACGCCGTCGAGGAGGACCCGGCCGGCGGAGGGGTCGTAGAACCGGGCCAGCAGCTTGGCCAGGGTTGACTTTCCGGCGCCGGTCGAGCCGACGACCGCGACCGTCTGTCCGGCGGGCAGGGTGAGGTCGAAGCGGGGGAGCACCTCGCCGCCGGTGCGGTAGCCGAACGAGACACCCTCGAAGACCACCTCGCGGCCGGGACGGTCCGCCGACGCGAGCGCCGGGAGCTGCCGGGGAGCCGACGGCTCCGGCACGGTCGGCCGCTGGGCGAGCAGGCCCGCGATCTTCTCCAGCGAGGCCGCCGCCGACTGGTAGGAGTTCAGGAACATCCCGAGCCGGTCGATCGGGTCGTACAGGCGCCGCAGGTACAGCACCGCGGCGGCCAGCACACCGAGTTCCAGCGAGTCCTGCGCCACCCGGGAGGCGCCCCACAGCACGATCCCGGCGACGGCCGCGTTGGCGACCAGCCGGGACCCGACGACATAGCGGGCCATCTCCAGCAGCGCGTCGCCGTTGACCCGCTCGTGCCGCTTGTTCAGCACGGCGAAGTCGGCGTCGTTGGCGGCCTCGCGGCGGAACGCGCGCACCGGCCGGATGCCGTTCATCGTCTCCACGAACTTCACGATCACGGCGGCGATCGCGGTGGACCGCTTCCGGTACACCCGCCCGGCTCGCCGCTGGTAGATCCGCACCAGTCCGTACAGCGGCACGAAGGACGCCACCGCGACCGCGCCGAGCCCGAGGTCCAGCCAGAGCAGCAGGGCGGAGATGTACAGGAACGACAGGATGACGGTGACGAGCTCCTGCAGCCCCTCGCTGAGCAGTTCGCGCAGCGACTCCACGTCCGTCGTCGAGCGCGAGATGAGCCGGCCCGAGGTGTAGCGCTCGTGGAAGTCGATGCTCAGCGCCTGCGCGTGGCGGAAGATCCGGCCGCGCAGGTCGAGCAGCACGTCCTGGTTGACGCGCGCGGAGGCCAGGATGAACGCGTACTGGAGCCCGCCGGAGGCCAGCGCGCACAGCAGGTAGCCGGCCCCCACCGCGATCAGCGGGCCGTGGTCGTGGTCGCGGAAGGCGGGCACGGCCCGGTCGATCGCGTACGCCACGAGCAGCGGGCCCGCCTGCACGGCCGCCTGCTGGAGCAGCAGCAGGAGGGTCGTCACGGCGACCCGTGCCCTGAGCGGGGCGAGCAGGGAGCGCAGCAGCAGGGCCGTGGAGTTCGGGGGAGCGGGCAGCCGGTCCTGGTCGAAGGCGTCGCCGGAGTCCTTCGCCCGCGGGGGGCCGGGCTCCTCGTCCGCGGTGGGCGCGGACGTCGTGGGGGCCGTCATCGGGCGTCCTCCCGTTCTCCGGTGACCCCGGATGCTTCCGCGGGTGCTCCGGATGCTTCTCCGGGGTCACCGGACCCGGACATCAGGTGGGCGTACTCCGCGTTGCTGCGCAGGAGTTCGTGATGGGTGCCGACCGCCGTGATGCGGCCGTTCGACAGCAGGGCGACCCGGTCGGCGAGCTGCACGGTGGAGGGGCGGTGGGCGACGATCAGGGCGGTGGTGTCCGCGAGCACGTCCCGCAGCGCGGCCTCCACGGCGGCCTCGGTGTGCACGTCCAGGGCGGAGAGCGGGTCGTCCAGGACCAGGAACCTGGGCCTGCCGACGACGGCCCGCGCGAGGGCGAGGCGCTGGCGCTGGCCGCCGGAGAGGCTGAGGCCCTGTTCGCCGACCTGGGTCGCGGTGCCCTGGGGGAGGGCGTGCACGAAGTCGGCCTGGGCCACGGACAGGGCGCGGTCCAGTTCCTCCTCGTCCGCGCCCATCAGGACGTTGTCGCCGACGCTGGTGGAGAAGAGGGTGGGGTCCTCGAAGGCCATGGCCACGGTGGCGCGCAGCTCTTCGCGGGGCATGGCGGTGATGTCCTCGCCGTCCAGGGTGATGCGGCCGGAGGTGAGCTCGTGCAGGCGCGGCACGAGGGCGGTGAGGGTGGTCTTGCCGCTGCCCGTCGCGCCGACCAGGGCCATGGACTCGCCCGGGCGGATGTGGAGGTCGATCAGGTCGAGGACGGGCGGGGAGTCCTCGGGGGCGTCGGGGTAGCGGAAACGGACGTCGTGGAACCGCAGGCCGTCCGCGGACCGGGGGCCTGCCGCGCCGCCGGTACGGGTCTCCTGTTCCGGTGCCTCGTCCATCGCCTCGAAGTAGCGCTCCGTCGCCGTCGCCGCCTCCTGGCTCATCGCCAGCAGGAAGCCGATCGAGTCCACCGGCCACCTCAGGGCCAGGGCGGTGGAGAGGAACGCCACCAGCGTGCCCGCCGACAGGTCCCCGTCGGCCACCTGCACACAGCCCAGCACCAGCGCCGCGCCGATCGCCACCTCCGGCAACGTCACGATGACGCCCCAGATCGTGGCCAGCAGGCGGGCCTTGTGCAGTTCCGTGCCGCGCAGGGTGCCCGAGAGTTCACGGAACGCCCTGGCCTGCGAGCGGTGCCGGCCGAAGCCCTTGACGATGCGGATGCCGAGCACGCTCTCCTCGACGACCGTCGTGAGGTCGCCGACTTGGTCCTGGGCGAGCCGGGCCACATGGGCGTACCGCCGCTCGAAGATCACGCAGGTGACGACGACGGGGATCGCGGGCCCCAGGATCACCAGGCCGAGCGTCCAGTCCTGGAGCAGCATGATGACCACGCCGACGAGGATCGTCACGCCGTTGACCAGCAGGAAGGTCAGCGGGAAGGCGAGGAACATGCGCAGCAGCATCAGGTCCGTGGTGGCCCGGGACAGCAGTTGGCCCGACGCCCAGCGGTCGTGGAAGGCCACCGGCAGGCGCTGGAGGTGGCGGTACAGGCCCGCCCGCATCTCCGCCTCCACATGGGAGAGCGGCCGTGCCACCAGCCACCGCCGCAGCCCGAACAGCAGGGCCTCCGCGAAGCCGAGCAGCAGCAGGTACAGCGCCCCGCGCCACACGCCCGCCGTGTCCCCGTCGGCGACCGGTCCGTCCACCATCCACTTGAGCACGAGCGGGATCACCAGACCCGTGCAGGAGGCGAGGACCGCCACGAACGCGGCGGTGAGGAGCCGCGCGCGGGCCGGTCGCACATACGGCCACAGACGCAGCAGCGTCCGCACGGCCGATCGGTCCTTGGTGGTTGCACGTGTCGTGGGCATCAGCAGCGAGCCTACGGATCGGCACTGACAACGCCCACCTAGTTTTGGCCGGACCCGCATCGGTCGCCGGACCTACGACCTGCGTGTTCGAGGGGCCGTACGGGACGGGCCGAGGGGGGTCGTACCACCGCATCCACCGATCGGTCGATGCCGGGTCGAGCGCGACGGGCGATGCGGCGGCGGGGCCCGGCCCGGGACGCTGATGCCATGTCCGTCATCGAAGTCAGCGAACTGCGCAAGTCCTACGGCGGCCGGGCCGTCGTCGACGGGGTGTCCTTCGCCGTCGAGGAGGGCGAGATCTTCGGGATCCTCGGCCCGAACGGCGCCGGGAAGACCACCACCGTCGAGTGCGTCGAGGGCCTCAGGGTCCCCGACGCGGGCCGCGTCCGGGTCACCGGCCTCGACCCCGTCGCCGACCACGCACGCGTGGCCCGGGTCCTCGGCGCCCAGCTCCAGGAGAGCGAGCTCCAGGCCAGGCTCACCGTCCGCGAGGCCCTGGAGCTCTGGTCCACGTTCTACGACTCGCCCCTCGACTGGCGGCCGCTCACCGAACGGCTGGGCCTCGCCCAGAAGCTCACCACCCGCTTCGGCAAGCTCTCCGGCGGCCAGAAGCAGCGCCTGTTCATCGCGCTCGCCCTCGTCGGCAACCCCCGGGTCGTCGTCCTGGACGAGCTGACCACCGGCCTCGACCCGCGGGCCCGCCGCGACACCTGGGAGCTCATCGAGGACGTCCGCGCGGGCGGGGTGACCGTCCTGCTCGTCACCCATTTCATGGAGGAGGCGCAGCGGCTCTGCGACCGGATCGCCGTGATCGACAGGGGCCGGGTCGCCGCCCTGGACACCCCGGCCGGGCTCATCCGGCGCTCGGCGGGCGCCACCGTCATCAGCTTCACCCCGTCCGCCCCGCTCGACGCGCACGACCTCAACGCCCTGCCCGCGCTCGCCTCCGTCGAGGACCGGGAGGGCCGGCTCACCCTCTCCGGCACCGACGAGACCGTGAACGCCGTCATCACCCTGCTCGCCCGCCGGCACGTCACCGCCCACCAGCTCCGGGTCGTCGACGCCACCCTCGACGACGCGTTCCTGGACCTCACCACGACCGACACCCAGGAGGCCACGGCATGAACACCGCCGTACTGCGGACCGAGGTCCGGCTCTTCCGCCGCGAACCCGGCGCCCTGTTCTGGATCCTGCTGTTCCCGACGCTGCTCCTGGTGATCCTCGGCTCGATCCCGTCCTTCCGGAACCACGACCCCGACCTGGGCGGTCTGCGGACCGTCGACGTCTACGTCCCCGTGGCGGTGCTGCTCGGTCTGATCGTCGGCGGCCTGCAGTCCATGCCGCAGACCCTCACCGGCTACCGCGAACGCGGCATCCTGCGCCGCATGTCCACCACCCCGGTCCGCCCGACCGCCCTGCTCAGCGCGCAGATGACCGTCTACGGCGGTGCCGCCCTCGCGTCCGCGCTGCTCGCCCTCGTCGTCGGCCGCCTCGCCTTCGCCGTACGACTGCCCGAGCAGCCCCTCGGATACCTGCTCGCCCTGCTCCTCGCGGTGCTGGCCGCCCTCGCGCTGGGCGCGGTGGTCTCCGCGCTGTCCCGGACCACGAAGATCGCCGGCGCGATCGGGTCCGCCGTGTTCTTCCCGGCGATGTTCTGCGCGGGCGTGTGGGCGCCGGTGCAGACCATGCCGCACGTGCTCGCCCGGATCGTCGGGTGCACACCGTTCGGCGCGGCCGCCGAGGCGCTGAACCGGGCCGCGGCCGGCGACTGGCCGGGCTGGACCCACCTGGGTGTCCTCGTCGTCTGGACCGTGCTGCTCACCGCAGCCGCCGGCCGCTGGTTCCGCTGGGAGTGAGGAAGGCGCCGTGCAGACTGGGGAGATGAACGCGTCGGACGCCAGGATCGACAGGTACTGGGAGCGGCTGCACATCTGGGGGCCGTACGGACTGCTCGGCACCGGACTCGTCCTCGCGGTCGTCTCCGCGGGCATCATGGACGGCCCCGTCGACTGGTGTCTCGTCGGTGCCCTGGTCGGCGCCGCGGTCCTGCTCCAGTCGTGGTGGCACGGCACCCGGCACCGGCGCGTCCGGCGCGGCCGCAGCCCCTCCCGGGCCGGGACCGTCTACTACGCGCTCCGCTGGGCGATCGCCTTCATGCTGACCTGGCTCAACCCGTTCTTCGCGTTCTACGCCGCCAGCGGCTACATGGACGCCGACGAACTGATCCCGGGCCGGTGGCGGCGGCTCGGCCTGTTCGCCAGCGCGGTCACCGTGGCGGGCGCGCAGGCCGGCGGACTGATGCCCGAGAGCACCGCCCAGTGGCTCGGCTTCGCCGCGCTCCTGGCCGCCAACTTCGGCCTCCAGTCGGTCGTCGCCCACATCACCGAGCAGGAGGAGCAGCGCTCCCGCGACCGCGCCTCGACCATCGAGGCCCTCCAGCAGGCGCTCGACGAGAACGCCGCCCTTCACGCCCAACTCCTCGTCCAGGCGCGGGAGGCGGGCGTCGCCGACGAACGCCGGCGGCTCGCCGCCGAGATCCACGACACCCTCGCGCAGGGCCTGACCGGGATCATCGCCCAGCTCCAGGTCGTCACGAACACACCCGACGAGAACCAGGCCCGCGAGCACGTCCACCGGGCCATGGACCTGGCCCGCCACAGCCTGGGCGAGGCGCGCCGCTCGGTGCACAACCTGGCCCCGGTGGCGCTGGCCGACGCGGGCCTGCCCGAGGCCCTGAAGCAGACCGTCACCGACTGGGGCGAACGCACCGGTGTGCGCGCCGAGTTCACCGCCACCGGCACCGCACAGCAGCTCCACGACGAGATCGCGGCCACCCTCCTGCGCATCGCCCAGGAGGCCCTCTCCAACGCCTCCCGGCACGCCCGGGCCGGCCGCCTCGGCGTCACCCTGACCTTCCTGGGCGACGAGGTCATCCTCGACATCCGCGACGACGGCGTCGGCTTCGACCCGGTCGCCCTCCCCGCCCGCACCCGCACCGGCGGCTTCGGCCTCGACGGCATGCGGGCCCGCGCCGAACGCGTCGCGGGCTCCCTCACCGTCGAGTCCGAACCGGGCCACGGCACCGCGCTGTCGGCTCGCGTACCGTTGGTCCGCCATGACCGCTGACATCTCGCTGCTGATCGTCGACGACCATCCCGTCGTACGGGACGGGCTGCGCGGCATGTTCGAGTCCGCGCCCGGGTTCGCCGTCCTCGGCGAGGCGGCCGACGGCGTCGAGGCCGTCGAGCGGGCCGCCGCGCTCGACCCCGACGTGATCCTGATGGACCTGCGGATGCCGGGCGGGGGCGGGGTGGACGCCATCCGCGAGCTGACCCGCGCCCGCAGTCGCGCCAAGGTCCTCGTGCTGACGACGTACGACACGGACTCCGACACCCTGCCCGCCATCGAGGCCGGAGCGACCGGCTACCTCCTCAAGGACGCCCCGCGCGACGAGCTGTTCACGGCAGTGCGGGCCGCGGCGGAGGGCCGTACCGTGCTGTCCCCGGCCGTCGCCTCCCGCCTGGTCTCCGCGGTCCGCACCCCCGGCGCCCCCGGCAACGAACCCCTCTCGGCCCGTGAGCGCGAGGTGCTGGCGCTGGTCGCCAGGGGCACCTCCAACCGCGAGATCGCCCGTGAGCTCTTCATCAGCGAGGCGACCGTGAAGACCCACCTCACCCACCTGTACGCCAAGCTGGGCGTCAAGGACCGCGCGGCGGCGGTCGCCACGGCCTACGAGCGCGGGATCCTCGGCTGAGCGCGGCGGGGACTCACCCGGCGACCCGCAGCAGCAGCACCGCCCGCGCCGGCACGGTGATCGAGGACCCCGCCCGGTGGACCACGCCCGGCGCCCCGGCCTGTTCCTCCCTCGACGTGTCGACGACCACCTCGTACCGCTCCGCCCACGGCGGCCCCGGCAGCAGGAAGGCCGCCGGGCGGTCGCCGGCGTGCAGGACGGTGAGGAAGCTGTCGTCGACGATCGGCGCCCCGCGTTCGTCGCGGCCGGGGATGTCCCGCCCCGACAGATACATGCCGAGGCCGGCGGCCGGCGCGTACCAGTCCCGTTCCGTCATCTCCGTGCCGCGGGACGTGAACCAGGCCAGGTCGCGCAGGCCGTCCGCGGAGTGCGCGCGGCCGGAGAAGAAGGCGCGCCGGCGCAGCACGGGGTGGCGGTGGCGCAGCGCGATGAGCCGGGCGGTCAGGTCGAACAGTGCCTTCCAGCCGGGGTCCTCCAGCAGTCCCCAGTCCAGCCAGCTCATCTCGTTGTCCTGGCAGTAGGCGTTGTTGTTGCCGCGCTGGGTGCGGCCCAGTTCGTCCCCCGCGACCAGCATCGGCACGCCCGTCGACAGCAGCAGCGTGGTCAGCAGGTTCCGCAACTGCCGCCGCCTGAGCGCCCGTACGCGCTCGTCGTCCGTCTCGCCCTCCGCCCCGCAGTTCCAGGCCCGGTTGTCGTCCGTGCCGTCCCGGTTGCCCTCGCCGTTCGCCTCGTTGTGCTTCCTCTCGTACGAGACGAGGTCGCGCAGGGTGAAACCGTCGTGCGCGGTGATGAAGTTGACCGAGGCGTACGGCCGCCGCCCGCCCCACGCGTACAGGTCGCTGGAGCCGGACAGGCGGTAGCCGAGGTCCCGCACGTCCGGCAGCGCGCCCCGCCAGAAGTCCCGCACGGCGTTGCGGTAGCGGTCGTTCCACTCCGTCCACAGGGGTGGGAAGGCGCCCACCTGGTAGCCCCCGGAGCCCACGTCCCACGGCTCGGCGATCAGCTTCACGCGCCGCAGCACCGGGTCCTGCGCGATCACCGCGAGGAACGGGGAGAGCATGTCTACGTCGTGCATGGAACGGGCCAGGGCGGCCGCGAGGTCGAAGCGGAAGCCGTCCACGCCCATCTCCGTCACCCAGTAGCGCAGGGAGTCGGTGATGAGCCGCAGCACGTGCGGCTGGACCACGTGCAGGGTGTTGCCGCAGCCGGTGTAGTCCGCGTACCGCCGGGCGTCCGACTGGAGGCGGTAGTAGCCCCGGTTGTCGATGCCCTTCAACGACAGCGTGGGCCCCAACTCGCCCGCCTCCGCGGTGTGGTTGTAGACCACGTCGAGGATGACCTCGATCCCCGCGGCGTGCAGCGCGCGCACCATCCGCTTGAACTCGCCGACCTGCTGGCCCGTCGTACCGGAGGCGGCGTAGGCCGCGTGCGGCGCGAAGTAGCCGATGGAGTTGTAGCCCCAGTAGTTCTTCAGACCGCGGCGCAGCAGGTGGTCCTCGTGGGCGAACTGGTGGACGGGGAGCAGCTCGACGGCGGTGACGCCCAGCTCGACGAGGTGCTCGATCGCGGCGGGGTGGGCGAGACCGGCGTAGGTCCCGCGCAGCTCCTCGGGGATGCCGGGGTGCAGCGCCGTGAAGCCCCGTACGTGCACCTCGTAGATGACCGAGTCCGCCCACGGCGTCTTCGGCCGCCGGTCCTCCGCCCAGTCGTCGTCGTCATGGACGACCACGCCCTTGGGGACGCAGGGCGCCGAGTCGCGGTCGTCCCGCACGGTGTCCGCGACCTGCTGCTGGGGCCAGTCGCGGACATGGCCGTACACCTCGGGCGGCAGGCTGAAGTCGCCGTCCACCGCGCGGGCGTAGGGGTCCAGGAGCAGCTTCGCCGGGTTCCAGCGGCCGCCGGTCCACGGGTCCCAGCGGCCGTGCACCCGGAAGCCGTAGCGCTGGCCGGGCATCACCCCGGGGACGAAGCCGTGCCAGATCTCGTGCGTGAGCTCGGTGAGCCGGGCCCGGGTCTCCTTGCCGTCCGCGTCGAACAGACACAGCTCGACGGCCTCGGCACCGCCCGCCCACAGTGCGAAGTTGGTCCCCGCGACCCCGTCCGGGCCGACCCGGAACCGGGCGCCCAGCGGCGTCGGCGCACCGGGCCACACCGGCACGGGCGGCATGCCCCGCGGCGCCCCGTTCACCAGCGCGGCGGGGCGCTCCTCGGCGGCTTCCGTCACCGCCTCCTGCTCGGCTGCGCTGGACACCGGTCGGCCTCCCACGGCTCGTGGAACGAGGTGGAAAAGGGCGCACGGCGTCCCGGCCGCGGCACCCTCTCACGTCGTCCTCCCCACTGTTCTGCCCAGAGCTTGGGGCACACTCACGTTTCGCTGTGTCGGCTTGAGCGGGGCGCACGGGAGAGTGCCGGGCCGGGTTGCGGGGCGGTGGGGGCTGGTCGCGCGGTTCCCCGCGCCCCCGAAAGCGGGGCGCGGCTCCGGCGCCGTAGGACCAAAGGTCACGTTTCCCCCTGGTGGGGCGCGTCGTTTAGCTCCTCGTGAGACATGGACATGGGCGCGCTCGGCGCTCGCGGGCCGCTTTGGCCGCCGTAGTGACATGGGCAGGGCTGCTGGCCGGGGCCGTCGGCTGCACCGCGGACGGGGGCGGTGGGATCGGGGGCGTGGGCGGGTTCGGGAAGCCTCCCGCACCCGAGGACGTCATCCGGGTCGCCCCCGACGACGGCACCAAGGGTGTGCCGCCCGAGGAGCGACTCCGGGTCCGGGTGCCCGGCGGGCGCCTGGAGTCGGTCACCGTCGTCAAGTCGCAGGACGCGCAGGAGTTCCCGGTGCCCGGGCACATCTCCGAGGACGGACTGCGCTGGGAACCCGACGAGGCACGGCTCGCGCTGGCCGCCGAGTACACCGTCGACGCGGTCGCGCTCGACGCCCACGGCCGCCGCTCGGCCCGGCACACCACCTTCACCACCTACGTCCCCGAGGAGCGCTTCATCGGGTACGTCAGCCCGGAGAACCGCTCCACCGTCGGCACCGGGATGATCGTCTCCCTGGAGTTCAACCGGGAGATCGAGGACCGTGCCGCCGTCGAACGCGCCGTGCACGTCACCTCGAAGCCACCGGTCGAGATCCGCCCGCACTGGTTCGGCAGGGGCCGCCTCGACTTCCGCCCCGAGCACTACTGGACCCCCGGCACCCAGGTGACCGTCGCCCTCCGGCTCCGGGACGTGGAGGGCGCGCCCGGCGTCTACGGCCTCCAGCACAAGACCTTCTCCTTCACCGTCGGCCGCAGCCAGGTCTCGCTCGTCGACGCGGCCGCGCACACCATGCAGGTCCGACGGGACGGCGAACTGCTCGCCACCGTGCCGATCACCGCCGGCGCCCCGAAGACGACCACGTACAACGGCAAGATGGTCGTCACCGAGATGCTCGAGGTGACCCGCATGAACAGCCGCACGGTCGGCTTCGGCGGCGAGTACGACATCCCGGACGTGCCGCACGCCCTGCGCCTGACCGACTCCGGCACCTTCCTGCACGGCAACTACTGGGCGCCCGACGCCCCCGGCAGGGTCAACGTCAGCCACGGCTGTGTGGGTCTCAGGGACGTGAAGGGCGGCGGCTCGGACACGCCCGCGGGCTGGTTCTTCGACCGCAGCCTCGTCGGGGACGTCGTCGAGGTGGTCCACAGCAACGACAAGAAGGTCGCTCCCGACAACGGCCTCGGGGGCTGGAACATGGGCTGGAAGGAGTGGAAGGCGGGCCATGCGGTGAAGTAACCCGACAGGGGGGCGGCTTGGCCCAACTTTCCGTTGAAGTTGGGACGGAATGGTGACCTTGGACTTACACGATGCTCAAAAGTCTGCGGTTAATATTCGCCAACGCGTGCTAGAACGCGCCGGGGAGCGGGCCTGACCAGGTCCTTCGAGGGGAGAACGACTTGAACGTGCGACCGATATCGGGGGCGTCGGTTGACGCGCGGGGGCGCGGGACCAGGGGGCTGCTGGCGCTGATACTCGGCGTGCTGCTGCTGGCCGTCACCGCATGTGGTGGGGGAGATTCCGGTTCCGGTGACGCCAAGGCGGAGAAGGGCGACTCGTCCGCCACCGAGACCAGGCAGTCCGAGGCGGTCGTCTCCATCTCCCCGAAGGACGGGGCGAAGGCCGTGGACACCAGCGGCGCCCTCAAGGTCGCGGCGAGCAAGGGCAAGTTGACCGAGGTCCAGGTCAAGGACGCCAAGGGCACCGCGATAGCCGGGAAGATCGCCGCCGACGGCGCCTCCTGGACGCCGTCCACCCACCTCGCCTCCGGCACCGCCTACACCGTGCACGCCGTCGCGAAGGACGCCGGGGGCCGTACCGCCGCCGAGGACTCCCGCTTCACCACGCTGACCCCGAAGAACACCTTCATCGGCACCTTCACCCCCGAGGACGGCTCGACGGTCGGCGTCGGAATGCCGTTCTCCATCCGCTTCACCCGGGGCATCACGAGCCCCGAGGACGTCGAGAAGGCCATCACGGTCAAGACCACGCCGGCCGTCGACGTCGAGGGCCACTGGTTCGGCAACGACCGCCTGGACTTCCGTCCCGAGCAGTACTGGAAGGAAGGCACCAAGGTCACCGTCGACCTCAACCTGAACGGGGTCGAGGGCCGCGAGGGCGTCTACGGCAAGCAGAACAAGACCGTCTCCTTCACCATCGGCCGCAACCAGGTCTCCGTCGTGGACGCCAAGAAGCACACGATGAAGATCACCCAGGACGGCAGGACCGTCAGGACCATCAAGGTCACCACCGGCAAGCCCGGTTACGACACCTGGAACGGCCAGATGGTGATCAGCGAGAAGCTCGCGGTGACCCGGATGAACGGCGAGACCGTCGGCTACGGCGGCGAGTACGACATCAAGGACGTCCCGCACGCCGCCCGCCTCACCGACTCCGGCACCTTCATCCACGGCAACTACTGGGGCGGCGACGCCTTCGGCAACTACAACGCCAGCCACGGCTGCGTGGGCCTGCGGGACGTCAAGGGCGGTTACGACAGCGAGGTGCCGGCCGCCTGGTTCTTCAACCACTCGATGATCGGCGACGTGGTCGTGGTCAAGAACTCCGACGACGCCACGGTCGCACCGGAGAACGGCCTCAACGGCTGGAACATGTCCTGGGAGAAGTGGACGGCGTAGCTCCGGCAGGGCGTGGTCCCTGCGCCCGACGAGCGGCCCCGGTGTTGTGAGATACGGCACCGGGGCCGTTGTCGTTAGTGGCCGTTAACCTGCTGGCATGACCGTGAATCTCGAAGTCGCCGAAGGCGTCGGCACCATCCGACTCGACCGCCCGCCCATGAACGCCCTGGACGTGGCCACCCAGGACCGGCTCAAGGAGCTCGCCGAGGAGGCGGCCCGGCGCGAGGACGTGCGCGCGGTGGTCGTGTACGGCGGGGAGAAGGTGTTCGCGGCCGGCGCGGACATCAAGGAGATGCAGGCCATGGACCACACCGCGATGGTCCTGCGCGCCCGCGCCCTCCAGGACTCCTTCACGGCGGTGGCCCGCATCCCCAAGCCGGTCGTCGCGGCCGTCACCGGTTACGCCCTGGGCGGCGGCTGCGAGCTCGCCCTGTGCGCGGACTTCCGCATCGCCGGGGAGAACGCCAAGCTGGGCCAGCCGGAGATCCTGCTCGGTCTGATCCCCGGCGCCGGCGGCACCCAGCGCCTCGCCCGGCTGGTCGGTCCGTCCAAGGCGAAGGACCTCATCTTCACGGGCCGTATGGTCAGGGCCGACGAGGCGCTGACGCTCGGTCTCGTGGACCGGGTCGTGCCCGCCGACGAGGTGTACACCGAGGCGCACGCCTGGGCCGCGAAGCTCGCGCAGGGGCCGGCGATCGCGCTGCGTGCCGCGAAGGAGTCGATCGACACCGGCCTGGAGACCGACATCGAGACGGGCCTCGCGGTGGAACGGAACTGGTTCGCAGGTCTGTTCGCCACGGAGGACCGTGAGCGGGGCATGAAGAGCTTCGTCGAGGAGGGCCCCGGCAAGGCGAAATTCCTCTGAACCCCTTGCAATTGACGCGATGTCTGATCCGGGTCCCTCGATGGGGCGGTTTATGGGAGCCTTAACGCAACCTTAAGTCTGTCTTGTCGAGGGAGTCCGTCGATTGCCTCCCAGTGAGCCTCCGCCGCAGGTCAGAAGGGTCGTAGCGGGCACCGAAGTGCCCACGGCATATGCCGATCGACTCCATCGGAACGACGTGTTCCGGGGGGCGTATTCCGCGGAGACGGCCCCCGGGGCCACGTCGGGCGGCCATGATGGGGGCATGGCGGGGCTGGAGGGTTTCGAACAGCCGCGGGGAGACAGCCGGGCGACGACGGCGCGCTGGTCTCCGGCGGTCGAGGACGAGCACGCACAGAAGGTGCTCGAACTGTTCGGAAATCCCACGGAGGCCGAAGTCCCGCTGCCGTCCCGGCCGGAGTCCGCCGCGGCCGCGCGGCGCCTGACCCAGGTGATCGTCCTGCGCCACTGGGGGCTCACCCCGAAGATGACCGAGGACGCCGTGTTACTCGTGTCCGAACTGGTCGGCAACGCGGTCCGGCACACCGGGGCACGGGTGTTCGGCCTGCGGATGCGGCGTCGGCGGGGATGGATCCGCATAGAGGTGCGTGACCCCTCGCGCGGACTGCCCTGTCTGATGCCGGTGCAGGAGACGGACATCAGCGGGCGCGGGCTGTTCCTCGTGGACAAGCTGTCGGACCGGTGGGGCGTCGACCTGCTGCCGCGCGGCAAGACCACGTGGTTCGAGATGCGGGTGGCCGACAGGTAGCCGGTGGGTCGATCAGCGTCAATCTCGGACACACCCCCTTAAATGGGGCGGGTGACCGCTACCGATCGCCGGACAGTGCTCCTCGCCACCGCTGGACTGGCGTTGGCCGCGGGATGTGCGACCAGGAGTGCCGTCGCCCATCCCGTCCACTCCTCCGGCAGCGCCCCGGCCCTGCCCGCCCTCCCCGACCTGCCCGCCCAGCTCACCCACGGCCCCCGCGACCGCCCGAAGGTCGCGCTCACCTTCCACGGCGGCGGCGACCCCGCCCCCGCCCGCACCCTGCTCACCGAGGCCGAACGGCACGGCGCCCACGTCACGGTGCTCGCCGTCGGGACCTGGCTCGACGAGCACCCCGACCTCGCCCGGCGCGTCCTCGACGGCGGCCACGACCTCGGCAACCACACCCTGCGCCACCTCGACATCAACGCGATGTCCGAGGCCGAGGCAAAGGCGGAGATCGTCGGCTGCGCCGAACGGATCCGGCGCCTGACCGGGTCCGCCGGGACCTGGTTCCGCCCCTCCCGCACCCCCACCGCCTCACCCCTCGTCACCCGCCTGGCCCAGGAGGCCGGCTACCCCCACGTCCTCTCCTACGACGTCGACTCCCTCGACTTCACCTCGCCCGGCGCCACCGCCGTCGCCCGCAAGGTCCTCGCCGAGATCCGCGAAGGGTCCGTGGTGAGCCTGCACTTCGGGTACGACGACACGGTCGCCGCCCTCCCCGTCGTACTGGAAGAACTCGACCGGCGCGGCCTGGCCGCGGTGACCACCACGGAGCTGTTCAGCTAATGCCCCCCACTTCCCTGAAGCGCCACCTCGTGAAGAGCACCCTGATCGCGGGTGCCGCGTTCGTCGCCCTCGCCGCCTGCGGCACCGGAACCCAGCACGAGGTCCCGGGCACGAGGGCGGCCGCCCCGGCCCCCGTGAGACCGGCGAAGCCGGTGCGACCCGCGACGGCCGACGGGCTGCCCGGGATGCCGCCCGTCCTCGACCCGAAGGACGTCTACGCGGCCGACCGGCCCGGCAGGCTCTCACCGGTGGTCAAGGACTTCCCGTCGCGCGTCTACGTCCCCAACACCGAGTCCGACACGGTGTCCGTGATCGACCCGCGGACGTACGAGATCGTCGACACGATCCGGGTCGGGCGGCAGCCCCAGCACGTCGTGCCCTCCTGGGACATGAAGACCCTCTGGGTCAACAACAACCGCGGACACACCCTCACCCCGATCGACCCGAGCACCGGGAAGGCCGGCAAGCCCGTCGACGTGCACGACCCGTACAACCTCTACTTCACCCCCAACGGCAGGTACGCCGTCGTGATGGCCTCCCTCGACCGCGAGCTCGTCTTCCGCGACCCGCACACCATGGAGCGCAGGAAGACGGTCCCGGTGAGCTGCTACGGCGTCAACCACGCCGACTTCTCCCTGGACGGCCGCTACTTCATCGTGTCCTGCGAGTTCAGCGGCGAACTGCTCAAGGTCGACACCGAGCGGATGAAGGTGATCGGCCAGCAGAAGCTCCCCTTCCGCGGGGCCATGCCGCAGGACGTCAAGGTCTCGCCGGACGGGAAGCGCTTCTACGTCGCGGACATGATGGCCGACGGCATGTGGGTCCTGGACGGCGACACCTTCGGCAAGCCGACCCTGCTGCCCACCGGCAAGGGCACCCACGGCCTCTACGTCAGCCGCGACTCCCGCGAGATGTACGTGTCCAACCGGGGCGAGGGGACCGTCTCCGTCTTCGACTTCACGAAGAACCGGCTCACCAGGAAGTGGCGGCTCCCCCAGGGCGGCAGCCCCGACATGGGCGGCGTCTCCGCCGACGGCAAGGTCCTGTGGCTGTCCGGCCGCTACAACTCCGAGGTCTACGCCATCGACACCCGCACCGGCGCCCAGCTCGCCCGCGTCAAGGTCGGCAGCGGACCGCACGGGCTCGCGGTGTACCCCCAGCCGGGGCGGTACTCACTCGGGCACACCGGCATCTTCCGCTGAACCGGCAACGCCCCGCGGGCCGGTGGCGAGCAGCACCGCCTCCGCGCCCACCGGACGGTAACCGGCCGCCTGGAACGCCCGCATGCTGCGGGCGTTCCCCGGGGACACCTGGGCCCACAGCGGCTCCGCGACGAGATGCCTGGCCGCGGTCACCAGCGCCCGCCCCAGACCGCGGTGCCGGGCGTCCTCGTCCACCTCGACCGAGACCTCCAGGCGTCCGCCGACCCCGCGTCCCGTCACCAGCACGCCGCCCTCCGTCGTCCAGGCGCGGACAGAGTCGCGCCGCCTGCGGGCGTAGGTGATCCGGGGGTGGTGCGCGTCCTCGATCTCCCGCAGCGCGAGCGGCGGTCCGCCCGGGAGCGGGTCGGCGACGAGCATCGCGTCGATGGTCTCGGACCTGCGCCCGGTCCGGTCCAGGAAGGCGGCGAGGAACCGCGGGTTCATGGTCGCGGCCAGCGCGTCGCAGTCCAGGCCGCGCAGGGTGGCGTGGACCCACTCGGGGTCCTCGTCGGTGAAGACGACCGAGTGCGCCGTGAAGGACAGCACGCCCGCGTCCCGGTGGCAGGCCTGCGGTACGACCGTCGTGCCGCCGTCCGCGGGCGGGAACACCCCGCCGGCCGCCGCGTCGAGAATGTCCCGCAAGGTCTCCATCACACCGCTCCCGAGGTCCGCACCGGCTGGAGGGCCCACCCTCGCAGACGTGATCGCGGACGGCACCGGGGTTTCCCCGGGTGGTCGCCGTGAGGCAGGCCGGGCCGGGCCGCTAATCTGACCTGCGGCAGTAAGCCGGCAGGACACGACAGAGGCAAGAAAAGGGGCGGACCGGTGGCGCACATCGACATCGAGGAAGCACGCAAGCAGTTCGAGCGGATCGATGCGGACGGTGACGGCCACATCACCGCCGCCGAGTTCAAGTCCGCCCTGGCCCAGGGCGGCGACTGGAACGTGACCGAGTCGGTCGCCGAGGCGATCATCAAGAGCCGCGACCTGAACGGCGACAAGCTCCTGTCGTTCGACGAGTTCTGGGCCTTCCTGAACAAGTAGTGCCGACGGTGAGGGGGGCGCCCGACGGGCGCCCCCTTCGTCATGCCCGGCCCCGGCCCCGGAGCCGCACCGTCCAGCGGCCCTCCTGGCGGTCCAGCACCAGCGGCAGGTCGAAGCACTTGCCGACCTGGTCGCCGGTGAGGACGTCCGGCGCCGGGCCCTGCGCGAGGACGCGGCCCTCGCGCAGCAGCACCGCGTGGCCGGTGCCCGGCGGCAGCTCCTCCAGATGGTGGGTGACCAGGACCGTCGCCAGTGCCGGATGCCCGCGGCGCAGGGTGTCCAGGGCGTCGATGAGCTGTTCGCGCCCCGGCAGGTCGAGGCCGGTCGCCGGTTCGTCGAGCAGCAGGAGCCGCGGCTCGGGCATCAGGGCCCGGGCGATGAGCGTCCGGCCGCGCTGCCCCTGCGAAAGGGTGGGCCAGCGGGCGTCGGCGAGATCCGCGAGGCCGAGGGTGCCGATCAGCCGGTCGGCCCGGTCCCGCTGCTCCGGCGTCGGCCGCCAACGGGGGAGCGGGGCGACGGAGTTGGTCAGCCCGGTCAGGACGACGTCCCGGACCCGCAGCGGCGCGGTGAGCGGATGGCGCGGGTCGACGTGGCCGACGTGGGCGCGCAGCTCCCGCAGGTCGACCCGGCCGAGCCGGCGGCCCAGCACCTCGACGGTGCCCCGGGTGGGGTGCACCAGAGCGCCCAGCAGGCCCAGCAGCGTGGACTTGCCCGCCCCGTTGGCGCCCAGGAGGGCCCAGTGCTCGCCCGTCCGGACGGTCAGGGAGACCTCCTGGAGGATCGGCTTCCCGTCCCGGACGACCCACACGTCCTCGGCGCGCAGGACCTCCCTCACCGCATCGCCCGGTTCGTCGCGGACAGCACGGCCCGGACGGCGGCGGCCGGCCCCACGCCGGCGCCCCAGGCCGTCGTACGGCCGTCGACGCGGCACTCGGCGTAGGCCGCCGTGCCGTCCTCGGTGAAGTCGACGACCTCGACGGCGTACCCGGCGCCGGCGAGCACGTCCACGAAGGCCGAGAGCGCGCTGCCGCCCGTGCCCTCGTGGTCGCCGACGCGCTCGTCGCACTCCAGCGTGCCGACGAAGCGGTGGACGCCGGGCGCCTCCTCGTACGCCGTCCCCTCGTGCAGCCGGACCTCGCCCTCCGTGAGGTAGCGGGCCCGGAACAGTTCGTACAGCTCCTTCGGGCTCATCTCCCGGCCGCTCGTGTCGGTGGCCTCCTGGACGGCCCGGGCGAAGTCGGGGCGCATGCGGGGCGGCAGGTCGATGCCGTGGTGGGTGCGCAGCAGGTACGCCGCCCCGCCCTTGCCCGACTGGGAGTTGACGCGGATGACCGCCTCGTACGACCGCCCGATGTCGGCCGGGTCGATCGGCAGGTAGGGGACCTGCCAGGGCTCGTCCGGGTGCGCGTCCCGGTGGGCGAGGCCCTTGCTGATGGCGTCCTGGTGGGTGCCGGAGAACGCGGTGTGGACGAGGTCGCCCGCGTACGGGTGGCGGGGTGCACCGGCAGCCGGTTGCAGTGCTCGACCGTCTCGCGGACGGCGTCGATGTCACCGAGGTCGACCATGGGGTCGACCCCCTGGGCGTACAGGTTCAGGGCGAGGGTCACCAGGTCGACGTTGCCGGTGCGTTCGCCGTTGCCGAACAGGCAGCCCTCCACGCGCTGGGCGCCGGCCAGCACGGCGAGTTCGGCGCAGGCGACGCCGGTGCCGCGGTCGTTGTGCGGGTGGACGGAGAGGATCACGCAGTCCCGGCGGGCCAGGTGGCGGTGGGCGTACTCGATCTGGTCGGCGTAGACGTTCGGGGTGGCGATCTCGACGGTCGCGGGCAGGTTGTGGGTGACCGGACGGTCCGGGCTCGCGTCCCACAGTTCGGTGAGCCCGTCGCACAGCTCCAGGACGAAGTCCGGTTCGGTGAGGTTGAAGGTCTCGGGGGAGAACTGGAAGCGGACGGCGGTGTCGGGGAGGGCGTCGGCCCGCCGTGCCATGTGCGCGGCCGCCTCCCGCACGGTCCGCCGCACCTGCTCGCGGTCCCGGCCGAGGACGACGTCCCGCCACACCGGTGAGGTCGCGATGTACAGGTGGACGACGGCCCGCGGCAGGCCGGCGATCGCCTCGAAGGTCCGGTCGATCAGGTCGGTGCGGGCCGGGGTGAAGACGACCGGAGTGACGTCGTCGGGGACGGCGCCCCCGGTCACCAGGTGCCGTACGAAGTCGAAGTCGGCACGGCTCGCGGAGGGGTAGCCGACCTCGATCTCCTTGAAGCCGGTGCGCACCAGCAGGTCGAAGAAGCGGCTCTTGCGGGCGGGGTCCATCGGCTCGGCGAGGGCCTGGTTGCCGTCGCGCAGGTCGACGGGGACCCAGAGGGGGGCGTGCTCGATGCGGGCGTGGGGCCAGTCCCGGTCGGTGACCGGTACGGTCACGCGGTCCTGGAAGGGGCGGTAGCGGTGGAAGGGCATGGGGCTCGGCCGCTGTGGGTTCCAGACGGTGGTCACGCTGTTCCTTCGGCTCGGTCCGGCGGAGGACCGGCAGCACGGCGTCCCGCGGCGGGGTGCCGGTCGCGTCAGGCCCCGCCGCGGCAGCCGAGAAGAAGGAGACCGCTGAGCGTCATGCCGGTAGGCTAGCCACTCCTCAGGTCCTCAGACAAGTCAGAATCTTCTCTACCGTCCCCGTCCGTCGCACGAGTTGGTGAAGCACAGATGCCGCTGGGCCCCGTCCGCCCGAGCCCCCTGGTCGAACAGGCCGCCGAGCGGCTGCGCGAGCAGATCGCCGCGGGGCACTGGCCCGTCGGCACGAAACTGCCCGGCGAGACCACGCTCGCGAGGGACCTCGGCGTCGGCCGCTCCACGGTCCGTGAGGCGCTGCGGGCGCTGGCCGGGGCGGGGCTGGTGCGGGCGCGCCAGGGCGCGGGGGTCTTCGTCACCGCGACGGAGGCGGTGGAGGACTGGCCCACGCGGCTGCGCCGGGCCGCGGTCACGGACGTCTACGAGGTCCGCATGGCGGTGGAGGTCCACGCGGCCCGCCTCGCCGCGCGCCGCCGCACCTGCGAGGACGTGACGGCCCTGGAGCGCGCGCTGGAGGGCCGGCGGGCCGCCGCCACGTCCTCCGACACGGCCTTCGTCGACGCGGACATCTCCTTCCACGCGGCGGTGGTCGCGGCCGCGCACAACCCCGTGCTCGCCGACCTGTTCCGGGAGTTCACCCCGGTGCTGCGCGAGGGCCTGGTCGAGCTGCTGGCCCTGACCGGCCTGCGCGAGGACGACCCCAACACCGCGGACGCGGCCCACGCGGCCCTGGTCCGGGCGGTGGCGGACGGCGACGCGGAGGGTGCGGCGGAGATCCTGCGGGCGGAGCTGGAGGACCCGTTCGACGGCTGAGCGGCGACAGGGCTCCGGGCCCCAGGCCCGCGGCGGTCACACGATGTCGAGCGGCCGGTGCGGGCCCTGCGGCGGCTCGATGCCGACCGGGTCCCCGGGACGCACCACGCCTCCCGCCGCGACGACGGCCATGATCCCGGACCGGAACCGGGCGCTCCCGTCCGGACCCCGCCCGACGACCTCCTTCAGCAGGCCCTTGCGGAAGCCGTCGATCTGCGCGCAGGGGTTGCGCAGCCCGGTCACCTCGACGACGGCCTCGCCGCCCAGGTGCAGCCTGGTGCCCACCGACAGCCCCAGCAGGTCGACCCCGCGCGTCGTCACGTTCTCCCCGAGCTGCCCGGCGCCGACCTCGAAGCCGGCCGCACGGAGTTCCTCGAACAGTTCGGCGTGCATCAGGTGCACCTGCCGGAGGTTCGGCTGCGAGGGGTCCTTCCGCATCCGGAAACGGTGCTTCACCGTCGCCCCGCCATGGACGTCCCCCTCCACACCGAACCCGGCGAGCAGCGTGATGCTCTCGCGGTTCGGCTTGGTGAAGGAGTACGTCCCGTTGCTGCTGACCGCAGTGATCTTCCCGCCCATGGGACAAGCGTACGAGCAGGGTGGGCGCGGGTCAGGCGTCGGTCGCCCACTCCCGCAGGGCCGCCTTGCTCGCGAAGTCGGCGACGTTCTTGTCCACCGGGTCGTCGGTGTACTGGTGGAAGCGCCACTTCGCCTTGATGCGCGGCTTGCCGGCCGTGACGTAGTCGGCGATCCAGAGCCCGTCACCGGCGTACGACGTGGTGTCGACGTTCAGCCAGTAGTGCCTGTTCGTGTAGAGGACGACCCGGTTGTTCGGGCGGAGCTGCCGCACCTTGCGGATGAAGGAGTCCTTCTCGGCGTTGCTCGCGTGGGTGCCGTCGCCCGTGGTCTCCCAGTCGACCGCCAGGATGTCGCCGCCCTTCTCGGGGGCGTGCTTGACGAAGTACTCGGCCTGGGCGGTGAGGTTGCCGGGCCACAGGAAGTGGTAGAAGCCGACGACCAGCCCGGCGTCACGGGCGTGCTTGGTCTGCGCCGAGAGCTTCGGGTTGGTGTAGGAGCGGCCCTCCGTCGCCTTGATGAAGACGAAGGAGAGACCTTCGGTGCTGAAGGAGGAGGACTGGTAGGCGCTGACATCGATGCCGCGGAGCATGTGGGGGCTCCCTGAAGTGAGAGTGGAGGAACGGGAGTTGATGATGCCCCACCTGCCTGCCGGAGGAACCCCGATCGGACTTATGCGGTGGACGCGCCGCACAGGTCCCGGATGCCTGGAGTGAGACGAAAGCTGCGCTCCTGGCCCCGCGACGTTCAGCACTCGATGATGTTCACCGCGAGGCCGCCCCGGGCCGTCTCCTTGTACTTCACGCTCATGTCCGCTCCGGTGTCCTTCATGGTCTTGATGACCTTGTCGAGGGACACCTTGTGCGAACCGTCCCCCCGCAGCGCCATCTTCGCCGCCGTGACCGCCTTCACCGCGGCCATGCCGTTGCGCTCGATGCAGGGGATCTGGACCAGACCGCCGACCGGGTCGCAGGTGAGGCCGAGGTTGTGCTCCATGCCGATCTCGGCGGCGTTCTCGACCTGTTCGGGGGAGCCGCCGAGGACCTCGGCGAGGGCGCCCGCGGCCATCGAGCAGGCCGAGCCGACCTCGCCCTGGCAGCCGACCTCGGCGCCGGAGATGGACGCGTTCTCCTTGAAGAGCATGCCGATGGCGCCGGCGGCGAGCAGGAAGCGGACCACGCCGTCCTCGTCCGCGCCGGGAACGAAGTTCATGTAGTAGTGCAGGACCGCGGGGATGATGCCCGCCGCGCCGTTCGTCGGGGCCGTCACCACCCGGCCGCCGGCCGCGTTCTCCTCGTTGACGGCCATCGCGTACAGCGTGATCCACTCCATGGAGTGGGCCAACGCATCGCCCTCCGCCCGCAGTTGACGGGCCGTCATGGCGGCCCGCCGACGCACCCGCAGACCGCCGGGCAGGATGCCCTCCTGGGACATGCCCCGGGACACACAGGCCTGCATCACGCGCCAGATCTCCAGAAGACCGGCCCGGATCTCGTCCTCGGTGCGCCAGGCGCGCTCGTTCTCCAGCATCAGGGAGGAGATCGACAGGCCGGTCTCCTCGGTCAGCCGCAGCAGCTCGTCACCCGTGCGGAAGGGGTACTTCAGCACCGTGTCGTCGAGCTTGATGCGGTCCTCGCCGACCGCGTCCTCGTCCACGACGAAGCCGCCGCCGACCGAGTAGTACGTCTTGGACAGCAGTTCCGCGCCCGAGGCGTCGTACGCCCACACCGTCATGCCGTTGGCGTGGTACGGGAGCGCCTTGCGCCGGTGCAGGACGAGGTCGTCGTCGAAGGAGAAGGCGATCTCGTGCTCGCCGAGCAGCTTCAGCAGCCCCGCGGACCGGATCTCCGCCACCCGGTCGTCCGCCCCCGCCACGTCGACCGTACGGGGAGACGCCCCCTCCAGGCCCAGCAGCACCGCCTTCGGGGTGCCGTGACCGTGGCCGGTCGCGCCGAGGGAGCCGTACAGCTCGCAGCGGACCGAGGCGACGGCCGGCAGCAGGTCCTCGTTGCGCAGGCGGCGGGCGAACATGCGGGCCGCGCGCATCGGGCCGACCGTGTGGGAGCTCGACGGGCCGATGCCGATCGAGAACAGGTCGAAGACCGAGATGGCCACGGGAACTCCTTCAAAAAGGGTGGGGGCACACGTCGTCGGGTGCCCCCACCGTGGAACTACTTGCTCAGGCCGGGGTACAGCGGGTGCTTGTCCGCCAGCGCCGCGACCCGGGCCTTGAGGGTCTCGACGTCGTATGACGGCTTCAGCGTCTCGGCGATCACGTCCGCGACCTCGGCGAAGTCCTCGGCCGTGAAGCCGCGGGTGGCCAGGGCGGGCGTACCGATCCGCAGCCCCGACGTGACCATCGGCGGGCGCGGGTCGTTCGGGACGGCGTTGCGGTTGACCGTGATGCCGACCTCGTGGAGGCGGTCCTCGGCCTGCTTGCCGTCCAGCTCGGACTCGCGCAGGTCGACGAGGATGAGGTGCACGTCGGTGCCGCCGGAGAGCACGTTGACCCCGGCCTCCCGGGCGTCTTCGGCCGTCAGGCGCTCGGCGAGGATGCGCGCACCGTCCACCGTACGCCGCTGGCGCTCCTTGAACTCCTCCGAGGCGGCGACCTTGAAGGACACCGCCTTCGCCGCGATCACGTGCTCCAGGGGACCGCCCTGGAAGCCCGGGAAGACGGAGGAGTTCAGCTTCTTCGCGAACTCCTGCCTGGCGAGGATGATCCCGCCGCGCGGGCCGCCCAGCGTCTTGTGGGTGGTGGAGGTGACCACGTCCGCGTGCTCGACGGGGTTGGGGTGCAGCCCCGCCGCCACCAGGCCGGCGAAGTGGGCCATGTCGACCCACAGGTACGCCTCGACCTCGTCGGCGATCCGGCGGAACTCCGCGAAGTCGAGCTGCCGCGGGTAGGCGGACCAGCCCGCGATGATCACCTTCGGCCGGTGCTCCTTGGCGAGCTTCTCCAGCTCGGCCATGTCGACCAGACCGGTCGCCGGGTCCACGTGGTAGGCGACGACGTCGAACTGCTTGCCGGAGAAGTTCAGCCGCATCCCGTGGGTCAGGTGACCCCCGTGCGCCAGGTCCAGGCCGAGGATGGTGTCGCCGGGCTGGGCCAGCGCGAACAGGGCGGCCTGGTTCGCGGAGGCACCGGAGTGGGGCTGCACGTTGGCGTACTCGGCGCCGAACAGGTCCTTGAGCCGGTCGATCGCGATCTGCTCGGCCACGTCGACGTGCTCACAGCCGCCGTAGTAGCGGCGGCCCGGGTAGCCCTCGGCGTACTTGTTGGTGAGGACCGAGCCCTGCGCCTCCATGACCGCGAGCGGAGCGAAGTTCTCCGAGGCGATCATCTCGAGCGTGGACTGCTGCCGGTCCAGCTCGGCGTCGACCGCGGCGGCGATCTCCGGGTCGAGCTCGTGCAGGGGCGTGTTCAGTGCGGACATCAGGTGCGGACTCCTCAGCCGGCGGAAAAGGCGGTGTACTCGTCGGCGGAGAGCAGGTCGGCCGGCTCCTCCGTGACGCGTACCTTGAACAGCCAGCCGCCCTCGAAGGGGGCGGAGTTCACCAGTGCCGGGTCGCTGACGACGTCCTCGTTGACCTCGGTGACCTCACCGGAGACGGGGGAGTACAGGTCGGAGACCGACTTGGTCGACTCCAGCTCGCCGCAGGTCTCGCCCGCGGTCACGGTGTCACCGACCTCGGGGAGCTGGACGAAGACGACATCGCCGAGCGCGTTGGCCGCGTGCTCCGTGATGCCGACCGTCGAGACGCCGTCCTCGGCGCCCGACAGCCACTCGTGCTCCTTGCTGTAGCGAAGCTGCTGGGGGTTGCTCATGGCCTGAATTCTCCTGTACGCGGGGAAGTGCTGGTGAATGGGGGACTGCGGAAGGCGTGCGTGAGCGACGACTCCGTGCTCAGCATCACCTGTGCGGCTACTTCTGGCGCTTGTAGAACGGCAGAGCCACGACCTCGTACGGCTCGTGGCTGCCCCGGATGTCCACACCGACACCGGCCGTGCCGGGCGTCGCGTGCGCGGCGTCGACGTACGCCATCGCGATCGGCCTGCCCAGCGTGGGCGAGGGGGCGCCGGAGGTGACCTCGCCGATCACCTGGCCGTCCGCGACGACCGCGTACCCGGCCCGCGGGACGCGACGCCCCTCGGCGATCAGCCCGACGAGGACGCGCGGCGGCTCGTGGTCCGCCTTCTCCGCGGCCTCGCGCAGCGCCTCACGGCCCACGAAGTCGCCCTCCTTCTCGAACTTCACCACGCGCCCGAGCCCGGCGTCGAAGGGGGTCAGCTCCCGCGAGAGCTCGTGCCCGTACAGCGGCATGCCCGCCTCCAGGCGCAGCGTGTCCCGGCAGGACAGTCCGCAGGGGACCAGCCCGACGCCCTCGCCCGCCTTGGTCAAGGCCTGCCACAGCTCGACCGCGTGCTCCGGCTTCACGAACAGCTCGAAGCCGTCCTCGCCGGTGTACCCGGTGCGCGCGATCAGCGCCGGCACCCCGGCGACCGTGCCCGGCAGACCGGCGTAGTACTTCAGGCCGTCGAGGTCGGCGTCGGTGAGGGACGCGAGGATCCCGGGGGACTCCGGTCCCTGGACGGCGATCAGGGCGTAGGCGTCCCGGTCGTCGCGCACCTCGGCGTCGAAGCCGGCCGCGCGCTCGGTCAGCGCGTCCAGCACGACCTGGGCGTTGGAGGCGTTGGCGACCACCATGTACTCGCTCTCGCCGAGCCGGTACACGATCAGGTCGTCCAGGATGCCGCCGTCGGCCTGGCAGATCATGGTGTAGCGGGCCCGGCCGACACCGACCGAGGCGATGTTGCCGACCAGGGCGAAGTTCAGCAGCGCGGCGGCCTGCGGTCCGGTCACGGTGATCTCGCCCATGTGGGAGAGGTCGAAGAGCCCGGCACTCGTGCGCACCGCGGTGTGCTCGTCGCGCTCGGAGCCGTACCGCAGGGGCATGTCCCAGCCGGCGAAGTCGGTCATCGTGGCACCGAGGGAGCGATGCAGGGCATCGAGCGCGGTGAGACGGAGTTCAGAACTGCTCATCGGACGGTCGTCTCCAAGGATCCCAGGACATGGGTGTGACGGGCGAGGTGATTCCTCCCCATCTGTCATCGGAACCTGAGAGGTTCGCCATGAACGACATGGCTTGCACCTTGGGTGGGGCCGCCTTCGAGTGGGCGGCCCGCTTTTCAGATGTGCCTCGCCCGCGCGGTAACGGGGCCTGAGAGATTCAAGGGAGGGACTTGCTCCTTCGGCGCCCGGGTACATGTACCCGGGACTCTCCCGCGCGGATTCAAGCGGCCGGTATGCAGTTGGCGCGGACATCATTGCACGCATCGGACGCCGACGGCAGGGCCGGTTCCACGGCTCCCCTTTGTAACCGGCCTGTGGCGGTACGCGTACAGAAACGCGAGAGATCGTCCATTACCTTCTCTTTACGCTCGGAGGGGAGGGGAACCCCGACCCCGGAGGAGGACGATGACGGTGAACAGGACCAGGGCGTACGCGACGACCTCGGGGCTCGCGCTGCCCGAGCAGCCCGCCGCCCCGGCCGTCGAGGCCCGCGGCACCCGTCCGGTCGTCCGTGACCTGCGCGAACGCGCGGGCCACAGTCCGCACGCCCTGCTCTTCGGCCCGGGGGACCTCGTCGTCATCACCGGCCTGCCCGGCAGCGGCAAGTCCACCCTGATGAGGCGCGCGGTCAGGGGGGCCAGGATCGACTCCCAGGACACCCGCGACCGTTGGGACGGCCGGCTGGCCCGCGCACTGCCGTACGCCGTCTACCGCCCCCTGGTCCGGCTCGCGCACTACGCCGGACTGCGCCGCGCCCTGCGCTCCGGCGAGGGGGTCGTCGTGCACGACTGCGGGACGCAGGCCTGGGTGCGGCGCTGGCTGGCCCGCGAGGCCCGGCGCCGCGGCGGCACCCTGCACCTGCTGCTGCTCGACGTCACGGCGGACACCGCGCTGGAGGGCCAGCGCGAGCGCGGCCGGGGGGTCTCGCGGTACGCCTTCCGGCGGCACCGGGGGGCCGCCGCCCGGCTGATCCGCTCCGTGGAGCGCGGCGACCTGCCCCCGGGCTGCGGCTCGGCGGTGCTGATCGACCGGGACGCGGCGGACGTGCTGCGGCGGATCGGGTTCACCGGCTGAGACCCGCGGGTCTCCCGGGCCGAACCGCCCGCGCGCCGCACCCGCTAGCCTTTCAGCCACATCAACAGCGGTTCACAGCAGGCGGTCAGACAGATGGACTTCCCGGCGGATCTTCCCGCGGACTTCCCAGGGCAGGCGCACCCGCACCCCCATCCGCACGGCGGATGGCCCGGCAACGAGCTGGAGGAGGTGCTCTCGGCCTCCCTCGGCATGCCCTCGGCGGGCGGCCGGATCATCGAGGTGCTGGGTCGCAGCTTCGTCTGGATCCCCCTGCCCAACGGCGGCGGCCCGCACAGCGGCCCGCTCGACCTGCCCACCCTGGAGATCGAGGGCCAGGCCTTCGTCCCGGTGTTCAGCTCCGAGGAGCAGTTCCGCCAGGTCGTCGGCAGCCATCTGTCGTACACCATCGCCCCGGCGGTCGAGTTCGCCCGCGGTCTGCCCCCGCACGTGGGCATCGCGGTGAACCCCGACGGCGTGGTCGGCGTGCCCCTGCCGCCCGCCGCCGTCGCCGACCTCTGCCGGGTGGGCCGCACCCCGCTGGACGGGCCCAACACCGGCGGCCGGGTCAAGCTCTACGAGCCGGACTGGCAGGACGACCCGGTCGACTTCCTGGCGGCCGCGTCCGCCGAGTTCGCGGCCACGGGAGTGGTCCGGACGGCCCGCCGCTGCCTGGCCGCCATCGAGACCGCCGACCCGGTCATGTTCGTGGGCGTGGAACTCTCCCAGTGGGAGGGCGACCTGCGCACCCTGCCGATGGACGCCCTCGGCCGGGCCCTCGGGCGGGCTCCGGTGCGGTGGCCGGTCAACCTGGTCCTGCTGGACGTGGCGGACGACCCGGTGGGCCACTGGATGCGCGGACAGGTGCGGCCCTTTTACACGCAGGGGACGTAGTGCGGGGCGCGGGGCTGTGTCGATGTGCGGCTCCGCCGCGTGGGCGTGAGCAACCCCCACGACCCGCAGCCGCGATCCGACACCAGGACCCGCGTTCCTGGGCGCTTAAGCTGTGTCCATATCCGGGGCAACGAACAGGGAAGGGGCGGTCCAGGTGAGCGCCAGCGGCACGGGCACCGCGACCGGCACGGTCGAGCACATGCTGCGCCAGGTGACCCCCGGGCGCTACGACGCATACGAGGCACTGCTGCGCGCCCTCGCGACCCCGAACAACGGCCAGATCTGGATGCTCCTGTGGCACGGCCAGGCCGGCTCCCCGGACGCCCAGTACGCGAACATGGAGGTCGACGGCTACGGCTACGCCCCCTGTGTGACCTCGGCGCAGGAGCTGAGCGCCAGTGGCTGGAACCGGTCGTACGAAGTGGTCGACGGCATCGACGTGGCCCGCACCCTGTACCCCGACCACTACGGCCTCTGGCTCAACCCGCACGCCCCGGGCGGCGGGGTCGGCATCCCCTGGCTCGACCTGCGCCGCATCGCGACCGGTCTGGAGCGCCAGCCCGCGGGCCCGCTCCGGCTGTCCGAACCCGGCATCGAGGTCCCCCAGTTCTACGCCCTGCTCGTGCAGAACGCCCACCGCACCCCGGCGGTCCGCTCGTTGCGCCGCGCCTGGGTGCAGCCCGCCCTCGGGGCGCCGTACCTCGCCATCGGTCTGGACGTGTACGACACCAGCCCCTCGGCCGTGGACTCGGTGCGCGCGATGATGCAGCAGTCCATCGGCGCGGTCCCGGAGGGGCTGCCGGTGTCGACCGTGGCGATGTCCGACGAGTACGACCCGGTGGCGCTGTGGATGCGCGCCGGTGCCCGTCCGTTCTACGACCGCGAGGCCCACGGATCGCCCGCCCAGGCACCGGCCTCGGGGTACGGCTACCCGCCGGTCCGCGGTGGTTACTGAGAGCGACGGCAACCTGTTCGGCTCGTTTACATAACGGCCACATTTCTTCGCGCGTAGATGGCGGAGGTTCGTCCCGAACGTCGCTTATTGTGCCGTTCTGTCCCAACTGACATACGTCCGAGGGGCGTTACCCGTTGTTCGGATAACGGAATCCCTCTTACTGCATCACGGTTGCGCATACTTTCTTCGTCAGACCTGGCGGGTGATCACAGCGAAGCTGAAGACTCCCCAGGCAGACGCAGGATCAGACGTTTCTGCGAGCTGAAGCAAGTCGACAAAGCCGTAATCCACGGCAGGTGTAGGCCGGTCACCACCGGCGAGAGGGGTCGGGTCACTGTGACCGCACCGATCGAGACCACCGGGGCGCAGGCCGAGGCGCAGCCGGAGGCTGTCCTGGCCGGAGCCGGCAAGGGGCAGATCGAGGGCCGTTCCCTGGGGCAGATCGCCTGGTCCCGTTTCAAGAGGGACAAGGTGGCGGTCGCCGGTGGTGTGATCGTCATCCTGCTGATCCTGGTCGCGGTGCTGTCCCGTCCCATCCAGGCCCTGTTCGGGCTGGACCCGAACGCCCTGCACCAGGATCTGATCGACCCCAACACCTCGCTGCCCAAGGGCGCCTGGGGTGGCATGAGCTGGGACCACCCGCTCGGCGTGGAGCCGAAGTTCGGCCGCGACATCGCCACCCGCATCCTCGAGGGCTCCTGGGTCTCCCTGGTCGTGGCCTTCGGTGCCACGATCCTGTCGAACACGATCGGCGCGGTCCTCGGCGTGGTCGCCGGGTACTACGGCGGCCGGGTCGACACGATCATCAGCCGGCTGATGGACACCTTCCTGGCGTTCCCGCTGCTGCTGTTCGCCATCGCCATCTCGGCCACCCTGCAGGGCGGCGCCTTCGGCCTTGAGGGCCTGCCGCTGCACATCAGCGTGCTGATCTTCATCATCGGCTTCTTCAACTGGCCCTACCTGGGCCGTATCGTGCGCGGGCAGACACTGGCCCTGCGCGAGCGGGAGTTCGTCGACGCATCCCGGGGGATGGGGGCCAAGGGGCCCTACATCCTCTTCCGTGAGCTGCTGCCGAACCTCGTCGGCCCGATCATCGTCTACTCGACGCTGCTCATCCCGACCAACATCCTCTTCGAGGCGTCCCTCAGTTTCCTCGGCGTCGGCATCCAGCCTCCGCAGGCGTCCTGGGGCGGCATGATCAACCAGGCGGTCGACTACTACCAGGTCGACCCCCAGTTCATGATCGTGCCTGGTCTGGCCATCTTCGTGACCGTCCTGGCGTTCAACCTGCTCGGCGACGGTCTCCGCGACGCTCTCGACCCGCGCAGCCGCTGACCCGCGACCGCGGTGAGAGTCCACAAGATTTCCGACAATTGAAGGGGAAGCAGACCATCATGCGAAGGTCAGCGCTGGCCGCAGTGGCGGCCATCGGCAGTGCGAGCCTGTTGCTCTCGGCTTGCAGCAAGGCCGATGACAACGGTGGAGACGAAAACAAGTCGGCTGGGGCCAACGCAGCGACCAAGGGTGTCGTCAACGCCTCCACCCAGAAGGGTGGGACGGTCACGTACGAGTACTCCGACGTCCCGGACTCCTTCGACCCGGGCAACACGTACTACGCCTACATGTACAACCTCAGCCGGCTGTACGCCCGCCCGCTGATGACCTTCGCGCCCGGTGCGGGCGAGGAGGGCAACAAGCTGGTCCCGGACCTCGCCGAGAGCGCCGGCCAGCCGAGCGACGGCGGCAAGACCTGGACGTACAAGATCCGTTCCGGTCTGAAGTACCAGGACGGCACGCCGATCACCTCGAAGGACGTCAAGTACGCCGTCGAGCGCTCGAACTTCGCGCGTGACGTGCTCTCCCTCGGCCCGAACTACTTCCAGCAGTTCCTCCAGGACGGCGACAAGTACAAGGGCCCGTACAAGGACAAGAGCGCCGAGGGCCTGAAGTCCATCGAGACGCCGGACGACAACACGATCGTCTTCAAGCTCAACCGCGCCTTCCAGGAGTTCGACTACCTGGTCGCCACGCCGCAGACGGCTCCGGTGCCGCAGTCCAAGGACACCGGCGTCGACTACGTCAAGAGCATCGTCTCCTCGGGCTCGTACAAGTTCCAGAGCTACAAGGAGGGCCAGCAGGCCGTCCTCGTGCGCAACGAGAACTGGGACGCCAAGACGGACCCGCTGCGCAAGCAGTACCCGGACAAGATCGTCGTCAAGCTGAAGGTCAACGCCGAGACGATCGACCAGGACGTCCAGGCCGGCGACGCGATCGACCTCGGTGGCACCGGTGTCCAGGCCGCCACCCAGGCGAAGGTCGTCAACGACGCCAACCTGAAGGCCAACACGGACAACACCTACGGTGGCCGTCTGGTCTACATGGCGATCAACACCCAGGTCGCCCCCTTCAACAAGGTCGAGTGCCGCAAGGCCGTCGAGTACGCCATCGACAAGGTCTCCGTGCAGACCGCCGAGGGCGGCCCGATCCGCGGTGACATCGCCACGACCGTCCTGCCGCCGGACATCACCGGCTACGCCAAGGAGGACGTCTACGCGACCACCGGCAACAAGGGTGACGTCGCCAAGGCCAAGGAGCAGCTCAAGGCCTGCGGCAAGTCGAGCATCAACACCAACCTCTCGGCCCGCAGCGACCGTCCGCAGGAGATCGACGCGGCCACCGCGATCATCGCCTCGCTGAAGAAGGTCGGCATCAACGCCAGCCTGAAGCAGTACCCGTCGGGCAAGTACTTCACCGACTACGCCGGTGTGCCGACCTTCGACAAGAAGCAGAACATCGGTCTGCACATGATGCAGTGGGGTGCCGACTGGCCCTCCGGCTACGGCTTCCTGCAGCAGATCCTGCACGGTGACGCGATCGGTGCCTCCGGCAACACCAACCTCTCGTACCTGAACGACAAGCAGATCAACGAGATGCTGGAGAAGGCCATCGCCACCGAGGACGACACGGCGCGCAACGCCCTGTACGCCCAGATCGACAAGCGTGCGATGGACCTGGCGGCGCTGGTCCCGCTGACCTACTTCAAGGTCCTGCTGTACCGCCCGGCCGGCTTCACCAACCTGGTGTCCACGGCTGCCTTCAGCGGTCAGTACGACTACCTCAACATCGGCACGACCAAGAAGTAGCCCCGGAAGGCAGGTGAAGGCATTGGTGCCCGTGGGCTTCGCGGCCCACGGGCACCAGCGCCGGTCCCCGTGATCTCGTACATCCTCCGTCGGACGTTCGCGGCAGTGATCCTGCTGTTGGTCGTCACCGCGGTCACCTTCGCGATCTTCTTCCTGCTGCCACGGATGGCCGGCCAGACCGCCGACCAGCTCGCGCAGCAGTACCTGGGCAAGAGCCCGACGAAGGCCGACATCCTCGCGGTCAAGCAGAACCTGGGTCTGGACGACCCGCTGTACCTGCAGTACTGGCACTTCATCAAGGGTGTCGTGTCCGGGGCCACCTACAACCTGGGTCCCACGACCGCGCACTGCGACGCGCCGTGCTTCGGCTACTCCTTCAAGACCCACGAGGCGGTCTGGCCGCAGCTCACCTCGCGCATCCCGGTGACCGCGTCGCTGGCCCTCGGTGCCGCCGTGCTGTGGCTGGTCTCCGGTGTCGTGATCGGTGTGATCTCCGCGCTCAAGCCCGGCAGCTTCTTCGACCGCAGCTTCATGGGTGTCGCACTCGCCGGTGTCTCCCTGCCCATGTTCTTCACGGGCAACCTGGCGCTGCTGCTCTTCACCTACCAGTGGCCGATCTTCGGGCGGACCTATGTGCCGTTCACCGAGAATCCGGCCCAGTGGGCCAACACGCTCTTCCCGGCCTGGTGCTCGCTCGCTCTGCTGTACTCCGCCATCTACGCCCGGCTCACCCGCTCGGGCATGCTGGAGACGATGAACGAGGACTTCATCCGCACGGCCCGCGCCAAGGGCCTGCGCGAGCGCAACGTGGTCGGCCGGCACGGCCTCAGGGCAGCGCTGACGCCGATCATCACCGTGTTCGGCATGGACCTGGGTCTGCTGCTCGGCGGTGCCGTGATCACCGAGACCGTGTTCTCGCTGCCCGGCATCGGCCAGTACGCGGTCCAGGGCATCACCGACAACGACCTGCCCCCGATCCTCGGCGTCACCCTGCTGGCCGCCATCTTCGTCGTAGTCGCAAATCTCCTGGTGGACCTGTTGTACGCCGCCGCCGACCCGCGGGTGAGGCTCTCGTGACCGAACTCTCCAAGACCGGCGCCGCCCTCGGCGAGCCCGCGCCCGGCAACGCTCCCGACGCCTTCCTCGCGGTCCGCGACCTCAAGGTGCACTTCCCGACCGACGACGGCCTGGTCAAGTCCGTCGACGGCCTCAGCTTCCAGGTGGAGAAGGGCAAGACCCTCTGCATCGTGGGCGAGTCCGGCTCCGGCAAGTCGGTCACCTCGCTGGCGATCATGGGCCTGCACCGGCTCGGCGCGCGCGGCAAGAACGTGCAGATGTCCGGCGAGATCTGGCTGGGCGGCAAGGAGCTGGTCTCCGCCGACCCGGACGAGGTGCGCCGGCTGCGCGGCCGCGAGATGGCGATGATCTTCCAGGACCCGCTGTCCGCGATGCACCCGTACTACACGATCGGCAGTCAGATCGTGGAGGCGTACCGGGTCCACCACGACGTCAGCAAGAAGGTCGCCCGCAAGCGGGCCGTCGAGATGCTCGACCGGGTCGGCATCCCCGAGCCCGGCAAGCGCATCGACAGCTACCCGCACGAGTTCTCCGGCGGTATGCGCCAGCGCGCGATGATCGCCATGGCGCTCGTCAACAACCCCGAGCTGCTGATCGCGGACGAGCCGACGACCGCCCTCGACGTCACCGTCCAGGCGCAGATCCTCGACCTGATCCGGGACCTGCAGAAGGAGTTCGGCTCCGCGGTCGTCCTCATCACCCACGACCTGGGTGTGGTCGCCGAGATCGCCGACGACGTCCTCGTGATGTACGGCGGCCGGTGCGTGGAGCGCGGCAGCGTCGACGACGTCTTCGAGCGGCCGCAGCACCCGTACACCTGGGGCCTGCTCGGTTCGATGCCGCGCATCGACCGGGAGACCTCCGAGCGGCTCATCCCCGTCAAGGGTCAGCCGCCGAGCCTCATCAACGTCCCCTCGGGCTGCGCCTTCCACCCCCGCTGCCCGTACGCGGACATCCCCAAGGGCGATGTCACCCGTACCGTGCGCCCGGAGCTCCAGCAGGTCGGCGGCGGGCACTTCTCCGCGTGCCACCTCTCGCCGGAGGACCGCACGCGGATCTGGACCGAAGAGATTGCGCCGAAGCTGTGAGTGAGACGAAGAAATCGGACGCGGACGTGACGACCGCCCCCGGCGAGCGCGAGGTGCTGCTCAAGGTCGAGGGCCTCCAGAAGCACTTCCCGATCCGCAAGGGCGTCCTCCAGCGCCAGGTCGGCGCGGTCAAGGCGGTCGACGGCATCGACTTCGAGGTGCGCAAGGGCGAGACCCTCGGCGTGGTCGGCGAGTCGGGCTGCGGCAAGTCGACCATGGGCCGGGTCATCACCCGTCTCCAGGAACCGACCGGCGGCTCGATCCACTTCGAGGGCCGGGACATCACGCGGCTGAACACGGCCGGGATGCGTCCGCTGCGGCGGGACATCCAGATGATCTTCCAGGACCCGTACGGCTCCCTGAACCCCCGGCACACCATCGGCGGCATCGTCTCGGCGCCCTTCCGGCTCCAGGGCGTGGAGCCCGAGGGCGGGGTGAAGCGGGAGGTCCAGCGCCTCCTGGAGCTGGTGGGCCTGAGCCCCGAGCACTACAACCGCTACCCGCACGAGTTCTCCGGCGGTCAGCGCCAGCGCATCGGCATCGCGCGCGCCCTGGCCCTGAAGCCGAAGCTGGTGGTGGCGGACGAGCCGGTCTCGGCCCTCGACGTGTCGATCCAGGCGCAGGTCGTGAACCTGATGGACGACCTCCAGGAGGAGCTCGGCCTCACGTACGTGATCATCGCGCACGACCTGTCCGTCGTCCGGCACGTCTCGGACCGCATCGCGGTGATGTACCTCGGCAAGATCGTCGAGCTCGCCGACTGCACCTCGCTGTACGAGGCGCCGATGCACCCGTACACCAAGGCCCTGATGTCGGCGGTCCCGGTGCCGGACCCCAAGCGCCGGGGCGCCAAGTCCGAGCGCATCCTGCTGCGCGGCGACGTCCCGTCCCCGATCTCCCCGCCCTCCGGCTGCCGTTTCCACACGCGCTGCTGGAAGGCCACGGAGATCTGCAGGACGACCGAGCCGCAGCTCGTCGAGCTGCGCCCCGGTCAGCGTGTGGCCTGCCACCACCCGGAGAACTTCGCGGACCAGGCCCCGCAGGACACCGTGCTCCTGTCGGTCGCCAAGGAGGCGGCCGACCTGGTCGCCGACGAGGTCCTGGCCGAGTCGGCGGAGACGTCGGCGGCGGTGGCGGCGGTGGCCGGGTCCGGTCAGGTGACCGGCGGCAAGGAGGCCGACGCCAAGGCCGCCGGGGAAGCGGCGGACACGGCGGAGAAGCCGGAGGCGGAGGCCGCGGCGGACGTCGAGGCCGCGACCGCGAAGACGGGCCCGGGCGCCAGGACGGCTCCCACGGCACCGTTGAAGACCGGCGAGTCCACCACCGAAGCGGATGACGACGGTCAGGAGTCAACCGACAAGTAACGCATGACGAGTTGGCAAAGTCATGCACATGCCCGAACGGGAGAGCGCAGAGTCGTCCCTGTCCGACTTATCGGCAGACGCGCGAAAGGGACGACGCATGAGACTCTCCCGTTCGGCACGTTTAGGGGCCATCGCCACGGCGGTGGCCTCTTTCTGTGTCATCGCCGCCGCCCCGGCCCCGGAACCCGGCGCCCCCGGCATCGGCGACCCCTACTTCCCGAACCTCGGCAACGGCGGCTTCGACGCCCGCCACTACGCCCTCGACGTGGCGTACGACCCGGCCACCGACCGGCTGGACGGCCGTACGACGATCACCGCCCGCGCGACCCGGAACCTCTCCTCCTTCGACCTGGACCTCCAGCAGCTCACGGTCACCCGGGTCGAGGTGAACGGCACCCGCGCCCGGTTCACGCGCGACGGCGACGAGATCCGCATCACCCCGCGTCAGTCCCTGCGCAGGAACAGGGACTTCACCGTCGCCGTCACCTACGGCGGGGTCCCGCAACCCCTGAGCGGCCCCATCGTCTTCGGCTCCGACTACGGCTGGATGAAGACCCCCGACGGTGTCTTCGTCGCCTGCGAGCCCAACGCCGCCTCCACCTGGTTCCCGTCCAGCGACCACCCCTCGGACAAGGCCGCCTACGACATCCGCATCAGGACGCCGAAGGGCCTGACCGCGGTCTCCAACGGCCGGCTCGTGTCGACGTACGACAAGGGCGGCTCCACCTACACCCACTGGCGCGAGAAGAAGCCGATGGCGACCTACCTCGCGACCGCCACCATCGGGAAGTTCGACGTCCGCACCGGCAGGACCCCCGGCGGCATCCCCGTCTACACCGCCATCGACCCGGTGCTGGAGAACAGCAACAGCGTCGACGTGTACGGCGTCACCGCCGAGGCCACCGACTACTGGTCGCAGGTCTTCGGGCCGTACCCGTTCGAGGAGACCGGCGCGATCGTCGACGACATGCCGCAGGCCGGGTTCTCGCTGGAGGTGCAGACCAAGCCGGTCTACTCGGCGGTGCGCAGCGAGACGACGATCGTGCACGAGCTGGCCCACCAGTGGTTCGGGGACAGCGTCTCGGTCGCGCACTGGAAGGACATCTGGCTCAACGAGGGCTTCGCCACCTACGCCCAGTGGCTGTGGGCCGAGCACAAGGGCACCCGCAGCGCCCACGATTCCTTCCTCGCGGGCTACGACTCCCGGCCCGCCGACAGCGCGTTCTGGCAGACCGTCGTCGGCGATCCGCAGCGCGACACGATGTTCGCGTCCGCGGTGTACCAGCGGGGCGCGATGACCCTCCAGGTGCTGCGCGAACGGATCGGCGACAAGGCGTTCTTCAAGCTCCTTCCGGCCTGGACCGCGCTGCACCGCTACGGCAACGCCGACACCGCCGACTTCGTCCGGCTCGCCGAGAAGGTGAGCGGACAGCAGCTCGACGACCTGTTCCGCACCTGGCTCTTCACGAAGGGCAAGCCCGTGCTGTAACAGCCACTGCGCAAGAATGCGGTGTGCTCCAGCAACTGTTCAGCCCCTCCGTCCAGCACACGCTCGACCTCGTCGGCATCTTCGTGTTCGCCATCTCCGGCGCGCTGCTGGCCGTCCGCAAGAACTTCGACGTCTTCGGCATCGCCGTGCTCGCCGAGGTCACCGCGCTGGGCGGAGGGCTGTTCCGGGACCTGATCATCGGCGCCGTCCCGCCCGCCGCCTTCACGGACCTGGGCTACTTCATCACCCCGCTGCTCGCCGCCCTCCTGGTCTTCTTCCTGCACCCGCACGTGGAGCGCATCCAGGTCGGCGTGAACGTCTTCGACGCGGCCGGGCTCGGCCTGTTCTGCGTCGCCGGGACGACGAAGGCGTACGAGTACGGGCTCGGCCTCACCCAGTCGGCGACCCTCGGCCTCGCCACCGCCGTCGGCGGCGGTGTGCTCAGGGACGTGCTCGCCAACGAGGTGCCCTCCCTGCTGCGCTGGGACCGCGACCTGTACGCGGTCCCGGCGATCGTCGGCGCCACCATGGTCGTGCTGTGCATCCGCTACGACGCCCTCTCCCCGTTCACCAGCGGGCTCGCGGCGCTCACCGCCTTCGTGCTGCGCCTGCTCGCGATGCGGTTCCACTGGCGAGCTCCGCGGGCGTGGAACCGCCGGTCGACCGTGCGGGAGGAGTAGCGCCCGCCCGGCCGTGCAGCAGCCCCATCTCCTCGGTCAGCCAGCGGAACGCCGGGACCACCTGCGGCTTCCACAGCGCCATGTTGTGGCCGCCCGCGCTCTTCGGGACGTAGACCACGTGCACGGTCGTCGGCGCCTTCGCGAGCTGTTCGAGGCCGGTGGCCGCCTCGTAGCCGTCGCCCGGCTGACCGGACTCGTAGAGCGCGACCGCGGGCGGGGTGCGGGCGTCGCGCAGCAGCACGTAGGGGTTGTTGGCGCGGCGCAGGGCGGGGGTCTCGGCCGCGAGGGAGTTGCGTTCGCCGATCGGGTCGTTGTAGCCGGACATGCTGACCGCGGCCCGGTAGCGGTCGGGGTGGGCGACGGCGAGCTTCGTCGCGCAGTGCCCGCCGGCCGAGTACCCGGCCACCGCCCAGCCCGCCGGACCGGACAGGGCGCGGAGGTTGTCGGTGACCATCTTCGGGACGTCGACGCTGAGCCAGGTGTCGGCGTTGACCGTGCCCGTGATGTTGGCGCACCCGGTGTCGACCCCGGCCAGCAGGTTCATGCGCGGGGCGACCAGGATGAAGGGCGCGACCCTGCCGTCCCGCATCAGCGGCCGGAGCTGGTTCACCGCGTGCAGCGACCCGAACCAGGCCCTGGCCGAGCCCGGATAGCCGGACAGCAGCTCCACCACGGGGAACTTGTGGTGGCGGTAGGCGGGTTCGCGGTACTGCGGCGGCAGCCAGACGTAGACCTCGGCGTTCACACCGGAGACCCGGCCCTTGAGCTGGGTGACCCGCACGCCCTCCATGCCGGGCCCGGAGACGTCGGAGAAGTGCTGTTTCACCCTGGGCAGCCGTTTCAGCGAGATCCCGCCGGTGCCGTCCGCACCCAGGTCGGCGGCCTGCTGGACGTGGTCGCCGGTGCCGAGCAGGTCGGCCCAGTTGTCGTACAGGTTGTTCTGGTTGTTGACCAGCACGAACACGAGGGCCACGGCCGTGCCCTGGGCGAACAGCACCATCAGCACGCGGGCGACGGCGCGGGCGATCCGGGGGCCCCGCAGCCGCGACCACAGGGCCAGCGGCAGCACGACGGCGACGACGGACAGCACGATCAGCGTGGAGAGGAACGCGGTCCCGGTGAGGCTCATGTCCCTGTAGAGGGGGAGGCGGCGGCCGGGGTTTACGGACGAGTACGGACACTTACCGAGAAATTGCCCGGGTCTCACCCGGCCGAGGCGAGGCGGAACGGTCACAAAGCTACCGCTTAGTAGTTGGTTGTTGTACCGTTCAGGCATGCCAGAAGCAGCCTCCGCCACACGCGCCACGATCGGTGACAGCGAGTTCGACCGGGACACCGCGGTCACCCGCCGGGCGCCCGGCGTCTACGACATCGACCTCTCCGCGGGCTGGACCATCATCAGCGCCGTCAACGGCGGCTACCTCCTGGCCGTCCTGGGCCGCGCCCTCGCGGACGCACTGCCGCACGCCGACCCGTTCACCATCTCCGCGCACTACCTCACCGCGTCCCAGCCCGGACCGGCGGTGATCCGCACGGACGTCGTCCGCACCGGCCGCACCCTCTCCACCGGCCAGGCCTCGCTCCTCCAGTACGACGACGAGGGCCGCGAGGTGGAACGCATCCGGGTCCTCGCCTCCTACGGCGACCTCGACGCCCTCCCCGACGACGTCCGTACGACGGCGAAGCCGCCCGCGATCCCGCCCATGGACCAGTGCTTCGGCCCCGAGGACGGGCCGGCCCCGGTCGACGGCAGCTCCGCCATCACCGACCGGCTGATGCTCAAGCTGGACCCCTCGACGCTCGGCTGGGCGCTCGGTGCCCCGTCCGGCCGGGGTGAGATGCGGTCCTGGTTCGGCCTCGCCGACGGCCGGGACGCCGACCCCCTCTCCCTGCTGCTCGCGGTGGACGCGCTGCCGCCCACGGCCTTCGAGATCGGCCTCAAGGGCTGGGTCCCGACGGTCGAGCTCACCGTCCACGTGCGCTGCCGTCCCGCCCCGGGCCCCCTCCGGGTCTCCATCACCACCCGCAACCTCGCCGGCGGCTTCCTGGAGGAGGACGCCGAGGTCTGGGACAGCGCGGACCGGTTGGTGGCACAGTCACGTCAACTCGCCCGGGTCAGACTGCCGTGACCCGCCCGGGGGCGCGGGGCACTGCGCGACCCGCCACGGGCCGCGCGCGGCTGCCCTGCGACCTCGGGTCCGACGGCTTACCCGTCATGGATCCTTGAGCCGTGAAGTCCGACCGCCTCCTGTCGATCCTCCTGCTCCTCCAGACCCGAGGCCGCACTCCCGCCCCCGAGCTCGCCGAGCGGCTGGAGGTCTCCGTCCGCACCATCTACCGGGACGTCGAGGCGCTCTCCGCCGCAGGTGTCCCGGTCTACACCGAGCGCGGGCGGCACGGCGGCATCGAACTCCTCGCCGGTTTCCGCACCGACGTCACCGGACTGACCGCCGACGAGTCCCGCGCCCTGTTCATCCTCGCCGCCCAGGGCGCCCACGCGGCCCTCGGCCTGGACTCCGCCCTCGGCTCGGCGCTGCGCAAGGTCATGGCCGCGCTGCCCGCCCCGCACCGCCCGGCCGCCGAGGCGACCGCCCGCCGCATCCTGGTCGACGCCACCCGCTGGAAGGGCGGACCGCAGCGGTCCGTGGACCTGGCGGCCCTTCAGGACGCCGTCTTCGCCGACCGCAGGCTGAGGCTGCGCTACCGGCACAGCGGGGAGCGCGAGACACGGACGTACACCGTCGACCCCTACGGTCTCGTCGCCAAGGCGGGGGTCTGGTACCTGGTCGCCGACCGGCGGGCACGCCCGCGGCTGTTCCGTGCCGACCGGGTGCGGTCGGCGGCCGTGCTGGACGACCCGGTCAGGCGTCGGCCCGGCGTCGAACTCGCCGACGTCTGGGACGTGTTGCGGCGCGGGGTCGAGGAGCGGCCCGGCGGCATCGACGTGACCGTCCGGGTCCGCCGCGACCGACTCGACCTGTTCACCCGGCTGATGGCCCCGTACCTGGCCGAACTCCCCGAGGAGGACGGCGAGAACACGTGGGTGACGGCCCGGCTCCGCCTCGGCGTGGTCGGCGAGGCCCGCCAACTCCTGCAGTTCTCCGACCGGGTGGAGGTCCTCTCGCCGCCCGAGGTGCGCGCGGAGGTGGCCCGCGCCGCCGCCTCTGTCACGGACCTGTACCAGCCAGTAGGCGGGCGATCCGAGCAGAACCGCAGCTCAGAGGGGCGGCTTTAGCCGCGCTTTGCTCCTCGCACAGGTGGGCGACAGGCCCAACTCAACGAAGCCTCAGGGGCTGTTGCGAGAGTTCCCGGCCTCAGGACTTCCTCATCCTCCCTGGAGCTGTCTCTCATGAAGCGTGTGCGTCTCCTCCCCGCCGTGGCCCTGCTGGCGCTCTCGCCCCTCGCCCTGGCGGCCTGCGGCTCGGGCGACTCGTCGTCGACCTCGAACAGCGGCACCTCGGGGCAGCAGAACTGTCAGGCCCCCACGGGCAACGCGTCCGGCATGCCCGGCGGCGCCCCCTCCGGCGCCCCCACCGCCGACGGGACCGCGCGGCCGTCGGGCGCGCCCAGCGGCAACCCCTCCGGCATGCCGAGCGGTGGTCCCGGCGGCGGCCAGGGCGGTCAGGGCGGCCCCGGCGGCGGCATGGGCGGCTGCGGCGGTCCCGGTGGCGGTGCGGCCCCGAGCGGCGCGCCCAGCGGAGCGCCGAGCGCGGCGGCCACGAAGAGCTGACCCGGCGCGGGACGCCGTACGACAGGGGCGGCACTCCCGGTGAACGGGGGTGCCGCCCCTGTGTGCCGCCCTCGCCGCGAGGGTCCTAATCCAGCCAGTGTGCGCGGCCGATGCCGATCAGCCGCATCTGGCGCTCGGCCACCTGGCAGACCCGGTCCCGCTCCTCCGGCGGCGCCTCCAAGGCCTCCAGGAACAGCGAGGCCGTGATCAGCATCTGGTCCACGTAGAGGTTGGCCAGCATCAGCAGGTCCTCGTCGCTCCAGCCCTCGGACACCGGGTCCTTGGCCAGCTCGTCCTTCACCTCCTGCCCGAACCGGGCCAGTTGCTCCCGGATGGCCTCCCGGACCGGCTGAACCCCGCCATGTCGTTCCCGGGCGATGAAACGGACGTGAGCGGGGTACGCGTCCACATGACCGGCGATCAACTCGATGGCGCGCCTGATGCGTTGATCGTGGTCGTCGGCCGCGGACACCGTCGTCCGGATCATCGGGTGCAGGCTGCCCAGGGCCTCCTCGACCAGGGCCACCCCGAGGTCCGCGGTGGAGCGGAAGTGCCGGTAGAAGGCGGTCGGCGCGACGCCGACCGCGCGCGTGACCTCGCGCAGGCCCAGGCTGCTCAGGCTCTGCTCCTCCAGCAGGGCCAACGCCGCGTCCAGGAGCGCCTGTCGGGTCTTCTGCTTCTGTGCCTGCCGGATGCCGAGGGTGTGACTCATGTCATCCAGTTAACAACTGTTCTCCGTAATTGGAAAGCCGTACGACGCGCTAGACTCTGGAGTCAGTGAACAACTGTAACCACAACTGTTCACCCAAATGTTACGACCGCCGAACCGGAGGGGGATCCGTCCCATGCTGTTCCTCGTCGCCGCACTCATGCTGCTCGGCGTCGTCCTGGGCACCGTCGCCCACGCGCCGCTCACCTTCACCGCCGTCGCCGCCGTCGTGATCGCCGCCTGGCTGGGCATCTTCGCGCTCCGCGAGCGCCACGCCCGCCGCCGCACCCCGTCCCACTGATCCCTGTCCCACTGACCCCCGCCCCGTCGTCCCCAGGAGCACTGATCACCATGCAGCTCACCGCGCAGGCCAGCCGCCAGACGGGCGCCCGCGACGCCGACGGCATGGCCGTGGCGTCCTTCGTCCTCGGCCTCCTCGGCCTTCTCGTCCTCAACGTCTTCCTCGGCCCGATCGCCATCGTCCTGGCCTCGGTCGCCCTGTGGCGCGGCACCGCCCGCCGCGGCCGCGCCTACCTGGGCCTCGGCCTCGGCGTGGCCGACCTCCTGGTCCTGGTGGCCTTCATGCAGTTCGACAGCACGCCGTCCTGGAGCTTCTGACGCCACGGCACCGGCCGGTCCTGGCCTGAGGGCGCACACCCGCGACCCGTAGAATCGGCGTCACCATGGCATACCTCGACCACGCCGCGACCACCCCGATGCTCCCCGAGGCGGTCGAGGCACTCACCGCGCACCTCGGCGTCACCGGCAACGCCTCCTCCCTGCACGCCTCCGGTCGCGGGGCCCGCCGCACGGTCGAGGAATCCCGCGAGACCCTCGCGGAGGCACTCGGCGCCCGGCCCAGCGAGATCGTCTTCACCTCCGGCGGCACGGAGGCCGACAACCTCGCCGTGAAGGGCCTGTACTGGTCCCGGCGCGACGCGGACCCCGCGCGGACCCGGGTCCTCGCCAGCCCCGTCGAGCACCACGCCGTCCTCGACGCCGTCCACTGGCTCGGCGAGCACGAGGGCGCCACCGTCGAGTACCTCCCCGTCGACAAGCACGGCCGGGTCCACCCCGACGCGCTGCGCGAGGCCATCGCCCGCAACCCCGCCGACGTCGCCCTGGCCACGGTCATGTGGGCCAACAACGAGATCGGCACCGTCCTGCCGGTCCGCGAACTCGCCGACGCCGCCGCAGAGTTCGGCGTCCCGCTGCACGCCGACGCGGTGCAGGCCTTCGGTCAGGTGCCCGTCGACTTCGCCGCCTCCGGCCTCGCCGCGATGACCGTGTCGGGCCACAAGATCGGCGGCCCGTACGGCATCGGGGCGCTCGTCCTCGGCCGCGAGTGGACCCCCGTGCCCGTCCTGCACGGCGGCGGCCAGGAGCGCCACGTCCGCTCCGGCACCCTCGACGTCCCCGCCATCGCCTCCTTCGCGGTGGCCGGCCGCCTCGCCGCCGAACAGCGCGCGTGGTTCGCCACCGAGATCGGCGCCCTGCGCGACGCCCTGGTCGAAGCGGTCCGTACGGCCGTCCCGGACGCGATCCTCGGCGGCGACCCGGAGCCCGGCGGCCGCCTCCCGGCCAACGCCCACTTCACCTTCCCCGGCTGCGAGGGCGACTCCCTGCTCCTCCTCCTGGACGCCCAGGGCATCGAGTGCTCCACCGGCTCCGCCTGCACGGCGGGCGTCGCCCAGCCCAGCCACGTCCTGCTGGCCACCGGCACCGACCCCGACCTGGCCCGCGGCACCCTGCGCTTCTCCCTCGGCCACACCTCCACCGAGGCCGACGTCGAGGCGGTCGCCAAGGCCATCGGCCCGGCGGTGGAACGCGCCCGCGCGGCGGGGCTGACGTAAGGCGCCCGACGCAGGACACTCCGGGCGTGCACCTCGTGTCCCAGGTCCTCGCCCTGCTCGCGGCCCCGACCCACCTGAGGTCACCCCGTGGCGCTCGGGTGTCGCCGTCCACCACCTGTTCCTCGGACTGGGCCCGGTCGCCGGGGTCGTCGCGCTGCACGCCGGCGAACCCACTGCGGGGCCAGGGAGTACCCCCGGCCCTGGTGTCCGTGGCCCTCCTCCAGCGGCCCCCACCGGAGCCGCCGCGTCCCGCCCTGGAGCGCACGCCTACGCGGAAGCGCTCCGGGCCTGCCCCACCAGCCTCATGTACCGGTCCCAGTCCCAGTGTTCGCCCGGGTCGGTGTGGTCCGTCCCCGGCACCTCCACATGGCCGATGACGTGCTCGCGGTCCACGGGGATGGCGTACCGCGCGCATATCCGGGCCGTGAGCCGGGCCGAGGCCGCGTACATCGCGTCCGTGAAGTCCTCGGGCCGGTCCACGAAACCCTCGTGCTCGATGCCCACACTGCGTTCGTTGTAGGCGCGGTTGCCCGCGTGGTACGCCACGTCCAGTTCGCGGATCATCTGCGTGATGTGCCCGTCCTTGCGGACGACGTAGTGCGCGGCCGCCCCGTGCCCAGGGTCCTGGAACACCTTCACCGCACTGGCGAAACTGCCCTGTGTGACATGGATGACCACCATGTCTATGCCGTAGTCGTCGGGCCGGTCCGCGCGCCGCCAGTTTGCGTCGGAGGCCGCCACCCACTGCGCGCCGCCGAAGTCGACCGCGCCCTCGACCCGCGGTTTCTCCACGCCCGGCGCCCGCCACCACAGCCGCGCCAGCTCGTCCCGGGCCAGCACCGCCGAGCCCACGGCGGCCGCCGTCCCGCCGACGATCAGCGCCCGCCGGCCGATGCGCCGGTCGCCGTCCCTGGAACCCTCAGTCGCCCCCATGTGGTCGTCAACGGATACCCGACGGCTCCGGTTCCCGCGCCCCGTACCCTGGAAGGGTTATGACTGACACCACGCAGCGCCCCCTTCGCGTCCTCGCCGCCATGTCCGGAGGAGTGGACTCCGCCGTCGCCGCCGCCCGTGCCGCCGAAGCCGGCCACGACGTGACCGGCGTCCACCTCGCGCTCTCCGCGAACCCGCAATCGTTCCGCACCGGCGCGCGTGGCTGTTGCACCATCGAGGACTCCCGCGACGCCCGCCGCGCCGCCGACGTCATCGGCATTCCGTTCTACGTCTGGGACCTCGCCGACCGCTTCCGCGAGGACGTCGTCGAGGACTTCGTCGCCGAGTACGAGGCCGGCCGCACCCCCAACCCCTGCCTGCGCTGCAACGAGAAGATCAAGTTCGCCGCGCTGCTCGACAAGGCGCTGGCGCTCGGCTTCGACGCGGTGTGCACGGGGCACTACGCGAAGGTCCTGGTGGGTGAGGACGGCTCGCGGGAGCTGCACCGCGCCTCCGACATGGCCAAGGACCAGTCGTACGTCCTCGGCGTCCTGGACGACAAGCAGTTGGCGCACGCCCTGTTCCCGCTCGGCGACACCGTCACCACCAAGGACGAGATCCGCGCCGAGGCCGAGCGCCGCGGCCTCGCGGTCGCCAAGAAGCCCGACTCGCACGACATCTGCTTCATCGCCGACGGTGACACCCAGGGCTTCCTCGCCTCCCGCCTCGGCAGGGCGGAGGGCGACATCGTCGACGAGTCGGGCGCCAAGGTCGGCACCCACGAGGGCGCGTACGGCTTCACGATCGGCCAGCGCAAGGGGCTGCGCATCGGCACCCCGGCAGCCGACGGCAAGCCGCGCTACGTCCTCGACATCTCGCCGGTGAACAACACGGTGACCGTGGGCCCGGCCGCCGCCCTGGACGTGACCGCCCTGAGCGCGATCAAGCCCCGCTGGTGCGGCGCGGCCCCCACCGGCCCCGGCACCTACACCGCGCAGCTCCGCGCCCACGGCGGCGAGACCGAGGTCACCGCGGAGCTGGTCGGCGGGGAGCTGCGGGTGTCCTTCGCCGAGCCCGTCCGCGGGGTGGCCCCCGGCCAGGCGATCGTCCTGTACGACGGCACGCGCGTGGTGGGCTCGGCGACGATCGCGTCCACGGTCCGGGCGACGGCGGGCGTGGCCTGACACCCGGCCCGCCGGCCGTGACGACGATGGGCGTGGCCTGACACCCGGCCCGCCGGCCGTGACGTCGTAGGCACGCGCACGCGTGGCCGCCGTCGACAGCCGGGCCCCAGGGGCGTCAGTCCGCGAAGAACTCCGCCAGGACCGGGGCCAGCGCGGTCGGGTCGACCATGTGGGTCTGGCCCTCCAGCTCGCGGTACGAGCCCTGCGGGGCCGCCTCCGCGACCGCCGCGGTGGCCTCGCGCATCCACGCGGGGCTCGCGCCGCCCGCGACCGCCAGGACCGGGACGGTGATGGAGGCCAGCCGGTCCCGGGGGACCAGACCGCCGGCCATGACCGCGTTGTCGTAGGCGAGCGTCGGCGCGACCGCCTCCATGCCGGGCCACATGGGGGACTGACGGGCGCCCTGGATCATCTCCTCGCCCATGCCGGTGAGCCGCAGGAACAGCTCCACCGCGTCCCCGTTCCGGCCCTCCGAGAGCGCCGCTTCGAGGTTTCGGGTGTACGCGGCGTTCCCCTCGGCGCCGCCCTCCAGGAAGTCGGCGAACGGCGTCTCGTACACGGCGATGCGGCGCACCGGCAGTCCGCTCGCCGCGGCCTCCAGGACCAGCGCACCGCCCGAGGAGATCCCGCACAGGCTCGCCTCGCCGCCCGCCGCCTCGATCAGCGCGGCGAGGTCCTCGACCTCACGGGCCACGGCGTAGGGAGCGGTGTCGCCGCTCTGACCGCGGCCCCGGCGGTCGTGCACGAGGACGTCGAACCGCTCGGACAGCGGCACCGCCAGCGGCGCGACCGTGCCGCCCGTGGACATCGCGCCGCTGACGAGGATGACCGCCGGGCCCTGCCCGGTGCGTGCGTACGCGATCGGAGTGCCGTCGCGCGAGAGGGTCTTCTTGTCCATGCCTGAGGAGACTGCCGTACGGCGGCGGACTCATCGGTCAGGACACGTCGACCTCGTAGAAACAGAGGTGGTCCTTGATCTCGGCGACGGCGGGCTTCGGTTCGGGATAGGACCACACCAGGTCCGGCGCGTCCGGCAGCGACCAGTAGGACGCGGTGCCCTTGAACGGGCAGTAGGTGTGGGTGTCGGAGGGGGTCAGCAGCTCCAGCCGCACATCCTCGGCGGGGAGGTAGTACCGCGGCGGACAGCCCGTCTCGCGCAGCACGAGAGGGCGTTCGCTCTCCGCGAGGACCTGGTCGCCGTGCACCACGCGCACGTGCTGGTCGACTTGCTCGATGGTGATCGTGTGTCCTTCGGCCATACCGGAAGAGCGCTCGCGGGGCCCCGGTTCTTCCCGCGTACGGTGACCTCATGCGAATCTGCGTCTTCCTCTCCGCCGCCGACCTCGACGACCGCTACACGCGCCCCGCGCGGGAGTTCGCGAAACTGCTGGGCAAGGGCGGGCACACCCTCGTGTGGGGCGGCTCGGACGTGGGCTTGATGAAGGTCGTCGCGGACGGGGTCCAGGAGGCGGGCGGACGGCTCGTCGGGGTCTCGGTGGACTTCCTTTCCGCCAAGGTCCGACCGGGCGTGGACGAGATGGTGATCACCAAGGACCTCGCCGAACGCAAGCAACTGCTCCTGGAGAAGGCCGACGCCGTGGTGATCATGGTGGGCGGCACGGGCACCCTCGACGAGGCGACCGAGATCCTGGAGCTGAAGAAGCACGGGCGCACGGAGAAGCCCGTCGTGCTGCTGAACACGGCGGGCTTCTACGACGGGCTGAAGGAGCAGTTCCGGCGCATGGAGGACGAGGGCTTCCTGCCGCGCCCGCTCACCGAGCTGGTGTTCTTCGCGGAGGAGCCGGTGGGGGCGCTGGCGTACCTGGAGGAGTCGCTCGGCACCCGGTGACGCCGTGATGCGAGCATGGCGGCATGGCTACACATGTGATCACCGGAGCGGGCTCCGGCATCGGCGCGGCGGTGACCCGGCGGCTGCACGCGCGCGGGGACGAACTCGTGCTGCACGCGCGTGACGCGGGCCGTGCGAAGGAGCTGGCCGCGGAGTTCCCCGGCGCGCGGACCCTGGTCGGGGACCTGGCCGACCCCGACAAGCTGAGCTGGGCCTTCTCGCACCAGACGCTGCCGGACCGGGTGGACTCCCTGCTGCACGTCGCGGGCGTGGTCGACCTCGGCCCGGTCGGCGACCTGACCCCGAAGTCCTGGCGGCACCAGTTGAACGTCAACCTGATCGCCCCGGCCGAGCTGACCCGCCACTTCCTGCCCCAACTGCGGGCGGCCCGCGGCCATGTGGTGTTCGTGAACTCGGGCGCGGGCCTCAGCGCCCACGCCGACTGGTCCGCGTACGCGGCCTCCAAGCACGGTCTGAAGGCCCTGGCTGACTCCCTGCGCCACGAGGAGCACGGCAACGGCGTCCGCGTCACCTCGGTCTACCCCGGCCGCACGGCGAGCCCCATGCAGGCCAAGGTCCACCAGCAGGAGGGCAAGGACTACGACCCCTCGCGGTGGATCGACCCCGAGTCGGTGGCCACGACGATCCTGACGGCGCTCGACCTGCCGAGGGACGCGGAGATCAACGACCTGACGGTCCGCCCGGGCCGCTGACGCGTCCTGGTCGCCGGGCGGGGGCGCGAACCTCCCGCGGTCACCTACGTAGGCTTCACACGTGACCGCAGACATCCGCTTCGCCCCCGCCACCGGCATCGGCTCCCTTCCCGGCGGCGACGCCCGGGAGGCCGCCAGGACCGCCACCGGCTCCTTCGAGGACTTCCCCTTCCTGCCCGAACTGCCCGCCCGCGGCCCCGGCGCCGACATGATCGGCCGGACCGCCGGGATGCTCGTGGAGCTGTACGCGCGCGTGGAGCCCAGCGGCTGGCGGCTCGGGGACCGGCCGGGCCGCGACACCAAGCGGGCGCGTTCCTGGCTGGGGGAGGACCTCGACGCCCTGGAGGAGTTCACCCAGGGGTACGAGGGACTTCTGAAGGTGCAGGCCGTCGGACCCTGGACGCTCGCCGCCGCGCTGGAGCTGCGGAACGGCGAGGTCGCCCTCTCCGACCCCGGTGCCTGCCGGGACCTCACCGCCTCGCTCGCGGAGGGGCTGCGGCTGCACCTGGAGGAGGTCCGGAGCCGCGTCCCCGGCGCGCAGGTCGTCCTCCAGCTCGACGAACCCTCACTCATCGCCGTACTGAGGGGGCAGGTGAGGTCCGCCAGCGGCTACCGGACCCACCGGGCCGTGGACCGGCAGGTCGTCGAGGCGGCCCTGCGCGATGTCGTCGGGGTTCACGCGGGCGGCCCGGTCGTGGTCCACTCGTGCGCACCGGACGTCCCCTTCGCCCTGTTGCGGAGGGCGGGCGCGACGGCGATCTCCTTCGACTTCTCTCTCCTCACCGAGCGTGACGACGACGCCATCGGGGAAGCGGTGGAAGGCGGCACGAGGCTCTTCGCCGGTGTCGTACCGGGCACGGACACGGCATTGTCAGACCCTGCCGGTAGCGTCATGGGTGTCAGGACGTTGTGGCGCAGGCTGGGGCTGCATCCGGGCCTTCTCGCGGAGGGGGTCACGGTCACGCCGTCGTGCGGACTCGCGGGGGCCTCCCCGGAGTACGCGCGCAGGGCCCTCGCCCACTGCGTCCAGGCGGCGAGATCCCTCGCGGACAACCCAGAGTAACGGGAGGACAACACGGTGGCCGGCGACAAGCAAGCGGAGACGACGGTGCCCGCCGAGGCACGGGAGAAGCACGCGCAGCTCGCTGAGCAGATCGAGGAGCACCGCTTCCGGTACTACGTGAACGACGCGCCGGTCGTCAGCGACGCCGACTTCGACAAGCTCCTGCGCTCCCTGGAGGCGCTGGAGGAGGAGTACCCCGAGCTGCGCACCCCCGACTCGCCGACCCAGAAGGTCGCGGGGGCGTACGAGACCGAGTTCACCTCCGTCCAGCACCGCTCCCGCATGCTCTCCCTGGACAACGCGTTCAGTGACGAGGAGCTGGCGGCCTGGGCGGAGCGGGTGGCGAAGGACGTCGGCACCACCGACTACCACCTGTTGTGCGAGCTCAAGGTCGACGGTCTCGCCGTCAACCTCACCTACGAGCACGGGCGGCTCGTCCGCGCGGCCACCCGCGGCGACGGCCGCACCGGCGAGGACATCACGCCCAACGTCCGCACGATCGCCGAGATCCCGGACCGGCTCACCGGCGACAAGGTCCCCGACCTCGTGGAGATCCGCGGCGAGGTCTACTTCCCGATGGAGAAGTTCGAGGAGCTCAACGCCCGCCTGGTCGAGGCCGGCGACAAGCCCTTCGCCAACCCGCGCAACGCGGCGGCCGGTTCGCTGCGCCAGAAGGACCCCCGCGTCACCGCCACCCGCCCCCTCCACATGGTCGTGCACGGCATCGGCGCCCTGGAGGGCTTCGACGGCATGACCCGCCTCTCCCAGGGCTACGACCTCCTCAAGTCCTGGGGCCTGCCCACCGCCAAGCACAACAAGGTGGTCGACGGCCTCGACGGCGTCCGGGAGTTCATCGCCTACTTCGGCGAGAACCGCCACTCCGTGGAGCACGAGATCGACGGGGCCGTCGTCAAGCTCGACGAGATCCCCCTCCAGGGCCGCCTCGGCTCCACCTCCCGCGCCCCGCGCTGGGCGATCGCGTACAAGTACGCGCCCGAGGAGGTCAACACCAAGCTCATCAACATCCGCGTGGGTGTGGGCCGTACGGGCCGGGTCACGCCGTACGCCCAGGTCGAGCCGGTGACGGTGGCCGGCTCCGAGGTCGAGTTCGCCACCCTGCACAACCAGGACGTCGTCAAGCTCAAGGGCGTCCTCATCGGCGACACCGTGGTGCTGCGCAAGGCCGGTGACGTCATCCCCGAGATCCTCGGCCCGGTCGTGGACCTGCGGGACGGCAGCGAGCGCGAGTTCGTGATGCCGGCCGAGTGCCCCGAGTGCGGCACCGCGCTGCGGCCCATGAAGGAGGGCGACGTCGACCTGCGCTGCCCCAACGCCCGCTCCTGCCCCGCCCAACTGCGTGAACGCCTGTTCTACCTCGCGGGCCGCAAGTCGCTGGACATCGAGCACTTCGGGTACGTCGCCGCGGCCGCGCTCACCCAGCCGCTGGAGCCCGCCGACCCGCCGCTGACCGACGAGGGCGACCTGTTCGACCTCACCATCGACCGACTGCTGCCCATCAAGGCGTACGTCCTCGACCAGGACAGCGGTCTGCCCAAGCGCGACCCGAAGACCGGCGAGGAGAAGATCGTCACGGTCTTCGCCAACCAGCAGGGCGAGCCCAAGAAGAACGCCGTCGCCATGCTGGAGAACATCGCGGCCGCCAAGGACCGTCCGCTCGCCCGCGTCCTGACCGGTCTGTCGATCCGCCATGTCGGCCCGGTCGCCGCGGAGGCGCTGGCGCGCAACTTCCGCTCCATCGACCGCATCGAGCAGGCGAGCGAGGAGGAGCTGGCGAACACCGACGGCGTCGGCTCGATCATCGCGAAGTCCCTCAAGGAGTGGTTCGCGGAGGACTGGCACCAGGAGATCCTGCGCAAGTGGAAGGCCGCGGGCGTGCGCACCGAGGAGGAGGGCTCGGGGGAGGACGAGGGACCGCGTCCCCTCGAAGGGCTCACCGTCGTCGTCACCGGCACCCTGGAGCGCTTCACCCGCGACGGGGCCAAGGAGGCGCTGCAGTCCAGAGGGGCGAAGGTGACCGGTTCGGTTTCGAAGAAGACGTCTTTCGTCGTTGTGGGTGACAATCCGGGGTCCAAATACGACAAGGCGATGCAACTCAAGGTGCCGGTTCTGAACGAGGACGGCTTCGACGTGCTCCTCGAACAGGGCCCCGAAGCGGCCGCCGAAGTGGCCCTTCCCACGGAGGAGTAGCGAGGAGCCGCGGTTGAAGGCCACCCGATCGGCGCATACCAGATGCATACGGGTGGCCGGGGCGCATTCGGGCAACCGTCGGCGACCGTTGCCCGTGGAAGCCTTCTGCGGCCTACTGTTGAGATGTGCGCCTGCCGTGCCCAGCCGCGGCCGGGGCATCCCCGTGCTCCTGCCGAGCAAGGGGAAGGGTTTCCCAACGCGGCGCCGTCGAGGGTTCTTGTCGGGCGAACGAGCCGCGTGGCGTGGGCACCGCCGGCTGTGAGAGGGACGGGAATGGAACCGACCGAGAGCGCCGCCACGGACTCACGGCTGCGCCGATTCACCGGCGCGTGGCGGACGAGCCGGTGGTCCGGGCGGCCTTCGGAGCATCCGGGCACGGAAGGGCGCGCCGCCGGACAGTACACCGCGACCGGCGGCCCCGGCGCCGCCCAGCTCACCGTCGAGCGCGCCCCCGGTCCGCCGGAAGCCGAACCCGACCGTCACCTGTCCTGGCCCGCGCTGCCCACGGCGATCGTCGCCTCGGCCGGATTCGTCCTGGGCGCGGGCTTCTACCGCGCCTTCACCGGCGGCCACGCGCTCTTCCCGTCCGGCACCGTCGGCTGGTCGCTGGCCGTGCTGACCGGCGTCATCGTCGGGCACCTGGTCGCCCTCGGCCGGGCCCGCTGGTGGGGCGGCACCGGCTCGGGCGCCGCCCTGACCCTCGCCGTCCTGGTGCTGTACGGCTGGGTGCCCGCCGGCATGGTCAGCCTCACCGTCGTCCTGCTGGTCGGCATAGCCAGGCGGCACCGCTGGCGGCAGGGCATCCTGCACGGCGCGGTGGACATCCTCGGCATAGCCGCCGGCGCCCTGGTCCTCGCCGCGTTCGGCCAGTCGCCGTCCGTCGAGACCCCCTGGAACCCCGACACCTGGACCTTCTACACCGGCCCCGAGGTGGTCCTGGTCGCGGTCGCCTATCTCGCGGTCACCCGGGCCCTGGGCTGGTACCTGCACTCCGCCCGCCACGCCGGTCTGCCCACCGTGGCCCGCACCGCCCTGGTCAGACAGGGCCTGGTCGCGGTCGCGCTGCTCGGCATCGCCCCGCTGGTGTGCGTGGTCGCCACCGCCAAGCCGGTGCTGCTGCCGCTGTTCGCGATTCCCCTCATCGCCCTCGACTCCACCCTGTGGATGGCCCGGGCCCGCGCCGAGGAGCAGCTCCGTGACCCGCTGACCGGACTGCCCAACCGCCAGTGGCTGCTGGAGCGCATCTGGTCCGCCCTGGACGACGCCGAGCGCATCGGCGCCCGGTCCGCCCTGATGCTCATCGACCTCGACCGCTTCCGCTCGGTCAACGACACCCTGGGCCACCTCGCCGGTGACCGGCTCCTCCTGCAGATCGCCGACCGGCTGCGGATCGCGCTGCCGCGCGGCGCGGAGGCGGCCCGGCTCGGCGGTGACGAGTTCGCCGTCCTGCTGCCGGTCGCCGACTCCACGACCTCCGCGACCCGGGTCGCCCGCAACCTGGTCGCGGCCCTGAGCTCCCCGCTCGACCTGGACGGACTGACCCTCGTCCTGGAGGCCAGCGCCGGGGTCGCCGTCTTCCCCGACCACGCCGTGGACGCCGAGGGCCTGCTGCGGCGGGCGGACGTGGCGATGTACCAGGCCAAGCGGGACCGCACGGGCGTCGAGGTCTACGAGTCCAAGCGGGACTCCAACACCCCCGACAGGCTCGGGCTGCTCGGCGATCTGCGCCGGGCGCTGGACGCGCACGAGGTGCAGCTCCACTACCAGCCCAAGGTCCGCTTCGACGGACAGGTCGCCGGACTGGAGGCCCTCGTGCGCTGGGTCCACCCGGAGCGCGGGAAGGTGCCGCCGGACGAGTTCATCGCGATCGCCGAGTCGTCGGGCCTGATGCCGCACCTCACCGAGTACGTCCTCGACACAGCCCTCGCCCAGGTCGCCGAGTGGCGTGCGCAGGGCCTGTACGTCCCGGTGGCGGTCAACGTCTCCCCGCGTGACGTCCACACCCCGGGCTTCGCCGGCTCGGTCGCCGCGCGCCTCGCCCGGCACGGCGTCCCCGCGGGAGCGCTCCAACTGGAGATCACCGAGCACGTGCTGCTGGAGGACCCCTCCCGGGCCGCGGACACCCTCGCCGCACTGACCGGGCACGGCGTGAAGATGTCCCTGGACGACTTCGGCACCGGCTACTCCTCCCTGGTCCACCTGCGCCGCCTCCCGGTCAGCGAGCTGAAGATCGACCGCTCCTTCGTGGCCAAGCTCGCCGTCGACACCGAGGACGCCGAGATCGTCCGCTGCACGGTCGACCTCGCCCACTCCCTGGGCCTCCTGGTCGTGGCGGAGGGCGTCGAGGACGACGAGACCTGGGAGCGGCTGCGCGACATGGGCTGCGACGCCGTACAGGGCTGGCTGGTCGCGGCGGCGATGCCGCCGGACGAGACGACGGCGTGGCTGTTGGCGCGGGGGTCGCGGGGCTGGCAGCGGCCGAGGGCAGCGCTCCCGGCGGCGGAGTGAGCGCCCCGTAGGGGTGCGGGGCTGTATCGACATGCGGCTCCGCCGCGGGGCGCGACAAGCCACCACGCACCCGCGGCCGCCCAGAGCCCTTCTGCGGCACCCCTCCGGGATCCGTTTAACAGCCAGAGGCGAGCGCGCCATAGGATTGGGCCTCACACCACACGCACTCACCCCAGAGGATCGCTGCATGCCTGGCATCACGCGCGAGGAGGTCGCCCACCTCGCACGGCTGGCGCGTCTGGAGCTGAAGCCCGAAGAGCTCGAGCACTTCGCGGGACAGCTCGACGACATCATCGGCGCGGTCGCACGCGTCAGTGAGGTCGCCGACCAAGACGTACCGCCGACCTCGCACCCGCTCCCGCTGACGAACGTCATGCGGGCGGACGAGGTCCGTCCGTCGCTCACCCCCGAGCAGGCGCTCTCCGGCGCCCCGGCCCAGGAGCAGCAGCGTTTCAAGGTGCCGCAGATCCTGGGGGAGGACTAACCGCCATGACGGACATCATCAAGCTCACCGCCGCCGAGACCGCCGAGAAGATCGCTTCCGGCGAGCTCACGGCCGTGCAGGTCACCGAGGCCCACCTGGCCCGTATCGAGGCCGTCGACGAGAAGGTGCACGCCTTCCTGCACGTCGACCGCGAGGGCGCGCTGGCGCAGGCCCGTGCCGTCGACGAGAAGCGCGAGCGGGGCGAGAAGCTCGGCCCGCTGGCCGGTGTGCCCCTCGCGCTGAAGGACATCTTCACCACCGAGGGCATCCCGACGACCGTCGGTTCGAAGATCCTCGAGGGCTGGATCCCGCCGTACGACGCGACCCTCACCAAGCGGCTGAAGGCCGCCGGCGTCGTCATCCTCGGCAAGACCAACATGGACGAGTTCGCCATGGGGTCCTCCACCGAGAACAGCGCCTACGGCCCGACCGGCAACCCCTGGGACCTCACCCGGATCCCCGGCGGTTCCGGCGGCGGCTCCTCGGCCGCGCTGGCCGCGCACATGGCCCCCCTCGCCATCGGCACCGACACCGGCGGCTCCATCCGCCAGCCGGCCGCCGTCACCGGCACGGTCGGCGTGAAGCCGACGTACGGCGCGGTCTCCCGCTACGGCATGGTGGCCTTCTCCTCCTCCCTCGACCAGGGCGGCCCCTGCGCCCGCACGGTCCTGGACGCGGCGCTGCTGCACGAGGTCATCGCCGGGCACGACCCGATGGACTCCACCTCCATCGACGTCCCCGTCCCGCCGGTCGTCGAGGCCGCCCGCAACGGCAGCGTCGCCGGCATGCGCGTCGGTGTCGTCAAGCAGTTCCGCGGCGAGGGCTACCAGGCCGGCGTCATCCAGCGCTTCGACGAGTCGGTCGCCCTCCTCAGGGAGCTGGGCGCCGAGATCGTCGAGCTGGACTGCCCGTCCTTCGACCTGGCGCTGTCCGCGTACTACCTGATCGCGCCCTCCGAGTGCTCCTCCAACCTCGCCCGCTTCGACGGCCTGCGCTACGGCCGCAGGACCGGCGACGACGGCAGCCACTCGGCCGAGGAGGTCACCTCCCTCACCCGTGAGGCGGGCTTCGGCCCCGAGGTCAAGCGCCGGATCATGCTCGGCACGTACGCCCTGTCGAGCGGGTACTACGACGCCTACTACGGCTCCGCGCAGAAGGTCCGCACGCTCATCACGCGCGACTTCGAGAAGGCCTTCGAGCAGGTCGACGTGATCGTCTCGCCGACGACCCCGACCACCGCCTTCGCGATCGGCGAGCGCGCCGACGACCCGATGGCGATGTACCTCGCGGACCTGTGCACCATCCCGACCAACCTGGCGGGCAACGCGGCCATGTCGCTGCCGTGCGGTCTCGCCCCGGAGGACAACCTCCCGGTCGGTCTGCAGATCATCGCCCCGGCCCTGAAGGACGACCGCCTCTACAAGGTCGGCGCCGCCGTCGAGGCCGCCTTCGTGGAAAGGTGGGGCCACCCGCTTCTGGAGGAGGCACCGTCGCTGTGAGCAAGCTGACCAAGGCCAAGGACTTCAAGAAGTCCAAGTCCGGCACGTATCTGTCCATCGCCACCACGGCGTTCGGCGCCATCGGTGTCGCCAAGCGGCTCAAGAAGGCGCGCGCCGAGAGCGACACGTTGGTTCTGATCGACGCCACCGTGGCCGCCGTCGCCGTCGTCACCGGCCTCGCCGTCCTGTACCGCGAGCTGAAGCGGCTGGGCGACGACGACGTCCTGCTGGGCTGAGAGGGAAGTAACACCGTGACCACCACGACCGACCTGGTGTCGTACGAGGACGCTCTCGCGTCGTACGACCCCGTCATGGGCCTCGAGGTCCATGTCGAACTCGGCACCAAGACCAAGATGTTCTGCGGCTGTTCGACCGAGCTCGGTCAGGACGCCAACACGCAGACCTGCCCCACCTGCCTCGGCCTGCCCGGCGCGCTCCCGGTCGTCAACGCGATCGGCGTGGAGTCGGCCATCAAGATCGGTCTCGCGCTGAACTGCGAGATCGCCGAGTGGTGCCGCTTCGCCCGGAAGAACTACTTCTATCCGGACATGCCGAAGAACTTCCAGACCTCCCAGTACGACGAGCCGATCGCCTTCAACGGCTACCTCGACGTGCAGTTGGAGGACGGCGAGACCTTCCGCGTGGAGATCGAGCGCGCCCACATGGAGGAGGACACCGGCAAGTCGACCCATGTGGGCGGCGCGACGGGCCGCATCCACGGCGCCTCGCACTCCCTGCTCGACTACAACCGCGCCGGCATCCCGCTGATCGAGATCGTCACCAAGCCGATCGAGGGCGCGGGCGAGCGGGCTCCGGAGGTCGCCAAGGCGTACGTCCGTGAGCTGCGCGAGCTCATCAAGGCGCTCGGCGTCTCCGAGGCCCGGATGGAGATGGGCCAGATGCGCTGCGACGTGAACCTGTCGCTGCGCCCGAACGGCACCGAGAAGTTCGGCACCCGTTCCGAGACGAAGAACGTCAACTCGCTGCGTTCCGTGGAGCGCGCGGCCCGCTTCGAGATCCAGCGGCACGCGGCCGTGCTGTCCTCGGGCGGGACGATCGTCCAGGAGACCCGGCACTTCCACGAGGACACGGGGTCCACGACCTCGGGTCGCGTGAAGGAGGAGGCCGAGGACTACCGGTACTTCCCCGAACCGGACCTCGTTCCGGTGGCCCCCTCACGCGAGTGGGTCGAGGAGATCCGGGCGGCCCTGCCCGAACTGCCGCTGGTGCGCCGCAACCGGCTCGTCGCGGAGTGGGGCATCACGGCCCTCGACATGCAGGCGATCCTCAACGCCGGTGCCCTGGACCTGATCGTCGCCACGATCGACGCCGGTGCCGACGCGGCCTCCGCCCGCAAGTGGTGGATGGGCGAACTCGCCCGCAGCGCCAACGAGTCCGGCAAGGCGCTCGACGAACTGGCCATCACCCCGGAGCAGGTGGCCCGGGTCACCGAGCTGGTCTCCAAGGGCGATCTGAACGACAAGCTGGCCCGTCAGGTCATCGAAGGCGTCCTCGCGGGCGAAGGCACCCCGGACGAGGTCGTCGACAAGCGCGGTCTGAAGGTCGTCTCCGACGAGGGCGCCCTGGGCACCGCCGTCGACGAGGCCATCGCCGGCAACCCCGGCATCGCCGACAAGATCCGCTCGGGCAAGGTCGCCGCGGCCGGTGCCCTGGTCGGCGCGGTCATGAAGGCGACCCGCGGTCAGGCCGACGCGGCCCGCGTCAAGGAGCTGATCCTGGAGAAGCTGGGCGTCAGCGAAGGCTGAGCCGGAGCACGCGGTACGGCCCCGGAGGACATGTCCTCCGGGGCCGTACCGCTACTTACGGCGTCCCACCAGCCGTACGAAGCCCAGCGCGCGGCCCTCGTCGGCGCGGACCATCTCGCCGACCTCGCGGGCCATCGTGCGATGGAACTCCTCGGGGCTCTCCTCGGCGATCACCTCGCACCACAGCAGCCAGTCCCGCCAGCCGTCCGGCTGCCACTCGGCCGTCTCCACCTCGACGGCTCCGCTGCGGGTCCAGTGCCGCCGCCACCAGTCGGCGGTGTGGAAGCACCAGAAATCGGGCTCCCACCACTGCCGGAGATGCTCCGGCGGCTCGATGCCGTCCGGCTCCTCCCGCAGCGCCGGCACCACGACCCCGATCCGCCCGCCCGGCTTCAGCAGCCGGGTCAGCGTGGGCAGATAGAGGTCGGCCGTGCCGAAGTACTGGTACGCGTCGATGCTCACGATCGCGTCGAAGCTGCCCTCGGCGAACGGCAGGTCGTGCGCCTCGGCGTGCACGGGCAGCACCCGGTCGGCGAAGCCGGCCTCGGCGATGCGTCGCGCGTTCTCGTCCGGCTTGATCCACAGGTCGGCCGCGGTGACCTGGACGTCGTACTCCCTGGCCAGGAAGACCGAGGTCATCGCGCGGCCGCAGCCCAGGTCGAGCACGCGGGCGCAGGGGCGCAGGGTGTCCAGGCCGAGGGCGGGCGCGAGCCACTCGAGCAGCCACAGCGCGTTCGGGCCCATCTGGTTCTCGATGACCCAGCGGACGTCGTAGCTGTTGCTGCGGGGGTAGCGGGCCTGGGTCAGCCGTCGGGTGAGGTCCTCATTCGAGGTCTGCGAGGTCCTCTGGGTGATGTCGTCTGGCATCGGTGAACGGGCTCCTTGAGTCCTGAGAGACGGAAAGGGATACGGCGGAGCTCGGTCGGACGCTCAAACAACGCACCTGCTTCGGTCGGGGGCCGGAGGGGCCCGGTTCTCTCAGCGGAACACGCTACGCTCGCCCGCCATGAACGGTCCTGCGAATTCCGAGCCGTCCGACATACAGGAGGAGTACGACGACCAGGCGCTGGACGCCCGGCGGGCCCGCTGGACGGCCTCCGGCACCGGTGCCCTGCTGGCCCTCGCCGGGCTGGCCGCGGCGGCGCTCCGCGCGGCCGGCAGCGCCCCCGCGCTGGTGCCGGCGGCCTACGCCTTCGGCGCCGCGGTGTGCGCGCTCGCGGCGGTCCTGGGCTCCCGGGGACGCACCCGCAGAGCCCTGTGGCTGCTGATCGTAGGCGTCATGGTGATGGCGCTGGGCGACCAGTTCGACTGACGTGACAGAGTGAACGTTACTGTCCTGTGATCTGTCTCCCACTCCTGTGAATAAGCGCACGATCGAGGTAAACGATCACATTTGCCTGCAAGAGTGGTCCACGCATTGCTCATGCGTTCTTTGCGGGCCGTTCACCTCATGAACGACTGTTCCCGGTCAAAGATCCACAATTCACCACCCTGGGAGCACGTTCGTGGCAGCCCTCGCACGCTGGTGTGTCCGACGACGTCTCGTCGTCGTCCTCCTGTGGCTCCTCGCCCTCGGCGGCGTGAGCGCGGCCGCCGCCGCCACCGGCTCCGCGTACTCCAACGACTACGAGGTCCCCGGCACCGAGTCGGGCCGCGCCACCCAGCTCCTCGAACACGGCTTCCCGGACCTCGGCGGCGACAGCGACACCGTCGTCTGGCACGTCACCTCGGGCTCCGTCCGGGACGCCGACGTCGAGCAGACGATGACCACCGCCCTGGGCAGGATCGCCGACCTGCCCGGCGTGACCGCCGTGGTCAGCCCCTACGACGACACGGGCTCCGGCCGGGTCAGCGCCGACGGGCACACCGCGTACGCCACCGTCACCTTCGCTGACTCCGCCGAGGACATCGACGCCTCCGAGGCGAAGGCCGTCGTGAAGGCAGCCAAGGACGCCGAGGCCGACGGGCTCCAGGTGGAGCTGGGCGGCAGCGCCGTCGCCCTCACGGAATCCTCCGGCGGGCACGTCGCCGAGGTCGTCGGGGTCCTCGTGGCCGCCGTCGTGCTGTTCCTGGCCTTCGGCTCGCTCGCCGCCTCGCTGCTGCCCATCGCCACCGCCCTGGTCGGCGTGGGCACCGCCTGGGCGGGCATCGTGCTGCTCGGGCACACCATGACCGTCGCCGACTTCGCGCCCATGCTCGGCATGCTGATCGGACTCGGCGTCGGCATCGACTACGCGCTCTTCATCGTCACCAGACACCGGCGCGGTCTCAAACGCGGGCTGGGCGTCGGCGAGTCCGTCGTGAACGCCGTCACCACCACCGGGCGCGCGGTCGTCTTCGCAGGTGCCACGGTTTGCATCGCCCTGCTGGGCATGCTGATCCTGCGCCTCGGCTTCCTCAACGGCGTCGCGATCGCCGCCTCCCTGACCGTCGTCCTCACCGTCGCCGCGTCCGTGACCCTGCTGCCCGCCCTGCTCTCCCTCATCGGCATGCGCGCCCTGAGCCGGCGCGAGCGGCGCCGGCTCGCCGAGCACGGGCCCGAGCCGGAACTGCCGACCGGGTTCGCCCACCGCTGGTCCGCGTTCGTGGAACGCCACCCCAAGCTGCTCGGCGCGATCGCCCTGCTGGTCATCACCGTCCTCGCCCTGCCCACGCTCGGCCTGCGGCTCGGCACCTCCGACCAGGGCAACGACCCCCGGTCCGCCACCACCCGGCAGGCCTACGACCTCCTCGCCGAGGGCTTCGGGCCCGGTGTCAACGGCCCGCTCACCCTGGTGACCCGCGTCGACGGCGCCGAGGACAAGCTCCGCCTCGACAACCTCGACACCACCCTGCGCACCACCGAGGGCATCGCCTCCACCACCCCGGTCACCTACGACACAGGCGGCGACCTCGCCTACTTCACGGTCGTCCCCGACTCCGCCCCGCAGTCCCGGCAGACCAGCGACCTGGTGGACCGGCTGCGCACCGAGGTGCTGCCGCGCGCCGAGACCGGCACCTCCCTCGACATCCACGTCGGCGGGATGACCGCCTCGTACGACGACTTCGCCGACGTCATCGTGGGCAAGCTGCCCCTGTTCGTCGGCGTCGTCATCGCTCTGGGCTGTCTGCTGCTCCTGCTCGCCTTCCGCTCCGTCGGCATCCCGCTGAAGGCCGCCGCGATGAACGTCGCCGCCGTGGCCGCCGCCTTCGGAGTGGTCGTGGCGATCTTCCAGTGGGGCTGGGGGAGCGAACTGCTGGGGCTGGGCCGCGCCGGGCCCATCGAACCCTTCCTGCCCGTGATCATGGTCTCGGTCCTCTTCGGGCTCTCCATGGACTACCAGGTCTTCCTGGTCAGCCGCATGTACGAGGAGTGGCTGGAGACCGGAGACAACCGGCGGGCCGTCCGCGTCGGCCTCGCCGAGACCAGCCGGGTGATCAACTCCGCCGCGGTCATCATGATCTCCGTCTTCCTCGCCTTCGTCCTCAGCGGCGACCGCGTGATCGCCATGTTCGGCATCGCGCTCGCCGCCGCCGTGGCCCTCGACGCCTTCGTCCTGCGCACCCTGCTGGTGCCCGCCCTCATGCACCTGCTCGGCGGGGCCAACTGGTGGCTGCCGGGCTGGCTGGACCGCCGGATGCCCCGCATCAGCATCGAACCGCCCGAGTGCCGTGCCGCGCATGAAAGGCTGGACGCGGTCGTGGAGCAACTGGAGAAGGAGCGGGACGGGGATGTACGCGATATCGCTGGGTGAGGACGGGGCGGAACTGCGGCCCCTGGAACCGTGGCACGCGGAGGAGTTCCTCGCCCACCTGGAGCGGGGCCGCGAGTTCATCGGGCAGTTCATCCCCTTCGGCTCCCAGGCCGTCGACGTGGCCTCGGCGCGCGAGACGCTCCAGCGGTACGCGCGGATGCGCGCCGACGACACCGGCGGTTACCACGGCATCTGGCTGGACGGAAAGCTCGTCGGCGGGGTGCTCACCCTGAACTTCGACGCCGAGCAGGGCAACTGCGAGGTCGGCTGCTGGCTGGAGCCCGCCGCGACCGGCCGCGGACTGATCACCCGGGCCATGCGGGTGCTGATCGACTGGGTGGTCGAGGAACGCGGCATCCACCGGATCGAATGGGTCGCCGCCGCCGGGAACACGGCCAGCATCAACGTCGCCCGGCGCCTGGGAATGACCCGCGACGGGGTCCGCCGCGAGGCCCACCCCTATCGTGGCGTACGGCACGACCTCGAGGTGTGGTCGATTCTCGCCCCCGAGTGGCGTGAGACACGCGCGCGTGCAGCCCGGAACGATCATTAAGAACCCTCTCAGACAGGATCCGTACGGTGCCCGACATGGGAACGAAGACTGCTGACGAAACCGGCGCCGAGACGGGCGCCGAGGCCACGACCGACGAGCAGAAGGTGAGCGTCGCCAAGACCGACGAGGTGACGGACGCGGAGGCCGTCGCGGCCGACGAGATCGATGACGAGAGCGCCGACGAGCCCGTCGAGGCCGTCCAGAAGGAGGGCCCGACCGGCGTCGGCCAGGGCGCGGGCGCCGTCGTCTCCGCCGCGCTCGGCCTGGTCTCGCTGACCGGGAGCTGGATCGGCACCATCGCGTCCGCACGGCAGTCGCTCATCGGGCAGTTGCACGCGCAGACCGCGACCTCCTCCGACGTGGCGAAGCTCCTCGACGAGGGCTACGGCGACGCCTGGAAGGCCAACGCGCTGTGGAGCGGCCTCTTCGCGCTGTTCGCCCTGCTCGTCGGTGTCGCCGTGCTGGCCCGGCCCGCCTTCGGCGCCCCCGGCAGGCCGCAGGCCGGGTGGATCAAGTCCGTCGCGTGGGGCGGTGTCGCGCTCGGGGTCATCGGCCTGCTCCTGGCCGTGCTCAAGTACACCGGCGTCCTGCTGGACCTGCCCTCCGCGGGCTGAACAACCGCAGGTCACAAGGGGTCTCAGAACATCCGTAGGTACCTTACGGAGCTTCTGAGGCCCCTTCTGCGCGTCTAAGGCCCCCGCGGCCCCCGAAGATGCGGAACTCTCCCGATGTGGCGGACCCCCCTCGGAGACGAAGGTGGAGGCATCGCAGAAAGCGAAGCCGGAAACCGACTCCGAGAAGGACCACACCATGTACTCCGCATACGAGATCTCCCAGTACCGCTCCGCCGAACTCCTCCGCCAGGCCGAGCACGAGCGGCTCGTCCGCGAGACCCTGCGCGGTCGCCGCGCCGCCCGCCGCGAAGCCGCCGAACGCACCGCGGAGGCCGACTCGCATACCGGCCGCTCCCGGCGGCACCGGTTCCTCCGCACGGCGTGAGCGCCGGGGGGAGGGAGGACGGCCGCACGGCTCTGCCCGTCCCCGCGGCCACCGCCGCGGCCGTCCTCCCGTCGGGCGGGGCCGCCCGGACAACCGGCCCCGCCCGGAAAACGGGTGACATGGCGTCGGACCCGCGTGCGATGCTCGGGCCCGTGGAGACCAGGTCCGTCAGTCCCGTGTTCGTCGGCCGCACCGAAGAGCTCGACAGCCTGAACGAAGCGCTCGCCCGCGCCGCCGCGGGCGAGCCGCAGGCGTTGCTGCTCGGCGGGGAGGCCGGCATCGGCAAGACCCGGCTCGTCGAGGAGTTCGCCACCGCCGCCTGCCGGCAGGGCGCGGTCGTCGCCCTCGGCGGCTGCGTGGAGATCGGCGCCGACGGACTGCCCTTCGCGCCCTTCTCCACCGCCCTGCGCGCCCTGCGCCGCGCCCTGCCCGAGGAACTGGCCGCCGCGGCCGCGGGCCAGGAGGAGGAACTGGCCCGGCTGCTGCCCGAGGTCGGCGAGACGAACCCCGTGCGCGGCACCGGCCGCCACGACGAGGAGAGCATGGCCCGTCTCTTCGAACTCACCGCCCGCCTCCTGGAACGCGTCGCCGCCGAGCGCACCGTCGTCGTCGCGCTGGAGGACCTCCACTGGGCCGACGCCTCCACCCGCCACCTCCTGTCCTACCTCTTCCGCACCCTGCGCACCGGCCGCCTGGTCGTCCTCGCCACCTACCGCGCCGACGACATCCACCGCCGCCACCCGCTGCGCCCCCTGCTCGCCGAACTCGACCGGCTGCGCACGGTCCGCCGCATCGAACTCGGCCGCTTCAACCGGGACGAGGTGAGCCGCCAGATAGCCGGCATCCTCGCCACCGAACCCAACCCCGCCCAGGTCGACGAGATCTTCGAACGCTCCGACGGCAACGCCTTCTTCGTCGAGGAACTCGCCGTCTGCGCCACCGAGGGCTGCGGCCCCGGACTCACCGACTCGCTCCGCGACCTGCTCCTGGTCCGCGTCGAGGGGCTGCCCGAGAGCACCCAGCGGGTCGCCCGGGTCGCCGCCGAGGGCGGTTCCACCGTGGAGTACCGGCTGCTCGCCGCCGTGACCCGGCTGGCCGAGGACGACCTCATCGAGGCGCTGCGGGTCGCCGTCAACGCCAACATCCTCATCCCGGCACCGGACGGCGACGGCTACCGCTTCCGGCACTCCCTGGTCCGCGAGGCCGTCGCCGACGACCTGCTGCCCGGCGAACGCTCCCGCCTCAACCGCCGCTACGCCGAAGCCCTGGAGGCCGACCCGACGCTCGTCCCCGCCGACGAGCGGGTCATGCGCCTGGCCAGCTACTGGTACCACGCCCACGACGCCGCCAAGGCGCTGCCCGCCGTCCTGGACGCCTCCGTCACCGCCCGCCGCCGGCACGCCTACTCCGAACAACTGCGGCTCCTGGAACGGGCGATGGAGCTGTGGGACACCGCCCCCGAGGACGTCCGGGCCGCCCTGCGCCCCGTCGACTACACCGAGGTCTACCCTCCCCCACTGTCTCAACGACGTGGGGGGACCCCCAGCGGCTGCGACCCCGCCACCGCCCCGCTGCGCTACCTCGACCTGATGGCCGAGGCCGCCGTCGCCGGCCGGCTGGGCGGCGAACGCGAACGCGCCCTGAAGATCACCAAGCGGGCCCTGAACCTCCTGGAGGACGACGGCGACCCGCTGCGCGCCGCCTGGTTCTGGGTCCAGCGCTCCCACCTCGTCCAGGGGCTGGCCCGCGGCGACGGCTGGGCCGAACTGGCCGCCGCCGAGGACCTGGTCCGCGGCCTGCCACCGTCCGAGGTGCACGCCGAGGTGCTGTCCACCGTCGCCAACTGGTCCCATGTGCACGTCCCCGGCCCGGAGGCCTTCTCGGCCGCCGAACGTGCGGTGGAGTACGCCCGCATGGTCGGCGCCCGCGAGATCGAGATGAACGCGCGGCTCACCCTCGCCGGTCTGGTGGTGGAGTCCGGCAGCGTCGGGACCGGCCTCGACGAGATGTACGACGTCCTGCGGCGGACCCTCGACGACGGCATCCCCAGCGTCGCCAGCCGCGCCTACGTCAACCTGCCCTCCTCCCTCGAGAGCATCGGCCGCTCCCGGGAGGCCGTGGCCCTGCTGGAGGAGGGGCTGACCCACGCACGACGGCACGGCCTCTCCGACAAGGAGGCCTGGATCTGGGGGAACCTCGCCGAGTCCCTCTACTCGCTGGGCCAGTGGGACCGGGCCGCGGAAGCCGCCTCCCAGGCCGAGCGGGTCGGCCAGAGCGCCAAACCCCGCGGCTTCCACGCCGTGAACCGGGCAGCGCTCTCGCTCGCCCGCGGCGAACTGACCGAGGCCGCACGTCAACTCGTCGCGGCACGCGGCTACTTGGGCTCCCACGACCAGGCCCCCCAACATGAACTCCCCCTCGCCGACATCACCATCGGAGTCGCCGCCGGCGAAGGCCGCCTCCTGGACGCCCGTGCCGAACTCGAACGCGTCCTGGACTCCGGCTTCCCGCCCGGCACCCAGCGCTACGCCTGGCCCCTGCTGATCACCGCCGCCACCATGGAGACCGACAGCCTCGGCCTGCCCGTCGCCGACCAGGGCCGCACCAAGATCCTCCACCGCATCCGGGAGGCCGCCAGGCCCCTCGCCACCCACGCGCCCGTCTGGCTGGCCCACGACCGCTGGCTCCGCGCCGAACTCCTGCGCGCCGAGTGCGCCGACACCCCGGACCACTGGTACGAGGCACTCAGCGTCGTCGAGCCCCTGGAACGCCCCTACGACCTCGCCCGCGTCCGCCACCGGCTCGCCCAGGCCCTTCTGTCCACCCCTGGCGCCGAGCAGCCCGCACGCGACCGGGCCACCGACCTGCTCCGCCTCGCTCACGCCGCCGCCGACCACCTCGGCGCCCGGCCCCTCGCCGACGCGGTCCTGCTGCTCGCCCGGCGCGCCCGCCTCACCCTGACCGCGGCCCCGGTGCCCGACCGGGCCGACCCGCTCCACTCCCTCGGCCTCACCGGGCGCGAACGCGACGTCCTGGGCCTGGTCGCCCTCGGCCGCACCAACCGCCAGATCGCGGAGGAGCTCTTCATCTCCCCGAAGACGGCCAGCGTCCATGTGTCCAACATCCTCGCCAAGCTCGGCGTCTCCGGGCGGGGCGAAGCGGCGGCGGTGGCGCACCGCCTCGGGCTGTTCCCGGCGGAGGCCCTCCACGCGCCGATCTCCGAGTGAGGCGTACGGTGGAGGAGACCGGCCGGGGAGGCTGAATGTTCAACATGTTCGAGGAACTGTTCGCGCCCGGCCGCAAGCACACCCGGGACGAGCAGAACCGGCTGGAGCTCACCCGCGAGGACGTCGGCGACGGCGACCCCGGACGCGGGCCGATAGACCTCACGTCCGGGAAGGTCGTCGTCCGCAAACCCGAGCCGGACGAGGACGAGACCTCGGGCCTTGATCGGGACGCGGATCCGGCTAGTTGACCTGTATCTCCAGGATCTTGTCGTCCCCCGCCTTGGGGCTGCCGCGCCCGTCGGTGTTGCTGGTGACGAGCCACAGCTTGTCCCCGCCCGCGGAGACCACCGTGCGCAGCCGGCCGTACTCACCCTTCAGGAACGCCTGCGGGTCGGCCGATGCCGCCGTGCCCCGCAACGGGACGCGCCACAGGCGCTGACCCTTGAGACCGGCCATCCAGACCGAGCCCTCGGCGTAGGCGACACCGCTGGGGGAGGCGTCGTCGGTGTGCCACTGGGCTGTCGGGTTGTGGAACTGCTTGTCGTCGGACTTGCCCTCGGCCGTGGGCCAGCCGTAGTTGTCGCCGGGCTTGATCGCGTTCAGCTCGTCCCAGGTGTCCTGGCCGAACTCCGAGGCGAACAGCCGCTGCTTGGAGTCCCAGGCGAGGCCCTGCACATTGCGGTGGCCGTACGAGTACACGGGGGAGTCGGGGAAGGGGTTGCCCGGGGCCGGGTCGCCCTCCGGGGTCAGGCGCAGGATCTTGCCGCCCAGGGACTCGCGGTCCTGGGACAGGCCGGTGTTGCCGCTCTCACCGGTGCCCGCGTACAGCATGCCGTCCGGGCCGAACGCGATCCGGCCGCCGTTGTGGATGAAGCCCTTCGGGATGCCCTTGAAGACGGTGTCGGGGGCGCCCAACTGCTCGCCGGACGCCTTCTGCTCGTCGTAGACCATCCTGACGACGCGGTTGTCCGAGTCGGAGGTGAAGTAGGCGTAGACCATGTGGTCCGAGGCGTAGTCCGGGGACAGGGCGATGCCCAGGAGACCGCCCTCGCCGGCCGCGGAGACCCCCGAGACCTGCCCCAGCTCCGTCTTCCGGCCCGACTGTCCGTCGATCCGGGTGATGGTGCCCTCGTCCCGTGAGGAGACGAGCAGGTCGCCGTCCGGGAGCGGGGCGAGGCCCCACGGGGTCTTGAGGCCCTCGGCGACCGTGCGCACCACCTTCACCGAGCCCTTCGCCGGCGGGGTCGCCTCCGCGGCCTGCCGGGTGGGGGAGGACCCCGAGGCCGTACTGCTCGACGAGGCGCTGTCGCCGCCCGTCGCGTCACTGCCGCCCCCTCCGCCGTCGGAGGAGCAGCCGGCCGTCAGCAGGAGCGTGGTCGCGGCCAGTACGGCCGTCACAGCTCGACGATGCACGATCATGGTCCCTTCGAAGCGGCGGGTTCTACCTGTCATACACCGCTCGCGCCTCCCAGGTTCCCGATCTCCGGACCTCGATGCGCACACCCCCGGCGCCGCCGGTCCGCACGCCCCGCCCGGTCGACGGACCCGCTAGTCCCACGAACCCTGCGCCGGCGGGAGTGCCGCCACCTCCGTGAGGTCCTGGGCGGTCAGGCGGAGCGCGGCCGCCCCCGCGTTCTCCGTCGCCCAGCGCTCCCGCTTGGTGCCCGGCACCGGGACCACGTGGCGGCCCTGCGCCAGCACCCACGCCAGCGCCACCTGGGCCGGGGTCACCCCCTCGCCGTGCCGGGCCGCTGTGCGGCGCAGGCCGGAGACGATCGGCTGGTTCGCGGCCATCATCTCGGCGGTGAAGCGGGGGTGGCGGGCGCGGACGTCGTCCCGTTCGAAGCCCTGGCCCGGAGTCAGGGTGCCGGTCAGGAAGCCGTTGCCGAGGGGCATCGCCGCGAGGAAGCCGATGCCGCGCTCCGCGCACCACGGCACCAGGGTCTCCAGAGCCTCCGGCGACCACACCGACAGCTCGGCCTCCACCGCGCTCACCGGGAAGACCTGCTGGACCCGCCGCAACTGCCGGACCGTCGCGTCGTACAGCCGTGTTCCGGAGCGGCGCCCGCCCCGCGCCCCCATCGCGCAGAGCCCCAACGCCCGTACTTTTCCGGCCTGTACGAGCTCCGCCATCGCACCCCAGGTCTCCTCCACCGGGACCTCGGGGTCCTCGCGGTGCAGTTGGTAGAGGTCGATCACATCGGTCTGGAGCCGCCGCAGGGAGGCGTCGCAGGCTCTTCTCACATAGCCGGGGCGGCCGTTGGCCACGATGTGCTGCTCGCCCACCAGCAGGCCGACCTTGGTCGACACGAACGCGTCCTGGCGCCGCTCCTTCAACACCCGCCCCAGCAACAGCTCGTTGGTGAACGGGCCGTACATGTCGGCGGTGTCCAGCAGCGTCGAGCCCAGATCGAGCGCCCGGTGCACGGCCCTGACCGACTCGTCCCCCCGCTGCCGCGACCCGCTGTAGGCCCAGCTCATCGGCATGCACCCGAGTCCGACGGCTCCCACCGCGAGCGCCGCCGCGCCGATCGTCCTGCGCTCCACCTGCTCGTGACCCTCCCTCTTCCGGCCCCCAACCTAACCTCTGGGCTCCCGGGCGCCTGACATAGCCTCCGGAGCATGAGTGCTGACGTGTGGCTTCCGATCCCGCCCGACGACATCGAGGGGCTCCCCGAGGGCCCCGACTACCGTTTCTGGAACGGCCAGGAGGACTTCCCTGCCGACCCGGCCGACTGCGCCTACTACGTCGTCCCCTACATGAAGCCCCTGGACGTGGTCCTGCGGCCGATGCCCCACCTCAGTTCCGTCGAGGTCGTGCAGACGCTGTCGGCGGGCGTCGACAACGTGACCCCGGGTCTGAAGCACCTGCGTCCCGGTGTGCGGCTGTGCAACGCGCGCGGTGTGCACGAGGCGAGCACCGCCGAGCTCACCCTCGCTCTGGTCCTCGCCTCGCTGCGCGGCATCCCCGACTTCGTGCGCGCCCAGGACAAGGGGGAGTGGCGCGGGGGGTTCCATCCCGCGCTCGCCGACAAGAGCGTCCTCATCGTCGGCTACGGCTCGATCGGCTCCGCCATCGAGGACCGGCTCGTACCGTTCGAGGTCGCGCGGGTGGCGCGCGTCGCGCGCTCCGCGCGCACCACGGAGCGCGGCCCCGTGCACCCGCTCGCCGAACTGCCCGCCCTGCTCCCCGAGGCGGACGTCGTCATCCTGTCCACGCCCCTCGACGAGACCACGCGTCACCTGGCCGACGCCGAGTTCCTTGCCCGTATGAAGGACGGCGCGCTCCTCGTGAACGTCGCCCGCGGCCCGGTCGTCGACACCAAGGCGCTGCTCGCCGAGCTGGAGAGCGGCCGCATCACCGCCGCCCTCGACGTCACCGATCCCGAGCCGCTGCCCCAGGGCCACCCCTTGTGGCAGGCGCCGGGCGTACTGGTCAGTCCCCATGTCGGAGGACCCACGTCGGCGTTCCTGCCGCGCGCCAAACGCCTGTTGGTGGACCAGTTGAACCGTTATGTGAACCAGGAGCCCCTGCGCAACGTGATCCTTACGACGGGGTCCGACGGCGCGTGACGCGTGACAAGCGCACCGGCGGGCGCGGGCGCGCAACGGGCGTGTAATCCGTTTCCGGTACCCTCCGCAACCTTTCGGACGCGGTCCGTGCCCGCATCGCCGCTGGTCGTCACGGAGCGTAGAGGAACTATGTCCCTGAGTGACGAGACTGGTGTATCGTCCCGACAGGGGCTGCGCCGCGCACCGTTCGGCGCCGGGGATGGACATTGCAGACTGTGAGGGGGGCGACGGGCGATGCACGGCCTATGGACCAACGATCCGACGCGGCGGGGCCGCCGGCTCCGACCCTGGCACACGGCCGCGCGCAGACGCGGCCACCACGCCGGTCACGGCGGTCACCACAGCCATCACCGCAGGCACAGCGGCCGCAGGAGGCATGCGCACCCGGCGCACCCGGACCCCCGGGACCCCGGAGCGGCGCGGACCGGGAGGGCCCGGTGAGCTCGCCCCCGTCTCCCACGACCACCCTCGACGGAGCGCTGCGGGCCCGGCCCGCCCGGGGGGCGCTGCCCTCCCGGCCGCCGGTCTCCCGCCGCGGGTCGAGCCTGGCCCACCAGCTCCTCCTCGCCCTGGTCTGCGCGGGATACGCCATCGGCTCCGCGCTCAACTGGGGCTCGCGCGAAGTGGCCCTGATCATGGGCGACTTCGGGCTGAGCGCCGCGGCGGGCACGGCCGCCGTGTCGTGCTTCGTCTACGCCCGTAACCGCAGGGTCCGCTTTCGACCCGCCTGGCTGCTCTTCGCGCTGTCCTCGACGATGGCGTCCCTCGGCAACCTGATCTGGGGGTGGTACGAGGTCGTCCTGGGCCGGCCCGTGCCCAGCCCCAGCTACGCCGACCTGTTCTTCCTGTGTTTCGCGCCGCCCGCCATCGTGGGTCTGCTGGTCCTCGCCAAGCGGCCGGTGACCAAGGCGGGCTGGGTCTGTCTCGGCCTCGACTCCTGGCTGATCGGCGGCTCGCTGCTCACGCTCTCCTGGAGCCTGGCCCTCGCCCAGGCGGCGAAGTCCGAGGGGCCGAGCGTCGCGCACACCGCGCTGTCCCTGGCGTACCCGATGCTGGACATCGCCCTCGTCAGCATGGTCCTCGCGCTGCACTTCCGGCGCTCGGCGGTCAACCGCACCGCGGTGAACACCGCGATCGGCGCGCTCGCCCTGACCGTGATGTGCGACGCCCTGTTCACCTCGCCGCTGTTGCACAACAGCTACCGCTCCGGCCAGTTGCTGGACGCCGGCTGGTTCGCCGGCTCCCTGCTGCTCGCCTACGCACCCTGGGCCGCGCCCCGGCACCCGGAGAGCGACCGGCAGCGGCCGACCGGGCACACGCGCGTGGTGCGCGAACACCTGCCCCGCCAGCGGTTCGGGATCCAGCACCACCCGTCCGCGCAGGGAGCGCCGGGCGGCGACCACGGCCGGTATCCGGGCACCCGGCCCATCACCGGGTCGCTGGCCGCCCTCACGCCCTACCTCGCCGCCGCGGTCTGCACGTTGGGGATCCTCTACAACGTCCTCAACGGCCGCAGCGTGGACCGCGTGGTGCTGCTCACCGGCGGCACCGTCGTGCTCGCCCTCGTGGTGCGCCAGGGCATCATGCTGCTCGACAACATCACCCTCACCCAGGAACTGGCGCAGAAGGAGAACCACTTCCGCTCCCTGGTGCAGGGCTCCAGCGACGTCATCATGATCGCCGCGCCCAACGGCATCCTCCGGTACGTCTCCCCGGCCGCCGCCGGTGTCTACGGACGCCCCGCCGAGGAACTCGTGGGCACGGAACTGGCCGGTCTGATCCACCCGGAGGACCTGGGCTGCGTGGTGCACGAGGTGCGCCGCTTCCTCGCCGCCAATCCCCTGGAGGAACCCACCACCCGCATCGAGTGCCGTTTCCGGTCCGGTGACGGCGGCTGGCTCAACGTCGAGTCCACCGTCAACCGCCACCACGGCGGCCTCATCTTCAACAGCCGGGACGTGACCGAGAGAGTGCGCCTGCAGGCGCAGCTCCAGCACAACGCCGAGCACGACCCGCTGACCGACCTGCCCAACCGCGCCCTGTTCACCCGGCGCGTCCAGCAGGCGCTGTCCGGCCGCCGGTCCTCCGACCGCGGCACGGCCGTCCTCTTCATCGACCTGGACGGCTTCAAGGCCGTCAACGACACGATCGGGCACCAGGCCGGGGACGAACTGCTCGTCCAGGCCGCCCGCAGACTGCAGGACGCGGTCCGGTACGGGGACACCGCCTCCCGGCTCGGCGGGGACGAGTTCGCCGCGCTGATCGTCGGGGACGGCACCCGCGACCGCACCGCGCGCGAGGGCAACATCCTGGAGCTCGCCGACCGCCTCAGGGTCACGCTCTCCCAGCCGTACCTCATCGACGGCAACGATGTCCGGGTCGCCGCCTCCATCGGCGTCGCCTTCGCCGAGCCCGGCCTCGGAGCGGGCGAGATCCTGCGCAACGCGGACCTCGCGATGTACCGCGCCAAGGCGGGCGGCAAGGGCCGGGTCGAGCTGTACGCGCCGCAGATGCAGCAGGACGTCGTACGGAAGGCGGAGCTGGCCACGCGCCTGCGTGCCGCGCTGCACGACGGCGAGTTCGCCCTGCTGCACCAGCCCGTCGTCTGCCTGGAGGACGGCCGGATCACCTCGGTCTCCGCCCAGGCGCGCTGGCGCTCCTCCCAGGGGGTGCTGTTCACGCCCGCCGAGTTCCTGCGGGTGGCCGAGGACAGCGACCGGACGCAGGAGCTCGGCCGCTGGATCCTGGAGGAGGCCGTGGAGCAGGCCGCCGAGCGGGCCGCGAACGGACTCACCGTGCCCGTGGCGGTCCGGATGGGCGCCCAGCGGCTGCTGGACCGCTCGCTGCCCCTGGGGTCCGTCGAGGCGCTGCTGACCCGGCACGGACTGCCGTCCGGCTCCCTGGTCATCGAGCTGTCCGACACCGACCCCCGGGTCTCGCTGGACGAGCTGGAGCGCCGGCTGACCGCGCTGCGGCGGGTCGGTGTCCGGATCGCCCTGGACGGCTTCGGCAGCGGCTACGCGGCGATCACCGCGCTGCGCAGACTCCCCGTGGACGTGCTCAAGCTCGACCGCAGCCTGGTCGAGGGCGTCGTCGAGTCCGCCCGCCTGCACAAGATCACCAGTGGGCTGCTCAGAATCGCCGGGGACCTCGGACTCCAGTCCGTGGCCGACGGGGTGGACCTGCCCGAACAGGTGGTCGCCCTGCGCGCGATGGGCTGCACGCACGGACAGGGCGTGGCGTTCGCAGGACCGCTGGACGAGTACCGGCTGCGCAGGGCGCTGGCCTCGGGGCAGTACCCGGTGCCGCACGGCCCCGCGGAACCCGCCTTCGCGGGCGGCGGTACGGGCGTCTACGGCGGAGGCATGACCGCCGTACTCGGTGGTGGGACGACCCTCCGCTCACATAATGAGACTCCCGTCCCACCCACTTGACAGTGAGTGCGTGCCGGGGGGAGGGTCAGTCTCATGCGCACCCGAATTCTCGTACTTGGAAAGCGCGTCGGCTGACGCTGAGCCACAGACCGCTCAGCGATCCCCACCCGGCGCGCTCCCCTCGCTTGCCTTCTGGCACGAGGGGTTTTTTGTTGCCCAGTCTCCCCACCTCAGCTTCACACCCTCAGCATCGAGAAGAGAATGACGATGACCGAGCAGGCCACCGGGGCCCATCCGCAGCCGCGGCCCCGATCCGGAGGACAGCAGTCCGCCCCCGAGCACGTCACGGGCGCGCAGTCCCTCATCCGCTCTCTCGAGGAGGTGGGCGCCGAGACGGTATTCGGCATTCCCGGCGGTGCCATCCTTCCGGCGTACGACCCGCTGATGGACTCCACCCGGGTGCGCCACGTCCTGGTCCGGCACGAGCAGGGCGCGGGCCACGCGGCCACCGGTTACGCGCAGGCCACCGGCAAGGTCGGTGTCTGCATGGCGACCTCGGGTCCCGGTGCCACCAACCTGGTCACCCCGATCGCGGACGCCCACATGGACTCGGTGCCGCTCGTGGCGATCACCGGCCAGGTGGCCTCCAAGGCGATCGGCACGGACGCCTTCCAGGAGGCGGACATCGTCGGCATCACCATGCCGATCACCAAGCACAACTTCCTCGTCACCAAGGCCGAGGACATCCCGCGGGTCATCGCGCAGGCGTTCCACATCGCCTCCACCGGCCGCCCGGGACCGGTCCTGGTCGACATCGCCAAGGACGCGCTCCAGGCGAAGACGACCTTCTCCTGGCCGCCCGTCATGGACCTGCCCGGCTACCGCCCGGTGACCAAGCCGCACGCCAAGCAGATCCGCGAGGGCGCCAAGCTGATCACCCAGGCCAAGCGGCCCGTCCTCTACGTCGGCGGCGGTGTCATCAAGTCCGGCGCCACCGCCGAGCTGAAGGTCCTCGCGGAACTCACCGGAGCTCCCGTCACCACCACCCTGATGGGGCTCGGCGCATTCCCCGACAGCCACCCGCTGCACGTGGGAATGCCGGGCATGCACGGTTCGGTCACCGCCGTCACCGCGCTGCAGAAGGCCGACCTGATCGTCGCCCTCGGTACCCGTTTCGACGACCGCGTCACCGGCAAGCTGGACAGCTTCGCCCCGCACGCCAAGATCGTCCACGCCGACATCGACCCGGCCGAGATCGGCAAGAACCGCGCCGCCGACGTGCCGATCGTCGGTGACGCCCGCGAGGTCATCGCCGACCTGATCCAGGCCGTCCAGAAAGAGCACAGCGAGGGCCACCAGGGCGACTACAGCGCCTGGTGGAAGGACCTCACCCGCTGGCGCGAGACCTACCCGCTCGGCTACGACCTGCCCGCCGACGGCTCGCTCTCCCCGCAGCAGGTCATCGAGCGGATCGGCCAACTCGCCCCCGAGGGCACGATCTTCGCGGCGGGCGTGGGCCAGCACCAGATGTGGTCCGCGCACTTCATCCAGTACGAGAACCCCGCCACCTGGCTGAACTCCGGCGGCGCCGGAACCATGGGCTACGCGGTCCCGGCCGCGATGGGCGCCAAGGCCGGCATGCCGGGCAGCACCGTCTGGGCGATCGACGGCGACGGCTGCTTCCAGATGACCAACCAGGAACTGACCACCTGCGCCCTGAACAACATCCCGATCAAGGTCGCCATCATCAACAACGGCGCCCTCGGGATGGTCCGCCAGTGGCAGACCCTCTTCTACAACCAGCGCTACTCCAACACCGTGCTGCACAGCGGTCCGGAGGACGTCAACCCGGACGCGAAGGGCACGCGCGTGCCGGACTTCGTGAAGCTGTCCGAGGCGATGGGCTGCGTGGGCCTGCGCTGCGAGCGCCCGGAGGACCTGGACAAGGTCATCGCGGAGGCGAACTCCATCAACGACCGTCCCGTCGTCGTCGACTTCATCGTCCACGAGGACGCGATGGTGTGGCCGATGGTCGCCGCCGGCACCTCCAACGACGAGATCATGGCCGCCCGGGACGTCCGCCCCGACTTCGGCGACAACGAAGACGACTGAGAGCCGTAAAGGAAGCAGACCATGTCCAAGCACACGCTCTCCGTCCTGGTGGAGAACACCCCGGGCATCCTGGCCCGGATCGCCGCCCTCTTCTCGCGCCGCGGCTTCAACATCGACTCGCTCGCGGTCGGAGTCACCGAGCACCCCGAGATCTCCCGGATCACCATCGTGGTCAGCGTGGTCGACGAACTGCCGCTGGAGCAGGTGACCAAGCAGCTCAACAAGCTCGTCAACGTCCTGAAGATCGTCGAACTGGAGCCGGGTTCCGCGGTTCAGCGCGAACTCGTTCTGGTGAAGGTGCGTGCCGACAACGAGACGCGCTCCCAGATCGTCGAGATCGTCCAGTTGTTCCGCGCCAAGACCGTCGACGTCTCGCCGGAGGCCGTCACCATCGAGGCCACCGGCTCCAGCGACAAGCTGTCCGCGATGCTGAAGATGCTGGAGCCGTTCGGCATCAAGGAGCTGGTCCAGTCCGGCACCATCGCCATCGGCCGCGGCGCCCGCTCGATCACCGACCGCTCGCTGCGCGCCCTCGACCGCAGCGCCTGACACCGGCTACGGGCGGCTTCGGCCGCCCGTATGCCGAGACCCCGAACCTTCATCCCATCCCGCCGTCATACGGTGGGACGCAACACCTGCACCCAAGGAGAGAACCCAAAGTGGCCGAGCTGTTCTACGACGCCGACGCCGACCTGTCCATCATCCAGGGCCGCAAGGTCGCGGTCATCGGTTACGGCAGCCAGGGCCACGCCCACGCGCTGTCGCTCCGTGACTCGGGTGTCGACGTGCGTGTCGGTCTGCACGAGGGCTCCAAGTCCAAGGCGAAGGCCGAGGAGCAGGGCCTGCGCGTGGTGACGCCGTCCGAGGCCGCCGCCGAGGCCGACGTCATCATGATCCTGGTCCCGGACCCGATCCAGGCCCAGGTCTACGAGGAGTCCATCAAGGACAACCTGAATGACGGCGACGCGCTGTTCTTCGGCCACGGCCTGAACATCCGCTTCGACTTCATCAAGCCCCCGGCGGGCGTCGACGTCTGCATGGTCGCCCCGAAGGGCCCGGGCCACCTGGTGCGCCGCCAGTACGAGGAGGGCCGCGGCGTCCCGTGCATCGCCGCCGTCGAGCAGGACGCCTCCGGCAACGCCTTCGCGCTCGCGCTGTCGTACGCCAAGGGCATCGGCGGCACCCGCGCCGGCGTCATCAAGACGACCTTCACCGAGGAGACCGAGACCGACCTGTTCGGTGAGCAGGCCGTTCTCTGCGGTGGTACGGCCGCGCTGGTCAAGGCCGGTTTCGAGACGCTGACCGAGGCCGGTTACCAGCCGGAGATCGCGTACTTCGAGTGCCTGCACGAGCTGAAGCTCATC
>NZ_JBVJPC010000017.1:0-107460 GCF_055582845.1 Streptomyces sp. NPDC107471 | reverse complement strand
CCACGCCCACGGCGAACTCCTCGTCCATGACACCGCCCGGGACCTTTGGTGGTACCCCGACGCCGACCTGACCCCACGCACCCAGCCGCTCGGCGGTGGCCGTCACCGGGTCGTACTCACCGGTGAAACACCCATCGACCCCCTCACCCTGGCCGGCGGCCGGCCCATGGAACCCGGCACACATGTGGTGTGGGCGAGCGCCCAACTCCTCGGCGTGGGCCGCAGAGCGCGCGTGACACCCGGCGCCGACACAACGCGCCGCGCAGGCCCCGGGGTCGGTGTCAGCTTCGGCTCTGCCAGGGTCGGAACCCCACCGCGCCTGGTCATTCCGGTCTGGGACGGCCCGGACGGCCAGCTCCGCCTCTCCGTCCGCCCACCAGGGCCGGCCACACTCCCCCACCACCTCTACCTGCGCACCACCTCGGCTCCGCCCGTACGCCGGGTAGCCCGCACCGTCCTCCACCGCCTCCCCGCCGACGTACGCCGCCGAGCGAAGAAGCTGGCGCGCAAGGCGGATCCTTGGAGCGGCGGCCGGCCGTAACAGCCGCACCTACGCCCACGGGAGCTGTCCGCTACGGACACAGGAGATGACCAGATGCAACCCGGCTCGTACGGTCACAGGGTGCGGGGAGGATGAGAGCAGTGACGTCCAGGAGCAACCAGTGCGCGAGCACGTGCGCAGCAGGCTCAGGACAAGAAGAGACACGGAGTTAGGGGCAGATACCGAGGGTGCCTGACATGGGCTGGTTCGCGCGGCCTCGGCGTAGGGGTCGAAGGGGCCATCGCCCGTGAGCCTGTGGTGAGTGAGCTGCTCGGCGACGGCCCGCGCGGGCTTGGCCGGTGCTGTTGTCAGTGGCGGCAGGCAGGATGACCACATGACCACACCATCAGCTCCGATCGTGGACGCCGCGGCCTACGCGCAGGCCGTCGAGGCCCTCGTGGCGGCCGCAGCCGCCTACTACACGGACGGCACCTCATCCCTCGACGACGACGCCTACGACAGGCTGGTGCGTGGTATCGCGGAGTGGGAGGTCGCGCACCCCGACCAGGTGCTGGCGCACTCCCCCACGGGTAAGGTCGCCGGCGGCGCGGTCATGGGCGATGTGCCGCACACGACGCCGATGCTGAGCCTGGACAACGTGTTCTCGCCCGAGCAGTTCACGGCGTGGACGGCCTCCCTGGCCCGCCGCATCGGCCACGAAGTCGAGAAGTTCAGCGTCGAGGCCAAGCTCGACGGTCTCGCCGTGGCGGCCCGCTATACCGAGGGGCGCCTGACGCGGCTGATCACCCGTGGCGACGGGATCGCCGGGGAGGACGTCTCGCACGCGATCGGCACCATCGAGGGCTTGCCCGAGAAGCTGGCCGAGCCGGTCACCGTGGAGGTGCGCGGGGAGGTCCTCATGACGACGGCCCAGTTCGAGCACGCCAACGAGGTGCGCACCGCCCACGGCGGACAGCCCTTCGCCAACCCGCGCGGTGCTTCCGCGGGCTCCCTGCGGGCCAAGGACCGCGCATACACGGTGGCGATGACGTTCTTCGGCTACGGCCTGTTGCCCCAGCCCGACACCGACGCCGAGTTCGCCGAGCATCTGGGCACCCTCGCGCACAGTGACCTGATGGTCCTGGCCGCCCGGCTGGGAGTGCACACCCCGGCCGCCACCGCGGCCCCCGGGATCGTCGCCACGACCGTGGAGGAGGTCCTGGACCGGGTGCGGGAGATCGCCGCCCTGCGCGCCGGGCTGCCCTTCGGGATCGACGGCATCGTCATCAAGGCCGACCTGGCCGCCGACCAGCAGGCCGCGGGATCCGGGTCGCGTGCGCCCCGCTGGGCGATCGCCTACAAGCTGCCCGCCGTGGAGAAGATCACCCGCCTGATCGAGGTGGAGTGGAACGTGGGCCGCACCGGGATCATCGCCCCGCGCGGCGTCCTGGAGCCGGTGCAGATCGAGGGCGCCACCATCACCTACGCCACCCTGCACAACCCGGCCGACATCACCCGCCGCGACCTGCGCCTGGGAGACCACGTCATGGTCCATCGCGCCGGCGATGTCATCCCGCGCATCGAAGCCCCCGTCGCCCACCTGCGCACCGGCGACGAGCAGCCGATCGTGTTCCCCGAGGTGTGCCCGCGGTGCGGCTCCGCCATCGACACCAGCCAGGAACGCTGGCGGTGCGAACAAGGCCGCAACTGCCACCTGGTCGCCTCCCTGTCCTACGCCGCCGGCCGCGACCAGCTCGACATCGAGGGCCTGGGCACCACCCGCATCGTGCAGCTCGTCGAAGCCGGCCTGGTGGCCGATCTCGCCGACTTGTTCGCCCTGACCCGTGACCAACTACTGGCGCTGGAGCGGATGGGCGCGACCAGCACCGACAACCTCCTCGCCGCGATCGCCGCAGCCAAGGACCAGCCGCTGTCGCGGGTCCTGTGCGCGCTCGGCGTCCGTGGCACCGGCCGTTCCATGTCCCGCCGCATCGCCCGCCACTTCGCCACCATGGACAACATCCGGTCCGCCGACGCCGAGACGATGCAGCAGGTCGAAGGCATCGGCACCGAGAAAGCTCCGTCGATCGTCGCCGAGCTCACCGAACTCGCCCCGCTCATCGACAGACTCACCGCGGCGGGAGTGAACATGACCGAACCCGGCGCCACCCCACCGGCGCCCGCAGACGGCAACGCCGAAGCCTCTGCCGGCGACCAGGAGGTGCCGGCCGGGCCGCTGGCGGGGATGACGGTCGTGGTCACCGGTGCGATGACCGGCGCACTGGAAAAACTCAGCCGCAACCAGATGAACGAACTCATCGAACGCGCCGGCGGCCGCTCCTCCTCCAGCGTCTCCAAGAAGACCACCCTGGTCGTGGCCGGGGAAGGCGCAGGATCCAAGCGAGCCAAGGCCGAGGACCTCGGCATCCGCCTGGCCACCCCAGACGAATTCGCCGCCCTGGTCGCCGACTTCACCACCTGACCACGGTGACGGCTGTGCTCCAGCTCACCGCGGTCAGGGCAGCGAGCGGGAACACCTGACGACGGTTGACCGTTCCTCTGTATGTGGCTGGTGGAGGGGACAGAGTCCCCGGGCCTCACGCTCCGCCCCTGGGGACGATCGTACGGCTGAAGCCCCATGGAGCACCCCGCCGCGTGGCGACCGCCCTCCGCCCGCCACCACCCACGGCCCCGGCTGGCCTCCCCCGTCCAGCCGGGGCTTTCGCCTGCCGACCACCGGCACTTCTACTCAGCGGGGACGGCGCCGGATCACACGGGGAAGATCCGGTGTCCGTCCAAACGGCGATGAGGCGTGAGGAGTTGGAGGCCGCGCCGTTGAGGTCGAGCTCTCCGATGATTCCGTTCTCGAAGAACAGGGTGTCGCCGTTCTGCACGCCCGCCGGACAGAGCCTTACGCCGGGGTGCTCATCGATGACGCCCACGACTACTCCGAGCCGCCGCGTTCACAGCCTCACGGGCGACGAGACGCGCCCGGTGTCACACCGTGTGCCGCTCGCGGTGCTCAGGGGTGGGCGCCGGGTTTGTTGACGACGCCCCAGGCGGCGCGGGCGCTGACCGTCTCTCCGTCGTCGCGGGTCTGCCCGAGGTAGGCGTAGCTCTCGGGATCGAAGAAAATCTCCTGTTTGCCCTGCGAGCCCGAGGGCGCCCTCTTGGCATAGTTCACGCTCACGCCGATCGCCGCGCGGCCGAGCGGGTCCTTGACGCCGGTCGTCACCCGGGCGCCGGGGATCTTCGCGAGAGCCCGGAACAGGCCTGCCTGGACTTTCGGCGGGATCAGCACCGACCGGTACAGGACGTCGATCTCCCGCCAGTCGCGCTGTGCGCGCGTCTCCCCGTCGATGGAGCCGATGGCGTGCTCCTCGCGGATGCGCTTCATCATGCGGTCGGGGTCGCTCGGCAGGGTGGCGAGGAAGCGGTAGAACTGCCGCTGGGAGCGGTCGTCGTACCCCTCCCGCTTCCATTTCTCCTCCTGGTTCGGGCCGTACCAGACCTGGAGCTCGTCGGGGTCGAAGTCCGAGATGTCACCAGCCCGGGGGATGCCGGGCAGTTTGGCCTGGCCAGTGCCGTCCCAGCGGGTCCACTCCTCGCTGCTTTGCGGCTTGCCCTCGACGAAGACGGTGCTCTTCTCGTACACCCACTGCTTCGGGCCGGGTTCGGTGCCGTCGTGCTTCTCGACGGTCGCGGCGGCCAGTTCGAGGGCGTCGACGGAGGCGCCCGCCGACAGCACCTGGGGGCGCTTCCCGACGGGGGCGCGGGGGCTGCCCTCGGGCAGAACCGCGACGATCCCGGCGGTCACGGCGAGGGCCCCTGCGGTGGCGGCGCCCACCATGATCATCCGGCGCCGGGGAAGGGCTGCCCGCCCGCGGTGGGTCTCCTGCCGGAGCACCGCGGTGAGCCGGGCCCGCGGCGCGGCGAGCTGGTCGGCGTCGGGAAGGGGGGCGTCGGCGCGCAGGGCACGGGTTTCGGAGAGCTCGTTCATGCGGGATCGCCTTCGTGTATGCGAGCTTCGGTGAGGGGGCCACCGGCCGCGCCGGTTGCGGTACGCAGCTTGCGGCGGGCGCGGTTGAGACGGGAGCGGACGGTGCCGACGGGAATGCCGAGGGCTTCGGCGATCTCCTGGTAACTGAAATCGGCCCAGGCGAAGAGCAGCAGGACGTGCCGGTCACCCGCGGAGAGACGGGCCAGCGCCCCGGCCAGTGGGCGGGTGGCGGCCTCGGCAGCCAGGCGGTCGTCGGCGGATTCGGTCCAGCTATCGGCGACCGGATCGTGGCCGGTGCGGGCGAGCAGCTTCAGCGCCCTGACCTCCTCCCGGCGCTGCCGGCCGATCTGTTTGGCGGCGATGCCGTACAGCCAGGGCCGCACGCCGGCGCGGGCCGGGTCGAACCGGGCCCGTATCCGAAAGGCCGTCAAAAACGTGTCGGCGGTGACGTCGTCGGCTGCGTCCCGGCCCAGGCGTCGGGCGACGTACTGGTGGATCGCCGGGGCGTGACGCTCGAACAGCGCCGCGAAACGCTCGGGTTCGGCGAGTGAGGCCGTGATGAGCTCGGCGTCGCCGCCGGCCGAGTCGGTCATGGACTGTCCGTCCGTTGGTGGGGTCGGTGAGTGTCAGGATGGCTGGTGTTCACACCCTGTACTTGCCGATCCGCGGCGAACGGGTTCACGCCCGGCGTCATAGATGGACAGGGCCCTGGCCCACTCCGTGCACCGGTGTTGCGCCGCACCGCGCCCGAGGTGTCCCGGGCGTTCCCCCTGGGGCGTCGCCGGTGATGACGTTGTATGACGAGCTCCGGTTCGCGGCGAGCTTCGCCCGCGCCTTGAAGTCGCCGATGCCGTTCCCGTCCTACGGCGTCCGCGCCTTCTCTGAACTACGAGCACGCGGGCGGCACGGTAGTTGGAGCACGCTGGGCCAGTCGGCGGCATCCGTGCGAGACATCGGTGTTCCGGTGGGCCTCGTCAGGTCACGGCTTGGAACGGCGGGCGGAGCCGCACGACAGCGGCGTCTCCGCCCACTGCCAGGTTCTCGGTTACCACCCGTGGGCGGCGGCGCGTGTGCTCGGAGCTGTTCGCTTCAGAGACGAGCCGATGTGCCCGCCTGTTCCGGCCCCTGCAGGGTGACGTCGGCCACCCGCAAACAGTCGCGAGGGCACTGACCCGCAAGGCGCGCACACGCCGCCGCTTCCGATCACGCTGCCGAGTGGCGAGCAGGTCATCGTGCCGTTCACCTCGAGGTTCAAGGAAGCTGCCGCGCACCATGGCCTGGTCGTCGGCTATCAGTAGCCGGACGGGGGTCACGTCGGTCGTGGTCATTGGTTCTCTTCGGCCGGCGGGCGGACGGACACCGCGACGCCCTGTGCAGTGGACGACTCACAACCTCAACCTGGCCGCCACTGGCAGGTGGTCGCTGCCGGTGGCAGGCAGCGTCCAGGACGCGCGTGGGTCCACGCCGCGTACGAGGATCTGGTCGATCCTCACCACGGGGAACGAGGCGGGCCAGGTGAGGCCGAACCCGGCACCCGCCTCGGACTGGGCCGAGCGCAGTTGTGAGGTGACGGCGGACAGCGCCCGGTCGTCGAGGGTGCCGTTGAAGTCACCCACGAGCACGATGCGAGGGAGCGTTTCGGCGCGCAGGGCGGCGCCGAGGCGCCGCCCTGCGGCGTTGCGGTCCTCGGTGGTGAAGCCGGAGGAGGTGAAGCGGACCGACATCAGGTGGGCGACGAAGACGGCGACCGGCCCCTTGCGCGTGCGGACAGTGGTGCGCAGGGCGCGCGCCCAGGGCGAGATGTCGACCGGCCGGGTATCGGCGATCGGGTAGCTGCTCCACAGGCCGACGGTGCCTTGCACCGAGTGGTACGGGTAGGTGCGGGCCAGCGTGCTGACGTACTCCGGTGTCTCCGCGCCGCCCAGCTCTTCGAGGGCCACTACGTCGGCACCGGAGGCCGCCAGGGCTCGTGCCGTGCGTACCGGGTGCGGATTGTGCTCGCTGACGTTGTGTGTCACGACGGTCAGATCGCCGCCGCGGGCCCGCTTGTCGACGAGCGTCCCGCCGAAGAGCGAACACCAGATGACCGCGGGCAGCAGGACGGCCGCGGCGGCGGTCACGGACCGGCGGACCAGCGCGCACACCAGCAGCAACGGCACGGCCAGGCCCGTCCAGGGCAGGAAGGTCTCGATGAGGCTGCCGATGTTGCCAACCTTGTTGGGGATGTGGGCGTGGCCCAGCATCACCAGCGCGGCCAGCAGTGCGAGGGCTGCGACAATCCTGCCGCGTCGCCAGGCGCCGGTGCCCAGGCCGGGCTCGGGTACGGGAGAGGGCGCCGGTCGCGGGGAAGGGGTGCTGAGCGTCGATGTCACTGTGGTCTCACTGCGTCCCGGGCTCGGTCTGCGCGAGCCATAGCCGCACACGGTCGATCAACGCGGCACTGTTGGCCAAGGCGGCCTGGAGCCCCTGCTGGGGGCTGGTGCCTGCTTGCTGGTGGAGGACGACGCCGAGGATGAGACGGTCGCGTCCGCTGCCGTCCGGCGCGGTGGCCGCCCACATCAGGTTGCCGCCGGCCGGGGTGCTGGATCCGGTCTTGAGGCCGATCACGCCGGACGTGCCCAGCAGCGCGTTGGTGTTGGGGATAGGGCCAGGTGCGCCGGGGACGCTGGTGCTGGGCATCGCGGCTATGGACCGGATCACCTCGTCGCGCATGACCTGCCGCGCCAGCTTCATCTGGTCGGCGGATGTGCTGGTGGTTGTGGGCTCAAAGCCGCTGGAGCCGGTGTAGGTGGTGCGGCGCATGCCCAGAGCGTGGGCCGCCTGGTTCATTTTCGTAGTGAACGCCTCCTGCGAGCCGGCGTCCCAACGGGCCAGCAGGCGCGCGATGTTGTTTCCGGAGGGGATCAGCATCAGTTCCAGCAGCCGCCGTTCACTCAGCCGTTGCCCCGCCCTGACGGGCACGCTCGACTCCGTGCCGCCCGGCACGTACTCGCCTTCGGCCTGCTGGTCGACGGCGATGTCGGGACCGGCCTCGCCCATCCGCAACGGGTGGTCGCGGAGGATCACGTACGCGGTCATCACCTTCGTGAGGCTGGCGATCGGCACTGGCATCTGTGTGCCCTTCGTCCCGAGATCACCACGATCACCGAGGCCCTCGACCAGGACGCTCGTCTGGCCCTCCCGCGGCCAGGGCAACGTCCCCGCGGCCGAGCGCGCGGTGGTCGGGCCGACGCGCGAGTCGCCGTCGCCGGAAGTGAGCCGGACGGAGACGCCGAGAACGGCCACGCTGATCAGGGCCATGACGCCGACGCCAAGGAGGACCAGGGAGGGGCGGACCGGCCGGTCTGTCCGGCGAGGAGGGAACCACGGGCGGCCCGTCGACGGTGGCCGCCATGGTGGTCTCACCTGGCGCGAGCCGCGCAGGCCGAGAACACGGAAAAGACGCATGAGAGCGGTACCTCCTGGCGGGCTGACGAGCGGCGTTCGCACGTCAGCCACCTTGGGCGAGGAGGATCTCCGCAGGGCCGTGGCCGTGGATCCGGCAGCGCTCGGCCGGTCATCCGTCGTGTATCAGCCCTGTCGCGTCAGCCGGTCGGCGGCAGCCGGAGCGTGGCGACGGCTCCGCCTTCGGTGGCGTTGGAGAAGGTCAGCGACGCGCCGATGACCTGGGCCTGGCCCGAGGCGACGGTCAGCCCGAGACCGTGGCCGCGGCCACGGTCGGCCGTGCTGGTGCGGAAGCGCTGCGGCCCTTCCGCGAGGAGGCTGGCGGGGAAGCCGGAGCCGTGGTCGCGGACGACGACCGTCGTTCCCTCGAGGGTGACCTCGACCGGCGGACTGCCGTGCCGGTGGGCGTTGACGACCAGGTTGGCCAGGATCCGGTCGAGTCGCCGCGGGTCGGTCTCGGCCACGACGGGCGCGCCGCCGACTGCGAGCCGCGCCTCCACGCCGGTGCGGGCCAGCGAGTCCTGGACCACGTCGGCGAGGACGACGGGCCGCAGTTGGGCGCGTTCCACGCCCGCGTCCAGCCGGGAGATCTCCAGCAGGTCGTCGACGAGGGTGCGCAGTACCCGCACCCGGTCCCTGACCAGATCAGTGGCCTCACTCTCCGGGAGCAGCTCGGCGGACGTGACCAGACCCATGAGCGGGGTGCGCAACTCGTGTGCGACATCGGCGGTGAAGCGCTGTTCGGTCAGCAGTCGGCCCCGCAGACTGTCGGCCATCGAGTCGACGGTGTCCGAGATCTCGGCGATCTCGTCGCCGCCCCGGCCGCGCATCTCGGTCCTGGCGGCCAAGTCCCCCGCCGCGATCCGGCGGGCGGTCCGCGCCACCCGTCGCAGCCTCCGGTTGGGCAGTTCGGCGGCGAGAGCCGAGAGGGGTACGACGACGGCCAGCGCGAGCAGGGAGTACTGCCACATGTGCCGGTCCAGGGCGCTGCGGCTGAGCTGGTCGGGGGTCATGTCGACGAAGGTCGCCGCCACTCTGCCGTCAGACAGCAGTTGCCCTGCCCACATCCGCGGCTGATAGCGGTTGCTCTCGTCGTACAGGGCGGCCTGGCCATGAGCCCGCACGCTCCGCGCCAGGGCCGGTGGCATCCCCTCGGGGGTGTGGACAAGGCTGTCCGTCGCCTCCGGGCTGTCCGAGGTGAGGGCGGTACTCAGGGCGGTGTAGGCCCTGGCCGCACCGTCGTTCATCGACCGCTCGTAGGTACTGCGGTGCACCAGCAGGCCGACCGTCAGCGCGATGCCGCAGCATGCCACGGCCACCAACACGGCGATCTTCCAGCGCAGCGACCGCCAGTGGAACAGGGCTCGGACGGTGCCCATCTCAGCGCCGCAACTTGTAGCCGAAGCCTCGGACCGTCTCGATCCGCTCGGACCCGATCTTCTTCCGCAGCCGCTGCACGCACAGGTCGACGACGCGGGTATCGCCGTCCCAGCCGTAGTCCCACACGTTGCGCAGAAGGGTCTGCCGATCCAGGACGATGCCGGGATTCGCGCCGAACTCCAGCAGCAGCCGTAGTTCTGTGGGGGCCAGAGCGACCGACTCGCCGGAGAGGAACACCTCCAAGCCGGCGGTGTCGATGGCCAGATCCCCGAAGACGAGCAGAGCAGGCTGGTCGGACTGGTCGAGATGGCCCGACCGGGCCGGTGTGCCTGACTGCTCCGGTCCGCTCGTTGCCGCGGCGGTTGGAGTGAAGCTGGCCCGCCGCAGCAGTGAGCGGATGCGGGCCACCAGCACAGCGGTGTCGACCGGCTTGACCACGTAGTCGTCGGCGCCCGCCTCCAAGCCGGCGACGACGTCCAGCCCGTCACCACGTGCCGACATCATCAGGATCGGGTCCATGCTGGTCTCCCGGATGCGGCGGCACAGCCCGATGCCGTCGAGCTCCGGCAGCATCACGTCCAGCAACAGCAGGTCGTGCGTGCCCTCCCGGAACAGTTCGAGACCGGTCAGTCCGTCGCCCGCCGTCCTGACGTCGTAGCCGTAACGCTCCAGCGCCATCGAGACCGACCTACGGATCACCTCGTCGTCCTCGACGAGGAGGATCGTGACGGGAGCGGGATCGGGAGCGCCGACACTGACGGACGAGTAGGACATCTTCTCCGACCTGTGCGAGGGGGTGGCGAGGGCTCCATCAATGCCGTCAGGAGCTCTTCGAGAGCCCGGGGGCTCCGGGGCCTCCCAGTCCGGGTGCCCGGGCATGGGCAAGATTTTCTCACCGTACAGCCAACTGCTGAAGTATGAAGTGACCATCGCCGCCGTCGAGGCCGCAAGCGCGGTGAACGCGATACGGCGGCGCCGCGTCCGGCGTGCCGGGCAGGGACCAGAGAGCAGGGGGCCTTGGGCCAAGCCCCATCGTCGTCCGTCGGGAACGCCCGCACCCCGGGGCCCAACTGCCTGTCCGACCTTGACGAGAGCATGCGTCACCACGCATTCCTCGCCGGCACCACCTACGGCCAGGGCTCCCTGCGACAGATGGAGGGCCGTCATCGTGCACACCCTTCGTGATGTCGCCCTTGGCTGGGCGCCTGGGCGTCAGGAGCCCTGGAACCCGGCCACTCGGTGGCCCATGCCGGAGGCCCCCGCTTGGTGCAATTCATCGGCTGAACGGGCGCCGACCCGGCGGCGCGGTCATGACCGCGGCAGTAAGGCCGAGCGCGATCAGCCGGAACCCGCGTACGCCAACTGAGCGCTGCCCGAAACATCCCTGAAGCATGACTGCGGCCTTCGCCCACCAGCCTTGTCGGGCGGCGTCGACTCCTGACGCCGCCAGGACTGCCTGCCTTGCGCCGGAGCCCGTCGCGTTCCGTGAGCGCGGCAGGGTGGGTGAGGATCCAGCGGGTGACGGCGCGGGCTGACGGTGGTGGCCGGGGCCCGATGGGCTGGGCTTGCCCCGCAGCGTGTTCCTGACACCTTCCCAAAGTTTGCAGGCGCTGGTGCAGCCGTCTTGCCAGCGTCGGTCGCGGTAGGGCTTGAAGGCATCGAGCCTGGTCGGGCGGTTTTGCCACTGGTCGGTGAACAGGTCTTCCGGGGTACTGCCGCGGGAGAAGCGCAGGAAGGCGTTGAGGCCCATGCCGGGTTGTCGGGCAACGGACCGCTTGCAGTGTCCGGTGGCCAGGGGCGTGAACGGTCGCGTGCTTGGCGCGGGTTCGCTCGGTGGACAGGTGACTACGCATGGACAGCTCTCCATTGCCAGGCCCTGTTTGTGCCCGTCGCCGCCGCAATCGTGCCCCCTACTTCGCCGACGGCGCGGTAGACGCATTTCTCGACTGTTTCGCCCAGGTTGTGCCAGAGGTGCCACCTGTCGGCCACCTGAAGGGCTTGTGGAACACCATGGGTCGGGGAACGGAACGCCGTGCAGCGCTCGACCTAGACGCGATGCCGGGAGAAGCCCAGCACCTGGGCGACCGCGGCCCCGAGGTTGTCGTGACGGGCCTTGCCGGTCGGCGGGCCGCCCACCTCATGAGACCGGCGCCCGCGCCGCACGCGCCACCGGGCGGTGCCGTGGTCCGCGTGGCCGGTACGGAGCTCCTGTGCCCGGCCGGAAAAACATCGCCGACCCGCACAACCCTTTGATCATCCCGGGAGTCTTGCGAGCACTGTCCATGACAGCGTCATGTCACGTTCCGCTGCACGCTCCCTGGAGTAGCCCGTGCGTAAACGCACTCTGCTGATGTCCGCGACCCTGCTGGCCTCCGGCCTCACCCCCCTGGCCATGGCGAGTGCCGAGGCTGCCGTGGGCACACCGGGCGACGTGAACAAGGACGGATACCGCGACGTCGTCGTCTCCGCCCCGAATGCCACCGTGGCAGGGCACGCGAAGGCAGGTGCCGTGGTGGTGCTCTACGGCACCGCGCACGGCATCGACCCCGCCCGGCGCACCGTCCTCACACAGAACTCCACCGGCATCCCGGGCGCGGCCGAGGCCGGTGACCTCTTCGGGGCGGCCGTCGTGGTCTCCGATCTCAACCGGGACGGTTACAGCGACCTTGTCGTCGGTTCACCCGGCGAGGACGTCGCGGGCGACGACGGCGGAGGCTCGGTCACCGTCGTCTACGGCACGTCCTCGGGACTGACGAAGGCGAAGCCGGTCCAAGACCCCTGGCCGTCGTCCCACGACGCGTACGGGCGGACGCTGGCCGTGGGCACCTACAACGGCCTCAACCCGGTCAACGACGGCAAGCTGTCGATCGCCGTGGGTGCCAACGACGCCGAAGTCACCTTCGTACCCGCTGACCTGACGGCGCAGTCCGGGACCTCGGGCAACGGCTTCGCGTTCAACCCCGCTTACGGCATCGTCGCGTTGACGGCGATCGACCTGCCGAACACCGATGACGACCGCCTGATCGTCCACGGCCGGGGCGTCGGGGACGGCGGCTGGGGCGCCGACGGGACCGGCGACGACCCCGGCACCCACTTCGCGGACCCGGCCGGCTTCGAGGGTGGCGACCTGCCCGCGGGCACCACGTCCGCGGTGGGGGACCTGGACGGCAACGGCTCCCCCGACCTCGTCATCGGCAACCCCGAGGACCCTTCGCAGAGCCCGGACGCCTCCCTCGGCGGCGAGGTCACCGTCTACTACGACGCCGGTTACTCGGGCTCGCCCAGCCGGGTCCAGACCATCACGCAGGACACGGCGGGCGTACCCGGTGCCGGTGAGGCGAAGGACCGCTTCGGCGCCTCCGTCGCGATCGGCGACACCGACAAGGACGGTCGCGCCGACCTCGTGATCGGAGCCCCGGGCGAGAACGGCGCGAGCGGCGCGGTCACCGTCGTACGCGGCACGACCGGACTGCTGGACGCCGCTCACGCCCGCCTCTGGACGCAGAACACCGCGGGTGTGGCGGGCAGTTCGGAGACCGGCGACGCCTTCGGGTCGGCCGTGCGGATCGTCGACACGAACAGGGACGGCTACGGCGATCTCGTCGTCGCCGCCTCCGGTGAGAACGGCGGCGCGGGAGCGGTGTGGTCGCTGCGCGGCTCGGCCTCGTCCGTCACCGCGGCCGGCTCCGTCAACCTCGGCACCGGCGGCGCGGGCCTCGGCTCCGCGGGCGCCGCCCGCCTCGGAAGCGTGGTGACCGGCCCGTGACGCACCTCCGCCCCGCCCCGCACGCCCCCGAACCTGGAGCCGTCATGCCGCACCCCCCGCAGGTCCGCACCTCCCGCGGATTCTCTCGCTTCCTGAGCGCGGCGATCGCCGTCAGCGCGACCACCACGCTGACCGCGGTCGTCCTGCTGGCCGGCCCGGCAGCCGCCGCCGCGCCTTACCGCGGCGCCAACACCGCCGCCGTACAGGATGACTTCAACGGTGACGGCTACCGTGACCTGGCCGTCGGAGCGCCCGGAGCGGCCGACGGCGCGGTGGACGCCGCGGGTGCGGTCGTCGTGCTGTACGGCTCGGCGAGCGGAGTCTCGGCCGCCCACCGCACGGTCATCACCCAGTCCACCACCGGGGTACCCGGGACGTCGGAGGAATGGGACGGGTTCGGCACGGCCGTCACGTCCGCCGACCTCGACCGCGACGGCTACGCCGACCTGCTCGTCGGCACACCCTCCGAGTCCGCCGGCACCATGGGAGGCGTCGGCTCGCTGACCGTTGTGTGGGGAGGCCCGGCCGGCCTCAAGGGCGGAGCCTCCATCTCGACGCCGACCGGGCTCGACGAGGGCTGCGGTTTCGGGGCCGGTCTGGCCGTCGGCGACGTCACCGGTGACGGTGCACCCGACCTCTCGGTGACCGGCGACTGCGGCGCCACCACCTACACCGGTCCGTTCACCCGTACCGGCGGCGCCGCGCAGCGGCACTTCGTCAACGAACTCGGCACCAACCGCGGAGTCGTCATGGGCGACGTCGACGGCGACGGACGCGCCGAACGCTTCTGGCTGCCCGGCCCCACCGACGGGGACGTGAGCGGACCCGTCCACGCCGAGGGCGACGACGGCCGCTACACCGAACTGCCTCTCGCCGACGGCCTGTCCGGGCAGATCGGCGACATCAACGGCGACGGCTACGGTGACCTGGTCACCGGCGTGCCCTACGACGCCTCCCTGATGTCCGGGACCACCCCCGCCCACCGCGGCGGCGAGATCGAGGTGCTCTACGGCAGCGCGCAGGGCATCTCCCCCACGCAGAAGCCCCAGATCATCCACCAGGACACCGCGGGCGTGCCCGGCGCCGGCGAAGACGGCGACCTGTTCGGGATGTCCCTCGGCGTCGGCGACACCGACGGCGACAAGTACGCCGACGTCCTCGTCGGCACTCCGGGGGAGGCGGTGGGGTCCGCCCGCTACGCGGGCGGCGCGACCCTGCTGCGCGGATCGGCCTCCGGTCTCACCACGGCCGGAGCGAAGGGCTACACCCAGAACACCAGTGGCGTGCCCGGGGCCGCCGAGAGCGGCGACAGATTCGGCGCCGCCACCCACCTCGTCGACGTCACCAAGGACGGCAAGGCCGAGGTCATGGTGGGGGCGCCCGGCGAGAACTCCGACGGTCTGCTGTGGACCGCCCGGGGATCCGCGGCCGGGCCCGTGACCAGCGGCTCCACGGTCACGGGCGGAACCGGCGCCGGACTCAAGCGCAGGTACGCCGACATCGACTTCGGCGCGGCCCTGCCGGGGGCCCAGTCCACCGTCTGACGGGCCGGACGGCGCACGTGCCGGGTGGCGTGCCGCAGGGAGCGGCCCGCCACCACCAGCCAGGCAAGGACAAGTGCGGTGCACCTAGTGCTGTAACCGGGATGGTTCACCGTGATCGGAAGGCGCCTGGGACGAGCGCACGCGAAACGGCTGGTATTACTGGGGTATGCAGGAAGAGACCGCACGCTCCGCGATCGACACGTTCATCTCCGCGTTCAACGCCTCGGACGACAGCTATGTGACTGCCCTGCTCTCCCAGGCCCTGACCTCGGACGTGGTCTTCTGGGGGCCGTTGGGTCGCAGCGAAGGAATCGCGGCGGTTGAGCAGTTCGTGCTGGACATCCGGCGCCACCCGGCGGGAACCGGCACGATGGTGCGCTGCTCAGCGGTGGACATGCCCGACGAGTGGGCCCGGTACCAGTGGGTCTTCACGACGCCTGACGGAGGCCCCCGCCTGGCGGGAACGGACGTCGTCCATCTGCGACGGAGCCTCATCGACCAGGTCATCGTCTTCGCGGGGGAGATCAAGCCGTCCGCCCTGTGAGACGGTCGGCCCTGTCGCTTCCCCTCTCCTGCACTTGCCCCTGCGGCGTTCGGGGACTGCGGTTCACGGTTGGTCAGGCTGCGGTGATCGGTCAGAAAGAGCCTTCGCTCCCGTCGCTCAGCTCGCCAGTCCGTGCCGGAACGCGTAGACGACCGCCTGGACGCGGTCGCGGAGGTGCAGTTTGGTGAGGATGCGGGAGACGAACGTCTTCACCGTCTCCTGGCTGATGACCAAGGAGGCGGCGATCTCGCTGTTGGAAAGGCCGTCCGCGATCAGCCGCAGGACCTCCAACTCGCGGGGGGTGAGCGGGATGTCCGCCCGGGTGCCGTCGGTGGGGCGGATGCGGGCCGCGTACCGGCCGACGAGTTGGCGGGTGACGTCGGGGTCCAGCAGCGCCGCTCCCATGGCGACCGTGCGGATACCGTGCAGCAGGCGGTCGGGCGGGGCGTCCTTGAGCAGGAAGCCGCTCGCTCCGGCGCGCAGCGCCTCGTAGACGTACTCGTCCAGGTTGAACGTGGTGATCACGAGGACCTTGACGGGGTGGGCGACCCCGGCCCCCGCCAGCAGGCGAGTGGCTTCGAGGCCGTCGAGGACCGGCATACGGATGTCCATGACCACGACGTCCGGCGTGTGCTTGCGCGCGAGTTCGACGCCGGTCTGTCCGTCACCGCATGCGCCCACGACCTCCATGTCGGGCTGCGCGTCGATGATGGTGACCAGGCCCGTGCGGATGAGCGCCTGGTCGTCGCAGACAAGGACGCGGGTCGGTGCGGCCCCGGGTGGCGACGTGGTGCTCACGAGCGGCTCCCGGCCGGAATCCGCGCCCGAACTACGAAGCCGCCGCCCGCATCGGTGCCTGCGCTGAAGTCACCGCCGAGGACGTCGACCCGCTCGCGCAGACCGGCAAGCCCCCGTCCGCTGCCACCGACGGCGGCTGCCCGTGAGCCGGTACCGTCCGTGCTGACCTCCACGCTGATCTCCCTCTCGCCGTGCCGCACGGTGACCGAAGTGCGGCTGCCGTGAGCGTACTTGAGGGCGTTGGTCAGTGCTTCCTGCACCACCCGGTAGGCCACGAGGTCGGCGCTCCCGGTGGACACCGGCGGAGTGCCCTCCTCGGTGAACGCCACCGGCTGGCCCGCCCGGCGGGTCTGCTCCACGAGGGTGAGCAGGCGGCCGACGGCCGGTGACCTGCGCTCCCCCGGGCCGTCGCCACCGGTGCCGTGATCGGGATTGAGCAGGTCCAGAAGATGCCGTAGATCGGTGATCGCTCGTCGTCCGGTGTCGGAGACGGCACTCAGGGACTGCTCCAGCCGCTCCGGCGCGGCGGTCAGGTAGCGGGCGGCCTCCGCCTGCACCACCATCGCCGTCACGTGATGGGTCACCACGTCGTGCAACTCCCGGGCGATCCGGGTGCGTTCGGCCGTCCGCGTCTCCGCCGCGATCCGCGTACGGCGCTCGGCTTCCGCCCGCCGGGTGGTGCGCAGCCATCCTCCGGTGCCCCACGCCAGGCCCAGCGCCAGGTAGAACGTCACGAACCCTGTCACGTCCTCGCCGGAGCCGACCTGGGAGAGGGTCACCGCCAGGGCCACGTACGCCGCGGTCAGGCCGAACACGCAGATGTGGCGGTGCCGTTCCAAGTGCGAGCCGGTACTCACCAGCATGACGGGCATCGCGGTGGCCGCGAAGGTGTGGTAGCCGAGGAGCTGGTCGATCGCGAACCCGCAGGACACCAGAGCCAGGGAGAGGGCCGGCACCCGGCGCCGCACCGCGAGCGGCAGGGACTCCAGCAGGATCACCACGACGGCCAGCGCGTCGTGCGGGCGGTCGGAAACGCCCCCGAGAACCGTTCCGTTGCTGCGCAGCGCCGGGACGAACGAACCGGTCAGCAGGAGCAGCCCGAACGGAAGGTCCCGCACGACGACGTCCAGCCGGTACCAGGCGTCCCTCAGTCTCTTCTGTACTGCGGCCAGCCGGCGCTGGCTCCCGCTCAGTCGGCGGCGGACTGCAACCTGCACTCCTGTGGGCGGGAACGGCCGGAGCCGGGACCCGGCCGGCCGGTGCCCGGCTCCGTCCTCGCGGTGCCCGCCTGCGTGCGTCCGGTGCTCCGGCGTCTCGGCGGATCGCTGCTCGGACATCAGCGGGCGAGTGCGGCGAGGGTGTTCGCGCGCTCGGCGCGGCGCAGCGGGACGATGTTGCCGCGGCGGTGGGCCACGATCAGGAAACAGAGTGTCAGCAGCGTGCCGAAGAGCACCGCGTACACGCTCGCCTCGGGGCCGAACTCGCCGCCCGTGACCAGCTTGTTGCCCGACAGGCTGGCCTCCAGCAGACCGTGGTTGTCGCCGTTGCCCGACACCTGGGTGCTGAAGATACCGGCCTCCATGTAGTTCCAGGCGAAGTGCACGCCCATCGGCAGCCACAGGTTGCGGGTGGCGGCGTACCCGGCGGCGAGCATCGCGCCGGCCTCGACGGCGATGGCCAGGGCCCCGGCGAGAGTGGCGTCGTCGTTGAGGAGGTGCATGCCGCCGAACACGAGCCCGGACAGTACCAGCGCGATGTACGTGCCCGCGCCGCGTTCCACGAGCCGGAACAGCAGACCGCGGAAGACGATCTCCTCGGTCGCGGCGGCGCCGGCCATGAAGCCGATCAGGCCGATGGCGCCACTCACCGAGTCGATGCCGTGGACCTCGTAGTCACCGAGGAAGTAGATGTTGCCGATGACACAGAGGAACATCAGCGTGCCGAGCAACAGGCCCCACAAGGTTGCGCTCGTCGCGTTCTTCCCCTCGAGCTCGGTGACCTCACGGTTCTCGGTGCGTCCCACCGCCCACCGGTAGACGAACACCATGGCGGCCACCGTGAGGGCGCCCGCCAGCAGCGACAACCACGGATTGTCCTTCACCCCCGTGCTGACGCCGCCGCTGATCGCGTAGACCGCGAACACGGCAACTATCTGCAGGACGATCTTCATGACCTTCACGACGTGGGCTCCCTCTGCCAGTTGCGTCCGGTACGTTTCCCCGGCCCGCGGTGCGACGCTCCGCGACGAACCGAACGCTACGGAGCCGACACTCGGGAATCGTCACCACGCAGTGGACACTCCTGCGTAGCTCGCAAGGGGGACAACGAAGGCAGAAATGGCTCGCGAGAGCCCAACCGGACACGGACAAACGTCAGTTGAGGCCGGAGCAGCCCTCAGCCCCCGCCAGGAGCGATACGGAATACCCCGGCGCGGCCAGGTGCATCGAGGTGGACTGCGTCAGCAACGTCGGTGATGGCCCTCAAAGGAAGAACGTCATCACTGACCTGCCACCTCGCGCACCGCTACGGCCTCGAGGCGAGGGCCTTGCACTCGTACTGGCGGCGGAGCAACACCCCATCCCCGCGCCGGGATTGGCATGTCCCCGTAATCGGCTAGCCTCTCGGTGATCAGCGGAGCGGACACGGTTCCGCACGTCCAGCGGCGGGCCTGCCGCCGGAGGGGGAAATGATGAACAGACATCTGCGCGCCAGACCGACATGGTCGGGACTGCTTCGGTCCTTGTTGGCTTCCGTGCTGCTGACCTTCGGTCTGGCGCTCGTGCCGGCGGCACCCGCACACGCCGCAGGCGACTGCAGGGCGTACGGGGAGACCAGCGTTCAGGGGGCGCTCGCCGTGAAGGCCGCCTGCGACGAGGTGGCGGCCGGCACCATGTACTCCTGGGGAGGCGGCCACGGCCCTGTGCCCGGCAAGACGCACGGCACCCCGGACGGCGGCGGCGACGAGGCGTGGAACGACGGCAATGTCGTCGGCTTCGACTGCTCGGGGCTGACCCGCTGGGCATGGTCGGTGGCCACCGGCCGGGACATCCTCGGGCCCGGGACAACGTCCGACGTCTTCGACCGCTACTGGCCGGTCCGCTTCGCGGGCAGCGACGGAACGGCCCATCTCAAGCCCGGGGACGTGCTGTTCTGGCAGCGCACCCGGTTCTATTGGCAAAGCACCACGCACACCGCGATCTATCTCGGCGACGGGAAGATCGTGGAGGCGGCGGAGTCCCAACACCCCCTCCAGGTCGCCGACTTCAGCTCGCATTCCAGCAGCATCTACGTCGGGGCGATCCGGCCGGGCGAGGGATCGGACTCGGCTTCACCGGACAACTCCGGCCTTCCCGGCCAGCTCTTCAGTACGTGGGGCGAGTGGGTCCGGGCGGGCGACGAACCGCGCCGCGGATCAACGGTGCAGCACACCTTCCCGGGTCCCACCCAGGTGAAGATCTCCTGCCAGACGCGCGGCGAGTCGATCACTGCGGAGGGGATCACCAACGACCTGTGGTCGTACCTGCCCGCATACGACGCCTGGATCACCAACATCTACGTGCGCGGGCCCGCCGCGCTGCCAGGAGTGCCCGACTGCCTCAGCGGGGGCCCCGTCGGCGGGGCCGACCCCGGCGGACGGTTCACCACCTGGGGCGACGGGGTGAACGTACGCTCGCAGCCCACGCTCACCGCCGCCGTCCGGCAGACGATCGGCGGCGAGACGTCGGTGCGTGTCTCGTGCCAGCAGCACGGCGACGTCGTCAACGCGGAGGGCTTCGTCAACACGGTCTGGTCCTATCTGCCTGACTACGACGGCTGGATCACCAACATCTATCTCCAGGGTCCCGCCGTGCTGCCGGGGGTTCCCGACTGCGCCGGTGGCGCGCTGGGCGGTGGCACCGCCACGGCGGGCTGCACCGACGGCGGAGCGCCGAACGGAGCGGACGCCCGCTCGCCGCGCTCGGTGTCGATCGCGGGTCGCCTGATCGAACTGCGCTACAGCGACACCACCGAGTGCGCCTGGGGGCGCGTCACCGGCGGAGCACCCGGCGACGAGGTGTGGGTCGACCGCAGCATCACCGGCGGGCAGTCATGGGACCAGCTCGGCTTCACCAGGATCACCAGCGGCTCGGACGTGTTCACTCCCGAGTGGAACGACCACAACGTGGTGATGCGGGCCTGCGGCAGCCCCGGCGACAGCGACACGGTCGTCTGCACCGACTGGTTCTGACAGCGGGCAACGGTGGCGGACCGCCGGCGGGGGCTGATGACAGGCCGCCGGCGGTCCGCCACCGCCCGTACGACCGTATCGGCCGGGCGATGTGGGGTCGCCTCCAGCGCCACGACCGCATCTACGACGCCGGCCTCGATGCAGGACCACTACAACCTCATCCACCGCGAAGCAGAGCGGGAGATGTTCCCTCTCTGCGCCGACCAGGGCATCGGCGTGATCCCGTGGAGCCCGCTGGCGCGGGGCAGGCTGACGCGGGTCCGGGACACTGGCACGGCGCGTGCCGCAACACCTGGCCTGGGTCATGCGCAACCCGACGGTGACCTCGCCCATCGTCGGGGTCACCAAGCCGGCCCAACTGGCCGACGCGGTCGCCGCGGTGGACGTCGAACTCGACGAAGAAGAGGCCGCCTACCTGGAGGAGTCCTTCTACAAGCGGCAGCCTGTGGCGAGATCCCGGTAGTCCCGGCTACCGCCGTATCCCGGATGTTCCGGCTTCGCGCGTGAACGCGGAGCCTATGCCACGCTGGTCCCGGTGGGCTGACTTCCAGACACGGCAGGTAGCCGCCCTGTTCGAAGCCCACAAAGCACACTGCTGCCGCGTGGCTGGTCGAACTCGTTTTGGCCCTCAGGGTGTTCGGCCGCATCGCGCGGCGAGCTGCTCTCACAGCCCGTACATAGGGAAATCCCTGGAAAGGCCGGCGTGCTCTTGTCGCTGCCACCTGCAGGACGCTTCACTGGCGCTGCTGCACCCCCCACAGGAGAACACCCGTCCCGTCAGTAGAAGGGTTTCTCTTGACCGCCCTACGCGCCTCCGCCGTCACCGCCGCGGCCTGTGCCGCCGTGCTAGCCACCGCGCTGCCGTCCTCGGCCATCAACTCGTACAACGCGACACCCGCACCCGAGCGCACCGAGGTCGGCGCGCTCGTCGCGACCTGGGACAACGACGGCGACCCCACGACACCCGACCGGGTCGACTGGGTCTGCTCCGGCACCATGATCGACGCGGACACGTTCCTGACCGCCGCGCACTGCACCACCGACTGGCCCGACAACGTGAAGTTCTACGTGTCCCTGGACCAGGACGTGCAGGCCGGCCTCGACGCCGCCGCGAAGAAGTACCCCGGCGATCCGGCCGCACAGGCAGGCACCGTCGCCGTCGAGGGCACCGCGCACAGCCATCCCGACTACCCCGGGCCCGCGTCCGACGCGCACGACATCTCGGTGATCGAGCTACCCACGACCAAGGTCAAGGCCCGCTGGACCTTCACCCCGGCCACGCTGCCCACCGTCAACCAGCTCGGCGCGCTCGGCCCGCAGTCGCTGAACTCCACCGACTGGTTCGTCGCCGGATACGGCACCCAGGAGGCCGAGCGCGGCCCCGGCGGCCAGACCCACCCCGGCGGCGGTGTCCGGATGAAGGCGCCTGTCACCTTCGACGCCCTCAACAACGCGTGGGTCCGCCTGGGGATGACCGAGCCCCAGGGCAACGGCGGTGCCTGCTACGGCGACTCCGGCGGCCCCAACTTCGCCGTGATCGGCGGCCGTAACGTGCTCGCGGCCACCACGATCACCGGCGACGGCCCCTGCTACGCGACGAACGTGTCGTACCGCCTGGACACCCCGGGCGCCCGCGCCTTCCTGGCGCCGTTCGTGCAACTGCCGTAGCGCCCCCGGCCGGGCAACAGTGCCATCTCCGCAGCGCCTTACCGCGTTGCCCGGCCCGCCGCCGACGGCTCGGACGAGCCGTCGGCGGGCTGATCTCGGACGGTTCCGGAGCAGTTCGGCGAGGTGGGCTGGGAGCGCCGTTTTGCTGCCTGCCGTGTCGAGCTCCCCCAGCCGACCGCGATGGCGCCGAGACAGACGGGCCGGCCCCTTGACCAGAGCGGGAGGCGTGGAGGCCGCCCATGCCCTGCCAGTCCCGCCCCGCACCCCGGGTTCCCGCCGACCAGGTGCAGCCCCGGCCTCTCCTGCACCGACCAGCCGGCGCCCCCGGCGTTCGTGACGTCCGAAGCGACTGCCGTGCCTGAGTCGTCAGAGCCGCCCGAGCAGCGCGCGAGCCGCCGCCCGAGCCGCCCTGAGGCGCTACTCCACGCTGATGTTGAGAGTCGTCTCCGCGTACATGGGTGGCGTGTAACAGTCCCGCGTCTGCACATTGACCACGTAGCTCGCTTCGGCGTCCGCCGGGAAGGTCCCGGAGATATGCCCCTTGTCCACAGTGACGCCCGTGGGCAGCGCCGGGTTCACCTGGGTGGTGACGAGCGAGCCCTGGAAGATCGAGTCCCCGCCGCTGAAGATGCGGACGTCGAACGCCGATCCCCGCTTCACCGTCAACGACTGGGTGGGTGAAACCGCTTGGGGCCGGTGCGCGTGGGCGTCGGACGCCGCGGCGCCCTGGAGGATCAGCGAGGCTCCCGCCATGAGCCCGTCGGCGACGGAGATGAGCGCCCACATGTGCTTCCCCACGCCCTCGTGCTCGGCGAAGTTGCGAAGCACCTGAACCATCCTCGGCATCGCGTCGAGCACCGAGCCCGCCATGTTCATCGCGTACAGTGAGTACGGCAGTTCGGGGTCCGTCCGGTGCGCCGTCTCGGTGCCTCCGACGTTGCAGATGAGGACGCCGACGCCCAGGACCGCCTGGACGATCGAGCCCGGCACCAGGCTCTTTGCGGCCGTGTCCTTGTCGGTGTCGTACCCGAGGTTCTTGAGTACGGAGGTGACCTTTCCGGTGCTCTCGAAGAACATGGCGGCGATCGAGGAGGCGAGGTCGAGGACGAGGGCGATCGACTTGACCGTGCACCCCGCGATGCCCCAGCCGTCCCACGGCTCCCGCGGAGAGGTCACGGAGGGGATGCTCAGCGCGTAGGACCAGGCGTTGCCCAGGATCTCCAGCGTGTTGAGGATGCCGGCCGCGATCTCCTTCTTGGGGTACTCCGGGATGAAGTCGGTCGGTCCCTTGAGGAGGTCGGTGAGGCCCACCACGAGGGCGAGCATCACGCCGGCCGGGATGGCGCTGCACTGGAACTCCACCAGCCGCATGTTCTCGGCCGGGTCCTGCTCGCCAGGTCCCGCGGAGGGGTCGTCGAAGGACGGGATGGGGATCGCCACGAACTTCCCGCCGGGGAAGGGCGGGTTGTCGACACCGTTGATGAGCTTGTAGAGCGCGGTGACGAAGAAGCCCAGGATGAGGCTGGAGAGTCCGAGGAGGCTCGGCTTCTCGCGGTGGTCCTTGTCGATGTTGGCGCCGGCCTGGACCCAGTCGTAGAGGGTCGCGACGAAGCCCATGTCCTCCAGGGGTGCCAGCAGGAACGCGGCAAGTTCGTCCACGGCCTTGACCGTGAAGTCGACGAAGGACTTGACGAGCTTGCCGGCCGCGACGAGGAAGTCGTCCACGAGTTTCTGCACGGCGCGTACGAGGGTGACGACCTTGGCGCTGGTCGTGGTGCCCGCGTCGGTGGGGTCGAGGAAGTCGAGCAGGGCGCCGCCGAGATCCCCCAGGTCGCTCAGGAGGGTGGTCCAGGCCGGGTCGTTGACGAGGTCGGTGACGAAGGCGTCGAAGTCCTCCAGGAGCGTGTTGGCGCCGGTCACATGGAGGACCTCCGCGAAGGAGGCGGGGAGGTCCGTCGAGCCCAGCGTCTTGTTCTGCATCCAGTTGGCCTGGGGTGTGCTGAGGTCTCCTTGTGCGACAGCGCCTCCGGATTCCGTGGGGATGTCGCCGGTCTTGTTCGGGAAGTCCCCGACGCGCGTGTCGGCGTACTGGGCGCAGACGAGGTCGAAGTACTCCTTGCACACGGGGCGCTGCTCCTCGAACCACCGTTCGGAGCGGTTGCCGAACTTCTGGATCATGGTCCTGCACAGGGGCAGCGCCGTGTCTGTCAGCGAGGACTGGATGGCCTTCTTCGTGTCCCAGATATCCGACATGTCGAAGAGCGACTTCAGCCAGTCGATCACGCGCATGACGGCGTCGGCGATCATCTGGAAGACGGCCTCGACCGCCTGGATGGCCTGCTCGACGGCCTCGATGATCATCTCGCCGAGGGAGACGATGGCGTCGCCGATCCAGACGGCGATCTCGACGACCGCGGAGACGAGGACCTCGGCGACCTGCGTGGCGCCGGTCTTGATGCCCTCCCACACGTCCGAGGCCCAGCTCGTGAAGTCGTCCCACCAGCCCCCGTAGGCCGGGTGCCCGGTGCGGTAGCTGTGGTAGGCGTCGATCTCGCCCTGGTTCCGGAAGGCCTGGAAGGCGGGCCGGTCCGGGTCCCAGAGCTGGATGACGTAGCCGGCGACGGGCTCGGCGCTCTCGCCGTCGAAGGAGAGCCTCAGCTCCTCGGTGCCGGCGGCCTGCGCGTACATGTTGGTGCAGTGGTCGACGACGACCTGCGGGGTGAGTCCGCGTTCTTCGAGAGCGGGCCAGTCGGCGAGCCGGCTTGCCCTCAGCTTCTTGTTGTTCGGGGTGACCTCGGCGTTCTTGAGGACTTCGGCCGAGAACTTGCCCGTCTGGGAGGGCAGGGTGCCTTCGCCGGCGAGGAAGGAGTTCGCCTGGGCGGCGAAGTCGATCGCGGCACCCTGCTGCAGATTGTCGGCGTTGAGGTGCACGACGGGCGGGTTGAGACCGCGGGCGGCGATGGAGACGACGAGCTTGCCCGACGGGTTGGTGGTGACGGCGATGGTGCGGCCGGGGCCCACCTGGTAGGACACCTCGTCGATCTGCACCTCCACCAGGGAGTCGGCGGAGACGCTCACCCGGTGCCCGTTCATCGGCCTGCCCTGCGTGGACAGCAGTGTCACCTCGGCGACGTAGTGGGAGACGACGAACGGTTCCTGGTTCGTGGTCGGCGGGATACGCACCTTGTCCGTCTGCCACTGGGAGGTCGTGACGTCCTGGGTGCAGACGCAGTACGCCTCGGCGGGGCTCATCCCGCTCATCTTGATGAGCTCGGACGGCTTGAAGTCGGGGTAGGGGTCCAGTTGGAAGTCGATGATGTCGGCGTGCAGTCCGACCGTCACGAACGTCGAGGGTCCGGGCGGCGCCTGGTAGACGGGGGCCATGCGGCCGCCGCGCTGCCCCATCACGGAGACCTTCCCGCTGCCGGGGCGGTAGGCGGCCAGGTACTCCATGCTGCCGGTGCCGGCGTAGTCGTACGGGGTCACCGTGTCCGCCGACGAGGCGAAGTCGTATCCGCCGATGCCGTAGCGGTTCCAGATGTCCCGCGTGTACTGCGTGGGGGCCGTCCGGTCGCGCTTGAGGATCCACACGGTCTGGTCGCCGTACTTCGGGACGTCGCCGGGGCGGTAGGCGAAGATGTGGTCGTTCTTCCCGAGGCCGGAGAAGTCGAAGGGGACGAGGCGGTCGTTGGGGCGGATCAGGTCGTAGCCGCCGAGGCCGTGGGTGTCGCTCTGCACCTCGGCGTAGAAGACCCCGTTCTTGTCGGTGCCGAGGATGTACGCCTTTCCGGTGCCGGGGCGGTAGGCCAGCAGGTGGGTGTCGCTGCCGGAGCTGTCGTAGTCGAGACCGACGACGATGTCCGCGGGATGGTCCAGGCTGAAGCCGCCGAGACCGGTCGTGGAGGTGACGGCGGGGTGGAAGGTCCCGTCCTTCTGCGGTGCCAGCACCCAGGCGGTGCCGGTGCCGGGCCGGTAGGCGAGGAGGTGGTCGTTCTTCCCGGAGCCGGTGTAGTCGAACGGCACCAGCCGGTCCGCCCCGCTGGCGAGGTCGTACTTCCGTCCGGGCTCACCGATGCCGCCGCTGGTCGCGGAGACCACCGAGGTGAAGCCGTCGGCGCCGGCCTGCCTCTTGAAGATGGCGAACTTCCCCGCCCCGGGCCGGTAGGCGAGCAGGTGGCGGGGGCTGCCCGCACCGGTGTAGTCGTACGCCACCACCTGGTCCGCGGGGGACGCGAAGTCGTATCCGGGGAGCCCTGATTCGGAGTGGTACACGCGGCCGAAACCGCCGGGTGCGGCGGTACGACCGACAACCCACACCACCCGCGCTCCCGGGCGGTACGCCAGCAGCCGGTCGGCCTTGCCCTGACCGGTGTAGTCGAACGCCACCAGGCGGTCGGACGGGCTGAGCAGGTCGTAGCCTCCGATGCCGGTGGGCTCGGACGCCACCCTCGCCGACGTCCACGCGGGCTGCACCACCCGGGCCCGGTCCGGGCCCGTCCCCCGGTCGATGGTCTGCCAGGTGGACTGGTGGAGGACCTGCAGGTTGCCGGCCGCACCGCCCTGGTCCGAGGAGGTGCCGAACACGTGGAGCAGCCCGTCGGCGTCCTGCCACACGCGTGCGCGGGCCGCGGGGTCGAACCCGGTGTCCATGACGGGGTCCATCATGAGGTGGTGCCCGGGCGTCATGTACGAGCCCGTCACCAGGTACTGGCTGTCGAGATAGGCGAAGCCCACGTCCCCTTGCGGGTTGTCCTGATTGAGGTTGGGGACGTAGTAGCTGCCGCAGAACTGGTCGACGGTCCTGCTGATCTCGTAGGGGCCGCGGAACTGTCCGGCCGTTTCCTCGTAGCGCAGCAACTGCTTCCCGTTCAGGAAGTAGTAGACGTACACGTTCTTCTGGCCGGTCGCCGGATAGTAGGGCAGGAATCCGCCGCCGACGATCGGAAAGCCGGGCGCGTACATCGTGGTGTAGTGCTCGGCCCAGGCGGGGCCGTCGCCCTTGAACGTGGGGAGTTGCGGAAGCAGCACGAAGAACGACGCGCCACCCGAAATCTCGAGCGTCGAACCCAGCACCAGCGGCCCGCTGTTCGGTGAGTACGACACGCACAGCGAACGCGCATACGCGCTTTCTATGGCGAAGTCGGTCCTGCGCTCCCATGCGCACTGCGCCGTGCCGGCGGTCTCGGCCTGAACGGTGAGCACCACGCCGAACGGGCTGGCTCCTCCGTCCGCGCACGAGCAGATGGCCCAGACCTCGCCAGACGGATGCACGACGGCCAGCACTTCGGCGACCGGCGGCACGCCCTCGACGTCCTGCTGCTCCCAGCCGGTCTCGGAGGACTCGGTGCGCTGCAGGTAGGTCAGCTTTCCCGTGGGGGTGACGACCAGCGCTTCCTCGCGTCCCTGCTTGAAGGGGTTCGCGAACAGCGCCTCCTGGTTGATGCCGTCGCCGACGGAGACGCCGACGGCGCGCACGGCGTCCTGCATCATTTGTGTGGTCACGGATAACGAGCCCGGCGCTATCGGAGCGGCGGGTACCTCGTCCGCGAATTCGGGTGAGCGGGAAAATGTCTCGATGCCCATGGAAACTCCAGGGAATTGCGTGCGTCGAACGCGGTCGGAAACGCAGCCGAAGGCCGTGGAACCGAAGTAAATGGGCCCGTAGGCCGGGTCGCGAAAAGGCGACAACTCACAGGGGAGCACGGAGAAATGATGTGCCCTCAGGTGGCTCGCCCGGTGCACCGGTCGGCCATACCGCCACCTTAGGCCGACTGAAGAGGCTGTCAACTGCGTGCGTCCAAGAAACCGCGACATCACTCGCTGTGAAGCTGAACCGAACGCTTATGAAGCAGCCATTCCGTATTTGTGTGCCACTCCGGCATGCACATGAAGAATGCGGTTGCGGGCGTGCGTTTATCCGAATGCGCTCAACAGCGTTGCGGATGAGCGCAGTTGGCATGCGACTAACCGTGCACGTTTACAACTACCGCCACGAGAGGTCGAGTTAAGGCATGGGCACACCCCGAATCCGCAGTGGGCACACCCCGGCACTCGACCCCTCGGAACAGGTGCCCCGACTGCCGCCCGACAGGCGGAAGCTGGTGGTCGTACTGCGACGCCACCGTCGTGATGTCGGCCTCCGGACTCGACATCGACCACATGGTCCCCCTGGCGGACTCGATGGGCAGACAAGATCTTGCCCATGCGCCCGCGCCGCCGAGACCGGCAGCACCAGCGTCGAGTTCATCACGGAGCCCCCCGAAGCGTCCGCAACTCCCCAGCCACAGCCTGGCTTTGGATCCCCCACTGGCCGCAATCATCCAGCATCACCTGAGCCGCACCAGCGATTCTTGTGCGGTCCTGGTGAGGCCTGGTAGGACTGTCACACGCCGTCACCGTCACATGTTCGATTCTGCGGGGGTTGCATGTGGCCGCCACGGCCTTGACTTCTTCGCCCGGGCCGCGCCCTGGTGCCCCGCGTTCCCGTCGGCGGCGGTTGCCGGCCGTGGTCAGGCGGGCCGCCCAGCACGGGTCGGCGCTGGCCGCTGTCGCGGTGACCGTGCTGCTGTGTGCGACGGCGTTGGCCGCGCTCGCGGCGCTGGCCGGGAGTTCCGTGCAGGACGGAGCCGTGCGGCGGCTGGCCGGTCGCGTCGACGCGCAGGCGAGCGTCAGCGCGTCCTTCCGGGCCGGTGGGATGGCTGTCGCCGATCGGGATGTGCGGGCGGCCGCGGAGCGGGTGTTCGACGGGGTGCCGCAGCGGACCTACGTCGGGTTGCTCGGTGTGTCGCCGGTCTCGGTGACCGGGATCGGTGACAAGGGCGGCCCCCCGCGTGTGCCCGGTGCCGGTGGGCTGCATCCGGTTGCCGTCCAAGGGGCCGGCCGGTTCGGGCAGTTGGTTGCCGGGCGGTGGCCCGCCGGCACGGCCGACGCGCAGGCCTCCGCGTTCACCTCCCTCCCCGACGTGCGGGTCGCCACCGGGTCCACCGCCCCGGTCGACGCTGCGGTGCCGGATGCGCTGGCCCGGCGTCTGGGCGTCGGACCCGGTGACGCGGTACAGGTGGAGGACGCCTTCGGGCGTGCCATGACCGTACGGATCACCGGTGTCTTCCGGGCGCGTGGGGCGGTCGGATTCTGGCCGGCCATGGCCGGTGATCTGGCTCCTGGGGCGACCGCCGACCAGAGTCTGCTCGTGGTGTCGGCGTCCGCCATCAACGGCAGCGCCGTCCTCAACGGGCATCTGACGGCTCATTGGAGTGTGCAGCCCGACTTCTCCCGGATCGACACGGGCGACCTCGCCGGGTTGCAGGAGCGGCTGCGTGCGTTCTCCGGGAGCGAGAGTCGTATATCGGTGTTCGGTGGGCGGCAGCCGTCGCTGGACGATCTGACGGTGGTCTCCGGTCTGCCGGGGGCGATCGACGACCTGACGGTGCCGACGGTGGCGGCCCGGTCCTCGGTGTACCTGCCGAGCGTGATGCTGGCGGCCCTTGCCCTTGCCACCCTGGTCCTGGCGGCGCGTCAGTTGACGGTGCACCGGCGCGACGAGCTGGCTCTGCAACGGGCCAGAGGCGCCGGCACGCCACGGTTGCTGGGGGGTGCCGCGGCGGAGTGGGCGCTGACGGGTATTCCGGCCGCTGTGGCCGCGCCTTTTCTGGCCGGACTGCTGCATCCCGGCGCCCGGAGTCCCGGCGCATGGGCGGCGGTGGGGCTGACCCTGCTCGCGCACGCCGCGGCGGTGCTGCTGCCCGTACTGCCGTCCACGCGACCGCACCCGGTCCGGGGTGCCCGGGCCGCCGCCGCGCAGCGTTGGGGCGCCGACCTGTCCCTGGCGGCCGTGGCTGTCCTGGGCTATGTGGAACTGCGGCGGCACCACTCGCTGCTGGCCGGGCTGGGTGGCGGCGGTGCGGCCGCGGACCCGGTGCTGGTTCTGGTGCCGACGCTGGTGGCGGGCGCCGCCGCGCTCTTGCTGCTGCGACTGCTGCCGCTGGCCTCCCGTTTGCTGGACGCGCTCAGCCGTCGTAGCCGGGGTGTGGTCCTCGCGCTGGCCGGCTGGCATCTGGGGCGGCGGGCCTCGCGCAACGCGGGCCCGGTGGTGCTGATGTGCCTGGCCGTGTCGGTGAGCGCCTTCGCGACCACCGCGCTGGCCTGCCTCGGCGCCCTGGCCTCCGAGGAGGCCGCGTTCACGGTGGGCGCGGACGTGCGGATCTCGCCGTCCGCGGCCGGCAGTTACCCCTCCCCCGTGCTGAGCTCCTCCTATCGCGCGCTGCCGGCGGTGACCGCCGTGGCGCCGGTGACGCGGTCGACGGTGAATCTGCCCGGCGGTGCCACCGTGGACCTGGTCGGCACGGTCGGCGGACCCGCTCCCCGCACCCCCGCCCCGGACGTCCACGGCATACGGCTGCCCGGGCGTCCGAGCGCGCTGCTGCTGGACGAGCGGCTGAGCAGTGACGGCAGCCGGGCGGCGCCGGGTCTGGAGCTGACCGTGCAGGACGCCTCGGGTCTCGTCAGCAGGGTGACCACCCATCTGCCCACCGCCGACGGAGCCCGGCACACCGTCGTCGTCCCGCTCGGGGTGGCTCTGAGCGGCGGCCACCCGAGGCAGTACCCGCTGACGGTGACCGCCGTCAGCCTTCTCCCCCAGCCGGACACACGTCCCGCGCGACTGGACCTGGAACTGATCCGGGTGGGCGCGCGCGACACCGCTGACACCTGGGTGACCCGGCTTCCCCGTGGGCAGGTCTGGGCCGACGGCACGGAGCGCGCCTCCGACGCCACCGCAGGCGCGTGCGAGGGAAAGAGCTCCGGTGTCTACGAGCCCGGCACGCCCGGGGTGTGCTCCGTCGCGCGCGGCGGCTCCGAGATCCTGCGGACCACCGTCAGCACCGGTCTGCGGCCCTCACAGGCCGTCGATGACGTCCTCGGCGGCGAGTTGTCCGACAGCGACTACAACACGCGGCCCGCCGGTCGGGTGCGATTCGTCGCGGACCCGGTCGGCCGTCCCGCTCCCCTGCCGGTGCGCGCCGACGACGCGACGCTGGGAGCCGCGCGCCTGAGCGTGGGCGCCACCACGACGCTGGATGTGGGAAGCGCCCGGATCACGGCCAAGGTGGTGGGCCGGGTCGACTCGTTGCCCGGACTGGGCCGCGGACAGGGGCACTTGATCGCCGACCAGCGCCGACTCGCCGCCGCGCTGACGCGCGCCGGTCGTGACCCGGAGGATCCCGCGTTCTGGTGGCTGCGCAGCACCGACAGCGCCCGCACGGCCGCAGCCGCCGAGGCGCAGCCCGCGCTGGGCCGCGTCACCACGACGGAGCGTACCGCCGCGTCCCTGCGGGCAGACCCGTTCCGCAGCGGACTGCGCCGGGCACTGGAACTGGTCCGGTATCTGGCCCCCGCTTTCGCGGTCATCGCCTTCACCGTCCATGCCGTGGTCTCCACCCGGCAGCGCCGCAAGGAGTTCGCCCTGCTGCGGGCGATCGGCGTCCGCGCCAGACCCCTGTCCGCGTTGCTGGGCACCGAGCAACTGGGGCTGGCCTTGTTCGCGGTGGTCCCCGGGACGCTGATGGGTGTGGCCCTCGCGTCGGCGGTGCTGCCCCTGGTCACCGTGGACGACAGCGGGCGGACGCCCTATCCGCCGCTGCCCCTGGTCGTGCCCTGGGCGACCGTGACGCTCTTCACGGTCGCCACGGCTGTCGTCATCAGCGCGGTCGTCGTGGTGCTGGCCCGGCTGCTGTCCCGCGTGGACCTGGTGCGGGTGCTGCGAGCGGGTGAGGACCGTTGAGCCCGCGGCCCGGCATGACGGACAGGGACGGCGCCGGACACGATGGGGAAGGACGGACCGTGACGCGACCCGTCGGGGAAGGGGCAGCCGTGACACGACCCGTGGGCCCGGCGGTGACGCGCCGTCTGATACGCAAGGAGAGCCGCGGTGACCTGCCGCTGCTGGCCTGCCTCGCGGCCGTCGTCCTGCTGCTCACGGCGCTCTGCGCCTGGGCGCCCGCCTACGCGGGCGGCCAGGAGGACCGGGCACTGCGACAGCGTGTCGACGCCGCACAGGCACAAGCGCCCCTGATCAGTCTGAGCACCACCCCCCAGGTCTTCGACACCGTGCCGCCCGCGCTCGACGCGGCGGGGCTGCTCGACGGCGGCAGCGCTCTCACCGAGCAGCTCACGGGCTCCGCCGCACGGCATGTGACCGTCACCGGCGGCAGCTACGACTACGACCAGGCGTCCCTGGTCTCACCGCGCCCGCCCGGCCCGGCGAACACCAGCACCCGGCTGGCGCTCAGCCATCTGCCGTCCGCACAGGCCCACTTGCGTTACGTCAGCGGTCACCCGCCCGCCGACAAAACGCCGTTGGGCACGGCTCCCCAGATCGGGTTGTCCCAGGCCACCGCCCAAGCGCTCGGTGTGCGAGCCGGCAGCCGGCTGACCGTCGAGTTCGCCAAGACGCTCGGCGTGCAGAACGCACCGCCCCGGGCGAAGCTGCTCGTGAGCGGCGTCTACCGCACGTCGGCCGCGCGCGACGCCTTCTGGTCGGGCCGCGAGACACTGGACCAGCCGTCCCGCTACCCGGCCGAGCACTCCGCGGGCACCGTGCTCGCCGTCCGCGGCCTCGTCGGCCTTGACGCGGCGGACCTGCTGGCCGGGGCCGGCGTCGGCGGCCCCCGAATGACCTGGCAACTGCGCGCCGACCTGTCCGGGGCGGCGTTCGACCGGGCCGGCGCGCTTATCGGCCCGCTGTCCCGTTACAGCGCGGACCTGAGCGATGACCTGTGTCAGGGAGCCGACCCCCTCACCGGCGACGTCGCCTGCCATGTCGGCGGCCAGGCCACCGGCCCCCTGCTGGTGATCGACTCCCTGACCCCGCTCCTGGCCGCGTTCACCGCTCAGGACCAACAGGCGCGAGAACTGGCGACGTTCGCCGTCGACGCGCTGGCCGCGGTCGCCCTGGCCACCGTCATCGTGGCGATACGGCTGCTGCTGCGCCGCAGGCAGGAGCATCTGAGGTTGCAGCGCGCGCGGGGCGCCTCCACCGTGCGGTTGGTGCTGCTGCGGTGCGCCGTTGCCTGGCCGGTGGTGGCGGTCGCCGCACTGCTCGGCTGGGTGACCGGCGGGGCCCTCGCTCCCGGCGGCACGTCCGGATCGCCGCAACCGATGACCGCCGTCCTCGCCGCAGCGGCCGTGGCCCTCACGCTGCCGCTGATGACCTGGCTCGCGGTGCGCGAACCCCGCAGACCCGGCCGACTGCGCCGCTCACGCCGGAACACCGTCGTCGGCCGGCGTGTGGTCCTGGAGCTGACGGTGCTGCTCGTGACGGCGGCGGGCGTGGTCGCGCTGCGCTCGCAGGGCCCCGACGGCATCCTCGGCGCCGTACCGGCACTGGTGGCGCTGACCGTCGTACTCGCCCTGCTGCGCTGCTACCCGTTCGTGCTGCGCCTGGTGCTGCGGCAGGTCCGGCGCGGCCGGGGGACGGTGGGCTTCATCGGGGCCGCCCGGGCCGCGCAAGACGCCCCGGCGACCGGGCTGGCCCTGTTCGTCCTGGTCCTGACCCTGGGGACGGCCGTGTTCGGCGGCCTCGTCGACCGTACGATCGACGACGGCCTCGCCACCGGCGCGGCCTGGACCACCGGCTCCGACGCGAGCGCGACCGTCGCCGGGACCGTCACACCCGCGTCGGGCACCTCCACCACCGGAGCACGCACCGCGCTCCAGCATCTGTACACCCTCGACCTGACAGGACAGGCGGACGGTGCGGAGATCTCGCCGGTCGCCGTGATCGCCGTACAACCGGAGCAACTCGCCGCGCTCGCCCCGAAGTCACCACTGGCCTCCACCCTGACGGCCCGGCTCGCCAGGACCGCGGACTCCCGAGGCGACGCGAACGCCCCCCTGCCCGCGCTCCTCTCCCCCGACCTGCGGGCGGCCGAGCACACCGGCGGCTTCACCAGCAAGGTCGTCTCCGAGAGGCGGCGCTCAAGGGATGTGGTCTTCGCACCGGTCGGCACCCTCACCACCGCCGAACTGCACGACCCACTCCTGGGACCGGTCACGGCGCAGGTCGCTGCCGGGACGCCCCTGCTGATCACCACCGCCGAAGCCGTGCGCCTGCTCCCCCCGCAGTCCTCGGGAAGCACCGTCCTGCTCCTCAAGGGCGAGACTCCCGCCGCCTCGTCACCCGCCGCACTGCGGTCGGCGGCGGCCAAAGCACTGGGGCCGCTGGCCCGGATCCGCGTCCGCTCCGAGACGCTGAGCGCTCTGCGCAGTGATGGCCTGACCCAGGGGCTCGCCGGCCTCTACACGACCACCTCGATCCTGGCCGCGCTTTCGGGACTGCTCGCCCTCGTCCTGGAACTGACCCTCACCTCGCACGAACGCAGCCGGACGACCTCCTTCCTGCGCACCCTCGGTCTCGGCGGCACACAGGCCGGGGCGCTGCACTTCCTGCAACTGCTGCCGCTGGCGCTCGCCTCAGCGGTGGGCGGCACACTGCTCGGACTGCTCGAACCGCGGCTGATGGCCCGGACGTTGGACCTGCGGCAGTTCACCGGCGGACCCACCCAGCCGGCGCTGCACACCGACTTCTCACTGACCGTCGCCCTCGTCGTCGGCGTGACCGCGCTGATCCTCGCCGCCGCGGTCACCGAAGCCGTCCTCGCCCGGCGGCGCGGACTGGGAGCCGTGCTGCGCCTCGCGTGAAGCACCGCGTCACGGCACAAGCCTTGCCGCCCCGTGCTCACGCGCTCAGCGTTCGGAACCCCCGCCCGCCGCACCCTGCGTGTCCTGCGCGTCCGCTCGCGCCCGACGGGCGGCCTCGTCGGGCCACACACCCACATGGTCGCTCTCCAGCACGAGCCGCACCCGCTTGCGCAGATGCAGACGCTCGGTGAACTCACCCGGCAACTGCAGTCGGCCGCTGCCGTCCAGCACCGCGTACTCCTCCGCGGTGTGCACCTCGACGCCGTCCTCGTCGGTGGCGACCCGGCGCAGCACCTCGGTCGACGTGCGCCCGTCGCGGATCCGTACGGTGCGCTGCACCTGCTCGGACACCAGCGCGTCGTGGGTGACGACGACCACGGTGACGCCCAGCTCCTCGTTGGCCCGGCGCAGCGCGGCGAAGACCTCGTCGCTGGTGGCGGTGTCGAGTTGACCGGTGGGTTCGTCGGCGAACAGGACCCGCGGCTCGTTCGCGTTGGCGACGGCGATCGCGACCCGCTGCTGCTCGCCGCCGGAGAGCGTGTCAGGGGTGCGGTCCCGGCAGTGGGCGACGGACAGCAGGTCGAGCAGTTCCTCCGCCCGGGCCCGGCGCCGGGAGCGCCTGATCCCGGCGTATGTCATCGGAAGCATCACGTTCTCGGCGGCTGTGAGGTACGGCAGCAGGTTGCGAGAGGTCTGCTGGAGGACGAAGCCCACCGTCCGACGCCGGTAACCGAGGCGCTCGCGGCGCTTCATCGCCAGCAGGTCGTACCCGGCTACCTCGGCACCACCCGCCGTGGGCACGTCCCGACCGGAGAGGATGCCCAGCAAGGTCGACTTGCCCGAACCCGAGGCACCGACCACCGCGATCATCTCGCCCTCGGCCACCGTCAGGTCGAGACCTTGCAGAGCCTGGACCTCGACGCCCTCGGTCTGGAAGATCCGTACCAGGTTCGCGCACACCACCAGCCCCGCCTCGGGCTGCGGGGCCCCGGCCTGGGCCCGCCGCCGCAGTTCGTCCAAGTCCGGTGCATCGGTGGGCTGTTGGTGAACTGGCACACGGTCTCCCGAGACGGTGAACTACGCGGACAACGCTGTCAGGCAGTCGCCAGGGTAATGCGCACGTCCCTACGAGGGGCCGGATCCACGTGTTCGCCCCTCACGCTCGCTGAGCCGGACTCGTGCTGCGCAGCAGGGTGCGTCCGAGGGGGCCGGCGCGACCGCACGGCCCCCATCGATCGCCTGTCCGTCAGCGGCGGCGCTGCCCTGCCATCCACTGCCAGATGTGTGTTCCGTCGATGCCGGGGTCGTTGCGGGCGACGTAGATCCACGACCAGTGACCGTTGAACTGGTGGCCGTTCCAGACGACTTGGTCGTAGAGCGTCATTCGTGCACCGGGGATCACGTCGTGTGCGTGCACGGTGTTGGCCTGTGGGTCCACGGTGGGGTCGTCGCGCGAGGCCACGAGCCAGGTGGGGGTGGTGATCCGGGCCAGCTCGCTGTCGGGGATCAGGGGTGGGCCACCGGGCGGGAACGACCCGACGACGCCGCAGATCGGCACGGACGCGGCGAACAGAGTGGGATAGGCGGTGGTCATCTTCATGCTCATGTAGCCACCGTTGCTGCACCCGACGACGTGGATCCGGTCGCGGTCGACGGGGTTGCGGCGTACGACGTCGCTGATGATCTCGTGGATGAGCGGGGCGAAGCGGGGGCCGTCCTCCATCCAGTACGAGGTGCTCTGCGGGGCGAGAACGTAGGCGCCGTCGAAGACGCGCTGTGCCTGGGGGGTGGCGAAACCCAGGGCGCCGCGGTTGGCTCGCAGCGTGGTCTCGTTGTCGTAGTAGCCGTTGGGCAGTGAGGCGCCCTCACCTCCGCCGTGCAGCCACACGACCAGCGGACGCCTCTTGTGCCGGGACGTGTGGGAGGCACGGGGCGAGTACAGGCGGTACTTCATTCCCGACCCGGAGATGTGCGAGCTGAAGGCGTCCACCTCGGGGTCCGACAGCCGCGGGTTCTGCACGAACCTGTCGATCGTGATCTTGCGGTGGTTGCGCAAGGGGATCGGGGCGTTCTGGGTGAGGGTGTAGACGAGATCGAGCATCACGTTGCGGCCCGCGCGCGCGAGGTAGCCGAGCGTGCCGCCCCCGGTCTGGCCCTCGCCGTGGCTCAGTTCGAGCACGATGTCGCCGTGGTGGTCGAGGCGCACGGCGGTCACCGTCCGGTCGAGGTCGTACTCGCCGTAGATGATGTCGCCCGCGGGGACGGGAAAGGGGCTGGTGGCCTTGGCGTGCACGCTGAAGGTGCCGGTGGTGAGGCCGGCCGGGTCGATCGGGCCGAGCCGGGAGGTCCTGAGGGTGATCGACGTGACCTGCTCGCCGCCGTCGAGCACATGGGCGTTCAGGGTGAATCTCACGCTGGTGGTCGCACGGTCGTCTGCGTGGGCGGTCACGCCGGGCAGGGACAGGCCGACGGCGCCCGCTCCGGCGGCCAGAACGGTGCGACGGCTGATACGTGGTGCCATGCGGACTCCTTATGGGGGTTCGGAGGTTTCACCGCGACCTGTTGCGCCGAACTCGGCCACTGCACCGAGGAGCGAGACAGTCGGCCGCGTCTGCAAGGGCTCACGCAACCGGACTCCCGTCGACGGCAGGAGTCAAGAGCGCGACGCAGTCGACACGGCCACAGCCGGCGCACGGTCAGCGCCGAATCTCCTGAGAGGTCCGTGCATCGGGTGAGACGGGCGACGGGGCGCCCGGAGGAGGAACGCCCCGTCACTGTCTCGTAGTTGCCGGTCAGTCAGCCGGGGTCAGGGCGACCTCGGCGCTGCCCGAGAGGGACGGCAGGCCGGCCGGGGGTGTGTCGGTGTAGGTGGCGTTGAAGACCGCCTTGAGGTTGTCCGAGCCGGAGTGGCCGCCGTCCACGAAGGTCTTGAACGATCCGGAGCAGCCGTTGCTCGTCGACAGCGGGTGGCCGTGCGAGTCGTGGCCGAGGATGAACGAGACGCTGACCTTCGCGCAGTCCACCGGCTGGTCGTCGGTGACGGTGACCTGCCAGGTCACCGTGTCACCCCAGTGGAACGGGGTGCCGCCGTGCGGGGCCGGGTCGGTGGTGAGCGAGACGACCGGCGCCTTGTTGCCGACCACGACCGGGACGGAGGCGGAGGCCGAACGCCCGGTGCTGTCGGTGACCTTCAGCGTGGCGTCGTAGACGGCGTTCTGGGTGAAGGTGTGCGTCGGGTTCGCCTCCCTGGAGTCGACCGTGCCGTCGGCGTCGAAGTCCCAGGCGTAGCGCAGGGCGTCACCGTCGGCGTCCGTCGTGCCGGCGCTGGAGAACTTGACGGTCAGCGGGCTGGTGCCGTTGACCACGTCCGCGGCCACCTTGGGCTCCGGGGTGCGGTTGCCGCGGGTGAAGTCGATGCGGGAGAGCTGGGCCTCGGGCAGCTCCGCGAAGTACCCGGTGCCGTACTCGAGGACGTACAGCGCGCCGTCGGGGCCGAACTCGGCGTCGATCGGGCCGTCCGTCTTGATCGTGGGGATCGCGTCCTCGATCTTGAGGACCTCGTTCTTCTTGCCGAGGGTGATGGCCTTCATCTGGTCACGGGTCCACTCGTAGAAGAGCGGCTTGCCGTCGAAGTACGCGGGCCAGCGGTTCTGCGCCTTGTTGCGCTTGTCGTACTGGTAGACCGGGCCGCCCATGGGCCCGATACCGCCCGTGCCGAGCTCGGGGAACTCCGCGGAGGCCCCGTAGCCGTACACGATCTCCGCGTCCTCGACCGGGGGCAGCACGCTGCGTCCGGTGTTGTGACGCGAGTCGTTGACCGGCTTCGCGCAGTCGAAGGCGCCGCCGGAGGTCTGGGTGGCGAAGTCGTAGTCCTGGTACGGCATCTTCTGGGTCACGCAGAACGGCCAGCCGTAGTTGGCGGGGCGGTCGATGACCATCCAGCGTCCGTGGCCCGCGGGGCCGCGGCCCGGGTTGGCGGTGTTGGCGTCGGGCGAGTAGTCGCCGACGTAGACCTCGCCGGTCTTGTCGTCGACGCCGAAGCGGAACGGGTTGCGCAGCCCCATGGCGTAGATCTCGGGGCGGGTCTTCGGGGTGCCCGGCGCGAAGAGGTTGCCGTGGGGTATCCGGTATCCGCCGCCGGGCTTGACCTGGATGCGCAGGACCTTGCCGCGCAGGTCGTTGGTGTTGCCCGCGGTGCGCCGGGCGTCGTAGGCCGGGTTGCGGTCGGCGCGGTCGTCGAGCGGGGCGTAGCCGTCGGAGGAGAACGGGTTGGAGTCGTCGCCGGTCGACAGGAACAGGGTGCCCTTGCCGTCGAAGTCGATCTTGCCGCCGACGTGGCAGCAGATGCCCCGGTCGGCCGGGACCTCGATGACCTTCTGCTCGGTGGCGAAGTCGAGCTTGTTGCCGACGAGCTTGAACCGCGAAAGGCGGGTGACGCCCTTGTACTTGGCGAAGTCCGCGGCCGTGCCGAACTGCGGTGCGTCGCCTTCGTTGACGCCGGGGGTGGCCGGGTCGTCCATGGGGGTGTCGAGGCGGGGCGAGTAGTAGAGGTAGACCCAGTGGTTCTTGGCGAAGCCGGGGTCGATGGCGATGCCCTGGACGCCTTCCTCGTCGTGCTGGTAGAGCCCCGCGGGGCTCTTCTTCAGGTCGGCGGCAAGGAAGTTGACGCCGCTCTTGGGGTCGTGGATGCGGACCTCTCCGGTGCGCGCCGTGTGCAGCACCCGCCGGTCGGGGAGGACGGCGAGGGCCATGGGCTCGCCCGGGCGGTCGTTGAGGGTGACCTTCTGGAAGTCCGACGCGGCCGGCGGTGCCGGGTCCGGCTTGGCGGCCTGCGCCGGGGACACGGGCATGAGCCCGACGGCTCCGGCCAGGGCGGCTGCCCCCAGGAGGGTGACGATCCGTCTGTTGCGCACTCAGAACTCCTTCGGTCTGGTCGGCGGCCGCGATGCGGGTCCGCGGCCGCCGTCCGGTGCAGGGTGGAGGCGGGTCAACTAGCAGGCGGGCTCAGTACGTTGGATGTCGGAGGGCACGCCTGCTGGCTGTCAGGTGAGGCTTCGTCAGTGGCGGGCGCGCAGGGCGGCGAGGTTGTCGTAGCCGATACGGGCGAAGTCCAGGGACTGGCCGGGCACGGTCGTGCTGGGGGCGTTGTCCTGCTCGACCATCGGGTTGCGGTGGTTCTTGTCTCCCACCCGGGTGAAGAACCGCCGGTAGTCGATGTCGCCGGTGCCGAACGGAACCATGTCGTAGCCCATGCCGCTCTGGGTGTTGATGACGCCGTCCTTGGCGTGAAAGAGCGGGAACCGGGTGCTGTTGCGCTCCACGAGTGCGGCCGGGTCGAAGACGCGCTCACGCTGGGAGCCGTCGTGGGCGGTGTAGGTGTGGAACTTGTACTGGGCCACGTGCGCCCAGAAGACGTCCAGTTCCAGGTAGACACTCTTGCGGTCGGTGACCTTCAGGAAGTACTCCAGCTTGCGGATGCCGGAGCTGCGGGTCGGCCGGCCCTGGGCGTCGAGCGGGCCGCCGTCGAGCAGGAAGTCGTAGGCGCTGTCGTGGTTGTGGGTGTAGAGCTTGATGCCCTCGCGGCAGGCGATGGCGCCCAGGGTGTTCCACTTCTGCGCGGCGACGTCCCAGTCGGCCCGGTAAGGGGTGTTGGTGGGGTCGGCGCCGGTGCCCATGTGGTCCATGCCGAGGATGTTGGCAATCTCCAGCCAGCGCTTGAAGGTGTCGCGGTCGGCCGTCGTCAGCGGCCAGGACGGCGGGATGAAGCCGTGGCTTCCCTGCGCCCGCAGGCCGTACTCGTCGAGCCAGGAGCGCAGCAGCCTCGCGCCCTGGACCGTGCCCAGGTCGGCGCCCCCGGGGGCGTTGGCGTGCTGGCCGTACCCGGCGAACTCCACCTGGCGGTAGCCGAATCGGGAGAGCTGCTTGAAGACCTCGCGGAAGCCGGAGGGCAGGTCGGAGGCGAGCGGGTCGCGGCCGATGGCGTCCCGGACGGTGTAGAGGATGATGCCGCGCTTGTGCGGCGGGACCAGGGCGGAACGGCCGTGGTCATGGCCCCCGGTCCGCGCTCTGTCCTGCGCCAGGGCGGGCGAGGCGCCGAAGACGGGGGCGGCGATCGCCGCCCCGGTGACGGCGGTGCAGGTGCTGAGGAAGCGGCGGCGGCTGACGCCGAGGGTGCGGCGCAGGGCGTCGCCGGTGACGGCTTCTTCGTTGAACGCGGTCACAGTGGTTCTCTCTTTCGTCGTCGCGGTGCTGCGGGTGCCGTGCGGCTTCCGCCTCCGGCGAGGCCGGCGAGCCACAGCAGAGGGGACTTCACTTCGGTGGCCGCTCCACGGCCGGATACTGCGCGGGGGGTGGAGAACAGGACGAGCGGACGCCAGGGGTCGCTCGTGGGGAGCCCGCCGGCCTCGTCCGCGGTACGCCGCCGAGGTCCCGGGCGTACCGCGGACGAGGCCGGGGGCGGGCGGGTCGAGGGGCACGTGTCCGCTCATGTGGGACTGATCTTCCGTGCGAGCGCGCGTGCGGCGGGGGCGAGCCCCAGCAGTGCCAGCGGGGTCAGGCGCGCACCGGATCGGGCGGCGAGCGCCGCCTGGAACGGGATCATGGCGCGGATCCCGCCGCCGACGGCTCGTTGGGTGAGCGGCGCGGACGGATTGAGGGCGGCGTGCAGGTAGGTGATGGCGGAGGTACGGGCGTAGGCGGTGGCCGCCAGTACCGCCAGGGGCCGTTCTGTGGGACGTGCGCGTGCCAATAACAGCCCGAGCGCGGCCGTCGCGCCGAGAGCGGCGAGTGGTGCGCGTGTGGAACCGCCGTACGCCTCGTGTCGGGAGACGGCGGTGACGGCGTAGGTGTGGGCTGCCAGCGCGGCAGCGGAGGTCGCGACGCGGACAGCGGGGCCGGGGGTGACGGTGTGCCTCGTGGCGGGGCCGTGTGGGGCCGCTGGGGATTCGCCGCGGCCTTGAGGGATCGTCAGGGGCGCGCCGGGGCCCTGAGGGACCGCCGTGGTCTCGCTGCGGCCTAGAGGGGCCGGCAGAGGCGCGCCGGGACTGTGTGGGACCGCCAAGGACGCGCCGGGGCCGTGTGAGACCGCCAGGGACGCGAGCTTCGCGCGATGGGTCACCGACGTGCGGCCGGCCTCCGGCTTCTGTTGCCCGCGGGGCGCCGACATGGTGGCCGTGGCACCGAGGACGAGGTCCAGCGCGCGGGCCGCGGCCATCGCCGCCGGGGCCGCGGGGGTGTGCTTGAGACGGAGGTCGTACGCCCAGACGGTGGCGGCCAGTGCCGATGCCACCGCGAGAGCGGGGCGGCCGGCGCGGGCGGCTAGCGTGAGTCCGGCCGCGGTCAGGAGTCCGGCCGCCCCCAGCGCTGCCGTAGGAGAGATACGGCCGGAGGGGAGGGGCCGATGCGGGCGTTCCACGGCGTCCTCGTCGCGGTCGGCCCAGTCGTTGAGCGCCATGCCCGCCTCGTAGAGGCACAGCGAGGCGCCGACCGCGTACGCCGTGCCCCGCCCGGCCCGAAGTCCTGTGGCCGCGGCTCCGGCGAGCGCGTCACCGGGCACGGTGAACAACGCGGAGACACGCAGCAGTTCAGCCCAGTCGCGCAGTCGTGCCCGCCGCCCGCGCCGCCCGGCGGGGGGACGCGTCTGGTCCTGGTCGCTGCCGATCGTGCCGGGTTTCGCGGCACGCGCGCCCGCGGGCGGTACGAGGGCAGCCAGAAGGGAGCGCATCAGTGCGCCTCCCGCAGGCGGTCGGCGAAGGACAGGAGCGCGGCGAACTGCTCCCCGAGACCCGCCGGACCCCCGTCCGGGTCCTTGAAGTAGAAGCCCAGTTCCGGGAGCGGACCGGACAGGCCCGTCTCGTGGGCGCGGGCGACCAGGCGGGCCAGGTCCAGGACGAGCGGTGCGGCCAGGGCCGAGTCGCAGCCCTGCCAGACGGTCTGAAGAATCATGCGTGAGCCGAGGAACCCCTCGAAGGCGATGTGGTCCCAGGCGGTCTTCCAGTCGCCGAGCACGGGCACGTCGTCGATGTGCACCTCGCCCTGCGGGGTGTGCCCGAGGATGTCGGCCAGGACGCGTTCCTTGCCGGCGTTCTTCGCCGCGGCGGCGGCCGGGTCGGCCAGGGCGGCTCCGTCGCCGCCGCCGAGGAGATTGGTGCCGGACCAGGCGCGGACCTCCAGGGCGCGCTGGACGAACATGGGGGCGAGGACCGCGCGCAGCAGGGTCTGGCCGGTCTTGCCGTCACGGCCCGCGTGGGGCAGGGCGGCGGCCGCGGCGGCCTCCATGAGGGCCGGGGTGCGCAACCCGGTGGACGGGGTGAAGTTGACGTAGGGGCAGCCGGCTCGCACGGCGGCGGCCGCGTAGAGGGAGCTGGGGGGCAGCCGTACGGCGTCGGGTTCGGGCAGCGGCTCGGTGGAGGAGACGTTGACGACGATTACTCGTGCCAGTGCGTTGCGCACGCGGAACGAGATGAGGTCGGCCGCGAAGTCCGCGATGAGCTCCTCGTCGCTTCGTGTGTCGCCCGGGAGCGGGCCGCCGAGCCGTATCTCCTCGTCCGCGGCCTGGAGTTCGGCGCGCACGGCGGGGGCGAGCCCGTGCGGCAGGACGCCCGCGTCGGTGAGGTGCTCGGCCCGCTTCGGCAGCGGGGCGTGCGCGGTGTCGTGGCCGCCGAAGACGAGGGAGTGCAGGGGCGGCAGGCCGGCCCCGTCGAAGGGGGCGGTCTCGGTGACCATGCCCGTCGGGGGCCGCAGTTGGGCGGTGACCGCCGCGCAGCCGGCAATGGCGGTGGTCGCCACCGAACCGCGGGCTCCGACGAACCAGACGCCGGTGCGTGTGGTCGGCCCGTCGGGCCGGGGCTCCGATGCGTTCCCGTCGGTGTTCACGGTCTGCCTCCCTGCCAGGTCGGTGTTCCGGTGCGGTTGCAGGACGGTCGGCGGAAGCGCGAGGGCTTCCCGCCCGCCGTCGGCACGGGGACGGCTTGGGCCGCGGCCGCCTGAAGGACCGCTCCGTGGTGGGAGCGCGGCTGCGGCGTGCGAAGGGCGACAGGAGTGCCGCCGGTGAGAAGTGCGTGGTGCCTCAGGGTCTTGGTCGTGCGCTGCGCGGGTCGTTCTTCTCGGTGGGACGGTGGACCTTCTCGTAGGGACGGTCGAACGAGAGGTGTGCCGTACGGCCTGAACGCGTCGTCAGTTTCGAGCCACTGTGTGGTTCCTGTGCACGAAGGGACCGTAGCCCCGTTCGTCCTTGGCCGGAACCCCTTGCGCAGCGAAACGGCGAACTTCTTCCAGATCCAGGACAAAGACGTGAGCGGGTAGGCCCGGGCAGGCCGCACCAGCCCGGCGGCCCGACCGTGACGGTTTGTCAGAGCGCCACCGGGTTCGCACCTTCCGCTACGGAACGCCTCCGGGTCGGTGAAAGACGACCTGGGCCGCCTAGTTGTCGTTGCCTCCGAACGCGGCGTCGAAAGAGGCCGTCGGGGGTTCGAAGTCGTACTTCTTGAGACTCTTCAGTGCCTCGGGGGCGCCCTGGAGGCGGTCCATGCCGGCGTCCTCCCACTCGACCGAGATCGGGCCCCGGTAGTCGATGGAGCGCAGCATGCGAAAGACGTCCTCCCAGGGGACGTCGCCGTGGCCCGCGGAGACGAAGTCCCAGCCGCGGCGCGGGTCGCCCCAGGGCAGGTGGGAGCCGAGGCGGCCGTTGCGGCCGTCGAGGCGCTTGCGGGCCTCCTTGCAGTCCACGTGGTAGATCCGCTCGCGGAAGTCGTAGAGGAAGCCGACCGGGTCGAGGTCCTGCCACACGAAGTGCGAGGGGTCGAAGTTCAGGCCGAACGCCGCCCGGTGGTCCACCGCTGCCAGGGCCCGCTGGGTGGTCCAGTAGTCGTAGGCGATCTCGCTGGGGTGGACCTCGTGCGCGAACCGCACACCCTCCGCGTCGAAGACGTCCAGGATCGGGTTCCAGCGCTCGGCGAAGTCCTCGTAGCCACGGTCGATCATCGCCTCGGGGGCGGGCGGGAACATGGCGACCAGGTGCCAGATCGCCGAGCCGGTGAAGCCGATGACGGTGTCGACCCCGAAGGCGGCCGCGGCCCGCGCGGTGTCCTTCATACGGTTCGCGGCCCGTTGGCGGACGCCTTCCGGGTCGCCGTCGGCCCACACCTGGGCGGGCAGGATGGCCTGGTGGCGTTCGTCGATGATGGCGTCGCAGACGGCCTGGCCGACCAGGTGGTTGGAGACCGCCCAGCACTTGAGGCCGTACTTGTCGAGCAGGGCGTGCCGGGACTCCAGGTACGACGGGTCCGCGAGTGCCTTGTCGACCTCGAAGTGATCTCCCCAACAGGCGAGTTCCAGTCCGTCATAGCCGAAGTCGCGGGCCAGACGGCAGACCTCTTCGAGGGGCAGATCGGCCCACTGGCCGGTGAACAGGGTGAACGGGCGTGGCATGGTGCCTCCGAGCGGGTTCCTTACCGGTTTCTTGCCCAGGTCGTTTCCGGGTTCTTTGCCGGGGTCGTTTCCGGGTTCTTCGCCGGGTCTCTAGCGGACTTCGGCAGCGACGGCCTGGACGGGGGTGCAGACCTGTACAGGCGTGTAGACGGAGTTCTTCCGCGCGCTCTCCTCCACCGCGGCGAGTACTCGCTGGACCTGAAGCGCGTCGGTGAACGACGGCCTCGGCTCGGCGCCCGACGCGATGGCCTCGACCAGGTCGCGGGCCTGGTGGGCGAAGGTGTGCTCGTAGCCGAGCACATGGCCGGGCGGCCACCATCCCTCCAGGTAGGGGTGGTCGGCCTCCGTGACGACTATCCGACGGAACCCCGCTGTGACGGCGGGCTCCCGGTGGTCATGGAAGGACAGCTCGTTGAGCCGCTCCAAGTCGAAGGCGAGCGAACCGAACTCCCCGTTCATCTCCAGCCGCAGGGCGTTCTTGCGCCCCGTCGCCATCCGGGTCGCCTCGAATGTGGCGAGCGCTCCCGAGGCGAGCCGGCCCGTGAAGACGGCCGCGTCGTCGACGGTCACCGGTCCGCGCTGGATGCTGCCGGACGCCGTGAGGCCCGAGGATGCCCCGTCCAGGCGCGGGCGTTCGGTCACGAAGGTCTCCAACTGCGCGGAGACGCCGACCAGGAGCTCGCCCGCCAGATACTGGGCGAGGTCGACGATGTGCGCGCCGAGGTCGCCAAGGGCCCCCGATCCCGCGTGCTCCCGCTGGAGCCGCCAGGTCAGCGGGAACTCGGGGTCGACCAGCCAGTCCTGGAGGTAGCTGACCCGTACGTGACGGAGCCTGCCGAGCCTGCCGTCCGCGATGAGGCGGCGGGCGAAGGTGAGGGCGGGCACACGGCGGTAGTTGAAGCCCACCATGGCCAACTGCCCACGCGAGCGGGCCGCTTCGGCGGCCGCCGCCATGGCCTCCGCCTCGGCGACCGAATTGGCCAGCGGCTTCTCGCAGAGCACGTGCTTGCCCGCCTCCAGCGCCGCGATCGCGATCTCCGCATGGCTGTCGCCCGGTGTGCAGATGTCGACGAGCTGTACGTCGTCGCGGGCTATGAGGGCACGCCAGTCGGTCTCCGCGGCGGCCCAGCCGTGCTTGTCGGCAGCGGCCCGCACACCGCGGGCGTCACGGCCGGCGATCGCGGCCAGGACCGGCCGCAGGGGCAGGTCGAACGCGTGCCCTACGGTGCGCCAGCCCTGGGAGTGCGCGGCGCCCATGAACGCGTAGCCGACCATCCCCACGCCCAGTTCCGGGGGTGCGGTCCGACTGTCCCTCTGGTCCATACGGCTTCCTCCTGGTCGGAGTGTCACTGACTCGTCGTGGTGTGGGCGGGGCCGAGGTCCGGGGCGCTCCGGAACTCGTTGTGGTGCGGGTGGGATCCGCGGTCCGGTGTACTCCGGTGCCGGTGGGCACGGGTGCGGTGTGCTCCGGTCCGGCGCGTTCCGGTGTGGACTGCCCCCGGTCCGGTGCGCTCCGATGTGGCCCGACCCGGCCCGGCCCGGCTAGATGAAGCCGGTCGGCAGGTACTGGTCGACGTTGTCCTTGGTGACCACGGCCGAGTAGAGGGTCAGCGAGGACGGGATCTCGAACTCGGCGAGACCGCCGATTCCCTTGCCCTGGCCGAGGGCGCGGGCGAGGTCGATCGCGGAGGCGGCCATGGTCGGCGGGTACAGGACGGTCGCCTTCAGCACACTGTTGCCGGCCTTGATGGCGTCCATCGCGGACTTGGCGCCGGCGCCGCCGACCATCAGGAAGTCGTCGCGGCCCGCCTGGTCGATGGCACGCAGCGCACCCACGCCCTGGTCGTCGTCGTGGTTCCACAGCGCGTCGAAGCTCGACTGGGCCTGGAGCAACTGGGCCATCTTGGCCTGCCCGGACTCGACCGTGAAGTCGGCCGCTTGGCGGGCCACCTTGCGGATGTTGGGGTAGTTCTTCAGGGCGTCGTCGAAGCCCTTGGTGCGCTGCTGGGTCAGTTCGAGGTTGTCCAGGCCGGCCAGTTCGACGACCTTGGCGTTCTTCTTGCCCTTGAGCTGCTCGCCGATGTAGTGCCCGGCGTTCAGGCCCATGCCGTAGTTGTCGCCGCCTATCCAGCAGCGGTACGCCTGCGGGGAGGCGAACACGCGGTCCAGGTTGACGACGGGAATGCCCGCCCGCATGGCCTGGAGGCCGACCTGGGTGAGGGCCTTGCCGTCGGCCGGCAGGATCACCAGGACGTCGACCTTCTTGTTGATCAGCGTCTGGACCTGGCCGATCTGCTGCGCGGTGTCGTTGGAGCCCTCGGTGATCTCCAGGGTGACGTCCGCGTACTTCTTCGCCCGCGACTTGGCGTTGGAGTTGATGGCGTTGAGCCACCCGTGGTCGGCCTGCGGCCCCGCGAAGCCGACGGTGACCTGCTTGCCCGGCTTGTCGTCCGCGACCGGGGCGGCGTTGTCGGCGGCCTGTGCCTGGTCCTTGGGCTCGTTGCTGGTGCAGGCCGTCAGCAGCGCGCCAGCGGAGACGGCGGCGGTGCCGAACAGGAGCGCTCTGCGGCTGGTGGCGGGGGTTTTGGACATGGTGGTTCGACCCTTCGAGTGGGCGGGTGTGCGTGGGGTGGATCCGGGCGGGCGGTGTGTGCTTGCAGGGAAGCCGGGCGGGGGTGCGTCCGAGAATCCGGCGGGGACGTGTACGTCCGAGGGAGTCCGGCGGGTGGTGTGTGCGTGTGTCCGAGGTCGGCGGGTGGTGTGTGCGTGCGTCGAGACCGGCGGGCGGTCTGTGCGTGCGTCCGAGACCGGTGGCCGGTACGGCTCCGCAGGAGCAGGCGGGGGGTCGGACGGCGGTGTCAGGGGCCGCCGTCCGGGGTGTGCCGGACGGGTGTCAGGTGTCCCCGTGCAGCGAGCGTCGCTGGACCAGGACGGCGGTGACGATGATGGCGCCCTTCGCGATCTGCTGGACAGCGGTCTCGAGGTTGTTGAGGGCGAAGATGTTGGTGATCGTGGTGAAGACCAGAACGCCGAGGACGGAGCCGATGATGGTGCCGCGGCCCCCGCTGAGCAGCGTGCCGCCGATGATCGCCGCGGCGATGGCGTCCAGCTCGTAGAGGTTGCCGTTGGTGTTCTGCCCCGAGCCGGCGAGCACGATCAGCATGAACGCGGCGATACCGCAGCACAGCCCGGACAGCAGATACAGGTACAGACGTTGGCGGCGTACGTCGATACCGGCGAGGCGGGCCGCTTCCGCGTTGCCGCCGACCGCGACGGTACGTCGGCCGAACGTGGTGCGGTTGAGCACCAGCCAGCCGATGACGGTGACCGCGGCGAAGATCAGGACGAGGGGCGGGATGCCGAGGACGTAGGAGTCCCTGGCACCCAGATCGAGTACCGATGCGACGCTGACGATCTGCGTGCTGCCGTCCGTGATCTGGAGCGCGAGGCCCCGGGCGGAGGCGAGCATGGCCAGCGTCGCGATGAACGGCACCATCCTGCCGTAGGCGATCAGCAGTCCGTTCACGAGACCGCAGCCGACACCGACGATCAGCGCGGTGAACAGGATGCCCGCGAAGCCGAACTCCTGGGTGGCCACGGTCGTCGCCCACACCGAGGCGAGCGCCACGATCGCGCCCACCGACAGGTCGATGCCGCCGGAGGTGATGACGAACGTCATGCCGACGGTGACGACGCCGATCACGGACGCCTGGGTGAGGACGAGTTGGAGGTTGCTCGTGGCGAGGAACTGGTCCGGTGCGGTGATCCCGCCGACCGCCACAAGGGCGGCGAGGACTCCGAGCAGGGACAGGGTGCGCACATCCCACCCCCACCGCGGACCCGATCGGCGTGAACTCTCCTGCTCCCCGGGGGACTTGTCGGCGGACGTCGGCGCGTCCTCGTGCGCCGCGGTGGTCGGCTGCGTCATGACGTCGGGCTCCCTTCCATCACAAGATCAAGTACACGGTGCTCGTCGAGCTCCCGGGCGTCCGCCGTGTGGACGACGCTGCCCTCACGCAGCACCAGCACCCGGTCGGCGAGCCCCAGGACCTCGGGCACCTCACTGGACACGAGAAGTACGGCCAGGCCCTCGTCGGCGAGCCGACGGATCACCGCGTAGAGCTCCGCCCGGGCGCCGATGTCGACGCCCCTGGTCGGCTCGTCCAGCAGCAGCACCTTGCAGCCGCGCAGCAACCAGCGGGCGAGGACGGCTTTCTGCTGGTTGCCGCCGGACAGGGTCCTGATCGCGGCATCGGGATTGTCCGGCCGCAACGACAGCTCCCGCACCGCCTGGTGCGTCGCGGCCCGCTCGGTACGACGATCGAGCCAGCCCCCGCGGGCGAACCGGGACAGCGTGGAGATCGAGACGTTGCTGCTGACGGACTCCAGCATCAGCAGGCCCTGCGCCTTGCGTTCTTCGGGCGCGAGACCGATGCCGGCGCTGACGGCGGCGCGCACGCTGCCGGGGCGCAGGGGGGTGCCGTCGACGAGCACGCGGCCCTCGTCGGGCTTGCGCGCCCCGTAGATCGTCTCCAGGATCTCGCTGCGCCCGGACCCGACGAGCCCGGCCAGCCCGACGATCTCCCCGGGCCGCAGCTCCAGATCGACCGGGGCGAACTCCCCACGCCTGCGCAGCCCTTCGACCTTCAGCACGGGTTCACGCGCCGCGGCGAACCCGGCTTCGGGCCGCTCGGGGAAGACGTACTCCACGCTCCGCCCCGTCATCAGGGCCACGACCTCGCGGGTCGGTGTGCTCTTGGCGGGCAGACCGCCCGCGACCGAACGCCCCTCCTTCAGGACCGTGACCCGGTCGCCGATGCGCCGGATCTCCTCCAGCCGGTGGGAGATGTAGATGACGGCGACGCCGTCGGCCGTCAGATCGCCCACGATCCTGAACAGGTTGTCCACCTCTTCGGGGTCGAGCGCCGCCGACGGCTCGTCCATCACGATCAACCGCACCTCGTGGGACAACGCGCGAGCCATCAAGACGATCTGCTGCTGCGCCGCCGAGAGGTCACCGACGAGGCGCGCCGGATCGATCTCCGAGTGTCCGAGCCGTTTCAGCAGCTCCGCGGTCGCCGCACGGGCGGCGGAGCCCCGCACCACGAACCCGGCCGAGGTGGGCTCGTGTCCGAGGAAGACGTTCTCCGCCACGGACAGCCCTTCGATCAGGTCGAGTTCCTGATAGATGGTGGCGATGCCCAGACGCATGGCGGCGATCGGAGACCCCAGGGTCACGGGCTCGTCCCGCCAGGTGATGTCACCGCTGTCCGGCTGGTGAGCCCCGGCCAGCACTTTGATCAGGGTGGACTTTCCGGCCCCGTTCTGGCCGAGCAGACAGTGGACCTCGCCGGCCTGGACCTCGAGATCCACGCCGTCCAGGGCGCGAACGCCCGGGAACGACTTGGTGATGCCGGACATGGTGAGCAGGGGTGCTTGTGGTGCCATGAGGAATCCCCTCGGCGGATACGGGCCGTGAGTGGGCGGGACCGGGTCTGACGTGTCGGTGTTAGGGGCGGGGTGTGGGGCCCTGACTCCGCGTCGGGTGGGTGTCGTCGTACAGGCTGAGAGGGGCGGGCAGGGCAGGCTTGCTCGTCCGGCAACCCTGCGCAGAGGGACGGCCGATGGCCATGCCGGCGAGTAACGGCCGCTGACGCTTCATGTGCGGTTACGGCGGTGATGTGGCTGGTGCGGAGGCGCTACGAGTGCGACGGTGGTTCTGTTGAGGTGTCCCGGGCATCGCGGGGTTGCCGCAGTGCGCCGGGGTGCCGGACCGCGTGCCGAGTTGTGCTGCTGTGTGGAGGTGGCGCCAGGTCACAGGCGCCAGGGGTTGCGCCCGCGCACGTGTCGATCCCTGCCGACGCGATCGGCCGGCGGTCAGGCTGGTTGTCGGATCGGATGTCAGGCCAGATGTCAGGCCGGTGTTCGGCCGGTGTCAGGCCGGCGAGAAGAGGTGGTCGCTGATGAGTCGGGCCGCACCGATGGCTCCGGCGACCGGCCCCAACTCCCCCAAGACGATAGGAAGGTTGCCCGTGGCCAGCGGCAACGACTGCCGGTACACCTGAGTCCGGACACTGGCCAGCAAGGTGTGCCCGAGCCCGGTCACACCACCACCGATCACCACCAGCCCAGGGTTGAAGAAACTGACGAGCCCCGCGATGACCTGACCGAGCCGTTTCCCGCCCTCGCGGATGAGCTCGAGGGCCACGGCGTCACCGGCCGTCGCGGCGGCCGACACGTCCTCGGCGGTCAGACGTCCGGCTGCCTCCAACCGGGCGGCGAAATGCGCCGAGCGCCCCTCACGAGCAGCCTGCTCCGCGTCAGCGGCCAGCGCGGCACCGCTGAAGTGGGCTTCGAGGCAGCCCAGGTTGCCGCACACGCAAGCGCGGCCTTCCGGTTCCACCTGGATGTGCCCGATGTCGCCGGCACTGCCCGTCACCCCGCGGTGGACCTCGCCACCCGCGACGATGCCGCAGCCGATACCGGTGCCGATCTTGACGCAGAGGAAGTCGCCCACGGAGCGCGCGACGCCCGCATGCTGCTCCCCCATCGCCATCAGGTTCACGTCGTTGTCGACCATGACCGGACAGCCGAGCTCCTGACTGAGCGCCTCCCGCACGGGGAAACCGTCCCAGCCCGGCATGATCGGCGGCGCCACCGGGACACCCTCGGGAAAGCGGACCGGTCCCGGGACACCGACTCCGGCGCCGTCGAATCCCTCGGCCAGCCCGGAGGCCCTCAACTTCGCTGCCATGGACAGGACTTGCTCGAACACCGCGACCGGTCCCTCACGGACGTCCATGGGCTGGTTCACATGCCCCAGGACCTCCAACTCGGCGTTGGTCACGGCGACATCGATCGAAGTGGCTCCGATGTCCACACCGAGGAAACGCAGGCTCGGCGCGAGCCGGATGTTGTGCGAGCGGCGGCCGCCCCGGGACGGTGCGAGCCCGTCCGCGACAACCAGCCCCGTCTCCAGCAGCCGGTCGACCTCGACCGCCAGCTTCGAACGGGACAGGTCCACCAGATCCCCCAGTTGGGCGCGGGAGTTGGACCCGTTGTCACGCAGCAGACGAAGCAGGCGCGCCTGATGGGTGTTCTCAGGTCGAGCGGTCATCCGTCTCACGATCCCTCCCCTCGCCCACGGCTGGGCCCAGGACACCCGCCTCTGCCTACTGCGTCGTCGGGCTGTCGGAGAGGAACGTAACAACGATTTTCCAGAGGGGGAAGTACTTACGCACGGGTAGGGGGCTTCTTTTTCCACACTCAGGACAAAGTCGCGGCGATGATCGAGGACATCCCTCGGAGAACTCACTGAGGCATAGGCGCTGACCTGCGGCGTCGGTGCACTCGTCACCGTCCGGGAGCCCCCGGTCAGGCCATCGTCGAACTCGACGATCATCTCCGGCTCGGTTACGTCCCGTCCTCGCCATGTGTGCGGCACCCCGCAGGTGGCGTCGGTGATGATGAGCGCGCACACATGCAACCGCTGACGGCAGGGCCTCGAATGCGCGGGTCGGCAACACTGTGCACGGCGCGGCGTAGAACCTGACCGGGACCGCGGGCAAGAGCACTGCGGATCCGCCAACCTGCTTGCTGCAGGGGCGGCTTGGCCGACCGTGCGCCACCGTTGGCCCCGGCGCGCGGTGGCGGTCGCTAGTACTCCATCTGTAGATCGTGATCTTCATGCCTGGGATGCGGCTTGTCGCAGGTAATGGCTGGTCTGTGATTCTGCCTGGTGGCGGCCTCACCAGTCGGACCAGCCGAGCCGGTGTGCGGGGTCGTTGCGTGGCCGGGCGGCAAGTGCGAGGAACAGGCGCTGGATCTCGTTGCAGGTCAGCGGGATAAGGTCGTGGGGTCCTGGCCGATGTGCGGGTTCGTCTGCGCGAACGACGATGAGGAAGGCGTGGGCGAGCATCGCGAGGTTGCCCCAGCGGATCCAGGACGGGTAGAGCGGCGGACCTGGTGCTCGTCGAGCCCGGACAGCCCCTTATCTGCCTGGAAGCTCTCCTCCACCCGCGACCTGAAGCCAGCCGTCCCGCCAGGGTGCTGAGCGGCACCGGTCGCCCGGAACGGCGGCGGCAGTAGGCGAGTTCGGGCCGGTGGTGCGGTTGCGCCGGATCAGCATCTGACGGTGCCCCGACACCGCCGCGGCAAGGTCGATGACGGCCCAGTCGTAGAAGCGGTGGCCCTTCGCACCGCGCCCGGCCGACAGCTTCTGCCAGGCTCGCTTGAGCAGCTTGGCTGCCAGCGTATCGGCGCGGAACATGCCCGCCTTGGTGGCACTTCGGCCGCGCAGGCCACCGCGAGCACGTAGCCCAGGCCGCGTTCCTCCAAGGCGGATCGCAGTTTCGGGCTGCCGCCGTAGACCTCGTCGCCGGTCACCCAACCGACCGGGTGCCCGGCATCCAAGAGACCGTTCGACCATTACGCGGGCCAGCTCCGGCTTGGTGGCAAAGACGGTGTCCTCGCTGAGCCTGGCCGCCCGGCAAGGTTGGGATCGGACGTCCACGAACGCGGGACGTACAACTCCCGGTCCACCTCCGCGTGTCCGCGTTCACCCGCATAGACGAGATAGACGGCGACCTGCGAGTTCTCGATCCGGCCCGCGGCACCGGTGTTCTGGCACTGGACGCCGACGGTGTGGGTGCCTTTCTCCACGTCGCCCGTCTCGTCCACGATCAGCACCGCAGCCTCGTCATGGAGGTGCTCGACGACGTACTCACGGACATCTTCCCGCACCGCATCGGCGTCCCATGAGGCCCGGCACAGCAGATGCTGCATGCCGTACGGGGCCTTCTCCCCGGCCCACTCCGCGATCAGGCAGCAGTTCTTGCGCGGCAGGCCCGACAGCAGTCCCAGCACAACCGTCCTGCTCGCGGCCGGGGTTCAACCCTGGCGAACCGGCCCGCAATCCGGCCCATGGCCACCTCGAACGCCGCCCGCCAACGGCCGGGATCTATGCTGTGGCCCACGGCCATCGTCTCTTCGTAAGTCCACACAGGACGATGATCAACGGTGATCGTGAGTCTGCGCACTCCTGAGGCCAGTCGCCCGACCAAGAAGGCAAATGATGATCGCCACCGTCCTTGCCGTCGTCGGGACGCTCCTCGGATCCGTTGTCACCGGTACCTTCCAACACCTGGCGGCTGGCCGCGCCGAGCGTGCGGCCGCCGCCGAGCAGTTGCGCCGCGACCGGCTCGAAGCGGTGACAACCCTCGCCTCCGCCGGCTCCGACCACCGTCGAGCCTTGTGGATGCGTGGGGAAGCTCGGCTGCGCGGCGCCAGCGACGTTGAGCTGGAAGAACTGCGAGCCAGGTCTCACGTCACACGCTCCGCCATCACCCGCCCCCTGGTTGCGCTGCGGCTCCTCGTGCCCGATCTGGCTGTCCACACCACCGCACAGGCGATGGTCGTCGCCACATACGACATGGTCGACGCCGCCACAAGTCTTGAGGAGCTGACCGCAGCGCAGGACACCGCACGAGCCGCACACGACCGCTTCATTGACGCTGCCGCTGCATACTTCAGCGCCAACACCTGACAGCGCCCACGCCCCGCCGTATGGAATGACCTGCTCCACGCCGACGGACATGAAGATCACGATCCGCATCTGGCGTACTAGGTGAACCTACGGAACGCTCTTCGACTCTCGCTACCATCGACACCCGACCGAGAGATCGCACCTTGTTCTCTCACGCCTCGTCAAAGGCCTCGAGCAAGCGCTCGTACGCCGGCTTCGGCCGCAAGTCCGCGTCCCACGGCAGGGAATCGGCCGTGCGCGGAGGATAGATCTTGGTGTCGGCGGTGGAACCGTACCGGTCGGTGAATCCCCAGGTGGAGAACGACGTACAGTTCGGCTCCTCCAGGCAGACCCGCAGCTTGCCCGCCATCTCATCGGCCTGGGTCTGCCGCCCGTCCTCCTCGTCTGCACCTATGGGGACGTCCATCTCCGACACCCGCGCCTGAACCTCGAGCTCCGCCAGATCCCGCACATGGCTGCGAAAGGTCTCCGGGTCAACGCGGTCGCCGGGTGCGTACTCATGGTTCTGGAAACCCACGCCGTCGATCGGTACGCCGCGTTCTTTGAGCCGCTTGACCAGATCGTAAAGGGCGTCCCAGCGCTCTCCTTCCTCCTCGACCCCGTACTCGTTGAGGAACAGCCGTGCCTTCGGGTCGGCCCGGTGGGCGGCCCTGAACGCCTCGTCGATGTACTCCTCGCCCATGGCCTCGAACCACGGGCTCTGCTCGGAGCGCAGACCGAGGTCCCCGTTGGTGTAGCTCTTCTCGTCGTCGGACATGGGCTCGTTGACCACGTCCCATTCCGCGACCTTTCCCTTGAAGTGCCCGGCGACCCTGGCGATGTGCTGGAGCATGGTCCGGCGCACCTCCTCGGGGTCGTCGTTCTCCCGCATCCAGTGGGGCAGAGCCTCGTGCCAGACGAGCGTGTGCGCGTGCACCTTCATGTCGTTCGCGCGGGCGAAGCGTACGAGTAGGTCCGCGTCACGGAAGTCGTAGACGCCCCGGCGTGGGTGGAGGAACTGCGGCTTGAACGCGTTCTCCGGAGTGAGCATGGAGAACTGGCTTCCCGCGAGCGCCCGGTAGCGTGAGTCGGTGAGCAGCGGGTTCTCAGCGAGGGCGGCGCCGACGTCGAACGGCCGCCCCACGTCTGCGGCCCGCGCACGCAGCGAGTCGTCGGACTGCTCCTGGTGTAGCTGGGGCGCCTTGATCACGCGGAGCGAATCACCGCTCTCTGCCCGCGCGGTCAGCCGCGTCAGACGCCATCCCTCGCGGCGCTCGTTTTCGCCCGCGTCCGCTTCCAGCCCGAACCAGACAGTGCCCTCGGCGAACACCCCCGGGTCCTGCACGGTTCCCAGCCGCCGCCCGTCGGCTTTCACGCGGAAGGTGTCACCGATGCTCGACACGGCGAGCGTCACCGTCCCGGAGCAGCCGCAGTCGAAAGCCTTGGAGGTGGCCGGCTCATCACCCTCGCCGTCCCATATCTGTACCTTCACGTGTCCGTCAGCGGTCACGCCGACGCGGAGTGAGGGCCGCTCCTGCCGCCACTCGTCATATATGACCGGTACACGTCCGTACAGCCGCAGCCATGAGTCGCCGTCGTCGTCACCCACACCGGACATGCGCGTGGTGACGGTGAAGTCGCCATCAGACCTGAGATGCGGGCCGGCCAGGTTCAGCGGGGGGTTGGGCTGGCCGCCGGAGGAGTCCTGCTCCACGATGCGCCGATCCAATGCGCTGACCCGCAGGATGCCGTTCCGCGAGGTGGTACCCGGCATCTGCGACCAGTCGTGGTTCCGCAGCAGGTCTTCGTCGTTTCCGCCGCCCGCGCCTTCGCCCTGCCCCGTACACCCGGCCGCCACCGCCATGACGAGCACCACGGCGGTCAGTCGCTGCCACGTCCCCCCACCGAGGCCCACGGTCCCTCCCATTCTCTTGTTCGGGACGAGATCAACATCTCGAAACCGGGCCACAGTTCATCACACGTGAGGTACGACGGCCTTGTGTGGCACGTCCCAGCTCGTGTGGCGGAGCGGGCCCGGATCGTTGCGGCCTGCGCGGAAGGCGCATCGAACTCAGCTCCGGAAGCACGAAGCCACAGGCGCGCCCTTGGTGACCTCAGAGGCCGTCTGAAGACGGCAGTCTTCCGCACCCGATTCGCGCTGGAAAAACGAGACGGGCTCCGACTCAACTGTTGTCGGCCGACGAGTACCGACCCCACCTCAAAAAACTGAGCATGTGCGCAGGCTGTATCTGAGTACGCGCACTCAGGAGGCGACAACCGCCCGGCGACGAGAGTGAAGGCACACCGAACGACGAGAGGAACACCATGACCACGCCTCGCAGCGGAAGTCTCGCCAACCCCAGCGTGCGGTCCCAAGGGGCCCGCGTCGCCGCGGTGTTGGCAAGCGCGGCCGCGATTCTGTCGCTTACAGGCTGCGCGGGCTGGGAGTACCAGGAGAGCATCTGCAGCAGCGGTGAGTACCCCGTGCTCACCGTCGGCGGGACCGGCTCCGCATGCGTCTCGGACGAAGAGGAGCCCACCGCCGGGTACGCGAGATACCCCGAGGGCAAGGTGCCGCAGGAAGTCGGTGACAAGTGGGACGTGTACTGGGAGACCCACACGCTCGACAAGGACGGCAAAATCATCAATGTGCCGCATGCCGGTTGATGGCCGCTAATGCTTGACCGGGAAGGATCGCGACTAACGGAACCGGCTCGGCCCCGTGCGGACGGCCGGCAGATCACGGCAGGTTGGTCCTCCTGGCGGACATCTGACTCGACCGCGGATACCGGCGCTGCGGACTGCGCGCGACTGACTCCCAACGGCGACGACGTGTGCCACCTACAGAGAGCGGTCGATCCAATCTCCACGTCGATGGTCAGGCTGCCGTCGTGAGCGGCCCACGCCCTAGCGGGTCCGACCAAGGGATGCCGTGAGCCGCTCCCATCGTCGCCGGACGATCCCGGTTCGACCATCTCTCGATAGGCGGCGGCTTCGGCCCTGTCGGGCAGCGCCTTGTTGGCCAGTTCCTGCGCTTTGGTCTTGGCGGAGCCGGCTACGACCTTGTTCTTGGCAGCGAAGAAGGCCTCCAGTCCTCGCCGGGTGACCTGCGCCGGGTCGCCCTTGTCCTGTTGGCCGATCTTGCCCCGCGTCATGCCGTCACCCGAAAGTGCGTAACAGATACACGTACCGGTGGGCGGCTGGTCACGCCCGGCCGACTGCAGTCGTGCTGATCGAAGAAGACGATGAGCCGCCGATGACGCCGTCAGCGTGACATCGCCCGGCAACCGCAACCGCACACGGCGCTCCAAGGCTCTCCCCCTGCACATCCACCCGCTGCTGAAGGAGACCGACGTGAGCATCGCCCTTGACCACCACACGCCGCAGACCTTCGTCGCCCCCTACGCCGCCGACCCGACGGAGAGCGCCTGGCCTCCCGCCGCCAGCCAGGACACGGACTGCCTGCTGCCGCCCAACCCCGCCGAACGCCTCAACATCCACATCACCCCCCGCGACCAGCGCCGCCTGGCCCTGCACGCCGCACTGACCGCCGCCGGCATCCCGCCCCGGCCCGAGGACCGAGACGCCATCGACCAGCTCAGCACCCTGCCCCCCAGCACCCACACCGCCGTGCAGCGCTGGCTGCTCCACACCACATGAAGCGGGCAGACACCCCGGGGCCTTACGCATTGCAACACGTGCCGCACGATGTATGAAGCCGGCAACCTTTCTGCCTTCGCACCGCGCCTGCTCGTAGGTGTCGGCCTGGGTATCCGGCCGTCCTCCGAAACGGGCACCGTCCGAACGGCAGCCGCAGGTGGCCGCGTCCCGGGTGGCTGTGGCGGAAGTCGTCTGCGGCGGCCCGCACCTCCCGCGCGCCCTCCCGCTCCTCCAGGTACTCGGCATCTTGGCGAGTCAGCGCAGTAGGGGGCCGTGAACGGATCGCGCTCGGGTGTCAGCCATGTCTGACGCGGTCTCCCAGCGGTGCGCTTCACGACCCACTCCCCTGCCCCGATAGGGGCTGCTTCAGTGGGAATATCCCTAAAAGGATGCACTTCGGCCATGTCGGTGGCCCTGGAGGCGCAGAGATCGGCAGAGTCTGTGGAGCAACCACACCCGTCCCACTGCCTCCTGACCCAGTGAAGGAAAACCGGACATGAAGTACCGCAAGCGTCTCGCCGTCAGTCTCATCGCGGCATCGGCTGTTTTCGGCGCCGGCCTCGTGACAGCTTCCCCGGCATCGGCAGCAGCCGCCCCGGCAGCTACGGTTTCCGCGCGGGGCACGGCCCCAGCCTGCGTCACGCGGGACGTCATCAAGCACCGAAAGTACGTAAAGGTCACCAACACCTGCAACGTGGCCATGCACTTGAAGGTCGTCATCGACTGGGGCAACGACTCGCCATGCCTCACCTACCAGCCCGGTGAGCAGTGGGAGTGGAACTGGGGCCGCGGCTCCTACGGCAAGGTCGTCACCTGCTGAACCGATCAGCGCCCCGTGACCAGTCCTCGGTGATTGCGCGCCGGGCCGCAAGCACTCTCCGGACCGCCCAGTCCTTCCGTAGGACCTGCCGACCCGACCGACAGGTCCTACGGAGGGACGGTGGATGACCTCTTACAACCCGCAACTCACGAACTCGGATGGTGTCGACGGCACGATCAACTGGGCGAGTACGTCGATGCGAACGGCGTGGTCGTGGCCGCTTTCACCGCTCACATCAACGCGAAGAAGGAGGCCGACACAGCGTCCAGCGCCGGCTTCGACTTGAGTCTCCCGGTACTGGCAGAGACCGGGCAGCGAGTCACTCGCGTTCATCGACGGACTCTGCGGCGAGGTCGCTGCCGTTCGGGCTGGTCCCCCACGTTCCCATGCATGGCTTCTGACACGGCTGTCCTGAAAACGAAGGCAGGGTTCCAGGAGCCACTGACATCGGTCACGGGGCGAGGAGAACCCGCTTGCGGAGCAGTGTGAAGCCGGCGCGTCCGAACATCCGGTGCTTGAGCATCTTGATCCTGTTGCCGTGTCCTTCGACGACGCCGGAGCTCCAGGGCAGCGTCAGGCCGGCGACGACCGCGTCGCGGTCTCGGTCGATGCCGGTGGCGAGCGCTGGAATCGATCATGCCCGTCGGGCATATCAATGCGGCGCCGCTTTCGGCCGTCGAGTGTGAGTAGCCGTCCCCCGCGTCCCAGCCCGGGCTCCGGTGACGCCGCCCCAACATCAGTGCCGCAGTCTCTGTTGACAATGTTTTCCTTGGGAACCCGGGGGCCATGAGCAAGACCGCACTGATCGTCATCGACATGATCAACACGTACGACCACCAGGACGCGGACCAGCTTCTTTCCTCAGCCCGGAAGGTCGTTCCGGTCCTCTCCGGCCTGCTGGAGACGGCACGGTCGAGGGACGTGACGGTGATCTACGTCAACGACAACTTCGGCGAGTGGCGCTCTCATCACGGTGAGCTGCTCGAGCAGGCACTCGCGGGACCGCACGCCGATCTGGTGGAACCGGTGAAACCGGATCGCTCCTCACTCTTCGTGCTCAAGGCACGCCACTCGGTGTTCTTCGAGACCCCGCTGTCCTACTTGCTGGGCCAGCAGGGCATCGAGCGGTTGGTGCTGTGCGGCCAGGTGACGGAGCAGTGTGTGCTCTACTCCGCCCTCGATGCCCACATCCGCCATTTCGAGGTCATCGTCCCGCGCGACGCGGTTGCCCACATCCACTCCGATCTCGCGGATGCCGCACTGCGCATGATGGAGCGCAACATGGGGGCGCGGGTGTGTGACAGCAGTGAGCTGTGGGACTGAGCAGCGTACCGACGGCTGCCGGCGGACCGTCCGGCCTACCGTGAGCTGCGTCCGCGTTCACCTGCCTGAACGGCAGGTCCTCGGGGGCCAGGCCGCCCGTACTGTTTCGGACCTCGCCCCGGTCCGTCAGTTCTGCAGGGGCAGTGCTGGTTAGCACCGCCCGAGCAACTCCACAACTGCACTTTTCGTCCCGTTGGCGGTTCCCTGGCCGCTGGCCAGGCGCGGCACGGAGGTCGCGCCACCGTCCACCACCTGCTCCTACAGTGCCACGGTGCCGGGGAGTCTTGGGACACGTTTTACGCGATCAACGCAACTGCAACCCGCGCCGTCCTTGTCTGACAGGAAGACGGGCCCGTCAGGGCCGAAGATCGAGAAGACGGGGCAGTTCGTGGGACGGCGCAAGGGCAGCATATGGGTCGCATTCGTCACGGGTGTGATGCTGGTGGGCGCGAGCGCCTGCGGTGGGGGCGGCAGTGACAAGGCGAGCGGCGACGACGCGCAGGCATCGGAAAAGCCGAGTGCGAGCGCCTCTCCGTCGCCCACGAAGCCGGCGGGCCCGCCGATGCTGCTGGAGACCATCACCCCACAGACGGGAACCACGGTCGGCGTGGCCATGCCGATCTCGGTGATCTTCACGAACCCTGTCGCGGCCAAGGCGCGGGCCACCGTGGAAAAGCACATGAAGGTGAGCGCGTCACAGCCGGTGGCCGGCGCCTGGCACTGGATGGGCGACAAGCGCGCCGACTGGCGCCCGAAGACGTACTGGCCCTCCGGGACGACGGTGAAGATCGACGCCGACATGACGGGCGTCAGCAACGGCAACGGACGCTACGGCGTACACGGCTACACGCACACCTTCAAGATCGGTGACGACGTGCGCGCCGACGTCTCGGTGACCGGCCACACCATGAAGGTCACCCGCAACGGCGCTCCGGTACGCACCCTGTCCATCAACGCGGGCAGCGCCGAGTACCCGACATGGGACGGCACAATGGCCGTCATCGACAAGCAGGAGAAGGTCCACATGACCTCCTGCAGCGTCGGCATTAGCTGTGACAAGGGCAGCCCCAACTACTACGACCTGACACTGCCCTGGGACATCCACCTCACCCAGTCCGGCACCTACGTCCACTACTCCACCGGCGACCCCAACCCGGGCAGCGGCAGCGCCCGCGGCTCACACGGCTGCGTCCACCTGTCCCTGTCGGACGCCAAATGGTTCTACGGCCAGGTCAAGCAGGGCGACCCCATCACCATCACCGGCTCGCCCCGCGGCAAGGCCCCGGCCGACAACGGCTACGCCGACTTCAATCTGGGATGGGACCAGTGGCTCGCAGGCAGCGCCTCCGGCGAGCAGACGACGACCAGTCTTTAACGCGGTCGGTGGTCCTGGCCGGGGTGAGAGCCGGGGCATGTCACCGGCTGGGCCTGAAGGTGGACCGTGGGCGGCCGCAGCCCCAAGAGATGACGGCCCAGCCGGGCACAGGCGGATACGCTCGGTGACATTACGTCACCGAGGGGATCCGGAACTCGAATGTCGGACGGTCCCACGGCACGGCGGGCGGGTTCGCGGGCTCGGTCCCGGTCCGCACCGCACCCACTCGGTGGTAGAAGTCCTCGGCGGGAAGGTGCGAGATGACCTTGACACGGTCGAGACCCACGGCTTCGGCCTCGGCCCGCATGTGCGCGACGAGCAACCGTCCGATCCCACGTCCTTGTGCCTCGTCGGCGACGAACAACAGGTCAAGCTCCGGTGGAGCGAGGACGAGCGCGTAGAACCCCAGGACCCGACCGCCGTCTTCGTCGCCGCCCACGGCTACGAAGGTGTGGTGGGCCTCGATGTAATCGGGACCGACCCGGTAGCCCGCGACGGCGGCCGCGTACTTGCCCGCGTAGGCCCCTGAGCCACGCACGAGCCGCGTGAGCCGTTTGGCGTCCTGCGCGACCGCCCGCCGTATCGTGACCGGGGGGCTGCTCGGAAAAGTACGTGAACCCATCGGGAGAGTAAATCGCACCGAGGGATGCCTTGCCGCGGCGGGGCGTCTGTCCCCCGGCCCCGGAGCCGCTCGAAGACCGCGGTCGTGGTCACCGGTCTCGGGGAAAAGGACGTCCGCATCCGGAACGTGGCGACGGGTGCACTGACGGCACCGTCGCTGACGGGCGACACGAGCGAGGTACGTGCGGAGGGCGGCCTGCACGCCGGACTCACCCGGGTCAGGCGCCTTCCGCAGGGCGGTCTCCGGACCGGTCTCTCCCGGACAGGTCGTCCGCCGGAAGGCCTTCGGTCGTCCGGGTGACCACGAGACTGCGCACCTCGTACGACATCTCGGCGGTCTCGGGTTCGGGGGCGGGATGGTAGAGGCCCGCGCACACCGACAGGTTGACGATGAGGTAGGCACTCCAGCCGGAGCCCACGCCCCGTCTGTCGGCGAAGATCCGCTCGCCGCCGAGCGTCCACACCACACTGCGCCGGCCGAAGGTCACGCCCAGATCGAGGACGGCCCCTGGACGCACCGCGTCGTGACGGACGTAACTCTGTCCCTGCCGGACATGGTTGGTGAGCTCCAGAAGGTCGGGGTTGTCGGGGTGGTACTCGAAGACGTCGACTTCATTGCCACCGTCCCGCCAGGTCCAGACAGCGGGCCAGGCACCGAGTCCGGTGGGCAGGCGCACCGTGACCTCCAGGTGGTCCCCGGTGCGCACCATGAACCCTTCGGAGCTCCCCTCAGTGGTCAGCAGCCCGGTGTCCCACAAGCCGTCCGCCCTGCGCCGGGCCTTGAACGTCCCCCGTCGGGAGTAATCAGGGTCCGCGGTGAGGTGATCGAGTTTGTTGTCGCCCGGATTGGTCGGCCCTCCGTCCGGATAGGCCCAGGACCGGCCCGCCACCCACTGGCGTTCCGAGGAGAAATCGGCGCTGAACACGACGGCTCTCACCTGCGCCCTCCTTACTATGAGCAACCACTCCGCCCCCGTTGCTTCTCCCGACCGGACCGCCCTTATGCGCCATCCGCCGCACCCGACACGCAATTCAGCCTCCCGGGTGACGAGCCACAGGAGTTGCGACCGGTGAGGGCCGGTGTGTGCGCGTACGTGGCGGTGGAACCGCGTCCACCCCTGGTTCCGCCGGCCGACAGCGACAGCCAGTCACCCCTGAAGCCATCCGCGCCGCCGGAATCGGTCGCACCGGACGAATCCGGTGCCGGAATCAGTGCACGGCGACGCGGGGAGGCCAGGCTCAGCGCGTGTCGTGGCGCACAGCAGCGCTTTCGCCATGGAGAACAAGTCCTGGTCGGGGTGGGTGGGGGGGGAAATGCCCTGCGCTTCTCGGCTGCCTGCCACCGCGAGGTCCTGGCCGCCGAACGCGATCATCGGTACGCCATGGGCGCCGATGGCGGTCTGTGGCCAGGACCGGCCCGCAATCCCCCGGACGGAGCGACCTGTACTCACGGATGCCCGCCTGCCGACCAGGACGGCGCCGATGCGCCACAGGTGGGATGAGGCCTCCATCGAGGGGACGAGGGCGTGGCGGCAGGCTACTCGCCAGTGACGCCGTCGATGGCCTCCCGAAGGAGATCCGCATGGCCGACGTGGCGGGCGTACTCCTCGATCACGTGCTCAAGGACGAACCGCACATCGGTGTCTCCGAACTCCGGGTTCGGCGCGATCCGTGCGACATCGACGGTCACCTTCGAAAATGCCTGCCGCGACTCCTCGCACGCCTTGAGGTAGTCCTCGTAGACATTGCTGGCCGGCGTGGTGTCCAACTCGTCGTACCATTCACCGCCATCAGCGGTGGCGTAGGTCCGATAGGGGAAGAAGCGAGGCATCGTGCCGGCCAAGGTCCGCTGGAACCAGGCACGTTCAACCCCTTGCAGATGCCGCATGAGCCCCAGCAGGGTCAACGCCGACGACTGAACGGGACGTAGCCGCAGTTCTGCCTCCGAGAGCCCCTCGCACTTCCACAGGAAGGTCGCTCGGTGGTAGTCGAGATTCGAGGCGATCACCTCCAGCCAAGGTCCCGAAAGCGCGCGCTCAGGTCGGATGACTTTCTGGACCACGATGTCACTCACGCTGGAATCTCCTCAACGGTCTTCAAGCTTGGTCGCGTACGCACGGGCCCGCGATCCAAGGACCGACCAGCGCCTCCATCGGCCTCTCATGAGCACGTACGCCCAGGAAGACCTCTCTGCGTAGCGGAACTCATCGCTGGATCCCGGTCATGCGCTCCGCAGGACCGCCCGGAGAGGGTCCGAACAGCGGGCCGTGGACTGTACAGCCTCGGCACCCTGCTCATCCCTCGGCCAGGGGCAAGCAGCTCTTCCTCGGCAGTTCCGACGGCAGCCCGGCGACCAACCGCCGTATCCGGCGACTGGGTTCAGCTCGGGAGAGCCGGCCGGCGATCCGGCTCATCAGTCCTTCGAATGCCTCTTGCCAGTGGGCAGGCACCACGCCGGCGCCCGAGGCCGCCGCGTGATCATTGGCTGTCCACACAACACCCCGTGGTCACGGCGGCGTCGGACGCCATCGAAGCCAGTAGTCGGGCCCCTCGACTCGGTAGCGAACGTCGACACCGGCAACGAACCGCAGCTCGCACACGAGCCGACGGGCGCCGGCCGGCGCCAAGCGGTGCGGCGCCAACTGCAGCTCCAGCTCGTCATAGCGGGCATCGACCCCACCGTGGCCCGGATGGCTCTCCTGTCCGACCTCGCCCGCCTCACGGCGCTCATACCACCTGGCGTAGATCGCCCACTGCTGGCGCTCCAGCTCCGCCACCGCCTCGCTTGCGGGCCAGACCTGGTACTCGTGGACATCATGGCTGTGGTCGTAGACGTCCATTTCGAAGTGGTGAGGCTTCCCGTCGATGTCAGCAAGGCCGGCCAACGGTGCGCCGTACCAGTCCGACTCGGTGTACACACGCTCGAAGCCGTCAGCGATCAACTGCTCCTCGCTCCAGATCTCAGCCACGCAGGCAGGCTACCGGCGAGCAGCCTCAACGTTCATGGAGTTGCCCATCGGCCACCGAGTCGAGGGGTCCCCGTCGACGAAACGATCAAGAGGGCTGTATACGGCCGAGCCGGTTTCCGTCTACTGCGACCTGGAACCTCGCTGCCGCTTAGCTGAGTCGGTCACGGAGTCCAACCGGCAACCACCCGCTCCGCCACCGAGAAGTCCGTCCTGTAGTCCGGGCAGACGGCTCGTCCGAACAGATACGCAATGGCGTGAGCCACGCCCGCCTGCCCGTCCGCCATCGCTCGCGTGAACAATCTCCGCGGCAGCCCGTCCAAATCCTGGGTTGGCGTGGGCCGGAGGGGCAGCTTCTCCACCTCTCCCGAGTCGTAGTCGTCGGTACAGCAGAACGACTCGTCCTGTCCGATCACGATGAACATGTTGACGCCGCAGTACGGGCATTCGACCTCGTACTCCCCACTCTGCAGGCCATCCAGGCAGCGATCCCAGATCTCGACGCCCTCGAAGGAGAGCAGAGCCTGCAACAGGTTCACGTACTCCTCAGCCTCGACCGCGCGGCTCAGACGGCGATCGGTGAGACGGTGCAGAACTTCGATCGGGGCCGAGTAGACCGTCAGAGGGCTGTCGGTCTCCGAGAGCCCAGGCGAACAGGACGCTATCGCTCCGGCTGCCAGCAGCACCCAGGCGAGATCTTCGGGGCTGCAGGCGACCGCGATCTCGGCCAGCCGTTGAAGAGCTGCGTAGCTGGCGGGGAAGGCTGTGTCCAACTGCGGACACAGATGGTCCATCACCTCGGACCACACACCACTCGGATCGGCCGCGAAGCGGTCCAGGAGACCACGCACGTGCTCGGCGGAACCACACGCGTCGGTGAGCGTCGACCAATCCGTCATGCGTTCATCCAACCAGGCGGCTCAGGACGGACCGCACCGGGTGAGAACGACTCCGAGACCCTTCACCGAACTGCGGTCAGAGCTGACGCAAGACAGCCAAGAACGGCCGTCCCCGCAGGTACTGAGACATGATCGTCTTCCTGCAGCGAAGGCCGGCCTGACGGAGGGTCTCTCCGACGAAGACGAGATCGCAAACTCCCTACGCCGCCGGCCCAGACCTCACCAGCGATCCGTCGCCCCCATCGGCAGGGGCTGCCCGCAGCAACTGGCCCAGCGGCGACGCGCCTCGCTGGGGGCAGTTGAGGTGTTCGCAGCCGTGGATCGGCCAGAACTCCAGCACCTTTGCTCGCTACTCCGTGGCCGCGCGGTCCGACCGTACGACCGGCTTGATAGCCTCGGCGGGCCAGTCGAGCCACACCCGAGGCCAGGGAATCCGGTGCGAATCCGGAACTGACGCGCAGCGGTGAGGGGGACGGGCGGGGCACGACGCCACTGGGAGACCGGGAAGGCGCCCCGGCCGGACGAACCCGAGTCCGAAGACCTGCTGGCACCTCCGCGCCCCGGCGCGGGGGAAACCCGTAGGCCAGGCTCCGCGAACGAGCCCCGACCCCCGAGGCATGCCCGTGCTCCGCATACCCGCCCACCTCCGTACTCCGGCCCTGCTGCTCACCTCCGCCCTGCTGCTCTCCGCCTGCGGCTCCGCCGACGGCGACGACGCGAAGACCGAGAAGGCCACGGCCGCCGGCTACCCCGTCACCATCGACAACTGCGGTCACAAGACCACCCTGAAGTCGGCCCCGCATCGGGCTGTCTCCCTCAACCAGGGCACCACCGAGATCCTGCTCTCCCTCGGCCTCGCCGACCGCCTGGCCGGTACGGCGACCTGGACCGACCCGGTGATGAAGGGCTTGGAGAAGGCCAACGCCACCGTCCCGCGCCTGGCGGCCAACGCGCCCTCCTTCGAGAAGGTCCTGAACGCCGAACCCGACTTCGTCACCGCCTCGTTCGTCTCCACTCTCGGCGAGGGCGGCGTCGCCACCCGCCGGCAGTTCGAGAAGCTGGGCGTGCCGACCTACGTCTCTCCGTCTGACTGCTCGGCAGGCAAGGACAACGACAGCGGCGGCGACGGCTCGCGCAGCAAGCCGCTCACGCTCGAAGCCGTGTACGGCGAAATACGCGACCTGGCACGGGCGTTCGGTGTCGAGGGGCGTGGCGAGAGGCTCATTGCGGAACTGAAGGGGCGGGTGCGCACGGCCACCGCCGAACTGCACGCCTCCGACGTCTCCCTCATGTACTGGTTCGCCAACTCCCAGTCGCCCTACCTCGCCGGCTGCTGCGGCGCCCCTGGCGCCATCACCCGGGCGGTCGGCGCGAAGAACGCGTTCGCCGACACCCATGACGAGTGGCCGCAGATCGGCTGGGAGACCGTCGCCGACCGTGACCCCGACGTCATCGTCATCGGCGACCTGACCCGCAGGCAGCAGACCGCGGAGACCGCGAAGGCGAAGATGCGGTTCCTGGAGACGAACCCCGCCACCCGCAACCTGAGCGCCGTGAGGAAGAAGCGATACGTCCTGCTGAGCGGGCAGGCGATGAACCCGTCCATCCGCACGGTCGAGGGGATCGAGAAGGTCGCGGCCGGTCTGCGTGACTTCGGGCTCGCCAAGTGAACGTCCGCGCAATGGTGTTGACGGGCGGCGGACTGGTCGCGCTGCTCGCCTCGATCGCCGTCGCCGTGACCATCGGCCCCGCCGACATCTCCACCGGCGATGTGTGGGCGTCCGTGGCGGCCCATCTCGGCTTCGGTGAGCGCTCGTTGGCTCCGCTGCGGGACGGCATCGTGTGGAACCTACGCATGCCGCGGACCCTGCTCGCCGCGGTGTGCGGGGCCGGACTCGCCGTGTGCGGCGCGGTCATGCAGTCCCTGCTGCGCAACCCCCTCGCCGACCCCTTCGTGCTCGGGGTCTCCTCCGGAGCGTCCACGGGAGCGGTCGCCGTGGTGGTCCTGGGTGTGGGCGGGGGCGCGGTGTCCCTGTCGGCAGGTGCCTTCTTCGGTGCGCTGCTCTCGTTCGCCCTGGTGCTGCTGCTCAGCCACACCCTCGGCGGCAGCACCGACCGGGTCGTCCTGTCCGGGGTCGCGGCGATGCAGATGTTCTCCGCGCTGACCTCCTTCATCGTGCTGACCTCGGCGGACGCGGAGACCACCCGGGGTGTGCTGTTCTGGCTGCTGGGCTCGCTCACCGGCGCCGACTGGGGGCGGGTACTCCTCTGCGCCGTCGTCCTCGCGGTGACCCTCGTCCTGTGCCTCGGGTACGCCCGTACGCTCGACGCCTTCGCCTTCGGCGACGAGGCCGCCGCGGGCCTCGGGGTCCGTGTCGCCCGTACCCGCCTGGTCCTGCTCTGCGCGACCGCGCTGCTGACCGCCGCCCTGGTCAGCAGCGCCGGTGCGATCGGCTTCGTCGGCCTGGTCCTGCCGCACGCCACCCGCGCCCTCACCGGCTCCGGGCACGCCCGCCTGCTGCCGGTCACCGCGCTGACCGGCGCTGTTTTCCTGGTGTGGGTCGACACCGTCGCGCGTACCGTTCTGGACCCGCTGGAGGTCCCGGTGGGCGTGATGACATCCCTCATCGGCGTGCCGGCGTTCGTGGCCGTGCTGCACCGAGGACGGAGAAGGACATGACCAGCCTGCACGCGGACCGCGTCGTACGGCGCCTGGGCGACAAGGTCGTCGTCGACGGCGTCACGCTCACCCTGCGCGCCGGCGAGACCGTCGGCCTCCTCGGCCCCAACGGCTCGGGAAAATCCACGTTGTTGCGGTTGCTGGCCGGGGTTCTCGCTCCCACTTCCGGAGTCGTGAACCTGGACGGGCGCCCGCTCGCCAAGGCCGGCCGCCGTGCCACCGCCCGCCGGATCGCCACCGTCGAACAGCACGCCGACACCCAGACCGAGCTGACCGTTCGGGACGTCGTCGCCCTCGGCCGCATCCCGTACCGCCGCCCCTGGACGCCCGCAACGACGGTCGATGCGGCAGCCGTCACCGAGGCACTCGCGCGCACCGCACTGACCGATCGTGCCGGCCAGTCCTGGCACACCCTCTCCGGCGGCGAACGCCAGCGCGCCCAGATCGCACGCGCCCTTGCCCAGCAGCCCCGCGAACTCCTCCTCGACGAACCCACCAACCATCTCGACATCCAGCACCAGCTCGACCTCCTGGAGCTGATCGCCGGCTTGCCGGTGACCACGGTGATCGCCCTGCACGACCTCAACCTCGCCGCGATGTACTGCGACCGTCTGCTCGTCCTGCGCGACGGCCGCGCGGTCACGCAGGGCACTCCGGCCGAGGTTCTCACCCCTGGCCTGATCGAGCAGGTCTACGGTGTCCGCGCCGAGGTGTCCCACGAACCCGGCCACCCTGTCATCCGCTTCCTGCGCCCGGCCGCCCGAGACGGATTCCCCCTGGGGAGGACTGCGACGAGCGACCCCTCGACAACGCCCTGAAACGTCCGGCCCGGAGCGCATCTCCGCGGAACCGGCACGCGCTGGATGTCAGGCGTGTTCGGGCCGTCCGGCCCGCAATCGGGCACAGCGCGCGAATATGGGCGTCACCGGCGTGGACTTCGCCGCTGATTACGTCGCTGTCGCACGCCTGTCGGTGAGAAGCCTTCGAGGTGCGGCCTGGGAGTAGCCGCTGCCGTTGTAGCAGCGGCTACTCAGGTTCAGGTCTGCGGTCGGTGCCCGCCGTTGACCACCGCGTTTGCGGCCGTGGGTGGTCGATGACCGTGAGGTGTCTCGGGCGCGGACGGCGACGCACCTTGTCCTGTGGTGCGTCGCGTTGTGTCACGCGGCCGCGGCACCGGCCCGGACAGCGAGTTCCTTCAGGACGGCGCTGGCCGCTTCGGCGGCCGAGGCGGGGTTCTGTCCGGTCACGAGGTTGCCGTCGACGATGACGTGCGGGGCCCAGGCGGGGCCCGGCACGAAGTCGGCGCCGGCTGCCTTCAGGCGGGAGCCGATGAGCCAGGGGGCGTTGGCGGCCAGGCCTGTCTGCGTCTCTTCCTCGTCAGTGAAGGAGGTCAGCCGGCGGCCCTTGAACAGCCACTGTCCGTCGACATCCCCCGCAGGCAGCAGGGCCGCCTGTCCGTGGCACAGCGCCGCAACGACCTTGGAGGAATCAGGGAGCAGAGTCTCCAGGACCCGTGCGATGTCCTCATTGACGGCCAGGTCCTGCATCGGGCCGTGGCCTCCGGGAATGAACACGCCATCGTAGTCGGCGGGGTCTACGTCCTCGAGACGCTGCGGGGCGGCGAGCAGGTCCTTGACCCCGTCCAGGTAGGCGCGCAGCTCCGCGACCTTTGCTTCGTCCCCGTTGTTGGCCTGCGCCGTCAGGCTGAGCTCGTCCACCACCGCCGGGCGGCCGCCGGGTGTGGCCACGGTGAGCTGCACCCCTGCGGCGGTGAACGCCTTGTGGGGCTCCACGAACTCCTCGCTCCAGAAGCCGGTGGGCCGCTGGGAGCCGTCCTGCTGGGTCCACCTCGTCGCTCCGGAAAGGACCATGAGCAGTTTGGGCATGACTACCTCCAGATGATTACGAGTGCTGTAGGCCGACCCACGAGCAGTTCTCGGGGTCCAGGCACCCAGCGCAATTACCGTAACACGTTAGAACATGACGTCACCGATACACATAGCCCTCCGCGACGCCATTCGTCATTGGCTAGTCGACTTAGAAAGTGATTGAGCCTCGCGGGTGCTGTAGGCTGTGGCTTCGACGAGGGGAGAAGGGTGTGACCATGCAACAGCCCGTGGCGGACCAGTGCCCGGGTTCCGTGTGCGAGAGTTCTGATCTGCTTCTCGGGTTCGTCAACACCGGTCCCTGGGGCGGTGACCCGGAAGGCCTGGCAGACGCCAAGGACCTGTCCGCGTGGCTGGCCCGTATGGGTCTGCCCGCCGGAGACGACGTGACCGGCGCGGACGCGGCCGCGGCCCGCGAACTCCGCGACGCACTCGCGATGATCTTCCGCGCCCACTCGGGTTGCGCCGACGGACAGGAGGCGCTGCCCGCCGCCGAGCGCTACATCCAGCGCATCGCCCAGCGCTACCCCCTCGTCACGCACCTCACCGCAGAAGGCTCTCGCCTGGTACCCGCCCAGGACGGTGTCCTCGGCAGCTTCGGAGCACTCTTCGCCGCCGCGGCCGACCTGGCCGGACGAGGAGGCTGGGCCCGGCTGAAAATGTGCAAGGACCCCTCGTGCTACCGGGGTTTCTTCGACAAAACCCGTAATTCGTCCGGCCTGTACTGCAGCACCGCGTGCAGCACCCGGATGGCGGCCCGGGCCTACCGCAGCCGCTCCAAAAAGCCAGCCTGAGCAGCCGCATGGGCCGAGTCGCCGACGCGGCCATGCGGCCGACGGCACCGTCCGAGCTGCCGGTGCGAGGCCTGCCTATGCAGCCGCGTCGGTGGGGGTTCCGTCCCGCTCCGGGAGCAGCTCGGGCATCCCCTCCACGAGCACCACGACGCCGACAACCTCACCGGCCTCGGAAAGACCGACCCACACCGGGTAGGTACCGTCCCCGGCCGTCGCGAAGGACATGAGCTCGCCGCCGGAAGCCTCGTCCCGGGTGCGCTGCATGAACATGGAACCGTCGTCGATGTCCTCGTACCCGTTCAGGTCCGGCTCTCCCCGGATCAGTCCCCGCTCGAAGAGCGCGAGGAGCGGCTCCCAGGCCCCGGCGTCGGCGAAGCAGCCGGTGGCGCCGTCAGTGTCGAAGCCGACTATCTGCTGCTCGATGAACAGCCGGGGATCGTCATCCGGACCGAGGGCCATCTTCCAGGTCGCTGCGGGGGTCTCGCTGACGAGCAGGCGGACGGCCGTGGGTTGCGTGGTCGCGACCTCGGCGTCCCGCCACTCGCAGTGGTAGCTGAAGCGGACCCGCGCCTCGTCGAGTACGTACTCCCCCGGCCGGACGGGGACGGTGATGCACGGCCCGTCCCCGTGGTCGAGGTCCGGGCCGGAGACGGCCAGCAGCCCGCTGGGTATGCGCAGGGTGCCGATGCGGACCGGCTCCACGACGGTCATCTCGGGGTGGTAACCGTCGGTCACGCGCAGCCCGGGCCGGAACAACTCGTTGATCGGCCCGGGCTGAGCGGGGCGCGGCGCACGCCAGCAGGTAGCGGGCGCATCCCCGTCACCTGGCTCGACAGCCGCGACCACCTCAGCCGCCTCGAACGCCGGCGGCTCAACGAGTCCGTGCACCTGAGCCGAGAGCAGCGGCCACTCCCCGAAGGAGGGGCGGTCCATCCAGCGCTCGTCGTCCCGAAGTCCGGGCGAGGTGACGTAGGAGCCTCCACCCTGCCCCCGCCGCTCCTCCGTCCGTTGCCCCCTCCCGTCCGGGAGGAGCTCCACGGTGATGCGCGGGCACGCCTTGTCGAACTCCGCCATCTCTGGACCTGTGTAGTACCAGCCGACCGAGTACCGGCGCAGCAGCCGCGACGGGTCGTCCAGCAGCCGCATGTCCACGTCGCAGATGCGGCGGCCGTGGACGTCGTAGACCCACAGCCCCACATAGTGGTCCCGCCAGGAGACGAGCCGGACTTCCAACGGAGCCTCCCGACCCGACTCCCGGTACACCACCACATACGGAAGCCCGGCGGCATCCCGCTCCCGGGCCTTCTCAGCGGATATCGGCCGCCAGGCCGCACACGCCTCCAAGTCCCACGCCTGCGCATACCCCACCTCGACGACCATTGCCGCTCCTCTTCCTGCAACCTGCCTCGGTTCTGTGCTGAGCTGCAAGGTAGCCGCTGCCTGTGACAACGGCCCTGCTGGACGGGCGGCTGGCCAGCGCCCGGTGCCCAGACGGTCGTGCCGGTGCTCCGATCCCATCGACCCGCTCAACGAGTCACCTGCCAGTGGGTGATCGCTTGCATGTCGAAGAGGGCCTCCTCTTGTGGAGGGACCGGAGGGTCGAGGACGTCACGAATGCGGGTGATGTCGTGGCGCCACTTCGAGCCGTTCGCAGCGTCGTCCCAAAGTTCGGCAAGTTCAGACCGCTCGGAGGTCACTTGGTCCAGAGCGTCGACGGCGAACGCACGAAGGTCGGTGGGCAGGTTCGGCAGCGGCTCCGACGGACCGTAGGTCGCACAGGTCGGTTCGCCATCAGGGCACTGAGCGGCAACCAGTGCGGCTGCGGCCACTGCTCGCTCACCGTCGGAGGTGTCCAAGAAGTCCCCAGGGTCCGCGGCACGTCTGGGCGCGGCGCGGATCAGCGCTTCGGCCACCGACAGAGAGGTCAGGGTGCAAGCAGTACCCGACTGCGTAGGAACTTGAAGCGCGCGCGACTGTAGATCTGCCGCTTGAGCATCTTGATCCTGTTGACGGGTCCTTCGACGGCGCCTGAGCTGCATGGCAGGGTCAGGCCGGCCATGGCTGCGTTGCGGTCTCGGTCGATGGCCGCCCCGAGTTCAGGGCAGTTGGCCAGAATGACCTTGAGCCGGAGCTGTTCGATCTCGGTCAGCCTCTACGGTCGGCTGAGGATCCACTTCGTCACCACGCGGCGTGCCGGCGGCTGCGCGGTGACCGGCCGCGGCAAGGTGCGCTCTCTCGCGCACGGAGCGGCGAGAGACTGGAAGTGCCATCACTGCCCTTCGTCCCCATGACGATGGGCGACCCGCCACCACCCGCCCTCGCGACGGTAGACCTGCGTCACCCGCAGCGTGTAGCTCGTGGGCTTGCCGTGGACGGACACGGACGTGCGCTCGAAGCCGGCCGTCCAGGCCAGGTCGCCCATCACATCGCACGCCCGCAGATCGAACGCGTACGACGTGCAGTCCGAGAAGCTCTCCGCGAGGTGGGTGAAGAGCTCATCGACCTCGCGCAGCCCGAAGGCGTTGCGCCAGGCGCCGAGCACGCTCACCGGCTCCTTGTGGGACCACAGCGCCTTGCGCGGGTCCGCGTCGCCGTTGTGCAGGGCCAGCTCCGCCGCGTACAGGTCGGATCCGACCCAGGCCAGGAAGTCGTCGCGCTCGCTCATAGCAGCCATCGAAGCGCCGCTCCGGCCTGACCGCCTCTCAGCTCGGCAGGTGGGTGAGCTGCGATCGGATCGTCTGACGGGGTCGACGGTGGCTCAGCCGAGGGGACCGGCATGCCCGGCCATCGAGGGCTGAGCCCTTCCTGCCACGCCCCACGCCCCGACAGCAGCCGGACCGGCGGAGTGGCGGCGCGTGGCCGCGCTGATGGAGCAGGTGGGTCGGCCGGTCTACGCCCCGGAGGGTGACGTGCTGGGCGGCCGGTGGGAGCGGGAGCGGGACATCGTGCGCGACGGATCGGGCTCGCTCGTCAGGCCGCGTGGCAGAAGGAACGCCAGGACGCTCGTGACGACTGCTGTCGGTCAGGCCGGGCGATCTGGCCGGGAAGTGAACTGTCAGTACCGCCGTCTATGTTCAGCGGATGACACAGATAGGCAGTCCGGCGTTCGAGCGTGCGTGGAGTCGCTTTGCGTCATGGCTGAAGGCGAACTCGCCTGCTGATCACGCCATGCTGCGGGGGCCGGCGGACCCCGAGCGGCTCATCGAATTGGAGTCGCGGCTCGGCTTCGAGCTGCATCCGGAGCTCAGGACGCTGCTGCAGCAGCACGATGGGGCCGCTGAGCCTGGTGCCGTTCCCGGCTCCCGCACACATCTTCCTGCCGGTGCATTTCTTCCGTCGGGGCACCGACTCAGCGGTGTGGACGACATCGCGTCGATGTACGACGTGATCGTGGACGTCGGCAAAGACAACATCGATGCTGACCTGTGGGAGGACGATGCGCTGGCCGTAAATCTGCATCGCTGCGTGCCGTTCGCGCTTCCCAACGACGGCGGGGTTGCCTTTGTCGATCACCGGCCCGGCCCCTCATACGGCCACGTGTATGAGATGGGCATCGGGTCCGGCGACCTGGACGGGACCCTATGGGCAACCAGTCTCACGCAGCTCTTTGACACCTTGACCGACGCGTTGGAAACGGACGGTCCGTTCCTCTACTACTGGCCCACACCTTTCGAAGTCGCATCAGGTCATCGATGCTTGGAGTGGCAGATCCGAACCTGACTCGGTCGGCTACGACTTCCTCTCCCGTCTGTCCAGGCGGCGGGTCATCACATGGCCCGGTCCGGGACGTGCTGCTGGGGCACGGCCGAGTCATCTGCCTGGCGTGTGTCGGCCGATCTAGCATGGCTGCCGTACAGCCATTCCCGGCGCCGGGGGTGCCCTACCGCGTCACGGCACCGCCGGGGGACGCGAAAAGGGGACGTATTCCTTGCCCAGCCGCCCGCTTGTGCGCCTTCGGGACGCGTTCACCTGGGGTAAGGGCTCGCCCGTCCGTTACAGGTTCGCCTACTCCGTGGTGGTGTCGGCGGGCGTGCCGCTCTACACGCTCGCCGCCGTGGGACGGCTGGACCTTGCGCTGTACACGACTGCCGGTTCGATGCAGGCCCTGTTCGGCCACAGCCGCCCCTACGCAGCGCGGGCACGGATGCTCGCGGGGCTGACGGCGGGGCAGTGCGTGGCCGTGACCGTCGCGCTCGTGCTCGCCGCCTGGTCTCCCCCGGTGCCCGTCCTCATCGTCGCCGGTGCCGTTGTCGTGACGACTCAGAAGCTGCTGTGCGACGCCGCACGGACGGGGCCGCCCGCCCAGGCCGTGCTGTCATTCATCACCTTGGGCATTGCGTTCGGGCCCGCGACGCCGTTCGCCGACCTGCCCCGCGACGTGGGGCTCTACCTCGGCGGTGCCGCGTTCGCCTGGCTGGTGTGCATGGCGCCCGCGCTGACCGACCGGCATGGCCCGGAGGAGGCGGCGGTCGCCGTCGCGGAGCGTCTGACCGCGGCGCACGATCCGCACCGCACGGTACCCGCGTTCAACACCGCCTGGGACGCCCTGGTCGCGGCGGGCCCCGTCACCCCGCGCCTGCTCGCCCTGACCGGGCGTCTGCTGGCCGCCGAGGACACCTTCTGCGGACGGACCGCGCCGCGCCCTGCCTCACCGGCGGACCTGCGCCGCGAGCTGCTCGTGCGGCGCGCGCACCGCCCCCACCACCCCGTGCTGCACGCACTGCGCCGCTCCTCGCCACTGTGGCCCTCGGCCCTGCTGTGCCTGACCGGCACGCTCATCGCCGGCCTGATCGCCCACGGCATCGGCATCAGCCGCCCCTACTGGGCGATCGTGACCGCCTGCGCCCTCTACCGCGGCAACACCACCGTCGTCTGGCAGCGCGCGCTGCTGCGCACCGTGGGCACCTGCGGCGGGGTCCTGCTGTACGCACTGATCGCGCCTGTGGCCCGCCTCGGCCCCTTCTGGCTGGTGACCCTCACCCTGCTGGCGGCGTTCGGGATCGAGTCCTTCGTCAGCCGCAACTACGCCGTCGGCAACCTCTTCGTCGCTCCGATGGCTCTGCTCATGACCGACTTCCCCGGCAGCCAGGACACCGCGGCGCTGGTGGGCTCACGCGCGGCCGACACCGTGATCGGAGGCGTCATCGGGGTGCTCGCCGCCTTCGTCTTCACCAACCGTAGGACGATGCGGCACGTGGCAGAAACACTCGGCACCGTCCGAAGCACCTGCGCCGAGGTCCGCGAGGCCCTGGACCGCGCACCCGGCCCCGACGTGCTGATCGCCGCCCGTGACCGGCTCGGCGGCGCCTTGGCGGAACTGCGCACCGCGGCGGACGACGCCGCCGGCGAATGGCGTACACGGCGGGTGGCGCCGGAATCGATCATCGCTGCCGAACGCGAAGGCCAAGAACTCCTCGCCCGCACGGTGACCGCCCAGCTCCCTGAGGCTTAGCGGCCTGGCGGGACTCGACGAACACCAGATCCTCCGCTGATGGTTGAGCCCGGTGCCGACGCCCAGGACGCAACCGTGCAGTACGTCGTCGAAGGCGCGGGCAGGCGAGATCTGGCGACGGTCATCAGGACGCCGACGGCGCGGTTAGTGTCGGCACGCGGCCGACCGCCCCTTTGAGTCGGGCGATCTCTGCCTGCAGGCCGTCCCCGGCGCCGCGTCCCGCAACTCCCCCGCGCCGGTCGGCACCAGCCCTGGGGTTGACGCGGTGACCGGGCACGCCGGGGCCTGTACGTCGGTTGCCCGTCACGGAGCGGGGACAGGGTCGAGGTGGTCCGCGGCTTCGAAGCGCAGCAGGTCACCGGGCTGGCACTCCAGCACCTCGCACAGAGCGGCCAGGGTGGCGAAGCGGACGGCCTTGGCCCGCCCGTTCTTCAGTACCGCCAGGTTGGCCGGGGTGATCCCGATCCGTTCGGCCAGTTGTCCGACCGACATCTTGCGCCGGGCCAGCATTACATCGATGTCGACGACGATCGGCATCAGATCACCCCCGCCAGCTCTGCCTGCATCCGGCATGCCTCGGCATCCCGCGCGACCGCCTGCGCCAGCACGATGCGCAAGATAAACACCACCAGAGCGACACCGGCAACGCCCAGGCCCACCGCACCGATCAGCAGCACGACGCCCGGAGCGACAGCCTCACCCGGCGCCAGCACCACCCCCAGCGCCCACAACAACAGCGCAGCCACGCCGAACGCACCCGCCACCACATCGACGTACCGGAAGGCGGACTGGGTGAAGACCGTGCCGCGCCGCACCAGCGTGGACAACCGCCACACACACCACAGAACCGTCTGGGCACACCCGATCCCCAGCACCACCATCAGCATCACCGCTGCCGCCCGGGGCACAACCCCGCCGTCACCGGCACCGGACAGGTCACGGACCACGAGCGTCACCAGCACCCCCTGCACGACGACGCAGCCGCCGAACAGCGCCACGATCACCGCGCGCAACGCGAGAACAGCCTGCTTTCCCAACACCACTCCTCCCATCGAGATACGACACTAATCTATCGTTTCTCGATAAGCCGCGCCAGGGTCGGAACCTGTGACCCCTACGGCTTGGCTGACATGGTGTTCAGCGATCCGCTCGGGCAGCGGAGTCCGGCACCCCCGCGTAATCGGGCAACTCGACCCCGTTGATCGCGCGTCCCACCAACTCGGTGAACCATTCGCCGGCGAAATCAGGGAGCGGCTCGGCGTCCCGCCCGGGGACCTCGCGGCTGCGGGCGTTCAGTCGGCCGATCTCCTGGTTGGCCTCGACGAACGAGCGCATGCGCGCCTCATAGCGGGTGAACCCGGTGTCGGGGTCCCACCCGGCAGCGGCCAGCTCCCCGGCCAGCAGGTAGGCGCCGACCAGTGCCAGCCCGGTGCCCTGCCCGGACATCGGCGACGAGCTGAACGCCGCGTCCCCGAGCAGGCCCACCCGTCCGTTCGACCAGCGGTCCATCACCACCTGGGCCACCTGGTCGAGGTAGAAGTCCGGAGTGTCGTCCAGGTGCGCGAGGATGTCCGGGGCCAGCCAGCCCAGGCTCGCCATCCGCTCACGCAGCAGGCACTTCTGGGCCGGGACGTCACGGTAGTCGACGTCGAAGTCCGCCGAAGCGAGGTAGAACATGGCCATCGCCCGCTTGGCGTCCTGGATGGGACGCAGGAGGACCGAGCGCCCGGACTCGTTGTCCTGGTACTCGAGCAGCCAGCGGTCCAGCCCGAACTCGTTGGGCACACTGAAGAAGGCCAGCACGTGTCCGAGGTGGCGCAGGAACCGCTCATGCGGCCCGAAGACCATCGCCCGCAGCTCCGAGTGCAGTCCGTCGGCCCCAACCACCAGGTCGAAGCGCCGCCGGTCGCCGCTCGCGAAGACCACGTCGACCCCGTCAGCGTCCTGCGCAAGCTCGGCGATCCGGTCGCCGAAGAGGTACTTGACACCGTCACGGGTGTCGTCGTAGAGCACCTGGGACAGGTCCCCGCGCAGGATCTCGATGTCCGCGATGAACCCGTCGCCACCGTCGTCGTCCGCGCGGAAGGTCTCCAGTACCTGCCCGTCCGCGTCCACCGTGTGCGCGCCTGCGGTGTCGGTGCACGCCGCGCGGACCGCCGCGTCCAGCCCCATGCGCCCAATGACCTCCTTGGCGACCCCGCGTGCGTCCACCGCCTGCCCGCCGGGACGCAAGCCCGGAGCCCGCTCCACCACGGTGACCTCGGCCCCCCGCCGACGCAGCCAGTGGGCCAGCGCGGGTCCCGCGATGCTCGCCCCCGCCACCAACACCCTGGGACCACTCACGCGGGTCCCCTGCTCGCCGGTCCCGATGGTGTGCTCCTGCTCGGAGTCATCAACGCTCATCACCGTCTCCATGTGCTTGCTCCTGCACTGGAACGCTTCCAGCACAGGACCACCGCTGTCGGTGGATCCGGAGGTATCGACTGCCGATCGCCATCAAACTCATCGCTATAGCCGACATAGCGTCCTCACTCCCGGAACCCCTTGAACAGCGGTGCCGGTGCGGCCTGTGCGGGCAACGGAATGGCGGCGTGTGGCCGCGCTGATGGAGCAGGCGGGCTGACCGGTCTACACGGTTGCGGTCCCGCCATCCCCAGCGGCCATATCTGGCACGGAGGGTCGCAGGATGTGGCGCGGGCTCGGTCCGCCGTCAGGTCGCTTGCTGGATCGGGAGCACGTCGCGGAAGCGGCGCGGCGGAAGCGGATCGGGGCGATGGCGGATCGGGTCGATGGCGGTCTCTGCGGCGAGGCGGTTTTCGCGGGCGTCATCGAGGGAGAGCTGCCAGGCGACCTGGTCGACGTCGATGAGGTCCTCGCCCTTGAAGACCAGGGTGGTCAGGCGGCGCCGCGCTACAGGCCTGCGGCGTCCATCGACTGGTAGGCGAGCTGGCGTAGAACGTCCGCGTACGCGGAAAGGGCCGTCATGCGGCGGGTCTTGTCCCCGTCCGGCCGCCTGCGAACTGCAGGGTCAGGGCGCGGGCCGCTTGGTCGCGGCCCCGCAGCCGGGTCCCGAGCCGGACCACCAGCTCAAGCAGGGCAGCGCGGACGACGGCGCCGTCCAGGGCGTGCTCATCGAAGCGGTAGCGCACGCTCGCCGTGGCCGGCAGGGCTCGGGGGACGACCGGGCGGGGTCGATGCCGCGGGCCCGGGCGGCACCAGGTGGCCGACCCTTCCGCCCAGCAGGCGCCGCACCGTGGCGGCCGGCACGGCGGCCGGCAGGCCGACACAGTGCACACCGTAGGCCCGCAGTGCGGCCGCCTGACGGCGGCCGATGCCGTGCAGGGCCTCGACCAACAACGGACTCCAGCGGCACGAACGCCTGCATCTCCATCGCCTTCGCCGTGGGCAGCGGCAGATCCCCCAGTTCCGCATCCGAGATGGCGGCGGTCATACTGACTGGCGACGCGATCGGGGACATGGCCGGCTGTTCGGTGTGACCAGGCGGGTTCGACGCGGCCCCATTGGCACCTGGGGGACCATCCGGCTCGGTTCAGCGTCGGCCGCGGCATTGCCAACTGGACCGATCGAGAAGGTCGTTCAGGCGGTAGCCCGGTCACGGAGCCGGGAATCGCGCAGCGTTTCGTTCAGGCGCCGGGCTTCTTCGAGCTGGTCTTCGAGGATGACGATGCGGCAGGCAGCCTCGATGGGAGTTCCCTGGTCGACCAGTTCTCGGGCGCGGGCGGCGATGCGCAGTTGGTAACGGGAGTAGCGGCGGTGTCCGCCTGCGGAGCGCAGCGGGGTGATGAGGCCGGCTTCGCCGACGGCACGCAGGAAGCTCTGGGTGGTGCCGAGCAGATCGGCGGCCCGGCCCATGGTGTAGGCGGGGTAGTCATCGTCGTCGAGACGGCCGTAGGGATCGTCTGCTGCCATCGCACCTCTCTGCGCATCACGCTGGAGGGGCCCTGGTGCCATCTCGCACCAGGGCCCCGAAGGAACTGCTACACCATCTGCCGGCCCCAGTAATGCGCCGGCCTTCTGTTTCCGCATGCCCGGCCTGAACGCTTCCGGGGGTGCGGGGATCGCGGATGCGTGACCGGAGACCACCTCACTATCGATGTCCTGCGGTACCCGGACCCACTGCTCGTCCGGGCGATCCTGATGGCGCGGGCTCCTCCGTTCTTCCCTCTGATCTGTCACTTGCCAAACCGGTACTGCTCGTGGCCTGGAACAGCGCCACTTCGATGGCGGCCCCTGATCACTGCGGGCCACCCGGTCCGGCCGTCAGTCCCGTCGCCGTCCTGCAACAGCTCTGGCTTCGGAACTCCACCGCCGCACCGTCCTGCACACTGCAACTGCGTACTACTGCCCGGCAGTTCATGTCTGCCGGGCCCTTCTTGATCTCGGCTACAAAGAAACCATAACCGACCCACAACCCAATGTCTACTTTAGCCAGCACAGATTTTCATTGATCAGGCGTGAAGGTAGTCGCACACGAAGGAGGCAACGGAACACGCAGGTCAGCCTTGGACCACGCACACCGCACAGGGAACCTCAGGGCCCGGTTCACTCAGCGCGGACGCGCTCGCGCTCGGGCGGGCGGGCCCACCGAGGCGGCCGCGCCGCCAACCACCACCTGACGGCGGCGAGGGCCAGCTCAGCGCGCCCATGGCTTGGTAGACGAGCACCGCTTCGGCATTCACCTTCGCCTCATGGGCCCGCAGAGATACACACCATCTGCGGCACGCTGCTCGACGACGCCCGGAGCAGACCGTCCTGGCGCCACGCTCCGAAAAGCGACGACTGGACAGCGCCCCAGACCGGGGTGGACTGAGACGCAGCGGCACTGCTCCAGCTCCCGCACGGTCGGCCGCAGCGGCTCCGCCGGCCGCCGGGCGCGAGGCCGCCGCGGGCCGTGCTCGTTTCATGCGATGCGTTCGACGACTTCCCGCCGGGGCTGACCGGCAAGGCACTCGCGCTCGCCGGCAAGCTCCCGCCCGCCGCTGGAGCGGCCGCAGCCTGCTCTGCTGCATGAACGGTCCGAACACACGCTCGGGCTGGTTCATGACCGGCTTCGTCCACCGATCCGCGTCCAGAACCGCAGCCGGGCCGCTGGCCTCGGTGGCAATGCGGAGTCCACTACCAAGCCGGAGCCGGCCGCGCGCATAGTCACCCGATTCCTCGACACCGGCCATCGGGCCACCGGGGCGGTATGAAGTACCGCATTGTTTCGGCCAGTCGGGTCGCGACCGCCTTCCGCCGTTTCACGGAGTGACGCCACCCGAGGATGACAACCAGAGCTCCTGTCTGCCGACCGAGGACGCTGGGCGGCCACTCCCCTGGTGCGCCCGCCAGCCGCCGCCGATCCACAGCGCGAGGACCGCCTTGGAGAAACTGAGCCCAGTGCCCGCAGGAGCAGTGAAGAAACCAGGGAAATCGACTGTGTGTTCCTGCAATTGCCGGGCACGAGGAGCGGCGGAGGTTGATAACTATGGTTCCCCTGCTCATCGTTCTTCTGCTGGCCCTGATCCTCTTCGGCGCCGGTTTCGCGCTGAAGGCACTGTGGTGGCTCGCCGTCATCGTGCTGGTCGTCTGGCTGCTGGGCTTCGTCATGCGCTCCGCCGACTCAGGCGGTCGCAAGGGCCGTTGGTATCGCTGGTAACCAGCCGAGCAGCAACATGCCTGTGGCTCCGGACATGTCCGGAGCCACAGGCATGTCCGTATCGGACATCTCCGTCGCAAAACGGTGTAACCATCACCTTCCCGGGAACCGGGCCTAGTAGCTGGGGCCCGGTGAGCAGTGGAACCTGCGCCTCCAAACCACCGGGCCCCAGCCACCCCGATGGTGGCGGTGTCCGCCTGTCGGTGCCGGGGCCCTCGTCGGTGTGGATACGGACCGTGGATCGGCGCGTCCTGACCCGGCAGGGTCTGACCACAGCGAGTGCGGCCTCGAACTTCTCCGCGCAGCCGGCGTTCGACGGCGACCTCCCGATGGAGTCCAGGATCACCCCCCTGAACCGCTGGAACGCGGCGGCAATGGTCACCCGCGGCTCCCGCCTCCGATCGTGCTGTCCCGCCGTACACAAAGTCCTTGCGGGTGGCGTAGCGGGGACCTACGGGGGTGGGGTGGATACCGCACGCGAAGCCCGACGCCGGCTCAGCACTGCTCGTCGTCCGCTTACGCCGGGTGGTTGCCCGGACCGCGGCCGTACCCGGTCAGAGGGGTCGGGGAAAGGTCGGTGGGTTCCTCTCCGGCCTCCAGCAGGGTGTCCGCGGCGCCCACGATCAGCGGGTCGGGCTTGCCCACGGCCGCGTGGTCCTTGGTGGGATAGTCGCAGCGGTCCAGGAGGCTGCGCATCGCTTCCAGTCGGCCGCGGCGTTTGTCGTTGTTCTTCACCACGGTCCACGGGGCGTGTGGAGTGTCCGTCGCCCGGAACATGTCGACCTTGGCCGCGGTGTACTCGTCCCACAGCTCGAGCGAGGCAAGGTCCGTCGGGGAGAGCTTCCAACGGCGTACGGGGTCGACCGTGCGGATCGCGAAACGGGTCCGCTGCTCGGCCTGGGACACCGAGAACCAGAACTTCACCAGCAGGATGCCGTCCCGGGTCAGCATCTCCTCGAACAGCGGGGCCTGCTCCAGGAAGGTGCGGTACTCCGCCTCGGTGCAAAAGCCCATCACCCGCTCGACGCCGGCCCGGTTGTACCAGGACCGGTCGAAGAAGACGATCTCGCCGCGGGACGGCAGATGCGCCACATAGCGCTGGAAGTACCACTGGCCCGCTTCCCTCTCGGTCGGCTTCTCCAGCGCCACGACGCGGGCGCCTCGCGGGTTGAGCCGCTCGGTGAACCGCTTGATCGTGCCACCTTTGCCGGCCGCGTCACGGCCCTCGCAGAGCACTACCACCCGCTGGCCGGTCTCCTTCACCCAGCGCTGCATCTTCAGCAGCTCGACCTGGAGAACGCGCTTGGTCCTCTCGTACTCGGACCTCTTCACCTTCCGGTCGTACGGGTAGTTCTCCAGCCACGTGTCCACCGGACTTCCGTCGGCGTCCAGGAGGATCGGTTTCTCCGGCCGCCGTTCGTCCACACGCAGGCCGTCGAGCAGGTCCGCCTCGACCTGGCCCCCCTCGTCCTCGTCCGGCCGGGTCTTGTCGTCGTGCTCCGACATCACCAATCTCCTGATCATCCTCATGTGCCACGGCCGGTGACCGTTACGACGGCCGGCACCCCTCAGAACGCCTCAGAACGCCTCAGAACGGAAGGCGACCTCGCGCCCGGCGGCCGGCGGAGCCGCTGCGGCCGACCGCGCGGGAACTGGAGCGGAAGGGTTTGCTCAGCAGCCGCCCCAGGCCCCCGGGCGCCTTCGCCCCGGCCCGCGAGCCGGCCCCGAGACCACGCTGGGCACCGTTCTGCGGGTGCCGGGAAAGGCGCGGCAGGAGGAAGGCCAGCACGGCCAGGAGGACACATGCGGCGATGACAACGGCGATGACCATCAGGGGCTCCGGGGTCGGTGGGAATCTTCGCTCTTCTCCGCTTCTGCTGGACCGCGTGCCCCGTCCACCCGCAATCACGCCGCACCTGTTCTTCCCGGTCGGTTCACCCACCTCCGGGGAGGTCTCAGCGCGCGCTGTCCTCTCCGTGGCTGCGCACGATCTCCTTGACCTTGGCCACGGCGAAGCCCCAGCCCTGCTCCACGGTCGGCTTGGCCGGCACCGCGATCTCGTCCGGGTTGGTGAGCACGTCGAGCAGCACAGGACCCGGGGTGTCGAAGGCGCGGCGCACGGCCTTCTCCAGGTCGGCCGGGTCGGTCACTCGGATGCCGGGGATGCCCATGGCCGTGGCTACGGCGGCGAAGTCGGGGTTGTCCAGGACGGTGCCGAATTCCGGCAGGCCGACCTGTTCCTGTTCGAGTTTGACCATGCCCAGGCGGCGGTTGTCGAAGACGACGAGCTTCACGGGGAGCTGGTGCGTCTTCAGCGTCATGAGATCGCCGAGGAGCATGCTCAGCCCGCCGTCCCCGCAGAAGGCCACGACCTGCCGCTCGCGGTCCAGGCACTGGGCGCCGAGCGCCTGCGGCATCGCGTTGGCCATCGAGCCGAGGTTGTAGGACCCGATGAGCCGCCGCTCGCCCCGCATCTCCACGAATCGAGAGAGCCACACCGTCGCCATGCCCGTGTCGGAGGTGAAGACGGCGTCGTCGTCGGCGAGCCGGTCCACCACGGCCGCCAGCGCCTCCGGCCGGATGTCGTGGGTGCGGTTGTCGAGCGAGGAACGCACCCGGCCGAGCAGGCCCCTGTCGTGTGCGGGGTCGGCCAGCCGTGCCTGGCCCTCGCGCCAGTGCTCGAAGCGCTCACGTGCCTTCTCCAGGTGCGAGCGGTCCCGCGCACCGTCCGTCCCGGCGGGCGCGGTGGCGAGGTGGCCGAGGAGGTCCCGGACGGTCGCGCCCGTGTCACCGACGAGACCGACGTCGACCGGCACACGCCGCCCGATGTGGGCGGGCTCGGTGTCCACCTGGATGACGGTCTTCCCCTCCGGATACCAGTCCCGGTAGGGGAAATCGGTCCCCAGGAGCAGCAGGGTGTCCGCGTCCTGCAGGGCCGACGCGGCGGCCGGGTTGCCGATCAGCCCGGTCTGGCCGACCTGGAACGGATTGGTGTCGCCCTCGAACCCCTCCTTGGCCTTCAGGGTGAGCACCATGGGCGCAGCCAGCCGGTCAGCGAGAGCCAGCACGTCCTCGCGCGCGGCGCGTGCGCCCCGTCCGACGAGCAGCGTGACCCGCTCCGAGTGGTCCATGAGTTCGGCGGCCCGCCGTACGGCGGATTCCTCGGGTCGGCTGAGCGGAGCGTTCAGGGAGAACCGGGCCGGGCGGTCCGAGGTCAGTTCGCGCTCGCCCAGGTCGCCGGGCACGGTCAGGACGGCCACGCCCTTGCGGCCGAGGGCGTGCCGTACCGCTGTCTCGAGCATCTGCGGCAGTTGGTCGGGAGAGGTGATGGTCGCGCGGAAGACGGCGACGTCGCTGAAGAGCGCGTCGTTGTCGACTTCCTGGAAGTAGTCGGTACCGAGTTCGGCGAGCGGTACCTGCCCGGCGATCGCCAGGACGGGGGTGTGGCTCTTGGCCGCGTCGTACAGTCCGTTGAGCAGGTGGACGGAACCGGGTCCGACCGTGCCCATGCAGACACCGAGGGTGCCCGAGAGCTGCGACTGGGCGCTCGCGGCGAACGCCGCCACCTCCTCGTGCCGGCAACCCACCCACTCCAGGTTCTCTGTGGTGCGAATGGCGTCCGTCAGGGGGTTCAGTGCGTCTCCCACGACGCCGAACACTTGGTGCACGCCGAGTTCGCTCAGTGCGTCCACGATGACGCGGGCGACGGTGCGGGCCACGTGAGTCCTCCGGTTTTTCAGTATGTGGATAGGTCGGGATCGGCGGCGGTCAGACGGTGAATCGGTCGGGATCCGCGGCGGTCCAGTCGACCGCCCAGGCGGCGGGCGGCTCGGCGAGCAACTGCCCCGGTTCGAGCCACTCGTACAACTCCTCGTAGGAGCGCTCCGTGTAGGGATCGATGCGCCGGCGCAGCATGTGCGGACGCAGGTCAGCGGGATCGGTGACGCCCATGGACGCCATGAGCTGCAGGGCGCTGGCCACGGTCGCTTCCTGGAAGCGCTGGACGCGCGGCGTCTTGTCCCGCACGTCCAGGGCGCGGGCGCGTCGGGGGTCCTGGGTCGTCACCCCGGTGGGGCAGGTGTTGGTGTGGCAGCGCTGGGCCTGGATGCAGCCGACGGCGAACATCATCGCCCGCGCCGCGTTGCCGTAGTCGGCGCCCTGCACCAGGCGTTTCACCAGATCGGTACCCGTGGCGATCTTGCCGCTCGCTCCGATCCTGATCCGGTCGCGCAGGCCCGCGCCGACGAGGGCGTTGTGCACGGTGAGCAGGCCTTCGGTCAGCGGGGTCCCCACGTGGTCGGCGAACTCCAGAGGAGCGGCTCCGGTACCGCCCTCGCCTCCGTCCACGATGATGAAGTCGGGGGCCGTGCCCTCCGCCAGCATGGCCTTGCACACGGCGAGGAACTGTCGGCGCGAGCCCACGCACAGTTTGAATCCGGTCGGCTTGCCGCCGGAGAGCTCGCGCATCCGGGCGATGAAGCGGACGAGTTCGCGCGGGGTGGAGAACACCTTGTGGTACGGCGGCGAGATCACCGTCCGCCCCTCGGGCACGTCCCGTACCTTCGCTATCTCGGCGTTGACCTTCGCCCCCGGCAGGACTCCGCCGATGCCCGGCTTGGCGCCCTGCGAGAGTTTCAGGGACACACACTTGACGTGATCGTGGGCGGCCTTGTCGGCGAACTCGGCGGGGTCGAAGTCGCCGTCCTGGGTACGGCAGCCGAAGTAGCCGGTGCCGATCTCCCAGACCAGGTCCCCACCCGGCTTCAGGTGGTACTCCGACAGCCCGCCCTCCCCCGTGTCGTGGGCGAAACCGCCGGCCGCCGCGCCGCCGTTGAGGGCGAGGATCGCGTTGGACGACAGCGAGCCGAAGCTCATCGCCGAGACGTTCAGCAGTGCCATGTCGTAGGGGCGGGTGCAGTCGGGTCCGCCGATCCGCACCCGCGGAGGCGTCTCCGGCACCGGGCACGGCGCCATCGACGGCACCAGGAACTCGTAGCCGGGCAGATAGACATCCCGTTCGGTGCCGTACGGCTGCTCGGCGTCGGTGCCTTTCGCCCGCTCGTAGACGATGGTGCGGACATCCCGGTCGAAGGGTCGCCCGTCGAAGTTCCGCTCGATGAAGTACTGCTGCAGCTCCGGGCGGATCCGCTCCATAAGGAAGCGGGCGTGGCCCAGAACGGGATAGTTGCGCAGCACCGAATGCCGGCGCTGCAACAGGTCCGCCGCACCCAGCAGACCCAGCAGGGCGAGCGGTACGGCGGCCACCCACCACCAGGGTGAGAGACCTACCGCGGCAACAACCGCCACCATGCCGGCAGCCAGAGCGAGGACGACGATCGCAATGCGTTTCACTTCTCGCTCATTGCCCTGCGTCAGATGTCCAGTCCTGCCCTTTCGTCAAGAAACCTGCAAGACATGACCTACTGGTTCTCCTCTACGTCCCCTCGGCTCGTCGCGCGATCCGCCCGGAATTCCGCGGTCTCCTGTACGGCCCGCCAACGACAGGTCCACATCCACTTCCGCAGCCGCTCACCCAATGACCCCGTCGTCCCCTACCTCGCGGCGTCGTAACAGTCCGGGCCCGGGGAGCCCTGCTCCGGCCTCGGCCCATAGCCGGCTCCCAGGTATGAACGAAGGATCACCGGTAAGGCCGGTGGTACCGACGCAGTCCATGGGCACACCGGGCGCCTTGAAGTCGCGCACCATGCGGTAGACGCCCTGGGTCGTGGTGTCGCTCCAGTGCTCGATGCCTAGGGCGCGCAGGGTGAGCCGCCGCCCGGTCGCGGGGGGTGCGGTAGTGCAACCGGGCCAGGGGGCCGCGCTGGGCGATGACGGGGGTGGCGATGTAGCCGGCCTGGCGTCCAGTTGGCGGGCGACGGCCTCGTGTTCTTTGATGTCGCGGCCCCCGTACGTCGGCGTCCACGACGGCCAGGCGCTTTACACCGACGAATACCACCTGCTGACGCGCCGACCCGCGGCGGATAGCGCAACATGCAGGCCGGGTGCGGCTGGGGCCCGCCCCCTGCGTGCTCGCTACCCGGTGTGGCGGACCGCCTTCTTCACCTCAAGCTCCACGCCGGCCCGCATCGCGCCCTGATCTTTCGCGTGCACGGTGACTGCGTCCTGCACGTCTCGAACGAGGTCGCGCCATGTCTGCCATGCGGTCTCGTAAGCGGGCGGGTCGCCTTTGATACGCAGGGTTTGTACTGTCGCGTGTGCCTCATCGGCGGCGCGTTGTTTCTCCACGAGTTCTTCGAAGGTGTGTGCCACGTAGGGACCCTAAACCCTGGACGACCGGGTCCCTCCCCACGACGTGCGCAGCAGGGAGCTCGCTTCGTCTATCCCTCGGTCGGGCCCTGGTCGCTCGCGAGTACTCCGCACCGGCCCTGTCCGCGCCACCCAAATTGGGACCTATGTTCGAAGGCTTCGACCACGGCTTCGAAGGCTGATCTCGAGGGTGCAGGTGGGGTTTGCCGACGCGATCAGCGGTTGGTCAGCTCTACCGTGGCGGGGTACCACCAGAAGATTCAGTCGAGGAACGCTCGGTCATACTCGCCTCACTCGCCCGGCCCGGTGGCGACCTCTCGCTAAGAGTTGCCTGTTCCGTGCCAGTCCAGGCACATGACTGTCGCGTTGTCCTCCAGGTGGTCGTGGCGCCCCGGCCCTCGGTTGGACGGCGCACTGGTGGGCTCCCCGCCGGTGCGCCGTCCGTGCCGTCGCCGCACGCCCTCAGAGGCGAACCGGAGAATTGGCAGCGCTAAGGTCCGATAACAAGCCGAGTACCAACTCCGGGCGTCCCGGCGTCGGGATTCGACCCGTGTGAAGCGTCCTGCGGACCGGCTCATCAGGCCCTCGAACGCCTCCTGCCAGCAGGCTGGGTCTACGCTGTGATCTGCGGCCACCCGCATGATCGCTTGTCTTCACACGCCGATGGTCAACGGTGGCCGTACCCGTCTCCACACCGCGTCAGGTCGGCCAGCGTCTGCCTGCCGTCCTGTGTATCGGAGGGCTTGTGCAACGTGGCGAAGTCTGGTGGGTCCAGTTCGACGAACGAAGGTTGGTCGTACTGCTGTCGGGAGACGACGCGTCCGGGTTCCAGGTGATGCAGGTCGTCGCTCCGGCGGGCCTCGACATCAGCGGTCTGGGCATCGAAGTGCCGGTCGGAGCCGGTGAGGGGTTGCCGTTCGACGGCGTGTTGCGGCTCGCGTTCCCGCGTCCGGGCTTCACCCCGTGCACGTGGCTGACCACCGTGTCCCGGGACGACCTGATGGAGCGGGCGGCTGTCCTGTCTCCCAGGAAGCTCAGCGAGATCGACGATGCCCTTCGACTCGCTGAACAACCGCAGGAACGGACCCCCGCAACGACCGCGAAGCTCAGCGAGATGAGGGATGCCCTCCGCCGCGGCGAACTCGGTTAGCCGGAGGAGGAGTCGACGCCCGTGACGGCATGGGCGACCTCGGGCGAGGTGATCCACGCTGGACACCTGTCGCCCCAACACCCCACACCATCGAGACCACGATCTACGGCTGGAGTATGAGTCAGTTCGCAGAAACGGCGGGCAGGACGTCCGGGTGAGGGTCCGTCTCTTCATGGCTCACGACCCAAGTACGGACTGCGGGATCGGTGTCCGTAGTCCCTGCGAGCATACGGATCATGAAGCAATCCGACGATCTCTTGGCAAACTTGGACGACATCGACTGGGCAGCCCTGGGACACGCCTACGGCACCGCCGAGGACGTGCCCGGCCAGCTCCGGGCGGTGTGCGGGCCGGACGTGGACGCCCGGGAAAGCGCCGTCCGCAGCCTGTTCGGCAACATCTTCCACCAGGGCACCCGGTACTCGGCCTCTCCGTACGCCGTGCCGTTCCTCGCCCGGATCGCCGTCGCAGGCCCGGTCGGCGCCCGAGTCGACGCCCTGCATCTGCTGACCCGTCTGGCCGTCGACTGGCACGACGAGTACGACCTCCCGCTCGGCATCGACACCGCCGCGTGGCGCGCCGCGGCCATCAGCCCCGAAGAGACCATGCGCTGGTACGACGAGCAACTCGCCGCCGAGACCGACGAGGAGAGGCTGAAGAGCTTGCGCGAGGGGCGCGCGTACTGTGCGGCCGGGCACCCCGTCGACTCCCGCGAGGGCGCACTGCGCTCCTACGACGCGGTCCGCGCCCAGCTTCCCGTGCTGCTCGAACTGCTCGGCGACCCGGTCCCGGAGATCCGCACGGAGACCGCGTACCTCCTCGGCTGGTTCCCCGAGGAGGCCGACGCCACCCTGCTCCCTCTGCTGGCCTGCCTCGACAGCGAGCGGGACCCGGTGTGCATCGCTACGGTCCTTGTCGCGGTCGGGCTGCTCGCCGACCACGATCCGGGCGGCCGGCTCCGGTACCACCTCGACCACGTGCACCCGTTGCCGCGCTGGGCCGCCGCCACTGCTCTGACCCGCCTGCTGGTCGCGCACCCGGCTGCCGCGCCCGGCCTGCCGTCGGTGCAGCGCATCGCCGCCGAGCTGGCAGCCTTCGGCGCCAGACCCTCCCCCGAGCCCGCCACCGAGCACCACGACGGCGACCTGCACAGCTACACCGTCCGCAGCCTGCTCCACCTGATGGGCGCCGCCGAGGACCCGGACGATGTCCTCCTGGAGATCGTCCGCGCCCTGCCTCATATCGAGCAGACGGCATACGTGCCCCGACCGCTGGCGGTCCGCGCCGAGGAACTACTGAAAGCCCTGTTCGACCCTCGCGACGCCCCACCGGTGTTCGCCGAACTCTCCCCCGGACGCCGGGAGTTGCTGAAAGCCCTGGCCGAGCTGCTGCCCGCCGAGGACTTCCAGTCCATGCCGTTCGGCTCCGACCTCCACGAGCGGTTCACCCAGTACGGCCTTCCCGGTACCCACCCCGCCCTACGCGTCTACGTCGGACTGCCCACCGAGGGCGAGGACCCCAGCGTCCCCCTCCCCGACCCCTGGGAAGGATTCCGCGACCACTGAGCGCACTGCCCGTCACCACGACCAGCTCAAGCAGGCCGGCACGGACGACGGCGCCGTCCAGGGTGTGCTCATCAAAGCGTTAGCGCACGCTTGCCGTGGCCGACAGCACGGGGAACAACGGGGCGGGGTCCAGGCCCCGGCCCCGGTCGGCAGCCAGCCGGGCTGCCTTCCCGCCCAACAGGCGCTGCACCGTGGCGGCCGGCACGGCGGCGAGCAGGCCCGCGCAGTGGGCGCCGTATTCACGTAGTGCGGCCGCACGAAGGGAGCCGAGGCCGTGCAGGACCTCGGCGGGCAGCGGCCCGAGCCAGCCCACGAACTCCTCGGGAGCGATCGCAAGGACCCCGCCAGGCCGCGGGAGCTGACCGGAGGCAGTGGCGGCGACCGTGTTGTTGGAGGGGCCGACACCGGCGCCGACGTCGGCGCCTTGTGCTGTCACCGCATAGGTTCGCCGGCTCATCGGCCACTCCGGCTCCCATGCAACATCATCGCGCAGGCCCGGAATGTCACTCTGCGGCAGGATGGGCGGCTGGTGGGACGGGTTGGGTGAGGATTGCGGTGACGGCCTCATCGAGGGTGACGGCTGGGTGACCGAGGACATGCTGGAGATCGTCGGTCTGTCGCTCCAGTGCGCCGGCACGGACCTGGTCCTCAAGCCAGCCCTGGGCACCGGGCGCGCGGCCGTGCCGGTCTCGGTGGACGACGGTCCTGCCGGAGATTCGGCTGAGTGCGTGGGCGAGCTGGCTGTAGGTCCACAGGTTGCCGGTGAAGTCGTAGGCGCGGCCGAGGTGGCAGTCCTCCGTGAGGACGCGGGCGGCGGCCTCGGCGAGTTCGCTGCGGAAAGCGGTGTTGATGCCACGCCCGCCGGTGCCGCTGGCCAGTTCACCCGAGGTGACGGCGGCGCGCAGGCCCGCGTTGAGGAATGCCTCGCTGTAGTAGGGGTGGCGCAACAGCGTGTGGCGCAGCCCGCTTGCGCGCAGAGTGCGCTCCGTGACGTGATGAGCTGCGGTGACACCGTGGGCCTGAGTATCGGCACCCAGAAAACTGGTGTAGATGATCGCCCCGACTCCGGCGGTGCGGGCCGCGTCGATGGCTGACTGGTGCTGGCCGGCGCGGCGGGAGGGTTCCAGCTCCGGAGAGGAGATCAACAGCAGCCGGTCGGCTCCCTTGAACGCGGTGCGCAGCGTCGCCGGGTCGTCGTAGTCACCGAGGCGGACACGGACCCCGCGAGCGGCGAGATCCGCGACCCCCTCGGGATTGCGGACCGCGGCAACGATGCGATCAGCGGGGCACAGGGCCAGCAACTGGTCGATGACCAGTCGGCCGAAAGCCCCCGAAGCGGCCGACACAACAATCATCCACAACTCCCTCACCGTGGTGTAGCCGTCGCCGACACTGCGGTTCGTGACCACTCGGTCCGGACGTCCGGCTCACCATCAACGAACAGCGAACCGCGCGTCAAAGCCTTTTCCAGGCCTCAGGATCCTGAGCCTCGACAGCAACCAATCACCTGCTCGTGCTGTGACCCATTAGATTCGCCGGGTTGTGTTCAGGCCGCTGAGGCGAGGGACGTAATGTCTCAGGCTGCGGCGGCGTTCATGATCCAGCCGAGTGACCGCTCGACGCTCCAACGCCGGATCGGCACCTGCGTCAACAGGCTCGCTCGTGTGTTCAGTTGGCCTCCTGATCAGGGTGCTCCTCGACGGAGTGGGAGTCGGTGAGGCTCAGTGCACCGCCTGCCGCGATCAGTCCTACGACGATGGCGAGCAGCGCGTACGTCACGCGTTCGCCGTGGAAGAACGACGCGACGAGGCCGCTGCTCCAGGTACCGGCGGGGAGTTGGGTGGTGACCAGGGCGGCGATCAGGGTGCCGACGACCGCGGTGCCGACGCTGGAACCGACTTCCTGGGCGGTGTCGTTGAGGGCGGCGCCGATGGAGGTGCGGTTGCTCGGCATCGCGTCGACGAGGGCGACCGCGCAGATCGTCATCACGGTGCGCAGTCCTACGGTCATGAGGACCATGCAGACGGCGATGGCGGCGTACCCGTGGTCGACGGCCCAGGAAAGGCCGGCCAGGGATCCGGCCAGGCAGGCGGCGCCCACCAGGCACGCGATGCGGTGGCCGAAGCGGCGGGCGAGCCACTCGGACAGGGGCGTGGCGGCCAGCATCGTCACGATGATCGGCAGGTTGGCGAGGCCGGCCCGGACCGGGCTCCAGCCGTAGGCGTACTGGAAGTGGAGGATCAGCCCGAACATCACACTGGCCATCGCGATGGACGTACCGATCTGGGCGATGGCGGCGCCCCGGACCGTGCCGTTGGAGAACAGCTTCAGGTCGAGCATGGGGGCCTTGCTGCGGCGCTCGTGGCGGACGAACGCGACCGCCGACGCGAGGGCGCCGCCGATCGACGCGAGGGTGACGGCGGAGAGCCACCCGTGCTCGACACCGCTGGTCAGGGAGTAGCAGGCGAATCCGATGGCGGCGACGCTGAGAACGGCGCCGGGTATGTCGAGGGTGTCCTTGGTGAGGTCTTCGGGCCGGTCGGCGGGGACGCCGAGCCGGACGCCGATGCAGGCGATCACGGCGATGGGGGCGTTCACGACGAGCAGCCACTCCCAGCGGACATGGGCCAGGGCGGTGCCGCCGAGCAGGGGCCCGAGAACGAACCCGGACATGCCCACGATGATCATCACAGTCATGGCCCGCATCCGCAGGTCCTTGTCGTCGAACAGACGGAAGACCAGTGAGTTCGTGATCGGGGCCATCGCCGCGGCGGCTATGCCCAGGGCGGCTCGCAGGGCGATGAGCTGGCCTGCTGTGGTGACGAGGACGACGCACAGGCTGAGCGAGCCGAAGACGGCGAGCCCGATGAGCAGGACGCGGCGTCGCCCGAGCCGGTCGGCCATGGATCCGGCGGTGAGCAGCAGTCCGCCGAAGGTCAGGGAGTAGGCACCGGTGACCCATTGCAGCGCGGTCGTCCCGCTCCCGAGATCGCGGCCGATGGTCGGCAGGGCGATCGACAGCAGCGTGTTGTCGACCATCTCGACGAAGAAGGCCAGGCAGAGGGCGGCGAGGGGAATCCAGGCGGCGCGTAGGGACGGATAGGTGCGTGCGGGTGAATGCAAGGTCGCGGTGGTCATGACGAGCCCCGATCGAACAGCGTTTGGTTATCGAACAACGTACGATGCGGTACGATAGAACAACGTTCGATGCGATGCAAGACGCGAAGGGATCAAGCCGTGACACGCCAGCAGAGCCGCTCCGCCGGGGGACGCCGCCGGGCTTCGCACTCCATGGAGTCGGTCCTGGCCGAGGCCGTGGCCCTGCTCGACGAGGCGGGAGCCCCGGCCCTGACCTTCCGGGCGCTGGCCCAGCGTCTGGGCGGCGGCGTCGCCAGCATCTACTGGTACGTCGCCAACAAGGACGAGCTGCTCGACCGGGCCGCCGACCACGCCATGGGCCCCGTCCTGGCCGACGTCGAGAAGCTCCCCCGCAGCGACGACCCGATCGACGATCTCCGCGTCATGGCCATCACCCTGTTCGACGCGATCGTTCAACGCCCCTGGCTGAGTTCGTACTTCATGCGCAACACCAGCATCCAGACCCACACATTGGGCCTGTACGAGAAGCTCGGCCAGCAGACCCTCCGCATGAACCTCACCGCGTCCCAGCGGTTCCACGCCGTGTCCGCCATCGTCGGAGTCGTCATCGGCTCAGCCGTCGACCTCGGCCAGGAACCCACCCAGGAGATGCTCGACGGCAACGTGGACCGCGACGAATACCTCCACCACGTCGCCCAGGACTGGCGGGACCTCGACCCTCAGGAGTTCCCGTTCGTGCACGAGATCGTCGACGAGTTCGACGGCCACGACGACGTCGACCAGTTCCGCTCCGCCCTGGAACTGACCCTGACGGGGCTGCGCCTGCAAGCCGGGGCGTAAGGCTCCTGCGGTCGACATGCGCTGCTGGGCGAAAAAGCACTCGTCACCGCGACGTCCTGGCCACCCAATGCGAGGAACGCGCCCGCGTCCGAAGCGAGAAGGACATCCACAGGGCAACGCCCGTTCACGACGGCAGCCTGACGTTCCGACGGTTCAGACCACCAGCGCCGCCTGCAGCGCACGGAATGTCTCACGCAGTTCCAACCTGGCGATCGGGTCGATCTCCATCTGCAAATGGCACGCATCGTCGTTGCCGTTGGGCGTGAGGCGCACGAAAAAGGCCAAACCGTCCCCTACCGGCTCCGCCTTCAACATCAGCGGATTGTTCCGCCCAGAGGTCACCGCCGCCGAGAAGCGTCCAGTCGACGGCGTGCGCAGGTGAGAGAGCACGCGGGCCACGAAGTCCATCACCTCCGCAGTGCTGAGATCCGCGGTGAAGTCAGCGGTCAGACATGAGGACCAATCTGCGGTTATCTGCCAACTGTCTGCACCGGTCCGAGCCAGTTCCAGCCACACGTCATCGTTGCCGAGCCGTATCCGCTGCTCTTCCATCGTCGCCCTCCGACATCCATGCTTCTGGACGCAAGATCGTATGGGGCGGATCTCCAGCGTTGCACCGACCCGCGAACCCGGTGAACCCATGCGGTCAAAGCACTAGCGGCGGACGAAGCGCCCGCGATGCCCGGCGCAGTCGTTGTCGCTCAGGCGGTGACAGGTAGGTCGAGGTAGCGGGCGACCGCACTGCCGATCCGGAACACGAGGCCCCGCCGCAGTCGCGCCGCGCTGGAGGTGCCCGGCCGTGCTGGTCGCATATGCCCTGTCCAGGCCGGGGACCACCGCGAAAACCCTCGACGCCATCTGCCTCGACCACCTCGCCGAAACCACAGTCCAGAAGGGCCGAGGAGCAGGCGGAGATCGCGAGGAGCTGTTGCCGCCTCTCCGCTGAGCCTGCTCGCCCGCGTGGTGTTGCGCTCGCAGTGACCGGTGCCAGGTGGTCTCGGAGTGCGCTCTTGGCGGCGGCAGGGTTTTCGCGCACGCTTGCGTGGCGGGCCTGGGGTGGCGAGGGGCCAGCGGCTGCCTGAGCGGGGTGCAGGGAGTGATGTGCCGTGGCTGGGTCGCCGTCGGTTCACGAGTGTCACAGTGCTGTCCGGTTTGTTTCTGTCCGGCTCTCACGCTGCGCATTTAGTGATCATCGCCGTATTCATCATACTGAGCCCTGCAGGCGGCGGAACAAGGGAGTTGACCCTCATGCACAACCTGGACGAGGCCCCATCGGACGCGGGCGACGCACGGCTGGTGGCCGGCAGATACCAACTGCTGTCCGTGCTCGGCGAGGGGGGTATGGGCACCGTGTGGCGAGCCCGCGACCAAGTGCTCCACCGCGATGTCGCGGTCAAGGAGGTTCGCGCCTCCCTCGACCTGCCCGTCGAACGCAGCAAGCAATTGCACGTCCGGTTGGAACGGGAGGCGTGGGCGGCAGCACGGGTCAACGCCCCTGGCGTCGTGACCGTCCACGACGTGGTGAACTTCGACGACCGACCGTGGATCGTCATGGAACTCGTCCGCGGCCGCTCCCTCGCAGACGTCATCGCCTCTGAGGGAGCCCTGGCGCCCAAGGACGTCGCGCGCACCGGCGTGGAGGTACTCGCGGCTCTTCGTGCGGCCCACAGCGCCGGCGTGCTGCACCGCGACGTGAAGCCGGCCAACGTGCTCCTGGCCGATGACGGCCGCGTGGTCCTGACCGATTTCGGCATAGCCAGCGTGGAAGGCAGCACCGCGCTCACGATGACGGGTGAGGTCGTCGGTTCGCCCGAATATCTCGCGCCCGAGAGGGCGTTGGGACAAACACCGGGCGCCGCTTCCGATCTCTGGTCGCTCGGCGCGCTCCTCTACACGGCCGTACAGGGGCGTTCGCCGTTCCGTCGGACCAGCGCCCTGTCGACGCTGCGTGCCGTCGTCGACGACGAACTGCCGACGCCGCACCGGGCCGGACCACTCACGGCGGTCATCGAGGGACTCATGCGCAAGGATCCGGAGGAGCGCATGGGGCCTGAGGAAGCCATGCGTGCTCTCACCCATGCCACGCAGGCGTTGACGGCCTCGCCCGAGGCGGAAGCAGCCACGGCTGCGACTACTCCTTTGGCCGCGACTACGGCTTCGGCCTCGACCTCGGCCTCGGCGACGGAGGGCATCACGGCCGAGCTCACCTCGGCCGTCACTGCCGGCACCGCCGAGGAGAACACTCCGGCCGACGAAACCGTGTCGGCGACCGCCGCGACACCGCCGCCCGTGGCCCCAGCTCCGGCTCCGGCCCCGGCCCCGGCTCCGGCCCCGCTGGGCACGTTCGGCCCTCCCCCGAACACCGCAGCCTTCCGGCCCGGCTCGGCCCCACCGGCCGCACCGGTCCCCTCCGCCATCGTCCATGACACCGGTCACTCGCCCGTCCCTGCCGCGCCCGGCCGTCGCAAAGCTCCTCTGGTGTGGGCGGCCGCCGTCGTCCTGGTCGTGGCCGGGGGCGCAGGCCTCGGCTACGCGCTCATGCATCAGAACGACAACACTGCCGCCAAGGACGGCGAAACCACCAGCGCCGACAATGCGTCCCAGCCGGTATCGGTGGCCGTCACCGGCAAGGCCACCACGTTCGACGGGAGTTGCCCGGGCGGAGACGGCCAGGCGCCCTGGTTCACCGCGACGTTCAAGACGGACCGGGCGCCGGTGCAGTTCTCGTACCGATGGGTGTCGGACAACGGCGCGGTGGTGGACCGCCAGTGGCGGACCCTGTCCTTCCGTGAAGGTGACCCGACGAGCAAGACGGAGACGGTGCGGCTGTCGACGTGGGCGCAGGAGGGGACTTTGACGAGCGCGATGGCCGTGGAGATCAAGTCGCCGTTCGACACGAGGTCCAACTCCGTGCCCTTCAGCATCACCTGCCGACCCACCGGCAACTGACACGGCACCACGTATTTCATCATCGGAACAATCCATATTTTCCTAAGGAGTTGCCGTGCTGTCGGTCATCGTGGGACGCACCGGTCCATTCACCGATCAAAGCGTGGTTCTCGGAGAGACCCCGCTGACGTTCGGCCGCAACAGTGACAACGACGTCATCATCGTCAGTGTCAGTGCTTCCCGCTTCCACGCCGAGATCGTCGCCGAGAACGGCACCTACGTCCTGCACGACCGCGAGAGCAGGAACGGCACCTTCGTAAACGAACAGCGCGTCGAACGGCATGAGTTGTCGCCTGGCGACACCATACGCATCGGCGACGAGACGTTCCTGTTCGAGACGCAGGAAGCCTTGGAGACGGTCATGGACCTCTCCCAGATGGATCTGCCGCGCGCCAATGCGGTGGTGGACCCGGGAGTCCTGCGGGTAACGGTCAGCGGCGGTGGCCCGGTCGGTCTCGCCTTCGCCCTGATGCTGGAGGAGGCGCTGGCCGGACGGGTCGCGATCACTGTCTACGACGGCCGCTGGGTCCGCGCCGGCACCTCGGTCGTCTGGAAGGACGCCGCCCAGGGCAACGTCCGCCGTCAGCAGGTCGTCACCGTGCAGAGCCGGCAGTACTCGGCACTGACGCATGACATGCAGACGGCGATGTTCGGCGACAACCAGCACTTCTCCGAGATGTGGCCGCTGGGACCCGATTCCGTGGACGGACGCCCGCCTCGCAACATCCGCATCGCCTACATCGAGGACCAACTCCTCGAACTGGCCAACCGCAAGCCTGCCATCCGGCTCGTGCCCAAGCGCTTCGACGTCACGGAGCAGGAGCAGCTCATCGCGCGCGACCACGTGCTGGTCATCAGCGAAGGCGGCCGCTCCCGCACCCGTGAACACTTCGCCGACCGCTTCGGCATGCCCGACGCCTCGATCTACTCCCTGGACGGTGAGCACATCCAGGACGTCGTCCTCGGTCTCAAGGTCAAGTCCCGCCTGTCGGACCCGATGAGCGTGCTGCTGACCGTGGCGCAGAACCGGTTCCTGCTCAACTCGCTGCGCGGCGAGGGCTTCCTGAACATGCGCCTCACCCGTGAGGAGGCCCGCAACGTCATCGGAATCGACCCCGTACGGCAGGTCTTCGAGGAGTGCATCGCCGCCCGGCCGTGCCTGATGAGCCGCCACGAGGACAACGAATTCACGTGCCCGACCCACGGCACGCTGTTCCTCCCGGCTCTGCTGCGCAGTTCACCTCTGTGGAAGCGGATTCTGGAAGGGCTGCGGCTGTTCGACGTCCCCGAGGAGGACCTCAGCGCGATCACCTCGTTCCGCCTCGACATGGTCCAGCGCCCCCGGTTCACGGCCCAGCTCACCCGCCCGACCGTGGACCGGCCGGGCACCTACGGGTTCCTCCTGGGGGACGCGGCCAACGCCATCCACTTCTGGCCCGGACGCGGCCTCAACAGCGGCCTCGCCTCAGCCGTCTCACTCGCCCGCTCCCTCAGTCGAGTCTGGCGCGGTCGGCCCCTGCGCGACGCCGACTTCATCCGACACGAAGCGGCCATGTCGATGCTCCAGTACCGGCACAAGAGCCGCGCCTGGAATGCCATGGTCACGACCGACGAACGTGGCACGACCCGAGCGATCAAGGACATCATCGACGCCAGCATGGACGCCACGGCCCCATCGCCGGGAGCTGGCACCGCACAGCACAAGCCCTCCGGGCCGCTCGCGGCACCTGCCGTGGTCTCGGACTCGGCCCCCGCCGACCTGGAGATCCTGCTGGACCGCATGCGGGGCATACGCGAACGACTCGCACCCCGCATGCCTGGCCTGCCCGACGACAACGTTCTCCGGGCCCACCTGTCCACCCTCGCGCCCGCGACCCTGCGGACACTCCAGGAAAGCGGCGCATGGGACACGCTGATCGTCGGCGGCGAGGAAGCTGACATCGACATCTTCTACCAGCAGGACGCCCCGGTCTTCGTCCCCACATCTCCGCAACCGCCGCAGCCGCTCCCCGATCCGCGCACCTCGGCCCTCCTCGGCCCGGCCTGACAACCGCCTGCCTCGACCGCCCCGACTCCCAAGTCACCCGACGCGGGAGTTCGGGCGGCAGGCGAGATGACGCGGCGTCGCGCTGCACCAAGACCAGCCCTTCCCCGGAGAATGAACCCCTCTATCGGCCACTGTCCCGTCTACGCTCGCTGCGCCGCAGGGCGCGACGCTCCTTTCCCGGCAAGGTGGCGGCCAACTCGCCCACCAGGGAGACGTCGTGGCCTGTGTCGTCCCGGCTGCCCCGGCACCACCACACCACCGGGTCCGACGCGTCCGCCCCGTCCCCGCACCAGTCGTCTGCGGTCCCTGCGGGACGAACGTGCACCCCGATCTTGTGCTCCCGGCAGACGGGCCACACCTGCCAGAGCAGCTCCATGACGGTCTCCTGTGCCGCTTCCGCGACCAGCGTCAGGGCCGTCATCGCATCGTCCGGCTCCGGCAGGTCGCCTTCCTCCAGGTCGACCGCGTTCACCGCATTGCCCTGCCAACGGCCGTCCGGCATCGCCACATGAACCAGTCCCCTGTCGATCCCGCTCGCGGGCAGCGGCTGCCAGGACGGGGCGAGCATCAGAATCAGCGCGTCCTGACCGGGGAGGGTGGCCTTCACGTCGCGATTGACCACAGCGAGCGCGGCCTCGAACTTCGGCCACTCACCGGGCTCGGCCGGCCTGGGCTCCGACAGATCCGTCCGGTCACGATCAGGACCGATGTGGTCAAACGAGAAGATGTTCACCAAGGCATTCTCAGCCACGCGGAGTGCGGATCAGCCCTTGTAGCCCGGCAGGTTCTCCGTGGAGACGATCCAGCCGCCCCGGCGGAGCCGGCGCGCTGAATCCCATCGCCCGATCCCTGAGCAGCCGTGATGAGCACCTCGCCGTCTCGGCGGACACCGAGCCGTGCGCTCAGTACACGTCCCCCGCTCCGGAGACGGCGACCGCAGGACCCCGCGTCGACCGTGGCGCCGTCGGGTCTGCCCGGCCCCGACGGTCCACACGTACGACCCAGCGTACGGCCCGCCACTACCGCAAGCTCGGCATGGACGTTCGCATCGGTGCGGTGCTCCGTGTCCAGGAGCCGGAGTGCATCTTCTCCTCGTGGTGGATGGGTCTGCCCGACCCGGTCAAGGGCGCCCCCGTTCCGCCCCGTTGGGCGGCGATGATCTCCGCCGCGATGGACAGGGCCGTCTCCTCGGGTGTGCGGGCACCGAGATCGAGGCCGATCGGCGACCTCAGCCGGGCCAACTCCCCGTCGGTCAGGCCCGCTTCCCGCAGCCGCCTTTCCCGGTCGGCGTGCGTACGCCGGGAGCCCAGTGCGCCGACGAACGCGGCCGGCATCCGCAGGGCCGCTTCCAGCAGGGGCACGTCGAACTTGGCGTCGTGGGTGAGCACGCACAGCACCGTGCGCGCGTCGGTCGCGGTGCGGCGCAGATAGCGGTGCGGCCAGTCGACGACGACCGCGTCGGCCTCGGGGAAGCGGGTCGTGGTGGCGAAGACGGGGCGGGCATCGCACACGGTGACGTGGTAGCCGAGGAACTTGCCCACCCGTACGAGTGCCGCGGCGAAGTCGATCGCCCCGAAGACGATCAGGCGGGGCGGAGGCACGCTGGACTCGACGAGCAGGGTCAGTCCGCCGGGACAGCGCGAGCCGTCCGCCGACAGCTCGACCGTGCCGGTGCGGCCGGCGTCCAGCATGGCGCGGGCCTCACCGGCCGCCGTACGGTCCAGTTCCCTGTGTCCGCCGAGTCCGCCTTCGTACGAGCTCGCCCGGGACGGCCGGGACGGCTCCCCCACCGCTTCGCCCGGCCGCACCAGCAGGGCCCTGCCGAGAAGATCGGCGGGGCCGCGTACGACCCGGGCGAGGGCTGCCGGCTCGTTCCGGACGGCAGCCGACAGGGCCGACCGCAGCACCGCCCTCCCAGGCGCGTCCGTGCCGACCGGAGTGACCATGATGTCGATGATCCCGCCGCAGGTCAGACCGACCGCGAAGGCGTCCTCGTCGCTGTACCCGAACCGTTCGAGAACCGACTCGCCGTGCTCGAGCGCCTGGACGCAGAGGTCGTACACCGCTCCCTCCACGCAGCCGCCGGACACGGAGCCGATCACCGTGCCCTCGCTGTCGACGGCGAGGGCGGCGCCGGGGCCGCGCGGGGCGCTGCCGCCGACCGCCACGACGGTGGCGACGGCGAACGCGCGGCCCTCCTCCATCCAGCGGTGCAGGTCCTCGGCGAGGTCAAGCACGGACGCCTGCCGTCAGGACGCGGTCGGGGCGGATCGGCAGGTCCCGGTGGCGTACGCCGGTCGCGTGCCAGACCGCGTTGGCGATGGCCGCGGCGGCGCCCACGGTGCCGATCTCGCCGATGCCCTTGATGCCGACCGGGTCGTCGGGGTCCGGGTCGTCGATCCAGTCCGCCTCGATGGCCGGAACGTCGGCGTGGGAGGCGACGTGGTAGCCGGCGAGGTCGGCGCCGTAGTGGCTGCCCAGGGTACGGTCGCGGACCGCCTCCTCGTGCAGGGCCATGGAGATGCCCCAGGTCATGCCGCCGACGAACTGGTTGCGGGCGGTGAGCGGGTTGACGATCCGGCCGGCCGCGAAGATGCCGAGCATGCGGCGCACCCGGACCTCACCGGTGGCGGGGTCGACGGCGACCTCGGCGAACTGGGCGCCGAAGGAGTGCCGTTCCGTCCTGGCGAGGGCGCCGAGGGCCTCCGTGGTGTCGGACCGTACGGTGATCCCCTCCGGCGGGATGTCGGCGCCGAGGGCGAGCCTCTCCCGCAGCTCCTGTGCGGCGGCCATGACCGCCCATGCCCAGGAGCGGGTGCCCATGGAGCCGCCGGCGATGAACGCGGGGCCGAGGTCGCTGTCGCCGATGCGCACCCGGACGCGTTCCGTCTCGGTCTGAAGGGCGTCGGCGGCGATCAGGGTGAGTGCGGTCCGGGCGCCGGTGCCGATGTCGGCGGCGTTGACCCCCACGGTGAAGGTGCCGTCCGCCTCCGCCGTCACGGCCGCGGTGGACGGGCCGGCACCCGCCGGGAAGGATGCGGCCGCCGTGCCGGTGCCGAGCAGCCAGCGTCCCTCGCGGCGCAGGCCGGGACGCGGGTCACGGTCGGCCCAGCCGAACCTGCGGGCGCCTTCCCGGAAACAGCCGATCAGGTTGCGTCCGCTGAACGGCAGCCCGGACACCGGGCCCGCCGCGGGGTCGTTGCGGGCGCGCAGTTCGATCGGGTCGAGACCGCACTTGTCGGCGAGTTCGTCGATCGCCGACTCCAGCGCGAACGATCCCGGTGCCTCGCCCGGCGCGCGCATGTACGTCGGGGTCGGCACGTCGAGGCGGACGAGCCGGTTGGCGGTGTGATGGGCGTCGGCGCCGTACATGGTCCGGGCGGGACCGGCGGCCGATTCGATGAACTCGTGCACGGTGGAGGTGGCGCTGAGGGAACGGTGCTCCAGCGCGCGCAGCCGGCCGTCGGCATCGGCGCCGAGCCGCAGGCGCTGCCGGGTGGGGCTGCGGTAGCCGGTGAGGGAGAACATCTGACGCCGGGTCATGACCACGCGGACCGGGCGCTGCAGCTCGGTCGCGGCCATGACGGCGGCCACCTGGTGTGCGCGGATGCCCTTGCTGCCGAAGCCGCCGCCGACGTGCTCGGAGCGCACCCGGACAGCGGACGGGTCGAGCGAGAACATCTGCGCGAGTTCGCTCGCGACCCAGAAGGTGCCCTGGTTGGAGTCGACGACCTCGAGACGGCCGCCGTCCCAGCGGGCGGTCGCCGCGTGCGGTTCCATCATGGTGTGGTGCTCTTCGGGGGTGGTGTACTCGGCGTCCACGACCACTGTGGAAGCGGCGAGTTCGGCCTCCAGGTCGCCGTTCTCGATCACCGCCGGCCCATGGCTGTCGAGCGCGTACGCGTCGGGGTGATCGCCGGTGAAGTCGACGTCGTGCGGCTCCTGTTCGTAGTGCACGACCAGCGCTTCGGCGGCCTCCCGGGCCCGTTCGGAGGTGTCGGCGACGACCAGCGCCACCGGCCAGCCGGCGTGCGGCACCCGGTCGTGCTGGAAAACGGCCGCGGTCGGGTCCGGAACGCCCAGCATGCCAACGTAGCCCGTCTCGACGCGCGGGGCGTTGCCGTGGTGCAGAACGGCAAGGACGCCGGGCATGGCGAGGACGTCGGCGGTGTCGATGGAGCGGATGCGGCCGCGGGTGACCGTGGACAGCACCAGCCAGCCGTACGCGAGGTCGGCGAACGGGATCTCACCGGCGTAGCGGGCGGCCCCGGTGACCTTGTCGCGGCCCTCCACGCGGGTGTGCGCGGTGCCGACGGCGTTCTTGCGTGCCGTGGGGGTGGTGGTCATCGGGCGGCCTCCTCGGTCAGTTCGGTCAGCACGGCCACGACGAGGTTGCGCATGAGGGTCACCTTGTAGGCGTTGTGCGGCAGCGGTTTCGCCGCGGCGAGTTCGGCGTCCGCGGCGGCGGCGAAGGTCTCGGCGTCGGCAGACGCTCCGGTGAGGACGCGTTCGGCCGCCGTCGCCCGCCACGGCCGGGATGCGACCGCCCCGAAGGCGAGGCGTACGTCGTGTACGACGCCGTCCCGGACGTCGAGCGCGGCGGCGACGGAGCCGATGGCGAAGGCGTACGAGGCCCGCTCGCGCACCTTGCGGTAGCGGGATCGGGCGGCCACCGGAGCGGGCGGCAGGGTGACGCCGGTGATCAGCGCGCCTGGCGGCAGGGCGGTCTCGCGGTGCGGGGTGTCACCGACCGGGAGGTAGAAGTCGGCGAGGGGCAGTGCGCCGGGGCCGTCGGCGGTCTCGTACGACACGACCGCGTCGAAGGCGGTCAGCGCGACGCCCATGTCCGAGGGGTGGATGGCCACGCAGTGCTCGGAGGCACCGAGGATGGCGTGGTTGTGGTGCTCGCCCTCGATCGCGGGGCAACCGCTGCCGGGCACACGCTTGTTGCAGGGCTTGGTCACGTCGGTGAAGTAGCCGCAGCGGGTGCGCTGGAGCAGGTTGCCTCCGACGGTGGCCATGTTGCGGAGCTGGCCGGAGGCGCCGGCCAGTACCGCCTGTGCCAACGCCGGGTAGCGGCGGCGGACTTCGGGGTGGGCGGCGAGGTCGCTGTTGGTGACGGTGGCGCCGATGCGCAGACCGCTGTCCGCCGTCACCTCTATGCCGTCCAGGGGCAGTTCGCGGACGTCGACCAGGCGGGTGGGCCGCTCGACGCCCGACTTCATCAGGTCGACGAGGTTGGTGCCGCCGCCGAGGAAGCGGGCGTCGGGGTCGGCGTCCAGCAGGGCCAGGGCCCCGGAGACGTCGAGGGCCCGGTCGTATGCGAACTCCCTCACGCCGCCGCCTCCTTGGCTTTCGCTTCCGCCGCCTGGGCCACGGCCTGGACGATCGACACGTACGCGCCGCAGCGGCACAGGTTCCCGCTCATCCGTTCCCGGATCTCCTCGGCGCTCAGGGGTGGCGGTCCGGCCTCGGGGCGGACGTCGTCGGTGACGGCACTGGGCCAGCCGGCCGCGTGTTCCTCGATGACCGCGATCGCCGAGCAGATCTGGCCGGGGGTGCAGTAGCCGCACTGGTAGCCGTCCAGGTCGAGGAACGCCTGCTGCACCGGGTGCAGTCGGTCGCCCTCGGCCAGGCCCTCGACAGTGGTGATCTCGCGTCCGTCGGCGGCCACGGCGAGTTGCAGACAGGACACCGCCCGGCGTCCGTCGAGCAGTACCGTGCAGGCGCCGCACTGCCCCTGGTCGCAGCCCTTCTTGGTACCGGTCAGGTCGAGGCGCTCGCGCAGGGCGTCGAGCAGGGTGGTGCGGTGGTCGACGGGCAGACTGTGCTTCTCGCCGTTGATGTTCAGGGTGATGTCGCTGGACGTTGACGAGGGGGCTGGGGCCATGTTCAGCCTTCTTTCACGTGTCCCGGACACGTCGGGGCGTCAGTCCGACGCTAGAGTGAGCTCAAGCGGACAGTTGTCCGCTACCGGTCGAACGTAGTGGACACCTGTCCGGTTCTCAAGGACCGCTTTCGGACACAAGCCGGCGAGGAGGACGAGTGCGGCACAGGAACGATCCGCACCTGCGCTCGGACGCGCAACGCAACCGCGAACGCATCCTGGAAGTGGCCCTCATCGAGCTCTCCCGGGCCGCCGACACCCCGCTGAGCACGATCGCCAAGAAGGCGGGCGTCGGCCAGGGCACGTTCTACCGGAACTTCCCCAACCGCGAGACGCTCGTCCTCGAGCTCTACCGCCACGGAGTACAACAGATCGCCGACAGCGCGTCCGAGCTGCTGGAGACCATGGAACCCGACCGCGCGCTGCGGGCGTGGATGGACCACCTCGCCCGGTTCGCGATGACCAAGGCCGGCCTGGCGGAGGCGATCCGCCAGGCCCTGAGCACCTCGTCCGGAAAGGCGGCGAAACCGGGCCACACCCCGGTGACCGACGCTGCCGACCTCCTGCTCCACGCCTGCGAGGAGGCCGGCACGATCCGTCCCGGCATCACGGCCGACGACTTCATGCTGGCCATCGCCGGCCTGTGGCAACTCGCCCCACACGACAACTGGCAGCCACAGGCGACACGCCTGCTGGACATCGTCATGGACGGACTTCGTGCGGGGGCGCCGGGACGCCGGGGGCCGTCTGGCGGGTAAGGCCGACGGTGAGTGCGAGCGCGTCGTGACAGGGTGCGGCCTGGGTGGGGGCATCCCCGCCCGCGCGGGAGCAGCCGCGTCTTGCCCCTATTTTGTGCCCCTGGACCAATCCCCGCGCGCGGTTTGGCCCCATGTAGGAAAACGACAGTGCCTCTGACCTTCACTGGTCCTAGGTCGTGTCCGCAAAGTGCCCGTGTCGTTGGTCTGTTCGTGGTGCGTCGTCATGAGCTGACTGATGAGTCGTGGGCGGTGATCGAGCCGTT
>NZ_JBVJPC010000016.1:0-202427 GCF_055582845.1 Streptomyces sp. NPDC107471 | reverse complement strand
AAACGCCCGGTTACATTCCGAACCCGGAAGCTAAGCCTTACAGCGCCGATGGTACTGCAGGGGGGACCCTGTGGGAGAGTAGGACACCGCCGAACAAATTTTGAGAAAACCCCCGTGCCATTCGGCACGGGGGTTTTTCTATTTCACCAGCTTTGTTTCGTACGCCAGGATCACCGCCTGGATGCGGTCTCGCGAGCCCGTCTTGGCGAGGACGCGGCCCACATGGGTTTTCACGGTCGATTCCGCCAGGTGGAGACGGGTGGCTATCTCGGTGTTCGTCCAGCCCTTGCCGATGACCGTGAGGATTTCGCGTTCCCGTTCGGTGAGGGGCGCGAGGCGCGGGTCGTCCGGTTCTGCTGCCGCCTGGGTTCCGGTCGGCAGATGGTGTGCGTAGGCGTCCAGGAGGCGGCGGGTGAGGCTCGGGGCCACCACCGCGTCGCCGGTCGCGACCGCGCGGATGCCGGACAGGAGGTCCTCCGGCTGGGCGTCCTTGACCAGGAAGCCCGAGGCTCCGGCGCGGAGGCCGGCGTAGGCGTACTCGTCGAGGTCGAAGGTCGTGAGGATGAGGACGCGGGTGCGGTCTCCGGTGGCGATGATCCGGCGGGTGGCCTCGATGCCGTCCAGGCCGGGCATCCGGACGTCCATCAGCACCACGTCGGGGTGCAGCTCGGCCGTCATGCGGACCGCTTCCGTGCCGTTGGCCGCCTCACCGAGGATCGTCAGGTCGTCCTGGCTCTCCAGCAGCATGCGGAAGCCGAGGCGTTGGAGGGGCTGGTCGTCGGCGATCAGGACGGTGGTCACTGCGGGGTTTCCTCCGGGAGGTGGAGACAGACGCGCCAGCCCCGCTCGGGGTGCGGGCGGGGACCGGCCTCAAGTGTGCCGCCGTACAGGGCAGTTCGTTCGCGCATGCCGGGAAGTCCCCGGCCGGCGGTGCCGTTCGGGGTGCCTCCGCGGCCGGTGTCGGTGACCGTGACGGTGACGGCGCCGCCCTCGTCGTAGGACATCTCGATGGTCGAAGTGGCTCCGGGGCCCGCGTGTTTGAGGGTGTTGGTGAGGGCTTCCTGGACGACTCGGTAGACGGTGAGCTGGCGGCCCGGGGGGAGGGTCGGGGTGCCGTGGACCGTGGTGCGGACGGGGAGGCCGGCGCTGCGGACGCCCTCGATGAGGTGGTCGAGGTCGGAGAGGGCGGGCTGGGGGGTCAGCGCGGCCTCCTGTTCCTCTTCGCGCAGGACGTCCAGGAGACGGCGGAGTTCGGTGAGGGCCTGGCGGCTGGTGGTGGAGATGGCGGTGAGGGCTTCGGCCGCGCGGTCGGGGGACTTGCGGGCGGCGTAGCGGCCGCCGTCGGCCAGGCCCGTGATGACGGAGAGGTTGTGGCCGATGATGTCGTGCATCTCGCGGGCTATGCGGGCGCGTTCGGCGGCGGCGGAGAGGCGGGCCTGCTGGTCGCGTTCGATCTCCAGGCGGTGGGCGCGGTCCTCCAGGGCCTCGGTGTAGTTGCGGCGGGTGCGGACCGTCATGCCGATGGCCGCTGCCGAGACGAAGGACAGCAGGGCCGGGACGAGCTCCTGGTCCATGCCACCCTCGGGGTGGCGTACGGCGATCACGGTGACCGGGACGAGGTAGACGGCCAGGGCCCACCAGAGGGAGCGGTGGGGGCGGCGCAGGGCGATGTGGAAGACGACCAGCATCTGGAGCAGGGCCGCCTGGAGCGCGGCCCCGGTCCAGGCGTTGACCAGGGCGAAGGGGGCGAGCGCGAGGAGGACGGTGCGGGGGTGGCTGCGGCGCCACAGGAGCGGGACGGACAGGCAGAGGCTGAGCGCGAGGACCAGGCCGCCGGGGAGGTCGGTCTCGCGGGCGATGTTGCGCCAGCCATTGCCGAAGTAGTCGATGAGGGCCGCCGTCACCCAGAAGCCGGTCAGGTGCAGGTCCCACAGGAGCGGGTGGCGGCGGTCGAGGGCGCGCACCCGCCTGGTGACGCGCTGGACGTGGTCGGTCAGGGGCTCCGTCGTCCGTGGCGTCCGCTCTTCCGTCACGGGGTCCATGGTGAGGGCTCCGGCCGTCATCCGTCAGACGTCCCGTCGCTTCAGGGCCACCGCGGCCGCCGCCAGCGAGGCCGCCGCCCACAGGGACAGGTCCAGCAGGGCGCTGCCCGCTGATGTCGTGTCCGCGGTGGTGAGGGTCTCCAGGGCGCGGCCCGGGAAGTGGCGGACGGCTTCGTCGACGAAGGTGTACGGCAGCATGGCCAGCACCTCCGGGAGGATCATGACGAGGCCGATGAACGCGCCCGTCGCGATCGGGACCGAGCGGGCCACGGCGCCGAGGGCCAGGGCCAGGACGGTGAGGAGGGCGAGGCCGGCCGCGTTGCCGGTGAGGGCGCGCAGGACGCCCGGGTCGCCGAGGGCGGCCTCGTGCTCGGTGCCGGCGAGGAAGGACTGGGCGAGCGGGAAGGTGAGCAGGTTCGTCCACAGGCTGAGGACGAAGGCGACCGTGGCGAGGACCGCGGCCTTGGACCACAGGACGGGCAGCCGGGTGGGGACCGCTGTCACAGTGGCGCGGATCTGGCCGGTCGCGTACTCGCCGGCCGTGCAGAGGATGCCCAGCACCCCCAGGTTGACCTGGGCGAACTGGGTGCCCAGGAGGACGAGGACGACCGTGTCCAGGTGGCTGCCGTCGCCCCGGTCGTAGGCGGCGCTGATGCCCACGCCCATGGCGACGGTGAGGGCGCCGGTGGCGACGAGGGTGATCCAGGTGGAGCGCAGCGTCCAGAGCTTGTGCCACTCCGAGCGCAGGACTCGGGCCGGGGTGACCCGGTAGGGCAGCGTGGTGGCGGTCATGCCGGCGCTCCTTCCGAGGGGGTCGTGAACTCGACCGAGTCGTGGGTGAGTTCCATGAAGGCCTCCTCCAGGGAGACCTGGTTGGGGGTGAGTTCGTAGAGGGGGATCGCGTGGGCCGCCGCGGTGCGGCCGATGTGGCGGGCGTCGGTGCCGCGGACCTCCAGGGCCTCCGGGGCGGTCGGGACGGCCTCGACTCCGGGGGCGGCGAGCAGGCGTACGAGGGTGGTGGCCTCCGGGGTGACGACCTTGACCGTGCCGGCGCCGGACCGGCGTACGAAGTCGTCGACCGTGGTGTCGGCGAGGAGACGGCCGCGGCCGATGATGACCAGGTGGTCGGCGGTGAGGGCCGTCTCGCTCATCAGGTGGGAGGAGACGAGGACCGTACGGCCCTCCGCGGCAAGGGACTTGAGGAGGTTGCGGATCCACAGGACGCCCTCGGGGTCGAGGCCGTTGACCGGTTCGTCGAGGACGAGGACGGCCGGGTCGCCGAGCAACGCGGCCGCGAGGCCCAGGCGTTGGCCCATGCCGAGGGAGAAGCCCTTGACCCTGCGGTGGGCTACCTCGGTCAGGCCGGTGAGGTCCAGGACCTGGTCGACGCGGGCGCGGGAGATGCCGTGGGTGTGGGCCAGGGCGCGCAGGTGGTGGTGGGCGGTACGGCCGGGGTGGACCGAGCGGGCCTCCAGGAGGGCGCCGACCTCCGTGAGGGGCGCGGGGTGGGCGGCGTAGGCGCGGCCGCCGACGGTGGCGTGGCCCCGGGTCGGGGTGTCGAGGCCGAGGATCAGGCGCATGGTGGTGGACTTGCCGGCGCCGTTCGGGCCGAGGAAGCCGGTGACGGTGCCCGGGCGGACCGTGAAGGAGAGGTCGGCGACCGCGGTCCTGTCGCCGTAGCGCTTGGTGAGGTCCTGTGCCGTAATCATGCTTCGATGCTCGTGCGGGCGGGGGCCGCGGGCGTCGGACCGCGGGCAGTATTCCAGGTGAGGCGGGTAGTACCCGGGTACTACTGTGGCCCGCATGAGCTACGTGATCCGGTCCGTCCGCGCCGACGAGTGGCCCGCCGCGAAGGAGCTGCGGCTCGCGGCACTGCGGGACCCGGTCGCGCCCCTCGCCTTCCTGGAGACCTACGAGGAGGCCGTCGCACGGCCCGACTCCTACTGGCGGGAGCGCACGGCCAAGGGAGCCGAAGGGGCCGACCGGGCCCAGACGGTCATCGCCGAGGCGCCGGACGGGCGGTGGGTCGGGACGGTGACCGTATTGCTGGAGGAGCCCGGCACCACCGACTGGGCCGGGTTCCCGGTCGAGCGGAAGCAGGGGCACCTCGTCGGGGTGTTCGTACGGCCCGAGGAGCGCGGGAGCGGGCTCACCGACGTGCTGTTCGACGCGGCCGTGGAGTGGGCGTGGGCGCACGGGGCCGAGCGGGTGCGGCTGATCGTGCACGAGGACAACGGGCGGGCCCAGCGGTTCTACCGCAAGGTGGGCTTCGAGCCCACGGGTGTCGTCGTGCCGCTGACGGCTGCTGCCGGCGAGTCCGAGCTGGAGTTCGCGCTGGAGCGGGTCTGACCCCCTGTGCCGATCGTTAGGGGTCATGCGGCACGGGTTCGGGAAGCATGGGGCATGCGCTCAGACGACTGGTACCTCACCGAGGACCTCGACGAATTTCTCGCCCGGGCCGCGGAGTTCCTGCGCTCGCGCCCCGTCGCGCACATCATGCCGCTGACGTGGACCGCACGGCTTCGCGCCCGCGGGGCGGCCGTGTACGGCGCCGAGGACGCCGTCTTCGGTGTGCTGGAGCGGGCGGGCGAGGTGCACGCCGTCTTCTACCGGCTGTCGCCGCGACGCGGTCTGGGGCTGACTCCGCTCACCGCCGAGCAGGCCGACGCGCTCGCCGCCAAGCTGGTGGCGCTCGGCCACTCCGTGCCCTCGATCAGCGCGGACGAGGCGACCGCCGCCGTCTTCGCCGAGGCGTGGCAGCGGCACACGGGAGCCACTTCGCGGGTACGGGTCCGGCTCCATCTGCACCGGCTCGGCACGCTCGTGCCGCCGGAGCAGTTCCCGGCGGGGCGGGGGCGGCCCGTGGGGGAGCGGGACCACGAGCAACTCATGGACCTGTGCCGGGGGTTCGCGGCGGACGTGGGGGAGGCCGTCACCATCGACGCCGGCACCTGGGCCGGCACCCGTTTCGCGGACAAGAGCTACATGTTCTGGGAGACCCCGGACGGCACGCCCGTCTCCATGGCGGGCGCGAATCCGGCGGTCGCGGGGCTGGTGCAGGTGGACCCCGTGTACACGCCGGCCCGGCTGCGGGGCCGGGGGTACGCGGGTGCCGTGACCGTCGAGGTGAGCCGGGCCGCGCTGGCGGCGGGCGCCGAGCATGTCGTGCTCTTCACGGACGCGGCCAACCCCACCAGCAACGCCCTGTACCGGCGGCTCGGTTATGCGCCGGTCGTCGACTGGGCCGCGCACGATCTCTGAGCCTTGCGCCGGGAGGGGCCTTGCGCCGGTGAGTGCCTTACGCCGAGAGGGTCCTTACGCCGGTGAGTGCCCTGCGCCAAGAAGTGCTCTACGCCGGCAGGTTCGCGTCCGGCCAGCGGGTGCGGGCCTGTTCGCGGGAGCGGAGCAGGGCCAGGGTCGGCAGCCCGCGGTCCGCTCCGGCGGCCAGCAGATCAGGCAACTGGGGGAGGGGCGCCACGGCCGCGACGTCGTCGAGGACGAGGGTCAGTGGTGGGTCGAGGCGACCGGAGGATGACCGTTCGGCCATGCGCCGGCCACGCTCGACCACGCTTGAGACGAGGGCCGTCAGGAGGGGCATCGCGCCCGGACTGGTCCTGGGGTCCTCGATGGATTCACCGACCACATAAAGCGTGCCCCCTTCGTCGACGAAGGAATCCAAGGCGAGGGCATCATTTCGGTTGGGAGTGCATGCCTCGCGGATATTGACCGTGAAGAGGGCGGAGAGGGCCCTGCCGATCAACTCCTGGGCGATGTCCCGGCGTTCGGGGTGCGCGGTGAGGGCGGCCTCGAGTTCGCCGGCCGAGCCGGGGGCGGCTTTCGGGTGGGTGCGGAGGGTCTTCACGGCGTCCTGGACCCCGGTGCCCTGGCACCAGCGGTGGACGTGGCGGATGGTGCGGGAGTCGACGGCCGCCGCGTGGAGGTAGCTGCGCAGGAGGGTCTCGGCCACGTCGGCCACGGCCTGGTCGATCCTCGCGGTGGGGCGGACGGGGGCGAGCAGGGCCTGTGCTCTCGCCTTCGCCGTCTCCTTGGTCTCGCAGCCGGTGGTGGGGGACCAGTGGAGGCGGGCCGGGGTGTCGCAGAGGTGGGCGGGGTCGTAGACGTGGACCGGGCCCAGTTTGGCTCGGGCGTCCTTGGTGTCCTGCCAGACGGTGGGGTTCGAGGTGACGACGAGAGCGGGGCCTTCCGCGTCCCTGATGTGCTGGGTTGCGGTTGAGTGGCGGGTTTCCCTGGGGGCGTAGAGGAGCGCGCCTTCGGCGCGTTGTGTTTCCCACCCGCCCACGCGTGCACCATTCATGGGTGCCTGCGGGTGGCCCTCGTGGGGGACGGCCACCGTCGGCGGCTGCGGCTTGGCCATGGAGAGTGGCTGCGGCGACTGCGGCGACTGCGGCGAGTGCGGGGGCAGTGGCTGTGTTGGAGACGGTGTCTGTGGGGTGGGAACAGTTTGCGCAGGTTCCCGTTCCGGTGCCGGTCTCTGGGCCGGTACCTCGTGGGGCTGTCGTGCCCGGGCCGCCAGTTTCTCCGCTCTCGTCCTCGCGCGGACCGCGCGCCAGCGGGCCAGGGTGCCCATCACGAAGATCGTCAGGACGATCAGGATCAGCAGCTCGCCGATGAACAGGCCCCACACCAGGCCGTAGCCGGAGAGTTGGCCGGCGGGGGTGTCGGGCCAGGCGCCGGGGATGTCCTGGGGGTGGCCGACGAGGTGGCGCATGGCGAGGGGCGTGTGGGTGAAGGTGACGCCCTCGGGCCAGCCGCCGTGGGCGAACAGGCCCGCGAGGCCCGTCGCCGTCCAGACCAGCAGGGTCGTGCCGAGGAGGAAGGCGAGTATGCCGACCAACAGGCCGTCCGGGACGCCTCCCTGGCCTCCCTGACCGCCCTGCCGGTGGTCGTCCGGTCTCACCACAGCTCGCCCCTCCTACGCCACCGTCGACTCGGAGTCGCCCATGTGCTGCTCGACGAAAGCCGCCGCCCGCTCCTCCGCCTCCAACTCCGCGGCGCGCAGGGCGTCGTCGGTGAGGTCGCTGGAGGACTCCGTCATCGCGCGGTCGGTGAAGACCAGGGGGCGTTCGGTCTCGGTGACCAGGTGCTTGACCACCTGGACATTGCCGTTGACGTCCCAGACGGCGATGCCGGGGGTGAGGGACGGGATGATCTCCACGGCCCAGCGCGGCAGGCCGAGGACGCGGCCCGTCGCCCGTGCCTCGTCGGCCTTCTGGGCGTAGATCGTCCTGGTCGAGGCCATCTTGAGGATCGCCGCGGCCTCCTTGGCCGCCGCTCCGTCCACCACGTCGGACAGGTGGTGGACCACCGCCACGAAGGACAGGCCGAGCCGGCGGCCGAACTTCAGCAGGCGCTGGAAGAGCTGGGCCACGAACGGGCTGTTGATGATGTGCCAGGCCTCCTCGACGAGGAAGATGCGCTTCTTCCGGTCGGGGCGGATCCAGGTGTGTTCCAGCCAGACTCCGACGATCGCCATCAGGATGGGCATGGCGATGGAGTTGCGGTCGATGTGGGACAAATCGAAGACGATCAGCGGCGCGTCGAGATCGATGCCGACCGTGGTCGGGCCGTCGAACATGCCCCGCAGGTCACCGTCGACCAGGCGGTCCAGGACCAGGGCGACGTCGAGGCCCCACGCGCGGACGTCCTCTATGTCGACGTTCATCGCCTCGGCCGACTCGGGCTCCGGGTGCCGTAGCTGCTCCACGATGTCCGTGAGGATCGGCTGGCGTTCGACGATCGTCTCGTTGACGTAGGCGTGCGCGACCTTCAGGGCGAAGCCGGAGCGTTCGTCGAGGCCGTGGCCCATCGCGACCTCGATGATGGTCCGCAGCAGGGCGAGCTGACCGGTCGTCGTGATCGCCGGGTCGAGCGGGTTGAGGCGGATCCCCATGTCCAGGGCGGCCGTGGGGTCCAGACGGATGGGGGTTATCCCCAACTCCTGCGCGATGAGGTTCCATTCGCCGACGCCGTCCTCGCCCTGGGCGTCCAGGACGACCACTTGGCGGTCGCGGAAGCGCAACTGACGCAGCACATAGGTCTTCTCGAGCGCGGACTTGCCGTTCCCGGACTCGCCCAGGACCAGCCAGTGCGGTGCCGGGAGCTGCTGGCCGTAGAGCTGGAACGGGTCGTAGATGTAGCCCTTGCCGGAGTACACCTCACGGCCGATGATCACGCCCGAGTCGCCGAGACCCGGCGCCGCGGTCGGAAGGTAGACCGCCTGTGCCTGGCCGGTGGAGGTGCGGACCGGCAGGCGGGTCGTCTCGACCTTTCCGAAGAGGAAGGACGTGAAGGCGTCGGAGAGGACGGACAGCGGATCCCGCATGCTTTTTGCCCCTACCTTCGAATGCCGGTGGCGAACGGAAGCGTGTTCACGAAGGCGCGATGGTGCTCGCGGTCGCACCACTCCAGCTTCAGGTACGACTTTCCGGCCGAGGCCCGGATGGTCCGCTTGTCGCGGGCCAGGGCCTCGGGGGACCGGGAGGAGACGGTGATGTAGCCGACCAGGTTGACGCCGGCCGCGCCGCTCGCGAGGTCCTCGCCGCGCTGGTCGAGACGGGAGTGGGCGGCCACGTCGCGGGGGTCGATCGTGCGGTTCATCTTGGCCGCGCGGGACGCTTCCGCCTCGTCGTTGGTCTTCTCGGTCAGCATGCGCTCGATGGCGATCTCGGTGGGTTCGAGGTCCATCGTGACGGCGACCGTGCGGATGACGTCCGGGGTGTGGACGAGCAGCGGCGCCAGGAAGTTGACGCCGACGGGGGTCATCGGCCACTCCTTCACCCAGGCCGTGGCGTGGCACCAGGGCGCGCGGGTGGAGGACTCCCGGGTCTTCGCCTGGAGGAACGTCGGTTCCATGGCGTCGAGTTCGGCCGGCCAGGCGTTGCGCTTGGTCATCGCCTGGATGTGGTCGATGGGGTGGTCTGGGTCGTACATGGAGTGGATCAGCGAGGCCAGCCGGCCCTGGCCGAGGGGCTGGCGCACCCGGATGTCGGCCTCCTGGAGGCGGGAGCAGATGTCGGTCAGCTCGCGCGCCATGACGACGGCGAGACCCGCGTCCTTGTCCAGCCTGCGGCCGTTCTGCGGGCGGGCGGCCCGTGCCATCGCGTGGGCCTCGGCAGCCAGTTCACGGGTGTAGTGCATACAGGCGACGAGGTAGGCGCGGTGCTGCTCGCTGCTGGTCGACACCATCGACTGCAGTTGGTCGTACGACGTCTGCAGCCACGGCAGGGCCTTGTCGTCCCCGCGCATCGCGACGTCCTTGGCGTGGGCGTCGGGGTCGGCTGGGAGGGTGCGGGCGAGCATCTGGAGGCGGGTGACGAAGCCGTCGCCGTTGGCCACGTGCTTGAGGAGGGTGCCGAAGCGGTCGACGAGCGCTTCCTGGTCCTCGGAGTCGCGCAGACCGACACCGGGGCCCTCGATCTCGATGGCGGCGGTGACGGTACGGCGGTCCGCGTGCAGCAGTACGGCGATCTCGTCGGGCCCGAACGGGGCGGCGAGCCAGTTGATCCGGCCGATGCCGGGGGGCGGGCCGACCTCGACCTCGCGGCCGTCGACGTGGGTGCCGGCCTCCATCACGGAGGAGCGGTAGGTGGTGCCCTGGCGCAGGGTGCGCTTGTAACTGCGGTTGATCTCGAACCACTTGTAGAAGGTGCGGCGCTTGTACGGCACGTAGACCGCGGCCAGCGCGAGCAGCGGGAAGCCCATCAGCAGGACGATGCGCAGGGACAGGACCGGGACGAGGAGCCCGCACATCATGCCGAGGAACGCGCCCACGATGATGAGCGCGATCTCGCCGGTCTCACGGTTGCGGCCGACGATCGCGTTCGGCCGGGCGCGGCCGATGAGATATGTACGGCGGGGCGTGACCGTATGCGACACGTGGGACTCGGTCGTCAACGCCCGTCACCTCCTGTGCTGTTGCTGCTGCCGTTGCGGGTGTTGCTGGCGTGCGGGGTGTTCACCGGACTGCTCGCGCGGGGAGCGGGAGCGGCGGAGGGGACAGATCCGCCGCCTCCGTTCGGGGTGCGCGAGCTGTGGGCGGCGACTCCGCCGGACGCCGGGTTGCTCGGGCGGGAGCCCGAGCCTCCGGAGGCCTGGCCGTTGTTGTCGGCCCGGGAGCTGTGGGTCTTGATGCCCTGGGCGACGAGGGTCGCGGGCGAGCTGATGACGGCCGCCGCCTTCCCCTCGGCGCCCTGCATGATGCGGTTGCTGCGGGAGCCGGCGATCTCGTCGCCGAAGCCGGGGACGAAACGGTAGATCATCGCGCTGGCGAAGATGGCGAGCAGGATGATGGCGAGGCCGGAGACGACGGCGGAGAAGGCGTCGGGGCCGTCGTCGGAGGAGAGCGCGCCGGCGAGGCCGAGGACGATGACGATCACCGGTTTGACCAGGATGACGGCGATCATGATGCCGGCCCAGCGGCGGACGTGGCCCCAGAGGTTCTTGTCGACGAGGCCGGCGTAGACGACGGTGCCGAGGAGGGCGCCGACGTAGAGCAGGGCGGCGCGGATGACGAGCTCCAGCCACAGGACGCCGGCGGCGAGGATGCTCACGAGGGACACGACGATGAGCATGATCGGGCCGCCGCCGATGTCGTTGCCCTTCTCCAGGGCGCCGGAGAAGGTGCCGAAGAAGGTGTCGGTCTGGTCGCCGGTGGCCTTCGCGAGGACCTCGGAGACGCCGTCCGTGGCCGAGACGACGGTGTAGAGGATGAGGGGGGTGAAGGCGGACGCGAGCACGGTCAGCCAGAGGAAGCCGATCGCCTCGCTGATGGCGGTGGTGAGGGGGACGCCTCGCACCGCGCGCTTGGCGACCGCGAGCAGCCACAGGAGGAGGGTGAGGATGGTCGACGCGGCGAAGACGACGGCGTACTGCTGGAGGAACTTCTGGTTGGTGAAGTCGACGTTCGCGGTCTCCTTCACGGCCTCGCTGAGCTTGCCGATGGTCCAGGCGGCGGCCTTGGCGCAGCTCTTGGCGAGGGAGGACATGGGGTCGAGGGTGGAGGTGGGGTCCAGGGAGGGGGATCCGCCGGAGGACCCGCCCGAGTCGCCTTCACAGATCTGTTTGGCCTGACCCGACAGGAGGCTGCAGTTGTCGTCGGACCCGGTCGGGGTCGGCGTGGGTGTGGGTGCCGCCGCGGCGCGGGTGGCGAGCAGCACGGTGGCGGTCTGTGCGGTGGTGACCACGGCGGCGATCTTGAGTGCGAGGCGCCGGCTACCGGGCATAAGTGAAGCCTCCGTACTCCTGGACGGCCTGTGCCATGTCGTCAGCGCTCGAGGCCTTGTCGTCGCCGGGGACGGGCGCAGGGCCTTCCTTCTGGGACTGGGTCACGATCTTCCAGCCACCGTCGGTCCACTCGAGCTGCATGGTGGTGGTGAACCAACTGTTCGTCACCGGGTTCGTGGACTCGTCACCGGCCAGACCGAGGAGGCTGCTGCACCAGATCTCGACGGTGGCACTGTTCTCGGAGGCCGCGGCGAGCTTGGTGCCGATCGGCGTGGTACGGGACACGAAGGTGTAGCCCGCGGGAGTCGAGCCGTCGTCGTTCAGGCCCACGTTCTTGTTCAACGTCTGCGTGTAGGCCTTGTCCAGCGTCGACTTGAATTCCGCGAGCCGCGAGGGAGCGATGACGGTCTGCAGGATCGAGTCCCGCTGCGCCTTGCTGAACATCTCCGCCGAACCCAGCGCCACCGCGTAGTTCGCCGCCGCGCTCTGCGCTCCCTGGGCGTCGTGCGCGTACCCGGCGGGGATGACACCGGGGGTGGACTGCACCGGCTTGGTGCCGCTGGGGGCCGTCGCCGCGGTGTCCGGCCGGCTCCCGGCCCCCTTCGCCGACGACGAGGAATCGTCTCCTCCGCGGTTCGCGAAGGCGATGGCGGCGATCAGGAGGACGACGACGCCGACCACGGTGACCAGGCTTCTTGAGGACGAGCGGCCGGAGCGGCGGGCGCCGCCGTACACGTCGGGGCCGCCCGGCAGATGGGTGCGGGTCTGGCCGGTGCCGCCGTAACCTCCGGAGCCCTCCTGGTCGTCTCCGAGACTCATGCCGCTTACGCCCCCTCGACGTGGTGCGGGAAAGTGCGGGCAAACGCGTAGGAGTACGACGGTAGCCGTGCTGGTTCCCGCGCGGGCGCGGTGTGGTGACTCGGCATCAGAGTCATGGGAGTCATCGGAGCGATCGGAGACATCGGGGGAACGCAACCTCAGCCGGTGGGCACTGCGGACGGGTGGGGTAGAGGGGGTACCGGGCGCGCCCGGCCGGACCGGAGGTGCGTCGACCGGACGCGGCGGCTATACGGCCATGCCGTACACGATGGTGAAGAGTGTGCCCAGCGATCCGATGATGAAGACGCCGGTCAGGCCCGCGATGATCAGGCCCTTGCCCTGTTCCGCGCTGAAGGTGTCCCGCAGGGCGGTGGCGCCGATGCGCTGCTTGGCGGCGCCCCAGATGGCGATGCCGAGGCAGAGCAGGATGGCGACGGCCATGACGACCTGGATCATCGTCTTCGCCTCGGTCCCCAGTGCCCCGAAGGGGCCCCAGTCCGGAGCGATCCCGCCGATGATGGTGTTGATGTCTCCCTTGTCGGCCGCAAAGAGCATGTAAGTCACCGCCCCTGGTGGGTAGTTCCGTCTCCCCTGCGTGTGCGCAGAGGTCAGGCCTCATTGTCGCCGACAATTCCGCCGTCGTATGTCGACTTGGCGTCATTGGTTGGCGGGTTTCGTACGAATGACTGTCTGGTCACTCTGTGTATCACGGCAGGTAACGCCGGGCAATGAGGCCAGAGCGGAACCTGGTGTGTGGTTCCGTCGTTGACCCCTCTTACGACCTGCGGCGCTTCTGGCACCGTTGTTCTGCGGGTGAAGGCTAACCCGGAGGACCCCCGGCACGACGAACGGGCCGCGACAGGGAGTCCGCGGCCCGTGTGTTGACGGAGAGTCAGCCGGTGAAGGCGGTTACTCCCTCCGGCGTACCGAGGCCGGTGGGGCCGTCGTAGCCCGTTCGGGCGGTGCAGAAGTAGCTCGTGGAGCAGGAGCCGTTGGTGCCGGTGGTCACGTCGTTGAGGGCGGAGGTGTGCGCGTAGGGGTACTTGGCCGGGTAGTCGCTGCTGGCCGGGGTGCCCGCGAGGGCGTACACCGACGCGATGATCGGGGCGGAGGCGCTGGTGCCGCCGTAGGTGTTCCAGCCGGTGCCGTCGACGCCGTAGGAGTCGTAGACGGAGACGCCGGTGGCCGGGTCGGCGACGGCGGAGACGTCGGCGATCATGCGCTTGGTGCAGCCGGTGTCGGTCTGCCAGGTCGGCTTGGCGTCGTAGGCGGAGCAGCCGGAGCCGGTGCCCTCGGTGGAGCTGGTCCGCCAGACGCTCTCGGTCCAGCCGCGGGTGGTGGCGGAGGCGGACAGCCTGGTGCCGCCGACGGCGGTGACGTACTTGGAGGCGGCCGGGTACTCGGCGCCGTAGCCCTCGTCGCCCGCGGAGACGGTGATGGCGACGCCGGGGTGGTTGAAGTAGGAGGAGTCGTAGGAGGTGTCCGAGGACGACTCGGAGCCGCCGTAGGAGTTGGAGACGAACTTGGCGCCCAGCTTCACGGCCTCGTTCACGGCGGTGCCCAGGTTGGCCATGCTCGACGACTTCGCCTCGACCAGCACGATGTGGGCGTTGGGGGCGATGGCGGAGACCATGTCGAGGTCGAGCGAGATCTCGCCGGCCCAACCGCTGTTGGCGGTGGGGAGGGAGGTCGTGGAGCCGGTCTGGGAGACCTTCTTGAAGCAGCCGTTGGCCGTGGTGCAGGCGGGCAGGCCGTAGTACGAGCGGTACGTGGCCAGGTCGGCCTCGGCGTTGGGGTCGTCGTAGGCGTCGACGATGGCGACGGTCTGGCCGGCGCCGTTGTTCGCGGAGGCGGAGGTCAGGCCGTAGGCGGACCGGAGGTCGCTCGGGCCGTAGCCGGTCGGGGTGGCGGAGGACGCCTTGGGGGAGACGGTCGCGGGACTCGTGCCCCGCTTCGCGGCCTGCTCCTCCTGGAAGGCGGTGGTGCCGCCGGTGACGCGCAGGGCGTTGCAGGCGGCGTAGCCCTTCTTCGGGGTGGCGTCACACGCGCTCTCGTACGTCACGTGCGCCTTGGCGACAGCGGCGGCTATGGCCTTGCCGCTCACCTGGTGAGGGGTGGCCGCGCCGGCGTGCGCGGCGGTGCCGAGGCCGGCGAGCAGGAGAGCGCCGGTGGCTGCGGCGACGGAGCCGTACCGGCGCCGTCTGGCGGAGGAGTGGGGGGTGTTGGGGGTGGACGTACGCAACGTACAGCCTCCTGGAAGTGGTGGACAGAGGCCTGCGGAGGGGGGACCACCGGTGAGGTTCCCGGTGGGGGCGGCGACCCGCGACGACCATCCCCTTGTTGAGTACGTGACAACAAGACGGGCGGGTGAATCCTGACTTCCGCCTTACTGAAGGGTGTTGGGGGATTGCTGATCGATGGTGGGCGGATGGGCGGGGGATGGCCACGGCTTGACCGTCTGCACGCGGTGCACACATGGGCCGGGGTCTGAGCGCCGGTCCGTGACGCGTGCGCGTCGGGCTCAGCCGGTGGTGTGTCCGGCGGTCTCCCAGAACGCGCGCAGTGCGCCGGCGAGTGCCTCCGGTGCCTCCTCGGCCATGTGGTGTCCCGAGTCGATCGGGCCGCCCTCCGCAGGGGTGGTCGCCCAGTCGCGCCAGACGGCCAGGACGTCGCCGTAGAGGTCCACCATGTCGTCACGCGTGGCCCACAGGATCTGGAGCGGGCTGCTGATGCGGCGGCCGGCCCGCTGGTCGGCGTCGTCGTGCTCGCGGTCGACGCCGAGGCCGGCCCGGTAGTCCTCGCACATGGCGTGCACGGTGGCCGGGTCGTGGATGGCCTGCCGGAAGTCCTCGTACGCCTCGGGGCCCATCTGCTCGGACGTGGCCGTGTACCAGGCGTCGGGGTCGGCGTTGATGACGCGCTCGGCGGGCTTGGCCGTCTGGCCGAGGAAGAACCAGTGCCACCAGCTCGCGGCGAAACCGGCGTCGCAGCGGCGCAGGGCCTCCCCGATGGGGACCGCGTCCAGCACGCTGACGGCGGTCACGGCCTCGGGGTGGTCCAGGGCGAGGCGGGTCGCCACGTACGCGCCCCGGTCGTGCCCGACGACCGCGAACCGCTCGTGCCCGAGCCCGCGCATCACCGCGAGGCAGTCGCCGGCCATGGCGCGCTTGGAGTACGGACGGTGTTCCGCGTCGGTCGCGGGCTTGTCGGAGCGGCCGTAACCGCGCAGATCGGGGCAGACGACGGTGTGGCCGGCCGCGGCCAGCAGCGGGGCCACGCGGTGCCAGGTGGCGTGGGTGCGGGGGTGACCGTGCAGGAGCAGCACGGCCGGGCCGCTGCCGCCGTGCCGCACGCGCAGCCGCACCCCGTCGTCGCCCTCGCACCACGCCAGCTCGAACCCGTCGAACACACCAGCCTCCCGACAACGCCGTCGAGGCTCGGTTGCCCTGGGGGGCGGGATTCATACGGGGAGGGGTGGGCCGGGTGTCCGGGGAGTGCGGGACGCGTGCGCTGGCTTCTGGGGTGGGGGCGGCTGGTCTTCGGGGCGGTGGGGGCGGCTTGGCTGCGGCCGGGAGGGGGCGTACGGGTAGTCGGGCGGGTTTGTTGGGGCTGTGGTGGGCGTGGCGCTCGGCAGTCCCACGGGTGCGGAGGGGGCGGGTGGGCTCGCCGCCCGGGTGGGCTGCGGGGGATGGCAGGCCGCCCCGGCGTGTGTGGGTAGTGCAGCGGGCCTTGGCTGCTGGCGCTGTGGCGGGTGCGTGGGCGGGGAGGTGGATCCGTTGACCCGGGCGCGAAGGCGGAGGACCGGTTCGGGGGGCCAGGGGAGGCCCGGGCGGCGGGGTGAGCCAGCCGCGGGCGGCAGTGCGGCGCCGGACTTGGTCGACGTGCTCGTCCGGGTGCGGGGTGGGCGTACGTGTGTTCGTGCCCCGACGTGCAGGTTCTGCGAACTCGTGTTCGTCTGGTGGTGGGTGTGGGAACTGGACGGTCGGGCCCACGGCCACCCCGGCCGGTGCGTGACCAGGGCCCGGGGTCGGGGCTTGCCCCCTCCCCGCGCCGCCCCTGACCTGGTTCTCACCTTTGTGCGGAAGGGTGGGTTTCGTGAAGCGTATGCCGCGTCTCGCTCTCCATGCCGCCGTTGTGCTGCTCACCGTCACCTCGGCCTCCGAGGCGGTCGCCGACGACGGGGCGGGGCCCTTCGGGGTGACGGCCGTCGCCGCCGTGAGTTCGGTGAACGCCCGTGTGGGGGCCCTGTTCACGGGCGGGGAGCACCACTGCACCGCCTCCGTCGTCCGCAGCCCGCACCGGGACCTCGTCGTCACCGCCGCGCACTGCCTCGACGGCAGCGGCGACCTCGTCTTCGTGCCCGGCTACCGGGACGGCAGGGCGCCGTACGGGCGCTGGAAGGTGAGCAGGCGGTACCTGCCCGACGGGTGGTCCGAGGGGCAGGACGAGGACAGTGACGTCGCCTTCGCCGCGGTGGACGGGAAGGTGCAGGACGTCGTCGGCGGGAACGAGTTCGTGACCGGCACCGCCACCGGGGCCACCGCCGTCACCGTCACCGGCTATCCCTCCTCCCGTGACGTGCCGATCGGCTGCACCAACAAGCCGACCGCGCACAGCCGTACGCAGCAGCGGATCGAGTGCCCGGGCCTCACCGGAGGCACGAGCGGCAGTCCCTGGGTGAACGGGGACGGGCAGGTCGTGGGGGTGCTGGGCGGGCACGAGCAGGGCGGGCTGACGGCCGACGTGTCGTACAGCGTGGTGCTCGGGGCGCAGGCCGCCGCCCTCTACCGTGACGCCGTCCGCTGATCTTTGCGCCGACCCCGCCGAGTACCCCGGTTTCCTTCGGGGAAGCTCCTAGACTGACGCGGGCGGACTCCCAGTGGGCGAGGGGCGGTTGACGGTGCGTAAGGCGTGGCTGGTTGCGGGCGCCGTGTTCGGGGCGGGGCTCAGCTTCGTGATGCTGCTCGTCGTGGGGGTCTACGTCGTCGCGGGCAACCTCGCGGGCGGGGTGGGCGGAGCCACCAGAGCCCTGGCCAAGGGGGCCGTGCCCGCCGCGTACCAGCCCCTCGTGCAGAAGTGGGGCAATCTCTGCCCCGCCATCAACCCGGCCCTGCTCGCCGCGCAGCTCTACCAGGAGAGCGGCTTCAACCCGAAGGCACAGAGCGCCGCGGCGGCGCAGGGAATAGCGCAGTTCATCCCCGGCACCTGGGCCACGCACGGCGTCGACGGCGACGGCGACGGCGACAAGGACGTCTGGGACCCCAACGACGCGATCCCGTCGGCGGCTTCCTACGACTGCTCGCTCGCGTCCTACGTGAAGGACGTCCCGGGGAACATCACCGAGAACATGCTCGCCTCCTACAACGCGGGCGCCTACGCGGTCATCAAGTACGGGGGCGTGCCGCCGTACAAGGAGACCCAGAACTACGTGAAGACCATCACGACCCTGGAGGAGAGCTTCGCGGCGCCCACGACCCGCGTCGATCCCTCCCGGCAGGCCGCCGGCGCCATCTACTACGCGCAGAAGAAACTCGGGACGCCCTATCTGTGGGGCGGCACCGGAACCGCCCAGCAGGGCGGCCGCTTCGACTGTTCGGGGCTGACGCAGGCCTCGTACGCGAGCGTGGGCATCACGCTGCCGCGGGTGGCCAACGACCAGTACAACGCGGGCCCGCATCCGGCCAGAAGTGAACTGCTGCCGGGAGACCTGGTGTTCTTCTCCAAGGACCTCAGCAACTCGCGCGCCATCCACCATGTGGGGATTTATGTGGGCGGCGGCTACATGATCGACGCACCGAGAACAGGTGCTGTGATCCGGTTCGACCCTATCGACACTTCTGAGTACTTCGGTGCCACCCGGGTCACCGAGGATGGCGCGAAAGCATTGCCCACCACGGTGTGACCCAGCGTGAAACCCACCCCCTGAGCTGCGGCGATGTGTCTCTCTTCGATAACGTCTGCGTGATCATTCAGTGGAGTGTGGAACGTATTAACGGGAGCCGTGCGTTCCTGAGGGCGTAGCCGAGCGGACATGGGTACGCCGGGAAAGACGACGAAGGGGCCGCAGCACCATGGCTGTTCTCGCCGAATCCGGGTCGAACCCCGACGTCGACCTGCTGTACGACATCAACGGCCTGGCCAAGGACGCCCCGCACTGGTTCGACCGGACCATGGAGTACGTCGGGGAGTACGGCATCCTGCTCGGCATGGTGCTGCTCATCCTCGGGTGCTGGTGGGTGGGCCGCCGGCGTGCCGGTGAGGACGCCGCCTCCTCGGTGGCCGCGCTGGTGTGGGCGCCGCTCGCCGCCGCGCTGGCCGTGCTGGTGAACGTGCCCATAAGGGGGTTCGTCGAGCGGCCCCGGCCGTTCCGGACCCATGAGGGCATCGAGGTCCTGGTCTCCGGAAAGACCGACTACTCCTTCGTGAGCGACCACGCGACGATCACCATGGCGATGGCGGTCGCCCTGTTCGTGGCCAACCGGAAGTTCGGGCTCGTCGGCATCGCCCTGGCGCTGCTGGAGGGCTTCTGCCGGGTGTACATGGGAGTGCACTACCCGACGGACGTCGTCGGCGGGTTCGCGCTCGGCACCGCGGTGGCCCTGTTGCTGTCGCCGCTCGCGATGGCTCTCCTCACGCCCCTGCTGAAGGCGGTCGAGCGCTCCCCGAAAGGCGCGTGGCTGATCCGCGCGCGAGGGAGCGGGTCCGGGGCCCCGGTGATCCCCGGGGCCCGGCAGGAGGCCGCCGCCTCCGAGCGGGACCTCGCCGCCTAGCCCGAACCGCTACAGCGCCTGGGGGAACGTGAAGAAGCCCTGCGGGTCGTACTCCTTCTTCACCTTGGCGAGCTTCGTCGCCGCGTCGCCGTAGTACGCCTTCCGCCAGTCCTTCAGCGTCGGGTCCGTGTAGTTCTGGTAGGCCGCCCCCGAGGCGTAGGGCTTCATCGCGTCGTGGGCGCCGGTCAGCCACGACTGGGCCGTGGTGCCCGCCGTGCCCGCCCGCCAGGACGCTATGTACTGGGCCAGCATGCGGGAGCGGCGGTGGACGAAGGCGGTGGCCGTGGGCGAGACGCGGTTGACCGCCCCGCCGAGGGCCGTCAGGGCGATGCTGCCCGAGCCGCCGCGGGCCGCCGAGATCTGCCGCAGGAGGGTCTGGATGCCGGCCGCGGACAGCGAGCGGTCGAAGAAGTCCGAGCGGGCCGCGTAGGTCTCCCGGCCGAGGGCGCCGTGCGGGTCGCGGTTCGGGGTGGAGCCGGGCAGATGGCACTTGGCGTCCGTGGAGAAGGACGAGCAGCCCGCGTACGCCTCCATCGCGCTCTCGTAGGAGTGCCGCCGCAGGGTGACGCTGCGGGCCGGTGAGCCGACCTTGTCGGCCAGGCGGTCCAGGGCGTTCTGGAGTTCGCCGTAGGTGCCCAGGGAGAAGGCCGCGACCGCCACCGAGGGCGAGCCGCCGTTCTCCAGATGGCAGGAGGACCAGATCTCGTCGGGCTGGCCGGGGCCCCACTCCTGCCAGGCCTTCACCACGGCGGCGGCCCTGGACCACGGCCAGGTCGCGTACGCGGTCACGCCCTGCGGGGCCGGGTGGGTCCTGAAGTGCAGTTCGGTGACCACGCCGAAGTTGCCGTTGCCCGCGCCGCGCAGGGCCCAGAAGAGGTCCTTGTTGGTGGTCGCGTTCGCGGTGAGCTGCTTGCCGTCGGCGGTGATCAGGGTGGCCTGGGTGAGGCTGTCGCAGGTCAGGCCGTAGGCCCGGGAGGCCACGCCGTGACCGCCGCCGAGGGTCAGGCCGGAGACGCCGACGGTCGGGCAGGAGCCCGCGGGGATCGTCACGCCCTTCGCGGTGAGCGCCCGGTAGACGTCGATCAGCTTGGCGCCGGCGCCGACCACGGCGGTGCCGCCGCTCGCGCGGACGCGGTTCAGCTCGGAGACATCGACGATCAGCCGGTTGTTTCCCGAGGACCAGCCGGCGTAGGAGTGGCCGCCGTTGCGGATCGCCACCCGGAGGCCGTGGCCGCGGGCGTAGGCGAGCGTGGTGCGGATGTCGTCGGCGTGCGCCACGTACGCCACCGCGGCCGGCTTCAGCGAGTCGAAGCGGGTGTTGTAGAGCTGCCGGGCGGTCGACCAGTTCGCGTCGCCGGGGCGCAGCAGGGGGCCGTCCAGGTCGCGGGCGAGGGCCGACCAGTTCGCGGCGGCCGCGGCCGGCGTACGGGAGGAAAGGGCCTGGCCGACGGTGCTCTGCGTGGCGTCGGCCTTGCCGCCGCTTTCGCAGGCCGCCGTGGCCATCGCCGCGACCGCGGCCGCGCCGCCTCCGATGAACGTACGCCGTTCCATGTGTCCGTGCCTTTCGTCGGCCTCGTCGGCTTCCGTGGAACGAGACGGTACTGGGGGGATGAGGGTTCCCCGGTGGGTTCCGGAATCACACTGTGCCCTCGATGTAAGCGTCCCGTGACCTCACCGCACCTTCTGCAGGGGTTCACCCCCCGTTCACTTCCGGCCATAAGCGCCTTCACCTGATCTGCCTAATTTCGGCCTTACGCGATGCGAGATGCGCCTTCGACGCGCATCCGTGTCTCCCACACTTCGCGCACGCCGCCGGATTCAGGACGGCGGCTCCCGGAAGGAACTCAAGTGAAGCTTCAGCGCAAGAACCGGCGGGCCCTCGCCTTCGGTGCTCTCGCCGTCTCCGGCGCCCTGGCCCTCACGGCGTGCGGCTCCGACGACACGAGCGACAGCAGCGGCACCGGCGCCTCCGCCACCGCGGCCGCCGGCAACATCAAGTGCGACGACGCCAAGGGTCAGCTCCTCGCCGACGGCTCCTCCGCGCAGAAGAACGCGATCGACGCCTGGGTCAAGCAGTTCACGCAGGCCTGCGGTGTGCAGATCAACTACAAGGGCGGCGGTTCCGGCGCGGGCGTCACCGCGTTCACCAACGGCCAGGTCGCCTTCGCCGGTTCCGACTCCGCGCTGAAGCCCGAAGAGGTCACGGCCTCCAAGAAGGTCTGCTCCGGCGGCCAGGGCATCGACCTCCCGATGGTCGGCGGCCCGATCGCCCTCGGCATCAACATCTCCGGTGTCGACAAGCTCACGCTGGACGCGCCCACCATCGCGAAGATCTTCAACGCCAAGATCAGCAACTGGAACGACCCGGCGATCGCCAAGCTGAACCCGGGCGTCAAGCTCCCCAGCCTGAAGATCCAGGCGTTCCACCGCTCGGACGACTCCGGCACCACGGACAACTTCACCAAGTACCTGATCGCCACCGCCAAGAGCGACTGGCCCTACGAGGGCGGCAAGACCTGGCAGGCCAAGGGCGGCCAGTCCGCCGCGCAGTCCTCCGGTGTCGCCCAGCAGGTGAAGCAGACCAACGGCGCCATCGGCTACTTCGAGCTCTCCTACGCCAAGGACGGCATCACGCCGGTCAGCATCGACACCGGCGCCTCCGCCCCGGTCGAGCCGACCACGGAGAACGCCTCCAAGGCCATCGCGGACGCCAAGGTCGTCGGCACCGGCTCGGACCTCGCGCTCCAGCTCAACTACGCGACCAAGGCCGAGGGTGCCTACCCGATGGTCCTGGTGACGTACGAGATCGTCTGCGACAAGGGCAACAAGGCCGACACCCTGGCCGCCACCAAGGCGTTCCTGCGCTACACCGCCTCCGAGGACGGCCAGAAGGTCCTCGCGGACAACGACTACGCGCCGATCCCCGCCGACATCATCGCCAAGGTCCGCACCACCATCGAGGGCCTGAGCTGACCTGAGTGTGCGGTCCGGTCACCGACCCCGTCCCGGGGGTCAGGGCCGGACCGCACCGTCCGGTGCACCGCCGCCAGGAGCCGCACCCCGCGTGCGGTTCAGCAGACCGGAGAACCCGATGGACACCACACAGATAACAGACACCCCTCCACCCACCTCCCCTCCGACCCAGGCCGAGCAGAAGCGCGCGGCCCGTGGCGCGACCCGTCCCGGTGACCGGATCTTCCTCGGCCTCTCCCGGGGCTCGGGCATCCTGCTGCTGGTGATCATGGCCGCCATCGCCGGCTTCCTCACCTACCGCGCCTCGATCGCGATCAGCAAGGACGAGGCGAACTTCTTCACCGCGTTCGAGTGGAACACCCAGCTCGTCCCGCCGAAGTTCGGCATCGCGGTGCTGGTCTTCGGCACGGTGGTCTCCTCGGTCATCGCGATGGCCATCGCCGTCCCGATCGCCGTCGCCATCGCGCTGTTCCTCACGCACTACGCCCCCCGCAAGCTGAGCGGCCCGATCGCCTACGTGATCGACCTGCTCGCCGCCGTGCCGTCCATCGTCTACGGCCTGTGGGGCGCCCTGATCCTCGTCCCGCACATGAACGGCCTCTACGGCTGGCTCGACGACTACCTCGGCTGGACCGGCGTCTTCGAGTGGCAGGGCGGCGCGCCCCGCTCGATGCTCACCGTCGGCATCCTGCTCGCGATCATGATCCTGCCGATCATCACCAACGTGAGCCGCGAGGTCTTCCGCCAGGTCCCGCAGATGCACGAGGAGGCGGCCCTGGCGCTCGGCGCCACCCGCTGGGAGGTCATCCGCATGGCGGTGATCCCCTTCGGCCGCTCCGGCGTGATCTCGGCCTCGATGCTCGGTCTGGGCCGCGCGCTCGGCGAGACGATGGCCGTGGCCACGGTGCTCTCGCCGACCTTCGACATCCAGGCCAGCCTGCTCGACCCGGGCGGCGGCACCTTCGCCCAGAACATCGCCAGCAAGTTCGGTGAGGCCAGCGAGCTGGGCCGGGACGCGCTGATCGCCTCCGGTCTCGTCCTGTTCGTCATCACCCTGCTGGTCAACGGCGCGGCCCGCATGATCATCGCGCGTCGCAAGGAGTACTCGGGGGCCAACGCATGAGCAACGCCGTCATCACCGACAAGGGCCCCAGCACCCTGCGCGGCGCCAGCCTCCCCAAGTGGACCCCGTACGCCGTCGCCGTCGGCTCCGTGGCTCTCGGGCTCGGCATCAGCGCGGCCGCCGGTCTGGACAGCAGCATCCAGTGGGCGCTGATCGCCGGGGTCCTGTTCGTCCTCGGCACATACGTCGTCGCCGCCCGCGTGGAGGGCCGCCGGCAGGCCAAGGACCGGGTCGCGACCGCGCTGGTCTGGGTCGCCTTCCTGCTCGCCGTCGTCCCGCTGGTCTCCCTGGTGTGGTCGACGGTCTCGCGCGGGGTGAAGGTCCTCGACTTCTACTTCCTGACCCACTCGATGGGCCTGGTCGCCGACTCCGAGCCGGGCGGCGGCATCTACCACGCCATCCTCGGCAGCCTGGAGCAGGTCGGTCTGGCGACCGTCATCGCGGCGCCGATCGGTGTGCTCACCGCGATCTACCTCGTCGAGTACGGGCGCGGGAAGCTCGCCAAGGCCGTCACGTTCTTCGTCGACGTCATGACCGGCATCCCGTCGATCGTCGCGGGTCTGTTCATCCTCTCGATCATGCTGATGTTCGACATGCAGCCCTTCGGCTTCGCCGGCTCGCTCGCCCTGGCGATCCTGATGATGCCGGTCGTCGTCCGCTCCACCGAGGAGATGCTCAAGCTCGTCCCGAACGAGCTGCGCGAGGCGTCCCTGGCGCTGGGCATCCCGAAGTGGCGGACCATCCTGAAGGTGGTCCTGCCGACTTCCATCGGCGGCATCACGACCGGCATCATGCTCGCGATCGCCCGTATCGCCGGTGAGACCGCGCCCGTGCTGCTCCTGGTGTGGGGCAACTCGCTCATCAACGCCAACCCCTTCGAAGGGGCCCAGCAGTCGCTGCCGCTGTACATCTACCAGCAGTACGCGAACAGCGCGGGCGCCGGAGCGGCGTACGACCGGGCGTGGGCGGCGTCCCTGACGCTGATCGCCTTCGTGATGATCCTGAACCTGGTGGCCCGCGGCATCGCCCGCTGGAAGGCCCCGAAGACCGGTCGCTGACGCGACGACCCCCCAGCGACTGATCTGGAAGTGAAGTAGTCATGGCCAAGCGAATCGACGTCAGCGGACTCACCGCGTACTACGGCTCCCACAAGGCGATCGAGGACATCTCGATGACGGTCGAGCCCCGCTCGGTGACGGCCTTCATCGGCCCCTCCGGCTGCGGCAAGTCGACGTTCCTGCGCACGCTCAACCGCATGCACGAGGTCACCTCCGGTGGCCGGGTCGAGGGCAAGGTGCTCCTCGACGACGAGGACCTGTACGGCCAGGGCATCGACCCGGTCTCCGTCCGCCGCGAGGTGGGCATGGTCTTCCAGCGCCCGAACCCGTTCCCCACGATGTCGATCTTCGACAACGTGGCGGCGGGCCTGCGCCTGAACGGCTCGTACAAGAAGTCCGAGCTGACGGACATCGTCGAGAAGTCCCTCAAGGGCGCGAACCTCTGGAACGAGGTCAAGGACCGTCTGAACAAGCCGGGTTCGGGTCTCTCGGGTGGTCAGCAGCAGCGTCTGTGCATCGCCCGCGCGATCGCGGTGGAGCCCAACGTGCTGCTCATGGACGAGCCCTGCTCGGCCCTGGACCCGATCTCCACGCTCGCCATCGAGGACCTGATCGGTGAGCTGAAGGAGCGCTTCACGATCGTCATCGTGACGCACAACATGCAGCAGGCGGCCCGGGTCTCGGACCGTACGGCCTTCTTCAACCTGGCCGCGGTCGGGCAGCCCGGCCGGCTGATCGAGATCGACGAGACGGAGCGGATCTTCTCCAACCCGTCGGTCCAGGCCACGGAGGACTACATCTCCGGCCGCTTCGGCTGAGCCGGTCAAGGACCCCTCGCGGTGCTGCATGGCGGTGCCACCGCGAGGACACGAAGGGCCCGCCCCCGGAATCCCGGGGGCGGGCCCGATCGCGTGTACGGCCCTTACAGGAACGCCAGGTTCACGATCCCGAAGGCGCACGCGGCCACGATCGCCGCGGCCGGCATGGTGATGAACCAGCCGAGGATGATGTTCTTGGCGACGCCCCAACGGACCGCGTTGACCCGCTTGGTGGCCCCGACACCCATGATCGCCGAGGTGATGACGTGGGTCGTGGAGACCGGCGCCTTGAAGAGGTACGCGGTGGTGAACATGATCGCCGCACCGGTCGTCTCCGCGGCGAAGCCCTGCGGCGGATCGAGCTCGATGATCTTCCGGCCCAGGGTGCGCATGATGCGCCAGCCGCCCGCGTACGTGCCCAGCGACAGCATCACCGCGCAGACGATCTTCACCCAGACCGGGATCGGGTCGCCGTAGGTCTCGTGGCCCGAGATCACCAGGGCCATCACCACGACACCCATGGTCTTCTGGGCGTCCTGGAGGCCGTGGCCGAGGGCCATGCCGGCCGCGGACACGGTCTGCGCGATCCGGAAACCCCGCTTCGCCTTGTGCGGGTTGGCGCGCCGGAAGATCCACATGATCGCGGTCATCACGAGGTAACCGGCGACCAGACCGACGACCGGCGAGATGAACATCGGGATGACGACCTTGTCGAGCACACCGTGCCAGATCACCTCGGTGCCGCCGGCGAGCGCGGCCCCGACCATGCCGCCGAACAGCGCGTGCGAGGACGAGGAGGGCAGGCCGAAGTACCAGGTGACGAGGTTCCACACGATCGCGCCGACCAGGGCCGCGAAGAGGATGCCCATCCCCTTCGAGCCCTCCGGCGTCTCGATCAGGCCCTCGCTGACGGTCTTGGCGACCCCGGAGCCGAGGAAGGCGCCGGCCAGGTTCATGACCGCCGCCATGGCCAGCGCGGCCCGGGGGGTCAGTGCCCGGGTGGACACCGAGGTCGCGATCGCGTTCGCCGAGTCGTGGAAGCCGTTGGTGTACGTGAAGAAGAGCGCGACCAGGATGGTCACGACCAGAGCGAAGGTGTCCATGGAAGGGTTCAGGACTCCTTGACGGCGATGGTCTCCACCGTGTTCGCCACGTGCTCGAACGCGTCCGCGGCCTCTTCGAGGACGTCCACGATCTGCTTGAGCTTGAGGACCTCGATGGCCTCGTACTTGCCGTTGAACAGCATGGCGAGCAGCTTGCGGTGGATCTGGTCGGCCTGGTTCTCCAGCCGGTTGACCTCGATCCAGTACTCGGTGAGGTTGTCCATGGTCCGCAGGTTCGGCATGGCCTCGGCCGTGAGCTCGGCGGCTCGCGCGAGCACCTCGATCTGCTGCTCGACGCCCTTGGGGAGTTCCTCGACGTTGTAGAGGACGACCAGGTCGACGGCCTCCTCCATGAAGTCCATGATGTCGTCGAGGGAGGACGCCAGGTTGTAGATGTCCTCGCGGTCGAACGGCGTGATGAAGGAGGAGTTCAACTGGTGGAAGATCGCGTGGGTGGCGTCGTCACCGGCGTGTTCAGCGGCCCGCATACGCTCTGCGATCTCGGCCCGGGCGGAGGCGTCCGCGCCGAGCAGTTCCATCAGGAGCTTCGAGCCCGTGACGATGTTGTCCGCGGAGGCGGCGAACATGTCGTAGAAGCTCGTCTCCCTGGGGGTCAGACGAAAGCGCACAAGGGGTCCTCGGGGTGCATCGGTTTCGGTCAGGCTGATGCTAAGTGCATCATCCGGCCACGGCTAATGGGCCGTCCCCCAGTGTCGCCCATCGGGCACAGTGGTTGGCACGGGGGCCGTCCGCAGGCCCTATACCCGGGAAACTTCGGTACGATATACCCAGGAGGGGTATGTGATTCCCTCAGGGTGTGGCCGTGATGTGGAGGACGCGATGACGACGACCGAGGCCGGCGCCACGGCGCCCTCCGAGACAGTGGCGGAAAACAGCCCCCACGAGACCCACGAGCCCACCACGCACGGCTACCACAAGCAGAAGGACGAGCACCTCAAGCGTCTGCGCCGGATCGAGGGCCAGATCCGGGGCCTGCAGCGGATGGTCGACGAGGACGTCTACTGCATCGACATACTCACGCAGGTGTCCGCCTCCACCAAGGCCCTGCAGTCCTTCGCGCTGCAGCTCCTGGAGGAACACCTGCGGCACTGCGTCGCGGACGCGGCAGTCAAGGGCGGCGCCGAGATCGACGCGAAGGTCGAGGAGGCGACGAAGGCGATCGGCCGTCTGCTGCGCACGTGATCCGGCCTTCCCCGTGACGGAACAGGCGCTCCCGGCTCACCGGCCGGGGGCGTCCGCGCGTTCCTCGGCCACTCTCAGCACCTCGTCGATGCTCTCCAGGCTGAGCCGGTCGTCCGCGGCCGACGCCGCGATGATCAGCTCTCCGCACAGTTCGATCTCGGCGAGGGCCACGTGGTCCTGAACCGCCGTACCGCCGACCGGAGCCACGCGCATCACCTCTTCTCCGCCGTCACCGACTTCCTAGAGTAGGGAGCGGCCTACACACCGCGCATGGCACGGACGGGCTAGTCCTTGACGCCCGTCCCGGCCGCTCACCCCTCGGCGATCTTGCCGGCGTAGATGTCCCGGGCGGCCGGCAGACGTACGTCCGTGGTGATCCCGAAGTCGTACAGCAGGGTCGTCGAGGCGACGGCGACGGTGCCCTGCGGCCGGCCGTTGACGAAGCTGAAGCGGTGGCGCACCTTGCGGATCCGGCCCTGGTCGTCGAGGTAGACGTCGAAGGGCACCGCGGCCGTGGCGAACCCTTTCGCCGCCGCCGCCAGGACCTCCCGGTCGGCGCCGGCGGCGCCCCTGGCCGCGGCGGCGAGATCCGCCGTGCCGCGGTAGTGCCGCACCTCGGTCCCCGCGAGCTCGGTCGCGCCCACGTACGTCGCCGTCCTGGTCCCGCGCAGCACCTCGGCGGCCACCAGCGGATCGGTGGCCCCGCCCGTGACGAGGTTGCCGTCGGAGAGGGTCGCGGTGTCCACCCGCACCCACTTGTCGGCGGGCACGCCCGCGCCCCGGTTCTTCATGAACAGGGCGCCGGGAGCGAGGAGTTCGGTGATCGGCCGGTGCTCGCTGGTGCCGGCCGGGTCCTGCGGCAGCAGCACCTTCAGCCGGCCGAGCCGCCCGCGGTAGTCGTACACGCCCTCGCCGCGGATGGTGACCCGGGTGCCGCCGGTGGCCATCTCCATCGACGTACGCGCCTTCGAACTGCCCGCGGCCACCAGGGTGTCGGCGGCCCGGCGCAGGGTGCCGACCGGGTCGCCCGCGCGCGCGTCGTCCAGGGCGGCGCCGCTCGGCGCGCACCCGCCGGCACCGGCGCAGGCCATGAGCACCGCCGCGACGACGACCGACCCGCCGGCCTGCCTGTGCTGCCGCTCCGCCATCGCCGCCTACCCCCAGCCGATACGCCCGTCAAGGACGGCCTGTCGTTCGCTTAACGACGGGTGGGAGGGCTCGTCACGCGGATACCGGGCGTTTACCCGAGCTGGGTAACGTTGTCGGAGTGGCGCAGCAGGACAGGACCCCCGCACCCCCCTCCGACCGACCGGCCCACCACACGCAGACGGTGGAACAGGGCCGCTTCTGCCTGGCCCGGTGCACCTGCGGCTGGCGCGGCCCGGCGCGCAGAGCCCGCAGCCAGGCGCGGGCGGACGCGGAGGGGCACACGGCCGCAGGCTAGAGCGGCAGCAGCTCGTCGATCAGGGTGCGGTCGCGGTACTGCGTCAGACGGCTGCGGGCCGCGGCGGGCGAGAGCCACAGGATGCGGTCCACCTCGTCGTTCGGGGTGAAGCGGCCCCGGGTCGCCTCCGCCGCCCAGTAACGGACCCGCTTGGGGCGGCCGTTGGCCATGTAGTGGACACTGGCCAGCTCGGTCCCGGGCTCGGCGGTGTAGCCCGTCTCCTCCTCGACCTCGCGCAGCGCGGCGGCGAGGGCGTCCTCCGCGCGCTTCAGCTTGCCCTTGGGGTGCGACCAGTCGTCGTACTTCGGCCGGTGGACCAGGCAGATCTCCAGATCGCCGTCGACCGGCGAGCGGCGCCACAGGACGCAGCCGGCCGCCTGGACGACGGGGTCGTCGCTGTCACCGGGACCGTTCATGTGCTCACCGCCTGCTTCTGCCAGCACTGCTGGAACGCGAACCGGGCCGCCTCCACCTCGTGGCGCTGGTCGGCGTGCAGGACACCGAGGGCGTAGGCGGTGGCCGGCGCTATGCGGGGGGTACGGGCCGCCGAGGCCGCCGCTGCCGCCGCCTCCGAGGCGTCCCGGTGCCGGTCCAGGCACTGGCCCGCCGTCAGGAGCCGGACGTCCACCGAGGAGGTCAGGACCTCGCGCGCGTAGCGGTGCAGGCGCAGCAGCAGGCGGACCTGGTGCCAGGGGGCGTCCTGGGGGTGCGGGGAGGGGTCGGGGGACAGGCCGTGGACGAGGGCCTCGGCGTTGTAGGGGTTGCCCGCGGTGACCAGGGGCAGGGCCGCCGCCGCGTCCTCCAGGCGCTCCTGGGCCGCCGCGGCCAGGGGGTGCAGGTCGGTGCCGGCGGCGTTCCTCACCAGCGGGACCTCGCTGGCCAGTACGGCGACGGTGTCGGCGACCGCGTGGAAGCGGGAGGAGCCGAGGGCCTGGAGGGCGGTCGAGTGGGCCCGGGTGCGGGCGAGGGTGAGCTGGCGGTCCAGGAGGGCGCCCGCCTTGGCCGCGCCCACCGTGAGGCTGCCGCGGTCCGGGGAGGGCGCCGGGGTGGTGCCGACGGAGCCCGGCTGTGCGGGGAACACCGCCCCCGACAGCCGGTGCAGGGCCAGCAGCAGCCGTTCCAGGCGGGACTCGTACGCGTGCTCCATGCCCAGGGTCCCGGACAGCCAGGCCAGTTCGGGGCGCAGGGACTCCGACCAGTCGGCGTCCAGGAGGGGGCGGAAGGTGTGGAGGCTGGCGCTGATGCGGCGGACCGAGCGGCGCAGGGCCCGGGCCGCGTCGACCGGGTCCTCCGCGCCCGCCGCCGTACCGCCCAAGTCGCGGTGCTGGCGCAGGGCGCGGAGGAACTCCGTGGCCTGGGACCGCAGGTAGCCCGCGAGGGCGTCCCCGACGGGGGCCCCTCCCGCTCGGGCGGAGCCGGGAGTGGGGGACGGCCCGACGTGCCCGGACAGGGGATCCGTCGGTTCAAGGTGTTGCTGTGCCACGCCGGCGCCTCCGGGCGTCTATGAGCATCTCCTGGACGTTGCGCAGGGGTTGGCCGTCCGCGTCCGTGGCGTGCCGGGTCCACTCGCCGTCCGGGCCGAGGTGCCAGGACGCGGTGGTGTCGGACATACCGGTCTCCAACAGCCGGTTGAGGGCCGCCCGGTGGGCCGGGTCGGTGACCCGGACCAGAGCCTCTATCCGGCGGTCGAGGTTGCGGTGCATCATGTCGGCGCTGCCGATCCACACCTCCGGCTCGCCGCCGTTGCCGAAGGCGAAGACCCGGGAGTGCTCCAGGAACCGGCCGAGGATCGAGCGGACCCGGATGTTCTCCGACAGGCCCGTGACGCCCGGGCGGATCGCGCAGATGCCGCGCACCCAGACGTCGACCGGCACGCCCGCCTGGGACGCGCGGTAGAGCGAGTCGATGAGCGCCTCGTCCACCATGGAGTTGACCTTGATGCGGATGAAGGCCGGACGCCCCGCGCGGTGGTGCTGGACTTCCTTGTTCACGCGGGAAATGAGGCCGTCGCGAAGGGACTTGGGCGCCACGAGGAGGCGGCGGTAGGTCTCGCGGCGGGAGTAGCCGGACAGCCGGTTGAAGAGGTCGGAGAGGTCGGCGCCCACCTGCGGGTCGGCGGTGAGCAGGCCGAGGTCCTCGTACAGCCGGGCCGTCTTGGGGTGGTAGTTGCCGGTGCCGACGTGGCTGTACCGCCTTAGCGTGTCGCCCTCCTGACGGACCACCAGGGACAGCTTGCAGTGGGTCTTGAGGCCGACCAGTCCGTAGACGACGTGGCAGCCCGCCTCCTCCAGCTTGCGCGCCCACTTGATGTTGGCGTGCTCGTCGAAGCGGGCCTTGATCTCGACCAGGACGAGGACCTGCTTGCCGGCCTCGGCGGCGTCGATGAGGGCGTCGACGATGGGGGAGTCGCCCGAGGTGCGGTACAGGGTCTGCTTGATGGCGAGGACGTCCGGGTCGTCGGCGGCCTGCTGGAGGAACGCCTGCACCGACGTGGAGAACGAGTCGTACGGGTGGTGCAGCAGGACGTCCCGGGTGCGCAGGGCGGCGAATATGTCGGGCGCGGACGCCGACTCGACCTCGGCCAGGTCGCGGTGGACGCCCGCGATGAACTTGCGGTACTTCAGCTCGGGGCGGTCCAGGCCCGCGATGCGGAACAGGCCGGTGAGGTCGAGCGGGCCGGGCAGCGGGTAGACCTCCGCCTCGGAGATCTTCAGCTCGCGCACGAGGAGGTCGAGCACCTCGCGGTCGATGGACTCCTCGACCTCCAGGCGCACCGGCGGCCCGAAGCGGCGCCGCATGAGCTCCTTCTCCAGGGCCTGCAGGAGGTTCTCGGCGTCGTCCTCCTCGACCTCCAGGTCCTCGTTGCGGGTGACCCGGAAGGTGTGGTGCTCCAGGACCTCCATGCCCGGGAACAGTTCCTCCAGGTGGGCGGCGATGACGTCCTCTATGGGGACGTACCGGCCGGGGGAGGACTCCAGGAAGCGGGACAGCAGCGGCGGGACCTTGACCCGGGCGAAGTGGCGGTTGCCGTTGACCGGGTTGCGCACGATCACGGCCAGGTTCAGGGAGAGGCCGGAGATGTACGGGAAGGGGTGGGCCGGGTCGACCGCGAGGGGGGTCAGGACCGGGAAGATCTGGTGCCGGAACAGGGTGAACAGGCGGGCCTGCTCCTTCTCCTGCAGTTCGTTCCAGCGGACCAGGTGGATGCCCTCCTCCGCGAGTGCGGGGGCGACGTCCTCGTGGTAGCAGGCGGCGTGCCGGGCCATCAGCTCGCGGGAGCGGGCCCAGATCATCTCCAGCACCTCGCGGGGCTGGAGGCCGGAGGCGGAGCGGGTGGCGACGCCGGTGGCGATACGGCGTTTCAGTCCGGCCACCCGGACCATGAAGAACTCGTCCAGGTTGCTGGCGAAGATGGCGAGGAAGTTCGCGCGTTCCAGCAGGGGGGTGTTCGGGTCCTCGGCGAGTTCCAGGACCCGCTCGTTGAAGGCGAGCCAGCTACGTTCCCGGTCGAGGAAACGGCCCTGGGGGAGCTGGGCGGCCCCGTCGACCGGGATCTCCTCGTACGCGTCGAGATCGGCGTCGAGGTCGGGCTCCAGATCGGAGACGGTGGCCGACACGGTGTGCGGGCGGTGCGCGGCTATGGAGCCCACGGAGGGCTGCACGTGCTGGACCTCTGCCTGGGTGTTCGACTGGCTCATGGACCCATTCTTCCGCGCCAGGAGCGAAACGGGCGCGTCGGATGCCGCGAGCGGGAGCACGGCGGCGACCGGGGCGTCCCCGTTCCCCGCGGCTCCCTCGGGCGGCGGCGAAGGCTCTGGCACGGCGGGTTTCATTCGCCGAGCCTCGCAAGCCTGTCTGAACCGACGGTTACGGCGACATGGCCTTCGGGATATCGGGGAACGGCTCGCGGGCGTAGGAGGGCGCGCGTGGCAGGGGGTGCGGTGCCGGGCGGCGGTGTTGGCGGTACGGGTGGTTCCGGGTTCGGCGTGGGGTGGGGACGGTCGGGATCGGGGCCGGGGGCGGGCGTCGGGGGTTCCGTGGGCGGCGCTGGGCCACTCCGGGGGCGGCCGGGTGCGAGGCGTGGGCGCGCAGGCGCCTCACGTCCGTGCGTCGGCGGGGGCGGCCGGGCCGGGTGCGGAGGCCGGGGCGGCCGCGGGTGCGGGCTGGGCCGGTGCCGGGGCGGCCGCCTCGGGGCATGGTGCCTGAGCTGGGGCGGTGCAGGTGTGCGGCGCACGGGGCGGCCAGGCCCGGGTACGGGCGAACCGGCGTCGCGGCGTTCGTGCCTCCGGCGAGGTGGGCGGACGCGGGGGCAGGTGGCGCGGGGCGGCTCGGTCGAGGGCAGACACACACCGGCCTCGTACGTCCCGTGGCCCCTGAAGGGGGCGCAGGTGGCAGGGCGCGGGGTGGGTCCGGTGGCGGCGTACGTCTGGTGACGCTGGTGCGCGCGGAGCTGATGGCCGCCGACCCGCCGCTGCCGGACCAGGACCTCGCCGACGGGCGGCCCGTGCTGCTGCACGACCCGGACGGCCACGACGCCTGGCGGGTCCGGATCGAGGCCGGTGCCTCCGCGGTGCGGCTCTTCGACTCGTGGGCCGGGTGGGCTCTGTCAGGGGGTGCGGTGGTGGAGGGCGGTGAAGGCTGCCGTGGTCGTGAGGGCGGTGATCGTGAGGACCACGGCGGTTTCCGTGAGGTGGGCGGGCCAGAAGGGGGCGGAAGGGCGGAGGGGCTCCAGGGAGCGGTTGAGGAGGGTCGTCAGGGCCACCGAGAGGGCCAGGGCGGGCAGCGGGCGGCCCAGCAGGAGGCCGGTGAGGGCGCCGGTCGCGAGGGCGCACAGGCCGTACGCCACCACCAGCGGGCCGTGGACGGCGAAGACGTCGTTGAAGAGGAGGCTGTCGCCGATCAGGTCCCGGTGCGCCGACCAGGCCCAGCGGTGGACGGGGACGAACACGGCACCGCCGAGCAGGAGCGCCAGCGCGGGCAGGGCGAGCTTGGCGGTGAGCCAGCGGGCCGGGGAGACCGACTGGGTCGAGGCGAGCCGCGCGGTGCCGCTCTCCAGCTCACGTCCGACGAGGGCGCCGCCCGCCCATGCGGCCACGGCCCAGTAGCTGTAGTACATGAGGGTGCCGATCCAGCCCACGGCCCCGCTGTACGTGTGCTGGGCCCCGATGCCGCACAGGCTCCCGTCCCGAGGGCACGCGTCGAGGGTCTCGTGGACGGAGACGGCGGTGACCTCGGTCAGCCACACCAGGCAGCCGACGCAGCCGAGGACGAAGGCGGCCCACACGATCAGTGCCGTGCGGTGCAGCCGCAGCACGGTCCGGGCGAGCCCGCTCGGCAGGACGGTCGGGGTGCTCATCCGGTGGCCGCCCGCCGGCGCAGGAGGCCGTACGCGAGGGCGACCGTCACCGCGGTGAGGGCGAGCAGGACGCCGGTCTCCAGGAGCTGGCGGGGCCAGTAGTCGGGCGACGGCAGGTACGCGCGGGTGAAGCGGACCACGTCGTGCCGGGCGAGGCAGGCCTTGTCGGTGTAGCAGCCCGGGTCGCCGGTCTCGGCGCCCGTGGAGGTGAACGCGTGGCTGCGGGAGCGCAGCTCGGGCTGCTGGTAGCGGCCCTGGAAGGGCCAGTGGTTGCCGCGGAAGGCGTAGACCAGGAAGTACGCGAAGCCGCTGAAGGCGAGCGCGGGCAGGGTGCGGCGGACGGCGAGCCCGATCAGCGTGCCGAGTGCCAGACCCAGCAGGGGCGCGGCGACGGTGGCCGGGCCGAGGGAGAAGTACAGGGACCGAGGGCCGATGCCGGCGATCAGCAGGTTGCCGTGGGCGGACCAGAGCTGCCGGTAGAGCAGGGTGAGCAGACCGGTCCCCGCGACGACGAAGGCGGCCGGCACGGCGAGCTTGGCGGTGAGCCAGCGGGCCGGGGAGACCGACTGGGTCCAGGCGAGCTGTGCGGTGCCGCTCTCCAGTTCCCGGGCGATCAGCGGGCCGCCGGCGAACAGGGCGACGGCGAAGGAGGCCAGGGTGATGAGGTTGGCCGGGTCGTAGAAGAGGTCGTTGTACGCGCCCGAGGTGAAGTACAGGAGCGTGTCCCCGGAGTACGCGGCCTCCAGGACCCCGCCGCCGTAGCCGAACCTCTCCAACTGCCGGGCGGTGGCGTCGGCGCCGGGCCCGGTCAGCCACAGCAGCAGGCCGGCGGTGAACGCCACGTGGGCGAGCCAGATCCACAGGGCGGTGCGGTGCAGGCGCAGGACGGTGCGGACCAGTCCGCCCGGTGCCGTCCGAACCTCGGCGGCGGAGGGCGCCTCTTTCAGGGTCGCGGTGGTCATGCGGTCACCGCCTCGGCGGTCGCCGTGGTGCCCGGGGTGAGCAGCGCGGGGGCCTCGGGGGCGCGGAGGTGGGCGAGCAGCAGTTCCTCCAGCGAGGGCTCCTCGGTTGCCCAGCCCTCGCCGACCGGGCCGTCGCGCCGGATCAGGGCGGTCAGGCCGCGGCCCGCCGTACGGGACTCGATGACCGTGTGCGGGGCCAGGTCGGCGGGGGTGCCGCGGCCGGTGACCAGGGTGTGCGCGGCGAGCAGGTCGTCGATGCCGCCGCCGAGCCGGACCCGGCCGCCGCCCAGGAGCAGCAGGTGGTCGCAGGCGTCGGCGAGCTCGGCGACGATGTGCGAGGACATCAGCACGGTGGTGCCGTGCTCGGCGGCGTCCGCCATCAGGGTGCCCATCAGCTCGTGCCGGGCGAGCGGGTCGAGGTCGGCCATCGGTTCGTCGAGGAGCATGAGCTCGGGCTGCTTGCCGAGGGCGAGGGCGAGCGCGACCCGGGTGCGCTGGCCGCCGGAGAGGCCGCGGATGCGGGACTTCGGGTCCAGGCCGCCCTGTTCGACGATCCGGGCGGCGCGGGCGGCGTCCCAGCGGGCCGGGTTGAGCTCGGCGCCCATGCGCAGGGTCTCGGCGACGGTCAGGTGCGGGTACAGCGGCTTGTTCTGGGCGAGGTAGGCGATCCGGTCGCGGACCGCGCCGGGGGCCCGGCCGAGGACGGCGAGGGTGCCGGAGGTGGGGCGCAGCAGGCCGGCGGCCATCGCGAGGAGCGTGGACTTCCCGGCGCCGTTGGGGCCGACCAGCGCGCTGATGCGGCCCGCGGGCAGCCGGAAGGAGCAGTCGTCGAGGGCGGGGGCCCGCCTGCCGTACCGCTTGCCCAGGCCGGACGCCTCCAGGGCGACGGCCGGGGTGGTGCTGGTGGAACTCACTGGTCCCCCTTCGGGAAGTGCTCGTCGAGTACGGCGGTGAAGAACGCGTCGACGTCCTCGCGGGCGAGTCCCGCGGACCGGGCGCGCCTCGCCCAGTCGTCGAGTTCGGCGCGCAGGGGGGTGTCGGCCGCCTGGACGCCGGCGCCGAGTGTCCTGCGGACGAAGGTGCCGAGACCGCGGCGGGCCTCGACCAGGCCCTCGCGCTCCAGTTCGCGGTACGCCTTGAGCACGGTGTTCGGGTTGATGGCGGTGGCCTCCACGACCTCGCGGGCGGTGGGGAGCCGGTCGCCGGGTTCGAGGAGGCCCAGCCGCAGGGCCTGCTTGGTCTGCTGGACGATCTGCACGTAGGTGGCGACGCCGGAGCGCCGGTCGATGCGGTACTCGACCACGCGGACAACCACCCTTTCACTAATTGAGTAGTGAAAGGGTGGTGGAAGGGGGTCGCGAAAGTCAAGCGTGATTTCTTTGTCGCCGGGTGAACCGGTCGGCCGGGGTCGTCCGATGAGGGGGCGTGAGGGAAACGAGAAGCGACGGGGATCTGCTGCGGGCCATCGCGGCGGACGGCGACCGGGGCGCCTTCGAGGAGCTGTACCGGCGGTACGCGCCCTGGCTGGTGGCCCGGCTGCGGGGGCGCTGCGCGGACGCGGGCGTGGTCGATGACGTCGTACAGGAGACGTTCCTCGCGGTGTGGCGGGGGACCGCGCGGTACCGCGAGGACGGCGACGTGGCCGGGTGGCTGTGGCGGATCGGCTCACGGCGGCTGATCGACGCGCTGCGCGGCGACGGGGCGCGGGGCCGGCTCCGGCAGGCCCTGTCCCGGCTGCGGCACCGGGACGAGGCGTCCGCGGAGGAACGCGTGCTCGCGGGGGTGGAGCACGGGGACCTCGCGGGGGCCCTCGTCCGGCTGTCACCGGAACTGCGCGCGGTGCTCCAGGCCACGGTCGTCGACGGCCTCACCACCCGCGAGGCCGCCGTCCTGCTCGGCATCCCGCCCGGCACGGTCAAGACCCGCGCGATGCGCGCCCGCAAGCAACTGAGGGAGGCGCTCGCGTGAGGACGTACGCACGACAGCCGGTGGGAGCACGGGGGCGGGGCCGGCCGCGGGGGCGCGCGCTGCGCCAGTCGCAGGGGTGGTCCCAAGACCGGGCGCACGGCTCGGTGACCGTACGAGTGAAGGAGGTGGCGGCATGACCTGGCATGTGGCCGAGGACGATCTGCGGGCCTACGCCCGGGGCGAGTTGGCCGCCCCCCTGCTCTGGTCCGCCGACACCCACCTCGCCGCCTGCGCCGAGTGCCGGGGGCTGCTCGCCGGGATCGGCGACCCGGTGGCGCTGGACGCCGGGTGGGAACGGCTGGACGCCGAACTGGACGCGCCCCGGCCGGGCTGGTGGGAGGCGCTGCTGACGCGGGCCGGGATCCCCGACCACACGGCCCGGCTGCTCGCGGCCACACCGGTGCTCAGGCGCTCCTGGCTGGCGGCCGTGGTGTTCCTGCTGCTGGCGACGGTCGGCGCGGTCCGTACGACCGAGTCGCCGGCCCTGTTCCTCGCCCTGGCACCGCTGCTGCCGCTGGTCGGCGTGGCGCTGTCCTACGGCCCGGTGCTCGACCCGACCTACGAGATGACGGTCGTCACGCCCACCCACGGCTTCCGCCTGCTGATGATCCGCACGCTCGCCGTGCTGGTCGCGGGCCTCGGCCTCAACGGGCTCGCCACCCTCGCCCTGCCCGGCTACGGCCTGCGCGCCCTGGCCTGGCTGCTGCCCGCGCTCGCCCTCACCGCGACCGGTCTCGCCCTCACCCCGCGGCTCGGCCCGGTCCTCGCGCCCTCCCTGGTCGGCGGCGCCTGGATCGCCGTACTGCTGGCCGCACAGGCCGCGCAGCACGCGCAGAGCGATGCCCTCGCACCCTTCACGGCGGCCGGGCAGGGCGTGGCGGGGGCGGTGGCCGTGCTCGGCGCCGGCCTGCTCTTCCTCCTCCGTGACCGCTTCGACCTCTTCAACGGGAGCGCCGGATGACCGCCGCCGCACCGCGCCCTCTCCTCCGTCACCGACTCGACCTCCGCAACGGGAGCCCCGCATGACCGTCACCGTCTCCGCCTCCGGGCTCCATCTCCGCTACGGCGGCACCCGCGCCCTCGACGACGTGTCGCTGCGGCTGACGCCGGGGGTGACCGGGCTGCTCGGGCCCAACGGGGCCGGGAAGACGACCCTGTTGCGGGTCCTCGCCACCGCCGTGCCCGCCGACCGGGGGTCCTTCACCGTCCTCGGCCACGACCCGGGCAGCTCGCGCGGCCGGCAACAGGTCCGGCGCTCGCTGGGCTATCTGCCGCAGACCCCGGGCTTCCACCCGGACTTCAGCGCCTTCGAGTTCGTCGACTACGTGGCGATCCTCAAGGAGCTCACCGACCGCACCGCCCGCCACCGCGAGGTGCGGCGCGTCCTGGAGGAGGTCGACCTCGGGGACGTACGCGCGAAGCGCATCAAGAAGCTGTCCGGCGGGATGCGGCAGCGGGTCGCGCTGGCCGCCGCCCTCGTCGGCGACCCCGGATTCCTCGTCCTCGACGAGCCGACCGTCGGACTCGACCCCGAACAGCGCATGCGGTTCCGGGAGTTGATCGCCCAGGCGGGGGAGGGGCGGACCGTGCTGCTGTCCACCCACCAGACCGAGGACGTGGCGATGCTCTGCCACCGCGTCCTCGTCATGGCCGACGGCCGCATCCTCTTCGCGGGCACCCCCGCCGAACTGACCGCACGCGCGGCCGGCCGGGTGTGGAGCAGCACGGAACGCGCCCCCGGCGCCAAGGCGGGCTGGCGCACCGGCACCGGCTCCTTCCGCAACGTCGGGGACCCGCCGACCGGTGCCGAACTCCTCGAACCCACCCTGGAGGACGGCTACCTGCTCACCCTGGACGACGCGGACGCGAAGGTGGCGGCGGCATGAGCCTGGTGACCGAGACGACGGCCGAGTCCACCGCCGTCCCCGAGGACGAGCCGCGCCGGGCCTGGGCCGCGGTGTTCGCGCTCGCCCGTTTCGAGGCCCGTGATCTGCTGCGGTACATCCCGGTGCTGGTGACGCTCCTGCTGTACGTCGGCTGGACCGCCTGGACGCTGTTCCACCAGAAGGACGGCATGGAGGCCTTCCCGGCCCTCCAGAACGTCGACCGCGGCACCCAGAGCGGGCCCCTGCTGCTGGGGATCGCCCTGTTCGTGTGCGTCAACCGGTGCACCCTGCGCACCCGCAGGCGCGGCACCGACCGGCAGTTCGACGTCCTGGTCATGGAGCCGTGGCGGCGGACGGTCGCCCATGTGCTGTCCGTGGTGCCCTTCGCCGCCGTCACCGCGCTGGTGGTGCTCGGCGAGTTCACCCGGCAGGCCCTCAGGCCGGGCGCGGTGGGCCACGGCTCCCTCGCCGAACTGACCGTCGGCCCCCTGTACGTGCTGCTGTGCGGCGCGTTCGGGGTGCTGCTCGCCCGGCTGGTCCCGTCCCCGTTCGCGGCGCCGGTCGGCGTGGTCGGACTCTTCGTCCTCGGCGTGTTCGTCTCCGCGGGCACCAGCGGCGCGGAGTGGACCCGGTGGCTGTCCCCGATCGTCGACGAGAACAGCAACAACACGGTCCTGCCCTCGGACCTCGTCGGCCGCCCCGCGGCCTGGCACGCCCTGTACCTGACGGGCCTGATCCTGCTGCTGGCCCTCTGCGCGGTGCTGGTGAGCGGTGGCCGGACGCGCCTGCTGAAGGCCGGTGCGGCGGGCGCGCTCGCGCTGACCGTGACCGGTGCGGTGGGCCAGTCCGGCGGCGTGTCACCGGAGTTGGCCGCGGCCCGCGAACAGGTCTCGGTCTCCCCGCAGCGGGTCCAGTCGTGCGTACGGCTCGACGGCTCGACGTACTGCGCCTTCCCCGAGTGGACCGGCCGTACGGGCGACTGGGCGGGGGTCGTGGACCGCGTCCGGTCCCTGGCCGGCGGTACGGCCGCCGGGCAGCCCCTTCTCGTCCGGCAGCGGGTCGAGGCCCGGTACGGCCTGAGCGGCGACGCGGCGATCGACCCGCTCACCGCGCCGCACCAGGTCACCGCCGACACCCGGTGGGGCGGCAACCGGGTCCCCGAGTTCGCGGTCGCCGTCGCCTATGTGCTGGTCGCCGGTGACGAGACGAAGGGCAGCGAACTGTGCGACGGCCGTGTGGTCACCACGATGTGGCTGGCCCTGGGTGGGGACGCGCATCCGATGACCGCCCTCGCGGACGTCCGCCTCGACGACAGCGTCACCGGGGACGCGGGCGTCCTCGCCCCGACCAGCGGGCTGTCCATGACGGCCGGACAGACCGATGTCGTACGGGAGTTGCTGCGCCGGCCGCGCGGCGAGGTGACGGCCTCCGTCAAGCGGCACTGGAGCGAGCTGACCGCGCCGGGCGTCTCGACCGCCCGGGTGGCGCGGGTGCTGGGCACCGAGGTGCCGAAGGAGGCGAACGACTGTGCGGAGGAGTGACGGGGGTGCCCGGTGGGCGCTGGTCGCGGCCGTGGCACGCACCGTGCCGTGGCGGGCGGTCGGTGCCGGGGCGGTCGTGGGCCTGCTGGTCGTCGCGCTGCCGCGGCTGCTGTCCGCACGTCCCGACGCGTGGCTCGGGCTCAACCTTCTCCGGGCCGCCGCCCTCCTCTTCGCCCTGGGCCTGGCCTTCCTCATGGACGACCCGGCCCGCAGGCTCACCGCCCCCGTCCCCACCCGGCGTTGGGTGCGCGGTGGGCTGCGGGTCGCGCTGGCCGCGCCGGTCGCCGCGCTGTGGTGGACGGCGGCGCTCGCCCTGCTGCCCGGGGACGTGCGGCCGCCGGTGGGCGCGGTCACCCTGGAGGCGGCGGCCACGGCCGTCCTCGCGCTGGCCGCGGCGGCGGTGGCGGTCCGCTTCACCGACGAACCCGAACCCGGGCCCTCGGTGGCGGCCGCCGTCCTGACCCTCGCCCTCCTCGGCCCCCTCCTGCTCCCCGCCCGCTGGGACCTGTTCGTCCCGGTGGGGGACCCGGAGTGGCAGGCGGCGCACGTGCGGTGGGCGTGGGTGCTGGTGAGTGCGGCCCTGGTGTGGACGGCCTGCGGCCCGGAACCGGTACGACGGCTGCGGGTGCGCCCCGCCGCCTGATGACCCGCGCGATCCCGTCCCCCGCGATCCCACCCCCGCCCGCCCCGGCGGTCCCGCACCGCGCGGGATCTCACCCGCGCGGCCTCACGTCTCCGTGCGGTACATCAGGTCCGTCTCGTAGGTCGTGAAGCCGAGCCGCTCGTAGACCGAGACCGCCGCCTTGTTGTCGGCGTCGACGTAGAGCATCGCGGTCGGCAGGCCCTGGGCGGCGAGATGGCGCAGGCCGATCGTCGTGAGGGCCTTGCCGAGTCCGCCGCCCTGGGTGCCGGGGCGGACGCCGAGGACGTAGACCTCGCCGAGCTGTTCGGCCGCGTGCACCTTGGTCCAGTGGAAGCCGACCAGTTCGCCGTCGCGGAAGGCCAGGAAGAAGCCCTCGGGGTCGAACCAGGCCTCGGACATGCGGTCGTCGAGGTCGCGCTGGGTCAGCGAGCCCTGCTCCGGGTGGTGGGCGAAGGCGGCCGCGTTCACCGCGAGCCAGGCGGCGTCGTCCTCGCCGGGCACGAAGGCGCGGACCGTCACGCCCGCCGGGAGCACCGGGTCGGGCAGCTCCAGACCGGCCAGCGGGCGCCGCATCTGCCGCAGCTCGCGGAAGAGGGTGAGCCCGAGGACCTGGGCGAGGTGACGGGCGGCGCTGTGGCCGCCGTGGGCCCACACCCGCAGCCGCTTGCCGGAGGCGGCGAGGAGCGCCGAGCCCAGGGCGCGGCCGTGGCCGTGGCCGCGGTGGGCGGGGTGCACGACCAGCTCCGCCGCCGGCGCCTCCACCGGGTCGGTGTCCTCCAACTGGGCGTATCCGGCCAGTTCGGTGCCGACGTGCAGCAGCAGATGGGACACGCCCTCGCGGGCGCCGCCCCTGAGCTGCAACCTGCCCTGTTCGGACACCGCTTGCTGGCCGTCGTCGTGCGCGGCCTCGGCGAGGAGCCCGAGGACCGCCTCGGTCTGTTCCGGCGAGAGTGCCGAAAGGGTCTCGATGGAGCGGGAGATGCCGGGGCGTGCGATGTCGTCGCTGGTCATGGCTACGAGGGTAAGGGGAGGGTGCGGCAAAGCGGCGGCAAAGAAGCAACCAGGATGTAACCACGAAACCTCTGTCGCGCTACGCGCGTTGACCCTAGGCTGCGGCCGGACGGGGGCACTCTCACATCCGGAACACAGGGGGGCGTATGCCAGCCATATCCCAGTCGGACCTGACCGATCAGCCGGGTCGGTCGGACCGGCCGAACCGTTCGGACGCCGGTCGCCGCGGACGTCGTACGTACCGTCTGGTCGCCGTGGCCGCCGGTCTCGCCACCGTCGGCGCCCTGGCCGCCGCACTGCCCGCGGGCGCGCACGACAACAAGCACGGCAAGCCGCTGCCGAGCCGCTACCAGGACGTCCAGCTCCTGTCCTTCAACGACCTGCACGGCAACCTGGAGCCGCCGTCCGGCTCCTCCGGCCGGGTCACCGAGCTCCAGGCGGACGGGACGACGAAGACCATCGACGCGGGCGGTGTCGAGTACCTCGCCACCCATCTGCGCGAGGCCCGCAAGGGCAACGCCTACTCCGTCACGGCCGCCGGCGGTGACATGGTCGGCGCGTCCCCGCTCGTCTCGGGCCTCTTCCACGACGAGCCCACCATCGAGGCGCTGAACAAGCTCGACCTCGATGTGACGAGCGTCGGCAACCACGAGTTCGACGAGGGCGCGAAGGAACTGGCCCGGCTCCAGAACGGTGGCTGCCACCCCACCGCCGGCTGCTACACCGACAAGGAGTTCGAGGGCGCCGACTTCCCCTACCTCGCCGCGAACGTCCTGGACGAGAGGACCGGCAGGCCGATCCTCAAGCCGTACTGGGTGTGGAAGAAGAAGGACGTCAAGGTCGGCTTCATCGGCGTCACCCTGGAGGACACCCCCGGTGTCGTCTCCGCCGAGGGCGTCAAGGGCCTGAAGTTCAAGGACGAGGTCGAGACGATCAACAAGTACGCCCGCGTGCTCCAGAAGCAGGGCGTGAAGTCGATCGTGGCCCTCATCCACGAGGGCGGGGCCCCGGCCTCCGCCGCCTACAACTACGACTGTGACGCGCCCGGTGCCGGCGACGGCATCTCCGGCCCGATCGTCGACATCGCCAAGAACATCTCGCCGTCCGTGGACGCCCTGGTCACCGGCCACACCCACGCGGCCTACGTGTGCACGATCGACGACCCGGCGGGCAACCCGCGCATGGTCACCTCGGCCGCCTCCTTCGGCCGGCTCTACACCGACACCACGCTGACGTACGACCGCTTCACCGGCGACATCGCCCGTACGGCCGTGAAGTCGGCGAACCACGTGGTCACCCGGACCGTCGCCAAGGCGCCCGACATGACCGAGCTGATCGGCAGGTGGAACACCCTCGCGGCGCCCATCGGCAACCGTCCGATCGGCTACATCTCCGCCGACGTCCCGAGCACCGGCACCGAGTCCCCGATGGGTGACCTGATCGCCGACGCGCAGCTCGCCCACGGCAAGGGGCTCGACCCCGAGACCGACCTCGCGCTGATGAACCCGGGCGGGGTCCGGGCGGGCCTGACCTACGCGGCCAAGGGGACCGAGGGCGACGGGGTGGTGACATACGCCGAGGGCTTCACCGTGCAGCCGTTCTCCAACACCGTGAACCTCCAGGACTTCACCGGCGCCCAGCTCGTCAAGGTCCTCCAGGAGCAGGTGAGCGGCTCGAACGCGGCCTCGCCGAAGATCCTGCTGCCGTCGGCGAACCTCACCTACACGCTCGACCTGACGAAGACCGGCGCGGACCGGATCGTCGTCGACTCCGTGAAGCTGAACGGCACGGCCCTCGACCCGGCGGCCACCTACCGCGTCGCGACCAACAGCTTCCTCGCGGGCGGCGGCGACGGCTTCACCACGCTGGGCCAGGGCACGAACGACCTCGTCGGCGGCGACGACCTCGCCGCTCTCGTGGCGTACCTGACGGCCAACTCGTCGGCGGGCAGCCCGATCGCCCCGCCGGCCGCGAACCGGATCACGATCGTCCAGTAGGGCGCCTGCCGCAGCGCACCGCGCACTCCCCGGCCCCGCCGATCACCCACCGCCTCACCGGGCGGTGGTGTCGGCGGGGCCGTTCCATGTCCGGCTCGGTCCGTGGATGTCCGGCCTTAAATTCTGTGTCAGCCTTTCAATTCTCAGGCGATGCACATCCAGTCTTATTGAGGTCTAAGGCGAAATGGCTTTTTTGGCTGCGGGAGTGCCGTAGTGTTTTCCATGTCGAAAGCGAAAAACGTAAAAGCAAAGGACGACACGATGAGCTTCCGCAAGATCGCCCCGGTGAAGAAGACCCGCAAGCCCGCCTCGGCCCCGAAGAAGGCCCAGCCGAAGAAGCAGGCGCCGAAGCGTCGCCCGGTCGCCCACAAGGGCTGACAAAGAATTTACTCACGTAAATCAAATTCAACTGTTGCAGAACTCTGACAGAGAAGGATGCAGACATGAGCTTCCACAAGATCGTGCCCGTGAAGAAGGCCGCCAAGCCCGCTCCGGCGCCGAAGAAGAAGGCCCACAAGAAGGCCGCGCCGAAGCGCCGCCCGGTTGCCCACAAGGGCTGAGGCAGCACACCACGAGGCGGGGTCACCGGTGAGCGAGCGTGTCTCGCGCCGGGGCCCCGCCTCGGCCGTCCCCGCCGCCCGGGACGGCCGTACCTGAAAGGAAGTCGTCATGAGGGAGGTCCGCGAGGCCTTCAGTCGTTTCTGGCCGCTGACCCGCGGCGACCGCAAGTGGCTGGCGGCGATCGTCGCGTGCGTGGTGGTCTCCGCGCTCGCCGAGACCGCCGCGCTCCTGCTGTTCGCGGAACTCACCGACACCGCCCTCAAGGCCGGTTCGCTGGCCGCCTTCTGGGGCCCGGCCGGCGCCTGGCTCGCGGTGGCCGCACTGGGCGCGCTCGTCGGCTACCTCGGCAACTCGCTCGCGACCTGGACCGCGGAGAGATTCGTGCTGCGGTTGCGCGCGAAGGTGTTCCGGCACGTCCAGGACCTGCCCCCGCACTTCTTCCAGCGGCACCGCCACGGCGACCTGGTCGAACGCCTCACCGGAGACGTCGAGGCCATCGAGCAGATGGTCGTGTCCGGAGTCGTCGGCACGGTCGCCGCCGCGTTCTCCGCGCTCTTCTACTCGGCGGCCGCCCTCTACCTGCGCTGGGACCTGGCCCTCGCCACCTTCGTCCTCGCGCCCCTGTTCCTGTTCGCCGCCCGCCGCTTCTCCGGCCGCATCAGGGAGGCCGCACAGGACGAGCGGGTCGCGGACGGCGCGATCACCTCCGTCGTGGCGGAGTCCCTCGGCAACGTCGTGCTGACCCAGGCGTACAACCGCCGCCGCGACGAGGAGCGGCGCCTGGACCGCGAGGCCCGCGCCTGGATGCGGGCGTCGGTGCGCGGAGCCCGGCTCAGCGAGATGTACGAGCAGTTCGTCGAGGTCGTGGAGACGCTCTGCGTGCTCGCCGTGATCGGGCTGGGCGTCTGGGAGATCTCGGCCGACCGGATGACCCTGGGCCAACTGCTCGCCTTCGCCGCCTTCATCGGCTACCTGTACCCGCCCGTCCGCAACCTCGGTCAACTCGGCCTCACCCTCACGGCCGCCACCGCGGGTGCCCGGCGCCTGAACGAGATCCTGGACGCGCGGCCCTCGGTGGGCGACCCGGCCGAACCCGTCCCCGCCTGGCCGGTCCGCGGCTGGGTCGGCTTCCACGGGGTGCGCTTTCGCTATCCGGACGCCCACCGCGACTCCCTCACCGACGTGTCCTTCTCGGCCGCCCCCGGCGAGCTGGTCATCGTCACCGGCCCGAGCGGCGCCGGCAAGTCCACCCTGTCCAAGCTCCTCACCCGCTTCTACGACCCCTCGGCGGGCGCGATCACCCTGGACGGAGTCCCGCTCCCGCACCTGGGCCTGGAGTTCCTGCGGGAGCAGATCGCCCTGCTCCCGCAGGAGACGCTGATCCTCAACGGCACCATCCGCGAGAACATCGGGACGGGCCGGCCGGGCGCGAGCGACACGGAGATCGAACAGGCGGCCCGCGCGGCCGCGGCCCACGACTTCGTGGCGGCCCTACACGAGGGCTACGACACCCTCATCGCCCCCGGCACGGCGGCCCTGTCCGGCGGCCAGCTCAAGCGGATCACCCTCGCCCGCGCGATGCTCCGGGCCGCTCCCGTCCTGGTCCTCGACGAACCCACGGCCGGCCTGGACTCGGTGGCCGCCCGTCAGGTGGTCCAGCCCCTGCGCCGGCTGATGTCCGGCCGCACGACCATCATGATCACCCACGATCTGAGCCTGGCCCCGGACGCGGACCGGATCCTCGTGGTGGACGGCGGACGCCTGGTGGAGGCGGGCACCCACGCCGAACTGGTGGCCCGCCGAGGCACCTACGCCCGTCTCCTCGGCCCGCTCCCGCAGGACACCGCGGTCCCGCGGCTGCCGGACGACACCCTGACCCTCAGGCGCTGACCCTCACGCGCTGACGCGCAGGCTGTACCCCATGCCCCGCACGGTCTGGACGAGCCGCGGTTCGCCGCGGCTCTCCAGTTTCCGCCGGACGTACATCACGTACACGTCGAGGGTGTTGGAGGACGGTTCGAAGTCGAAGCCCCAGACCTCCTTGAGGAGCTGGGAGCGGCTGAGGACCTTGCCGGGGTGGCGCATCAGATGGACGAGGAGGGCGTACTCGGTCCGGGTGAGGTCCAGGCGGCGGGTGCCGCGGGTGACCGTGCGGGTGCGGAGGTCCACCGTGACGTCCGCGAAGGCGAGCCGGTCCGGCGGGGCGGCCGCCGGGGCGGGCCTGCGGGCGGTGCGGCGCAGCAGGGCGCGGACCCGGGCGAGCAGTTCCTCCGGCGCGAACGGCTTCGTCAGGTAGCCGTCGGCGCCGTTGTCCAGGGCGACGATTCGGTCGCCCACCGCGTCCCGGCCCGTGATCATCAGGATCGGGACCGTGGAGCCGGAGGCCCGGATCCTGCGGGTCGCGGCCAGGCCGTCGAGGCCGGGCATGGAGACGTCCATCAGCACGAGGTCCGGTGCGTCGCGCACGAGGTCCAGGGCCGTCCGGCCGTCCTCGGCGAGCACGGTCTCGTACCCCTCACCTGAGCAGCCGGCCGAGACCCTCCCGTACGTCCTCGTCGTCGTCGGCCAGCAGAATCTTCTCCGCCATCCCACCCACACTGGGGCGGAGCGCTGTGGCGGACCTGGCAGCCGGATGTGGCTGAGCTGGGTGCGACCGCGCCGGTCCGCTCCTCCCGGCACCTCCGTCCCCCGTCGCCCAGGGCCCGGCCCGGTCAGAACGGCTGCGCCGCCGCCACGAGCCGCCGGGGCAGGTACGGCGATCGCACCCTGATCCCCCAGCCCCGTCGCCGCGCGTGGCACACGAGGGCCAGGATGTCGAGACTGAGGACGGCGTCCGGGTCGGAGGGGCGGTCGGCCACGGCGTAGTGGTCGCGGTGGGCGGCGAGAGCGTCCAGGAGGGCCAGGTTGAAGCTCTCCTCGTCGCCCTCGACGAGCTGGGAGAAGAGCACCGCGGGCGGCGGCAGGACCCCCTGGTCACGGGCCTTGCCGGCGTCCCGCAGCGCCTGGTCCGTGGCCGGCTCCGGGTCCTCGCCGCACAGATAGGCGTGCAGCGCCCGCCGGTAGGAGGCCGCCACGGAACGGTCCGCACCGACCCGCTCCGGGCCCGCCAGGACCAGCGGCGCCAGATGCTCCCGCCGGCCCGTGATCAGCGCGAGGTGCACCGCCCGGTGCCAGGCCACCGGCCCGGCGTCCTCGTCCCGGCAGGCGGGGTACGTCACGGTCCTGCCGTCGATCGTCACCGGCACGTCGGTACCGGGCTCCGCCAGCGTCGTACGGAACAGCGCGGCGCCCAGCTCCGCGGCCAGCCGAAGGTTCTCCACCTGGGCGTCGCTCGCGTCCGGCGTGTGCGCGGCGCGGGTCCGGAAGAGGAGTTCCTGGTAGGTGACGGCGTAGGCCAGCTCGAAGGTGGTGAGCGACTTGCCCGGCACCGGGGTGACGGCGTCCCGGGTGTACAGCTCGAACTGCTCCTCGCTGTCCGGGTCCAGGGGGCGCGGCTCCAGACACCGCCCGAACTCCACCACGCCCGACGCGAGTTCGGCCACCGCGTCCGGGCGCCGGTCCCGGCCGTAGGGTCCCACCCGCGGCGGGGTGGCCCGGAACCCGGTGACCAGCGCGTCCGGCAGGTAGTCGCTGTCGGCGGCGGGCGGCCAGCCCTCGTCCCGGTGCGCCAGCGCCGTGAGCGCGATCGGCAGGAGGGGGAGGAGACTGCCCGGTCGCGCACCGGGCCCGGGGGTGCCGGTCAGCGGCCGCAGCAGGCGGACGACCGCCTCCCCGAACCCCTCCCGGTCGCCCGCGGTGAGCGCGCGCAGCGCCCGCAGCCCGATGCCGTACGGCTGGTCGGCGAGCGGGCGGCCGGTCTGCGCCGCCAGGGCCCGGACCCGGTCGAGCGCCGCGTCGAGCGCGGTGAGCTGCTGCTCGCGGGAGGGCGGGTGGGGGGCGTCGTCATCGCCGGTGTCGCCGACGACGTACGCCATGAAGCCGTTGATCAGTTCGGCGTCGGGGTGTCCGGAGCGGCCCCGCTGGGGTGCCTCGCGGGCGAAGTGGAAGGCCTCGCCGTGCCGGCCGGTCCGCTCGGTGAGGATCGCCAGGCAGAAGGCGTCCAGCCACCTGGCGGCGGTGACCGGCTCGGGGGTGCCGCCGGGCTCGCGGTCGTAGACCAGGCCCCAGTTCGGGTAGGTGAGGAAGACCTCGAAGCGGTCGCGCGGGTAGTAGGCCGCGTAGGCCACCGCGCCGGCGGCCGCCTCGGCGGCGTCCTCCAGGACCGCCTTCGCCTCGGGGGAGTGCAGATCGGGCGTCTCCACCGAGAGCGCGCCGAGGTACTCGACGAACTCCTGGGCGATCAGCCACCACTCCCACGCCGTCACCGGGCCGGCCTTGGACATGGAGTGGACCTGCGAACCGATCCGGTTCGCGAAGTCCTTCCGCACCGCGGAGACGGCCGCCTCGCCGACCCGATGCCTTTCGATACGCACCATTGTTCCGCTCCCCCGTCCGACTTCTTGATCTACGCGACCAGCCTAGATCGAGGGTCTGACAGCGGAGCGGAAGCAGAGGAAACGGCAGGTCAGGAGCTGCTCGGCGTCCAACCGGCCAGCCAGTCGGCGACCTCCTGGTCCGCGGCCTGGGCGTCGGTGAGCTGCGGCCGCTCGGACGAGGCCGCACCCGAGCCCGCACCGCTGTTCCGGTACTCCGCGAACCGGTCGGCCTTCCAGGAGAAGCCGCTCATGTCGGTCCACGGCGTGGACTTGACCGCCGCGCTCAGCGAGGTGTTGCGGACCGTCGTCTGCGGGTCGAGGCTCGCGTCGCCGCCGGCGTGCCAGGGGCGGCCGAGGTAGAAGCTCGCGGACGAGACGTCCCCGTTCACCGTCGAGTTGGCGATGAGGATGCCCTTGCGGTTCGCGGCGGTGCTGGGCGCGGTGACGTAACCGGCCGAGGTGCCGTTCCAGCGCTTCTTCAGCGTGATGACGGACTTGTCGATCACCGCGGTCGCCCGGCCGAAGATGAAGTCGACGTTGCCGACGACGTAGGAGTTCGTCATGTAGACACGGCCGAGCTTGTCCTTGGCGGCGGTGTCCACCAGCAGCGTGTCCTGGTCGCCGCTGACGATGACCCCGTCGAGGAACACCTTGTCGGCGGCGGTGCGCAGGGCGACGGCCTGGTTGGCGATGTCCTGGTGGGCGGCCTCGTCGAAGTCGTTGGAGATCGACAGGTTGCGGGCCTGGAAGTCGTCGGCCTCGACGGCGACGGTGGCGCTGCCGCCGGTGCCGTAGGTGCCGGAGCCGTCGGGCTTGGTGGTGCCGGACGCGTTGTTGTAGACGATCACCGTGTCGCTGCGGCTGGACCCGGTGCCCTGGATGGTCACGTGCGGCTTGTCGGACGGCACCTTGACCAGCTCGCGGTACGTCCCCGGCTTGACCTGGATGACCACCCGCGAGGCGTTGCCGGCCGGTACGGCGTTCACCGCGGCCTGCACGGTCGAGTACTGCCCGCTGCCGTCCTTGGCGACGGTGAGCGTCGTGGCCGCCGCGGCCTTGGCGGTGGCCGTCGTACCGATGGAACTGCGCGGTCCCGTCCCCGACTTGAGCAGGGCGGGCACGTCGGCGGTGTTGTCGAGGGTGTAGGCGTAGTACGTCCTCGGATCGAAGGCGGTGCCCCCGCTCTCGTTCCTGCCGCTGGTGCCCACGAAGGTGTTGCCCTTCTGGACGATGCTCGCGGTGCTGTCCTTGATGACGGGGTTCTTGAAGCCCTGGAACCAGGAGTTCTCCAGGACCATCCTGGTCGCGCCGCGCGAGTAGTTGCCGTAGGAGGAGGCGATGTCGGTGCCGGCCACGTCCTCCAGGAAGTTGTTGTAGAGGTGCGCGTGGGCGGCGTTGTCCGTCGACGGATTGCGCTGTTCGGTCTCGCGGATCCAGTTGTGGTGGATGGTGATGTCGGTGACGACGTTCTCCGTCCAGCCGATGCCGAACGCCTTGTTGTCCTGGCTGAGCCGGTTCCAGGAGACCGTCACGTAGGTGCTGTCCTTGCGGACGTCGATGAGCCCGTCGGCCATGTGCCGCAGGTCGTTGTGGTCGATCCAGACATGGTGGGCGCCGTCCATCTGGATGGCGTCGAAGTCGTGGTCCTTGTCGTTCCAGACACCTTGGTAGGTGTCCCGGACGGTCAGGTTGCGGATGATGACGTTGTGCACGCCCGGGCCCAGGAAGAAGCCGCCGCCGACGATCTGCCCGGAGGTCCCGGACCCGACGATGGTCTTGTCCGACTGGACCTTGATCTCCTTGCCGACCGGGTCCATGGCGATGGCCGCGGCGACGACGATGACGTACGGCTCGCTCGCGGTCGCGTACTTCTCCAGGTCGGCCTGGGTCCTCACGGTCACGGTCCGGCCGTCCCGGCCGCCGTACGTGCCGTTCTGCCCGAGCGCGTCGACCGAGGCGAAGCCGTCCGCGGTGGCGGTGGCCCAGTCGGCGGCGGCGGCGGTGGCGGCGGCCGCGGGGGTCTGGACACCGGGGAGCATGCCGTAGGCCATGACTGCCAAGGCGCTCAGCGCCGGCGGGAGACCGACCGCCAGGGCCGTCCTCCGGCTGCGGTGGCGGGCCTTGCTGTGTGTCTCACTCATAGCGGTTCCGTTCCGTGGGGGGATGGACCGCAGTGCAGTCGCCGCTCCCGCACGGAAGGTTGCCGCCTGAACCAGCCTACTGTGCGGGCGTCTCCGGCGGCGGAGTCGGCGCCCCCGGCAGTCGTACGGTCGCGATGGTGCCGCCGCCCTCGGCGTGATCCAGGGTGACCTCGCCGCCGGCCTGCCGGACTGTGCGGGCCACGATGGACAGGCCGAGGCCGGAGCCGGGCAGGGCGCGGGCGCTGGGGGAGCGCCAGAAGCGGTCGAAGACGTGCGGGAGTTCCTCGGCGGGGATGCCGGGGCCGTGGTCGCGGACGGTCAGGACGCCCCCGGTGAGCCGGACGTCGACGGTGCCGCCCTCGGGGCTGAACTTCACGGCGTTGTCCAGGATGTTGACCACGGCACGCTCCAGAGCGGCCGGTTCCGCGCGCGTGTACCAGGGCTCCAGCGAGGCGTTGACGGTCAGCTCCGGTCCGCGCAGCCGGGCCCGGCGCAGGGCCGCCTCGACGGTGTCCTCCAGCGAGACGACCTGCACGCGTTCGCCGCGCTGGCCCTCCGAGCGGGACAGTTCCTGCAGATCGCCTATGAGGGCGGCCAGTTCGGTCATCTGCGCCTTCACCGAGGCGAGCAGTGCCTTGCGGTCGGCCTCGGGGATGGGGCGGCCGGTCTCCTCGCTGCGGGTGAGGAGTTCGATGTTGGTGCGCAGGGAGGTGAGCGGGGTGCGCAGCTCGTGCCCCGCGTCGGCGATGAGCTGCTGCTGGAGCTCGTGGGAGCTGGCGAGGGAGCTGGTCATCGAGTTGAAGGACCGGGACAGCCGGGCGACCTCGTCCTCGGCGTCCTCGTCGACGGGGATGCGGATGCTCAGGTCCTCGGTCCTGGCCACGTGTTCCACGGCCTCGGTGAGCTTGTCCACGGGCCGCAGACCGGCCCGTGCCACGGCGAGCCCGGCGGCACCGGCCCCGAGCACTCCGACGCCGGAGACGAGGAGCAGGATCAGGGCGAGTTCGTTGAGGGTGGACTGGGTGCTCTTGAGGGGGACCGCGAGAAGCAGGGCGACTCCCCGGGAATCGCTGGTGTCGACACCCAGGTACCGGGTCAGCACACGTACGGAGTTGCCGTCCTCGTCGGTGCCGTTGCGGAAGTAGAGCGTGCTGCCGCTCGCGGTCTCGATGACGTCCTTGTCGGCGTCGGTCACCCTCACCGTCCCCGGCGAGGTCGGGTCGACACAGGGGTCGCCCTCCGCCTTGATCGCCTGGACGTAGTCGTTCCGGCCGGGGAACACCTGCGTGTTCTTCTCCGGGGCCTGCGTACACCTCTGGAGCAGCGCCCCCACCGTGCCGGGCCTGCTGGCCATCTCCTTCAAGTCGCCGTCGACCTGGTCGTACAGCTTCCCCTGCACGATGAACCAGCACGTCACCGACACCGCCGCCACCGCGAACGCCACCGCCGCCGCGACCAGCAGGGCCAGGCGGGACCGGATCGGCAGGGAACGGTACCGGCGCCGGAGCCTGTTCACTCCGCGCCCCCCTGCCGCAGCACGTACCCGACGCCCCGCACGGTGTGCACCAGCCGCGGCTCGCCGCCCGCCTCCGTCTTGCGGCGCAGGTACATGACGTAGACGTCCAGCGAGTTGGAGGAGGGCTCGAAGTCGAAGCCCCAGACCGCCTTCAGGATCTGCTCCCTGGTCAGCACCTGGCGCGGGTGCGCCATGAACATCTCCAGCAGGGTGAACTCCGTGCGGGTCAGTTCCACCGGCCGCCCGGCCCGGGTGACCTCACGCGTCGCGAGGTCCATCCGCAGGTCGGCGAAGGTGAGTGCCTCGTCGTCCTCGGCGGACGCCGCCCCGGCCGCCGCCGCGTAGGAGGACCGCCGCAGCAGCGCCCGCACCCGGGCGAAGAGCTCGTCCAGCTCGAACGGCTTGACCAGGTAGTCGTCGGCGCCCGCGTCGAGCCCGGTGACCCGGTCGCCGACCGTGTCGCGGGCCGTCAGCATCAGGATGGGCGTGGTGTCGCCCGCGCCGCGGATGCGCCGGGCGGCCGTGAGCCCGTCCATGCGGGGCATCTGGATGTCGAGGACGACCAGGTCGGGCTGGTACGCGGTGGCCTTGTCGAGCGCGTCGGCACCGTCCACGGCGACCTCGGTGTCGTAGCCCTCGAAGGCGAGGCTGCGCTGGAGTGCTTCGCGCACCGCCGGCTCGTCGTCGACGATCAGGATGCGCTGGGGGTCACGGTCGCCTTCGGCGGGGCTCATGGCTCGATTCCTCGGGTGCGGTGGGGAACGGGGACTGAAGGTGGTGAACGCTTTCAGCCTCGCACGGTTCCCCGCCGGCGCTGAAGGACGTGCTCCGGCACGGTCAGCCGCGTACGGGGCGGCGGCGGCCGCGGGCGGCGGTCGTCCCGCGGCGGGCCGCTGCCGTGGCGGCCACCTCGGGGGCCCGGGGCGCCGGGGCGTGCAGCGCGTACGCCACCTCGACGGCCAGGGCGAACCCGGCCGGGTCGGTCCCGGCCACCGTGTGCGAAACCTGCTTGATCATGACGTGCTCCTCGCGGGGGTCGGGGGGTCAGCTATCGGAGCCGCCGGCCCGCAGCGTGGCCAGGTCGGACTTGACGGTGTTGATCGGGATGGAGAATCCGAGGCCCGCGCTGCCGGCCGTGGACGAGTCGGAACTGGCCGAGTACATCGCCGAGTTGATGCCGATGATGTTGCCGTTCATGTCGATCAGCGCGCCGCCGGAGTTGCCCGGGTTGAGGGAGGCGTCCGTCTGGATCGCCTTGTACGTCGTCGTGGACGAGCCGGTGTCGCCGTTGAACTGCCGGCCGCCGAACTCGAACGGCCACTGGCCGTTGCCGCCGCCCTGGTTCTGACTCTGGCCCTCGTCGGTGGCGACGGTCACGTCCCGGTTCAGGGCGGAGACGATGCCGCTGGTCACGGTCCCGGTCAGGCCCTCGGGGGAACCGATCGCCACGACCTCGTCGCCGACCTGGACGCCGTCGGAGTTGCCGAGCGTGGCCGGGGACAGCCCGGAGGCGTTCTCCAGCTTGATGAGGGCGAGGTCCTTCTTGCTGTCGGTGCCGACGACCTTCGCGGTGTAGGTCTTGCCGTCGCTGGTGCTCACCTTGATGGTGGAGGCGCCGGAGATGACGTGGTTGTTGGTGATGATCTCGCCGTCGCTGGTGATGATCACGCCGGATCCGGTGGACTCACCGGCGTTCGAGGTGGCGTTGATCTCGACGATGCTCGGGCTGACCGCCTTGGCGACCCCGGCGACCGTGCCCTTGGCGGAGGACGGCACCACGTTGGTGCTGGTGCTGCTGGAGGCGACCGTGTCGTTGCCGGTCAGCTCCTGGATGCCGTAGGCGGTGCCGCCCCCGATGGCCGCGGCGACGATCGCGACGGCGGCGAGGAGGGCGAGGGGACCGGTGCGCCGCTTCGGGGCGGGCGCTGCGGGCTCGGCCGGGGCCGCGGTGAGGAGAGCGGTTCCGCCGCCGTCACCGTCACCGCCGTACGAACCGGCGCCCTGGGCGGCGAAGGCGGGGGCGGGCTGCGCCTGCTGCTGCCCCGGCCACACGGTGGTCGGCTCGACGGCCGGCGGCTGGGCCGGCGGGGGCGGCCACTCGGGGTTCACGGGCGACGAAGCGTGCTGCTGCTGGGCGCCCTGGGAGGGGTTCTCGTACTGCTCGTACTCGCCGTCGCGGCGGAAGCTCTCGGTCATGACAAAAAGCTTGTCGCGCGACCATGAGAGCTCCCTGAGTGCTTGCTGAGAAGCCCGGCAGAACCTCGTATGCCCGATATAAAGCCGCCGCTGGCCTTCGGTCAGGTCTTCTCAGACGGCCTTCAGGAAACTCACTCGCAGCCGCAGGAGCGGCGCACGACCAGCTTCGAGGGGAACACCTTCAGCCGCTCCCGGCGGGAGCCTGCGACCCGCAGCCCGTCGTCCAGCACCAGGTCCACCGCGGCCCGGGCCATCGCCGACCGGTCCGACGCGATCGTCGTCATCGGCGGGTCCGCCAGTGCCGCTTCCTTGATGTCGTCGAAGCCGATGACCGCCAGCTCGCCCGGCACGTCGATGCGCAGCTCGCGCGCGGCCCGCAGCAGGCCGATCGCCTGGTCGTCGGTGGAGCAGAAGATGGCCGGCGGGCGCCGCGGCCCGGCGAGGATCTCCAGCCCCACCTTGTACGCGTCGTAGCGGTTGTACGGCGCCTCGAAGAGCCGTCCCTCGGTCGGGAGCCCGGCCTCCTCCATGGCCTGCCGCCAGCCCTCGACGTGGTCGGAGACCGGGTCGCCGACGGAGGGGGTGTCGGCCGTGCCGCCCATGCAGGCGACGTAGGGGTAGCCGTGGCCCAGCAGGTGCTCCACGGCGGTCTTGGCGCCGGAGAGGTCGTCGAGGACGACGGCGACGTCGTCGATCGCCTCCGGCCGCTCGTGCAGCAGGACGACCCGGGCGTCCCAGGCGTCGATCTCGGCGGCGGCGTTGTCGTTGAGCGCGTGCGAGACCAGGATCAGCCCGGAGACCCGCATCCCGAGGAAGGCCCGCAGGTAGTGGACCTCGCGCTCGCCGATGTAGTCGGAGTTGCCGACGAGCACCATCTTGCCGCGCTCGGACGCGGCCTGTTCGACCGCGTGCGCCATCTCCGCGAAGAACGGCTGGCGCGCGTCCGGCACGATCAGGCCTATGAGATCGGTGCGCCGCGACGCCATCGCCTGGGCGACCCGGTCGGGCCGGTACCCCAGCTCCTTGATCGCGGCGAGGACACGCTCGCGCGTGGCCGGGGCAACCGGCCGGGGTCCGTTGTTGATGACGTAGCTGACCACCGCGGTGGACGTCCCCGCGAGTCTTGCCACGTCATCCCTGGTTACCTTGGCCACGCGCGGAGTCTACGCGGATGGACCCGCTCTGGGCAGGGCGTGAAGGAGGGTCCTGTACTCCCTCCGAGGGGCTTCCGGGGGTGCGCCGGTGCGGGAGCCATGCCCATGCGCGGGACCCGCTACGCCTCTACGTCCTCAAGGGCGGCGCTCTCGTCCGCATCCGCCGTCTTTGCCCGGTCCGCCCTGGCCTTCGCCTCGTCGGAGACCCGGTCGCCCTTCTCGGGCGTAACGAATCGATAACCGACGTTCCGGACGGTCCCGATCAGCGACTCGTGCTCGGGGCCGAGCTTGGCGCGCAGCCGCCGTACGTGCACGTCGACCGTCCGGGTGCCGCCGAAGTAGTCGTAGCCCCAGACCTCCTGGAGCAACTGCGCGCGTGTGAAGACGCGGCCCGGGTGCTGGGCGAGGTACTTGAGGAGTTCGAACTCCTTGAAGGTGAGGTCGAGGACCCGGCCCTTGAGCTTCGCGGAGTAGGTCGCCTCGTCGACCGACAGGTCGCCGTTGCGGATCTCCATGGGGGAGTCGTCGTTGACGATCTGCTGGCGGCCCATGGCCAGGCGCAGCCGTGCCTCGACCTCGGCGGGCCCCGCGGTGTCGAGGAGGACGTCGTCGATGCCCCAGTCGGCGGTGACGGCGGCGAGGCCGCCCTCGGTCACGACGAGGACGAGCGGACAGCCGGGGCCCGTCGAGCGCAGCAACTGGCACAGGCTGCGGACCTGGGGCAGGTCGCGGCGGCCGTCGACGAGGATGACGTCGGCACCGGGGGTGTCGACCAGGGCGGGGCCCTCCGCGGGGGCCACGCGCACGTTGTGCAGGAGCAGGCCGAGGGCCGGAAGCACCTCCGTCGACGGCTGGAGGGCGTTGGTCAGGAGCAGCAGAGAACTCATACGTCTGGTTCCTCCTCGGTCCCGCGAGGGTCATGGCCTTCGTGCACAGGGGTGTCCGAAAGCACAAAAGGACCCGGGGGCTGCATTGCCCGAGTCCTCTTCCGACGAGAATAGCCCACATGGGCATGGAGCAGGCAGGTCGTGTGGGACGTTCCACCGCGCGTCCGCATTCCGAGACGCGCAGACCCGCACCTATACGGACGTTTCTGCACACCGACGACGGAGTGGCGATCGATTCCGTATACGATCCGCCCTCCTTCGTATACGACCCCGCCCGGCCGCCCGCGCGCGACCTGGTGTTCGTGGTCGCGCACGGTTTCACCGGCGACGTGGATCGTCCGCATGTTCGCCGGGTGGTGCGGGCGCTGACGCGGTACGCCGGCGTGGTCACCTTCTCCTTCCGCGGCCACGGAGCCTCCGGCGGGCGTTCCACGGTCGGCGACCGCGAGGTGCTGGACCTGGCCGCCGCGGTGGCGTGGGCCCGCGAACTCGGCCACGCGCGCGTGGTGACCGTCGGCTTCTCCATGGGCGGTTCGGTGGTGCTGCGGCACGCGGCGCTCCACCGGCCGGAGGCCGGCGGCCGCCCGGACGTGCACACGGACACGGTGGTCGCGGTCAGTTCACCGGCCCGCTGGTACTACCGCGGCACGGCCCCCATGCGCAGGCTCCACTGGCTGGTCACCCGCCCCGCGGGCCGGGCGGTGGGCCGCTACGGCTTCCGCACCCGTATCCACCACCGCGAGTGGAACCCGGTCCCCCTCTCCCCGGTCGAGGCGGTCCCGAGGATCGCCCCCACCCCGCTGCTCATCGTCCACGGCGACCGGGACGGCTACTTCCCCCTGGACCACCCGCGGATGCTCGCGGAGGCCGCCGGCGACCACGCCGAGCTGTGGATCGAGCCCATGGGCCACGCCGAGCACGCGGTCGGCGACGGGCTGCTGGACCGGATCGGGGACTGGGCTGTCACAGCGGGCGGCTAGCCTGGCCCCGTACACCACCGAACGATTGAGGAAGCGGATGCCAAAGGTCACGGTGCGCTACTGGGCCGCCGCGAAGGCCGCGGCCGGGATCGCCGAGGAGCCGTTCGACGCGGCCACCCTCGCCGAGGCGCTGGACGCGGCGCGTGAGCGACACCCCGGCGAACTCGTGCGGGTCCTGCGGCGATGCTCCTTCCTCGTCGACGGTGACCCCGTGGGCACCCGCGGACATGAGACGGTACGGCTGGCCGACGGCGGCACGGTCGAGGTGCTCCCGCCGTTCGCAGGAGGGTGACGATGACGAACCAGCCGTACGAGGGCTACGACCAGTACCCGCAGCAGGGCTGGCCGGCCCACGCCCAGCAGGGGTACGAGGACCCGCAGGCCGCCCAGCAGTACACCCAGCAGTGGCAGGGCCAGACCTGGGAGACCCAGGTGCACGCGCCCGTCCCGGGTGCCGCGGAGACGGCGTACCTGCCCCAGCAGACGTACGACGCGGAGTCCCAGGGCTACGACCCGGGCCGGCAGGGCCCCGCCGCCCAAGGCCAGGACCCGGCCGCCTACGGCTCCGCCCCCTACGGCCACGCGGCCGGGGCTCCCGGTCACGGGGCCTACGGTCCCGCGCCGGCCACACCCCCCGGACCCGGCGAGCCCGCCCCCGCCGCGGGTCCCACCTCCTCCGAGTACGGCCCCGCCACCCTCGCCGGCAACGCGCGCGTGACCGACGCCCAGCGCGCCCGCATCGAGGGCCGGTCCCCGGTCATCGAGCCCGGCATGCAGCCCGCCGCGCTCACCGCACTGCTCGGCCTGCTGCTCTCCGGTGCGGCGGCCGTCGGGTCGTACGCCCTCCTCGTGCCCCTCGTCGTCCTCCAGGCCGTCACCGCGGCCGGCTGGTTCCGGCTGAACGGCATGTGGCCCGCCCGCCAGGGCATCGCGCTGGCGTTCCTCGGCGCGCTGGTGGCGGACGCGGCCCTGCTCACGGCCGGCCGGGAGCACGGCCCCGCGGCGATCCTCGGCACCCTCGGCGTCTGGGTCCTGCTCAGCCTGGTGCTGCAACTCCGCTCGCACGCCGACCCGGACGAGCGGATGTACGGCCTGATGGCGACCGTCGCCTCGGCGGCCCTGGCGATCGTCGCGACCGGCCACCTCGCGGCGGACCCGGACGCGGTGACGGTCGGCGCGGCCGCGGTGGCCGTGGCGGTCCTGGCCCGCGCGCTGCCGCTGCCGACCCCGGCCTCCGTGGTCGTCGCGCTGCTCGCCGCCGCGGGCGCGGGCATCGCCGTCGGCGGGATGACCGGCCTCGGCTCGAAGGGTGCCCTGCTCGGCGCGGGCGCCGCGGTGTGCGCGCTGATCGGCCACCGGGTCGCGAGCTACGACTACCCGTCCCGCTTCGTGCACTTCACGGCCGGCGTGGCCCTCCCGCTGGCCGCCTCGGCCCCGGCGGTGTACGTCCTGGGCCGCGCGATCGGCTAGCCCGCGGGGTCCGTCCGGGTCCACAGGCAGAAGGGGTGCCCGGACGGGTCGTGGAGCACCCGCACGTCGTCCTGCGGCTGGTACGCAGCGAGCCGGGCCCCTTCGGCGACAGCGCGGGCGGTCTCGGCCGCCAGGGCCTCAAGCCCGCCGTCGACCTCGATGTCCAGGTGCAGCATCATCTGCTGCTCGCCCGGCTCGCGGGTGGGCCAGACGGGGGGGACGTACCCGGGCTCGGTCTGGAAGGCCAGCGAGGTGCCCGCGGCGCCGGGCGGCGGCCCGGTGAGGACCCAGTGCGGTTCCTCGGCGCGCACCACGTAGCCGAGCAGGCGCTGGTAGAAGGCGGCCAGTTCGTGGGCGTCGTGGGCGTCGAGCACGACGGTGGACAGCCTCGCGGAAGAAGACATGCCCGCCTTCCTACTGCCGGCGCTTCTTCCCGTCCAGTTCGTCCCACCACTCGTCGGACTTGGGGTCCCCGGAGGGGTCGTCCCACCAGCGGTCGTCGGGGCCGCGCCGGTTGGCGACCATCGCGGCGAGCGGCGGGATCACCATGGCGACCACGCACATCCCCACGGCCACCGGGATCGACCAGAGCCGCACGACTCCCCAGGCCAGGACGAACAGGCCGATGCACGTGCCCATCATGGCGAAGTAGACATGCCGTCGTCGCGCCAACATGGGTCCAGCGTAGGCCGGGAAAGGCCGGAGGGCCGCACCCCAGGGGTACGGCCCTCCGGCATGTGCGCGGGTGCCTCAGACGGCGATCGCGACCTCGGCCAGGCCGCCCTGCTGGGCGACGACCGTGCGGTCGGCGGTGCCGCCGGGGACCAGGGCGCGGACGGTCCAGGTGCCCTCGGCCGCGTAGAAGCGGAACTGGCCCGTCGCGGAGGTCGGGACCTCCGCCGTGAACTCGCCGGTCGAGTCCAGGAGGCGGACGTAGCCCACCACAGGCTCGCCGTCACGCGTCACCTGGCCCTGGATGGTGGTCTCACCGGGCTTGATCGTCGAGGCGTCGGGGCCGCCGGCCTTCGCTCCACACATGTCTTTCTCCAGATTCAGAAGGGTCTGACCGGAAGGAAGGCCGGTCGGTGTCCGCGGGGTGGGTTACTTGTTGGCGCCGAGCTCGATCGGAACGCCGACCAGGGAGCCGTACTCGGTCCAGGAGCCGTCGTAGTTCTTGACGTTCTCGACACCGAGCAGCTCGTGCAGCACGAACCAGGTCAGGGCCGAGCGCTCACCGATGCGGCAGTACGCGATGGTGTCCTTGGCGAGGTCGACCTGCTCCTCGGTGTAGAGCTCCTTGAGCTCCTCGTCCGACTTGAAGGTGCCGTCGTCGTTGGCGTTCTTCGACCACGGGATGTTGCGCGCGGACGGGACGTGGCCCGGACGCTGCGACTGCTCCTGCGGCAGGTGCGCCGGGGCGAGCAGCTTGCCGGAGAACTCGTCGGGGGAGCGCACGTCGACCAGGTTCTGCGAACCGATGGCCGCCACCACGTCGTCGCGGAAGGCGCGGATCGAGGTGTCCTGGGCCTTGGCCTTGTAGTCGGTCGTGGGGCGCTCGGGCACCTCCTCGACCAGCTCGCGGGCGTCCAGCTCCCACTTCTTGCGGCCGCCGTCGAGCAGCTTGACGTTCTCGTGGCCGTACAGCTTGAAGTACCAGTAGGCGTAGGACGCGAACCAGTTGTTGTTGCCGCCGTAGAGGATCACCAGGGTGTCGTTGGCGATGCCCTTCGCCGAGAGGAGCTTCTCGAAGCCCTCCTGGTCGACGAAGTCGCGGCGGACGGGGTCCTGCAGGTCCTTGGTCCAGTCGATGCGGATCGCGTTGCGGATGTGGTTCTTCTCGTAGGCGGACGTGTCCTCGTCCACCTCCACGATCGCGATGTTCGGGTCGTCGAGGTTGGCCTCGACCCAGTCGGCATCGACCAGGACGTCGCTGCGGCTCATGCTCTTTCTCCTCCGGGGCAGTTGCGGCGGGGCGTGCGGAAGGGTGCGCGGGGCGCACGGATGCCCTGGACACCAGGGCGGGGGGATGCGGAGGTCGGTGCCGTCCGCTCAGAAGGGGCGACAGAGCATGGCGGCGACGCGGCACAGGTCGACTGCCCGCCGCTTCGTGAGATCCGCCTGTCGCTTCATAGTGGTCGATCGTAGGGACGGACATACCGGCATGTCACCGGTGTGTCGCATGTTGAGACGCGATCGTCCGGGATGTGGGAACAGAAAGCCGCCCGGGCCGCGCTCCCACGGTTCCCGGGCGGCTGTAGCCGTCGTCACATCTGCGGTACGGACGTCGTCGTCTCGCCTGTCGGACGAGCGGCGTCCGGTACGAGGCCGGTGTCCGGTACGAGGCTCGTCTTACCCGGCGAGTTTGACGTCCGAACCCTTCACCGCGATCTCCACACCGTTCGCACCCGGTACGACCTTGTCGAGCTTGATGCCGCCGGGCAGACCCTCGATCTTCTGGTCGAAGTCGGCGATCGACCGGACGTCGGAGTCGGCGAGGGTGATGCTGCCGAAGCTCGGGATCGAGTCGGCGTGCACCCGGACGGTGTCGCCGTCGACGACGCTGACGGTGCTGAGCACGGAGACCGGCTCCTTGAGCGCGCTCAGTTCGATGTCGACCTTGATCTTGCCGTTCCCGCCGTCGGAGAGGCCGACGACCTTGGCGGTGACGCCGAACGGGAGCCGGGTCTCCTCGGACTTGGCGGCCTTCAGGAGCTGGTCGTAGGCGATGGTCGCGGTTCCGGCGGCCGTGCTGGCGGTGGCGGAGCTGTAGTCGCCGGAGAACGCGACGCCCTTCATGGCGGCGTTCAGGTCGTCGATGCGGATGGTGCCGCCGCTGGTCCCGGTGTCCGCCGCGTAGTCCTTCATGCCGACCTCGACGTCGTCGAGCTCACCGCCGGCCACCTGGGTCAGGAACGGGAACCCCTTGATGTCCACGCTCGGCGTCGTGGTCAGCCCCTCCTGCGTCTTCAGCCGGTCCGCGACCTCGCCCTCCGCGAAGCGGACCGCCAGACGGTCGGCGGCGACGAACAGCCCGCCGAGGATCACGACGATGATCAGAAGTATTCGCAGGGCGCGCATGCGGTGGATTCCCCCAGAGCGGCGGTGTGGTGGACGGACGGGTGGCCGTCGAGCGTGAGACTAACCCCGCCGGGTGAGAGCCCCGCCGGATTGTCGACCACCTGTGACAGGCGGCCGCTCAGTAGACGAGCGCCTGCGCCCCGTCCGCCAGGGCCTCCTGCACGAACACCTGGGCGCCCGCGATGCGTACGCCCTCGATGACGTCCTTCTCCGTGATGTCCCGCCGGGCCGCGCACTGGGTGCACAGGGTGAGCCGGCCGCCCGCGAGGACCGACTCCAGCAGGTCGGGCAGCGGGGCCGCGTGCGGCAGCTCGAACTCCGCGGCCCGCCCCGGCAGCGCGAACCACGCCGACTCCCCGGTCAGCCACAGCGAGACGTCCACCCCACTGGCCACGGCCACCGCCGCCACGGTGAACGCCTGCGAACAACGCTCGGGTGCGTCGGCCCCGGCGGTCACCTTGATCACGAGCTTCTTCGCCATGGCCGAATCGTAACCAGCGCGGCTACAACTCCAGCCGGTGACCATGAGTCACCTGTGCGCGTGTATATGGCATGCGCGCCTCAGGTGGGTGTGAGGGATGTCTTGCAAGTACCCGAAGTAGAAGAAAAAGGGGCAGTGGCCCCGCCCGGGGACGAGCCGGTCCGTCCGGCTGCCCCGGACACGGAGGCCGTCACCCCGGCCGGGAGCCGGCCGCCGCGCCGCCGCGGACGGACCACGGCGCTGATCGCCGGTGCGGCCGTACTCGGCGTCGTCGCCGGAAGCTGCGCCGGCTACCTGATCCAGGCCGACCGCGAGCCGACGAAACTGCCCTCGCTGTCCCAGCCGGTGCTGGCGCAGGCCAAGGGCCCGGCCCCCGAACCGCTGTCCGCCGCCCAGGACCGCCGGGTCAGGACCGACGGCGACCTGCGCCAACTGCTGCTGAAGAAGCCGAGCGGGGCCAGGGTCGCGGACTGGGCGAGCGGTGACAACTGGATGACGCTGGCCGACCTGGCGGAAACGAGCGACCAGCCGGACGAGACATTCAGCAGCCTCGTCTCCCAGGAGTTCCGCCGCGCGGCCGACACGGGCTGGGAGATCGGCGGCACCTACAGCGTGGAGACCCGGCTGGTCCAGTTCCGGCAGGAGGAGACGCTGAGCGCCTCCGACGCGGCCGACAGCGAGGACTCCTACCAGGACTCCCGGGGCGGAACGAGGAGCTGGCCGGTTCCGGGCAGCGACAACGGCCAGGTCTACGTCCATACGAAGCCGGTGACCAAGCCGGGCTATCAGCCGCAGTACACCGCCGAGGCCGTCGCCTGGCGTGGAGACATCCTCATGCTGATCTTCGTCTCGGACACCAGGCCCATACCGAAGTCGAAGATCATGGATCTGGCGGAGCGGCAGGTGAAGAAGCTGTGAGCGAGACGGAGTTCGTCGCCTCCGGTGAACCGGTGAGGAAGCCGGTGCGCCGTGGTCGTACCGCTGCCGTGGTCGGGTCCGTGGTGCTGGCCGTGGCGATCGTCGCGGGGGTCGGCTACACGTGCTTCACCGTCAACGGCGCCGATCATGAAGCGGGCGCCCCCGTGTGGAGGTTCCCGAAAGGCGGGGGTGCCGAGGAGAGGACGGCCGAGGCGAAGGGGCTGTCGTCGATGCTCGTGCCGTACGGCGCCGACGGGTGGAGCCGGGGCCCGGACATCGGGGAGTACGGCTACGACGCCCGGCTCAGCGGTGCGCAGGCCACGGCGTTGCGCAAGGAGCCGTTCAGCAGACTGCCCCGGACCCAGCGCAAAGCGGTGGAGAAGCAGATCGACAAGCAGCGCATCACGGGGATGGCGATGCGCAGTTACCTGAGCACCGACGAGCTCGCGTCCGTTTACACGGACCAGGCGTCCACGGTGACCATCGAGCTTTCGCAACTGGACAACAAGGCGGCGGCGCGGGACATAGCGACGGCCGGGAACGAGTTCCTCGACGCGCTCGGCGAGGCCGGGCATGAAGGGCCTCGGATCGAGGGCCACAAAGAGGCCCGTTGCGTCCTGCTGCCGGCAGACCGCGACGAGAAACTGGACGCGATGTTCTGCGCGGCCCGGCAGGGCGACGTCCTGGTCAGTCTCACCGCGGAAAGCGCCAAGCCCATGCAGAAGACGGGTATCGCGATGCTCTTGCGCGAACAGCTCGACCGCATCGCGGAGCCCGGGGAGTCGGTATGACGGAACAGACGCAACAGCAGCCGCCGCAGCCCGCGGCCCCGCCGGCCGACCTCGAGAAGCCGGAGCCGGTCGTGTCCGGCGAGGCCGAGGCCGAGCAGAGCGATCCGCGGGATCACCTGCCGTCCCCCCGCTCCGCCGAGCCCTCGGCGGCCGCGACGGCGAGTGCGACCGCGCCCGAGTCGCCGCCCGCCCCCGCCGTCCCTGCGGCCGGGCCGCTGCCGGACACCGCGCAAGGTGCCGAGACCTCAGCACTCCTCGCGGCCACCCCCGATCCGGCGCCCAAGGACCGCCGGGTCCTGCGGGCGACCCTCCGCTGGACCGCCGCCGTCCTCACCTTCGCCGCGTTCGGTGCGGGGACCGCGTACGGGATCGCCGGGATGGAACGGACGGACGTACCAGGGCTGGCGACAGAGTCGGACGGGCGCTGGGACTACCCCACGCTGACCAAGCCACCGTTGCCCTCCGGCAGTCCCGGGCCCCTCGCCGCGGACAACAAGGCGGGCAGCCACTATGCCGACCTGCGTGCCCTGGTGCTTCCCGCACCCCGGGGGGCGACCGTCGACAAGGCGCTGCGCGGCACGGACGGCTGGCTCCCGACGAAGGACTTCCTCACGGAGTACGCCGGGAAGGACGACCGCGAGGAACTGGGGCACAAGCTCTCCGAGAACGGTCTGCGGCACATCGTGGCCCGCGGCTGGACCACCCCGGACGGTACGCACACCCGGATCTACCTGCTGCACTTCGACACCGCGGCCGTCGTGGACGATCTGTTCGGCAGCGACATCGCCCCGTACGGCAGCCCCGGCTACGCACTGCGCGACGCTTCCGACTCCGTCTCCGACGAGCACTTCCCGGACGCGGCCCGGATCCACGACATCACCGCCTCGGTCTACGTCGAGTCCAAGCCGTACGGCGCCGAACAGGTCCGGCACGCCTACATCAGTGCCGGCGACGTCCTCGCCCTCGTGATCCAGGACCGCAAGGGCACCGCGAACCCCGTCCCCTTCCAGCAGACGGTGACTCTCCAGAGCCAGCTCCTCGCGTGAGCAGGCCCGCACGGCCCCCCGGGCCCCGGCCGCGTAAGCTGGGGCCCGGCCCGTGTACATGCACCGCACCCCGCTCATCCGAGGAGCACCCCGTGGAGATCTTCTTCGAAGCCCTGCTGGTCCTGGTCTGCGTCGGCGTTCTCGCCTTCGCCTACCTGACCGTGAAGAAGCTGTACCAGGGCCAGCGCTGACCCCCCTCTAGGAACCGCCACTCATGATCGAGATCCCGTCCGACCTCCACAAGGACCTCGTCCCGCTCGCCTTCCTGCTCGGCAACTGGGCCGGCGCGGGCGTGCACGACTTCCCGGGCTCGGAGAAGTGCAACTTCGGCCAGGAAGTGACCTTCAGCCACGACGGCCGAGACTTCCTGGAGTACGCCTCCCGTACCTGGGTCCTGGACAACGACGGCAACAAGGTCCGCCCGCTGGAGACCGAGCACGGCTTCTGGCGCATCGACTCCGACCGCAAGGTCGAGGTGACGATGGTCCGCGACGACGGCGTCGTCGAGATCTGGTACGGCGAGATGGCCGACCAGAAGCCGCAGATCGACCTGGTCACCGACGCCGTCGCGCGCACCGCCGCCTCGGGGCCGTACAGCGGCGGCAAGCGGCTCTACGGCTACGTCAAGAGCGACCTCATGTGGGTCGGCGAGAAGCAGACCCCCGAGGTCGAGCTGCGCCCCTACATGTCCGCCCACCTGAAGAAGGTCGTCACCCCGGAAGAGGTCGAGCGCTGGGCCAAGGCCCTCCCCGACGACATGCCGGACGACGGGATCGCCTTCTTCAAGTAGGCCCCGCACATGAGCAGGTCCCGCTTTCCCGTGGGTCCCGCGCCGAGAGGTCCTAGACTTTCCGGTGTGGTGAGCACCGACTGGAAGAGCGACCTCAGGCAGCGCGGCTACCGGCTGACGCCGCAGCGCCAGCTTGTCCTCGAAGCCGTGGACACCCTGGAGCACGCGACCCCCGACGCCATCCTCACGGAAGTGAAGAGGACGGCGTCGGGGGTCAACATTTCCACGGTGTACCGGACCCTGGAGCTCCTGGAGGAGCTCGGCCTGGTCAGCCACGCCCACCTCGGGCACGGGGCGCCGACGTACCACCTCGCCGACCGCCACCACCACATCCACCTGGTCTGCCGCGACTGCGAGAACGTCATCGAGGCGGACGTCAAGGTGGCCGCCGACTTCACCGCGAAGCTCCGGCAGGAGTTCGGCTTCGAGACCGACATGAAGCACTTCGCGATCTTCGGCCGCTGCAAGGACTGTTCTCTCAAGGCTTCAACTACCGAGTCGTAGGCTTAGGCATATGAAGAGCCCTCTGCTGTCCCTGCCCGGCGCCGTCCCCGCCGAGGGCGTGGACGAAGGCGTCGCCGCGCACTACGGCGACCTGTTCCGCGAGCAGCGCGCCCTCGCCGACGGCACCGGATTCGTCGACCTCTCGCACCGCGGGGTCGTGTCCGTCTCCGGTGAGGACCGTCTCGGTTGGCTGCACCTGCTGCTCACCCAGCACGTCAGCGACCTGCCCACGGGACAGGCCACCGAGGCGCTGATCCTCTCCGCGCACGGGCACATCGAGCACGCGCTGTACCTCGTCGACGACGGCACGACCGTCTGGGCCCACGTCGAACCCGGCACCCAGGGCGCGCTGATCGCGTACCTGGAGTCGATGAAGTTCTTCTACCGGGTCGAGGTCGCCGACCGCACGGACGAGTTCGCGATCGTCCACCTGCCCGCCGGTTCCATCGCCCAGGTGCCGGAAGGGGTCGTCGTACGCGAGACGCCGTACGGCCGTGATCTGTTCCTGCCCCGCGCGGACCTGGAGTCGTACGCCGAGAAGTCCGGCCCCGCGGCCGGGCTGCTCGCCTACGAGGCACTGCGCGTCGAGCACCACCGCCCCCGCCTCGGTTTCGAGACCGACCACCGCACCATCCCGCACGAGCTGGGCTGGATCGGCTCCGCGGTGCACCTGCAGAAGGGCTGCTACCGCGGTCAGGAGACCGTGGCCCGGGTCCAGAACCTCGGCAAGCCCCCGCGGCGCCTGGTCTTCCTGCACCTGGACGGCAGCGAGGTCCATCTGCCGCCCGCGGGCGCCGAGATCCGGCTCGCGGACGAGGGGGCCGAGGGCCGCAAGATCGGTTTCGTGACGACCTCCGTACGCCACCACGAGCTCGGCCCGGTCGCGCTGGCCCTGGTCAAGCGGAACGTCCCCCTGGACGCGCGACTCGTCGCCGAGACGACGGCGGCGGCCCAGGAAGTCGTCGTGGAGCCGTAGGACCCAGCCCGTAGAACCCCGCCCGCTCCTCGGGGCGGGGGTCAGATCTCCAGCAGGACCGTGAACGGGCCGTCGTTGGTCAGGGAGACCCGCATCCGGGCGCCGAAACGGCCCGTGGCCACCGTCGCGCCCAGCGCGCGGAGCTGGGCGACGACCTCCTCGACGAGGGGCTCGGCGACATCGCCGGGGGCGGCGGCGTTCCAGGTGGGGCGGCGGCCCTTGCGGGCGTCGCCGTACAGGGTGAACTGGCTGATCACCAGCAGCGGGGCGTCGATGTCGCTGCACGACCTCTCGTCGTGCAGCATCCGCACCGACCAGAGTTTGCGGGCGAGTTGCGCCGCCTTCTCCTTGGTGTCCTCGTGGGTGACCCCGACGAGGACGCACAGTCCCTCGCCGCTGATCTCCCCGACCGTCTCCCCGTCGACGACGACGCTCGCGCCGTCCACCCTCTGCACCACTGCACGCATGTGCCCATCATGCCGGTCCCCCAGGCAGGGGCCGTGTTCGGGTTTGTTTTTGATCCTTAACCCCCCATCTGGGGCCGTTGGGGGCCGTTCGGGGGCACTCGGTCACATAGCGGCCACTTGGGGTGGCACGATGCTTCCACACGCCGGTCGAGGGGACGGTAGAGGCGCATGAGCACACCGAGTACCGGGCAGCATTCCGGGCCCGTCCGCGTTGTCCACAGGTCGGAACCGGAGTCACCCCGGCCACCCGCGCAGCGTTCGGACAGCCCCCTGCTGCCCCCCGATCCACCCGAGCAGGACCTCGCCACGCTGAGCCTGCCCGAACTGCGCGCCCTGCGCAGGGACGCCCAGCGGGACGAGGCCGACCTCAGCTATGTCCGGCGGCTGCTCCAGGGCCGTATCGACATCCTCCGCGCGGAGCTGCTGCGCAGGTCCCCGACGGGATCGGTGCTCGACCGGCTCCCGGAGGCCTCCGTGGTCGAGCGGCTCCCGGAGATCCTCACCGACGCCCCGGCCCGCCACCGCTCCTCGGCCCGCCACGTCCGGCTGGGCACCCCGCACAGCGAGGAGTACCGGCTGCTGGCCGCCGAGATGCTCGCCGAGGTCGAGCTCTCGGACCTCTCCGCACGCACCGACCTGGAGCTGAGCACCGCGATGGGCCGGCTCGTGCGGTACGAGCAGCAGGTCTCGGGCCGCCGGCAGCGGCTCCAGCACACCGCGGACGAGTGCAGCGGGGAGATCGCCCGGCGGTACCGGGAGGGGGAGGCGCAGGTGGAGGACCTGCTGACCTGAGGGGCCGTACGGCCGCCGGGGTGCGGAGAAAAACTGCGCGACACCCCCACCCCGCCCGCCTACCGTGGCCCCATGAACGCCCCAGCCGACATCGACGTCCGTCCGATCACCGAGGCCGAGTATCCGGAGTGGCTGCGTGCCGTGCGCGCCGGGTTCCTGCGGGAGCCCGTCGTCACGGCGGCGGAACTGGACGCCCGCAGGGGGCAGTTCGAGCCCGGCCGGTTCATCGGCGCCTTCGAGGGCGACCGTTGTGTGGCGACCTTCCGGTCGTTCGCGCAGGAGGTGACGGCGGTCGGGGGCCGGCTCGTGCCCGCCGACGCGATCTCCGCCGTCACCGTGACCGCCACCCACCGCCGGCGCGGCCTGCTGACCCGCATGATGAGCCAGGACCTCGCCGCCGCGAAGGAGCGCGGGGACGTCCTGGCCACGCTGATCGCCGCCGAGTACCGCATCTACGGCCGGTACGGCTTCGGCCCCGCCACCTCGGGCACCGAGTGGACCATCGACGTCCCGCGCGCCGGCCTGGACCCCCGCGGTCCGGATCTGGACGGCGGCCGTATCGACCTGGTGGAGCCCGAGGAGGTACGCAAGGTCGGTCCCGAACTGCACGACCGGATGCGCCGGGCCACAGCGGGGGCGATCAGCCGGGACGACTGGTGGTGGCAGCTCAACACGGGTGCCGTGCGCACCGACCCGAAGTGGAGCGAGCCGTTCTTCGCGCTGTACCGGGCGCCGGACGGCACGGTCGAGGGCCTGATGGCGTACGACGTCGACGAGAAGTGGGCCGACACCATGCAGCCGTCGAACACGGCGAGCGTGCGGGGTCTGATCGCCTCGACCCCGGCGGCCGAGCGCGCCCTGTGGCACTACCTGTGCTCGATCGACTGGGTCATGCGGGTCAGGAGCGGCTGGCGGGCCCCCGACGACCTGCTCCCGCACCTCCTGCCCAACCCCCCGGCGGCCGCCGTCACCATGCACGCGGACTGGATGTGGGTGCGGATCCTGGACGTCGTACGGGCTCTGGAGGCGCGGACCTACGACAGCGAGGGCACGCTGGTGCTGGAGGTCCTGGACGGCTCCGGGCTGGCCGGCGGCCGGTACCGCCTGGAGGCCTCGCCCGCCGGTGCCTCCTGCACGACGACCACGGCGAACGCGGATCTCACGCTGGACGTACGGGAGTTGGCGACACTGTGGCTCGGTGACGAGTCGGCGGTGCGGCTCGCGGCGCTGGGCCGGGTGCGGGAAGAGAGAGCGGGCGCCGGCCGGGGGGCCGACGCCCTGCTGCGTACGTCCAGGCGGCCTTGGTGCCCGGACATGTTCTGAGGCCTTCTTCCTGTCGACGACGGCTGACTGTTCATCCGTAGCTGTGCTCTTCAGTTGTGACTGTGCTGGTGAGGCTCTTCAGTTGGCGGTGTTCAGTTGTGGCTGTGCTGACCGACCGGGCTCCCGGCTCCCCTCCAGGAGGGAGCCCGGTCAGCCGGATCCTGGACCCGGTGAGGCGGGCGTCATCCGGACTGGGCGAGCAGCATCACGAGGATGACCGCTCCGATGCCGCCGATCGCGACGTTCTTCGACTTGACGCCGATGGTCAGGGCGAGGAACGCGATGATGCCCATCGCGCCCCACTTCCACTGGACGAGCGCTTCGAAGCCGACGGCGAGGGCGGCGATGGCGACGGCGATGAACGGCATGACGGTCCCCCCTTCGGGACGGTGGCCCCTGTCGACCGCCGAGTTGGCCAACCTCGTGAAGTTTTGACCATGTTTCTCAAGGTTGACCAAGTTGGCGACCAACTTCACTGTACTTATCTCCGCTTGGATGCGGCTCATAACCACCTTCCAGTGAACTGCCAAAAGATGGCGGGAAGTTGTAGTGTTTGGTCGTGGACCCCGAACACGCCTCCGTCACTGGGCGGAAGAGGTCACAGCGGCCACAGAAGTCACATCACGAGGTGGCCGACGAGCTCCGCGCCCGGATCCGGTCCGGCACGCTGCGGGCAGGTCAGCGCATGCCCACACAGGCGCGGCTGGCCGACGAGTTCGGCGTCGAGCGCGGGGTCGTACGCCAGGCGCTGTACCTGCTGCAGACGGAGCACCTGCTCACCAACGTCTCCAAGGGAAGCCCCGCGACCGTCGCCCCCGACCTGGGCCTCAGCAGGACGGTCGCCGGCCCCGCGGCCGCGCCGCAGCCCACCATGGTCGCCCTCGGCCCCCGGATCGCCGCCGCCTTCGCCGCCCCGCACGTGGAGATAGACGCCCTGTGCCTGACGTCGGTGTCCCTCAACCTCGCCATCGGCGAGGCGCTGCGCCAGATCCACGCCGGGCGACTGAATCCGGCCAAGGTCGACGTCCGGGTCCTGCTCCCGGGCCGGGACATCGACCTCGCCTTCCCGGTGCGGGTCGACGGCCGCGGCGACGGCGACCCGGTGCACGAGCGCTGGCTGGCCCAGCGCAACGCACAGGGGCAGGTCCTCCAGCACAACCTCCTGGCCCTGCGGGCCACGCACGGCATCGATGTGCACGTCACCTTCCGCGCCCTGCCCTTCACGCCACCGGTGAAGCTGTACCTGCTCAACGGCGCGGAGGCGCTGTTCGCGTACTACACGCTGACCCGCCGCAAGGAGGAGATCGACGACGAGCACCTGGAGCTGTACGACTCCGAGGGCACCCAGTCGATGCTGTTCGCCTTCGAGCAGGGCGCGGGGCTGCGGGACACGACGTTCGTGGAGCAGTCCCATCTGTGGTTCAACGCACTGTGGGAGACGATCAGTTCGGAGCTGGCGCTCACGAGCTGAGGTCTCCCACAGGGGCGGATCCGGGTGTGCTCGGGTCATAGGGCGGGCCCCGCGACCAGCAGGGCGAGCACCACGGCCCCGGTCGAACTGATCGCGGGGTTCTTGGCCTTGATGCCGATGGTGAGCAGGAGCATCCCGATGATGCCGCTGGCTCCGTACCTCCACTGCAGGGTCTGCTCGACGCCGACGACGAAGACGGCGGAGAGGAGGGCAAGGGCCGGCATGGTGGTTCCCCCTTCGGGCTTCGGGGCGGGCGGTGCGGAGGGGTGGTGCGGAGGGGTGGTACGGAGGGGCGGTACGGAGGCAAAACTTCCGCCAACTCAACCAAGTTGGCAACCAACTCTAACTATGTTGTCCCCACTTGGCGGTAGTTGATAAACAACTTCGCAACAACTCCCCATAGATGGATTGGAGTTGTACCGTTTGGTCGTGACCCAGGAGAACGTGGCAGTGAACGGCAGCAGAAGGCTCACGCCCCAGGAAATCGCCGACACCCTGCGGGAACGCATCCGCACGGGCGACCTCAAGGCCGGCGACCGCCTCCCCACCCAGGCCGAACTCGCCGAGGAGTTCGGGGTGGAGCGGGGCGCGGTCCGCCAGGCGCTGCGCGCCCTCCAGGAGGACGGACTGCTCAGCAACGTGAGCAAGGGGAGCCCGCCGCGGATCGCGGAGCGCGCCCCCGGACTGTCGGGGGAGCCTCAGCCGACGATGGTGGCCCTGGCGCCCCGCCTGGCCGACGCGTTCGCCGGTCCGCAGGTCAGGATCGACGCGGCCTGTCTCACGGCGGAGACGCTGATGGTGGCCCTGAGCGAGCCGGTCCGCCTGATCCACGAGGGCCGTCTGCACCCCGAGTCCATCGACGTCCGCATCCTGCTGCCCTCCCGCGACATCAACCTGGCCTTCCCGGTCCCGGTCGAGGCCCCCGACGACGACAACCCGGTCCACCAGCGCTGGCTGGAGATGCGCAACGCCCAGGGTCACGTCCTGCGCCACAACCTCCGCTCCCTGCGCTCCTCCCACGGCATCGACGTCAAGGTCCGATTCCGCGCCCTGCCGTTCACCCCGCCGGTGAAGCTGTACCTGCTCAACGGGGTGGAGGCGCTGATCGCGTACTACATGGTCGCTCGGCGGGAGGAGGCGACCGACACGGGCATGCTCGACATGTACGACGTCCTCGGCACGGAGTCGCTCCTGTTCTCCTTCGAGAAGAGCGCGGGGGAACGGGACGCGGCGTTCGTGGCCCAATCGCAGAAGTGGTTCGACGCCCTCTGGGAAACCATCACGACGGACCTGACACTCTCCTAGTGACTTCTGATACGACGGAGACAGATCAGGTGGCATCGCACACCGAGAACGAGACCGGGAACCTGCAAGACCTGATCACCCGTGCACGGGTGGTGCTCTGGGACTTCGACGGGCCGATCTGCAGCCTGTTCTCCGGGCACTCGGCTGAGAAAGTGGCCACGGAGTTGGTGGAGTGGCTGGAGGGGCGCGGCCTGCGCGGCCTCGTCACCGACCGCGAGCGGCAGACGCTGGACCCGCATGTCGTGTTGCGTGCCGTGGACGCCAGACACCCGGGCAGCGACCTGGTCGCGGAACTGGAGGAACGTCTCACCACGGAGGAGCTGAGAGCCGCGTCCTCGGCGATGCCGACCGCGTACGCCGACCCCCTGATACGCACTTGGACCGCAGTGGGCTCCCGCCTGGCCATCACGACGAACAACTCCCCCCGTGTGGTCCACAAGTACCTGGCCGGCCGAGGCCTCGTTACTTGCTTCGCCCCCCACATCTACGGCCGCACTCACGAACTGCACCATTTGAAGCCGCACCCGCACTGCCTTCACCGCGCCCTGAACGCCATGGGCGCGGCTCCTGCCGAGGCCCTGATGATCGGCGACACACCCTCCGACTACCTCGCCGCCCGGAGTGCCGGTGTCCCGTTCCTCGGCTACGCGCGTAACGGACGTAAGGAGAGGTTGCTGAGAGATGCCGGAGCCGTGACGGTCGTCGAGTCCTTGCGGCCGGTCCTCGCGGAGGTCCGGACACAAGGGTGAGGTGATGGCTAGGCCTGGACCATCAGCAGGACAAACACCAGGGCACCCAGGGACAGACATGCCGTGCTGCGGGCGCGGAAGCCCGCACCGATGAGGACGAGACAGAGGATGCCGAGCACTCCGTACCGCGTCTGGAACAACTGGTCCACGGCAAGGAGCGCGACAGCGGACAGTAATTGCAGGACGACCATGACTCCCCCAAGCCACCGCTTCCGAGAAGCGATCAACTTCCAGTCAAATTGGACTGGTTGACATAATCTCGTTCTGCCCGGACGTGTTGATCCCTTAACTGGCAGTCCAGGTGCCCAGACGATTTGACTGAAAGTGGTTTGCTCGCGGCATGGTGGCGGTACGGTCGGCGTGTGAGCGAGGGCAACACCGGCGACATCGGCGGCAAGGAGTTCGGGCGCGTGGCGAGTGCGCTGCGGGCGCGGATGGCCGGTGGCACGTATCCCGAGAAGTCGCTCTTGCCGACGCAGCGCGAACTGGCCAACGAGTTCGGGGTCTCCCGCGACACCATCCAGCGTGTGCTTCGGGAACTGGCCGCCGAGGGCTGGATCATCTCGCGGCAGGGCAGTGGCTCCCGGGTGATCAAGGTGCAGCGGATCCACTCCCCGACCAACAGCACGCAGCCGGACCGCATGGTCACCTTGCGCCCCCTCATCGACCGCGCCTTCGAGCAGCCCGACGTGACGCTCGACGTCTACACGCTGACGTCCGAGTCGCTCGACACGCACATCCGTCTCCAAGCAGAGCGGATACGACTGCGGGAGATCAGCCCGCGCAGCATCACCCTGCGCATGCTGCTGCCCGACGAGTCCCTGGCACCGCCCTATTGGCGCACCGCGGACGGTACCCACGACGAACTACTGCGAGCTCGCTACCTGGCCATCTCCCGTCGGCACACCGTGTCGCTGCGCTCGGTGCTGCGCAACCTGGAGGTGGAGGGACTGGTTCCCACTGTGGAGGTGACCTTCCGCCGGGTGGAACTCATGCCGCAGGCCAAGCTCTATCTCCTCAACGGGCGGGAAGCTGTGTACGGCCCCTATCAGGTCTACCGGCGGCCCATCCTGCTGGATGACGGGCAGGAGATAGCAGGGGCCCTCGACGTGGTGGGTCTCGGCGCAGGACTCACCCACCATGTGAAGGATGAGGACCTCTTCGCGCCGGGGACGGTGTTCGTGGACAGCATGCAGCAGTGGTTCGACTCGCTCTGGGAGTTGCTCAGCGCATAGCGGGCGACAGCCACTTGGGCGAAACGGGGAGTTTCCGGCAGGCGGCCACTACGGGAGCGAACGAGGTGACCACAGCGTCGGCCCCCTCCCGGAGCATCGCACGCGCACGGGACCTGTCCCGTGTGTAGCCGAGAAAGCGGGTGTCGGCCGCCCGGGCCGCTTGGAGGTCGGTGAGCTGATCGCCGATGAGGAGGCAGGGCGGCGCATCTTCGGGAAGGGCCAGATAGGTCAGCGCGCGCATCACACAGGCCGGGTCCGGCTTCATCAGCGCCGCGTTGTACGGATCCCTGCCGAACACGGCTTCGAACCTGCCCTTGAGCGTCGGTTGCTCGAGAAACGCCTTGATGGGGTCGTCGGCGTTGTTGCTGACGACCACCAGTCGCTTTCCTCGCTCGTGCAGTGAGCGCACGAGGGCGCCGATGCCCGGCGTCGGTGGCGCGCTCTTGACCGCCTCCCTCTCTTGGTCGGCCACGATGCGTTCCGCGAGGTCGAGCGGGCAACGTGACATCGGTCCCGAGCGGTCGTACATGTTTCTGAGGTGCTTGAGGATGCCGTGCGAGTCGTCACAGCCCTTGACGTCCTCGTCGAGTGTGCCCCAGTGCTTCAGGGCTTCCTGTTTGACCTTCTCCGCGACATCCGCCGTCGACACCCCTCGAAAGAGGTCGCACAGGGGCCCGTCGAAGTCGAAGAGCACAGCGGGGGCTTGGGTGAGCAGGGACAACACGGCGCTCTGGTCGTCGGTCGCGTCTGTCATGGGCCTCCTCGGCGTCCCGGCAGTCCTTCCCGCGGCGCGGGGTGCTGACGCGTGGAAGTGACGCCTTGCCAACGAGTGGGTGCGGCGTGTGGTTTCACGGGCGGGCGGATCCTCGTTCTGGCGTGCGCCGGATCGCCCGTGGCGGCGATGCGGGTACGGCCAATGGAGGGGTTCTTCGCCGAGGGCGGTCGGTGGTGCAGTAACGTGCCTCATCCCTTACTTCAGGGCCTCATCGGAACAGGCTGAACTCAGCGAATGACTCCCCAAGTGGTGTCCGGCACGCGTCGGCGCGCCCAGCAACTCGGCGGCGACGCCGGCGTGGTCAAAGGCCCGCTCAAGGGGTACCACCACGAGACGTACGTGCTTCCCATGCCGGGTGGGACCCGGATCGTCAAGCTGCGGGAGCCGCGCACCGAGATTCTGTGGTTCGACCGCCGGTGCTTCCAGTCGGAGGAGGAGCTGCTGCGCGCCCTGCAGGGGAAGATCAGCCGTATCCCCGAGGTCCTGGATGTCGAGGGGATGGGACTGCAGGGCTTCATCGAGGGACGCACGCTCGGGCAGGGGCTCCTGTGGAACGGACGCGTGCCCGAGACGATCCTCGACCAGCTTCTCGAGCTGTTCCGTCAGATGGTGAGGATCACGCCGGAGATGCTCGGCGTGAAGCGGCGCTGCGATGACAAGGACCGGGCGGATGACGGTGACTCCGACGCTTTCCTGGAGCGCCTTGTCGCCTTCAGTGAGGAGAAGGTCTTCGCGAGGAACAGCGAGCGGTTTGGTGAACTCTTCGCGGATCTCGGTCTGAGCGGCGAATCGTTCGCCCTCCTCAGAAAGCATGTGTCAGGGCTGCGAGAAAGGCCCTTCTGTCTCCTGCACGGAGATCTTCACCGCAAGAACCTCATTGTCGACGCTCGGGGCCAACTGTGGACAATTGACTGGGAGTTGGCGATGCTAGGCGACCCCCTCTACGACCTCGCCACGCACCTCTACCTCATGCGGTTCCCTGATGACCAGCACCGACGTGTGATTCGCGACTGGTGCCGGGTCGTCGATCGAGTCCGGCCTGGCAGTTCGAACGGCTGGGAACACGACCTGCCGCTGATCCTCGACTTCAAGAGGGCGCAGTCCGTCTTCACGGACGTGATCCGGGTGTCGGAGTCTTTGTTGCGGCGGGACAGAACGACCTTGAACTGGACCGGACTTCCTCTGGCGGCCCGCAGGTTGCAGCGGGTGCTGGGATACGCAGCCGAGCCCCTCGGGCTGGAGACGCCGAGCCACTCGCAGATCATGGGCGCTCTGGTGCGATGGCACCGCCGTATCGAAGCCGACTGAGGCGGACGGGAATTGGCGCAGAGATTCCGTGGCCTTTCTGAGATTCCTGCAAAGCCTGTGAGTTGTGCGTCAGCATGTGTGCGTGCGCTGCGGGGGCCTGGCGTGCACTAGGGTTCTGGCCCCCGGCCCTGCCGACAGCTCAAACCACTGGAGCATCCCGTGGGCGCACTTCCCGCTCCCCGTACAAGTCTCGGGGGGCAGGCCACCAGTGAAGAACTCAAAGCTGCTGCCACCGCGTTCGCCAAGCGAGCACAGGCGACCGGACGAGCGAGCAGCGGACACCACAATCGAAACTACGTAGCCCCCCTGTCGCAGGATCTGGCCGTGCTGCTGGGCGTGGAGCCCCACACCCTGGTTACCGTACGTGTCCGGCGCCCGGAGTCCCTGGCCCACCCCGTGGTGATCCGCACATGGGACGAGTCGGACATCCTGCGTGCTCTCGACAGCGCCCGCGAGACCGCGCTGTCCTGCACGCCCCGATGTCTGTTCAGTGGGGACGATTTCACCATCCTCGGCTATGTGGAAGGAGTGCCGCTCTCCACCCTGTGTCCGGACAACAAGCACATGGACACGGTGCTCATCGAGGCACAGACCGGACTCCTCGCCCGCATTACCCAGGTGCCCCGGGAAAGCCTGCCGCCTCTGCCGCCTACTTGGCAGACGTGCAAGGGCGGGGACAGCGAGGCTTTTCTGCGGGCCCTGATGCTCGCGGCTGACGAGCAGGTCCGCAAGCCCAACTGGCCGGCCTTCAGCGAGCTGTTCGAGGATTTCGGCATCCCCGAGGACGTTTTCCTCAGGCTCGCCGACGACGTACCGGCGATGACCCAGCGGCCTTACAGCCTCCTGCACGCAGACCTGCACCGTGACAACTTGATCGTGCCGTACAGCGGTGAGCCGCCCCTCATCTGTGTCGACTGGGAGCTCGCCACCTACGGCGATCCTCTTCATGACCTCGCCATCCATCTGGTGCGGACGCGTTACCGGCGCGAGCAGTGGGACGGAGTCATCGGCTGGTGGGTGAAGGACATGCTGACGCTACGCCCGGCGGCTGTCGACGGCGTGGCCAAGGACCTCGCTCATTATCTGGACTTCGAGCGGGCGCAGTCCGTGTTCCCGGACATCATGCGGGCCGCGATGTCCTTGGAGGGTTCGTACGACCAGAAGAGCCTGGACGAGGCAACCACCGCCGTCCATCGGGCACTGGAGGCCGCGGCGGCGCCGCTGAAGCTGCGGAACATGCCCGATGAGCGGGAGATCGAGCAGACATTGTTCCGCTGGCGGTCCGCCCGGCGGGTGGGGCCGCGGCGCCGTGGCCGACGCAACCACGGCGCGAGAATCCACTGGGAACCGGAGCGGCACTTCCCGGTGCGCACGGACTTCCCCGCCGCACATGTCCGTGGAGCCCTCGCCCGGGAGGTCAAGGCACCCGCAAGTCATGTGTTCAGAGGCTCAGGACACCTGAACACAGTCGTGCGCATCCCAGACTTCGGGGCCCCCGTCGTGGTGCGGCGCGAGCTGCCCAGGCCCCGCTCGGAGGGAAGCCATCTCAGTGAGCATGCCGTACTGAGGGCCATCGAAGAGTCGAGGGTGGCGGTGGCCGCACCGCGGGTTCTGGCGGTGGGAGCGAACCGTCCCTGGCATCCGTTCGCCATCCACACCTACGAGTCGCCGGGCGGGCGCGTGCCGCCCAGGCATCCGGTGGAGGGCCTGTCTCCCCAGCAGGCGAGCGCAGTGATCGATCAGCTCGCGGCCTTGACCGGAGTGGACGCGAGCGCAGTCGACCTGGTGGCGTCACGGAAGGACTTCTCCTTCTCCCAGTGGCTGAAGGACCAGCTCGTCGACTTGGTCGGGCGGTTGCCGCGGGAGTCGCGGCAACTGGCCGAGATCCTCGGTCTGCCCGGCGCCGAAGCACTGCGAGAGATCATGCGTCCGTGGGAGGTCGATCGTCGGAAGCCCGCCCTCGTGCACGGCAATCTGAACCCGTGGAATCTCGTTTGCCGAGAGGACGAACTGGAACTGACGATGATCGACTGGGACATGGCACTGGTCGGTGATCCCCTCTACGACCTGGTCCGACACATGTATCTGACTCCCACCACACCCGAGATCCGCGAGCTCATGCTCGAACGCTGGCGAGACCGGCTGGATGCGGTGTACACGCGGGGCATGGCCTCGGACTGGCCCGTGTACTGGCGCATGGAATCGGTTCGGTCCGCATACGTCGACCTCGACCGCTTGGTGACGGGCGTAGGCCTGCACGCTCCTAATGTCCGCCGAGCCGTGGACACCTACGCCTCCACCCTGCTGGCGGCCACGACCGCCCTGGGCCTTCCGACCCGCTGGCCGGAGAATCCTTACCTCGCCTTCGCGCTGCGCTGACCCCTGCCCCGGTGCGTAGGCTCACCCCATGTCCACCCCCGGCCTGCGTGAGCGCAAGAAGCAGCGGATGTACGAGTCCGTGTCCGAGATCGCCATTCGGCTCTTCCTGGAGAAGGGGTTCGACGCCGTCTCCGTGGCCGAGATCGCCGCTGCCGCCGAGATCTCCAAGCCGACCCTGTTCCGGTACTTCCCGGCGAAGGAGGATCTCGTCCTGCACCGGATCGCCGATCACGAGGACGAGGCCGCGCGGGTGGTGGCGGAGGCCGAGGAGCCGCCCCTCGTCGCTCTCCGGCGGCACTTCCTCGATGGGCTGGAGCGGGAGGATCCCGCCACCGGGCTGAGTGATCATCCCCAGGTGCTCGCCTTCCACCGGCTCCTCTACGGCACTCCCGCGCTGGTCGCGCGGGCGCACACCCACCTGGAGCGGCAGGAGGCCGCGCTCGCCGAGGTGCTCGGGGGGGATCTGGACGCGCGGCTGGCCGCCGGGCAGATCATCGCCGTACGGCGGGTTCTCGCGATGGAGAACTGGCGGCGGATCGCCGCGGGGGAGTCCGTTCAGGACGTGCGGGGGGACGCCGTGGCCGCGGCCGAGCGGGCGTTCGGGCTGCTGGTGAGCGGGCTGACCTGGCTCGACCAACAGTGAGGGGGTTGACCCGATTCCATCATCAGTGACTCGGTAAGAAATTTAACTCAGTTTCATTTTTTCGCGTACGCTCGTCCCCATGACGTCAGCCGATCCCGCTCCCCGTCTCGCCCTGAAAGAGTCCCTCCACCTCGAGCGCGTCCACCACGACCGTTGCCGTGCCGCGCTCGCCGCCATGGTGGACGGGGCGCAGGAGCAGGTCGTCGTGGGGGAGGACGTCTCCGCCTCCGGGGCCGATGCCGAGGTCCTCGGGTACCGGCTGCGCAGTCAGGCCAAGGAGATGCGGGAGCTGCCCGAAGGGCCGTTGTTCTTCGGGAAGTTGGAGTTCGACCACGGCGAGCACGCCGGGCAGGCGTATCACCTGGGCCGGCTGCGGATCACCGAGCATCCCGCCGCCCCGCCGCTCGTCGTCGACTGGCGTGCGCCCGTCTCCCGCGCCTTCTACCAGGCGAGCCCGCGCGATCCGCAGGGAGTCGCCGTGCGGCGGCGGTTCGGGTGGGCGCCGGGGAGCAAGGGGGACACCGCGGACCTGACCGGGCTGGAGGACGAGTACCTCAGGGACGGCGGGCCGGCGCAGGTCAGCGACATCGTCGCCCGGGAGATCGAACGGCCGCGCGTCGGGCCCATGCGGGACATCGCCGCGACCATCCAGCCCGAGCAGGACGACCTCGTACGCGGCGACCTCGCCGTCTCCGTGTGCGTCCAGGGCGCTCCGGGCACCGGAAAGACCGCCGTCGGACTGCACCGGGCCGCCTATCTGCTGTACACGCACCCGCAGCGCATGCGGCGCGGCGGGCTCCTGGTCCTCGGGCCCAACCGGACCTTCCTCTCCTACATCTCCCAGGTGCTGCCCGCCCTCGGCGAGAGCGGCGTACGGCAGTCCACGCTCCAGGACGAGATCGCCCGCCACCCGGTCACGGCCACGGACGCCCGTCCCGCCGCCGTCCTCAAGCACGACCCCCGCATGGCGGAGGTGCTGCGCCGGGCGCTGTACGCACGCGTGTCGACCGCACCGTCCGACTCCCTGGAGTTCAAGGACGGTTCGTACCGCTGGCGGGTCGGAGCCGGCGAACTCGCGCGGATCGTGGCGGACGTACGGCAGGAGGAACCGCCGTACGGGGTCGGGAGGGAGCGGGTGCGCGGGCGGGTGGTGCGGAGTGTGCAGTTGCAGGCCGAGCGACGCGCCGGGCCGCAGAACGGCGCCTGGGTGCAACGGATTTCGCGGTCGCGGACGATGGGGGCCTTCCTCGACACCGTGTGGCCCAAGGCGCTGCCCGAGGAGGTCGTGGCCTCGCTGCTGGGCGGCCGGGAGGAGTTGGCGGCCGCCGCCGACGGGATCCTCGACGCCGACGAGCAGCGCGACCTGCTGTGGACCCGGCCGCCGCGGTCGTGGAAGTCGGCGCGGTGGTCGGCGGCCGATCTCGTACTGCTCGACGAGGTCGCCGGGCTGGTGGAGCACCCGGAGGGATACGGCCATCTCGTCGTCGACGAGGCCCAGGACCTGTCCCCGATGGAGTGCCGGGCGATCGGCCGCCGGGCCCGTTTCGGGTCGGTGACCGTGCTCGGCGACCTGGCACAGGGGACCACGCCCTGGGCGGCCCGCTCGTGGCACACCGTCCTGCGGCACCTCGGCAAGCCGGACGCGGCCGTCGTACCGCTGACCCTCGGTTTCCGGGTGCCGCAGGCCGTCGTCGCCCTCGCCAACCGGCTCCTCGCGCGACTGGACGTGGAGGTGCCCGAGGGGCGATCGCTGCGCGGGGACGGTGAGTTGGCGGTGCGGCCCACCTCCCCGGACGCTCTGCCGGGCGCGGTCGTGGACGCCGTACGGGAGTCACTCGCGTACGAGGGGTCCGTGGGGGTCGTCGCGGCCGACGCCGACGTGGCTCGCGTACGGCAGGCTCTCGACGCGGCCGGGATCGCCGCGGCCGGGCCGGACGAGCTGGGCGCACGGGTGAGCGTGGTGCCGGCGGGTGTGGTCAAAGGGCTTGAGTACGACCATGTCGTGGCCGTCGAGCCGGCCGCGATCGCGGAGGCGGAGGAACGGGGGTTGCACCGCCTGTACGTCGTACTGACCCGGGCGGTGTCGCGGTTGGTGGTGGTGCATGGGCGGCCGCTGCCGTTCTAGGGCGTGCCGTGGGTGTGCGGTGGGGCGGCCGCCCGTGGGTGTTCCCACGTGGCGGCCGCCCCACCGGTTGATCAGGCCCCGCCCAGCAGCGGGATCAACTGCTCCTCCTCGTACGTCAGATGGGCTTCCAGTTCGGCAATCAGGCGGTCGACCCAGGTGCGGACGGTGTCGAGGTCCGGCTCGGAGAGGGTCCTCCGGAGTTCCTCGACCAGCGTGGCGATGTGTTCGTGCTCGGCGCGCAGGCGGTCGAGGGCGGGGGCCGCCTCCGGGTGGCGGTCGGCCAGGAACGGGAACATCGCCATGTCCTCGCCGGTGTGGTGGTTGTGCAGGCCCTGGCAGAACGTCAGGCAGTTGACGCGGAGTTGGGCGCCGAGGGTGGTGGTGCCTGTGGCCAACTCCCGCCGAATCAGCGCTAGTTCGCGCCGGAAGACGTCGTGGACCAGCTTGATGGCCTCGGCCGGGGAGGAGGCGTTGATGTTCGGCGGGCCCGGGCGGGCGATCTCGTGCAGGGCGACCACGGGCAGGATCCGGTCGGTCTTCTCCTGGTACCCGGCCCAGCCTCGGTCCGACTCCACGGCCCGCGCGAAGGCCCGGTCCCGTTCCTCGCCTGTCAGGACGACCGCCTTCGCCTCGTACGTGAACACCCCGCTCTCCACGGTGACTTTAGGGTGTGCGACAAGGTTGCGGTACCAGTCGGGGTGGCGGGGCGAGCCGCCCGCCGAGGCGATCACGAGGATGCGGTCGCCGCCGTCGGGAAGGTAGCCGACGGGCGTGGTGTGCGGGGCGCCGGTGCGCGCACCGGTGGTCGTGAGGAGGATCAGGCGGCCGCCCTCGAAGGGGCCGCCGACCCGGCCGTGGTGCGCACGGAACTCGTCGATGATCCGCTGGTTGAAGTCCTGGACAGGGTGGGGCACTCTCTCTTCTTTCTCTCACTGGTCTTCATGGAGGCGAAGGCGGAGAGAAAGGGGCGGGCTCCTGGCCCGCCCTGGCCTCATTCAGAGGCCGGGCACCCAACTCGCTCACGGCACAAGGCCGACCCGGCAGTCATACCCGCACGGTAACGTCCGGGACGTGATCGAGACCAGCGAGTTTGCGGACGTTCCCACGACCACCCTGGCCGATCTGCTCGGTCGTGAGCGGGTCATGGACATGGGGATCCGGCCGTTGTGGGGGCCGGTGCCGAGGGTCGCAGGGCCCGCGTTCACCGTACGGTGCCCTCCCGGCGACAACCTCATGCTGCACGCGGCGATCCACCGGGCGCCGGCCGGCTCGGTGATCGTGGTCGAGTCCGGGGACCTCGACTTCGCCCTGGCCGGCGGGAACGTGTGCGCGGTCGCCCAGCGGCGGGGGATCGCCGGGTTCGTCCTCGACGGGCTCATCCGTGACCTCGCCGAGGTGCGGGAGGCCCGTTTCCCGGTCTTCGCCCGCGGTGTCATCCCCATCCCGGGCGCGAAGCGGGTCGTGACGCCGCTGGGTGAAGGCGTGCGGTGCGGCGGGGTGCGGGTCGAGGCCGGGGACGTGGTCGTCGCCGACGAGGAGGGGGTCGTGGCGGTCCCCGCCGCGCGCCGGGCCGACGTGCTGGTCGGTGCTCGCGCCAAGCTGGCGAAGGAGGCGGCCGAGACACTCGACGACTGGGAGGCGGCACACCGGGCTCGTGTCGACGAACTCCTCGCGCGGGGCGGGTTCGAGGGCTGAGGGTGCTTCTCTTTCTGGACGTCGACGGGACGCTGCTGCCGTTCGGGGCGGCGGGGCCGTATCCGCTGTACCGGCCGGTCTTCGCGCGGCCGGATACCGTCACCGGTCTGCCTTCCTCCGAGTCCGGCGCCCCGACCCACCGGCGTCGACAGCGGTTCGGCCCTCCGACCGACCGTCCTCGACCCCCCGGCGCACCGACCGCCCAGGGGCTGCCCGATCCCCTCACCGACCACCCGCTGCTGCCCCGCGTGAACCCCGCGCTCGGCGCGCGTCTGGGCTCGCTCGGCTGTGAGCTGGTGTGGGCCACGACCTGGGGCGAGGACGCCAACACCGTTCTCGCGCCCTGGCTCGGGCTGCCCCGGCTGCCGCTCGTGGACTGGCCGGACGTGGAGGACGAGGAGGTCGAGGGGCGGACCGGTCTGCACTGGAAGACCCGCCCTCTCGTCACCTGGGCGGCCGGACGGCCGTTCGTCTGGGTCGACGACGAGATCACCGAGCCCGACCGGGCCTGGGTGGCGGCCCATCACCCCGCACGCGCTCTCCTCCTCCGGGTCGATCACCAAGTAGGGCTCAGTGACGGGGACTTCACGGTGCTGGAGGAGTGGCTGGCGGGAGAAGGACGGTGACCGGTCGATATCGAGTGGTCGCCCGGGCCCCGCTGTCTTACGGTCGCCCCCATGGCTGACGAAGGGTTCACCCATCCACGGCTCGCCGCGATCTACGACGCCCTCGACCCCGACCGCAGCGACCTCGACGCCTATCTCCGCATGGTGGAGGAGTTCGGCGCACGGCGGGTGCTGGACATCGGCTGTGGGACAGGGGTGTTCGCGCTGCTGCTGGCCCGGCGGGATGTCGAGGTCGTCGGGGTCGACCCCGCCCTGGCCTCGCTCGACGTGGCCCGCGGGAGACCGGGGAGCGAGCGGGTGCGCTGGATCCACGGGGACACGTCCGAACTGCCGCCGCTGCACGTCGACTTGGTGACCATGACGGCCAACGTCTCCCAGCACATCGTAGAAGCGGATGCCTGGCGGGGGGCCCTGCGGGGCGCGTACGAGGCGCTACGGCCGGGCGGGCGGCTGGTGTTCGAGACGCGGGACCCCGCACGGCGGGCCTGGGAGGAGTGGAACCGGGAGGCGTCGTACGCCGTGACCGACGTGCCCGGTGTCGGGGAGGTGGAGAGCTGGGTCGAAGTCACCCGGCTGAAGGGCCGGTTGGTGACCTTCCGGTGGACCTATGTGTTCGCCTCGGACGGGCGGGTGCTGACCTCGGACTCGACCCTGCGTTTCCGGGAGCGGGCCGAGGTGGAGGCGGAGCTGGGCGCGCGGGGGTTCGTGGTGGAGGACGTACGGGAGGCGCCGGACCGGCCGGGCAAGGAACTGGTCTTCGTGGCACTGCGCCCCTAGGGATGTCACACCCGCGGGCCCGCCGGTGTCTTCATGCCGAACCGGCGATCGTCCAGGGAGGACAGACACCATGGCGCTACGCGTTCCGAAGGCGGAACTCACCGTTGAGGTCAGCGAGAGCATGATCAAGGAGTTCGGGAGGGTGCCCGAGCCCGTCGAGGTGACCTGGCACAACCCGCAAGTGGTGGAGGCCGCAGGCGAGTTCGGGGCGCGTGTGCGCGCCTGGGACATGGCCGACGAGGGGCTCAAGACGTTCGCGCACATGGCCGTGGCGGCCCAGGTCGGCTGCAGTTGGTGCCTCGACATCAATTACTTCCAGGCGCAGAACCAGAATCTCGACCTGGCCAAGGCGAGCCAGGTGCCGCGCTGGCGCGAGTCCGACGTGTTCACTCCGCTGGAGCGGGACGTGCTGGAGTACGCCGAGGCCATGACCGACACACCGCCGACGGTCACCGACGAACTGTCGGCGCGGCTGCTCGACCGGCTCGGCGCGGCGGCCCTGGTCGAACTCACCGCAGCCATCGCCTTCGCCAACCTGTCGACCAGGAACAACACGGCCCTCGGAATCACGTCCCAGGGGTTCTCGGACGCCTGCGGAGTCCCATTGGCCGCGAGTTCAAGGGGCCCGGGCGAAGGCCCGCTGTCCACACGTCCCGCGGACTCGGGCGGGGCACCCACGCCATGAGCGGCGGCACGGGGGAGGACCCGTTCGTCGTCCACCGGGGCCTCCTGTTCACGGTCGCCTACGAGATGCTCGGCTCGGCGTCCGACGCGGAGGACGTGCTCCAGGAGTCCTGGCTGCGCTGGGCCGAGGTCGACCGTGCGCGAGTGAGCGAGCCCCGGGCGTATCTCGTCCGGATCGTCACCCGCCAGGCCCTCAACCGACTGCGGACGCTGTCCCGCCGCCGCGAGGAGTACGTCGGCGAGTGGCTCCCGGAACCGCTGCTGACCAGCCCCGATGTCGCCGAGGACGTCGAACTCGCGGAGAGCGTCTCGATCGCGATGCTGACCGTCCTGGAGACACTCGGACCCACGGAACGGGCGGTGTTCGTCCTGCGTGAGGTCTTCGACCTGCCGTACGGCGAGATCGCCGCGGCGACCGGGAAGTCCGCGACCGCGGTACGGCAGATCGCGCGGCGGGCCCGGGAGCACGTGGCGGCCCGGCGGCCCCGGGTACGGGTGAGCCGGTCGGAGCAGCGGGCCGTGGTGGAACGGTTCCTTCTCGCGCTGCGGACCGGGCGGTTGCAGGAGCTGATGGAGGTCCTCTCTCCGGACGTGGTCATGATCGCCGACGGTGGGGGGCAGGTGGCTGCCGCACTCGTGCCGATCCGCGGGGGTGACGTGGTGGCGAAGCTGCTGGCACGGGCGCACCAGGTGGTGACGGCGTTCGAGGCGACCGCGGTCTGGCTCAACGGCGCTCCCGCGGGACGGCTCGACTTCGACGGTGAGGCGGCCGCGGTGAGCCTCACGGTCGAGGACGGGCGGATCACTGGGATCTACGTGGTGCGGAACCCCCGAAAGCTCGGTCGCCTGGATGAGGTGGTCCCCCTGAGCAGGTAGGCCGGTGGGGCGAGGGGGAGGTCTGGGCGGGGCCCGGATCGGGGGTGACGGTGGAACGGGCGGGTTGGTCGGCCGGGTGACCCGCCGGGCCGACCGCGTCGCGCTCCCGCCGGGGCCCGCGGTCAGCGCCGCAGTCGGGTCGGCAGGGGTACCCAGCGGCGGGAGGCCCGGCGGTCGACCGTGTCCCGTCCGTCGGTGATCCGCAGGCCGGCCGCGGCGCAGCAGTAGGCGAGGATGTCCGCGCCGTAAGGGAACGCGTGATTGCGCTGCCAGAAGCGGAAGGTCCAGTAGGCGGACGGGTCCGAGCGGTGCGGTCCGATGCCGATCTCGTCGGACGCCACGATCTCGCCGTCACGGGCCAGGGTGCCGAAGGTGCCGCCCTTGGGGTTGAAGTAGACCCCGTAGGCGGTGGTCCCGGCGGATATCGCGCGCAGCACGGCGTCGTCGCTGGGCATGTAGCCGTCCTGGGTGATCACACAGCCGCCGGGGGAGCCGTCGACACCTCGGACGCCCACGTGGTGCAGGGACTCGTCGTAGTCGTCCGGATCGAAGGGCACGTGGTCGGGGTCGGTCTTCGGGCACTGTGCGGGATCGGTGCCGAGCCGTCGTAGCAACGCGTCCTCGCCGAGGCCCTGTACGAAGCAGACGCCCAGCCCTTCCGTCCAGATCGACTCGGTGCCGAACGCCGCGATGAGGGCGTCGGCCGCCTGCTGGGCGGCCACCTCCTCGGGCGGCAACTCCACGGCGCCCGGCAGGTGTTGGACGAGCGGGGCGAGGGGCGTGGTCAGCAGCAGTCGGCCCGGTGACCAGGTCTCCGTCTGCGGTGTCCACACGTCCGCCCCGGCGTCGATCAGTGCGCGCACCGTGGCCTCGTCCATGCTGTGGACGGCGTGCCAGAGCGCGGTGTGGTCCTCGTCGTCGCGTACGTCGACGTCGGCGACGTGGGGCAGGAGCGCGGCCACCGCTTCCGCCGAGCCCTGTTCCGCCGTGAGGTGCAGCGGGGTGGTGCCCTGCCATCCGACGCGTGCGTCGGGCGGGGCGCCCCCCGCCAACCGGGCTCTGACCAGGGCGGCGTCGCCCCATTCGCAGTAGCCCACGCGCTGCCAGTCGGGTCGCGGAACGTACCTCTGCCGGGCTTCCTCCTCACGCCGTAGAACCTCGCGCTGACGTCGGTCGAGAGGCGGCGCGAGGAGGGCCGGCGGTCCGCTGACCTCCACCGTCGCGAACGACCCCGACGGCGCCTCCTGATCCGGCGGCCGGAGACCGGGCCAGACCTCGAACGCACGGCCCGCGGCGGCCCGGAGCGCGTCCGCGTCGACCGGGGTCCGGGTCTCGGGCACGCCTTCGTCCGGCCACTCGACCACCAACTGCGCCTGGCCGGGCGGGGGAAGCTCCGGCAGATACAGGTCGACGTCCGTCTTGAACAGGGATCTGTGGGAGTGGTGCAGGCCGGGGTCCAGCGGGATCAGACCGATCGCCTGCTCGGTCGCCGCCTCCCGCGTCTCTCCCTGCGGTCCGGTGTACGGGAACCTCCGCGTCACCGTGCCGTCCAGCGAGGTGACCCGCCGGCCGTCGGAGAACAGCAGCCCCACCCGCAGTCCGGACTGCCGCCGCACGGCCCCGCTCTGCCGGCGGACCTTGCGGAACACCGCCAGATGCAGGGTGACCGACCCCGCCCACACGGACCACCCCGTCATCAGGACCCGTGTCTCGGCCCCCGCACCGACCACGTCGAGCTGTGGCAGCAGGGCGGGTGCCCAGCGGTCGACGGGTGGCGCATACCGGCCCTCGTCCTCCCCCGGCGGCCGTAACCGCATCGACACGGCCTGCTCGACGGCCGGTTCCTCCCCCAGCACCAGATCATCGAAGAACCCCATGCGCCGAGCGTCGCACACGGCACTGACAACGCTCCGTACGTCAGGAACGGGCGAGGACGCAGAACACGTGGCCCTCCGGGTCGGACAGGCAGGTCCACGGGACGTCGCCCTGGCCGAGGTCGAGGTCGGTGGCGCCGAGGGCGTGCAGCCGGGCCACCTCCGCGGCCTGTTCGTCGTCCGGGGACGGCAGCAGGTCGAGGTGGAGGCGGTCCGGCACGGCCGCCCCGTCCGGTGTGCGGAGGAACTCGAGATACGGGCCGGCCCCCTCGGCGGACCGCAGCACCGCCTGGTCGTCGGTCACCTCGTGCAGGGTCCAGTCCGTCGCCGCGTCCCAGAACCGGGCCATCTCCCGCGGATCCCCGCAGTCCACGACCACGGCGGCGATCGGCCCGGTGTCCCGGTACACCTCCCGGGGTTCCAGCACACAGAACTCGTTGCCCTCCGGGTCGGCGAGGACGGTCCACGGCACCTCGCCCTGGCCCACGTCGACGCGCGTGGCCCCGAGGGACTCCAGCCGGGCGACCAACTCCGCCTTATGAGTAGGGGAGTCGGTGGCGAGATCGAGGTGCACTCGGTTCTTCGCCGCCGACTTGGGCTCCGGTACGGGGACGACGTCGATCCCGAGGCCGACCGGGTCCGGCCACACGAGTCCGCCCGCGGGACCGACGTAGGTGGTGACACCGGGACGGTAGGCGATCCACCCGAGCGCCTCGGCCCAGAACCGCCCGACGGCCGCCGCGTCGACGGCCTTGATGTTCACCTGCACGGGTCGCAGTGCCATGACGACGATCCTATGCAGCCGCCCCGCGAGGGTCCGGCTGCTCGTCCCGAAGGGGTCGGGGCCCGCCCTAGACTCCCCAGCCATGGAAAAGACGTTCGAGCTCGGTGAGATCCGTTCCCCGTCGGGGACCCTTGTCGTCGTCGACGGCGGCCATCTGGGCCTGTGGAGCGGGGAGCGGTCGCCGGCGGAGATCGACCCCGCCCTCCTCGGGGCCGAGGACGCGGCCATGGCCGACGACGTCCTCGGTTCGGTCGACTTCGCCGTGGTCGGACCGGACGCGTCGGCGGCGGCCCGGAGTTTCGACCGGCAGCCGGGCGCGTTCATTCATGACATCCCGGCGTCCCGGACGGCCGAACTCGGGGCCCGGTTCGAGGAACACTGTCTCGCCGCCGGCCTGGACGCCCGCCTGGAGGCGTTGCCGGATCGCGAACCGCACGCTCGACGAGTACGCCGGACCGCCGCTGAGGGCGGCGGCGGCTTCCTGATGTTCGGGGTGCCCGTCGTCGTGGTGGCCGACGTGCCCCGCGACCGTGCTCTGCCGGTGCTGGCCTCGCGGACCGACTTCGGCGACGGGGTGGGGCCGGGCTGGTCGGAGATGGTGGTACGGACGGGCGACGGGCCGGTGGAGTCGTCCGTACAGCTCGGTGTCGTAGGCGTCGACTGGGCGCGGGTGCTCTTCGGTGACGCCGACGCCCTCGATGCCTGGCAGCACGAGGAACCGGTGGACGGCCTGGCCGACGTGGCGTTCTGGGGTGCTTCCGCGGATGCGGCCGCCGCCACGTTCGCGGCCCCTGAGCTGGGCGAACCCGGTGAGGAAGGCGTCCGTGGCTGGCGCGGGCTGACGGTGCCGGAGGCGATGGAGAAGGCCCGCGCTCTGCTGCGGTGGAAGGAGGAGAACGGTGGCCGCATGATGGTGGACTTCCGGCCGCATTCCCACCACTGGGAGGTGATGCGCCAGGTCCGCGCCTCCGAGGCGGAGGCCGGCACGGTGGACATCGGTGACGCCCGGCTTCTCTGCGCGATGACGGGTTGGGGCGACGGGTACTTCCCGGTGTACGCCGACCTCGACGCTTCAGGTGCCGTTCTCGCCGTGCGGGTGAGGTTCGCCGACCTGCCCCGGTAGTCCCGTGGGCCGGTGTTCCGCCGCCTGACGCTTCGCCACGGTGTACGTCAGGTGGGTGACCCGGGGGGACGCCGTCGAGCGGGACTGGTCGAGGGTCAGGTGGTCGGGGTCCATGCGGTCGAACAGGCGGATGCCGGTGCCGAGGAGGACGGGTGCGAGCGTGATGGTGAACTCGTCGACCAGGCCGCTGTCGAGGTACTGCTGGATCGTGTCGGCGCCACCGGCGATCCGGACGTCGCGGTCGTCGGCGGCCTCGCGGGCCAGGTGCAGGGCGGTCTCGATGCCCGCGTCGACGAAGTGGAACGTGGTGCCGCCCGGCCGCTCCCACGGCTCACGCCCGGTGTGCGTGACGACGAACACGGGGGTGTGGAACGGCGCCTCCTCCGGCCATGACGGCTCGCCCAGGTCGAACATCCGCCTGCCCATGACGCTCGCGCCGGTGCGTTCGTACGCCGCTCGGGCGATGTCGTTGTCGAGTCCCTCCTCGCCGCCCTCGCCGAGCCCGAGGTTCTCCCGGATCCAGCGCTGCGGGAACAACCACGCCTGCAGTTCCGACCACTTCGCGGTCCAGCGCCTGACGTCCGGGTCGTTGCGCTTCCCGGGCGAGAAGACGTCCTCGACCGGCACCGGCTCCGGTGCCATGAAACCGTCGAGCGACATCGTGACGCTGAAGAACACCTTCCCGGCCATCAGCTCCCGCCTCCCTCGGCGAGAGCGGTGACGTACGCCGCCAGGTTGCCGAGGGCCTGCTCGCCGCCCTCGACCGCGTGGTACTTCTCCACGGCCTCGTCGCGGAGTTCCTTCGTCGGGAAGACCGTGCGCATCACGATCCGGGTCCCGTCGCCGAACGGCTCGAAGGTCAGGACCGACTCGAAGGCGTTCGGATCGTCGCGGGACTCGCCGTGCAGGAGGGCGATCCGCTCCGGCGGGACGATCTCCCGCCAGGTGATCCACTCCTGGTAGTGCGTCCCGTCCGGCCCGCGCATCACGAAGTCCCAGGTCCCGCCGACGCGGAACTCGAAGGACCGTGTCCTGGTGGTGAAGCCTTCCGGCCCCCACCACCGTGACAGGTGCCGGACCAGCGTGAACGCCTCGAACACCAGCTCCCGTGGGGCACCGATCGTCCGTGCGACCACGATCTCGCGGTCCGCGGCCGTGCCGCCGCTACCGGTCGTCGTCATCGTGGGGTTCCTCCTGCCTCGTCCGTTCCAACTCGCGTACGTACTGGTCCAGCCGGTCGAAGCTCTCGCCCCAGAACCGCTCGAAGCCGCCCAACCACGCGTGCACCGGCCGCAGTCCGTCGGCGTCCAGGCCGTACAGCCGCTGCTTGCCGGCCCCGCGCACCGTCACGAGCCCGACCTCCCGGAGAACCCGCAGATGCTTGGACGCCTGCGGCTGGGTCATCCCCAGATCCCGCGCCAGATCGTTCACCGCCCGCTCCCCACCGCGCAGCAGCACCAGAATGTCCCGCCGCTGCGGTTCGGCGATCGCGTTGAACGCGTCGGAGGTCGTCGCCGCTCGTGCCATGACGTCATCGTATGCCTATATCGGCATGCGTGTCAGCCCACTGAGGGCGGATTTTTCACCGCCAGGACGGCGACCTCCGCATCCGCGTCCTGGAGCTGGATGACGGCACGGCACGCGGCAACGCGGCTTCGTTCGCTTGGGCTGAACGGGTAGTGGCGTGGCGCACTTTTGCAAGCGGGTGCTTGCAATAGTTAGCGGGGGTGGTGCACAGTGGACGCATGGCATCGCTCAACGTCGGCAATCTCGGTGAGTACCTGCGTGATCAGCGCCGCAGTGCGCAGCTTTCGCTCAGGCAGCTCGCCGATGCCGCCGGGGTGTCGAATCCGTATCTGAGCCAGATCGAGCGCGGGCTGCGCAAGCCGAGCGCGGAGGTGCTGCAGCAGGTCGCCAAGGCCCTGCGGATCTCCGCGGAGACGCTGTACGTGCGGGCCGGCATCCTCGACGCCGAGCGCGACCGGGACGACGTGGAGACACGTGCGGTCATACTCGCCGATCCCACGCTCAACGAGCGGCAGAAGCAGGTGCTGCTCCAGATCTACGAGTCCTTCCGCAAGGAGAACGGCTTCGAGATCGCCCCGCCGGACGCGCCCCCCACGCCGGGCGACCCGGACGGCGACACCTCCGTACAGGAGGCACGCCGGCCCCGCAGCACCCGTACATCCCCCAAGACCGACGGCGACGACGCCGACCCGCAGCAGACGGCCGGTTGAGAGCCGTCGCGCCGGCAGGCGGCGCGGGACCCAAAACCCTCATCAGCATGTGACCCGGGAGGACCATCACCATGGCCATCACCGACGACATCCGCAAGGCCGTCAAGGACCCGACCCCGCTCTACTTCCTCGCCGGCGCCGGTGACCTGGCCTTCCAGGAGGCCAAGAAGGTGCCCGGTCTGGTGGAGCAGCTCCGCGCCGAGGCGCCGGCCCGGATCGAGGCCGTGCGCGGCACCGACCCGAAGGCGGTCCAGGAGAAGGCCCAGGCCCGCGCCAAGGAGGCCGGCGCCCGGGTCAAGGAGACCCAGGTGACCCTGCAGAGCAAGGTCGGCGAGTTCATCAACAGCCTCGACGGCGACCTCAAGAAGCTCGGCAGCACGCTCGACGCGGACCTGAAGAAGCTCGGCGAGTCCGCCCAGGACCTCGCCCTGCGCGGGGTCGGCGTCGCCGCCGAGTACGCCGTCAAGGCCCGCGAGACCTACGAGAAGGTCGCCGAGCACGGCGAGCAGGCCGTCAGGACCTGGCGTGGCGAGGCCGCCGAGGAGATCGAGGAACTGGCGATCGCCGTCGAGCCGAACGCCGAGCCGGGCGAGATCAAGACGACGGCCACCACGACCCCGGTCGCGAAGCCGGCAACGCCCGCCACGGTCGCCACCCCGGCCGCCGCGGCGAAGAAGACGGCTCCCGCCGCCAGGAAGACCACGCCGCGCAAGACCACCACGGCGAAGAAGACCCCGCCCGCCAAGTAAGGCACCGCGGGACAGGTCATGACACCGGGCCGGGCACTTACCGAGTGCCCGGCCCGTTCTCCGGGTAGCGACCTTGCGGGAACGGGTACGGTGACCGCGTAATCGCGAAATGACGAACCGAGTCGGGTGGTGGACGTTGTGCTGATGCAGGGGTTCGCAGGCTTCATGTGGCTGCTGAGCATGGCCCTGATCGTTTTCAGCGGGTTCGCGCTGTTCGACGCCGCCATCCGCCGCGAAGACGCGTACCGCGCGGCCGACAAGAAGACCAAGCCCTTCTGGCTGATCATCCTCGGGCTCGCCTTCGTGGTGAACCTGATCTTCAACATCCTGTCGTTCCTGCCGATCATCGGCCTCATCGCGACGATCGTGTACATGGTCGACGTACGCCCGGCGATCCGCGCCCTTCCCGGCGGCGGCCGCAGCGGCCGGGGCCGGGGCTCGAGCAGCGACGGCCCCTACGGCCCGTACAACGGCGGCCGCTAGAGCCAGCGGTAGCCCGTACCCCGTACCCCGTCCTCCGCAGCCGGCCAGGGCACGACTCGCGACGGCGGTCTAGCGCTGACCCTCCCGGTCGAGCAGCAGGACCGCCACGTCGTCCGCCAGTTCGCCGCCGTTGAGCGACCGCACCTCGTTCACCGCGGCCCGCAGCAGCGCCTCGCCCCGCAGCCCCTCGGAGAGCTGGCGGCGGATCATGGCCACCATCCCGTCCTGTCCCAGCCGTTCCCCGCCCTCCCCGACACGGCCCTCGATCAGCCCGTCGGTGTAGAGCATCAGGCTCCACTCGGCCCCCAGCTCCACCTGCATCCGAGGCCAGCGGGCCCCCGGCAGCATCCCCAGCGCGGGGCCGTTGTTGTCGTACGGCAGCAGCCGTGCGGGCCTTCCCGGCCGGGCCACCAGCGGCGACGGGTGCCCGGCGAGGCACAGCCCGGCCCGGCGGCCGTCCGGCGCGATGTCCACCGTGCACAGGGTCGCGAAGATCTCGTCGTCCGACCGCTCGTGCTCCAGCACCTCCTGGAGCGTGCCGAGCAGTTCGTCCCCGCACAGTCCCGCGAGGGTCAGCGCGCGCCACGCGATCCGCAGCTCCACGCCGAGTGCCGCCTCGTCGGGGCCGTGCCCGCAGACGTCACCGATCATCGCGTGCACGGTCCCGTCGGGAGTCCGTACGACGTCGTAGAAGTCACCGCCGAGCAGAGCCCGCGACCGGCCCGGCCGGTACCGCGCCGCGAACCGCAGGGAGGAGCCCTCCAGCAGCGGGGTGGGCAGCAGGCCGCGCTCCAGGCGCCGGTTCTCCTGCGCCCGTACCCGTCCCTCGGCGAGCCTGCGCTCCGCCGTGTCGGAACGTTTCCGCTCCACCGCGTACCGGATCGCCCGGCTCAGCAGCCGCCCGTCCAGCTCGTCCCGGAAGAGGTAGTCCTGGGCGCCGACCCGCACCGCCTCCGCGCCGCGCTCGGCGTCGCCGGACGCGGTGAGGGCGAGGACGGCGTGCCGGGGGGCGAGCTCCAGGACATGGCGGAGCACGGCGAGCTCGTCGTCGTCCGCGGCACGGCCGGGCGCGGGCAGCGCGAGGTCGAGCAGGATGCAGTGCACGTCATCCGTGAGCAGCCGTTCCGCCTCGGTGAGGTTGCGGGCGGTGCGGACGCGGATCGGCTTGCCGGTCGGGTCCAGGAGTTCGGGGACGACCGTGGACCCGCCGGGATCGTCCTCGATCACCAGCAGGCTCAGTTGGGTGGCGGTGTTGTTGTCGACCGTGGCTTCCTTGCGCGGGGCTTCTTCCTTGGAGGGGTCGTCCTGGGGTGCGGCCGGCGCCTGACCACTCTCCACGGCCGGGATCGCTCGCTGCCGCGGTATGGGTACGGGCATCGTCTTGGATTCCTTCCCTCCCCCCGAGGGCACGGTGGGGCGAGGGTCCTCGATCCACCGACGGGGACCATAGCGGGTGGCGGGCCGGGAAAGGAATGGCGTGAGACACGCTGCTTGGCCGGTGGCCACTGTCATATGCCGCGTTTTCCACCGCAGTTGGACAGGTGACGGGTGGTGCGGGGATGACGAACGTCACGTTGGCGCCAGGTTTGCGGGGGCGTCAGGCGTGCGCCGCGTCACATGACCCAGGTCTCACCTGGTCGTCCGGGGTGACGCTGGGCGGCCCGTTCTCGGCGTCCTGTCCTCGTCGTCCCGTCCTCGGCGCCCGGCGACGGTGCTCAGGCGTCCGGCCGTACGACCCCGAGGATCGGCATCGAACCCGCCCCGGCGATCGTCACCGTGCGCCCGGGGCGCGGGGCGTGCACGATCGCGCCGTCGCCGAGGTACATCGCCACATGGCTGGCGTCGTCGAAGTAGATGATCAGGTCGCCGGGCCGCATGTCCTTGATGTCCACGTGCTCTAGCCGCTTCCACTGCTCCTGCGAGGTGCGCGGAATCGGCTTGCCGGCGCTCGCCCAGGCCTGTGAGGTCAGCCCGGAGCAGTCGTACGAGTCCGGGCCCTCGGCGCCCCATTCGTACGGTTTGCCGACCTGGGTCGTCGCATAGGCGACCGCGGTCTTCCCGGCCTCGCTGGCCTTGCCGCTGATCTCCTTGAGGACACCGGAGTCCAGCCAGGCGGTCTGCGCCTGGTGGGCGGCCTGTTCCTCCAGTTCGGCGAGGCGCTTCTTCTCCTTCGCCTCCAGTTGGGACTCGAGCTGCTCGGCCGCCGCGATCTGCCGCTGGACCTTCTTCTTGGCTGCCGCCTTGGCCTTGCGGTTGGCCTCCAGCTTGGTCCACTGGGCGGAGGCGTCGTCGGCGTACTGCTTCAAGTCCTGCTGGGTCCGGGTTAGTTCGGCGATGAGCGCCTTGGTGGCGCGCTGGCCCTGGAGAACGCGGCCGGTGCCGTCCAGGAACTCCTGCGGGTTGTCGCTCAGCATGAGCTGGGCCTCGTCCGGCAGGCCGTAGGTGCGGTACTGGGCCGCGGCCGCGGCGCCCGCGCGGGTCTTCAGCTCGGCCAGCTTCTCCTGGCCCTTCACGATCTTCCGGGCCAGCGCGACGATCTGCGCCGACTGCTGTTCGGCCTTCTCCTCGGCGGCGTTGTAGGCGTCGGTGGCGACGGCCGCGTCGTGGTAAAGCGCGTCGAGCTGTCTGCGTACGGCCTCGATGTCCTTGTTGGTCACGGCCGTCGACGGTGAGGCGGTGGGAGTGGGAGTCGGGTCGGGGGCGGCGAACGCGGCGCCGGGCGCCGCCAGTACGGCCACCGCGCCGATCACGGTCACGGCCGTGGCGATCAGACCGCGCTTGCCCGTTCCCATACCCCTGCCCCCAAAGCTGATTTACCGTCAGTAACTTACGGTGCTCGGGGGATCGTGCCACGTCATGGCCGAAAGCGACAGAGGCGTGCGTTCCTGGCGTGCCCTCTCGCAACCCGACGCTCCCCGGTGCCTCCCCCTCTCCCCGCCCCCCGAAGACGATCTCCCGCCCATTGTGACGAACGACTCACACAGATCGTTCCCTGCCGGTGGGGTGGGGAGAGGGTGGGTGGGCGTGGGGTACCGGAGTTCGTGTGGGCGGGGGTATGTGTGGCGGTGGGGTGGGGGTGTCGGGGTGCGGTGGGTACGCAGGTCGTGGACGGCACGATGGCGGCCCACCAGGGTTCAGGTGAGCGTGGTTTGCGATGTGGATCGGGCCGAGGGGGTGACGGTCGAGTTCATGCACGCAGCCCCCCACCCGGCGCCAACGCCCCCCACCTCACCGTGACTTCTCCCTGGCGCCAGCGTGCAAGGCCGTCTGTCACCGGCCAGTCGGGGGTCAGGGTGCGGACTGTCCGGATCCATCTCTGGCGGGCGCCGTAGGACGCGTAGGGGGCCGCGGCTGCCCACGCGCGGTCGAAGTCGCGCAGGAAACGGTGCACCGGCTCGCCGGGGACGTTGCGGTGGATCAGGGCTTTCGGCAGGCGTTCGGCGAGGTCGGAGGGGCGTTCCAGTGAGCCCAGCCGGGTCGCGAAGGTGACCGTGCGCGGTCCCTCGGGGCCGAGCGCGACCCACACGTGCCGGCGCCCGATCTCGTCGCAGGTCCCCTCCACGAGGAGTCCGCCGCGCGACCCCCGCGCCGGGTCCGCCGGAGCCAGCCGGGCGCACAGCCGTGCCCATACGTCGGCCACGTCGGCCTCGTCGTACTGGCGCAGCACGTTCGCCGCCCGGATGAGCAGGGGCCGCTGGGGGAGCGGGATCTCGAACCCGCCGTGCCGGAAGACGAGACCCTCACGTTCGTACGGCCGGGCCGCCGCCACCCGGGCCGGGTCGATCTCGATGCCGACCACGCGCGTGCGTGGAGCGCTGTCACGGAGCCGGGCGAGCAGTTCGACCGCGGTCCAGGGCGCGGCCCCGTACCCGAGGTCGACCGCCACGGGATCGGCCGCGCGGCGCAGCTCCGCCCCGTGCGTGGCCGCGATCCAGCGGTCCATGCGGCGCAGCCGGTTGGGGTTGGTCGTCCCGCGCGTGACCGTGCCCACAGGGCGGGAGGCGGCGCGGGATGTCATGCCTACGAGGGTATGCGGCGGGAACCCGTGTCAGCGGCCGGGCATCCGCACCCCAGCGGACCGACCGCCGCACAGGCCCAGTACGCCTCGGGCCTCATCAGACCCATGACCGCGCGACCGTCCACCGAACCGCGCCCATCGCACCCACCCCAAGCCCCACCGACGCCCCCACCCCTCGAACGGTTGAGCGACCTCCGGTAATACCTCGGCAAAAACCACCCCGAACGGAATGGGAATGCCTTCCTCCGGTGTTGCCGCCCTTGGAGGGTGTCCCACGCCCTCCGTCCGGCATGCCCGCTGCAAGGAGGAACGCCACGTGAGCCAGTACGTCAGCAGGCTCCAGCGTCGCTCCCAGGCCGCCGCACCCCACCGGATGCGCCTGCACCGCCGCCCCCGCCGCGTCGCCATGCTCTCCGTGCACACCTCCCCGCTCCACCAGCCCGGCACCGGCGACGCCGGCGGCATGAACGTCTACATCGTGGAGCTGGCGCAGCGCCTCGCCGCGATCAACATCGAGGTCGAGATCTTCACGCGCGCGACGACCGGCGGTCTCCCGCCCACCGTCGAGATGGCCCCCGGCGTCCTGGTCCGCCACGTCGACGCGGGCCCCTACGAGGGCCTCAACAAGGAGGACCTCCCCGCCCAGCTCTGCGCCTTCACGCACGGCGTGATGCAGGCGTGGGCCGGCCACCGCCCCGGCTACTACGACCTGGTCCACTCGCACTACTGGCTCTCCGGCCACGTCGGCTGGCTCGCCGCCCAGCGCTGGGGCACCCCGCTGGTGCACGCCATGCACACCATGGCCAAGGTCAAGAACGCCAACCTCGCCGACGGCGACACCCCCGAGCCCGCCGCCCGTGTCATCGGCGAGACCCAGATCGTCGCCGCCGCCGACCGCCTCATCGCGAACACCGCCGAGGAGCGCGAGGAACTCGTGCACCACTACGCCGCCGACCCCGCCAAGGTCGCCGTCGTCCACCCCGGCGTGAACCTCGACCGCTTCCGCCCCGCGGACGGCCGAGCGGCGGCCCGCGCCCGGCTCGGGCTGCCCCAGGACGCCCTGATCCCCCTCTTCGCCGGCCGCATCCAGCCCCTGAAGGCCCCGGACGTCCTGCTGCGGGCCGTGGCGGTCCTGCTCGACCAGCGCCCCGACCTCCGCTCCCGCATCCTCGTACCGGTCGTCGGCGGCCTCAGCGGCAGCGGCCTCGCCAAGCCCGAGGGCCTGCAGAAACTGGCCTCCCGCCTCGGCATCGCGGACGTCGTACGCTTCCAGCCGCCCGTCGGCCAGGAGCAGCTCGCCGACTGGTTCCGGGCCGCGTCCGTGCTGGTCATGCCGTCCTACAGCGAGTCCTTCGGCCTGGTCGCCATAGAGGCCCAGGCGGCCGGCACCCCGGTGCTCGCGGCGGCGGTCGGCGGGCTGCCGGTGGCCGTCGCCGACGAACGGACCGGGTTCCTGGTCCGCGGCCACGACCCGGCCGCCTACGCGCGCGTGCTGCGCGACTTCGCCGACAACCCGACGCTCACGCCCCGCATGGGCGAGGCGGCCGCCCGGCACGCCCGGTCCTTCGGCTGGGACACCGCGGCGGCGGCGACGGCGGACGTGTACGCGGCCGCGACACAGTCGTACCGCCGTCACGTACGCTCCCACCATGGCTGACGAAGCGAAGGCGGCACAGGTCATCGAGGGCGTCCTCAAGGACACCGAGATCGAGTGGGAGAGCCCCGCACCCGGCAACTACGTCGTGCAGCTCCCCGGCACCCGCAAGCTGAAGACCACCGTCTCGCTCCTCGTCGGCCGCCACTCCCTGTCGCTGAACGCCTTCGTCATCCGCCACCCCGACGAGAACGAACCCGGCGTGCACCGCTGGCTCCTGGAGCGCAACCTCAAGCTGTACGGCGTGAGTTACGCCGTCGACCGGCTCGGCGACGTCTACGTCACCGCCAAGCTCCCGCTCGCCGCGGTCACCGCCGACGAGGTCGACCGCCTCCTCGGCCAGGTACTGGAGGCGGCCGACGGCAGCTTCAACACCCTGCTGGAGCTGGGTTTCGCCACCGCGATCCGCAAGGAGTACGAGTGGCGGGTGTCCCGGGGCGAGTCGACGCGCAACCTGGACGCCTTCGCGCACCTGACCCAGCGCTCCCAGGACTGACCCGGCGCTTCCAGGACTGACCCGGCGCCCGGCGCGGTGGAACAGCGCCCGCGGTCTACGACTCGTCGGGCGGAAGCGAGCTCGTCGGTTGCGGGTCTTCGGTCGGCTCGTGGCTCCCGCCGGGGTCCCCGGGCGGGGCCGGCTTGTCGAGCTGGTCCGCGAAGGCCCGTAGCGCGTCGGCCAGTTCCTTCTTGGTGGGCAGCTCGTCGATCTTCCTGTCGAGCTCGGCGATCCGGCGGTTGATCTCCGCCAGATCGCCGGGTGTGGAGGGTCCCTCGGTGGGTTCCTCCGTGGGCTCCTCCGTGGGCTCGTCCGTGATCGGGGGGTCGTCCGGGGAGGTGGAGGTCGGGCTGGGATCGGAACCGCCGCTGCCGCCGACCGTCCCCCCGTCGGTGCCGCCGCCGTCGACGCCACTGACCGTGCCCTCGTCCGGCGGGAGGGTGTCCGACACACTCGTCGCCCCGCCGGGCCCGTCGTCCGAGCTCGCGGCGATGGCGCCGCCCACGCCGAGGGCGACCAGCGCGGCCGCGCCCGCGACGGCCACGGAGAGACGTCCGAACGGTAAGGAGTTCCGTCTGTCATCCATGCCGGTGACGCTAACCCGCGGCGATCACCGGACGGATGCCTTCCGTGGATCTCCGCAGACTCGTGCGGTAACGCCCCGGCGTGACCCCCACCAGCCGCTTGAAGTGCCGGGTGAGATGGGCCTGGTCGTGGAACCCGGTGAGCGCGGCGACCTCCGCGGGCCCCTGCCCCGCGAGCAGCAGACGCCGGGCCCGGTCGACCCTGCGCGAGGTGAGGTACTGGTGCGGCGCGATGCCGTACGCGGTGCTGAACGACCGTACGAGATGCGTCGGATGGGCCTGCACGACCGCCGCCGCCTCCTCCAGCGACAGCCCCTCCACGACCCGTTCGTCGAGGAGTTCGCGCAGGCGGCGGGCGAGGGCGGGGTCGCGGCGGGCGGGCCCGTCGTGCGAGGGCGGCCGCAGCAGGGCCCTGAGCCGGTCGCCGATGAGCGTCAGCCTGCTCTCCGCCTCGAACTCCTCACCGGGCCGGGTCAGCGCGGTGTGCACCTGCCCCACCCGCTGCCGCAGCACAGGATCGCGCAGGTCCGGGCCGTCGACGGCGGCCCCGATGAGCTCGTCGCCGAGCAGAGTGTGGTCGAGGTAGAGAACCCGCTTGCGGAAGCCGCCGGGTGTGGCGGGCGAGCCGTTGTGCGGGACGTGCGGCGGCAGCAGCGACACGGTGTCGTCCGGCGTGCCGTGCTCGTGCCGGTCGAGGTCGTACCGTACGGCCCCGTCGTCCACGATGAGCAGCGTCCACGCCTCGTGCACGTGCATCGGGTACGCGTACTCGGTGAAACGGGCGTGGAAGACCTCGGTGACGCCCGGGACGGCGGGGCGCCACGCGGTGACGTGCTGCGCGGGCAGGGGGATGGCCGCCATGCAAAGAACGTACAAGACGCGGCCGTGGGGTGGCCGCCAGTCTCGTCCTATGAACGATGAACCCCTCCGCTTCGACACCAAGATCGCCGTCCTGCTGCGCGAGGACCTGGAGACCTGGCAGCGCCTGAACGTCACCGCGTTCCTCGTCAGCGGCCTGGGCACGCAGGCCCCCGAGGTGGTCGGCGAACCGTACGAGGACGCCGACGGTGTGCCCTACCTGCCGATGTTCCGGCAGCCCGTGCTGGTCTTCGAGGGCACCAAGGAGACGCTGAAGGCGGCCCACGCGCGCGTGCTGTCCCGTTCGCTCCCGCGCGCCCTCTTCACGAGCGACTTGTTCGCGACGGGCAACGACCGCGACAACCGCGCGGCCGTCCGGGCGGTGGCCACGGAGGAGTTGGACCTGGTGGGCCTCGCCGTGCACGGTCCGCGCAACGCCGTGGACAAGGTGCTCAAGGGCGCGCGGATGCACCCCTGAGCGCTGGTCAGGCCGCCCCGGCCTCGGCGGTCGCGGGCTGCTCGGACACGACGGTCGCGCCGGGTGTCTCCCGGGACAGGTGGCGCATCAGGGCGGCGTAGCCCACCGCCGCCACCGTCCCGACGACCGCGCACAGCCCCCACAGCCACTCCGCCCCGAACCGGTCGATGACGAAACCGGACATCAGGGGCGCCACGAGGGCGGCGACCGACCAGGACAGGGTGTACATGCCCTGGTAGCGACCGCGGCCGTGGGTGGGGGAGAGGCGGACGACGAGCCCGGTCTGGGTGGGCGCGTTGATCATTTCGCCCAGGGTCCACACGCACACGGTGACGGCGAAGAGGCCGACGGACCCGGCGAAGGCGGTGAGTCCGAAGCCGTACCCCGCGAGCAGCGACGAGACGACGAGCAGCCGCTGCGGGTCCCGGTCCTGGATGAAGCGGGTCACCGGGATCTGCAGCGCGACGATGAGGACGCCGTTGAGGGCGATGGCCAGTCCGTAGTCGGCGGGCGTGAACCCGGCCTCGCCCATCGCGACGGGCAGCCCGATCGAACCCTGCTGGAAGATCACGGCGACCAGGAAGGACAGCCCCACGACGCTCATGAACCGCCCGTCGCGCAGGACCGTGCCGAGGCGGACGTCGTCGGGCACCTTCTCGGCGAACTGCGCCACGGGCCGGGACTCGGGCAGCTTGAGGAAGACGACCACCGCGCAGACGGCGGTCATCGCGGCCTCGATCAGGAAGCCGGCGAGGTAGCTGTACTCGGCGATGAACCCGGCGCCCATGGAGGAGACGGCGAAGCCGAGGTTGATGGCCCAGTAGTTGAGGGAGAAGGCCCGCACCCGGTCCTCGGGCCGCACGATGTCGGCCATCATCGCCTGCACGGCGGGCCGGGAGGCGTTGGAGGTCATGCCGACGACGAACGCGACGGCGGCGATGGCGACGGGGTGGTGCATGAAGCCGAGCAGCGCCACCGAGCCGGCGGTGGCGGACTGCGCGACGAGGAGGGTGGGCCGCCGACCGAGCCGGTCGGTCATCACCCCGGCCCCGATCGACGAGACGACTCCGCCCAGCCCGTGCAGCGAGGCGACGAGACCGGCGTAGGAGGCGGAGTAGCCGCGGTCGAGGGTGAGGTAGAGGGCCATGAAGGTGGCGACGAAGGCGCCCAGGCGGTTGACGAGGGTGCTGGTCCACAGCCACCAGAACTCGCGCGGCAACCCGGAGACGGTCTCGCGGGTGGCACGTCTCAGGGCGGCGAGTGGCATGGCGGGTCCCCCACGGTTGTTCGGTGTACGTAAGTGGCTCTGACGGCAGGCACAACTTACGAAGACGGGGCTCGGGCGGGCCACTCAATTAACAGATCCCGTCAACCGTCCGTCTGTCGAGCGGGCACCACCGCGATCGAAGGCGTGGATTACGCTCATACGCATGGCCGACGCACCGTACAAGCTGATCCTCCTCCGCCACGGCGAGAGCGAATGGAACGCGAAGAACCTGTTCACCGGCTGGGTGGACGTCAACCTCAACGAGAAGGGCGAGAAGGAGGCAGTCCGCGGCGGCGAACTCCTGAAGGACGCCGACCTCCTGCCCGACGTGGTCCACACGTCGCTCCAGAAGCGCGCGATCCGCACCGCCCAGCTCGCCCTGGAGTCCGCGGACCGCCACTGGATCCCGGTCCACCGCTCCTGGCGCCTGAACGAACGCCACTACGGCGCCCTCCAGGGCAAGGACAAGGCCCAGACCCTCGCGGAGTTCGGCGAGGAGCAGTTCATGCTCTGGCGCCGCTCCTACGACACGCCCCCGCCGGCCCTCGAGGACGGCACGGAGTTCTCCCAGTCGGACGACCCGCGCTACGCCACGATCCCCCCGGAGCTCCGCCCCCGCACGGAGTGCCTCAAGGACGTCGTCGTCCGCATGCTCCCGTACTGGTACGACGGCATCGTCCCGGACCTCCTCGCCGGCCGCACGGTCCTGGTCGCGGCCCACGGCAACAGCCTCCGCGCCCTGGTCAAGCACCTGGACGGCATCTCCGACGCCGACATCGCGGGCCTGAACATCCCGACGGGCATCCCGCTGTACTACGAACTCGACGCGTCCTTCAAGCCGGTGACCCCGGGCGGCAAGTACCTGGACCCGGAGGCGGCGGCAGCAGCCATCGAGGCGGTCAAGAACCAGGGCAAGAAGAAGTAAGCAAAGCCGAACAAGCCCCCTACCAGCGGGTTCTCCGTCGGTGGGGGGCTTTTCCGTGGCCGCGCTCAGCGCTTCGAGACGTACGGCTCCGGCTGTTCTCTCGTCTCCGCCCGGGCTCCCGCCTCGCGGAGGGCTGAGACGGCCGTCGCCGCGTCCTCCTCGGGTACGCCCGTGAGAACGACGGCGGGAACCCGCGTCGCCAGAGTCTTGCTGCGCCAGAGGCTCAGCCCCGTCAGCCGACGCACCACCCGCACCACGTCCATCACCCGGGCACCGGGGTCGGTGAGCACCACGTCATGGGGCACGTCGTCGCACACCAGCAAGAAGTACTCGTCTGCCATGTCTCGCCCCGCCCTTCTCCGGTTCGAGCGTACGAACCCCCAGCCGTGTGCTGTCGGGCCCTACGAGCGGCTGCGCTGCTGGGTTTCCCAGGACTGCTTCTGCCAGAACAGGGTGAGGTAGAGGGCCAGGAGGAGGTCGGGGGGCAGTTCGTCCGGGCCGTCGGGGAGGTGGGCGCGGACGGGGCGACTGCCGAGGCGGTCGTAGGAGATCTCCAGCGGGCCCACGGTCCGGACGCGGTTGCCGCCCCTGTCGTGGCTGAGCGGATAGGGGCCGAGGCGCAGCATGCGGCTGCCGAACCTGCTGTGCTCGCAGCTCCACCGGCCCACGGTGAGCGGCAGGGCGGTCCATCTGCGGTAGGTGATCTCGAGACCTGCCACGGACCGCAGGGTCGTGCTGAACCGCTGGTACTCCAGCGGCCAGGACCCCAGGGCCCGCGGTGTGCTGTCCAGCCACTCCCGCGGACCGTAGGTGACCTCCACACCACCGATGCTGCGCAGCAGGCCTCTCCGGTAGGTCAGCTCGAAGTCCATGCCCGGCCCGCCGCCCCCTGCGTCACACCGACAACGGCACCGCGTGGATCTCGTCCGCCTTGTGGCCGGCCCGTTCGTGGATGCGCTGGACCGCCTCCGGGGACGGGGCCTCCGAGAGGCAGTAGACGAGGCCGGACTGCGGGTCCGCCCAGGCGCGCTCGAAGTGCACGCCCTCTTCCTTCTCTATCGCGAGGTCGGCCTGATGGGCCTCCATCAACTGGTCGGCCGTGATGCCGTGCATCCCACGGTGTACGTCCATGAACCGCGCCATGGCCTCCACCTCCCTGCCTTCCCCGAGCCGGACGGTCACGTCCCTCCCATGCTCCCCCTCCCCACCCGCCCGGTCGAGCCGGACGACGAAGGGCCCCGGAATCACCCGGGGCCCCTCGATGTCGTACGCGATCCGGTCGTGACGGCGTCAGCCGCACTGGCACGGGTTGCCCGACTGGCACCCGCACCCGCACCCCGAGCCGCAGCCGCACGCGCCGATGACCGTCAGGGTCCTGATCGCGGCGGGCTGCTCGGTCGGGCGTTCCTGCGTGGGGTCGGGCTGGGGAGTGCTGGGGGATTCGGCCATGGGTCCCTCCTCGAGGCGAGAGCCAGAACGTGCCGACTGCCGGACCGACTGTCGGATCGGGCCCTGTGCCCATTGCATGCCCGCCCCCCTGGGCGCATCAACGGCGCACTGAGGCTCACGCACGCCCCGGACGGACCCGAAGGCGCCGGGTCAGGCCCCCTCGACTCCCGTCACCGGCTGGATCTCCTGCTGGAGCTCGTCCGCGTGCTCACCCGTCACCAGGTACACCACCCGCTTGGCCACCGACACCGCGTGGTCGGCGAACCGCTCGTAGTAGCGGCCGAGCAGCGTCACGTCGACCGCCGTCTCGATGCCGTGCTTCCACTTGTCGTCCAGCAGGTGCTGGAAGAGCGTGCGGTGCAGCAGGTCCATCTCGTCGTCGTCCTGCTCCAACTGGAGCGCCAGGTCGACGTCCTTGGTGATGATGACCTCCGCCGCCTTGGCCATCAGGCGCTGCGCGAGCTGGCCCATCTCCAGGATGGTGGCGTGCAGGTCGTGGGGGATGGCCTTCTCGGGGAAGCGCAGCCGGGCCAGCTTCGCCACGTGCTGGGCCAGGTCTCCGGAGCGCTCCAGGTCGGCCGACATGCGCAGCGAGGTGACGACGATACGGAGGTCCGTCGCCACCGGCTGCTGGCGGGCGAGCAGTGCTATCGCCCGGGCCTCGAGGTCGTGCTGGAGGTCGTCCACCTTCTGGTCGGCCTCGATCACGCTCTCGGCGAGCTTGAGGTCGGAGTCGAGGATGGCCGTCGTGGCGCGTCCGATCGCCGAGCCGACCAGGCGGGCCATCTCCACCAGACCGTCGCCGATCGAATCAAGTTCCTCGTGGTACGCGTCCCGCATTGTCGGTTCCCTCTCGTACGTCGTCCTGTGGGCTCCAGGGGCCAAAACCGGCCGTGAAACCGGTGCTGCGTACCCCACGCTCCCACGTTCGGGCCCCTACGCGTCCGTTTCCGCCCTCCCAAATGAACCCCCACTGGCTCCAAGGTGAACTCTGGGCGACGAGTGTTCGAGCTCGCACTCGGACGGCTGTGGCCAGGACGGAACCCATGCCTAACCTGGAGGCATGGACGTGAACGCGGCGGTCGCCGCAGCGGCAGCGATCGCCGGTGTGCTCACCGGTGTCATCGCCATGCTGGCGTTCCGCTGGAGCGAGCGGGAGCAGAAGCGCCCCACCCGCACCTCCCTGCACACCGATCCGGTGCTTCCGCCGGGCGTGGACACCGTCCTCTCCGTGCTCCGCTCCTCGGCCGTCGTCCTCGACGAGGCCGACGCGGTCGTCAAGGCCAGCTCCGCCGCGTACGCCCTCGGGCTGGTCCGCGGCGGCAAGCTCTCCGTGGAGCCCATGCTCCAGATGGCCAGGGACACCAGGAGGGACGGGGAGATACGCCAGGTCGAGCTGGACCTGCCCAGGCGGGGCACCGGACGGGGGGAGGCCCTCGCGGTGTCCGCCCGGGTCGCGCCCCTCGGCTCCCGGCTGGTGCTGCTCCTGGTGGAGGACCTCACCGAGGCCCGGCGGATCGAAGCGGTACGACGTGACTTCGTCGCGAACGTCAGCCATGAACTCAAGACCCCCGTCGGCGCACTGTCTCTCCTGTCCGAGGCCGTCATGGACGCCTCGGAGGACCCGGAGGCCGTGGAGCGCTTCGCCGGCCGTATGCAGATCGAGGCGACCCGGCTCACCAGCCTGGTCCAGGAGCTCATCGACCTCTCCCGGGTGCAGAACGACGACCCGCTGGAGGACGCCGAGCCGGTCCGCGTGGACGAGCTGGTCGCCGAGGCCATCGACCGCTGCCGGCACCAGGCCGGCACCAAGCAGATCACCATGGCCGCGGCCGGCGCGGCCGAGCTCAAGGTGTGGGGCAACCGCGGCCAGCTCGCCGCCGCTCTCGGCAACCTCGTCGAGAACGCCGTCAACTACTCGCCCGCCCGCACCCGCGTCGGCATAGCCGCCCGCCGGGTGTCCGCGCCGGGCGGTGACCTGATCGAGGTCGCCGTCACCGACCAGGGCATCGGCATCTCCGACAAGGACAAGGAGCGCATCTTCGAGCGCTTCTACCGCGTCGACCCGGCCCGCTCCCGCCAGACCGGCGGCACGGGCCTCGGTCTCGCGATCGTCAAGCACGTGGCCGCCTCGCACGGCGGAGAGGTCACGGTGTGGAGCTCGGAGGGACAGGGCTCCACGTTCACCCTCAGGCTGCCGGAGGCGGGCGCGGCCCGCGACCGCGCGCTCCAGCACCCCGACCTCGACGACGAGGACGGGCATTCCACCCCCGAGTCGACTTCTTACGACCCGCTTCCCGCCCCGGAGGTCCTTCCGTGACCCGAGTGCTCGTCGTCGAGGACGAGGAGTCCTTCTCCGACGCCCTTTCGTACATGCTCCGCAAGGAGGGCTTCGAGGTCGCGGTCGCGACCACGGGCCCCGACGGACTCGACGAGTTCGAGCGCAACGGCGCCGACCTCGTCCTCCTCGACCTGATGCTGCCGGGCCTGCCCGGCACGGAGGTCTGCCGCCAGCTCCGCGGCCGCTCCAACGTCCCCGTCATCATGGTGACCGCCAAGGACAGCGAGATCGACAAGGTCGTGGGCCTGGAGATAGGAGCCGACGACTATGTCACCAAGCCGTTCTCCTCGCGCGAGCTGGTCGCCCGTATCCGCGCCGTACTGCGCCGGCGCGGCGAGCCCGAGGAGGTCACCCCGGCCGCCCTGGAGGCCGGTCCGGTCCGCATGGACGTGGACCGTCACGTGGTCACGGTCTCCGGCTCCAAGGTCGACCTGCCCCTCAAGGAGTTCGACCTGCTGGAGATGCTCCTGCGCAACGCCGGCCGTGTCCTGACCCGTATGCAGCTCATCGACCGGGTCTGGGGCGCCGACTACGTGGGCGACACCAAGACCCTCGACGTCCACGTCAAGCGCCTGCGCGCCAAGATCGAGCCGGACCCGGGTGCGCCGAGGTACCTGGTGACGGTCCGCGGCCTCGGCTACAAGTTCGAGCCGTAGACCCCAGCGCTCCACGACGGGAAGGGCGGGACCTCCGAGTAGGTCCCGCCCTTCCCGTCGTACAAGCGGCTGCTCAGTTGCCCGCGGCCGACTCGGTGGCCGTCACGCTCGCGGACGCGGCGTCGGTCGGCGTGGCGGAGCCGGTCGGCGTGGCCGAACCGGAGGGGGTCGCGGAGCCGGTCGGCTTCGGCGAGGCCGTCGGCGCCGACGGGACGGCGCTCGGGCCCCACTTGCTGTAGTAGCTGTCGGCCGGGACCACGAAGGCGCGCAGGCTCACGTCACCGGTCGTGCTGAAGGTGAAGGTGACCTTCTGCGCGTTGCCGTTCCTGACGCTCTCGCCGAGCTCGCTCACCGCGGCGGCGGCGTTGCCCTTGCCGCCGAGGATGATGGAGCTGTGGGCCGGGACGGTGACCTTGCCCTTGCCCTTGGCGGGGGTGAGCTCGGCGCTGCCGCCGCCGTCGATGCTCACGGAGTCCAGCGTCTGGGGCTTGTCGCCGGAGTTGAAGACGGTGGCGGAGACCACGGCCGGGCCCTCGGTCTCACCGGAGGCCTCGGGGGTCGGCTGGGTGATCACCACGACGTTCTGGAGCTTGATGTCGCCCACGCGGGTCTCCGCGTTGTCCGGCTTGACCTCCAGGGTCTGGGCGTTGCTGCCGGCCGCGCACGCGGAGAGCGCGGCGAAGGAGAACGCGATGGCGGAGGCGGCGAGGGCGCCGCGTCGAAGGCTGCTGCTCACGGCGGCGGCAACTCCTTGACTTGAGCGGGGCGGCCCGTAAAGCCGCGCTAAGTGTCTGTCAGCGGCCTTAGGTTACCGAGCCGTTCCCGCAGCGACGCACCCGACCCTCCCCAAGGGGCGTGTCACTCCGTTCACGGATGACCCGTGCGTCACTCGCTTCCCGCACTCCGGCGCTCGTCGGGCATTCGGATAAGCGGCTTCGGCATCCAGCGGCAAATCTTCCGTGAAGGAATGCGCGATCGCCCCCGGAATTGATCACCACGTGATCCGCCGACCGTGTGTGATCAATTCCGGAATCGGCGGGGAAGTGACTGCGGACACCGAACGGAGTAGCGGAAGTCGCACACCTGGAACCGGACATTTGGGGACGTTAGCCCGCCTGGAGGCGCCTCCGGATGTGTGTAACGTACGCGTTTCCCCTCGCCCGGAGAGCCGCTCCGACCTGCGAATTCCTGCTTCCGCTCGGCCTCCGCAGCACGTTCCTGTTGCTGTTGTCAAGCCCCGAGATGTGCCCTGACCTGCGAAAACGCCATTCAGAACCCGCAGTTTCCGTGTTACCCTGGATAGCCACGGAAGGGGTACCTGTCACATGACGTTCAAGGTTGGCGACACCGTGGTCTATCCCCATCACGGGGCCGCGCTGATCGAGGCCATCGAAACTCGCCAGATCAAAGGCGTGGACAAGACCTACTTGGTGCTGAAGGTCGCCCAGGGTGACCTGACGGTACGTGTGCCAGCGGACAATGCGGAGTTCGTCGGCGTGCGTGATGTGGTCGGTCAGGACGGGCTGGACCGGGTCTTCGAGGTGCTGCGCGCGCCGTACGCCGAGGAGCCCACTAACTGGTCCCGTCGTTACAAGGCAAACCTGGAGAAGCTCGCCTCCGGCGATGTCATCAAGGTCGCGGAAGTCGTGCGCGACCTGTGGCGTCGTGAGCGCGAGCGCGGACTCTCCGCAGGTGAGAAGCGCATGCTCGCCAAGGCTCGGCAGATCCTGGTGAGCGAACTCGCCCTCGCGGAGAACACGAACGAGGACAAGGCCGAGGCGCTGCTCGACGAGGTTCTCGCGTCCTGAGCGTTCCTGTGCAGGCACCTCGCCCGCTCAGCTCAGCACACACTGAATCCGAATTGCCGCACTGAAATGCCGCGGTGCCCGATGACGCGAAAGCTGTCGCCGGGCGCTGCGGCATGTCTGTCTCCGGATGCCGGACCCAGGACCGCTCCGGGATCCCGGAGTGCCGTGCGCCTGTTCCTCTCGGGGGAAGATCCCCCGATACTTGGCGTGCCGGGCCCGGGCAGCAGGCTCGACCGGCGTCACGGAAGGGTCCGGTCAAGGCGTCGCGCCCGGCACGCTGTCTCCGTACCCACGTTGGCCGAGCACACAAACCTGACAGGAACCGATGTCTGACGTTTCGCTCCCTTCGCCCGCCGAAGCCCGTGCGGAGGCCCGCACCGCGGTGGTGATTCCGGCCGCCGGAAGGGGCGTACGCCTCGGTCCGGGCGCCCCCAAAGCGCTCCGAGCGCTGAACGGCACCCCCATGCTGATTCACGCGGTCCGCGCGATGGCCGCGTCCCGGGCCGTCTCCCTGGTCGTCGTCGTGGCCCCGCCCGACGGCGCCGGCGAGGTCAAGTCCCTCCTCGACGCGCACGCGCTGCCCGAGCGGACGGACTTCCTCGTCGTCCCCGGCGGCGACTCCCGTCAGGAATCGGTCCGGCTCGGCCTGGACGCCCTGCCCGCCGACTTCGGCATCGTGCTGGTCCACGACGCGGCCCGCCCGCTCGTCCCGGTCGACACCGTCGACGCGGTCATCGAGGCCGTCCGCGACGGCGCGCCCGCCGTCGTCCCGGCGCTGCCCCTCGCGGACACCGTGAAGGAGGTCGAGCCGGCGACCGCTCCCGGTGAGCCCGAGCCGGTGGTGGCGACCCCGGTCCGCGCGCGCCTGCGTGCCGTGCAGACCCCGCAGGGCTTCGACCGGGCGACCCTGATCCGCGCCCACGAGACGGTCAACGAGGACGTCACCGACGACGCGAGCATGGTCGAGCAGTTGGGCCTCACCGTCGTGGTCGTGCCCGGTCACGAGGAGGCGTTCAAGGTGACCCGCCCGCTGGACCTGGTCCTCGCGGAGGCGGTCCTGGCCCGAAGGAGGCTCAACGATGGTTTCTGAGCAGCCCGTGCTCCTGCCGCAGGTCGGCATCGGCACCGACATCCACGCCTTCGAGGAGGGTCGCGAGCTGTGGTGCGCGGGCCTGAAGTGGGAGGGCGAGGGCACCGGACTGGCCGGCCACTCCGACGCGGACGTCGTCGCCCACGCCGCCTGCAACGCGCTCTTCTCCGCGGCCGGGCTCGGTGACCTCGGTCAGCACTTCGGCACCGGCCGCCCCGAGTGGTCGGGTGCCTTCGGTGTCACGCTGTTGACGGAGGCGGCCCGGATCGTGCGCGCGGCGGGCTTCCGGATCGGCAACATCGCCGTACAGGTGGTGGGTCCGCGCCCGAAGATCGGCAAGCGCAGGGACGAGGCCCAGAAGATCCTTTCGGAGGCGGCCGGCGCCCCGGTGTCGGTGTCCGGGGCGACCACGGACGGCCTCGGCTTCCCCGGGCGCGGCGAGGGCCTGATGGCGGTGGCGACGGCCCTGGTGGTGCGGGAAGGGTGACGAAAGGACTGCTCCCGCGCACCCCCTTCGGCCCACTACGCTAGGTCCCGTGACTATTCGCCTGTACGACACCAGCGCCCGGCAGATCCGTGACTTCGTCCCGCTCACGGCGGGCTGTGTCTCGATCTACCTGTGTGGCGCCACCGTGCAGGCGGCCCCGCACATCGGGCACATCCGCTCCGGCCTGAACTTCGACATCATGCGCCGCTGGTTCGAGTACCGCGGCTACGACGTCACGTTCATCCGCAACGTCACCGACATCGACGACAAGATCATCGCCAAGTCGGCCGAGCAGAAGCGCCCCTGGTGGTCGATCGGCTACGAGAACGAGCGCGCGTTCAACGACGGCTACGACGCCCTCGGCTGCCTCCCGCCCACCTACGAGCCGCGTGCCACCGGGCACGTGACCGAGATGGTCGAGATGATGCAGGGCCTCATCGAGCGCGGCCACGCCTACGAGTCCGACGGCAACGTCTACTTCGACGTGCGCTCCTTCCCGGGCTACCTGGAGCTGTCGCGGCAGGAGCTGGACAACCTCCTCCAGCCGTCCGGTGACGGCGAGACCGGCAAGCGGGACCCGCGTGACTTCGCCATGTGGAAGTCCGCCAAGCCGGGCGAGCCGACCTGGTCGACGCCGTGGGGCCCCGGCCGCCCCGGCTGGCACCTGGAGTGCTCGGCGATGGCCCACAAGTACCTGGGCTCCGCCTTCGACATCCACGGCGGCGGCCTCGACCTGATCTTCCCGCACCACGAGAACGAGATCGCCCAGGCCAAGGCCTACGGCGACGACTTCGCGCAGTACTGGGTGCACAACGCCTGGGTGACCATGGCCGGCGACAAGATGTCCAAGTCGCTGGGCAACTCGGTGCTGGTCTCCGAGATGGTCAAGGAGTGGCGGCCGATCGTCCTGCGCTACTACCTCGGCACCCCGCACTACCGCTCGATGATCGAGTACAGCAAGGACGCCCTGCGCGAGGCGGAGTCGGCGTTCGCGCGGATCGAGGGCTTCGTGCAGCGCGTCACCGAACTGACCGGGAAGGCCGTGGAGCCGGCCGCCGAGGTGCCGCCCGCCTTCGCCGAGGCCATGGACGACGACCTGGGCGTCCCGCAGGCGCTGGCCGTCGTGCACACCACGGTCCGGCAGGGCAACAGCGCGCTCGCGGCCGACGACAAGGAGGCCGCGGTGGCCCGCCTCGCCGAGGTGCGCGCCATGCTCGGCGTCCTCGGCCTCGACCCGCTCGACCCGCACTGGGCCGGCGAGTCCGACCGCGGCGAGGACCTGCACGGCGTGGTCGACAGCCTCGTCCGCCTGGTCCTCGACCAGCGGGAGGCGGCCCGCGGCCGCAAGGACTGGGCCACCGCGGACGCCATCCGCGACCAGCTCGGCCAGTCGGGCCTGACCATCGAGGACGGGCCGCAGGGACCGCGCTGGACGCTGGGTCCCCGCTAGCCCCTTTCCTTGATCGATTGTGCCGCCCGGCCCTCCGGGCGGCACACTGCATAGACGTACGAACATCTCACCGACGTGGACACCCACGCAGAACAGGTAGGTCATGGCAGCCAACAACCGCCGCATGTCCGGCAAGAAGGGCGCGCAGGTCGGCAGTGGCGGCCAGCGGCGCAAGGGCCTGGAGGGCAAGGGCCCGACCCCGCCCGCCGAGATGCGCAAGGGCCACAAGAAGAACCGAATCGCCAACGCCAAGACCAAGCAGGCGGTGCGCCGTCCGGCGCCGCGCGGCCGGGGCGGCAAGGGCACCTCGGAGATGGTCGTCGGGCGCAACCCGGTCGTGGAGGCGCTGCGCGAGGGCGTGCCCGCGGTGACGCTCTACGTCCAGCAGTTCATCGACAACGACGAGCGGGTGCGTGAGGCGCTCCAGCTCGTCGCCGAGCGCGGCGGCGTCCACCTCATGGAGGCCCCCCGCCCCGAGCTCGACCGGATGACCAACGGGCTCAACCACCAGGGCCTGGTCCTCCAGGTCCCGCCGTACGAGTACGCCCACCCCGAGGACCTCGCCAACGCCGCGTACGACGACGGCGAGGACCCGCTGATCGTCGCCCTCGACGGCGTGACCGACCCGCGCAACCTCGGCGCGGTCGTCCGCTCGGTCTCCGCGTTCGGCGGCCACGGCGTCCTCGTGCCGGAGCGGCGTGCGGCCGGCATGACCGCCGGTGCGTGGAAGACGTCCGCCGGCACGGCCGCCCGCACCCCGGTCGCCCGCGCCACCAACCTGACGCGCGCCCTGGAGGCGTACAAGAAGCAGGGCATCGTGGTCGTCGGCCTCGCCGCCGACGGCGAGCACGAGATCGGCGACCTGGAGGCCCTCGGCGGCCCGGTCGCCATCGTGGTCGGCAGCGAGGGCAAGGGCCTGTCCCGCCTGGTCGGCGAGACCTGCGACTTCCGGGTGCGGATCCCGATGCCCGGTGGCGCCGAGTCGCTCAACGCCGGTGTGGCGGCGGGGATCGTGCTGTACGAGGCGGCTCGCCGGCGGGTCTGAACGACCGTTCGACGCCGTCCCCCACACGGGGTGTTCCGGGCGTTCGGGGCAAGCTTGACGGGGTCCGGACAGATCCGGCGAGTCAAAGCAGTGTCCTAACCACACGTCACTCGGTTAGATGAGTGTGGACACCAGAACACCCCGCACACCCACGGGGGACGGCCCGTCGGGCTTCGACGACGCTCCCGCGCTGAGCATGGTGAAGGTGCCGAGCGATCCGGCGCAGATCATCGTCAATCATGCGAGCTTCCGCGTGCAGTTGGGCGCGTCGACGAGACGCGCCCAGTCCCCGCGGATCGCACGGCACTTGATCGACGCCGAGGACACCGCCCGGATGCCGGCCGTCGGCGCCGCGGGGCGCCGTCGGCCCGTCGTGTGGAGCGGCAGGTCCGCGCCCGACGACACCGGCGCCCACCGCCTGTTGCAGGCCGTGCGGGGCGGCAGCGTCGGTCATGCCGAGCCGTCCGCCGGCGACGCCGGAGCCACCCAGGTCATCCCCCGCATCGACGTCGACCACGGCTACCAGGCCGACTACGACGGCGAGTTGGCCCAGACCATGGAGACCCCGGTCGTCGGCGCCCAGCGCACGCCCGACGACGACGGCACCCGACTCCTGCCCCATATGCGCACCGTGGGCAGCGCGTACGACGAACCCGCCTACGACGGCGAGGAGTTCGACGACGGCTTCGACGAGGCCCGCGCCGACCGCGCCACCAAGCGGCAGGGCGACGAGGCCGCGCGGCACGCGTACTACCCGGGCCGCCGGATGAACCTCGGCGTCGTCCTCCTCCCGCTCCGGATCTTCCTCGGCTTCATCTCCATCTACGCCGGCATGGGCAAGCTCTGCGACCCCGTCTACTTCGACGGCGGCAAGCGCGGCTCCATGGTCAAGTGGCTCAACACCCTGCACCCGTGGGAAGTGGCCGAGCCGCTGCGCCAGTTCGCCCTCCAGCACCCCGTCGGCTCCGGCCTCGTCATCGCCTTCCTCCAGGTCATCGTGGGCGTGCTCACGGTCCTGGGCTGCTGGCAGCGCGTCGGCGCGGTGATCGGCGCCGGCCTGTCCGCCGCGCTCCTCGTCACGGTGAGCTGGAAGAGCGTCCCCGCCTACGACACCCCCGACATCATCTACCTCGCCGCCTGGTCCCCGCTGATCATCGCCGGCGCCCCCGTCTACTCCATCGACGGCCGCCTCGCGGGCAGCGCCTGGCGCCGCCTCGGACCCCGCTCCGACATCTGGGAGCTGCGCCGCTACGTCCTGCGCCGCGGCGCCCTCGTCACGGCCGTCGTCGCCGGCCTCACCCTCCTGATCGGCTCCGTCCTCGGCGGTGCCGTCCGGGACGCCGACCGGGTCATCGTCCCCGGCCCCGGCGAGGCCCCGCGCAACGAGCTGCCGGGCTCCCCGCTCCCGCAGGACTCCGCCAAGGCCCGCAAGAAGAGCCCGTCGGCGTCCACCCGGCCCAGCCAGGGCGCCACCCGCGGCCCGTCCGCCGGCGCCTCCGCGACCCCCGGCGCCACCCGCGACACCGGCACGGTCACCGGCGGCTCGCCCAGCCAGACCCAGGGCACCACGGGCCGGACCTCGCCCCAGCAGTCCTCCCCGGCCCAGCAGGCCCCCAGCACCACCGCCGGCCCCACCGGGGGCACCAGCACCTCCGGCGGTTCGACAGGCGGCTCCGGCACCGGGGGCTCGTCCTCCGGCGAACCGGGCCTGGTGGGCGGTCTGTTGGGGTAGGCGGGCCGGTGGGCGACGTACTGGGCAACCCCACCGGCTGAGAGACACGGGCCCACGAGAAGGTCCCGCACCCGTGGGGGTGCGGGACCTTCTCGACGTATGCCGCCGTGGGCCGCCGGGTACGCCGCTAGCGGCCGAGGGCCGCCAGCTCCTTCGCGGCCTCCGTCAGGTCCTTCGCGGTGTCGATGGCCCGCCAGTAGGCGCCCTGCGGGATCGGGAACCCGGCGAGCCGCAGCTCGCGCGCCAGCGTGGGGAACGTGGTCCGCTCGTGGTCACCGCGCTCCGGCAGCAGCCCGGCGAACCCGGGCGAGAAGACGTACACCCCGGCGTTGATCTCGAAGGTCGACGGGGGCGCCTCCATGAAGTCCGTGACATGCCCGAACCCGTCGGTCTGCACGGCACCCCACGGGATCCGCGGCCGCGCCAGCGCGAGCGTCGCGACGGCGTCCCGCTCGGTGTGGAAGTCCGCCATGTCCCGCAGCGAGAACCGGGTCCAGATGTCACCGTTCGTCGCGTACCAGGCCCGGTCCGGGTGGGGCAGGTGCGCCGCCGCGTACTTCAGTCCGCCGCCCCGGCCGAGCGGCTCGGTCTCGATGACCGTCTGGACGCGCACCGGGAGGTCGGCCGTCCGCAGCCAGTCCTGGAGCACCTCGGCGAGATGCCCGCAGCTCACCACCACGTCCGTCACGCCTTCCTCGGCGAGCCAGACAAGCTGATGGCCGATGATCGGAGTTCCCGTACCGGGGATCTCGACCATCGGCTTGGGCCGGTCGTCGGTGTAGGGGCGCAGCCGGGACCCCTGGCCGCCGGCCAGGATCACGGCCTGGGTCGGACGGGACGCGGCGTTCGGATCGGTCATGCCCGAAACTGTACGGCGCGCCCCTGCCCCGACCCCGGTCGGCATCCCCTCTCGCGGGGGTCAGCCGTGTGCCGCCGCCACACCCGTCGCGAAGGAGGTGTCGCAGACGGGGCGGGCGTACGACTGCGCACGCGTGGGGCCGTACACCCGGACCGCGGCGCGGCCCAGGGCCTTCGCGATGGAGGCGCAGTGCTCGGCGAGCGACGGGCGCTCGTTCACGGCCTCCTGAAGGTGCGTGAGGGCGATCCCGGGGTCCTTCTCCTGGAGCTCGGTCAGGAGCTGGTCGCGCAGGGCGTCCTGCGGGGCGAGGCGCACGCTGCGCGGCTTGCTGTCCGAGACCGTCGCGTCCGAGGCGGTGAGCACCGAGGAGCTCGAGGGATCCCCCGACCAGTTGACTCGGGTGACCGCGAGGGTCCCGGAGAGCACCAGGACGACCGGCAGGACAAGGGCGAGGGAGCGGCCGATACGGCGGGCGGGGCCCCGGCCGCGTCGCGTCTGTTGGTAAGTGGAGTGCTTCACGCGTGTGAGGGTAGCGTGCGGTAATGATTTGGCGACATTTAGTCACCGGTTCGGGGGATGAGACGGTGCCGTTTTTTGGGTAGGGCGTTGACGCACACTGCTCGAAATGTGCCGGTGTGCCGGGGTATTCGTCGACACCCTTCGAGCACGGAAAGGGCCCCGCAGAGGCTCTGCGGGGCCCTTCTCGTCAACCTGGGTGAATTGCTGCTGTTCGTCCTCAGTCGGAGAGGCGCTCGCCCGTGGAGGTCGAGAACACGTGGGTCTCGCCCGGACGCGGCACGACATGCAGCGTGGCGCCCTTCTCCGGGACCGCGCGGCCGCTGACGCGGACGACCAGGTCCTTCAGCTCGCCGTCGACCTTGGCGGAGCCGTAGACGTAGCCGTCGGCGCCGAGCTCCTCGACCACGTTCACGGAGACCGCGAGACCGGCCGGGGCGTCCTCGGTGTCCTTGCTGAGGGCGGAGGCGGCGGCGCCGTTGTGCTCGACGACGTCGAAGTGCTCGGGGCGGACACCGACGGTGACGGTGGTGTCACCCTTGTCGGAGGCGGCCTTGAGGGCCTCGCGGTTGACGGGCACCACGCTGTTGCCGAACTTCACGCCGCCGTCGGTGATCGGGACCTCGACGAGGTTCATCGCCGGGGAGCCGATGAAGCCGGCGACGAAGAGGTTCGCCGGGCGGTCGTACATGTTGCGCGGGGAGTCGACCTGCTGGAGCAGACCGTCCTTGAGTACGGCCACGCGGTCGCCCATCGTCATGGCCTCGACCTGGTCGTGGGTGACGTAGACGGTGGTGATGCCGAGACGGCGCTGGAGCGAGGCGATCTGCGTACGGGTCGACACACGGAGCTTGGCGTCCAGGTTGGACAGCGGCTCGTCCATGAGGAAGACCTGGGGCTCACGCACGATGGCGCGGCCCATCGCGACACGCTGGCGCTGACCGCCGGAGAGGGCCTTCGGCTTGCGGTCCAGGTACTCGGTGAGGTCGAGGATCTTCGCGGCCTCCTCGACCTTCTGCCGGATCTCCGCCTTGTTGACGCCGGCGATCTTGAGCGCGAAGCCCATGTTGTCGGCGACGGTCATGTGCGGGTAGAGCGCGTAGTTCTGGAACACCATGGCGATGTCCCGGTCCTTCGGCGGCAGGTGCGTGACGTCGCGGTCACCGATGCGGATGGCGCCGCCGTTGACGTCCTCGAGCCCCGCCAGCATGCGGAGCGAGGTGGACTTGCCACAGCCGGACGGGCCGACCAGGACGAGGAACTCGCCGTCCTCGATGTGGATGTCGAGACCGTCGACGGCGGGCTTCGTGGAACCCGGGTAAATGCGGGTCGCCTTGTCGAACGAAACAGTGGCCATGGCTCAGAGGCCCCCTTCTACCGGCAGGAACGTGCCGGACGATCCGTTGTAGGAAGGTGGTGGTCCAGTCCACGCAGGTGGACTGGCTCAGGACGGTACCTGGCGTTCACCCGTATGTCAGTACCTGGCGGACTGTGAACTTCGCGGAAATTTTCGACAGGCCCCCTCGGCGACCTGGGTACACTGCTCGGGCGCACGTCCGCGGCAGCGGGACACGCCTCCTTAGCTCAGATGGCCAGAGCAACGCACTTGTAATGCGTAGGTCGTCGGTTCGAATCCGACAGGGGGCTCCGTCGAGGCCCGGGTCGGATCACTTCTGACCTGGGCCTCCGTCGTGTGCGGACGGTTCGGCCGCCGGCAGTTCCACGTCGATGCGCAGGCCGCCCGCGGCGCCCGGGGTCAGGGTGAGCGTGCCGTCGTGGGCGTGGGTGATGGTCTTGACGATGGCCAGGCCGAGGCCGACGCCCGCGTGGTCGGTGTGGATGCGCTCGGTGCCGCGCTGGAACGGTTCGGTGAGGGTCGGGACCAGTTCCTCGGCGAGCCGCTCGCCGGTGTTCTCGACCGTGAGGACCACCGTCCTCGGGCGCACGCCGGTCGTGACCCGCACGGTGCCCCCGTCGGGCAGGTTGTGGACGATCGCGTTGTGCTCGAGGTTCGTGGTGAGCTGGAGCAGCAGCGCCGGTGATCCGGTCGCCGGGGTGATGTCGCCGCGGGTCTCGAGGGTGACGCCGTGCTTCTCCGCGAGGGGCAGGAGCGTCTCGGTGGCCTCTTCCGCCAGCAGGGACAGGTCGACGCGCTCCCGGGTGAAGGACCGCTGCTCGGCGCGGCTGACCAGGAGCAGGGCCTCGGTGAGGTCGATCGCCCGGGTGTTGACGGTGTGCAGGCGGTCGATGAGTTCGGCGGTGTCGTGGTCCGGGTCGGTGCGGGCCACGTCCAGGAGCGACTTCGAGATCGCGAGCGGGGTGCGCAGCTCGTGGGAGGCGTTGGCGGCGAACCTGCGCTGTTCGGCGACGTGCGCCTCCAGTCGCGCGAGCATGGTGTCGAAGGTGTCGGCGAGCTCGCGGAACTCGTCGCGGGGGCCCGGCAGCCGGATCCGGTGCGAGAGGGATCCGGTCGTGGCGAGGCGGGTGGCCTCCGTGATGCGGTTCAGGGGGGCGAGCATGCGGCCGGCGAGGATCCATCCGCCGAGGAGGCCGAACACCAGCAGGAACGTCATCGCCGCGACCGCGGTGGGGGCGAAGGCCTTCAGGAACATGGTGGCCGGAGTCGCCTGCACCGCGCCCGCCGAGTTGAACGCCGGTTCTCCCTGCCGCAGCAGGAAGAAGCCCACGGCGACGATCAGCAGGACGCCCGCGAGCAGGAGGAACCCGGCGTAGCTGAGGGTGAGTTTGAGGCGGACGCTCAGACCGGGCGGCCTATCCACGGTCGTCTCCCTCGGGGCCGGCCCCCGGCTGGGCGTCGATGCGGTAGCCGACGCCCGGCACGGTGGCGATGACCCAGGGTTCGCCCAGTCGCTTGCGCAGGGCGGAGACGGTGATGCGGACGGCGTTGGTGAACGGGTCGGCGTTCTCGTCCCAGGCGCGTTCCAGGAGTTCCTCGGCGCTGACGACCCCGCCCTCGGCGCCGACGAGGACCTCGAGCACGGCGAACTGCTTCCTGGTCAGGGCGACGTAGCGATCGTCCCGGTAGACCTCCCGGCGGAACGGGTCCAGGCGCAGACCCGCGATCTCCCGCACGGGAGGGCGGTGGTGGGCGCGCCGGCGGTCCAGCGCGCGCAGCCGGAGCGCGAGTTCCTGGAGCTCGAAGGGCTTGGTGAGGTAGTCGTCGGCGCCGAGTTCGAAGCCGGAGGCCTTGTCGTCGAGGCGGTCGGCGGCGGTGAGCATGAGGATCGGCATGCCGCTGCCGGAGGCGATGATGAGCTTGGCGATCTCGTCACCGGAGGGGCCGGGGATGTCCCGGTCGAGGACGGCGATGTCGTAGGTGTTGACGCTCAGCAGCTCCAGCGCGGTGTCGCCGTCGCCCGCGATGTCGGCCGCGATCGCTTCCAGGCGGAGACCGTCGCGGATGGCTTCCGCCATGTAGAGCTCGTCCTCGACGATCAGCACACGCATGCCGTCGATGCTACGAGCGGGCGCATATCGCCGGCGTATCGAAATCCGCATACGGGCCGGAAACCGGGGGCCGCCTTGACTGGCGGTACGACACGAAGGCCGGCGCGGGTGGGCCGGCGCCCCCACGGACCCGAGGACGCAGCAGTGAGCGACACCGTGACCGGCAGTGCGCAAGGACAGGCGGGGGCGCGGGCGGACACGGCGGAGCCCGCGCCGGGCGGGACCGCCACCACTGTGACCTGGCAGCTCCGCCTCCGTCGGATGATCCGCGCCTGTTCCGGGCCGGGCCCCTGGAAGCGCGGTCCGCTGCTCGCGGGGTGCGCGCTGCTGCTCGGCCTGCTCCTGCTGCTGCACGGGTGGATCACGGACCGTGGCGGTCTCGGCAGCCTGGTGGAGACCTTCCTGCCGTGGTTCGGCCTGCTCGTGCCGGTGCTGCTGGCCGGGGCGGTGTGTCGCCGCTCCGCCTCCGCGGTGGTCGCGCTGCTGCTGCCGGTCACGGTGTGGCTGAACCTGTTCGGCGGGCTGCTCGGCGACCGCTCCCACGCGGGCGGCGACCTCGTCGTGGCCGGCCACAACGTCGGCGCCGACAACCCCGACCCGGCCGGTACCGCCCGCGACCTGGCCGCGTCGGGGGCGGACGTGCTGGCCCTGGAGGAGATCAGCGCGCAGGCCGGGCCGGTGTACGAGCGGAGCCTGGCGAGGACGTACCGGTACCACGCGGTGCTGGGCACGGTCGGGCTGTGGAGCAGGCTGCCGCTGTCGGACGTCCGGCCGGTCGACATCGAGACGGACTACGGGCCGCTGACCGAGACCAGGTCCGCCGCCGACCGGCTGCCCTCCAACCGCGCGCTGCGCGCCACGGTGGCGACGGGCCGGGGCCCGCTCGCGGTGTACGTGGCCCACCTGGGGTCCGTGCGCGTGCTGCCCGGGACCGGCTTCTGGACCAGCGGCCGGGACCGCAACGCGAAGGCGCTGGCCCGGGCCGTCGCCGCCGAGCCGAACGGCCGGGTGGTGCTGCTCGGCGACCTGAACGGCACCACGGACGACCGCGCCCTCGCCGACCTCACCTCCCGCCTGCGCTCGGCCCAGGACACGGCCGGCAAGGGCTTCGGCTTCACCTGGCCGGCCACCTTCCCGGTGGCCCGGATCGACCAGATCCTGGTCCGCGGCGTCCAGCCCCGGAGCTCCTGGGTCCTGCCGCCCACCGGCAGCGACCACCGCCCGGTGGCGGCCGCGATCAGTTGGTGAGACCGGGGTTTTGGGTGCCGCCTGGTCACCTCGTGCCGGAGGCCTTTTTCAGGGACTCGTCGGTGAGGCGGTACACCGTCCAGTCGCTCTGGGGGTGGGCGCCGAGGGATTCGTAGAAGTCGATCGCGGGGGTGTTCCAGTTCAGGACGGACCATTCGAGGCGCTGGTAGCCGCGCTCGACGCAGATGCGGGCGAGCTCGGTGAGCAGGGCCTTGCCGTGGCCGGCGCCGCGGGCCGTGGGGCGGACGTAGAGGTCCTCCAGGTAGATGCCGTGGACGCCGCGCCAGGTGGAGAAGTTGAGGAACCAGATCGCGTAGCCGACGACCGTGTCGGCGGCGTCGGTGGCCACGTGGGCGTAGGCGGCGGGCCGGGGGCCGAAGAGGGCTTCGTGGAGTTGGTCCTCGGTCGCCTTGGCCTCCGCCAGGGCCCTTTCGTAGTCGGCGAGTTCGCGGATCAGGGCGTGGAGGGCGGGCACGTCGGCGGGGGTGGCGGGACGGATCACGGCTGTCGGCTCCGGTGGGTGCGCAGGCGGTGGGCGATGTCGAGTTGGCGGGGTTCGAGGGGGCGGCCGTCCTCGATGTCCCACAGGGCGTTCTGGAGGAGGCGGCCCATGGTCCAGGCACGCGCGCGGGCGCGGTCCAGGCCGAGGACGTCGGTCATGGCGTCGAAGCGCCAGGTGATCTCGTCGGGGTCGAAGCGGTTGTCCAGGGCGGGCCAGAGTTCGAAGCCGGGGTCCCCGGCGAGGGGTTTGGGGTCGATGGCGAGCCAGGGGGCGCGGTCCGCGGCGAGGACGTTCTCGTCGTGCAGGTCCCAGTGCAGCAGCCGGTCGCCGGGCTCGTCGACGACCTCGCGGACGGCGGCCGCGCAGTCGGCGACGGTACGGCGGGCCCAGGGGTCGGGGACGCGTTCCAGGGCCGCGGGCGTCTCGTCCAGCATGGCGCGCGCGATGTCGCCGAGCCGGCGCATCCCGGCCGGGGCGGGCCCCGCGGTCAGACGGGCCAGCAGACCGGCGATGACGAGGACCGCGTCCCGGGCAGCGTGGACAGCATGCGGGCGGAGTCGAGGCGTTCCAGGAGCATGGTGTGGGTGACCGGGTCGTGGTCGAGGAGGCGGACCGCCCCGTCGCCGTCCCACCGGCGCAGGGCGACCGGCTCGTCCGCGCTCTCCTCGTCGAGGAGCTGGAGCTTGAGGGCGGCCGGGGTGCGGTCGGCGCGGCGGCGGACGGGCAGGACCAGGGCGGTGACGCCGTGCAGGGGGGAGCCGTCCGGTCGCAGGTCCCAGCGCTCCAGGAAGACCTCGACCAGAGCCGGCAGGCCCGCGATGAACTCCCGGCCCCGGTCGCCGTTGTGGAGCGCCTGGGCCGCGGCCAGTTCCTCCGGGATGTCGATCACGTGTCGGACCCTACCGGCGTGCGTGAATCGACTCATGCGAATCAACCGGGGTGTCCACAGGGTGTGGGCGTACGTCCGCAGCGCCCCCGGCACCTATGTGTGGCTGGCGGTCCTCTTCGTGACGACGGTGGCGCTGCACCACATGTCGCCGGAGTTCGAGGAGCAGTTCCTGCGGCAGCGCTCGACCAACATCCACGAGCTGTCGAGCAATCCGGTGCGGGTGCTCGTCTCCAGCGCGATGTGGATCGACAGCGGGCACTGGCTGCCGTACGTCGTCCTCTACTCCCTCTTCCACGCGCCGGCCGAGCGCCGGCTGGGCACCGCGCGCTGGCTGGCGGTGTGCGCGGCGGCGCATGTCCTGGCCTCGCTGATCAGCGAGGGCGCGCTGCTGTGGGGGATCCGGCACGGGATGGCGCCCGCCTCCGCGGTCAACACGCTGGACATCGGGGTGAGTTACGCGCTGGCCGGGGTGGTCGCCGTGCTCGTGTACCGGATTCCGGAGCCCTGGCGGTACGTCTACGGCTTCGCGGTCCTCGTCGTGTACGCGGTGCCGCTGGTGACCGGGCGGACCTTCACCGATCTCGGGCACTTCACCGCGGCGCTGATCGGTTTCGGGTGCTTTCCGCTGGTCGCCGGGCGGGAAAAAGCACGGAATCCGAAGGAGACAGCGGGTGTGCCGGCGGGCTAACGTCCCAGGCCATGAGCAGCAGGACCGTGAACGGCGGCATCTCCTTCTGGTACGCGGACGACGGCTACCCCGAGGCGCGGGAGCCGCTCGGCGGTGACGCGTCGGCGGACGTCGTGATCGTCGGCGGCGGGTACACCGGACTGTGGACGGCGTACTACCTGAAGAAGGCCGTGCCCTTCCTGCGGATCACCGTCCTGGAGCAGAAGTTCTGCGGCTACGGCGCCTCCGGGCGCAACGGCGGCTGGCTCTACAACGGCATCGCGGGCCGCGACCGGTACGCGAGGCTGCACGGCCACGAGGCCGCCGTACGCCTGCAGAAGGCCATGAACGACACCGTCGACGAGGTCGTCCGGGCGGTCGGCGAGGAGGGTTTCGACGCCGGTCTCCACAAGGGCGGCGTCCTCGAAGTCGCCCGTACGCCCGCGCAGTTGGCGCGGCTGCGGGCCTTCCACGAGCACGAGCTGTCGTACGGCGAGAAGGACCGTGAGCTGTACGGCGCCCGGGAGACCGCCGAGCGGATCCGGGTCGCCGACGCCGTCGGGTCGTCCTGGACGCCGCACGGGGCCCGGGTGCATCCGGTGAAGCTGGTGAAGGGGCTCGCGGCGGCCGTCGAGGCGCTGGGCGTCACGATCCACGAGCAGACCCCGGTGACGGAGATCCGGCCCAAGCACGCGGTCACGCCGTACGGCACCGTCCGCGCGCCCTATGTGCTGCGCTGCACCGAGGGCTTCACCGCCGCGCTGAAGGGCCAGAAGCGGACCTGGCTGCCGATGAACTCCTCGATGATCGCCACCGAGCCGCTGACCGACGAGCAGTGGGCGGCGATCGGCTGGGAGGGGCGTCAGACGCTGGGGGACATGGCGCACACGTACATGTACGCGCAGCGCACCGCCGACGGGCGGATCGCGCTCGGCGGGCGCGGGGTGCCGTACCGGTTCGGCTCGCGCACCGACAACGACGGCCGGACGCAGGCCGGGACGGTCGAGGCCCTGCGCGAGATCCTCGTCGCCTTCTTCCCGATGCTGGCCGGGACGCGTGTCGAGCACGCCTGGTCGGGGGTGCTGGGCGTGCCCCGCGACTGGTGCGCGACGGTCACCCTGGACCGCTCCACGGGCGTCGGCTGGGCGGGCGGTTACGTCGGCTCGGGCGTCGCCACCGCCAACCTGGCCGCCCGCACCCTGCGGGACCTGGTCCAGCAGGACTCCGGCCAGGGCGGCCGGACCGAGCTGACGGAACTGCCGTGGGTCGGCCACAAGGTGCGCAAGTGGGAGCCGGAACCGCTGCGCTGGCTCGGCGTGCAGGGCATGTACGCCACCTACCGCAGCGCGGACCGGCGCGAGCACGGCGGCCACAGCGCCGAGTCGTCCCGGCTGGCGCGGTGGGCGGACCGGATCGCCGGGCGGCAGTGAGCGGACGGAGGGGCGGCCCGCGGACCGCCCCTCGCGCGTTCACCTCGGCGGGTCGGCGTCGACGCCGACGACTCGGCCCGCACACCGGCGAGTCGCCCTCACGCCACCGATTCCGGCACCGGTGCCGGGGCGGGGACCCCGTGCCGCGGCGGCTTCGCCGTCACCATCAGGCCCGCCACCAGACCGGCCAGGAGCATGATGCCGACGGCCCACCAGATGGCCACCGTGTAGCCGTGCACCACGCCCTCCCGGACGATCCGCGCCTTCTGCGACGGGTCGGTGAGACGGGCGGTGACGTAGGCGGTGCTGCTGGTGGTGGCGATGGTGTTGAGCAGGGCCGTACCGATCGAACCGCCCACCTGCTGCGAGGTGTTGACGGTCGCCGAGGTCACCCCGGAGTCCTGCGGGGCGACGCCCGCGGTGGCGGTGGAGAACACCGGCATGAAGGTGAGGCCCATGCCGAGGCCCATCAGGAGCAGGGCGGGCAGGATCTCGGTGGTGTAGGAGCTGTGCACCGTCATCTGCGTGAGGATCAGCATGCCGCCCGCGGCGAGGACCATGCCGGGGACCATGAGCGCGCGCGGCGCGACGCGGTTCATCAGCCGGGCCGAGATCTGGGTGGAGCCGACGATGATCGCGGCGGTCATCGGGAGGAAGGCGAGCCCGGTGCGCACGGGGGAGTAGGCCAGCACGACCTGGAGGTAGTAGGTCATGAACAGGAAGAGGCCGAACATCCCGATGACGGCGAGCCCCATGGTCAGGAAGCAGCCCGCGCGGTTGCGGTCCTTGACGATGTGCAGGGGCAGGAGCGGCATCGGGGCCCGGGACTGCCACCACACGAAGACCGCCAGGAGGACGACGCCCCCGGCGAGCAGGCCCAGCACCAGGGGGTCGCTCCAGCCCCGCGGCTGCGCCTCGCTGAAGCCGTAGACGATCGCGACCAGGCCGCCGCAGCCCAGCAGCACGCCGGGCACGTCGAGACGGGCGCCCGCGTGGCCGGGGCGGTCGTGGAGGAGGGCGAGGGCGCCGAAGACGGCGAGCACGGCGATGGGCACGTTGACGTAGAGGCACCAGCGCCAGTTCAGGTACTCGGTGAGCAGTCCGCCCACGATGAACCCGATCGCCGAGCCGGAGCCCGCGAGGGCGCCGTAGATCCCGAAGGCCTTTCCGCGCTCCTTGGGGTCGGTGAAGGTCGTGGTCAGCAGGGACAGCGCGGAAGGGGCGAGGACGGCCGCGAAGACGCCCTGGAGGGCGCGGGCGGCGAAGAGCATGCCGGAGCCGGTGGCGGCGCCGCCGAGTGCGGAGGCGGCGGCGAAGCCGACCAGGCCGATCACGAAGGTGCGTTTGCGGCCCACCAGGTCGGCGATGCGGCCGCCGAGCAGGAGCAGACCGCCGAAGGCGAGCGTGTAGGCGGTGATCACCCACTGCCGGTTGCCGTCGGACATCCCCAGGTCGCGCTGGGCGGAGGGCAGCGCGATGTTCACGATGGTCGCGTCGAGAACGACCATGAGCTGCGCCAGGGCGATGACCACCAGGCCCCACCAGCGGCGTGGATCTTCACCTGTCCGGGTGACACTCATGGGGTCAGAAGACCATGCATCGGTACGGGTCGCATCTGGGCGTGTCATGGCTCCAGGACCACCTTTCCGGTTGTGCGGCGGGACTCCAGCGCCCGGTGGGCGGCGGCCGCCTCGGCGAGCGGGAAGCGTTGTACGGCAGGGGTGAGACGGCCCGCGGCGGCTTCGGCCAGGGCACGCAGTTCGAGGGTGCGCAGGGGGTTCGGGCCGCCGGCCCTGCGGGCCATGACGGGTCCGAGGACCTGCTCGGAGACGCCTTCGACGAGGTAGGGGCGGCCGTCGTGGATGCCCTCGCCGGACCAGCCGAAGACGATGTGCCGGCCGTTCTCGCCCAACAGCCCGACGCTCTCGCGGGCGATCTCCCCGCCCACCCCGTCGAGGACGACGGTGGCGGGACGGCCGCCGAGGAAGGCGCGGACCTTCCCGGGCCAGGCGGAGTCCGTGTAGTCGACGGCGAGGTCGGCGCCGTTGGCCCGCACCCGTGCCGTCTTCTCCGGTCCGCCCGCGAGGCCGACGACGGTCGCCCCGGCGTTCTTCGCGTACTGCACGAGCAGGGTGCCGATGCCGCCGGCGGCCGCCGGCACCACGACCACCGAGTCCGGGCCGAACTCGGCGAACCGGACGATCCCCATGGCCGTACGGCCCGTCCCGATCATGGCGACGGCCTGGGCGAAGTCGAGGTTCCCGGGGATCTCGTGGACGCGGTCGACATCGGTGACGGCGAGTTCGGCGTAGCCTCCGGGGGCGAAGCCGAGGTGGGCGACCACGCGCCTGCCGAGCCACAGTCCGGCGACACCCTCGCCGAGGGACTCGACCGTGCCGGCGACCTCGCGGCCGGGGATCGTGGGAAGCGCGGTCGGCCGGGGTGCCGGGCCCTGGTGGCCCTCGCGCAGGGCCGTGTCCAGCAGGTGGACTCCCGCCGCTCGTACGGCGATACGGACCTGGCCGGGGCCCGGTACCGGGTCCTCGGTGCGCTCGTAGGTCAGGTTCTCGGCGGGACCGAAGGCGTGCAGGCGGACGGCGTGCATGGGAGGAACCCTCCTGTGTAGGTGTGCGCCCGTGGTGCGGGTGTGCGCCCACCCTCCGACCTCAAGCATGCTTGAGGTCAAGGGTGTTCCGGCCCAGCGCCAGGGACACGGCGGTGAGCGCGCTGGTGAAGGAGACCTCCGAGAGCACTCCGGGCGCCGCGACCTGGTCGCCCGCGAGATAGACGCCGTCGCCGCGGTCGACGGCGGGCCGGTCGCGCCAGCTCGTGCCGGGCAGGTCGACGGCTCCGGTACGGCCGCTCGCGACGGACTCGCGCCGCCAGGTGACCCGCTCGCGCCAGCCGTCGAAGGCGAGGTCGAGCAGTTCCTCCGCGCGCGCGATCCCGTCGGCCCTGGTCTCGTGCGGGGCGATCGGGATCTGCCCCTGCAGGAGCTGTTCGCCCGCGGGGGCCAGGGTGCGGTCCTGCGCGGTGAACCGTTCGAGCCAGCCGGGGGAGTCGAGGTCGGAGACGGCGAAGGCGTCGCCGCGCCGGGTGCGCAGCGCGAGGTCGAGGAGGGCCGTACGGCCGCTCGGCCAGGTCAGCGAGTCGTCGCGGAGGAGCCGGCGGGCCGCGTCGAGGGAGGTGGCGACGACCACGGGGGTGTCGGTGGGCAGGGTGTCGACACGGGACAGCGTCTCCATCCGGACGCCCAGGTTCCAGGCGCGGGCTGCCATCCGGTCCACGACGGTGGCCCAGCCGCCGCGCGGGTAGTGCGCCTCGGGCGGCAGCTTGGTGGCGCGCCGGAGCCGTTCCTGCACGAACGCGGCGGACAGGGCGCCCGGGTCGTGGTGGAAGAGGGCGACGGCGGAGTAGTGGGCGGCGGCCCGGGCCCCCTCCTCGCCGGCCTGACCGGTGGCCCACGACATGAAGTCCACGTCGACCGGCGCCTGTTGGGCACTGCGGCGCAGCAGCTTCAGCATCGCGAAGGGCGGGGTGCGGCGGAGGACGCCCTTGTGCCGCAGCCGCAGCCGGGCCGCCTCCAGGGGCGGCAGCGGGGCGAGCGGGCCGATGAGGTCGCGCTGCCGGAGCCAGGACCAGTGCGGACCGGCGTTGTACAGGGCGTGCGGGCCGTCGTTCGTGCGGTACGGCCCCTCGGCGGTCCTGGCCCGGCCGCCGAGCGTGTGATGGGCCTCGTGCACGGTGACCTTGGCGCCCGCCTCGGCGGCGGTGATCGCCGCGGTCAGCCCGGCGAGGCCGCCGCCGATGACGGTGATGCGGTGCATGGCTGTGGATCTCCCTCTGCTCGGTCGCGTCGTCGTCGCGTCTTCGTCGTTTCCTCGTCGTGTCTTGTCCTCGCCGGTATGACTCGTCGAGGGCGCCGGAATGTGACATGCGGCCCGTCGGCCCAGGTCAGGGGGATTGTCAGTGGTGGCGTGCAGGATGGGGGCATGGTGCGGAGAGCGACGGGCGGGGCGGGCGGTTCGCGGGTGAAGGGGGCGCGGCGGCCCGAGGTGCGGCTGCCGCCGCTGGAGCCGTACGGGGGCGGGGGGCTGGAGCCGGACGGGGACTACGACGGCCTGGAGTTCGTGGAGGCGGACTTCGCGGGGCAGGACGGGGCGGGGGCCCGCTTCATGGACTGCGCGCTGAGAAGCTGCGCGCTGGACGAGGCGCGGCTCCACCACGCCCGCTTCCTCGACTCGGTCCTCACCGGCCTGCGGGGCGTGGGCACCGACCTCGCGGAGTCGACCCTGCGGGACGTCGAGGTGATCGACGCGCGTCTGGGCGGCGTGCAGTTGCACGGTGCGGCCCTGGAGCGGGTGGTGATCCGGGGCGGCAAGATCGACTACCTGAACCTGCGCACGGCGGTCCTGAAGGACGTCGTCTTCGAGAGCTGCGTCCTGGTGGAACCGGACTTCGGCGGGGCCCGCCTGGAGCGCGTGGAGTTCGTCGACTGCGCCCTCAAGGGCGCCGACCTCACGGCGGCGACCCTCAAGGACGTGGACCTGCGCGGCGCCGCGTCCCTGGAGATCGCCCGGGGCGTGGACCGCCTGGCGGGGGCGGTGATCAGCCCGTCACAACTGCTGGACCTGGCCCCGGTGCTGGCGGCGGAGGTGGGGATCAGGGTGGAGGGGTGACCGCAGGAGACCGGACGACGGCCACCTCACCGCGCTGTCACCACCGGCTCACCGCACCGGTCACTTCACTCTCGGGAAGCGTGCCTGGAGGGTCCAGATCGCCGGGTTCTCGTCCAGGTCCTCGTGCAGGTCGACCAGGTCGGCGATCAGGTCGTGCAGGAAGTCGCGGGCCTCGCGGCGCAGGTCCGCGTGGGAGAAGGTGAGCGGGGGCTCCTCGACCGGCATCCAGTCGGCCTCGATGTCCACCCAGCCGAAGCGGCGCTCGAAGAGCATGCGGTCGGTGGACTCGGTGAAGTCGAGTTCGGCGTGCTGGGGGCGGGAGGCGCGGGAGCCCGCGGGATCGCGGTCGAGGCGTTCCACGATGTCGCACAGCGCCCACGCGAAGTCGAGCACCGGCACCCATCCCCAGGCCGTGGACAGCTCCCGGTCCTCCCGGGTGTCCGCGAGATACACGTCCCCGCAGAACAGGTCGTGCCGCAGGGTGTGGACGTCCGCGCGGCGGTAGTCGGTCTGCGGGGGGTCCGGGAAGCGGTTGGAGAGGGCGTAGCCGATGTCGAGCACGTAGGCGATGGTGTCACGCGCGCCTCATAGGATCACCGGCGTGCCCCGATCCGCGCCGCTCGTCCCCGTCGCCCCGCGCGTCCCCACGGCCCTGCTCCTCGCGGGCGCCCTCGCCCTGACCGCGTGCGACGGCGGAGTGCACGGCACCCCCGGCGGCTCCGGCCTGCGCGACCCGTACTTCCCGAAGGCGGGCAACGGCGGTTACGACGTCAGCCATTACGACCTCGACCTCGCCTACGACCCGGACACGTCCAGGCTCTCCGGCACCGCGACCCTGACCGCCCGCGCCACCCAGGACCTGACCGCATTCCACCTGGACCTCGACGGTCTGGACGTCGAGAAGGTCACCGTCGGCGGCGAGACGGCCCGCTGGAACCGCACCGGCCAGGAGCTGACCGTACGCCCGCACGACGACCTCGACGAGGGCCGCGTCTTCCGGGTGACCGTCCGCTACTCCGGCACCCCCGGGACGATCACCGACCCGGACGGCTCCGCGGAGGGCTGGCTGCCCACCGAGGACGGCGCGGTGGCCCTCGGCGAACCGGTCGGCTCGATGGCCTGGTTCCCGGGCAACCACCACCCCTCCGACAAGGCGTCCTACGACCTCACGGTCACCGTGCCCGAGGGCCTCCAGGCCGTCTCCAACGGCGAGTTGACGGCAAGCGGCACCCGCGGGGGCCGTACGACGTCGCACTGGCACACCGCCGAGCCCATGGCGAGCTACCTGGCCACCCTCGCGATCGGCGACTACGACGTCCAGCGCTCCACCCTCGCCGACGGCCTGCCCGTGTACGTCGCGGTCGACCCGGCGGAAGCGGCCGCGAGCCGCAAGGTGCTGGCGCGGATCCCCGCCGTGCTCTCGTGGGCGCAGGACACCTTCGGCCCGTACCCGTTCTCCTCCACCGGCGCGATCGTCGACCGCGCGGGGGACGCCGAGTACGCCCTGGAGACCCAGAACCGCCCCTTCTTCCCCGGCGCTCCGGACACCGAGACCCTCGTCCACGAACTCGCCCACCAGTGGTACGGCGACTCCGTCACCCCGAGGACCTGGCGGGACATGTGGCTCAACGAGGGCTTCGCGACCTACGCCGAGTGGCTGTGGGCGGAGGACCACGGCGGCGACAGCGCCCAGGAGACCTTCGACGCGCTGTACGCGCACGGCGAGGACGAGTACGACGACCTCTGGTCCTTCCCGCCCGGCAAGCCGTCCGACGCCGCGCACCTCTCCGACAGCCCCGTCTACCAGCGCGGCGCGATGGTCCTCCACAAGATCCGCCAACAGCTCGGGGACACCGCCTTCCTGGCCCTCCTGCGCGACTGGGCCACCACCCACCGCCACGGCACCGCGGACACCGAGGACTTCACCTCGTACGTCGAGGACCTCGCCCCCGACAAGACCTTCGGCCCGATCTGGAAGGACTGGCTGTACGGCGAGGGCAAACCGGCCCGGGCCTGAGACCTCGGGACGGTAGGCATCGGGACGGTCGGGGGAAGCGGTCAGGCCCGGTCGCCGAGATCCCTCCGCATCGCCGCCCGCGCCGCCCAGACCGCCTTGCCGTGCCTGAGGCGGTGCTCCTGGAACGCCGGTGTGTCGAGCGGCGGATCGCCGGCGGCAAGAACGTCCTGGAGCTCCCGCAGGGTGGCGTAGACGGCCTCGATCACGTCCGACATCTCCTGCGGGGCGCAGATCAGCGCGGACTCGCGTATCTCGTCGCAGCCCGACGCCCGGAACGCGCCCCGGACGGCGGCGTCCAAGGGAACCCCGTCCGGGGGCCGGAGCGCCGCCGCGTACATGTCCTCGTAGGCCTGCCGGTACTTCGTCAGACAGGCCACGTAGATCTCCTTGCGCTCCTGCCGGGTCCGTTCGGTCCGGTCGCGCAGCCAGCGCACCCGGTCGGCGAGCAGGGTCGATCCGACACCGACGAACGCGCCGAGCGCCGTCCCGGCCAGGGCCGTCCACTCCACGCGGTCAGGCCCTCTCGGGCAGCGCCTTGCGCAGCACCGAGCAGGGGCGGTCCAGTCGGCGGTTCGGGCGGTGGGCGATCACCTGGTAGCCGAGGGTGGTCCAGAAGGAGAGGGCGCGGTCGTTGCCGTCGAGGACGGCGAGGCGGACGGCGGTGCGGCCCGCTTCGCGGAAGCGGTCCTCGACGAGTCGCGCCAGCCGCTGTCCGTGGCCCTGCCGGTGCACGCCCGCGTCGATCATCAGCAGCCCGATCCACGGATCCGGGTCGGCCGGGTCGGGGTGGTGGGCGAGGGTGATCGCGATGCCGACCAGCAGGCCCCGGCTGCGGGCCAGCAGCACCTCGGCGTCCGGATGCGCGAGCTCCTCGGCCAGCGCCGCCGCCACCTGCTCCGGGCGGATGTCGTCCGGGTCCGGGAAGTCACCGCTGAGCGCGAAGAACTCGTGGTTGGCGGCGTAGAGGGCGGTGAGTTCGGTCAGCAGAGGACCCGGGATGTCGTGGTCGGGGGTGAGGTCGAGGGGGGTGAGGAGCATGCCGGGCAGAGTAGTTGACGGCCGTGACGGCTCGTCCTTGTAACGCGGCAGGCCCTCTGTCGAGATGGCCCGGTCGCCGATGGTGACGTCCTCGCCGTGGACGAAGTCCTTGCCCCGGTCAGGGGGTGGTCGCGGATATTGCTGACCCACGACATGAGCCCCCGGCCGGCAAGGCCAGGGGCTCACGTGCAGCTCAGCGGGGGGAACGTCAGACGTTCACGCCGAAGTCCTGGGCGATGCCGACCAGGCCGGAGGCGTAACCCTGGCCGACCGCGCGGAACTTCCACTCCGCGCCGTTGCGGTACAGCTCGCCGAAGACCATCGCCGTCTCCGTGGCCGCGTCCTCGGAGAGGTCGTAGCGGGCGATCTCGGCACCGCCGGCCTGGTTGACGATGCGGATGTAGGCGTTGCGGACCTGGCCGAAGTTCTGCGAGCGGTTCTCCGCGTCGTAGATCGACACCGGGAAGACGATCTTGTCGATGTCGGCCGGGAGACCGGCCAGGTTGACGTTGATCGCCTCGTCGTCGCCCGCGCCCTCGCCGGTGCGGTTGTCACCGGTGTGGACGATGGTGCTGTCCGGGGTCTGCTTGTTGTTGAAGAAGACGAAGTGGGCGTCGGAGTAGACCTTGCCCTGCGTGTTGACCGCGATCGCGGAGGCGTCGAGGTCGAAGTCCGTGCCGGTGGTCGTGCGGACGTCCCAGCCGAGGCCCACGGTGACGGCGGTCAGGCCCGGAGCCTCCTTGGTGAGCGAGACGTTGCCACCCTTGGACAGGCTTACAGCCATTGTTGGGAGTCCCTTCCCTCGTTATGTAACGGGCACGAAGCTACAGCTACCTCTATGAACGCCGCGAGTGGTGTCGAAGGTTCCCCGCTTCTTTACTTTCTTTACCCAAGCGGAAGCGGGCGGCGGAGGGGGATTATTGGGGTGACGTGGACTGGTCAGAGGCGGGAACATGGACCCCATGTCCGGTCCCCACGTCATCCGCGGCTCCGTCTCCCTGCCCGAGGCCGAGCTCATGTGGCGTTTCTCGCGCTCCTCCGGCCCCGGTGGCCAGCACGTCAACACCAGTGACTCCCAGGTGGAGCTGCGGTTCGACCTGGCCCGCACCGAGTCCCTGCCCGACGTGTGGAAGCAGCGGGCGCTGGCCAAGCTGGCCGGACGGCTCGTCGACGGGGTCGTCACCGTCCGCTCCTCCGAGCACCGCTCGCAGTGGCGCAACCGTGAGACCGCCGCCGTACGCCTGGCGGCGCTGCTGGCCGAGGCGACGGCGCCGCCGCCGAAGCCGCGGCGGCCCACTCGGATTCCCCGTGGGATCAATGAGCGCCGGCTCCGGGAGAAGAAGGCGCGGTCGGACACGAAGCGGGGGCGGTCCGGGCGGGACTGGGGGTAGGCGGGTCGTCGTTCGGGTGCCGGTCCGTTGTAACTGGTCGCGCAGTTCCCCGCGCCCCTGCAGGGGCGCGTCACGTTCTCCTCGTCTCATCCGTCAACTCATCGACAGGTGACGGCGACGAGAGCGGTGACCCCCATGCGCGACGACGAGTTCCTGGCCGAGCGGTTCGAGGCGCACCGTGGGCGGCTGCTGGCCGTGGCACGGCGGATGCTCGGGTCGGCCGGCGAGGCGGAGGACGCCGTGCAGGAGGCGTGGCTGCGGACGAGCCGCTCGGACACCACCCACGTCGACAACCTCGGGGGCTGGCTGACCACGGTCGTCGGGCGGGTCTGCCTCGACATGCTCCGCGCCCGCAGGTCCCGCGCCGAACAGCCCCTGGAACCCGAGGTACCGGTCCCGGTCACCGTCCCCGACCCCGAGCAGGACGTCCTCCTGGCCGACTCGGTCGGCGGCGCCCTGCTCGTCGTCCTCGACACCCTCACCCCCGCCGAACGGCTCGCCTTCGTCCTCCACGACCTCTTCGCGGTCCCGTACGACGAGATCGGCGGCGTCATCGGCAAGTCCCCGGCGGCCGCCCGCCAGCTCGCCAGCAGGGCCCGGCGCCGGGTGCGGGGCGCCGAGGCGACCGAGACCGATCCGACGCGTCGGCGCGAACTCGTCGACGCCTTCCTGGCCGCCGCGCGCGAGGGGGACTTCGAGGGGCTGCTGGAGGTCCTCGACCCGGATGTCGTGGTGCGCACCGAGGCCGGGGTGACGACGGGCGCCCTCGCGGTGGCCAAGGGGGCGAGCGGATACGCGCGGCACATCACCGGTGTCGTCCGGCCGGCTCTGGTCGAGGGCCGCACCGGCATCGCGCTGCTGCGGGACGGCCGGGTGGAGCGGACCCTCGCGTTCACGTTCGTACACGACCGGATCGCCGTGATCGAGATCACCACGGACCCGGCGACGGCGGCACGCTCGGACGTCACCCTCCTCTAGGCGAGGTCCAGGACGCCCACGGTCTCTCCCTCGCTCAGCTCGCCGGTCCGGCGGAAGCCGAGCTTCAGATAGAACTCGGCCGGGCCGTCCGGACCCTCGTGCCAGGTGACGTACAACTCCTTCGTGCCCCGGCGGCGCAGCTCCGCGGCGACGGACTCGACGGCGAAACGGCCGTAGCCGCGGCCCTGCGCGTCGGCCGCGATGTTCAGCCGCCACAGGCCGGAGCGGCGCACGGTGCCGCCGTCGGCGCGCCAGTCGATGTCGAGGAAGGCCATCAGGAAGCCGACCGTGCGGTCACCGTCGACGATGAGCCGGGGCCAGGCCACACCCGGGGGATGCACGTAGGCCTCGGCGAGGGACTGCACCACGGGGGAGACCGCGAATTCCTGCTCCGGACGGACGCGTATGCCGGTCGCCGTTTCGAAATTCCCGGGTGTGACCTCTTCGAGGCGGGGTGCGAATGTCATCCGGGGACCTTAGGGCGAGCCCGCGGCGCACCGCCACGGAATTCAGCCCAACTGCCGGTACCGGCCGCGGAAATACGTCAGCGGGCCGCCGTCCGCGCTCGGCACGCCGGCCGTCAGGACGCGGCCGATCACCAGGGTGTGGTCGCCCGCCTCGACGCGCTGCTCGGTGCGGCACTCCAGGGTGGCAAGGGCGCCGCCCACCAGAGCGGCGCCGGTCGCGGAGCCGCGGACGTACGGGATGTCCTCGAACAGCAGGCGGTCGCTGATGCGGCCCTTCATGGCGAAGCGGCCGGCGATGTGCCGCTGGCTCTCGGACAGGACGGACACCGCCCACAGCGGCTGCTCGTCGAGCAGGTCGTCCATCCGGGACCCGGTACGCAGGCTGACCAGCACCAGAGGCGGGTCGAGGGAGACCGACAGGAACGCCGTGGCCGTCATGCCGACGTCCTCGCCCCCGGGCCCCTCGGCGTCGAGCGGGGGTTCGAACGCGGTCACCAGGACCACGCCCGCGGCCAGCCGGGACATGGCGGCGCGGAACTCGTCGTTGCTCACCCCCACAGCATGCCCGGAAGCGGGCGGAGGGATCATCGGGACGGTGGGGGAGGCGGTGTTCGACACGCCGGAAACGCTAGTCCCGGCGCCGGGCCCGCCGCATCGGGCCTTCGCCCGAGACCGGACCTAGGTCTCACGACGGGCGGCCTGCCGGAACCTGCATAATCGTCCGAAATTTGCAGGCGGTAAACGCACAGGAAAAACACAGAAACCCCGCTCAATTGCTCATCTTTTGCTGTGACTTGAGTCACAAGAGGTGCCAATTGTTGACCCTGTGTACCGACCGGGCAGCGCGCTGTGATTCAGTGGCTGGACAGATGACCCTTGATTCACTGCGAGGTCTCGGGGGGAGGGCGAGCAATGGAGAGCGAGTCGGAGCCGTACGTCCGTCTTGCGTCCCTGCGACAACTGCACCAGGTCATGGCCGACATGAACACGGCCCGCAGCCTGGCCGACACACTGCAGACCGTCGCGAACGGCGTGGTCACCGCACTCGGCTACGAACTGGCGTGCGTCAATCTCGTGCGCCCCGACGGCGATCTCGTGGTCGCCGCCTTCGCCGGGAACCAGGCCGCCGAGGCGCTGATCACCGGCCGGGTGGGCTCCCGCGAGTCCTGGGAGCGCCGGCTGAGCATGGGGGAGACCTGGGGCGACCTGGTCTTCATTCCGCACACCGAGGGCTGGATCCTCGACGACGACGACGTCCCGCAGTGGTACACCGACGGCCCGGCGCCCCGCTTCGAGGACGAGTGGCACCCCTCCGACCGGCTGTTCGCGCCGATGTACACGCCGGGCGTGCCGGGCGGGCAGTGCGGCGAGCTGATCGGCGTGCTCTCCGTGGACCGGCCGCGCAACGGCCGCAGGCCGGGCGCCTGGGGCCGCGAGGCGCTGCAGATGTACACGTTCCAGGCCGCCATCGCGATCAGCAACGCGCGCCTGCGCGCGAACATGCAGCGCGCGCTGGTCCGGCTGGAAAGGGAGCAGCAGGCGCTCAGGGCCAGCGAGGAGAGCTTCCGGCAGGCCTTCGAGTACGCCCCCTCCGGCATGGCCATCGCCGAGATGGGCGGCGACCAGCACGGCCGCATCCTGCGCACCAACGACGCCCTGTGCCGCCTGCTCGGCCGCCCCGCGTCCGCGATGCGCCGCTACGCCTTCTCCGACCTGGTCCACCCCGAGGACATAGGCACCCTGCTGCGGACCTCGGCGGAGGGCGGCCGCGCCGAGCTCCGCCTCGGGCGCCGGGACGGCACGTACGTCTGGGTGTCCCTGCGCAACTCGGTGGTCGCCGACGCCGCCGACGGTCCGCGCTTCCTGCTCACCCACGTCGAGGACATCGAGGAGCGCAAGCGCCGCGAGCTCCAGCTCGCCCACCGCGCCTCCCACGACTCCCTCACCGGCCTGCCGAACTCCGCCGAGCTGCGCTCGCGGCTGTCCTCCCGGCTCTGCCAGCGCCCCACCCACACCGGCGCCCTGGAGCCCGTCGACGCGGCCTTCGGCCACCCGGCCTTCGACGCCAACGGCCACGGCTTCGACTTCCGGCAGGGCGGCACCGAGGCGTTCGCCGCCTTCGACCACCATGTGCACACCGTGGCCCCCGAGGGGGAGCGCGACGACGGCACCAAGGGGCTCGCGGTGCTCTTCTGCGACCTCGACGGCTTCAAGTCCATCAACGACCGGTTCGGGCACAACGCGGGCGACGCGGTCCTCATCGAGGTCGCCCGGCGGCTGTCCCAGTGCGTGCGCGACGGCGACACCGTGGCCCGGCTCGGCGGCGACGAGTTCGTGATCCTCGCCGACGGCCTCGGCAAGGCCGACGCGGCGGACCTCGCGGTGCGCCTGCGCAACGAGATCATCCAGCCCATCCGGGCCGAGGGACGGGCCGTGCGGGTGGGTGCCAGCTTCGGTATCGGCTGGGCGCACTGCGGCATGACCGCGGACGAAGTGCTGAAGTCGGCCGACGAGCGGATGTACGTCGAGAAACGATCTCGTCCCAAACAGCACAGACGCGCGGGCTGAGCCCCAGGTCAGCGAGCCGATGCGATCCGAGTCACCCGTTTGGGCCATCTGGAGCGGGTAGGCTCGCCATTCTGACTCCACGTATCGCATCCGATCCGCACCTGTTGAGGAGTACCAAGGGATGACGTCCGGCAACAACGGCGCGAGCACGCCCGAGGACGACGACCCGTTCGGCTACCTCTACGCCGACGGCCAGGCCAACGGGGCCCAGCCGCCCTCCGGCGGTTACGGCTACCCGAACTCCGTCAACAGAGTCCGCGCGGTCGGCCAGCGCCAGTACGGACAGCAGCAGGCACCGACCGCGCCGACCGCGGCGTACGGCCAGGTCCCGCAGCAGCAGGCCCAGGGCGGCTACGGCCAGCCCAGCGCGCACTACGCCGCCCCCGAGACCTTCCCCGGCTCCGCCCCCACCAGCCAGCAGCCCATGCCGGGCCACAACGGCGGTGGCCGGCGCAGCGGCGGCCCCAACACCAAGGGCCTGCTGATCGGCGCGATCGCGGTGGTGGCCGCGGTGGTCATCGGCATCGGCATCGCGATCGCGGGCGGCGACGACCAGAAGGACGACAAGGGCGGCGAGGCGGCGACGACCCCGACCGCGTCCCAGAGCTCGGAACCGAGCGCGTCGAGCTCCGCGGAGGCGGAGGCCGACCTGCCGAAGGCCGACGTGAAGACGATGCGGCTGGAGGGCGGCACCAGCGTCGCGTCCGACGTGAAGGGCGCCAAGTCCGACGGCGGCGTCTACGTACAGGGCTTCAACCAGGTCGGGGCCTCGGTCACCTGGACCGTCAACGGCATCAAGGAGGCCGGCACCTACCGGCTCTACGTCCGCTACGGCCTGCCCGCCGAGGACGCCAACGCCACGGTGACGGTCAACGGCAAATCCGCCTCCCGGCCGCTGAACATGAAGAACTTCGGTGGGCTGCCCGCGAACGAATGGCAGGAGACGTGGGCCCAGGTCTCCCTGACCAAGGGCACCAACACCGTTCAGCTCTCCTGCCAGCAGGGCAACCAGTGCAACGCCCTGCTCGACCAGTTCTCCGTGACGGAGAACGCCGACCAGTAGGGCTCAGGCCGCGCTGGCCTCTCCCGTGACCGTGACCCGGCCCAGCAGCTCCTCGTAGGCCGCCCGGTCGAACTCCCCGGCCACCGGCGTCAGTACGGTCGCCGCCGACAGGGCGACCGCCTCGGTCAGACGGGTCGGCCAGGGGAGCCGGCGCACCAGGCCGGACAGCAGGCCCGCGACCACCGAGTCGCCGGCGCCCGTCGGGTTGCCGGACACCGGGGCCGGGGGCGTGGCGCGCCAGCGGCCCTCGGGGGTGACCGCCAGGAGGCCGTCCCTGCCGAGGGTCGCGACCACCGACCGGGCGCCCCGCCGCCGTGCGTCCTGGGTGGCCCGCAACGGCTCGTGCGAGCCGGTCAGTTCGGACAGTTCCTCGGCGTTCGGCTTGAGGATGTCGGGGCGGGCGGCGACCCCGCGGCGCAGTGCCTCGCCGCTGGTGTCGAGCAGGACCGGGACCCCGGCCGCCTTCGCCGCGCGGATCAGGCCGGCGTACGCCCCCACCGGCACACCCGGCGGCAGGCTCCCGCACAGGGCCACCGCCGCGACCGACGCGACGAGATCCCCGTACGCCTCCTGGAAGGCGGACCACTCCGCGGGTGTGACGGTGGGGCCCGGTTCGTTGAGCTGGGTGGTGTCGCCGGAGCGTTCGTCCACGACGGCGACCGTGCGCCGGGTCGGGCCGGTGACCGGGACGAGCGCGTCCACCAGGCCCGGGACGGCGGTGAGGTGCTCCTGGACCGTGCGGCCGGTGGCGCCGCCCGTGAAGCCGGTGACCGTCACCTCGTGGCCGAGCGCGGCCAGCACCCGGGCCACGTTCAGGCCCTTGCCGCCGGGGCGCTCGACGACCTCGGAGACCCGGTGGCTGGTGTGCGGCCGCAGCGACCGTACGCGATAGGTGATGTCGAGAGCGGTGTTCAGCGTGACCGTGAGGATCACCCGGGCCGACCTCCCCCGAAGACGGACGGACATGTGCCCGTCCAGTCTCCCAGGACGGTCCCGGACCCAACAGCGGGACAGATCATCCCAGTTGCGGATCGACCACCCATTCACCCCGGCGCATGACGCCCTTGAGGTCGAATCGCTGGTCGAGGAGGACCAGGTCGGCGTCCTTGCCGGGCTCCAGGGACCCGATGCGGTCGGACATCCCGAGCAGCCGGGCCGGGTTGGCGGAGATCGCCGCGACCACGTCCTCGACCGGCAGCCGGTCGACGGTCACCGCCCGCTTGAACGCGCGGTCCAGGGTGAGCGTCGAGCCGGCGATCGAACCGCCCTCGACCAGGCGGGCGACGCCCTCGCTGACCTCGACCTCCAGGGGGCCGAGCATGTAGCGCCCGTCGCCGAAGCCGGCCGCGTCCATGGCGTCCGTGATGAAGGCGACCCGCTGCGCCCCCGCGTGGTGGAACGCCAGTTGCAGCGCGGCCGGGTGCAGGTGCGTGCCGTCGTCGATGAGCTCGACCGTGATCCGCTCGTCCTCCAGGAGGGCCGTGATGGGCCCCGGGGTGCGGTGGCCGAGGGGCGGCATCGCGTTGAAGAGGTGCGTGGCCACGGTGGCGCCCGCCTCGATCGCCTCGACGGTCTGCTCGTAGGTCGCGTCGGTGTGGCCGATCGCCGCGATGACCCCGTGCTCGGCGAGCAGGCGCACGGAGTCGACGCCGCCGGGGAGTTCGGTGGCGAGGGTGAGCATCCTGGCCTGACCGCGCGCCGCGTCGATCAGCTTGCGGACCTCCGCCGGGTCGGGATCGCGCAGCAGGTCCTCCGCGTGCGCGCCCTTGCGGCACGGGGAGATGAACGGGCCCTCGAAGTGGATGCCGGCGATGTCGCCCTGCTCGGCGAGCTCGCTCAGCAGGCCGGCTCGGTGGGCGAGGAAGTCCATGTCGCCGGTGACGGTGGAGGCGACGAGGGTGGTGGTGCCGTGGGCGTGGTGCGTGGCGATGCCCGTGAGCACGTCCTCGATCGAGCCCGAGGTGAAGGAGGCGCCGCCGCCGCCGTGGTTGTGCAGGTCGACGAAGCCGGGGACCAGCCAGTGTCCGGTGACGTCGACGACGTGGGCGTTCTCGGGTGCCGTACTGGTGATGCGCGTGCCCTCGACGACGATCCGGCCGCTCTTGACCGTTCCCGTGGGCAGGACCACGGTCGCGCCGGACAGGACGAGGGGGGTCTTGTCCGTTGCGGGGTGCGGGTGCGTCGTGGTTTGTCGCGCAGTTCCCCGCGCCCCTGGGGGGGTTGCCATCAGGGCGTTACCTCCGAACTGTCCGTCGTGTCTAGGAGATCCCAGGCCAGGAGGCCCGCGCCCAGGCAACCCGCCGTGTCGCCCAGTGCCGCGGGGACGATCGTCGGGAGTTTCTGGAAGGTGACCCGGCTGCGGACCGCGTCCCGCAGCGGTGTGAACAAGGTTTCCCCCGCCTCCGCCAGGCCGCCACCGATGATCAGGGTGCGGGGGTCCAGGAGGGTGAGGGCGGTGACCAGGCCGTCGGCCAGGGCGTGCACGGCGTGCTGCCAGATCTGCCCGGCCCCGGGGTCCGCGGCCTCCACCGCCTTCGCGCAGTCCGCCGCGTCCGCTGCCGGGTTCCCGGTGGCCGCGGCCCAGGCCTCGCTGACGGCGGCCGCGGAGGCGTACCGCTCCAGGCAGCCGCGCTGGCCGCAGGGGCAGGGCGTGCCGTCGGGGCGTACGACGACGTGGCCGATCTCGCCCGCGAAGCCGTGGGCGCCCGCCTCCACCTGTCCCTGGATGCCGATCGCGCCCGCGATGCCGGTGCCGAGGGCGACGAAGAGGAAGCGGTCGGTGCCCCGGCCGGCTCCGATGCGGCCCTCGGCGAGGCCGCCGGTGCGGACGTCGTGGCCGAGGGCGACCGGGACGCCGCCGAGGCGTTCGGCGAGCAGGGTGCGCAGGGGGACGTCCCGCCAGCCCAGGTTGGCGGCGTAGGCCGCGATGCCCCGGTCCTCGTCGACGATGCCGGGGACGGCGACGCCGGCCGCGGCCGCGGGGGCGCCGAGGTGCTCGGTGCCGTACGCGCGCAGCTCGGCGGCGAAGTCGAGGATGCCGTCGACGACCGCGTCCGGTCCGCGCTCGCGGCCGGTCGCCCGGCGGGCCCGGTGCAGGAGCTCGCCGCCCGCGCCGACCAAGGCCGCCTTCATCCCGGTGCCGCCCACGTCGAGGGCGATGACATGTCTCACGGGGGACAGTGTGACCCGTTGACCCACAAGAGGTCTAGTCCACTCACGTGGTGTAGACCTTACTTCTGAGATATGTATGACTTTTCGAAAGTTTTCGAACGTGAGTTTGGGGCGGTTGTCGGTGCGGCGGCGTAGGACGGGAACGATCGCGGCGGTGTCCGCACTGGGGATGACGGCGGTCCTCGGCGGCTGCGGCCTGGGCGGCGGATCGGACGAGGTGACGCTGAGACTGGTCGCGGCCGACTACGGAGACAGCTCGGCCAACAGCTCCCAGAAGTACTGGGACCAGCTCGTCGAGGAGTACGAGGCGAAGCACTCCGGGGTGAAGATCGACGTCAGCGTGTACTCGTGGACCGACGTCGACCGCAAGGTCAAGGAACTGGTCGACGCGGGCGAGGCGCCCGACATGGCGCAGATCGGCGCCTACGCCGACTACGCCGACAAGGGGCTGCTGTACAAGGCGGACGAACTGGTCGGCATCCGGGAGCAGGCCGACTTCGTCTCCCAGCTCGGCTCCGCGGGGCGGATCAACGGAATGCAGTACGGCATGCCGTTCGCCGCGTCGACCCGGCTGCTCTTCTACAACAAGACCCTCTTCGCCGACGCCGGCCTCACCCCGCCCACCACGTGGAAGGAGCTGGCCGCCGACGCCGAGGCGCTCAAGGCGGACGGGGTCAAGTACCCGTACGCGCTGCCGCTCGGTCCCGAGGAGGCGCAGGCCGAGACCATGCAGTGGCTGCTGAGCGGGGGCGGCGGCTACGTCGACGACGTCGGGACGTACGGCATCGACTCCGACGAGAACGTCGCCACGCTGACCTGGCTCAAGGACGACCTCGTCGGCAAGGGCCTGACCGGCCCGGTCGCGCCGGAGAACCTGAACCGGGCCGCCGCGTTCTCGGCGTTCGCCGCCGGGGACGTCGGGATGCTCAACGGGCACCCCTCGCTGATGAAGATCGCCGCCGAGAAGGGGGTGAAGTTCGGCATGGTGCCCATGCCCGGCGCCGACGGGCCGACGAAGAACTCCATGGGCGTCGCCGACTGGATGATGGCCTTCCGGCAGAACGGCCACGCCGAGCAGGTGGGCGACTTCCTCGACTTCGTCTACAGCGAGAAGAACGTCCTCGCGTTCTCCCGGGAGTACGACCTGCTGCCGGTGACCAACTCCGCCTCCGAGGTCATGGGCGCCAGCTCCCGGGACGCCGACCTCAAGCCCTTCCTCGCCGCACTGCCCTCCGCGGAGCTGCCGCCGGTGGGCAAGACGTCCTGGGCCTCGGTCAGCGCGGCGGTGAAGAAGCGGATCGGCGCCGCCGTGAGCTCCGGCGGGAGCCCCGCCGAGGTGCTGCGCACGCTCCAGCTCACCGCGCAGAAGGCGGAGTAGTCGCTGTCAGTGGCGGGCGTTACGGTTCCGGGCATGGAGCATGCGGGACTCGACCGCCGGGAGCGGGACATCCTCGCGCTGGAGCGCCGCGGTTTCGCGGGGCCCGGCGCGAAGGAGCGGGCGATACGTGAGGAGCTGGGCCTGGCGCCGGTCCGCTACTACCAGCTCCTCAACGCCCTGCTGGACGACGAGCGCGCGCTGGCCCACGACCCGGTGACGGTGAACCGGCTGCGCAGGGTGCGCCAGGCCCGGCGCGAGGAGCGCTGAGGGTCAGGCGAGTCGTTCCGCCAGGGCCCGCAGCAGGCCCACCACGCCGGCCGGGCCGTCCACCACCAGGTCGGCCCGCTTGCGGAGCTCGGTCACCTCGTCGCTGCCGCTGCACACCAGGAGACCGGCGGTGCCCGCGGTACGGAGCTCCTCGACCGCGGAGAACGCGGGCAGGTCGCCCAGGTCGTCGCCGGCGAACAGCACCGACCGGGCGGAGACCTCGCGGGCGTGCCTCAGGAGGGCCACCCCCTTGTCCATGCCGGGCGGGCGGAGCTCCAGGACCAGACGGCCGGGCTCCACGATCAGGCCGTTACGGGCGGCCAGGTCGGTGAGGGGCCCACGCAGCGCCTCGAAGGCGGACTGGGGATCGGCGGCCCTGCGGGTGTGGACGGCCACCGCGCGGCCGCCCTTCTCCTCCAGCCACGCACCGGTCCCGGCCAGCAGCTCCGGCAGTTCCGCACGGACCGCCGCCACGCCGGGGTGCGGGGCGGGGGCGGTGACCTCGCCCGTCGCCGCGTCCCAGCGCTCCGCCCCGTAGTGGCCGAGCACGGTCAGGTGCTCCAGGCCGGGGACCTCGGCGAAACCGCCGTTGCGGACCGCGACCGCCGCCGGGCGGCCGGTGATCACCGCCACGGACGCCACCTTCGGCGCGAGGACCGCGAGCGCGGGCACCGCGTCGGGGTGGGCGACCGCCTTCTCGGGATCCGCCACGATCGGCGCCAGCGTCCCGTCGAAGTCGAGCCCGATCACCGCCCGCCGCGGTTCCGCGAGGACGGCCCGCAGGCCCTCCTCGCCGGCGGTCGTGAGGGGCGTGGGAAGGTTCATGCTCACCCGTCCAGCGCGCGGAGCGCGTTCAGTTGGTCCAGGAACCACTGGGCGGGCGGGAGTGCCGTCGCCGCCGCGGCCAGCCGCTTCGCGCCCTCGGCCCGCTCGTGGGCCGGCATCGTCAGCGCCTCGTGCAGGGCGGCCGCCGTCTGCTCCACGTCGTACGGGTTCACCACGATCGCGTCGTCGCCCAGCTCCTCGTACGCCCCCGCCTCCCGCGACAGCACCAGCGCGCAGCCCTCGTCGGAGACCACCGGCACCTCCTTCGCGACCAGGTTCATGCCGTCCCGGATGGGGTTGACCAGCGCCACGTCGGCCAGCCGGTACGCGGCGAGGGAGCGCGCGAAGTCGTCCTTCAGATTCAGCAGGACCGGCGTCCAGCCCGGTGTGCCGAAGGTGTCGTTGATCTCCTCCGCCACCCGCCGCACCTCGGCCGTGTAGTCCCGGTAGACCGCCAGGTCCTGCCGCGACGGATACGCGAACGCCACGTGCACGACCCGCTCCCGCCACTCCGGCCGCGACTCCAGCAGCCGCCGGTAGGCGTGCAGCCCGCGCACGATGTTCTTGGACAGCTCCGTCCGGTCCACCCGCACGATCGTCTTCCGGCCCGCGCCGATCTCCTCGCGCAGGCCGACGATCCGCTCCTCGACGTCGGCCTCGTGGGAGCGGGCGCGCAGGAAGTCCGCGTCCGCGCCCAGCCCGTGCACCCCGATCCGGGTCTCGCCGAGCCCGTCCGCGCACTGGGTGGCGCAGGCCGTGAAGGCGTCCGCCCAGCGGCGGGTCAGGAAGCCGAGCCGGTCGGCGCCCAGCATGCCCCGCAGGAGCTGGACCGCGATGTCGTCCGGCAGCATCCGGAAGTACTCCACCGGCGCCCACGGCGTGTGCGAGAAGTGCGCGATGCGCAGGTCGGGGCGGAGCTCGCGGAGCATCCCCGGCACCAGGCACAGGTGGTAGTCCTGCACCAGGACCGCCGCCCCCTCGGCCGCCTCCTGTGCGAGGGCCTCGGCGAAGGCGCGGTTGTACGTCTCGTACGACGCCCACTGGCGCCGGAACTCCGCGTCGAAGGACGGCTCCAGCGGGGTCTGGTAGAGCAGGTGGTGGACGAACCACAGGACCGAGTTCGCGATGCCGTTGTACGCGTCCGCGTGCACGTCGGCCGGGATCGCGAGCATGCGGACGCCGTCCTCGCCGACCCCCTGCCGTACCGCCTCGCGGTCGCCGTCGGAGAGCGCCGAGCACACCCACAGCGCGTCGGCCTCCGGCCCGATCGCCGACAGTCCCGAGACGAGTCCGCCGCCGCCGCGCTTCGCTTTGAGCTCGCCGTTTTCCTGGACCTCGTAGGAGACCGGACCCCGGTTGGATGCGACCAGTACGTGAGCGTTGTGCGAGGGAGCCATGCCTCGACATCTAGCCCGGGGTGCAACCGCTCAAACGTTCCCTTGGGAGCGCTCCGGAAGGGCGCTCCTACGCCGCCTTCCTTTTCATGTACTCCGCGATCTCCGTCATCGGCGGCCGCTCCTCGGTGTCCACCGAGTAGGTACGCGGCTCGAAGCCCTCCCGGCCCCGCTCGAACTGGGTGAGGGCGGGCCGGATCAAGTGGCCGCGGGCCAGCCGGAGCTGGGCCGTGCGGTAGATCGCGGCGGACATCCGGCCCAGCGCCTGCCCGTCCTGGTGCCGGTGCCTGCGCACCCCCACGTCGACCTGGGCCAGCGCGTCCAGACCGACCAGGTGCAGGGCGTCGACCAGCATCCCCAGCTCGACGCCGTAGCCGACGGGGAACGGCAACTGCTCCAGCAGCGAGCGCCGGGCCGCGTACTCGCCGCCCAGCGGCTGCACGAAACCGGCGAGCTGCGGCCAGTGCATGTTCAGCAGCGGGCGCGCCATGAGCTCGGTGACCCGGCCGCCCTGCCCGGCGGCGCCGCCCAGGGGACGGTCGTACATGCCCTTGACCAGGTCGACCTCGGGGTCGGTGAGCAGCGGGCCGACGATGCCGGAGACGAAGTCCGAGGAGAACTCCTGAAGGTCGGCGTCGATGAAGCAGACGATGTCCCCGGTGGTGACGAGCAGGGAGCGCCACAGGACCTCGCCCTTGCCGGGCACGGCCGGGATGCGCGGCAGGATGTCGTCGCGGTGGACGACCCGGGCGCCGGCCGCGGCGGCGACCTGGGAGGTGCGGTCGGTCGAGCCCGAGTCGACGACGACCAGTTCGTCGACGAGCGGGACCTGCCGCATGAGGTCGTGCCGGATCACGGCGACGATGTCACCGACCGTCGCCTCCTCGTTGAGGGCCGGCAGGACGACACTGACCGTCCGGCCCGTGGCCCGTTTCGCCGCCATGATCCGGTGGAGCGGGCGATCAGCCACGGACCAGGAACGGGTCGCCAGCCAGCGCTCGACTTCGTTCAGCACAGTGCGCGGCTCCTCTTCGTGTGATCTGCGTGTGATCCATCTCGCCGTTCGGACGACTATCTCAACTGTCCTGGTCGTCGGTTACAGTCTTGAACAACGCGGGTGACCATCGCATGTCCGGGGTGGCCCACCGCTCACAACTTCATACCGCTCATCCAGAGGGGCAGAGGGATACGGCCCGATGAAGCCCCGGCAACCCTCCAGTCGGCTCTCGTAGCGATCACTGACGATCGTCTCCGCGAGGCTCCCGACTCGGGAAGGTGCCAAATCCGTCTCACGGCGAAGTGCGTCGTGAGGAAGATGAGGAGAAAGGGCCTCGCCTCCATGGCTGCGCAGACTGTTGCAAGCACCACGAACTCCGTCGACCTGGGTCCCGCCGCGGCGCTGAGCTGCCGCGAATGCGGCCACCGCGTCCCGCTCGGACCGGTCTTCGCCTGTGAGGAGTGTTTCGGCCCGCTCGAGATCGCGTACGACTTCTCGGCCTACGACACCGAGGAGCTCCGCAAGCGGATCGAGGCGGGACCCGCGAACATCTGGCGCTACGCCCCGCTGCTGCCCGTCCCCGCGGACGTGGCGGACAAGCCCAACATCAACCCCGGCTGGACCCAGCTCGTCAAGGCCGACAACCTCGCCCGTGAACTGGGCGTGACCGGCGGCCTGTACGTCAAGGACGACTCCGGCAACCCGACGCACTCCTTCAAGGACCGCGTCGTCGCGCAGGCCCTGGAGGCCGCCCGCGCCTTCGGCTTCACCACGCTCTCCTGCTCCTCGACCGGCAACCTGGCCGGTGCGGTGGGCGCCGCCGCGGCCCGCGCCGGCTTCCGTTCCTGCGTGTTCATCCCGCAAGACCTGGAGCAGGGCAAGGTCGTCATGGCCGCGATCTACGGCGGCGAGCTCGTCGGCATCGAGGGCAACTACGACGACGTGAACCGCTTCTGCTCCGAGCTGATCGGCGACCCGGCCGGCGAGGGCTGGGGCTTCGTCAACGTCAACCTGCGGCCGTACTACGCGGAGGGCTCCAAGACCCTGGCGTACGAGATCTGCGAGCAGCTCGGCTGGAAGCTCCCCGACCAGTTGGTCGTGCCGATCGCCTCCGGCTCGCAGCTCACGAAGATCGACAAGGGGCTCCAGGAGCTGATCAAGCTCGGGCTCGTCGAGGACAGGCCGTACAAGATCTTCGGTGCCCAGGCGGAGGGGTGCAGCCCGGTGTCCGTCGCCTACAAGGCCGGGCACGACGTGGTCCGCCCCCAGAAGCCGAACACCATCGCCAAGTCCCTCGCCATCGGCAACCCGGCGGACGGTCCGTACGTGCTCGACATCGCCCGGCGCACCGGCGGTGCGGTGGAGGACGTCAACGACGAGCAGGTCGTGGACGCCATCAAGCTGCTGGCGCGGACCGAGGGCATCTTCGCGGAGACCGCGGGTGGGGTGACCGTGGGTGTCACCAGGAAGCTGATCGAGAACGGGCTGCTGGATCCCTCGCTGACGACCGTGGTGCTGAACACGGGTGACGGTCTGAAGACCTTGGACGCGGTGGCGGGTACGGGGCTGACGGCGACGATTCGGCCCAACCTGGATTCGTTCCGTGAGGCCGGCCTCGCGTAGTCGTTGTCCCTAACCTGACCGGAGGTCTTTCATCATGAGCGTTTCCGTCCGTATCCCCACCATCCTGCGCACCTACACCGGCGGCCAGGCCGAGGTGCAGGCCGAGGGTGGGACCCTCGCCGAGGTCATCGCCGATCTGGAGAAGAACCACACCGGTATCGCCGCGCGTGTTCTCGACGACCAGGGCCAACTGCGGCGGTTCGTGAATGTGTACGTGAACGACGACGACGTGCGGTTCGAGCAGGGGCTGGAGACGGCGACGCCCGACGGGGCCGGTGTCTCCATCATCCCGGCGGTCGCCGGCGGGTGACCGTATGACTGGTCATTACCTTCGGTAACAGGAATTACCGAGTGTTCATCCGATTGCCCCCTCCGTGAGAGAAGCGGAGGGGGCAATTCTCTATGGTTGAGCGCGGTACAGTTGGGGAAGCTGCTGCTTCCTCCATGCCGGGCGCATATGAGTTCCGACTTCGGATGCGACGAGAAGTAGCCAAAGTGTGTGGGTTCTTTGTGTCTTATGCTCCTTTTATGGGGCCCGACTTGCCCCGAATTCGGGCGAATTCTCACTACATTCCGGACCCCTTCCGTCCAGAATTCTCGTCCGATTGACCTGTTGCAGACGGCAGTTGGACAGATACATTCAGCCGCGGTCGACGCGTTCCGGCGCACGCCCCCAACCATGTGGGGGGTGAGGTCTGACCCGGATCCACGAAGTGTGGGTCCGTGCAAGGGCCAGTAATAGGGGAGTTAGGCATGGCTCAGGGCACCGTCAAGTGGTTCAACGCGGAGAAGGGGTACGGCTTCATCGCGGTCGACGGTGGTGCGGATGTATTCGTCCACTACAGCGCGATTCAGATGGACGGCTACCGCACCCTTGAAGAGGGCCAGCGGGTCGAGTTCGAGATCTCGCAGGGTCAGAAGGGGCCGCAGGCGGACATGGTTCGTCTCGCGACTGGCTGAAGCACGCGCCGGGTAACAACAGCGTCGTTCTTCGTTCTTCTTCGAAGGGCTCGTACCCCATGGGGAGTCATGGGTACGGGCCCTTCGGCATGTGTCTCCGACGGTGGCGCGACTTCGTCCGCGGGCTCGGTGGGGGCGGGCGTTTTGCGCAGTTCCCCGCGCCCCTGGGTGCCTGGCTGCAACCTCCCCAGGGGCGCGGGGAACTGCGCGCTCAGCCCCCGTCGGCCGGTAGTGGCGCGACGACCGAACGCATCCCGGTCTTCGGTAGGCGCTTGCACTCGACCATGCCGAGTGCTAATCATTGGCGTTAGCACTCTGAAGGTGAGAGTGACAAAGATGGACCGGGTCGGTGAGGCCCGCAGGCCTTGTGGGGCAAGGATCCACAGGCCGGCGAGCCGTCCGTCGCGGGCGCGGGCGCGGTCCGAAGGAATCACCCCCAGTCCTGGAGGGACCACTTCACATGGCCAAGATCATCGCGTTCGACGAGGAGGCGCGGCGCGGCCTCGAGCGCGGCATGAACCAGCTCGCGGACGCCGTCAAGGTGACGCTCGGCCCCAAGGGCCGCAACGTCGTCCTCGAGAAGAAGTGGGGCGCCCCCACGATCACCAACGATGGTGTCTCCATCGCCAAGGAGATCGAGCTCGAGGACCCGTACGAGAAGATCGGCGCCGAGCTGGTCAAGGAAGTCGCCAAGAAGACGGACGACGTCGCCGGTGACGGTACGACCACCGCGACCGTGCTCGCCCAGGCCCTGGTCAAGGAAGGCCTGCGCAACGTAGCCGCCGGCGCCAACCCCATGGCCCTCAAGCGCGGTATCGAGAAGGCCGTCGAGGCCGTCTCCGCCGCCCTGCTCGAGCAGGCCAAGGATGTCGAGACCAAGGAGCAGATCGCCTCCACGGCCTCCATCTCCGCCGCCGACACCCAGATCGGCGAGCTCATCGCCGAGGCGATGGACAAGGTCGGCAAGGAAGGCGTCATCACCGTCGAGGAGTCCCAGACCTTCGGTCTGGAGCTCGAGCTCACCGAGGGTATGCGCTTCGACAAGGGCTACATCTCGGCGTACTTCGCCACCGACATGGAGCGGATGGAGGCGTCGCTCGACGACCCCTACATCCTGATCGCCAACTCCAAGATCGGCTCCGTCAAGGACCTGCTCCCGCTCCTGGAGAAGGTCATGCAGTCGGGCAAGCCGCTGCTGATCATCGCCGAGGACGTCGAGGGCGAGGCCCTGTCGACCCTGGTCGTCAACAAGATCCGTGGCACCTTCAAGTCCGTCGCCGTCAAGGCCCCGGGCTTCGGTGACCGCCGCAAGGCCATGCTCGGCGACATCGCCATCCTCACGGGCGGCGAGGTCATCTCCGAGGAGGTCGGCCTCAAGCTGGAGAACGCGACCCTGGACCTCCTGGGCCGCGCCCGCAAGGTCGTCATCACCAAGGACGAGACCACCATCGTCGACGGTGCCGGTTCCTCGGACCAGGTCAACGGCCGCGTGAACCAGATCCGCGCCGAGATCGAGAACAGCGACTCGGACTACGACCGCGAGAAGCTCCAGGAGCGCCTGGCCAAGCTCGCCGGTGGCGTCGCCGTCATCAAGGCCGGTGCCGCGACCGAGGTCGAGCTCAAGGAGCGCAAGCACCGCATCGAGGACGCCGTGCGCAACGCCAAGGCGGCCGTCGAGGAGGGCATCGTCGCCGGTGGTGGCGTGGCCCTGCTCCAGGCCTCCCAGGTCTTCGAGAAGCTGGAGCTCGAGGGTGACGAGGCGACCGGCGCCAACGCCGTGAAGCTCGCCCTGGAGGCCCCGCTCAAGCAGATCGCCGTCAACGGTGGTCTCGAGGGTGGCGTCGTCGTCGAGAAGGTCCGCAACCTCACCGTCGGCCACGGCCTCAACGCCGCGACCGGTGAGTACGTCGACATGATCGCCGAGGGCATCATCGACCCGGCGAAGGTGACCCGCTCTGCCCTGCAGAACGCCGCCTCCATCGCCGCGCTGTTCCTCACCACCGAGGCCGTCATCGCCGACAAGCCGGAGAAGGCCGCCGCGCCCGCCGGTGGCGGCATGCCGGGCGGCGACATGGACTTCTGATCACCCCGGACCGCGAGGTCCGACGGCTGATCAGCGTCCTTTGCCGGGGGCGGCCCTTCCTGGGAACAGGGGGTGGCCGCCCCCGGTCTTTTCGTGCGCTATGCTTGATCACGAGCCGCTCGACGTGAACTCCCGTCGGTCGACTACGCGTTGGTGGTCCAAGGAAAGACGCCCCGCTTCCTGCGGGGAGATGCAGGTGCAAGGCCTGCCCAGCGCTCAAGACGAAGCCCGTCCCACACGAGTGGGGCGGGCTTCTTCCATGCGTGGCCGGTGGCCGGACGGGACGGGCCTCCCAGGTTGGTTGACTCAGGCAAGGGGCGTGGGCTGGAGTGAGGCGCATCAGCCCCGACCTGTGAGGAGTTCGACCGATGACGTCAGCCGAGGGTCTCGAAGTGCGCACCGCGGCCGGTGCCGTGCGCGGGCGCGCCGAGGACGGACTGGTGGTCTTCCGGGGAATCCCGTTCGCCGAACCGCCGGTGGGCGAGGCGCGGTTCCAGGCACCACGGCCCGTCAGGGGCTGGGAGGGGACCCGGGAGGCGTACGCCTTCGGCCCCCCGCCCCCGCAGGAGGCCGCCTTCCAGGGCCGGGCCGCGGGGCCGCCGACGCCCACCGGTGACGACTGGCTGACGGTCAACGTCTGGACCCCCGACACGGACCCGGCGGCCCGTCGCCCGGTGATGGTGTGGATCTACGGCGGCGCCTACAAGCTCGGCCACGCCGGCAGCCCCGGCTACGACGCCCAGCATCTCGCGCGCGCCGGTGACGTGGTCGTCGTGACCTTCAACTACCGCGTCGGCATCGAGGGGTTCGCCCTGCTGGAGGGGGCGCCCGCGAACCGGGGGCTGCTGGACCAGGTCGCGGCGCTGGAGTGGGTGCGGGACAACATCACGGCGTTCGGCGGGGACCCCGGGCAGGTCACGGTGTTCGGGGAGTCGGCGGGCGCCGGATCGGTGGCCTCGCTGCTGGCGATGCCCGGCGCGCGGGGCCTGTTCGGACGGGCCGTGGCGCAGAGCGTGCCCGGCACTTACTTCTCCGCCGAACTCGCCCGGGACATAGCGGTGGAGCTCGCCAAGGAGGCGGGACAGGCGCCGACGGCCGCGGCGCTGTCCACCGTCGATCCGCGTGAACTGCCCGCGGCCGGTGAGCGGTTGGGCCCGCGGATGCGGGAGTACGGCGACCGGTGGGGGCAGGCGGCGCCGACCGTGACGCCGTTCGCGCCGGTCGTCGACGGGGAGGTGCTGCCGTGCACGCCCTGGGAGGCGCTGGCGGCGGGCGCCGGGCGGGACGTGGGCCTGCTCGTCGGGCACAACCGGGACGAGTTCCGGCTCTTCCTCGCCCTCGGCGAGCAGCTCGGCAGGATCACCGAGGAGCAGGCGGCCGCTGCCCTGCGGACCTTCGCGCCGGGCCCGGACGGCGAGCGCTCCTACCGCGAGGCCTTCCCGGACGCCACCCCGACCGGACTCTACGAACGCGTCCAGACGGACTGGCTGTTCAACCTGCCCTCCCTGCGGCTGGCCGAGGCGCAGACCGCCGGCGGCGGCCGGGCCCACCTGTACGAACTGACCTGGAGCGCACCGGCGTTCAACGGCGCGCTCGGCGCGTGCCACGGCCTGGACATCCCGCTGCTGTTCGGCACGTACGACGCCGATCTCGGGGCCCTGCTGTTCGCGGGGGCCGGGGTGCCGGACGAGGCCAGGGCGCTCACCGCGCGCTTCCAGTCGGCGTGGACCGCCTTCGCGCGGACCGGGGACCCGGGGTGGCCGGCGTACGACGACGAGGGGCGCGCCACTCAGGTCCTGGACGTGACGCCGGAGGTGCGGCCGTACCCGGAGGAGGTGGCGCGGCGGCTGTGGGAGGGGTACGACTTCGCGCCGCTGCCGCTGCTGAAGTAGGCGGCGCCTCTAGAGGTTGCCGAGCGGCTCGATGTCGACCCTGACCGGGGTGCCCCACACCCGCAGCACCTCGTAGTCGGTGAACTCGTGGACGAGCCGGTACGCCATCGCGGCGCGCGGCCCGCGACGCTGGGCGGTGAGGTAGAGCTCGGCCTCGTGCCGGTCCCGCCTCGGCGTCCCGCAGAGCTGCCACTCCTGGCCGGTCCACTGCTCCGGCAGCCAGCGCTGCTGGGGCTGGGGCCGGTCCTCCCGCACCCCGTACCGGGAGGGCGCGGAGTCGGTGGAGCGGGGCCGTGCGGAGGGGCCGTTGATCTCGGCGCGGCGGGCCGCCCTGCGCCGCGTCTCGCACAGCAGGCACAAGTCGGGGGCGTTCTCGTCGACCGGTCCGTTCGGGTGCTCGGCACAGCGGGTGCTGGGGGCGGCGGTGGTGACGCTGTCCTCCAGCAGCTCCAGCGCACGCTTCAGGTCCGCCCTGACCTCGTGCAGCTTGGCGTCCGGGGCGTCGGCCGTGAGCGAGTCGCCGTGCTCGCCGAGCACACGGAGGGCACGGCCTAGAGCGGTGAGCTGGGCGTGGTTCATGGCTTCAGGGTACGAGTGCGACGGCATGGGCCGAGCCCCCGCAGGTGGTGCCGCACCTGCGGGGGCTCCGCTCAGCCCATGCTCTTGGCGCCGTCCAGGGACTCGCGGATGATGTCGGCGTGGCCCGCGTGCTGGGCGGTCTCGGCGGCGATGTGCAGCAGCACCCGGCGGGCCGACCATCGCCCCCCGGGCTCGTTCCAGGGTGCCTCGGGCAGCGGGTGGGACGCGTTCAGGTCGGGCAGGGCCGTGACGAGTTCGTCGGTCCTGCGGGCCGTCTCGTCGTAGTCGGCCAGCACGCCGGCAAGGGTCTCGCCGGGCTGCATCCGGAACTCGTCGGCCCGCCGGGCGAAGTCGGCCTCGGTCATGGCGGTGAAGTCGGGCATGGCCGAGGGGCCGTTGCGGATGAAGTCCACCCAGTGCCGCTCCACCGACGTGACGTGCTTGATCAGGCCGCCCAGACACAGCTCGCTGGCGGTGGTCCGCTGCCCGGCCTGCTCGTCGGTGAGATCACGGGTCGTGAAGCGCAGGAAGCGCCGGCTGTGGGCCAGCGCCTCCAGCAGGTCGGTGCGCTCGTCGGTGGCGGTGGCGTGCGTGGTGTTGGTCATGGGGCCACGGTAGGAGTCGTATAGGTCAGATCCTGACCTCTATGACCGCCTTGACGAAGACGGACCACGACTCGGGCCGGAGCGTGAGCCTCGGGCCGTAGGGGGTCTTGGAGTCACGGACGGGGACGGTGGTGGGGTGACCGAGGTTCACTTCGAGGCAGTCGCCGCCTTGACCGCCGCTGTACGTGGACTTGCGCCAGGATTCAGGAGTGTTCCTCATGTGCGTAATCCTGCGCCACCGACTCGATCAAGACCAGGGAATCGGCGGGGGAAAGGGACGCGGCCAGCAGGAGCTTGAACATGCGGGTGTGCCGGGTGACGGTGGCCGGATCGTCCGACAGCTTGCCCACGTCAGGTGCCTCTACGAAGGACAGCGGGGGCGCGTCGTCGAACTCCATCAGCTTCAGGGGGCCGTCCAGCGCCGCGTGTGCGCCCGCTCTGAACGGCAGCACCTGCACGATGACCCGATGCCTTCGCGCGAGGCCGGCCATGTGGCGCAGCGCCTCCGCCATGACCGCCTCGCTGCCGATCCACCTCCTGACGGCGGCCTCGTCCAGTACCACCCACAACAACGGCGTTGTTGGATCGGCGAGGAGCCTCGTGCGGTCGAGGCGGGCCGCGACCAACGCCTCGATCTCGTCGTCCGGGGCGGTCGGCCTGTACGCACGGAACACGGCCTCCGCATACGCCGGTGTCTGAAGCAACCCCGGGATCAACAGTGGCGCGTACTGACTGATGGCGGAAGCCCGCGCCTCCGCCTCCGCGGCCTCCGCGAAGTGCTCCGGGTACTTCGACTTCGCTGCTGCCCCACAGTTGCGCCGGAAGAAGTCCTGCGTCTCCAGGACCTCGTCCAGCAGTCGCGCGACATCCCGCTGCATCCTGCGCGTGCCCGCTTCCAACTGGCCCACGAACGACCCGCTCACGAACAGCCGTTGGCCCAGTTCCTCCTGGCTCAGTCCCGCCTTCTCCCGCGCGTGCCGCAGCTCCGCGCCCAGCAGTGCCCTCGGTGACGACGACGGGTCGAGGTCCTTCGGTCCCGGCATGTGCGACTCCCCGTTCACCAGGTGCGGTTGTTGGGCTGGCCCGTATGGCCAGGCTAGAGCCGTGACCGACACGCTGTGTTGCGAATCAACAACCCAGCGTGCCGATGGAGGAAAGCGTGCGGTCCACCGAGGAAGTCCTGGAGTCCCTGCGGGAGGCGCTCGTCGAGGTCGGCGTCGTGTTGCCGTCCCTCGCCGTCGACCCCCTCACCGGGGCGGGTGACGAGCCGTTCCCGTTGATCGACCTGGGGCGGTGCAACGTACGCACGGCCGAGCGGCTGGCGTCCGTGCTGCGCGGGGAGAGGCCGCCGGTGGGGTCGTTCGTCCTGGACGTGCGGGACGGGCGGGTGGGGGAGGTGATGGGGCACCTGGGCGGGAGAGTGCAGCTCAGGCCGCTCGGCGGGGGGCGGGAGTGGGACTGCCCGCCGGAGTCGACGGGGCCCGCGCCGCAGGCCGAGGTGTTGCGGGCGAGGGTGCGGAAGGTCAACAGGGAGGGTCGGATGCCCTGTTGAAATGAACCCATGCCTCTTCTGGACGCCCTCGCCCGCTTCAACAACGCCCACCCGTGGAGTCACAACGCCCACTTCCACCGGTGGATCATGCGCCAGTTGCCGAACCGCTTCGACCGGGCCCTGGACGTCGGCTGCGGCACGGGCGACCTGGCCCGGTTGCTGGCCACGCGGGCGAGGGAGGTCCAGGGCGTCGACAGCGACGAACGGATCATCGGCGAGGCGAGGCAGGCGACCGACCCCGGGCTCCCGGTCGCCTTCTCCGTCGCGGACGTCCTGTCGTACGAGGGCGGCGGCTACGACGTCATCACCTGCGTCGCGGTGCTCCACCACCTCCCGCTGACCGAGGCCCTCGTCGGGTTCCGGCAGCGACTTGCCCCGGGCGGCACCCTGGTGATCGTCGGCCTGACCCGGGAGGACACTCGCGTCCAGACCTTCCTCGGCCTCGTGTCCGTCCCGCTCAACCTGATCACCGGTTGGCTCAAGAACCGGGGGCGGCGGGCCCCACGCCCCGTCGCGATGACCGCCCCCACCCGCCCCGCCGACGTGCCGTACACCGAGTTCGCCCGCGAGGCGCGCCGTCTGCTGCCCGGGGTCCGGTTGCGGCGTCGGCTGTTCTGGCGCCACACCCTCGTGTGGAAAAAGGTGCGCGGGGATGTCGATCCAGGCAGGCTCTGAACGACGCAGGGGTGAGAGCACGACACCGCACGACACCACGCGAGAGGCGAAGACCATGCCCAAGGTCCGTGTACACAACGTGACGATCTCCCTCGACGGCTTCATGGCCGGGCGGAACCAGCGTCTGGACGCCCCGTTCGGCGACGGCGTCGGCTGGGGCGACGAACTGCACCGCTGGTTCGTCGCCGCGTCGGAGGACCTGGCCGCCGGGAAGGGCGGCACGGACGTCGAGTTCTACGTCCGCGGCGATGAGAACATCGGCGCCACGATCATGGGACGGAACATGTTCGGCCCACAGCGCGGACCGTGGGAGGACGAGTCCTGGCAGGGCTGGTGGGGCGAGAACCCGCCGTACCACCACGACGTCTTCGTCCACACCCACCATCCGCGCCCGGCGCTGGAGATGGCCGGCGGAACCACCTTCCACTTCACCGACGAGCCGCCGGAGACCGTCCTGCGGCGCGCGTTCGACGCCGCGGACGGCAAGGACGTCCGGATCGGCGGTGGCGCGGCGACCATCCGGCAGTACCTGCGCGCCGGGCTGATCGACGAGCTGCACCTGGTGGTCGCGCCGATGCTCATCGGGCGCGGCGAGCGGCTGCTCGACGACCTGGGCGAGGGGATCGACGGCTACCGGGTGGCGGAGCTGGTCGGCTCACCGAACGTCACCCACGCGGTGCTGGTCCGCCGCTGAGGGCCGCCCGCAGATGACCCCCCGACTCCTCCAGCAGCCGGGCCGCCGTGGGCCCGTCGACGTCGGCCAGGATCGTCAGGATGGCGTTCTTCACCTCGCCGTCGGTGGCGGCCAGGGCCCGCTCGACCTCCTCCTCGCCGGCGCCGGTGGCGAGGGCGACGATACGGCGGGAACGGGCGCGCAGCTTCTCGTTGGAGGCCCGGACGTCGACCATCAGGTTTCCGTAGGTCTTGCCGAGGCGGATCATCGTGATCGTCGACAGCATGTTGAGGACCAGCTTCTGCGCGGTGCCCGCCTTGAGGCGGGTGGAGCCGGTGAGCAGTTCGGGTCCCACGACCACCTCGATGCCGTGGTCGGCGGCCGCGGCGAGCGCGCTGTCCGCGTTGCAGGACAGGCCCACGGTCAACGCCCCCCGCGCGCGGGCGTGTTCGACCGCGCCCACGGCGTACGGGGTACGACCGGACGCGGACACCCCGACCACCGAGTCCACTTCGGTCACCGCGAGCCCGTCCAGGTCGGCCCGCGCCAGCTCCGCGGAGTCCTCCGCCCCCTCCACGGAGGTGACCAGGGCCCCGGGGCCGCCCGCGATCAGGCCGACCACCTGGGCGGGGTCGGTGTTGAAGGTCGGCGGGCACTCGGAGGCGTCCAGGACGCCGAGGCGTCCGGCGGTGCCGGCACCGGCGTAGATCAGCCGGCCGCCGCGGGCCATCCGCTCGGCGATCGCGTCGATGGCGGCGGCGATCCTCGGCAACTGCCGGGACACCGCTTCGGGCACCGAGGCGTCCTCGCCGTTCATCAGCCGGGCGATGTCGAGCGTCGGCAGCCTGTCGATGTCGGCGAGCTCGGGCCGGAAGGCCTCGGTGGTGAGCGTCTCCAACTGGGCTCGCAGATCACGCGGGTCGGAGGTGGAGGTCATGGAGGAGTGGCTCTTTCTTCGTGACCGACGTCTACCGGAAAACTCGTGCCTAGCGACGGTGCCGATGCGCCAGCGCCTCGTAGGACGCGGCCAGCGCGGGCGCCGCCGTCTCGTACGTGCGTTGCGCCACCCCCACGAACAGACAGTCCACCACGAGGAGCTGGCTGGTCCGTGACGACATCGCCGCGGGCCGCAGCTCGCTCTCCCGGGCCGTGGACGTCGTCAGCACATGGTCGGCGTACTGCGCCACCGCCCCGTCCGGCCGCCCGGTGATGGCCACCGTAGTGGCCCCGTGCTCGAACGCGACCCGCAACGGCTCGATGACGTCCCCGGTCGAACCCGAGTGCGTGATCGCGATCGCCACGTCTCCCGCGCGCAGTTGCACCGCGTTCGTCACGGCCAGGTGCGGATCGCTGTGCGCCTGCGCGATCAGCCCTATGCGCAGCAGCTTCTGGGTGAGGTCCTGCGCGACGAGTCCGGAGGCCCCCACCCCGTACACGTCGATCCGCCGGGCCGAGGCCGTCGCGGCGACCGCGGCGCCCAACTGCGCGGTGTCCAGCCCGGCCGCCGTGTCGGCGAGGGTCTGCTGCTCGTCGTAGGCGAGCTTGGCGACCACGTCCGCGATCGGGTCGTCCACCGCGATGTCGGTGGTGATGGCCGGCGCCCGCCCGGACTGCTGCTGCGCGGCCAGCCCGGCGAGGGCGAGCCGCAGGTCGCGGTAGCCGGGGTAGCCCAGCAGCCGGGCCGTCCGCACGACCGTCGCCTCGCTCGTCCCGGTCAGTTCGGCGAGGCCCGTGACGGTGAGCGCCGCGCACCCCGCGGGGTCGTTCGCGACGGCCTCGGCGACGCGGTGCATGGAGCGGGTCATGGACGGACCCAGCGTGCGCACCTTCGCGGCGAGAGCGCTGCCGAAAATTTCCTTCACTTCCTGGGGCACACCTGAAAGATATTTTCGGCTCCGACCCGTGGTCAAGAGCCCGCACAATGGCTCCATGGAGTCCATCGGTCCACTTGAGCAGACCCTGCACACCGCACGCGCCCTCGTGCTCGCCGACCTGGCCGCGGGCGAGGTCGCCGCCGCGGACGTGGTGTCGATGGTCGAGGACTCCGTCGTACAGCGCCGCTGGTGGGTGGAGCAGTGGCCGAAGGGCGCGGAGTTCGTCGCGGGCCTGGTCGCCCAGGACGTGCAGGACGCGCTGCTGGAACGCCACGGCCGCTGGCCCCTGTGCCCGGTGTGCGGCTCCGGCGACCCGCACGCTCTGGAGGTCGAGCCGGAACTGGGCCCCGACCCGCACTGGGTGTGCCACAAGGCGGGCGTGAAGGTCGCGGCCCTCGGCTCCCTCGGCACCGCGACGGGCGGGACCCCCTCCTCGTGACCGTCTACGTCGACCCACCCACCTGGCCGGGCCACGGCCGCATGTGGTCCCACCTGATCAGCGACGTCTCCTACGACGAACTGCACCTGTTCGCCCAGGAGTTGGGAGTCCCTCCCCGGGCCTTCGAACGCGACCACTACGACATCCCCGCCCACCGCTACGCCGACGTGGTCGCGGCGGGCGCGGTGGAGGTGAGCAGCCGCGAGGTGGTGCGGTTGCTCACGGGGGCGGGACTGCGCCGACGCAAGCGCCGCTAACCGGCCCCGCCGGGAAGGACGTACAGGCGCAGGCCCGTCTCCTTCTCGCCGTACGCCTGCTCCTCCTCGACCGTCGCGCGGGCGTAGCCGGCGCGGGCGATCACGCGTTGGGAGGCGGCGTTGTCGGGCTCGATCGTGGCGCAGAGGCTGCGGACGTCGTCGCGGGCCAGGGCCCAGTCGCTCAGGGCGCGCAGGGCCTCCGTGGCGTAGCCCCGGCCGCGGGCGCTCTCGGCCAGGTCGTAGCCGACCTCCGCGCGGCCGTCCTCGTCGGGGGCGCCGTGGAAGCCCATGCCGCCGATCGCCCGGCCGTCCTCCCGCCGTACGAGGACGAAGAGGCCGAACTCCGGGCGGTGGACGCCCGCCTCGTACGCCTTGATCGTCATGCCGGCGGCCTCGCGGGTGCCGTCGAAGGGGCCGTCCTCGACCCACTCGAAGTCGCCGTCGCCGCCCGCGGCCAGTTCGGCGGCGGAGGCGGGCGTGACGCCCTGGAGGGTCAGGCGCTCGGTGGGCAGGACGAGGTTGTTGCTCCAGCGCCGCCCGGTGCGCGGGGCACGGCCGGGCAGCTCGCCGCGGCCGGTGGCCCACAGCAGGGTGCGCCAGGGATCGGGGCCCGGCTGGACCTCCGGGAAGATCCGGGTCAGGACGTACTCGGGGAGCCGGGCGGGCGGCTCGTAGGCCAGGCCCAGGCCCTCGGCGATGTCGTACGTGTGCAGCAGCACCTCGGCGACGCCCATCGCGGCGAAGCCCACGCGGTTCGCGCTGCGGAAGGGGTACGGGTGGAAGGCGCGGACCTCGCGCGGGGTGGTGCGCAGGGTCGCGGCGAACAGGACGCCGGCCGTCTCGATCACCTGGAGGGCGCCCTCGGCGCCGGTGCCCTCGTCCAGGGCGATCTCGAAGGGGACGTACGCCTCCTGTGCCCGGCCCGCCAACTGCCCCGCGTACGCGATGAGATCGCCCGCGACGTGCTCGGCCGTCTGCAGACAGCTCCACTCCAGCCGGCCGGCCGGTACCCCGGACCAGTCCCGGTCCACCGCCTTCCGCAGGACCGCCACCGCGTCCGCGACGGCCTCCGTCACCTGTTCCGCGCCCATGTCTGCCATGCGGGCAGGCTAAGCCGCGAGGCGCCTCAGAGCGACAGCATTTCCAGCTCCGAGGCAAGGTTGTAGCGGGCCGTGGCCTCCCATTCCCGTGCCCCGTACGGCGTCCTGAACAGTCGCGGCAGGTCGAGCAGTTGCCGCAGGACCGCCGACCGGCCCTCCCGGAAGGCGTCGGTCGGCACGAAGCCGTACTCCTCGCGGACGGCGGCCGTGTAGGCGGCGTACGCGGAGGGCGGGGCGGCGAGGATCGCGAGGTCGGCGTCGCACAGGACCTGGCCGTCGCGGTCGTCGTCGGCGGGGGCGTGGGTGGTGGTGAGGCGGACGAGCCGGGCGACCTCGGCCGTCCCGTCGGCCGGGAGCCCGGCCTCGGCGAGGGCGCGTTCGGCGAGGCGGGCGGAGCGTTCCTCGTTCTCCGAGCGGTCCGGGAGGTAGACGGCGTCGTGGAACCATGCCGCGAGACGCACCAGGTCAGGCCGGTCCGCGTACTCCGCCAGGACGTCGACGTGGTCGAGGACCGCCGTCAGGTGGGACAGCGTGTGGTAGCGCCGCTGCGGCTCCCGCCAGCGGTCGAGGAGGTTGTCGGCGTACGGCGCCGGGTCGGGGCCGTCGCCGGCCCGCGCGCTCTCCAGGGCACGGGCGAAACGGTCGCGGAGGTCGTCGAGATCGGCCATGGCCTCATTGTCCCCCTGCCCGTCCCCTGGCACGTTGTCCGCATGACTGCTGACGACGTACGCGACCCCGAGCTCCCCGGACGCCTCCTGACCACCGAACGCGACGCCCTGATCCCTCTCCTGCGCGCCCGCCCGGACACCGACTTCGCGCTGCCCACGCGGGCGTGTCCGGGGTGGAGCGTGCGCGATGTGCTGGCGCACTGCTCGGCCGCGCTGATGCGGGTCGTCGAGGGCCGCTTCGAGAAGGGGGTCTTCTCGCCCGAGTCGAACGACCGGGACATCGCCGAGCGCGCGGACTGGACGAACCAGCAGGTCGTCGACGAGCTGGAGCGCGGGATGACGGAGGCGGGCCCGGTGATCGCCGCGGCGGGCGGGGTGCTCGACCTCGTGGCGCTCGGGGAGTGGGTGCACGCGGGGGACGTGCGGGAGGTGTTCGGGGTGGCGGGCGCGTACGGCGGCGCCGGGCTGCCCGACGCGCTGCGCCTCCTCGCCCGTACGACCCGGGAGCGTGGCCATCTGCCCCTGCACGCCGATCTGGACGACCTGGACGAGCCGCTCCGGCTGGGCGACACGGCCGGCGACCGCACGCCGGCCCGCTACATCGGGGACGCGGCGACCCTCGTACGGCTGTACTCGGGGCGTCCGGTGGAGGGGCGGACGTACGAGCTCGCGGGGGTGGAGCAGAAGGAGCTGAACATCTTCGGCTGAGACGCGCCGGTGAGGGGGACCCCATGGCGGCGTATTGTTGAATTGGACTAGACCTGTAGCCGCCCGAGACCGTCGACGAATGGGGTCCCATGAGCAAGCGTGCAGTCCTGGAGGTGATCGCCCTCGACGTCGAGGACGCGGTCGCCGCCCAGGCCGGAGGCGCGGACCGGCTGGAACTGGTGACCGACATGGCGGCGGACGGTCTGACGCCGACGGTCTCGACGGTCACCGCGATCCGGGGCGCCGTGGACATCGCGCTGCGGGTGATGCTCCGGCTGTCGGACGGGTTCGGGGCGGGCGACGCCCACGACGTCGGCCGGCTGGTCGGGATCGCCGGGGAGATGCGGGAGGCCGGGGCCGAGGAGTTCGTGCTCGGCTTCCTGGACACGGCCGGTGAGGTGGATCTGGCAGCCGTGGAGCGGGTCGCCCAGGAGCTGGACGGCTGCCGCTGGACCTTCCACCGGGCGATCGACCACGCCTCGGACCGCGACGCCCTGCGCAAGCAGTTGGCCGACCTGCCCGGCCTAGACACCTACCTCACGGCGGGCTCCGCGACGGGCGTCGACGAGGGCCTGCCGGTGCTCCTCACGGAGGCGTCGAGGACGAGCGAACCGGGCTACGGCCAACAACTCCTCGTGGGCGGCGGCCTCCGCCTGGAACACGTGCCGAACCTGCGCGCGGCCGGCATCGACGCCTTCCACATCGGCGGCGCGGCCCGCCCGGGCGGCTGGGAGGAGCCGGTATCGGCGGCCGCGGTCAGCGAGTGGCGACGAGCTGTGGACCTGGGGTAACGAACCCGGTCCCGGCGGCCTCCGGCCGAGCGCCTCAGGGGCGCGGGGAACTGCGCGAGCAACCCCCGCGCACCCGCGGGCCGGGATCGTGGGCGCGGCACATCGGCGGGGCGGCGCGGGGGCGGCCGGTCCCAGCGGCCTCCGGACCGGGGGTGAGCCGAACGCCCCAGGGGCGCGGGGAACTGCGCGAGCAACCCCCTCGCACCCGCGGGCCGGGATCGTGGCGCGGCACATCGGCGGGGCGGCGCGCAGCCCGCGCGCACCCGCGGGCCGGGATCGTGGGCGCGGCACATCGGCGGGGCGGCGCGCAGCCCGCGCGCACCCGCAGACCGACAGTGGGCGCAGCACATCGGCGGAGCCGTGCGCAACCCCCGCGCTACCCGGCGAGCGCCGCCGGCAGAGGGGCCGTGTGCGTCACGATCAGGCCCGACACCGCTCGGGTCAGTGACACGTACAGGCGGCGCAGTCCCGTGCGTTCGTCCGGTTCGCCGTCGACCACCGCCTGCGGCTCGTCCAGGACGACGTAGTCGTACTCCAGGCCCTTGGCGAGGGACGCCGGGACCAGGGTCAGACGGGTCTCGGCGGTGGTCTCCTCGCCGGGGGCGAGGTACGGGATCCCCGCCGCCGTCAGCGCCTTCGCGAGGACCGGGACCCGGGCGTCCGCCGCGATCAGACCGGTCGAGCCCTCGTGGCGCAGCAACTCCTCGCACGCGGCGACCACTTCGGCCGTACCGGAGGTCTCGCGCAGGTCGAAGAAGCCCGGGTTCTCACGGACCGACGCGACCGGCGTGAGACCGGGCGCGATGTGCGGCAACAACCGGGAGGCGTACGTGATGACGTCCGTCGGCACGCGGAAACCGGCCGTCAGCTCCTCGATCACACCGTCCGACTTGCCGAGGTGGGCCAGCGCCTCGTCCCAACTCCGCGTCGCCCACGGCGTGGTGCCCTGCGCGAGGTCGCCGAGGACGGTCGCCGAACCGGTCGAGCAGCGGCGGCCGACCGCGCGGTACTGCATGGGGGAGAGGTCCTGCGCCTCGTCGAGCACCACATGCCCGAGCGAGTGCGTGCGCTGCACGAGGTCCGTCGCCTCGTCGATCAGCACCGCGTCCGCGGCCGACCACTTGGCCGACTTCACCGACCGCACCGGCTTCGCCCACAGGATCGTCTTCCGCTCCTCCTCGGAGAGGATGCCGTCCGCGTGCTCCGCGAGGAAGTCCGCGTCCGTCAGCAGCCGCAGCACCAGCTTCGCCGGATCCACCGGCGGCCAGATCGCCTTCACCGCCGCCTTCACCGCCGCATTGCGGGCCACCGCGTCCTGCACCCGGTCGTCCGGCGCCTCCCCGGACCGCTCCATCTGCACCAGCACGGCGTGCGCGATGCGCTGCGGCAGGGCCTCGCGGGCGGCGCCGTACCGGATGCCCCGGTCCAGCAGCTCCCGCACGATCTCCTCGATCTCGTACGCCGGGACCCGCCACCTGCGCGAGCCGCGCACCACCATCACCGGCTCGGTCGGCATGGTCACGTGGGCGTACACGGCCCGCCTGAGCACCTCCGCCATGCGTGCGTCGCCCTTGAGGACGGCGGCGGGCGCCTCGTCGGTGCCGCGCACCTCCACGTGCGCCACCAGGTCGTCGACCGTGGCCTGCCGCACCGTCAACTCACCCAGTGCGGGCAGCACCTGCTCGATGTAGTGCAGGAAGGAGCGGTTCGGTCCGATGACGAGCGTGCCGGTGCGGGCGAGCCGCTCGCGGTGGGCGTAGAGCAGGTAGGCGACCCGGTGCAGGCCGACGGCGGTCTTCCCGGTCCCCGGACCTCCCTGCACACAGACCGTGCCGCCGAGCCCGGACCGTACGATCTCGTCCTGCTCGGGCTGGATCGTCGCCACGATGTCGCGCATCGGTCCGACACGCGGCCGCTCGATCTCCTGCTGGAGCAACTTGCTGGTGGTGGCCGCCTCGGCCGGGTCGGAGAGGTGCTCGTCCTCGTACGCCGTGATGTCCCCGCGGGTGTACCCGAAGCGGCGGCGCAGCCCCACGTCCATCGGGTCCTTCTTGGACGCCCGGTAGAACGGCTGCGAGACCGGCGCCCGCCAGTCGATCACCATCGGGTCGCCGTCGTGGTCGTGCACGTGCCGGCGCCCGATGTAGAAGCGCTCCCCGTCCGCGCCCTCGGCCCGGTCGGCGCCGGGGGAGTGCAGGTAGTCGAGGCGCCCGAAGAACAGCGGGGTGTCGCTGAGGTCCGCCAGCGCCTTGATCCGGTCGTCGATCTGACGGGCCAGGACCTCGGCGTTGACCCAGTTCGCGGTGACGTCCTTGATGTCCAGCGACTCGACGTCCTCGCGCATGGCGCGCAGCGCGGCACGGGAACCGGCGAGGTGGGAGCGTTCGCGGGCGAGGGGATCGTCGTCTGCGGGCACGGGAGTGGACGGCCTGGACAAGGGGGTGCCTCCGAAGGTGCTGCGGGCCGCGTGGTGGGATGCCGACCGGTTTCCGTCCGGACGGCGGCACTCCGTGAGGGAGGCGGGCAAGAGCGGAGAGCTTAGGCCAGGCCCACGCCAGGACGCCAACCGTTTTTCCGTCCCCTAGGGGACCACCGGGGGCCCACCCCTCCCTCGGTCAGGGGAGGCTCCACCCCAGGCCGTACTCAGGTAGCACAAGAAAGGGATACCTGGGACCGATGCCCTCCTTATGCCTCGAAAGCCACTATGGAGGCATGAGCGCAGCGACCTTCACCCCAGCCCCCGGTCGCCCGTCCGGGGCGACCCCCGTCTCCGGTATCCACAGCACCCACCGTCTGGGCAACGCCCTGCGGGCGGTCCGCGTCTTCGCCGGTGCCGCCTTCGACGTCGTCATACTCGGCGAGTACGGCGAGGAGGCCGGCGTCCGCCGCCGCTGAGTACGGCGCACGGCCCGGGATGAGTACCCGAGCCGATGTCCGGCCGCCCTCCGCGGCGGTTCACTCGGCGGTATGACGACAGCGACAGCGACCGCACCGGCCCTTCCCGACCGCGACCAGGACCGCCACGCCTGGGTGGCCCCGCTCGTCGCGACCGTCCTGCTGGTCGTCCTCGGCCCGCTCGCCCTGCTGTTCGGCGGCCTGTCCGCGATGGCCACCGACTCCTGCGGCCCCGACGACTGCCCGCGGGCCCTGATGACGTCCCTGACCGCGATCTACGCGATCCTGGAGTTCGGGGGCCTGGTCACCCTGCCCGCCTTCGTCGCCTCCTGGGCCCTGCCCTGGAAGCGCCGCTGGTCCGCCCCGCGCGCCTGGCTGGCCCTGCTCGCGGTGCTGCCGCCGGCGACCGTCCTCGCGCTGGTCCTCACGCTGGTGATGCCGTAGGCGACCCGGTCCTCAGGCCCCGTCCGCCAGCAGCTCGTCCGCGTCCACGATCCGGTAGGCGTACCCCTGCTCCGCCAGGAAGCGCTGGCGGTGCGCGGCGAAGTCCTGGTCGATGGTGTCGCGGGCGACCACCGAGTAGAAGTGCGCCTGGTGGCCGTCCGCCTTCGGGCGCAGCACCCGCCCGAGCCGCTGCGCCTCCTCCTGCCGGGAGCCGAAGGTCCCCGAGACCTGGATGGCGACGGTCGCCTCCGGCAGGTCGATGGAGAAGTTCGCCACCTTCGACACCACCAGCACGCTGATCTCGCCCTCCCGGAAGGCGTCGAAGAGCTTCTCGCGCTGGGCGTTGGTCGTCTCGCCCTTGATGACGGGGGCGTTCAGATGCTCACCGAGTTCGTCGAGCTGGTCGATGTACTGGCCGATCACCAGGATCTGCTGGCCCGCGAAACGCCTGACGAGTGCCTCCGTGACCTTCCGCTTGGTCGCGGTCGTGGCGCAGAAGCGGTACTTCTCCTCCTGCTCGGCGGTGGCGTAGGCGAGCCGCTCCGAGTCGGTCAGGTTCACCCGCACCTCGACACAGTCGGCCGGCGCGATGTACCCCTGCGCCTCGATCTCCTTCCACGGCGCGTCGAACCGCTTGGGTCCGATCAGCGAGAAGACGTCCGACTCCCGTCCGTCCTCCCGCACCAGGGTCGCGGTCAGCCCGAGCCTGCGCCGGGCCTGGAGGTCGGCGGTGAACTTGAAGACGGGCGCGGGCAGCAGGTGCACCTCGTCGTAGAGGATGAGCCCCCAGTCCCGGGAGTCGAAGAGCTCCAGGTGCGGGTAGACGCCCTTCCGCCGGGTGGTGAGCACCTGGTAGGTGGCGATGGTGACGGGCCGGATCTCCTTCTTCGTCCCGCTGTACTCGCCGATCTCCTCCTCCGTCAGCGAGGTCCGCTTCACCAGCTCGTGCTTCCACTGCCGGGCGGAGACGGTGTTGGTGACGAGGATCAGCGTGGTCGACTTGGCCTGCGCCATGGCCCCGGCGCCGACCAGGGTCTTGCCCGCGCCGCAGGGGAGCACCACGACCCCGCTGCCGCCGTGCCAGAAGTTCTCCACGGCCTGCTTCTGGTAGGGCCTGAGCGCCCAGCCGTCCTCGGCCAGCTCGATCGGGTGCGCCTCGCCGTCGACGTACCCCGCGAGGTCCTCGGCGGGCCAGCCCAGCTTCAGCAGCGTCTGCTTGATCTGTCCGCGCTCGGAGGGGTGCACGGCCACGGTGTCCGGGTCGAGTCGCGCCCCGACCAGCGGGATGATCCGCTTCGAGCGCAGGATCTCCTCCAGCACCGGCCGGTCGGTGGTGGTGAGCACGAGTCCGTGAGCGGGGTGCTTGCTGAGCGTGAGCCGCCCGTACCGGTCCATCGTCTCGGCGACGTCGACGAGCAGGGCGTGCGGCACCGGGTACCGGCTGTACTGCACCAGGGCGTCGACCACCTGCTCGGCGTCGTGCCCGGCCGCGCGCGCGTTCCACAGCCCCAGCGGGGTCACCCGGTAGGTGTGGATGTGCTCGGGCGCCCGCTCCAGCTCGGCGAACGGCGCGATGGCCCGACGGCACTCGTCGGCCTGCTCGTGGTCGACCTCGAGCAGCAGGGTCTTGTCGGACTGGACGATGAGAGGACCGTTCACGTACATGCATCCTTCCGCACGGGCCAAACGTCCAGTGTGCCTCAACCAGGGACGATCAAGGGAGGCCGTGGCGGTCGGGGTCCCTCGTGGTGCAACCCCGGCCCCCGCTCGGCTGTCTTGACTGGCGGGAGCGGTCTGGGGAGGACACATGGGGATGTCTGCGGGCAGATGGGCCGTCGGCGGGGGCGCGGTCGTGGTGCTGGTGGCGACGGGGGCGTGGGCCCGCTGGCCGTCGGACGCCGACCCACGGCTGTGGAACCAGGTGCGGCCGGCCATCGAGGCGCGGCTCGTCGACCAGTCGCGGGGCGCGGGGTACGGGGAGAGCGAGCCCGGGCTCGGGGCGCGGTGGTTCTGCCGGGCGGAGGCGGTGGACCTCGACGAGCGGGACGGCCTCGTGCGGGCCGGCGTCAGCGCGCTGTGCCTGGAGTACGGGGTGCGCGCGGGACACCTGGTGGAGTGCAGCGGCGCCGAGGTCCCGCAGGTGCTGCGGCTGCGACGGGAGGCCGACGGCGACTACGTCGTGGTGTCCCAGGAGGAGCCGCCCGAGGGCACGGGCGGCCCGGAGTGGCTGACGAGCCGCTTCGGCCACGACACGGGCGCGGCCGCCGCCCCCTTGGAGTCCGCGGCCAGAACCCACTTCGGCCTACCGACCGACGCACCCTTGGCGGAGTGCTGACGGGGTCCGGTCCAGGACCCACTTGGCCTGACAGGCCCTAGTCCTCCGCCAGTTCCGCCACGCCGGTCACCCGGTGCAGGGGGTAGGTGCGGACCTCGTCCGCTGTGTGGTCGTAGGCCGTCACGAAGCCGCCCTCGACGCGGATGGGGGCGATGACGCGCTGGCTGGCGGCGCCCTCGGCGTTGACGTAGCCGATCCACAGGGCCTCGCCGGTCAGGACGGCGGCCTGCATGGTGGCGAGGGTCTCGGCGGAACCGGTGCGGGGGAGCTCCCCGGTGGCGGGCAGGGCCTGGTCGCCCTGTCTGCGGGGGGTCGTCGAGGCCAGGTCACCGGCCCGGATGGCCCGGATCGCGGCCGACAGGAGGGTCGCGTCGGGGACCGGCGGGCCGTCCGGGACGGGTTCGGGGGCCGTGCGTGGCGGGGTGCGGTGGGCGTGCGCGCGGGTGATCAGGACGTCACCCTCCGCGGACTCGGCGGCCGGGGCGAAGCCCATCGCGCGCAGGCCCTCCAGCAGGGACGCCGGGTCGGCCTGCGCGGCCAGCACCGTCGGGGCCAGGCGGCGCAGGCGCAGGCCCGCGGCGCGCTTGTCGGCGAGGATCTCGTTCAGCAGGGCGTCGTCGTCGCAGCGGACGTACGCCGAGGCCGCGCCCACCCTGAGGTGGCCGTGTCTGCGGGCCACGTCGTCGATCAGGTACGTCAGCGGCTGCGGCACCGGCGTGCGCGCGTGCGCGGCGAGGAAGGCGTGCAGGTCGGAGGCGGACTGGCCGGCGTCCAGGGCCCGGCGGACCGAGCCGGGGGTGAAGCGGTAGACCGTCGCCCCGCCCTTGGACTCCACGTCGGCCAGGACGTCGAGGACCTCGGCCAGCGACCGCTGCAGGGGGCCGGGGGCGACCGCCGTCAGGTCGGCCTGGAGCAGGACGTGGTCCAGTGGCTCGGGCAGCAGCGGCGCGAGCAGCCGGGCGGCCGCGGCGGACGCGGTGGCCTGCTCGGCGGGGGAGAGGGGTTCGGCGACCACGGGGCGGTGGTGCACGGGGAGCTTGTCGCCGGGGCCCTCCGGCACCGCGGCCGGTGTCCTCGGCGCGGTCGCGCCGAGCAGGGCCCGCCCGTGTCCCGACAGCGATCCCCGTCCCGTCACGCCCAGCAGCTCGGCCTCCGCGAGTGTCCACTCGGCGAGCCGCGACCGCAGGTCGTCCTCGCGCTGCGGCCCGCGCAGCGGACGCTCCCAGCGCAGCCGGGCCAGCACCGACTCCCTCGACGGCGACGCCCCTTCCGGCAGCCCCGCGAGCAGCGTCAGCACCCGGTGCCGTACCTCGGGCGCCGCGCTGCGGTCGAGTCCCGGGCCCAGCGTCGACAGCGTGCGGTCCTTCGCGTCCCGGCCGCCCACCAGCCCGGACACCCGGGTCGCCGTCAGCCACGCCTCCGCCAGGCGGGTCCAGCGCCGCGCCGGGGGCTGCTCCAGCCACTCGTCGTGGGCCGGGGTCGCCGCGTACCGCTCGTCGGCCTCGCCGTCGGAGGCCAGCAGGCCCGCCGCGTACGCCAGCTCGACCCAGAACGCGGCGACCGGTTCGGCCACGTCCAGGGCGACGGCCGTGCGCTTGAGGTCGCGGACGCTCAGGCCGCCCGCCCGCAGCACCGCGGGCCCGCCCTCGTCCCAGTCCTTCAGCAGCTCCTCGACGGTCGCGAGCGCGGTGTACGCCTGCCCGGCCGCCGTGGCGTCCACAACCTGTGGACGGTGGGTCGCCGCGGGCTCCACGCCCGGCGGCAGCGGCTCCACCTCCCGGTGCGCCCGGCCCCCGCGCAGGTGCAGGGCCACCTCCCGGGGCAGTACGACCGTCCCGGGCGCCGTCGGCACCAGCAGCCCCAGGTCCAGCAGGCGGCGCAGATGGGCCGCCGGGTCGGCGGTGACCTGGCCGTAGGGCGGGCCCCAGACCAGCCGCGAGAGCACCTCCCGCGACTCCTCCGGGAGCCCGGCCAGCAGCGCGGACATCCGCTTCCGGTCGGTGAACAGGGCCGTCAGCGAGGCCACCGCGGAGACCGCGTCGTGGGTCGAGCCGAGCCCCGCCGCCGTGACGATGTCCTGGATGCGGCCCGGCGACATCCCCGCCGTGGCCTCCTGCACGGTCGGCCCGAGCCCGGTCGGCGACGGGTGCTGCGGCGAGGGCGCGAGCAGCTCGCGGGCGGTGCGGACCAGCCGCAGCCGGTCGTCGTCGCCCCACACCAGGGCCTGCTCGCGCAGGGTGCCGAGGGCGCGTGGGAGGGCCGCGGAGACGGCCGGGTCGCCGCCGTCGCCGGTCAGCAGCGCCAGCAGCTCGCCGTAGGGTGCCGGGTCCGCCGCCACCGCCAGGGCCTCCGCCGTCTGGAGCGCGAAACGGTCCAGCCGCTCCAGCGCCCGCACCACCGACGCCCGCGTCCCGGCCCGGGTGGCGAGCTGGGTGAGGTCCGTGGGGACGGGCGTGATCAGGTCGGGGCGGGCACGCAGAAGCGCGGCCAGGGAGTTGTCGTCCCTGGCCCGGAGCGCTTCCGCGAGGGAGCGCGGCGGTACGGCCGGGTTGCTCATCCGACCAACGGTAGCGGGTGGCGGCACGGGGCAGGCGCCGCGTGACCGCCTCGGCGCCGGTCAGTTCCACGGGACGGACAGGACCAGTCCGCCGGCCGTGCGGCCCAGGTCGTCGGCCGGTGCCGGGCCGAGCCGGGCTGCCCGTCGGAACAGGTGCTCGCCCTGCTGGGCAGCCTCGCCGCGGTCGAGGCACCCGCGGACCGGACGGCCGGCACCTGAGAACGTACGCCGTGCCCGCGCGGCCGTCCTTACTCCGCGCCGGGGCCCGTCCGGTCGGCGGCCGCCTGCGCTAACGTCGTCCCACGGGGTATCCAACGCACCCGCCCCGGAGGGGACTTCGTGGGTATCGAGAGCGACCAGGTCGTCTACGAGTATCTGAGCCGCGTCGGCGACGTCGCGCAGCAGCGGCAGTTGCCGTCGTCCACCCGTATGCGGCTCGTCTCGGAACTGCGCAACGAGATCGACCGGCGCCGGGCCAAGGTCACCGTGGACTCGCCCGCCGCCGTCCGCCGGATCATCGCCAGGCTGGGCAGCCCGGACGAGGTGGTCACCGCGGCCGGGGGCACGGCGGACAGCGCCCCGCAGGCGCCCGTCGTCGCCATGCCCGTGCAGCGGGACCGGGACACGGAGGAGAGCGACCGGCCCAGGGGCCTGCGCAAGGTCGTCCCCCGGCCGCGCCCCGACACCCCGCCGCAGCCGGCCCCCGCCGTCGACCGGGACACGTCCCGCGGGCCGCACCAGGCCGGTCTCGACGAGCTCGGCGACAGTGCGGCGCAGCCCGACTGGTGGCGGGTGGACAGCAGCCCCTTCGGCGTCGGGGACAGCGTGCCGGGGTTCGTGGGCGGAGTGGAGATCCCGGAGCTGCTGAAGCCCCCGCCGCCCAAGGAGGAGAAGAAGCCGGAGCCCGCGCCCGCCGCGGAGCAGACGGCGCCCGTGCCGGTGGTGAAGCCCCGGGCGGCCTGGTGGAAGCGCGGGGCGGCGGCGAAGGCCGCCGGGCCGGTCGTCGAGGCCGCCCCGGCCCGCCGCCGGTTCTCCGGTCCCGGGAGCTGGAGCAACCCCCTTCTCCTGCTGGCCGCCGCCCTCCTCGTCGCCGGGGCCGTGCTCGGCAACCTGATCGTCCTGGTCGTCGGCTGGCTCATCGCGTGGGCCTCGCGCCGGCTGACCGACGCCGAGACCAAATGGGCCGTCGTGTTCCTGCCGAGCCTCGCGCTCACCGCCGGGATCGTCTGGCTGTGGGGCCGTACCGAGGGCCGCTGGGGCGAGCCGATCGCCGAGGGGCACATGAACGACGCGGTCGCCGAGACCTGGCCGTGGGTCGTGCGGGGAGCGGCCGTGGCCTCGGCGCTGTTCCTGGTCTGGCGCTCCCAGCGGCGCCGCTAGGGCGCCGGAAATCGTTGTCCGACGGCCCCGCGGCTTGGGCACAATGGCTCATATGGCCTCTACAAGCACCTCCGCCCCCACCGTCGGTTTCGACCTCGACATGACGCTCGTCGACTCCCGCCCCGGCATCCGCGCCTGCTGGGTGGAGCTGGCCGAGCGGACCGGGACGTACGTCGACGCCGACCTGGTGGTGACACGGCTCGGGCCGCCGTTGCAGGAGGAGATGGCGCACTGGTTCCCGGCGGAGCGGATCGCGGCCATGGCGGACCTCTACCGCGAGCTGTACCCGTCGTACGCCATCACCGGCACGCTGGCGATGCCCGGCGCCCGCGAGGCCATACACGCCGTACAGGCGGCCGGTGGGCGGGCCGTCGTCGTGACCGCGAAGTGGGAGCCCAACGCCAAGCTGCACATGGAGCACCTGGGCCTGGAGCCCGACGCGGTGATCGGCAACCTGTGGGCCGAGGGCAAGGGCGAGGCCCTGCGCGAGCACGGCGCGAGCGTGTACGTCGGGGACCACGTCGGCGATGTGCGCGGGGCGCGGATCGCCGAGGCCCTCTCGGTCGCGGTGACCACCGGCCCGTGCAGCGCCGAGGAACTGACCGAGGCCGGAGCCGATGTCGTCCTCGGTGCTCTCACCGAGTTCCCGGGGTGGTTTTCGGACTACCGCGCGGACGGTGTTCCGGCTCGCGCCTGACGCCTTCCCGCCGCGACGGATTGCAGCACGCCCGCACCGGCCACCACGAAACCGACGGCCATGAGCATGCTCAATCCGAACATGTACGTCGGAAAAGGCGTCGTTCCGAGCAGGAACGGGGCCACGGTGACCAGAGTGGCCACCGCGCCGATGAAGAACACGATGGCTCCGGCACGGATCAGTCGGTCACCGGGAGCGGCGGAATTCGTTTGGGTTTTGTCACGCACCGGACCAGGGTAGTTCCCTGCGCGAAGGAACAACCGGGCGACGTCTTGTCACCGGCCTGAAGACCATTAGCCTTGGTACCGGCGGGTCCCGACGACCCGCCCCAGTGCTATCAAGAGCCGTTTCAGAAGCAGTTTTCCGACGAGTACGAGGACGAGGACAGACGTGCCTACCGGCAAGGTCAAGTGGTTCAACAGCGAGAAGGGCTTCGGCTTTCTCTCCCGCGACGACGGCGGTGACGTCTTCGTCCATTCCTCGGTCCTCCCCGCCGGAGTCGAGACGCTGAAGCCCGGGCAGCGGGTGGAGTTCGGAGTGGTCGCGGGTCAGCGCGGTGACCAGGCCCTCTCGGTGGCCATCCTGGACCCGACCCCCTCGGTCGCGGCGGCGACGCGCAGGAAGCCGGACGAACTCGCCTCCATCGTCCAGGACCTGACGACCCTCCTGGAGAACATCACACCGATGCTGGAGCGGGGCCGCTACCCCGACAAGGCCGCCGGAAAGAAGATCGCAGGTCTGCTGCGGGCGGTCGCCGACCAGCTCGACGTGTAGTGGCCGAGGCACGGGCCGAGGCGCCGTCCGCGCACCTGCCGGAGCACCTCCGGCGGCAGCGGCGCCACACCCTGGAACTGCTGACCGTGTGCGCCATCGGCCTCGTCCCGTGGACGATCCTGCTGGCCTGCACGCTGCCCAGCGGCTACACGGTCCGTCAGTGGCGCACCACCTGGGTCGGCTTCGACGTCCTGCTGCTGCTCGCGATGGCCGCCACGGCCCTGCTCGGCTGGCGCCGCCACCGGGGAGTCGTGGTGGCGGCCGTGTCGACGGGTGCCCTGCTGGTCTGCGACGCGTGGTTCGACGTGTCGCTGGCCCTGGGCACCCCGGACGTCTGGGGCGCGGCGGCATTGGCGGTGTGCGTGGAACTCCCGCTGGCGGGCTTCCTCATCCACCGGGTGCTCGGAATGTTGAAACTGGCCCAATGGCCGAGCGCCGCAAAGGGCGTCAGATAAACGACAACGCGTCGGGCCGCAATGCCGGCACAAGGCCTTCCGCGGCCGCCCGGGTCAACAGACCCCGAATCGCCGCATATCCGTCCTCGCCGAGGTCCGCGGTGAACTCGTTGACGTACAGACCAATGTGCTGATCGGCGACCGCGGGATCCATCTCCTGCGCATGCTCCATGACATAAGGCCGGGAAACCTCGGGCGCGTCCCAAGCGGCCCGCACGGACGTACGGATGGACTCGGCGAGCTGTGTCAGTCGCTCTTCCCCCAGCGAGCGCTTCGCGATGATCGCCCCCAGCGGAATCGGCAGCCCGGTCGTCGACTCCCAGTGCTCGCCCATGTCCGCGAGCTTGTGCAGACCGTAGTTCCGGTACGTGAAACGCGCCTCGTGGATCACCAGCCCCGCGTCGACCTTCCCGTCCCGCACGGCCGGCATGATCTCGTGGAACGGCAGCACCACGATCTCCCCGACCCCGCCCGGCACCACGTCCGCCGCCCACAGCCGGAACAGCAGGTACGCCGTCGACTTCTCGGACGGCACGGCGACCGTACGGCCGGTCAGGTCCACACCGGCCTCCCGCGTCAGCACCAGCGGCCCGCACCCCCGCCCCAGCGCGCCCCCGCACGGCAGCAGCGTGTACGCGTCGAGGACGTACGGCAGCACGGCGTACGACACCTTCAGCACGTCGAACTCGCCGCGCTCCGCCATCCCGTTGGTGACGTCGATGTCGGCGAAGGTCACGTCCAGCGCGGGCGCCCCCGGCACCCGGCCGTGCGCGAGGGCGTCGAAGACGAACGTGTCGTTCGGGCAGGGGGAGTACGCGATCTGCAGCGGCTCAGTCGTCATGGTGTCTCCAACTCTCCAGTACGGGCGTCAGCTTCCCGAACCCCTCGGTCAGGGCCGCGAGTGCGTCGCCGATGCGCCAGGCGGCCCGGTCGCGCGGGCCGACCGGGTTGGACACGGCACGGATCTCCAGCACCGGCACCCCGTGCGTCCCGGCCGCCTCGGCGACCCCGAAGCCCTCCATGGCCTCGGCGAGGGCGGTAGGGTGGCGTTCGCGCAGGGCGTCCGCGCGGGCGGCCGTACCGGTCACCGTGGAGACGGTGAGCACGGCTCCGGCGCGTCCCCCGGTCGCGGTCGTCGCGGCCCGTACGAGAGCCGCGGGCGGACGGTGGGTGACGGCGCCGAACCCCAGCTCGGTCACCGGCACGAACCCCTCGGCGGTCTCCGCCCCGAGGTCGGCCGCGGTGATCTCGTCGGCGACGACGAGCGAGCCGACCGGCGCGTGCGGCAGGAAGCCGCCGCCGATCCCGGCGGAGACCACGAGGCCGTAGGGGGAACCCGCCAGCGCGGCCCGGGTGAGCGCGGTGGCGGTGGCGGCGGCGGCGAGAGCGGGGCCGACCCCCACGGCCAGGACGTCGACGGCCGGCGCCGGGCCCGTGAACGCACGCGCCACCGCGTCCCGTTCGACCGGGACCGCGGTGGCCACGAGGATGCGCATCGGAAGCAGCGGATCAGTAGTCGGAGTTCTCCAGCTTGAAGTTCCAGACGCCCTTGAACGCCTTGCTCTCGCCGGAGGACTGCTTGTCCTGCTCGACGATGCTGATGTACAGCGTCTTCTGCGGGGCCTGACCCTGCTGCTGGGCGAACAGGTCGACACCGTCGAAGGCGTAGTACGTCTTCTTGTAGGCGTACGTCATCTGCTGGCCGTTGATCCACAGCGCCCAGCCGGTGTCGGCGACCTCGGGGTCGACGCCGACGCGCAGGGTCTCGCTCTGCTTGACCTTGATCGTCTTGACGTCCGACTTCTCCAGGGCGCACTTGGCGGCCTTCGCCTTGCCGAGGTCGTTGCCGTCGTCGTAGCAGACGGCCTCGGAGCTCACCGAGGTCGAACCGACCGTGACGGTGACGCGCGGCGTCGGCTTGTCGCAGGCCGACAGGACGAGCAGTCCGGCGGAAACGAGGCCGGCGGCGGCGACGGCGCGGCGGCGTCGCACATCGGATTGCAGCGTGGTCATGGCGGAAGGCTATCGGGCGGGTACGGCAGTCCCTTTATGCGGGGTGCGGCGAGCCCTGTTCGTTACGCCACTCGCGCCTTGGCCGAGCCGCCGTGCCGGGCCGAGCTCAGCAGCCCCCGCGCGGTGGCCAGCCAGCCCGCGGCGACGACCGCGGCGGCCACCGACAGGCCCAGATAGCCGTTGAGCGGCATCACGATGCCGACCGCGCCGCCGAACACCCACGACACCTGGAGCAGCGTCTCGGAGCGGGCGAACGCCGAGGTGCGGACCAGTTCGGGCACGTCCCGCTGGATCAGCGCGTCCAGCGACAGCTTCGACAGGGCCTGCGCGAACCCGGCGACCGCGGCGAGGCACGCCACCAGGAACGCGCCGAAGAAGATCGCCGCCGTGATCGCCGCGCCCAGCACGAACGCCACCACCGTCAGGATGATGATCTCCGGCGCCCGCGACCTGAGCCAGGCGCCGACCGCCGTGCCGAGGGCGTTGCCCGCGCCCGCCGACACCGCCACCAGGCCCAGCGAGACCGCCGCGCTCTCGCCGGTCAGCGGATGCTCGCGCAGCAGGAAGGCGAGGAAGAAGGTGAGGAACCCGGAGAGCCAGCGCAGGGCCGCGTTCGCGCCCAGGGCGTGGGTGACGGCGGTGCCGACCGTGCGCAGCCCCGGCCGCTTGACCGGCTTGAGGTGCGGTCCGTGCAGATGCTCCTCGTCGGCGGCGAGCAGCGCCACGTCCTCGCCCTTGGCCGAGTCGACCTTCGGCGGCAGCGAGAACGACAGGAACGTGCCCGCGATGAAGATCACAAAGGCGCCGTAGAGCGGCCAGCGCGGTCCGATGGCCTGGAGCCCCGCGCCGACGGGTGCCGCGATGCCGGTCGCGAGGAGGCCGCCCAGGGTGACGCGGGAGTTCGCCTTGACGAGGGAGAAGCGGGGCGGGAGCAGCCGGGGCACGACCGCGCTTCTGACGACGCCGTACGCCTTCGAGGCCACCAGTACGCCGAGGGCCGCCGGATACAGCTCCAGGCTGCCCGTGGCGACCGCACCGGCGATGATCAGCGCGAGCATCGCCCGGGCGAGCATGGCGCCCGCCATGGCGGCTCGGCGGCCGTGCGGGAGGCGGTCGAGGAGGGGGCCGATCACGGGCGCGAGGACCGTGAAGGGCGCCATGGTGATGGCGAGGTACAGGGCGACGCGCCCGCGCGCCTCGTCGGTCGGCACCGAGAAGAACACCGTGGAGGCGAGGGCGACGGTGATCATCACGTCGCCCGCGCCGTTGACCGCGTGCAGTTCGATCAGCTTGCCGAGGCCGGACTCGCCCGCCCCGTGCGCGTGGGTCGCCTTGCGGATGCCGCGGGCCGTACCGGTGAACGGGAAGTGCAGGGCACGGCCGACGGCACGTACGGACCCTGTCATCCGGCCCGAACCGCCACCGACTCCGGTGGCTCCCTGGGGTGTCCTCGTGGCTGCCACCCCGTCATAGTGCCCCGAGAAAGCTGTGAGTAGTGCGGTTACCGCGCGTATGAACGCATATGAAGTGCCGCACGAAGCCCGTCGCGGGTGCACGGGAAGCCCTCCGGAAGCCCCTCGCAGGTCCACCGGAGGCAACGAACCATCACGTCGGTGTAGGCCGAGCGGCGGCGAACAGGTAGCGTGCGTAGCGCGCCGTGGCGAACGTTCTCGGCCGCGCGCCTCTCTGACATCCCGCAGAATGGATGGGAGCAGGTGCGCCCGAGCGCGATCGGGCGCGGACGTCGACGCGGTCCTCCGGTCCGCTCCGTCCGCACCCACCGCCTTCAGGCCGGCGCACCCGAGTGACGGCGTAGGAGAGAAGCGATACCTGTGAGCGCAGCGACAACGCGAAGCCGCACCCCCGACCGCCTGTGCGCCGAGGCCGTCGACCTCGCCCGCGCCGCCGCCGAGGAGGCCGCCGCGCCCGGGGTGGTGGGTGAGCACGCGGGCCTGGTCTCCGAGGGCGACCGTGTCGTCACGCACTTCTTCGAGTGCAAGGAACTCGGCTACCGGGGCTGGCGCTGGGCCGTGACCGTGGCGCGCGCCTCCCGCGCGAAGATCGTCACACTGGACGAGGTCGTCCTGCTCCCCGGCCCGGACGCGCTGCTGGCCCCCGAGTGGGTGCCGTGGAGCGAACGCCTGCGCCCCGGCGACATGGGCCCCGGCGACCTGCTCCCCACCGACGCCGAGGACCTGCGCCTGGAGCCCGGCTACACCGGCGAGGACGAACCGCTGCCGAGCGCGCCGGTCTCCGAGGAGATGGCCGAGCTGGTCGAGGCGGAGGACGCGGAGCTCACCGCGGGCACCCCGTCGAACCTCCCGGTCGCCCCGAGCCGCGGCTCGATCGCCGCGGTCGCCGAGGAACTGGGCATGCGCCGGGCCCGCGTCCTGTCCCGCTACGGCCTCCATGTCGCCGCCGACCGCTGGGAGGAGTCGTTCGGCGCCAAGACCCCGATGGCCCAGGCCGCCCCGGCCCCCTGCGTGAGCTGCGGCTTCCTGGTCCCGCTCGGCGGCTCCCTGGGCCAGGCCTTCGGACTGTGCGCCAACGAGTTCGCCCCGGCGGACGGCAGGGTGGTGTCGCTGGCGTACGGCTGCGGCGGCCACTCGGAGGCGGCGGTCATGCCGAAGCCCCCGCAGCCGGCCCCGCCGGTGATCGACGAGACCCGGGTCGACCCCTTCCCGCTGCGCCCGGCCAGGGACTCCGGTTCGGTGCCGGAGACCGCGGACGAGGCCGCGGCGGAGCTGGGGCACTCCTAACGAGGCGGCTCGCCCGGTACGGCCAGGCACCCCCGTGCCACCGGAGCGCAGGTCCTCGCGTCCGGTGGCAGCGGAGTGCCGGCGCCTACGTTCCCGGCTTCCTCTCCGAGAGCTCCAGGACGAGGTCCGGTGCCGCGGACGCTGGGCAGGCCGTTGTCCCGAGTTACGGCCCCCTCGCCTCGCGGTACCTTCGTCGTCACGCCGATGAGGAGAGTCAACGTGAGCAAGTTCGTGCGGCCCGCTGCCGAGGGTGCCGACCCGTTCGGGACCGCCCGGCTCCGGCGAGGGGTGCTGGACGCCTGGGCGACCAGCCCCGCCCGGTTCCGGGAGGACGCCAACGCCGAGGAGGACCTCGTCCTCGGCGGGTACCGGGACCGGCTCGTCGTCGAGCTCGCGCAGAACGCCGCCGACGCCGCGGCCCGGGCCGGTGTGCCGGGACGGCTGCGGCTCACCCTGCGCGAGGGCGTCCTGTTCGCCGCCAACACCGGCGCCCCGCTGGACGCGGCCGGCGTCGAGTCGCTCTCCACCCTGCGCGCCTCCGCCAAGCGTGACCAGACGGACGGCTCGGTCGGCCGCTTCGGCGTCGGCTTCGCCGCCGTGCTCGCCGTCACCGACGAGCCCGCCGTCGTCGGCCGCCACGGCGGGGTCCGCTGGTCCCTCGCCGAGGCCCGCGACCACGCCGCCGAGACCGCCCGCCACAGCCCGGGCCTCGGCGACGAGATCCGCCGCCGCGACGGCCATGTCCCACTGCTGCGGCTCCCGTTCGCGGCCGAGGGCAGCGCGCCCGACCCCTACGACACCGTCGTCATCCTCCCGCTGCGCGACACCGCCGCCACCGACCTAGCCGAGCGTCTCCTGGACGCCGTCGACGACGCCCTCCTCCTCGCCCTGCCCGGCCTTGAGGAGGTCGTCGTCGAGACCGCCGACACCACCCGCACGATCAGCCGCCGCACCGAGGACGGCCTCACCGTCGTGGAGGACTCGCGGGACGGCACGACCCGGTGGCGTACCGCCTCGGCGCACGGCCCCCTCACCCCCGAGCTCCTCACCGGCCGACCCGTCGAGGAACGGCTGCGGCCGCACTGGTCGCTCACCTGGGCCGTGCCCGCCGATCCCGACGGCACCCCGGCCCACCCCCGCACCAGCCCCGTCGTGCACGCCCCGACGCCCAGCGACGAACCGCTCGGCGTCCCCGCGCTGCTCATCGCGTCCTTCCCGCTGGACACCACCCGCCGGCACGCGGCCCCCGGCCCGCTCACCGACTTCCTCGTACAGCGCGCGGCGGACGTGTACACCGAACTCCTCGCCGGCTGGCGGCCGGTCAGCGAGGGGATCATCGCGCTGGTGCCCGGCCCGCTGGGCAAGGGCGAGCTGGACGGGGCGCTGCGGCAGGCGATCCTGGAACGCCTCCCGCGGACCGCCTTCCTGCCGCCCGCGCTCGAACCCACCGACGACCTTCCCGAGGTGCTGCGCCCGCGCGAGGCCGAGGTCGTCGAGGGCGCCGGCGCCGACACCGTACGGGTGCTCGCCGAGGTGCTGCCCACCCTGCTGCCCGCCGGGCTCGAACGCCGGGTGGAGCTGCGCACGCTGGGCGTCGCCCGGGTCCCGCTGACCGACGCGATCGACCGGCTGGCGGGCCTGGAGAAGGAACCGGAGTGGTGGCAGCGGCTCTACGACAGCCTCGCGGGCGTCGACCCCGACCGGCTCTCCGGCCTTCCGGTGCCGCTCGCCGACGGACGTACGACGATCGGGCCCCGGCAGGTGCTGCTGCCCACGTCGGACGGGCCCCTGATCGACCCCGGCGTCCTCACCCGGCTCGGCCTCAAGGTCGCCCACCCGGACGCCGCCCACCCGCTCCTGGAGAAGCTTGGCGCGTTGCCGGCGACCCCGCGCGCGGTGCTCACCACGCCCCAGGTGCGGGCGGCCGTGGCCGCCTCCCTGGACGACGACGGGGGCATGAGCTGGGAGGAGGACACCCCGGACGCGGAGGAACTCGCCGACACCGTGCTGGGGTTGGTGCGGGACGCGGGGCTCGAACCCGGTGACGAGCCGTGGCTGGGCGCGCTCGCCCTGCCCGACGAGGAGGGGGAGCTGGTCCCCGCCGGTGAACTCGTCCTGCCCGGCAGTCCGTTCGCCCGGGTGATGCGCGAGGACGAACTCGCCTTCGTGGACGCAGAGCTGGCCGGGAAGTGGGGCGAGCAGCCCCTCGCCGCGTGCGGGGTGCTCGCCGGCTTCGCCCTGGTCCGGGCCACGGACGTCGTCCTGGACCCGGACGAACTGGAGCCGCGCGAGGGCGACTTCGCCGAACCGGACGACGCCGGGCTCCTCGACGCGGTCGACGTGTGGTGCGAGGACATCCTCGACCGCTTCCCCGACACGCCCGTACCGCCGGTCGCCACCGAGCTGATCGCCGTGCGGGACCTGGACCTGGTCGACGAGGACAAGTGGCCCGAGGCGCTCGCCCTGCTGGCCCGGCCGCCGCTGCGGGACGCCCTCACCCAGCAGGTGCGCATCCTCCTGCCGGACGGCACGCACGAGGTCGTACGGCCGTACACCGCCTGGTGGTTGCGCGGGAACCCGGTGCTCGACGGCCGTCGCCCCGCCGGTCTGCTGGCGGCGGGCGGGGACCCGCTGCTGCGCGGCCTGTACGACGAGGCGGACGCGACCGGGTTCGACGACGAGCAGGTGCTGCGGGCGCTGGGTGTCAGGACGTCGGTGGCCGCGCTGCTGGCGGAGCCGGGCGGGGCGGCGGAACTCCTGGACCGCCTGGCCGACCCCTCGCGGACGGTCAGCGGCGCTCAACTGCACGCCCTGTACACGGCCTTGGCCGACCTGGACCCCGAGCAGGTCACCCTGCCCGACGAGCTGCGGGCGGTGACGGACGGCCGGGTCGAGGTCGTGGACGCGGCCGACGCGGTGGTCGTCGACTCGCCGGACCTGCTGCCCTTCACCCAGGGCGTCCCCCTGCTCCCCGTACGGCCCTCGCGGGCGGGGGAGCTGGCCGAGCTCTTCCAGGTCCGCCGCCTGAGCGAGTCGGTGACGGGTTCGGTGGACTCCGAGGGCACGGAGCACGACGTGCCGGAGCCGGTACGGATCCTGCTGGGCGCGAGCACCCCCGCCACGTACGTCGAGCACGAGGAACTCGTCGTCGACGGCGTGGAGATCGACTGGCGCCTGACCAACGACGGCGTCCTGCACGCCGCCACCCTGGAGGGCGTCGCCGCGGGCCTCGCCTGGGCAGCGGGCCAGTGGCCCCGCCGCTTCGAGGTGGCAGCCCTCCTGGAGGACCCGACCCGCACGGAGGAACTGGCGAGGGACCGCTGGTTCGACTGACCGCCTCAGCCGGCCCCGGGTTCCAGGAAGTAGTCGTAGTGCTCCAGGTCGAGCGCGACCCCGATCAACTGCCGGAAGCGTCAGTAACCGGTGAGGGCGTAGAAGGTGCGCACACAAAACTCTTACCAGTCGCGCAACCTTTCGCCCCACTTGTTTATCTGATCAGTCGAGTCACTCAGACTCACCGACCTCACGTGGGGAACACATGCGTATTCGTGTCACCGTGGCCGCCGTCTCCGGTGCCCTGGCCCTCTCCGCCCTCGCCGTTCCGGCCGTGCAGGCCGCCGACGGCGGTCTCGACAAGACCACCGCCGCCGAGCGCTTCGGTGTCTCCCGGTCGGCGATGAGCACGGCCGCCGCCGCCGAGGAGCTGCCGGTCGTCTCCAAGGTGACGATCAACGGTGCCAAAGACGTCGTCGTCGGCACGACGGCCGCCAAGAAGTTCACCGTCTCCCTGACGGCCAGCCACTCCGCCGGCATCCAGGACGCCTACATCGACCTGTGGCACGGCAAGGACCTCGACCACATCGACGGTCTGCTCACGCCGAACGAGGAGGCCGCCACCTGCACCGCGGTCACCACCACCACCTCGACCTGCAAGCTCACCCTCACCGCCGTCCCCGGCAGCGACCTGTACATGAACACGCTGGCCGGCACCTGGCACGTCACCGCCGGTGTCCTCGCGAACGACGAGGCCGGCAGCGTCTACTGGAACGACTTCCACAGCACCCACCGGGTCCAGCGCCTGTCGAAGCTCACCGTCAACGCCTCCCCCGAGCCGGTGAAGAAGGGGAAGACCATCACCGTCACCGGGAAGCTGACGCGGGCCAACTGGGAGACGCGGACGTACGCCGGGTACTCGACCCAGCCGGTGAAGCTGCAGTTCCGGAAGAAGGACTCCAGCACCTACACCACGCTGAAGACGATCAAGACCAACAGCAAGGGCGACCTGAAGACCACGGTCAAGGCCACGGTCGACGGGTACTTCCGCTGGAGCTTCGCGGGCACCTCCACCACCCCGGCCGTCAACGCCGCGGGTGACTTCGTCGACGTCAAGTAAGTCGAGCCGAAGCAAAGCGTTGCGCATGTGCGGGGAAAATCACGGCCCACCCGTACAACCAGTCCCATGCGTTCCGGATCTACGGAGTGAGTCAGCAGACTCCGAGATCCTTCTCTCCTCATGGGGAACGCACATGCGCATACGCGCCCTCGTCCTCGCCGCCTCCGGCGCCGTGGCCCTCTCCGCCCTCGCCGTGCCGGCCGCCCAGGCCGCCACGGCCGGGCCCGCCGTCACCTTCTCCAACCTGAAGGTCAACAGCGGCAAGGACATCGTGGTCGGCTCGACGACGACCGTCACCGTCTCGGCGACCTACACCGTGACCAAGCCCGCGAGCCTGAGCGCGAGTTCCTTCCAGACCGGGCCCGCGCTCTACCGCGGTGCCACGCTCGGCATGGACTCCGACGACCTCGTCATCAGCGACAACCCCGGCACCTGCACGGCGTCCTCCTCGACGGTCCTGAAGTGCTCGGCGAAGATCGCGTTCCGCCCGAAGTCCGCCGACGATGCCTCCGACCTGATCAACAGCCAGTCGGGCACCTGGAAGCTGGGCGCCCTCGCAGTCAACGAGAGCGACGGGATCACCTGGCAGGGCGGCCTCGGCACCACCCACCTCCAGCGCCGGGCCACCCTCACCGTCAACGCCTCCCCGGAGCCGGTGAAGAAGGGGAAGACGATCACCGTGACGGGCAAGCTCGCCCGCGCCAACTGGGACACCAACACCTACGCGGGGTACTCCACCCAGCCGGTGAAGCTCCAGTTCCGCAAGAAGGGCAGCAGCACCTACACGACGCTGAAGACCGTCAAGACGTCGTCCACGGGCGCGCTGAGGACGACGACCACGGCGACGGCTGACGGCTACTACCGCTACAGCTTCGCGGGCACGACGACCACGTCTCCCGTGAGCGCGGCGGGCGACTTCGTAGACGTCCAGTAGGACCAGCAGGACCAGCAGGACCAGTAGGACCCGGCGTTAAGCGGGACCGCGGCGGTCGACCCACCTCCACAGGAGTTCCAGGGCGGCCGCCGCCACCACCGAGATGCCGACCGCGATCCACGGCATCGTCAGTCCGACCAGCTTCAGCGCGAAGAAGTCCTGGAGCCAGGGCACGGCCAGGACCAGGACGAACCCGAGGCCCATCGCCGCGACCAGCGCGAGGCGCCACCAGGTGTACGGGCGGGCGATGATCGCCAGCACCCACATCGAGATCAGGAACAGGGTCAGGGTCGCCGCACTGGTCTCCGCGTCCAGGGCGCCGGAACCCGTGTAGTGGTGACGGGCGATCAGGTACGTCACGAAGGTCGCGACGGCCGCCACCACCCCGCCGGGGATCGAGTACCGCATCACCCGCCGCACGAAGTGCGGTCGCGCGCGCTCCGTGTTGGGAGCGAGGGCCAGGAAGAAGGCGGGGACGCCGATCGTCAGCGTCGACAGCAGGGTCAGGTGCCGCGGCAGGAACGGGTACTCGACCTGCCAGCACACCACGAGGACCGCCAGCAGCACCGAGTAGACGGTCTTGACGAGGAACAGGGTCGCGACCCGGGTGATGTTGCCGATCACCCGCCGGCCCTCCGCGACCACCGACGGCAGCGTCGCGAAGCTGTTGTTCAGCAGCACGATCTGGGCGACCGCCCGCGTGGCCTCCGAACCGGAGCCCATCGCCACCCCGATGTCGGCGTCCTTCAGGGCGAGCACGTCGTTGACCCCGTCACCGGTCATCGCGACCGTGTGCCCGCGCGACTGGAGCGCCCCCACCATGTCCCGCTTCTGCTGCGGGGTGACCCGCCCGAACACCGTGCCCTCGTCGAGCGCCTCCGCCATCCGGTCCGGCTCGGTGGGCAGCCGGCGGGCGTCCACCGTGCTGCCGTTCAGCCCGAGCTTGGCCGCCACCGCCCCGACCGACACCGCGTTGTCCCCGGAGACGACCTTGGCCCGGACGTCCTGTTCGGCGAAGTAGCGCAGGGTGTCGGCCGCGTCGGGGCGCAGCCGCTGCTCCAGTACGACGAGGGCGGTCGGCCGCGCTCCCCGGGCCACCTCGGGATGGTCGAGGTCGCGGGCGGCGCGGGCCAGCAGCAGCACGCGCAGCCCCTGCTCGTTGAGCCGCCCGGTCTCGGCGAGCGCGGGGTCGTCGGGGGACAGGAGCACGTCCGGCGCCCCCAGCAGCCACGTACTGGACTCGCCGTCGCCCTCGCTGAAGGTGGCGCCGCTGTACTTGCGGGCGGAGGAGAAGGGGAGCGACTCGGTGCAGCGCCACTCCTGCACGTCCGGGTAGGCGTCGATGATCGCCTGGAGGGAGGCGTTCGGCCGCGGGTCCGACTCGCCGAGGGCACCCAGGACCTTCCGCACGTACGACTCGTCGGCGCCCTGGAGGGGCCTGAGCTCGGTGACGTCCATGCCGCCCTCGGTGAGGGTGCCGGTCTTGTCGAGGCAGACCGTGTCGACGCGGGCGAGGCCCTCGATGGCGGGGAGTTCCTGTACGAGGGCCTGTTTCCGGCCAAGCCGGATGACGCCGATGGCGAAGGCGACGGAGGTCAGCAGGACGAGTCCCTCGGGGACCATGGGCACGATGCCGCCGACCGTCCGGGCGACCGAGTCCTTGAGGTCGTTGTCCTTCACGAAGAGCTGGCTGACGACCAGGCCGAGCGCGGTCGGGACCATCATCCACGTCACGTACTTGAGGATCGTGGAGATGCCGGAGCGCAGCTCGGAGTGGACCAGGGTGAAGCGGGAGGCCTCCTCGGCCAACTGGGCGGCGTAGGCCTCGCGGCCCACCTTGGTGGCCCGGAAGGCGCCGCCGCCGGCGACCACGAAACTCCCGGACATCACCTGGTCGCCGGGCCGTTTGACCACCGGGTCGGCCTCACCGGTCAGCAGCGACTCGTCGATCTCCAGGCCGTCGGCCTCCACGACCTCCCCGTCGACCACGGCCTTGTCGCCGGGCCCGATCTCGATGAGGTCGTCGAGGACGATCTCCGAGGTGCCGACCGCGGTCGCGGTGCCGTCCCGCCGTACGGTCGGCCGCGCCTCGCCGATCACCGCGAGCGAGTCGAGGGTCTTCTTCGCCCGCCACTCCTGGACGATGCCGATGCCGGTGTTGGCGAGGATGACGTAGCCGAACAGGCTGTCCTGGAACGGCGCGACGAACAGCATGACCAGCCAGAGCACACCGATGATCGCGTTGAACCGGGTGAAGACGTTCGCCCGGACGATCTCCGCCAGGGTCCGGCTGCTGCGCACCGGCACGTCGTTGACCTGGCCCCGCGTCACCCGCTCGGCGACCTCGGCGGCGGTCAGGCCGGTCACCGCCGCTGACGGGGCCGTCGTGCGGTCGAGTGCGGCGCCCGCGTCGATGTGCGTCATGCATTCGACGGTACGTGCGGTTTTGCGGCTTCACCCGCCGAGTGACCGGAAGTTCCGACCTGGGGAGGAGACGGGAGAGGGCGAGTGATGCCGTGGTACTAGGGGGCGCTCGTCACTCGGACGCAGGGTCGGCGGCGGAGTCGGTGGCGGCCGCGTTCCTGAGGGCCGCGTCCCGCTTGCGCACGTACCAGGTGCCGTACAGCCCGAGCACGCCCCCGGCCAGGCAGGTCCACAGCCACCAGGTGCGGTCGTGGTCCGCGAACCAGCCGTAGAAGGGAAGCTGCACGAGGAAGAGTGCGAACCAGAGGATCGTGCCACCGGTGACGGTGGCGACCACGGGGCCCTCCAGGGGCTCCGGAGCCTCGTGCCTGAGGGGTCCCGAGAAAAATCCGGCCATGGGGACAGCTTACGAGGCGATCAGGTCTACGCGCGGAGATGGCTCCTCCGGCTTCATACGTTCATACTGAAACGGTTTGCGTCTGTCCACTTCTACTCGTAGGAACATCCAATGCCGACCGCCCTCGACCGCTACTTCAAGATCTCCGAACGGGGCAGTACCCTGCCGCGCGAGATCCGGGGCGGCTTCGCCACCTTCTTCGCGATGGCCTACATCATCGTGCTGAACCCGATCATCCTCGGCAGCGCCAAGGACATGTACGGCCATCAGCTCGACAACGGCCAGTTGGTCACCGCGACCGCCGTGACCGCGGCCTTCACCACGCTCCTCATGGGCGTGGTCGGCAACGTCCCGATCGCCCTGGCGGCCGGGCTCGGCGTGAACTCCGTCGTCGCGCTCCAGCTCGCGCCCCGGATGTCCTGGCCGGACGCGATGGGCATGGTCGTGCTGGCCGGCTTCATCGTGATGCTGCTGGTCGCCACCGGTCTGCGGGAACGCGTGATGAACGCGGTGCCCTTCGGCCTGCGCAAGGCGATCTCCATCGGTATCGGCCTGTTCATCATGCTGATCGGGCTCGTGGACTCCGGCTTCGTCTCCCGCATCCCGGACGTCGCCCAGACCACCGTGCCGCTCCAGCTCGGCGGCGATGGCCACCTCAACGGCTGGCCGGTCGTGGTCTTCGTCCTGGGCGCCCTGCTGACCCTCGCGCTGATCGTCCGCAAGGTCTCGGGCGCGATCCTCATCTCCATCGTCACCATGACGGTCCTGGCGATGATCATCGAGGCGGTCGCCAAGGTCCCGTCCTGGGGGCTCACCGCCCCGAAGTGGCCCGGCAACCCGGTCGCCACCCCCGACTTCGGTCTGCTCGGCAAGGTCAGCCTCTTCGGCGGCTTCGACAAGGTCGGTGTGCTGACCGGCATCCTCTTCGTCTTCACGGTCCTGCTGTCGTGCTTCTTCGACGCGATGGGCACGATCATGGGCGTCTCCGACGAGGCCAAGCTCACCGACGCCCAGGGCCAGATGCCCGGCATCAACAAGGTCCTCTTCGTCGACGGCCTCGCGGTCGCCGCGGGCGGTGCCAGCTCCTCCTCCGCCACCACGGCCTTCGTGGAGTCCACGGCGGGCGTCGGCGAGGGCGCCCGCACCGGCTTCGCGAACGTGGTCACCGGCGGGCTCTTCGCCGTGGCCCTCTTCCTGACGCCCGTCGCCACCATGGTCCCGTCCCAGGCCGCGACCCCCGCACTGCTCGCCGTGGGCTTCCTGATCCTGGCGAACTCGGTCCGCGACATCGACTGGGGCGACCACACCATCGCGATCCCGGCCTTCGTGACGATGGTGATGATGCCGTTCACCTACTCGATCACCAACGGCATCGGCATGGGCTTCATCACCTTCGTGGTGCTGCGCCTGGCGGCGGGGCGGGCCCGGGAGATCCCGGCCGCGATGTACGTCGTCTCCGCCGTCTTCGCCTTCTACTACCTGATGCCGGCCCTGGGCCTGACGTGAGCCGCCCTCGCGCGCCCCGGTCTCACGTGACCCCGTAGAACTTCTCGGTCTCGTCGACGGCGGTCTGGAACCGTTCGTCGAAGTCGTCCCGGACGAGCGTTCGGATCACATAGTCCTGGACGCTCATCCCCCTCTTGGCCGCATGGTCCCGGAGCCGCTCGAGCAGCTCCCCGTCTATCCGCAGGCTGAGCACGCTGGTCCCCATGCAGACGAGGGTCGTCGTCCACCGGGGACCAGCGTTCACTTTCCGCACCCGACTCACTCGTTCGGGTGAAGATCCGGTTTCGGCGCCCGCCGGGGCGGGGAGCCTGGGCCTTCCGGGGCCGGGCCGCCCGCCGCTACCAGGTCCACCTCTGGTCGGTGTTGGCCGAGCACGGCCACTGGATGACCTTGGTGCCGATGGCCGGGTTGGACGCCGGGATGGCCAGGCACTTGTCGCTGTTCAGGTTCCGCAGCCGGTCGAGGCTGTCATGGATCCAGACCTGCTCCTTGCCGCCGTTGCAGGTCCACTGGATGGCCTGGGTGGCGTCGGTGACCGAGCCGGCCGGCATCGCGAGGCACCGGCCGCTGTTGGCGTTCTTGACGACATAGCGGTCGCCGTTGCCGCCCGCGACCGGTGTCAGGTGCCACTTCTGCTCCGCGCCGCCGTTGCAGGTCCACTGGATCAGACCGGTGCCGTTCTCCGTGTCGGCCCGGGGCACGGCCAGGCACCTGGCGGTCCCCTGGTTGGTGAGGGGCCGGGCGGCGGTGACGGCGGCGTCGATCCAGGAGGCCAGTCCGTCGACGCGGGCGGCGACGCCGCCGGTCCGTGTCTCGGTGCCGTCCGTGCCGTAGCAGCCGCCCTGGTACGAGCGGCTGGTGAGGGCCACCAGCCGGTCGGTGCCGTTGGTCGTGCGCACCACCGGGCCGCCGGTGTCACCGGCGCACGCGGCCACCCCGTCGGCGCCGGTGACGGTGAGCGTGGCCGCGTCCGAGGCGTCCACCGAGAGCGCGCCGGAGTGCAGCTTCAGGGGCGCCCACTCGGTGCGGGTCCGCCCGAACCCGGCGAAGGCCAGGGTCTCTCCCGCGGTGGGCTCGGTCGTGGCCAGGGCGACCGGGGTGACGTTGGTGACCGCCTGGTTCAGCCGGGCCAGGATCACGTCGCGGCCGGTAGCGCTGGGCACCAGCTCGACGACCTGGCGCACCGCGCCGGTGCCGGTGGTGAGGTCGGAGCGGCCGATGGTGGCGGTGGTCGGCGACGCCGGCCTGCCCGCGGGGACGGCGAGGCTCGTGGCGGGGTCCTCGGCGAAGCAGCTCGCGCCGGTGAGCAGCCACTGGGGGGCCACCAGGACCCCGGAGCAGCCGCGGTCGTGGTCGCCGACGACGAGCTGTGCGGTGTAGCCGAAGGTGGTGTCGGCGACGGGGGTGCCGGTGACGGCGGGTGCCGGGGCGGCGGACCAGGCGGTCGGAGCCGCTGCCAGGAGCATCGCCAGCGCGGCGAGCCGTAGCTGTCTGAGGTGTCGCAAGGCGGGATTCCTCGGGTGAGTGGGGATCACGGACGGGACACGGCACGACGGGCGTGGCAGCCGATGTAACCCTGTGCGGTCGGCCCTGTCCACCACGTCAAATCCCCTAAATGGGGCGGTAGTTGGGGTTCCGGTGTGAGGTGGGTCACCGTCGTCGAAGGTTGTGCCGGATCGGATGACGAATGGGTGACGAGTGGCCGGAGTCACGGGAATCCCCGTGGGCGCCAGCTTGTTTAGCCAGAGTAATGAGTTATGCTAAAGAGATGCCGGACCTTACCCATGGCGACGACGTAGCCGCCGTGAACTCCCTGCGATCAGCCGTGATGCGACTGTCCCGTCGGCTCAAGCACCAGCGGGTCGACGAGTCACTGAGCCCCACCGAGATGTCGGTGCTGGGCACCCTCTCCGTCTGCGGCCGGGCCACCCCGGGGGAGCTCGCCCGCAAGGAGCACGTCCAGCCGCCGTCGATGACCCGCATCGTGGCGCTGCTGGAGGCCAAGGGTCTCGTCCGGCTGGAGCCGCACCCCGAGGACCGGCGCCAGAAGGTCGTCACCAAGACCGAGCAGGCCGAGGCCATGCTCGCGGAGAGCCGCGCCAAGCGGAACGCCTTCCTCGCCACCCTGGTCGACGGCCTCGACGAGGACGAGTGGGCGAAACTGCGCGAAGCCGCCCCCGTGCTGGAGAAACTCGCACACCTGTAAGCCACGAAGAGGAGGCGAACGCACTTTGAGTACGGGACCCGGAGCAGAATCCGCCCCCGCACCGATCCCTTCTACCTCTGCGTCCCGCAAGTCGTCCATGTTCAGCTCGCTGAAGGTCAGGAACTACCGGCTGTTCTTCGCCGGCCAGGTCGTCTCGAACATCGGCACCTGGATGCAGCGCATCGCGCAGGACTGGCTGGTGCTCAGCCTCACCGGCTCCGCCACCGCCGTCGGCGTCACGACGGCCCTGCAGTTCCTGCCGATGCTGCTCTTCGGCCTCTACGGCGGTGTCCTCGTCGACCGGCTGTCCAAGCGCCGGGCGCTGCTGTTCACGCAGTCCGCGATGGGCGCCACCGGCATCGCGCTGGCCGTCCTCACCCTGACCGGCCACGTCCAGGTCTGGCACGTCTACCTCGCGGCCTTCGCCGTGGGTCTCGCGACGGTCGTCGACAACCCGGCCCGCCAGTCGTTCGTCTCCGAGATGGTCGGGCCCGGCCAGCTCCAGAACGCGGTCAGCCTGAACTCCGCGAACTTCCAGTCGGCCCGACTGATCGGCCCCGCCGTCGCGGGTGTCATGATCACCGGCGTCGGCACCGGCTGGGCGTTCCTCGCCAACGGCCTGTCCTTCGTCGCCCCGCTGGTCGGCCTGCTGATGATGCGGGCCCGCGAGCTGCACGTCGTGGAGCGCGCCCCGCGCGGCAAGGGGCAGTTGCGGGAGGGCCTGCACTACGTGGCCGGGCGGCCGGAGCTGATCTGGACCATCGTCCTGGTCGGGTTCGTGTCCACCTTCGGCTTCAACTTCCCCGTGTACCTCTCGGCCTTCGCCGACGACGTCTTCCACGCCGGCGCGGGCTCCTACAGCCTCTTCAACACGGTGATGGCGGTCGGCTCCCTGGCCGGCGCCCTGCTCGCGGCCCGGCGCGGCACCGCCCGGATGCGGGTGCTGGTGGTGGGCGCGGTGGCCTTCGGCACACTGGAGATCGTGGCCGCGGCGGCCCCCTCGCTGTGGCTGTTCGCCCTGCTCATGGCCCCGATCGGCATGTTCGGCATGACGGTCAACGTCACCGCCAACACCAGCGTGCAGATGGGCACCGACCCGGCCATGCGGGGCCGTGTGATGGCCCTCTACATGATGGTGTTCATGGGCGGCTCCCCGATCGGCGCGCCGATCGCCGGCTGGGTCACCGACGCGTACGGCGTGCGCGCCGGTCTCGCGGTGGGCGGTGCGATCGCCGCGGTGGCGGCCGCGACGATCGGCCTGGTCCTGGCCCGCGTCGGCAATCTGCGTCTGTCGGTCGGCTGGCACCGCGGTCACCCGCAGGTCCGGTTCGTGCCGCGCGAGGCGCAGGAGCAGTTGGCGCCCGCGGCCTGAGCCCTACGGCCGTACGCGCATGGCCAGTACCTGGCCCGGCCAGTCGTTGTTCGCCCCGGCGGTGTACGTGTCCGTCGGGGCGAAGCCGTTGGCCTCGTAGTAGGCGACCAAACGGCGGTCGTCACCCGCGTAGCAGTCCACCCGCAGCAGGCCGACGCCCGCGCGCCGGGTCTGTTCGGCGGCGTGCGCGAGGAGGGCGCTGCCGATGCCGTGGGCCTGGAAGCGGCGGTCGGAGGCGAGCCAGTGGATGTACCGCTCGGGCTCGCCTGGCGGCGGCAGATGCGCCAGGTAGGCGCCGGGCGCGTCGGTGAGCGTGAGCGTCGCCGCCGGTACCCCGTCGGCCTCGGCGATGTACACGCTGCCCTCCGCCACGTACCGGGTGACGGACTCGACCGTCCCGGGACTCGCCGACAGCGGCCGGGTCCCCCACTGGCCGGGGCGTCCTCGCGCGACCAGCCACTGCACACTGCTGTCCAGCATGCCGAGGATCGCGGGTATGTCCTCGGGCCCGCCGTCCCTGATGGTGATCTCCATGCCCCGATGGTGACAGGCTGGCCGCCATGAGACTCTTCGCCGCGGTACTGCCTCCGCAGGATGTCACCGAGGAACTCGCCGCAGTGGTCGCCGACTTGAGGAAGCTGCCCGTCGCCGAGGAGCTGCGCTGGACCGGCGTCCCGGGCTGGCACTTCACGCTCGCCTTCTACGGCGAGGTCGACGAGGACGTCGTACCGGAGCTGGCGGAGCGGCTGGAGCGGGCGGCTCGGCGGACCGCCCGTTTCCCGCTGGCCGTGCGCGGGGGCGGGCAGTTCGGGCACGGTCGGGCCCTGTGGGCGGGGGCCTCCGGCGAGCTGCCGGTGCTGCGGCTGCTGGCGGAGCGGGCACAGGCGGCCGCGCGGCGGGCCGGGGTGGAGACGGGGGAGCACCGGCGGTACAGGGCCCACCTGACCGTGGCGCGCAGCCGGCAGGCGGTGGACGTGGGACCGTGCCTGGAGGTGCTCGACGGGTTCACGAGCCGCACCTGGACCGTGGACGAGCTGGCGCTGGTGCGGAGCAACCTGCCGGGGTCCGGGGTGCCGGGGGAACAGCCCCGCTACGAGGTGGTCGGCCGCTGGCCGCTGGGCGGAGCCGGTTAGGCTCGACACGTGGACCCGAAGACCCGGAACCGGATCATGGCCGGTGTGCTTGTGATGATGTTCGTCGTCGTGGCGGTGGCCGCCGTCCTCGGCAGGTAGGGGAACTGCGGCCGGTCGCGGCCGGTCGCGCAGTTCCCCCGCCGGGCGCTACCAGGCGAAGGCCTCCGGAGAGGGGCCCGTGCCCGGGAAGATCTCGTCCAGACCGGACAGGACCTCCTCACCCAGCTCCAGCTCGACCGCCCTGACCGCCGACGCGAGCTGCTCGGCCGTGCGCGGGCCGACGATCGGGCCCGTGACGCCGGGACGCGTCAGCAGCCACGCCAGGGCCGCCTCGCCGGGCTCCAGGCCGTGCTTCTCCAGCAGGTCCTCGTACGACTGGATCTGGGCCCGCTTGGCCGGGTCGGCGAGGGTGTCGGCGGCACGGCCGGAGGCGCGGCGCCCGCCCGTGGCCTCCTTCTTGATGACCCCGCCGAGCAGCCCGCCGTGCAGCGGCGACCAGGGGATCACGCCGAGGCCGTACTCCTGGGCGGCCGGGATGACCTCCATCTCGGCGCGCCGCTCGGCCAGGTTGTAGAGGCACTGCTCGCTGACGAGGCCGATGGTGCCGCCCCGCCGCGCGGCGATCTCGTTGGCCTGGGCGATCTTGTAGCCGGGGAAGTTGGAGGACCCGACGTACAGGATCTTGCCCTGCTGGACGAGGGTGTCGACGGCCTGCCAGATCTCCTCGAAGGGAGTGGCGCGGTCGACGTGGTGGAACTGGTAGACGTCGATGTGGTCGGTCCGGAGCCGCTTGAGCGAGGCGTCGACGGCACGGCGGATGTTCAGCGCCGACAGCTTGTCGTGGTTGGGCCAGGCCTCGCCGTCCGCGGCCATGTTGCCGTAGACCTTGGTGGCGAGGACCACCTTGTCGCGGTGGGCGGCGCTCTTCGCGAACCAGTTGCCGATGATCTCTTCGGTACGGCCCTTGTTCTCGCCCCAGCCGTACACGTTGGCGGTGTCGAAGAAGTTGATTCCCGCGTCGAGAGCCGAGTCCATGATCGCGTGCGAGTCGGCCTCGTCGGTCTGCGGGCCGAAGTTCATGGTGCCGAGGACGAGTCGGCTGACCTTGAGTCCGGTGCGTCCGAGCTGCGTGTACTTCATGGTGGTCCAGCCAACGCCTTGGAGTGGACTCCACGCAAGCGCGGGCTTCGGGGGGGATTGCGCCCCTGTGGAACCGGGGGACAGCCGGAGGGAGTCCGGGCGGATTCGTCTCTAGCGTGCCGTGCATGACACGTATGGAGGGAATCCGGGCCACCCGGCGGAACGTGCTGGCGCTCGGCACCGCCGCGGCGGCCACACCCCTGCTGGGTACGGGGCCGGCCAGGGCCGCGGATGTCGCGGCCGGGGAGTTCGACGAGCTGGGCATCGGCGAGCTGCGCGCGCTGATGGACGCGGGGCGGCTCGACGCGGAGCGGCTCACCCGCTTCTACCTGGAGCGGATCGAGCGCCTCGACCCGCTGCTGCACGCCGTGATCGAGGTCAACCCCGACGCGCTGCGGGAGGCGCGGCGACGGGACGCGGACGGGCGGCCCCGGGGGCCGCTGCACGGCATGCCCGTGCTGCTGAAGGACCTGGTGGAGACCGCGGACCGGATGCACACCACGGCCGGCTCGCTCGCCCTGACCGGGCTGCGGCCCGCGCGGGACGCCACGGTCGCCGCCCGGCTGCGGGCCGCCGGTGCCGTCCTGCTCGGCAAGACCAACCTCAGCGAGTGGGCGGGTGGCCTCTCGCTCACCCACCACGCCGGGTGGAGCGCGCGCGGCGGCCAGACCCGCAACCCCTACAAGCTGGACCGCTCGCCCAACGAGTCCAGCTCCGGCACCGGTGTCGCCGTCGCGGCCAACCTGTGCGTCGCCGGGATCGGCACCGAGACCAACGGCTCGATCATCGACCCGGCGTCGGCGAACTGCGTCGTCGGGGTCAAGCCGACCGTAGGACTGGTCGGCCGGGGCGGGGTGATCCCCGGTGTGCCGAGCCAGGACAGCGTCGGGCCCATGGCGCGTACGGTCCGGGACGCGGCGATCATGCTCGGCACCCTGACAGGGGTCGACGCCAGGGACCCCGCGACGGCCGCGAGCCGGGGCCACGCCCACCGCGACTACACCCGCTTCCTGGACGCGGACGGGCTGCGCGGCGCGCGCGTCGGGGTCCCGCGGGCCGTGTACTTCGGGTACAGCGACCACGCCGACGACATCGCCGAGCGGGCGATCGAGGTGATGCGCGCGGCCGGGGCGGTGATCGTCGACCCCGCGGACATCCCCACCGCCGAGCAGTTGGAGGACCTGCCCGGCACGACGGTCGTCCAGGCCTACGGGTTCAAGCACGCCCTGAACACCTACCTCGCCGAGGCGGGCGGTGAACACCCGCGCGACCTGCGGGAGTTGATCGCCTTCAACCGCGCGCACGCCGACCGGGAGCTGCGGTACGCACGGCAGGACGGGCTGGAGGCGGTGGAGCGGCTGGACTTCTCGCGACGGGAGTACGAGGAGGCGCTGGCCGTGAACCACCGGCTCTCGCGGGCGGAGGGAATCGACGCGGTGCTGCGCCGACACCGCCTCGACGCCCTCGTGATGCCGACGACCGGCCCCCCGGCCAAGATCGACCTGATCCGCGGGGACACCTACGGCGGCGGCGCGTCCACGCCCGCGGCGCTCGCCGGGTACCCCGCGGTGAGCGTGCCTGCGGGCTTCGCGTTCGGCCTGCCGGTCGGGGTGACGTTCATGGGCACGGCATGGAGCGAACCGGTCCTGCTGCGGCTCGCGTACGCGTACGAGCGGGCCGGCGGCGTGCGGCGGGTGCCGACGTTCCGCGGGCCGGACGTGGGGTTTTGACCTCGGCTCGGGGCCCGCGGGGGATCTCGCTCCGGCTCACGGGCGGATCGCCCGGACCTCCTCGTGGATCGCCCAGGCGTCCGCCACCGGGCCCAGGTGCCGGAGCTTGTCGGGGTTGACGACCGTGCGGATCGTGCGGACGCGGCCGTCGAGGATGTCCAGGACCAGGGTGTGCAGGACCCTGCCGGCCCGGTCACGGAAGACCGCGCCCGGCTCGCCGTTGACCTCGCACGGCTCGAAGGTCACCTCGGCGCGGGCCATCCGCGGGAAGACCGAGCCGAGCAGCCGGGACACGTTCCGCGCGCCGGTGACCGCCCTGGCCAACTGCGGTGCCTTGCCGCCGCCGTCGCCCACCATCGACACGTCGGCGGCGAGCAGCCCCCGCAGCCCGTCCACGTCCCCCTCGCGGAGGGCGTCGAAGAAGCGGGACGCCAGTTCGTCGCGTTCCGCGCGGTCCGCCGCGAAGCGGGGCCGGCCCGCCGCCATGTGGCGCCGGGCCCGGGACGCGAGCTGGCGGCAGGCCGGCTCGGAACGGCCCACCGCCGACGCGATCTCGGGGAAGCCGAAGTCGAAGACCTCCCGCAGGACGAACACCGCGCGCTCCGCCGGGCTGAGCCGCTCCAGCAGCAACAGCGCCGCCACCGACACCGAGTCGGCCAGTTCCGCCGCCCGCACGGGGTCGTCGTAGGGATCGTCGAGAAGCGGCTCGGGAAGCCAGTCGCCGACGTACTGCTCGCGGCGGACCCGCGCCGAGCGCAGTACGTCGATCGCGATCCGGGTCACCGTGGTCGACAGGTAGGCCTTCACGGACCGGGGCTCGGTCGGGGTGGCCTCGTAGCGCAGCCAGGTCTCCTGGACCGCGTCCTCGGCCTCGCCGACACCGCCGAGGAGGCGGTAGGCGATCGAGAACAGCAGCGGTCGCAGCGCCTGGAACTCCTCGGTCCTGCTCATCGCCGTTCCTCGGTCGTCGTGGGTCAGCCGGTGAAGGACTCGGGGCCGAAGCGGCCCCACGCGACGAACACCGCGAGGGCCAGGTAGACGAGGTTCAGGGCGACGAGCGCCGACTCGCCGCGGCGGCCGTGGGTGATCATCGCACCGACCATCAGGAGGATCCAGCAGACGGCGGTCACGGGGACCAGGACCGGGGCGATGTCGAGCGCGGCGGTCAGGACCAGGCCCGCCGCGGCCAGGATCTCCAGGATGCCGAGGGACTTGACGAAGGCCGTGCCGACCTCCCCCGTCCACCCGCCGCCGTGGGCCGCGGCGAGCTTCTCCCTGGGCACGAAGGTCTTGGTGACCCCGCCGGTCAGGGCCACGGCGGCCAGCAGTCCGGCGGCGATCCACAGCGCGAGGTCCATCGTCCACTCCTTGGTCGGGGCGTGCGTCGGGGGGTGCGTCGAGGTGTGCCCTCACCCCTCGGGACGAGACAGCCGCCCGCGCTGTGACACGCGTGTCCTCAGGGAGTGCGCAAGCTTGCGAAGACGCCTCGGGCGCGGGTGCCGTCCGGTGCCTCCCAGGCCCCGGTGACCTGGCCGATCGCGCCGTCGAGGGCGGTGGGCCGCGGGTGCCGGTGCAGGCGCAGGACCGTGCCGTCCGGGAGGGCGAACCCGGTGCCGTCCCGGTCCTCGGTGACCTCGACGGGGCCCTCGGGGGAGGTGAGGGCGGAGCCCGTGAAGGAGTGGCTGACCTCGTGGTCGGGGGTGTCGCTGACGCTCTGGGCCTGGGCCTGGACGCGGCCCTCGAACAGGGCGAGGAGGGTGCTGCGCAGCACCGGGTCGTGGACGCCGTCGTAGGCCCAGCGGGTGCCCAGCACGCCGTGTTCCATGGTGCCGACGAGGGCGTGCTCGGCGCCGGGGAGCGGGGCGGCGCGGTAGGTGAGGGGGGCGAGGTAGGCGAGGGGTTCGGGGGCGGAGGAGTCGACGGCCACCAGGAACTCGATCCCGACCTCGCCCTCCGGGTCGTCCAGGCGGAAGCCGCCGGCCCTGGTCAGCTCGGGAACGCCGGTGCCGGTGTACCAGGGGCGGGAGGGCAGCCAGGTGGTGAGGAGTTCCAGCTTGCTGGGCTTGAGGGTGGTGTCGTGGATGATCGCCATGCGGCGGATTCTGTCAGTCAGTCGCGGGGGAACTCATCCGTTTTGAGGGTGAGACCGACGACGGTGCCGGTGAGGTCCACGTCCTTGCCGAAGGGCACCCTGGTCTCGACCTCGTAGTCGCCGCCCTTGGGGTCGGTGTAGATGTGGCACCGCCCCTGATACGGGTCCGCGATGACGTAGACGGGGACTTCCGCCATGGCGTAGGCGGCCTTCTTCGGGCCGTAGTCGTTGGCCGCGGTTCCTTTGGAGATCACCTCGGCGACGAATTCGACCTCCTCGTGGGACCAGCGGCCGTCCTCCGCCTTCGTGGCGCCTTCGGCCATCACCGTCACGTCGGTCGCGAAGCCGTTGAGGTGCCCCGGGTAGTCGATGCGCACGTCGGACTTCACGCGCTTGCGCGGGTACTTGGTCCGCAACTGCTCGACGATGTCCAGGATGATCTCCCAGTGGGTGTCCCGCTGCGGCGACATGTAGACGGTCCCCTCGACGATCTCGACCTTGTATCCCTCGGGGACGGGCATCGTCTCGAGCCGCTCGAACATCTCGTCGAGGGTGCTCGTGTTGTCGCTCTCGGCCATCGCGATCCTGTCTTCGAGGACGGTCATCGTGGCGCTCCTCCCCGGCTGCCCCATGGACGAGTGCAGCCGCGCGGTACAACGATACGCACGGTGACCAGGACACGACGGGAGACGCCATGTCGGAGGACCACGGCACCGCTCAGTTCGTCTCCCTGCTGTTCAGCGCGGGATCGCTGTCCGGCGCGGGCTCCGGCTTGGTGTGGAGGACCTCGCGGGCCTGGTCCGCGGCGCGGGTGATGCTCTCGGAGACGAAGTCGAGGAAGCGGGCGATGTTCTCCAGGCGGGCGGCGGCCGGGGTGTCCCGGCCGAGGACGCCCACGCCCTGCCGTGCGGTCTCCGCGAGCTGTATGGTGCCGCGCGCACTGGCGATCATGGACTGGTACCAGACGTCGTCGTCGGCGACATAGCGCTCGCGACGCCGCTCGTCGCGCTCGCGGCGGACCAGGCCCTGGTTCTCCAGGTAGCTGATGGCCTTGGAGATGGACGCGGGGCTGACCTGAAGGCGCTGGACGAGTTCGGCGGCTGTCGTCGTGCCGGTGTCGCTCGTGTAGAGGCAGGTCAGCACCCTCGCCATCATCTTGGGTACGCCCGTCTGCATGAGGACGGTGGTGAACGTCTCCTCGTAGTCGCGCACCGCTTCGGGGTCGCGGCCGTGGGTCGGTGCGGGCGCCTGCGCCGCGCGCGGGGCGGCCTGCCGGCGGCGGTGGGCCCGGCGTTCGGCGGCACGGTGGGCGAGGTCGGCGCGGTAGGCGGTGGGGCCGCCGTTGCGCATGACCTCGCGGGTGATCGTCGAGGTGGGGCGTTCGAGGCGGCGGGCGATCTCCGCGTAGGCGAGGCCGTCGGCCACTCCCAGTGCGATCTGCTGGCGTTCCTGCTGGGTGAGCCTGCCTCCCGGCATCGCGGCCTCCTTCATGGTTCCTGGTGACCGCAGCATAGCGTTCACTTTCGGTCTATTGCAACGACTGTTGGATCCGCGTTGCGTTGCTTTTCGATTCGTTGCAATGAAATCCCTGTATCTAGCTGCACTGATGAACTGTCGACGCAATAAATATGTTGCCGACTCCGTGAATGCAACGTAGCTTTTCGTCTATCGGAAACAGCGACGACGAGCCCAGGAGCACCGCATGCAGACGTTCGACACCCCCACCCCGGTCACCGCCGTCATCGACCTGCCCGCCGG
>NZ_JBVJPC010000015.1:0-205359 GCF_055582845.1 Streptomyces sp. NPDC107471 | reverse complement strand
TACCACGGCGGTCTGAAGAAGTACAACGAGTACAAGCAGCAGGACTCCGAGCACCTGCTGGAGACCACCGGCAAGCAGCTCCGCAAGCTGATGAGTTGGGTCGACGACGACGAGGAGCGAGCGTGACCTCCCGGGCCGGCACGGACGCGAACCGGTGATGACGCCATGACGACACTGCATGTCACCCTGCTCGGCGGCCTCCGCGAGATAACCGCCGCCCAACTGCCCTCCACGCACAGCGCGGACGGCAGCCGGCCGCTGCGCCGCTACACCTTGGACCTTCACGTTCCGCACGAACGGCACGAGGAACTGACGGCCGAACTGCGAGCCGCCGCCGCGCCGGACGGGACGCCCCTGAAGGGCACCGACACGACGTGGCGCGTGGTGGAGGGCTGGACCGTCGTCTCCCACGGACCACGGCCGGGGATCGACCTGTACCGGGTGGAACTCGAAGAGGTCGAGGACCGCCGGCGCGCAGACACCCGCTCCGCGGGGGAGGGCGTGTCAACCGGGCCCGACCACACGCCCGTTGGTGAGGGGCCGGGCGGTATGCGGTTCGAGCTGGGACTCCTGGTGCTGCCCGTCTCGGACGTCGACCGGGCCAAGGCGTTCTACGAGGCGGTCGGCTTCCGGCTCGATGCGGACCATGCCGTGGACGCCTCGTATCGCGTGGTGCACATGACGCCTCCGGGATCCGCGTGCTCGGTCCTGTTCGGGACCGGGGTCACCGCGGCGGAGCCGGGCTCGGTGCGGGGCCTTCACCTCGTCGTCCCCGACATCGAGAAGGCTTGCCGGGAACTCGACGCGAGGGGCGTGGCAACCAGCGGGGTCTTCCACGACACGAGCGGTGTGTTCCACCGCTGCACCGACGAGAAGCGGGTCGAGGGTCCCGACCCGCGGCGTCGTGACTACCACTCCTACGCCGAGTTCAGCGATCCGGACGGCAACGGATGGGTGTTGCAGGAGGTACCGTCCCGGGCCTGAGAGGGCCTGTACGGCTTGTGCGGCTTGTGCGGCGATCGTTACGCGAGCAGTTGCTCGATCAGTTGCGGGGGAGGGCGTCGTTCGCGGAGACGGAGCCACGCCCTCCCCCGCCCTGTGCCGGCGTCGTGCCGTGCAAGGTCTGGAGGGAATCGGCGATCGACGCGATATGCGCGTTCACGGCGTGCACGGCTTCCCGGAGCTGGCGCAGCCGCCCTTCGAGGGCCGTCGCCTCCGCCGTCAGCGCCGCCGCGACAGTGGCGGGGTCCGTCTGTGGATCAGTGCCTCGGGACATCTTCCCGGTCCTCCTCGGATCGTGTCGGACTCCAGTCCCCGTATTGACCGGATGGCCCGCACACCTGTGACAGCCGAGGTGGCGTCGCGCAGCGCGGAGGCGACGGTCGGAGCGGGTCGGGCCGCGTCCGCGTGCGGTCGTGAGGTCGTGCGGTCGTCAGGTCAGCAGGCTTCCAGGACGAAGTCGCCCAGGACGTGCTGCCGGATGCGCTGGACCTCGGCACGATCGGGTTCGACGGGCACCTGCCCGCGGGCGTTCCGCTCCGGGGCACTGTTGGCCCTGCGCACGGCCGCGCACACGGCTTCGGCGCAGTCCGGTGCCTCGCCCACGACGTAGTAGAGCCAGACGATCCGGGAGCCGTCCGACCGGAACGGCAGGCCCACCAGCCAGGTGAGCGACTCTCTGGGTGTGCTGAGCATGGGTTCCAGCTCCGTTCTCAGCCGGTGTGGGCGGCGACGGCGGGGCCACCGGCGCGGGCTCCGCGAAGAGTTCTGGCCTTTCTCTCTTGACTGTGCAGCGGCCGATTTCGTGACAGCGAGTCGGTCCTTGTCGCTGCCGTCCTCCAACTGCCGTGTCACAGCGTGCGCATGAGTGTCGTGGTGTCACAGATCCACGGTGGGCCCTGTCTCATGGGCGAACGGACCCGGCCAGGCAGGAGAGAAAAGGGTGCGCCCTTCGCGAACGCAGACACATGTGCACGGAGCCACCGTCTCCTCTCGTCGCAGGAACGACCACATATGAGCAGCCCCATTCCGTGGCCGCGGGTGTCGGCCGACGAGCGCTGCGGAGGTGAACAGGCCCGCCTCCATGGGGATTCCTCTTTCTTGAGTGCACCCGACGAGTTCGAGCGGGGCCTGTTGCCCGACCTGGCGTTGCATGGCCTGGGCCTCACCACCGCGTTCCACTATGCGCCCGGCCAGGCGCACACGTTGCTGGGCGGTGACTTCTGTGACCTGGTGCGCGGCGAGGACGGCAGCGTCCACGTGGTGATGGGCGACGTGTCCGGGCACGGTCCCGCCGCGGCCGCCCTCGGGGTCCACCTGCGCCTGGCCTGGCGTACGGCAGTGCTGTGCGGTCAGAGCCAGACGGAACAACTGCGACTGCTCGAAAGGATCCTGACCGAGGAGCGAGCGCAGGAGGAGGTCTACGCGACCGTGGTGTCCCTGGTCCTGCCGCCGCACGGGCGGTCGCTGCGGGTGGTCAACGCCGGCCATCCGGGCTTTCTGCACCGGCAGGGGGACCGGGTCCGTTGGGTGGAGCCGCCACCGGGGCTGCCGCTGGGCCTCTTCCCCGGGCAGGGGGACTGGTGCGAGAGCGAGACGGCGTTGTCGCACGGGGACGGGGTGGTCGTGTTCACCGACGGCCTCTATGAAGGCCGTACGGCCGGCGGGCGGCTCGGTGAGGAGGGCCTGCTGAGGCTTGCGACCCGCCTCGCGCATCTGGAGGCACAGCCCTTCGTCGATGCCCTGGTACGCGGTGTGTCGCTGCTGGCAGCACCGTTCGGGGGGCTCCGGGACGACGTGGCGGTCCTTCACCTGACCTGCGACGGCCGAGGCGGCTTTTGAGGACCTGGCGCTTGGGTGGCGGGGAGGGAGGCGGTGTTCGGGAACGGATGGCGGCGCGGGAGGCGACGTACTGTGTGGCGGGTTCGCAGGCCGTGGTCCGGTGGCTTACGTCTGTGCAGTGTGCTCTGTTGCGGGGCGCCGCGGCGGCGGGTGCTGAAGGAGCTGGAACCCCCTGTGCGGCCCGCTTTCGGGTGGCGGCGCGGCGGCTTTGCTGGCGGGTGCCGATGGAAATGGCCCCCTGCGGCCCGCTATTGGTGGCGGTGCGGCGGCCTCGCCGACGGGTGCTGAAGGGACTGGAACCCCCGTGCGGTCCGCTTTTGGCGGCGGCGCGGCGGCTTTGCTGGCGGGCGCCGGAGGAACTGAAACCCCCCGTGCAGCACGCTTTCGGTGGCGGCGCGGCGGCCTTGCCGACGGATGCCGACGGGACTGGAACCCCCAGTGCGGCCCGATTTCGCGTGGCGGCGCGACAGCCTCGCCGGCAGGAGCCGTAGGAACAGGAACCGGCCGACGACATCACCGCCGCGCTGCCCTGGGGCCCGGGCGTCCCTACCCCGACTCGGATTTGCCGGGGTGCCTAGTCGAGGACCCGGTGATGGACGAAGCGCGACACCAGGGGCGGTTCCATCAACCAGCCGTGCGCCCTGGCGTGCCTCGGATGAGCGGAGCTCGCGGTCTCGCGCAGCAGGGCGAAGGACACCACCGCGCCGACGGCCAGCAGGCCCGCGCACAGCGGCATGGCCCGGCTGAACGCCGTGTCGAAGGAGGCCGGTGAACGGTAGGCGTCCGGGCCCATCCCCACCAGCAGCGGCAACGCCGCCACGGAGACCAGCCCGGCCGCCCGCGCGGCCGCGTTGTTGATACCGCTGGCAAGGCCCGCGTCGGCGGCCTCGACCGAGGCCAGCAGCGTCACGCTCAGCGGAGCGACCATGACGACCATGCCGGTGCCCATCACCACCAGGGCGGGCAGGACGTCGGAGACATAGGAGGCGTGCGCTCCGACCCGTACCGTCATGAGCATCCCCGCGCCGCACACGAGAGGGCCGACGGTGAGCGGGATCCGCGGTCCCAGGCGCTGGGCGAGCATCCCGGACCGGGAGGAGAACAGGAGCATCAGCACCGTGCTCGGCAGCATGGCGGCGCCGGCCGCCAGGGCCGAGTACCCGGCGACGATCTGCAGTTGCAGGGCGGTCAGAAAGAAGAACCCGCCCAGCCCCGCATAGACGCACAACGTGATCACGTTGATGGCCGTGAAGGCCCGGGACTCGAAGATCGACAGGGGCATCATCGGGTCGCTGCTGCGCCGCTCCACCAGCAGGAAGGCGGCCCCGGCCGCGAGACTGCCCACTCCCGCGGCGAGGGCGACCGGCCCGTTCGCCCGGGCCTCGGTCAGCGCGTAGGTGGCCAGGGCGAGCGTCAGCGCACCCAAGGCCGCACCGGCGACGTCGAAGCCCCGTCGGGAGCCGGCGCGGGTGTCGGCCGCGACGGCGGACTGCGGGGGCCTGCCGACGGACTCCGGGACGTGGCACAGCGCCAGGGGCACGCACAGCAGCGCCGGGGGGATCGTCAGCAGGAAGGTCCAGCGCCAGCCGGGGCCGTCGACGAGCCATCCTCCGAGGAAGGGGCCGAGTGCCGCGCCGATGCCGCCGAAGCCGGACCACAGGCCGATGGCGCGCGGCCGGTCGTCGGGGTGGAAGGAGGCTTCGATGATCGCCAGTGAGCCGGGGGTGAGCAAAGCACCGCCGATGCCCTGGAGTGCGCGGGCCGCGATGAGGGTGGTGGTGTCAGGAGCCAGTCCGCACAGCAGGGACGCCGTCGCGAACCAGACGATGCCCAGGACGAAGATCCGGCGTCGTCCGAAGCGGTCGCCCAGTGAGCCGCCCAGCAGGATGAGTCCCGCCAGGGTCAGCATGTAGGCGTTGACGGTCCATTGCAGTACGGCGAGGTCGGCGTCGAAGTCCTCGCCGATGTGCGGCAGCGCGACGTTGGTGACGGTCGAGCCGAGCAGGACCACGCTGGAGCCGAGCACGGTGGCCAGGAGGGTCCATCGGCCGCGGGCTTCGGAGATGCGGAGGAAGGCCTGGTCGCCCGGGGGAGGGGAGGGGCGCATGTCGTCTCCTTGGGACGGCGGGCGAGAAGGCTGCCGGTGGGCGCGGGTCGGATCGGGGGATACGGCGACCGCAGGCCCGGCGGGTGGGCGCTCGCGGGGACGTGAACTGCCGCAAACCTGTGCGGGGACGTGGGCTGCCGCAAACCCTTACGCGGGACGTGGGCTGCCGCAGGCCCTTGGGGGACGCGGGCTGCCGCAAACCCTTGCGCGGGGACGCGGGCTGCCGCAGGCCCGTCTCCCGCTCGGTGGGCCGGGGCGAGCGGGAGACGGACGGTGGGTGTCCGGCGGGCCGGAGCATCGGGGGGCCGCAGTATCGGGGGACCGCAGCCCCGCGGTCGTCGTTACTGCTGCTGGCTCCAGTCGGCGAAGTGAGTCTCGCCGAGCTGTGCGTCGGGGCCGGGCAGCAGGTCGGACTCCTTCAGGTCGGCACCCCAGTAGAGGGCCTTCGGGTCCGTCACGACCGTGCGGGGGTCGCCGTGGACGGCGAGACCCTGGCGGATGAAGTCCTCCAGCATGAAGGTGTCCGGGCCTGCGACCTCGACGATCCCGTTGACCGGGGAGCCGGCCGCCGTGCGCCCGACGGCCGCCGCCACGTCGCCGGAGAAGATGGGCTGGATCTTGATGGGGGCGACGGAGACCGTATCACCGCTGGTCGCCGAGTCCGCGAGGGTCTTGGCGAACTCGAAGAACTGCGTGGCGTGGACGATCGAGAACGGGATCCCGGAGTCCCGGATCATGTCCTCCTGGGCCTGCTTGGCGCGGAAGTAGCCGGCCTGCTGGAGGCGGTCGGTGCCCACGACGGACAGAGCCACGTGGTGCGTCACACCGGCGTCGGCCTCCGCGGCGAGCAGGTTGGTCGTCGAGGCGCGGAAGAACTCCATGACGGCGTCGTCCGCGAAGGAGGGGGAGTTGGAGACGTCGACGACGACGGAGGCACCCTTGAGCGCCTCGGCCAGGCCTTCGCCGGTGACCGTGTTGACCCCGGTGTTCGGGGAGGCGGCCACCGCCTCGTGGCCGTGTTCGTTGAGCTTGGAGACAACCTTGGAACCGATGAGTCCGGTTCCGCCGATCACTACGACCTTCATGGACTTTCCCTTTCACTGTTTCCCGCCCGGTGCCCGGTGGGCCTGCGAGGAGCTCGCCCTGGGCACCGGCCGCGATGGCTCGTACCCTCCTGACCGGACGGGGGCGGTATGTGTGACAGGGCTGTCCGCAGAGATTTCCCCGCGTCGTCGAGCGGCCCGCACGCAAGCGTCCCGCGACCGCGGACGGAGACGACCTGTGGTGGGGTGAGACCGGACAGCCCCACGATTTGTGACAACCTCAGCGTGTTTTCACGCGTGGAAGTAGTCACAGCGTTTGCGCGGGCAGGGAGCGCGAGGTCCCGGTTATCGTGGCGAGGATCCTTCCGAACACCGCTGTGGGAGCGCTGTCCCCTCCGGATTCCGCCGAGGAGCTGAGTCGCATGATCGCCAGCCCGCTTCCTGATCTGGTCGGTCGGCAGCGTGAGTGCGCGGCGCTGGACGGTCTGCTGACCGGCCTGCGGGACGGCGGTTCCCGTGTCCTGGTGATCCGTGGCGAGGCGGGCATCGGCAAGTCGGTGCTGCTGGAGTACGTGGCCGCGCGGGCGTCCCGGGCGAAGGTGACCCGGGCGTACGGCGTCGAGGCCGACATGGAGCTGCCCTACGCGAGCCTGCACCAGGTGTGCGCGCCGTTCCTGGACGGCGTGGAGGAGCTGCCACAGCCGCAACGGGACGCCCTGCGCGTGGCGTTCGGGACTGCGGTCGGCGATCCGCCCGACCGCTTCCTGGTCGGCCTCGCCGTGCTGACCCTGCTCACCCGCGCCTCGGAGACCCGGCCGGTGCTCGTGCTGGTCGACGATGCCCAGTGGCTGGACCAAGTGTCCTTGCACACACTGGAGTTCGTGGCCCGGCGGCTGCTCGCGGAACCGGTCGCCATGGCGTTCACCGTCCGCGATCCCGAGGGCCGGTCGGCGCTCGCGGGTCTGCCGACGCTCCAGGTCAAGGGACTTGACCCCGCCGCGGCCGGAGAGCTCCTGGAAAGCGCTGTCGGGGGACGCTTGGAGGAACGCGTCCGGGACCGGTTCGTGGCCGAGATGCACGGCAACCCGCTGGCGCTCCTGGAGTTCTCCCGCGGCCGCAGCGCCGCCGAACTGGCCTACGGGGTGGACGCGTCGGCTTCCCCCGGCGTCCAGGGGCCGGTGGCCGGCCGTGTCGAACGGGACTTCGCCGAGCGGCTCGGTGCGCTTCCGGCGGCTACCCGTATCCTGCTCCTGATCGCGGCGGCGGAACCGGTCGGCGACGTACGCCTGTTGATCCGCGCGGCCGCTTCCCTCGCCATCACTCCGGACACCGCGCCGGCCAAGGCCGCGGGCCTGATCGAGTTCGGTGAGCCCGTGCGATTCCGGCACCCGCTGGTCCGTTCGGCTGTCTACCACGGTGCCGAGCCGGAGGACCGGCGCGCGGTGCACCGGGCCCTGGCCGAGGCCACGGACCCCCTCCTGGACCCCGACCGGCGTGCCTGGCACGCCGCGCAGGCGGCGGACGGGCCGGACGAGGAGGTCGCCGCAGGACTGGAACAGGCCGCCGATCGCGCCCGGCAGCGCGGCGGCATCGCGGCCGAAGCCGTCCTGCTGGAACGCGCGGTGGAGGTGACGCCCGCCCCCTGGCCACGGGGGCGCCGGGCTCTCGCGGCGGCGGAGGCGCACTTCTCGGCCGCCGCTCCGGAACGGGCCACGGAACTGGCCGCGGTCGCCGACCTCTATCCCCTCAGTGCCCTGGACCGGGCCCGTCTGGCCCGGCTGCGGGCGAGGATCCTGTTCGCCCGCAGCCGCAGCGACGAGGCGGCACCGCTGCTCCTCGACGCGGCCGCGCAGTTCACCTTGGCCGGATCGCCGCTGGCCCGGGAGACGTACCTGGAGGCGATCAGCGCGACCATCTTCGCCGGCCGGGTGCACGGCCCGACGGGTGCCCGCGCCGCCGCCGTCGCGGCCCGGGCGTCCGGGGCGCCCTCCTCGGGCTCCAAGGCCGCGGACGCCCTCCTGGACGGTGTGGCGGCACTGCTCGCGGACGGTTGCGAGACGGGCGTCCCGGCCCTGCGCGACGCGCTCGACCTGCTCGAACACGAGGAGCTGCGCACCCGCGAGGCGACCGTACGATGGCTGCTGCTGGCCCCGGTCGCGCTGGAGGCGTTCATCCACTACGCCTGGGACCTGCACGCCTGGGACGCGCTGTCGAGCCGCGCGGTGCGTGTGGCCCGCGACATCGGGGCGCTCGGCACACTGCCGCCGGCCCTGATCTACGCGGGCGGGGTGCACATCCACTACGGCGGCTTCGCCGAGGCGGCCCGGATGATCGACGAGGCCGACGCGATCGCCACGGCCACCGGGCACGCCCCGCACAAGTACGCCACGCTCGTGCTGTCCGCCTGGCGGGGCGAGGCGGACGTCGTCGCCGGCATCATCACGGAGGCCAAGGAGCGGGCCGTGCAACGGGGCGAGGTGTCCTTGCTCGGCGCCATGGGCTACATCCAGGGTGTGCTCTTCAACGGGCTGGCCCGCTACGAGGAGGCGATGGAGGCCGCACGCACCGGTGTCGACCACGACGGCTTCAACTTCACCGGTCTGTCGCTGGTCGAACATGTCGAGGCCGCGACGCGCTGCGGTGAACTCGACCAGGCCCGCGCCTCGTTGGCCCGGCTGACCGAACTCACCCGCGCCGCCGACTCCGGTTGGGCGCGGGGTGCGAGCGCCCGCAGCCAGGCCCTTCTCACCGAGGGTGACGCGGCCGATCGCCTCTACCGCACGGCCATCGACGAATTCGGCCGCGGCGGGGTCGTCGTGGAGGTGGCACGCACCCACCTGCTCTACGGCGAGTGGCTGCGGCGCGGTCAGCGCCGGGCGCAGGCGCGCGAACACCTCCGCACGGCCCACGACATGTTCGACGCGATGCCGGCGCGCGCCTTCGCCGAACGGGCCCGCCGCGAGCTCATCGCCACCGGCGAGCAGGTGACCGCACGGGACACCAAGCCGACAGGGGCTCTGACCCCTCAGGAGTCGCAGGTCGCCACCCTCGCGGCCGACGGCATGACGAACGCGCGGATCGGCGCGGAGCTGTTCATCAGCCCGCACACCGTGGAATGGCACCTGCGGAAGGTCTACACGAAGCTCGGCATCAGCTCACGCCGTGCGCTGCCACGCGTCCTGGGCAGCGCACGGGCACGCTGAGGCCCGACGGACGGTGGCCGACAAGGGTGCGGTCATGGTCAACCCGCCTTCCGCGACCGCCACTTGTGCGACCCGCGTGAGATCATCCGTCCATGAGCAGCGACCTGGAAGTGAGTGCGCTCGCGATCAACGTCACGATCCCGCCGGCGCTGCGCTGGACGGACACGCGACGCGGTGAGGAGTTCCAACTGACCACACTCAACATCCGGCTTCTCCCGGACGGCCACCTGGCCGTGAAAGCCTATGGCCGACCCGTCGCCGGTGGTCGGGGCGCATACGTTGCGTTCCCGGTCCCCGACGAACCGGAGCTGGCGGCTCTGGTTGCCGACGGGGCCGGCCGCGCCGCAACACTGTGGGCCGCCCATCGCGGCCTCGGCTAGGCGGCCTGGGCGCCTCCACGAGTCCTCGCTCATTCCATGTGCCGACGGTCCGCGGCCGTCCTGCGCACCCCCGATGCCGCCGCTCGGCGGCTTCGCACGTAACCTGCGGGCCATGAGTGAGACCACCGCGATGACCCCGGCCACCCCGCGCGAAGCCTTCGACCTGCTCGTTGCCGGCAACCGACGCTTTGCCGCGGCCATCCCCGAGCACCCCAACCAGGACGCCGTGCGGCGCGCCGGGACGGCGTCCGCCCAGCATCCGCACGCCGTACTGCTCGGCTGCTCCGACTCCCGGCTGGCCGCCGAGATCATCTTCGACCAGGGCCTCGGGGACCTGTTCGTGGTGCGCACCGCCGGGCACGCCGTGGGAGCCGAGGTGCTCGGCAGCATCGAGTACGGGGTGAGCGTGCTGGGCTGCCCGCTCGTCGTGGTCCTCGGCCACGACGCCTGCGGTGCCGTCGCGGCCACCCGCACCGCCGTGCAGGACGGCACGCCCGCTCCCGGTTACCTGCGGGACGTCATCGAGCGGGTCACTCCCAGCGTGCTGGCCGCGCAGGCCGCCGGGGTGCGCGAGGAGGACGAGTTCATCGCCACGCACGTCCGGCACACCGTCGACCTCCTCATGGACCGCTCCCAGGAGCTGGCCGACCAGGTGGCCGCGGGCCGCACAGCGGTCGTCGGCCTGACCTACCGCCTGGCCGAGGGCACGGTACGTACGGTCACCGCCCGCGGCCTGGACCTGCCGTTCGACGCGCCCACCGGGCCCGCCCTCGACAACCGATGACACGCACACCCCCGCCGACCGGGCCCGACCTGACGGTCGACGGGACGGGCCTGCTCTGTGTCACCCTGCTGCTCCGCCTGCGCCGGCAGATCGACGGCGCGCCGCCGGGCACGGTCGTCCACGTCGTCGCCACCGACCCGGCGGCACCGCTCGACCTGCCCGCCTGGTGCCACCTGACCGGCCACACCTACGTCGGCCCCGTCCCGGGGGCACGGCCGGTGTACGCCCTGGAGCTCGTCGCCGGCGCCGTCGGCACCCGCTCGGACGCGCCGTGGCATCCGCTCGAACCGTCGGAGCGGTCCGGCACCCGGTGACACGTTCCGGCTCCGCCGGACACCCGCCGAGCCGGACCGCTACGTCGGCCGGACGAGGTTCGTGTGCGGGCGCGCGGCCTGCTCGATGAGTCGTTGCAGGTACAGTCCGCGCGCCGCGTCGAGTGAGCCGGAGCGGCCGGTGCGTACCGCTGTGGCGAACGCGCGGCGCAGGACGGGCCAGCACTCCTCGTGGTCGATGTCTGCGGTGTCGTAGGCCAGGGGCTGTTGTCCTCCGTAGAGTTCGACGCGGGTGACGGCGCGCGGTACCGCGACCGCACCGGAGAGGGACGCCTGGCTGACCGCGCCGTTCTCGTGCTCACAGGTGAGTTCGATCCAGCGGCGCGAGTCGCCGGTGCTGCGCACGGTCGTGATGGGGCCGACGGCGGCGTCGAGGAGGTCCAGCAGGTGCGGGCCCAGATCGAGCAGGGCCCCGTGCTCCAGGCGCCAGCCGGTGGCGAACTCCCCGCCCAGGAAGGCGCCGTGCAGGTAGCAGGAGCGCGCACCTGTGACAGGGAAGGTGCGAGCGGCCTGGAGGAAGGCATCGGTGGCCGGGTGGAACCGCTTGGTCAGCACCAGTTGGGAGACGACCCCTGCCTCCTGTACGGCGTCGGCGACACGTTCGGCGGCGGTCAGGTCGGGGCCCAGGGGCTTCTCCAGGAGCAGGGCCTTGCCCGCGCGGGCGGCTCGCGGGGCGAGTTCGGCCTGGACGGCCGGCGGCACGGCGAAGGCGACGGCCTCGCAGCGGTCGAGGAGGTCGTCGAAGGAGGCGGCGACGCGCGCGCGGTAGGGGGCCGCGGTCTCCTGTGCGGCCTCGGGGCGCCGGGCCCACACGGCGGCGAGGCGGGTCTCGGGTCCGGCGGCGAGCATGCGGGCGTGCATGGCACGGGCCCAGGGCCCGGCGCCCACGAGGCCGACCTCGACGGGCTTGTGCGTCCAGGTAGTGGCAAGGGTGGTCACGAGGTGTCCTGTCTCAGGTCCGCGGGCGGGCGGCCTGGTGGTGCTCGGAGGGTGCTGAGAGGGGTGCCCGGTGGCATTCACGGGGCGAGGGCGGCCAGGCGGGAGTCGGCGCGGGCGGGGGAGTAGAGGATCTCCACGACCATGGCGGCCGCGCCGATGACGCCCGCGTGGTCGCCCAGGCGTGAGGTGACGACCTGGAGGTTGGCGGTCGCCCGGGGGAAGGCCCGCTGGTAGAGCAGCTCGCGGACGCCGGTCATGAAGGGTGCCCCGGAGAGCTCTCCGGCGATCATGAGGACTCCGGGATTGAGCAGGCTGACGACGGTAACGAGGACTTCCCCGGCTCGACGGCCCGCCTCGCGGGCGAGCCGGATGGCGTCCGGTTGGCCTTCGGCGAGCAGTCGTTTGACGTCGGAGGCCGAGGCCGCGTCGATGCCCAGGTCCGACAGGTGTCCGGCGATCGCACGGCCGCTGGCCACGGCGGCCAGACAACCGTGCGAACCGCACATGCAGAGCGCGTCGGGCCGGTCGTGCAGGCGGATGTGGCCGATGTCGCCCGCTCCGCCGTCTATGCCGCGGTACACCTGGTCCCCGACGACGACGCCCGCGCCGATGCCGGTGGACACCTTGACGAGGACGAACGCCGTGCAGTCCCGGTGGTTGGCCTGGTGCTCGGCGAGCGCCATGAGGTTGGCGTCGTTGTCGACGAACACGGGGACCGGGCCGCTCTCCATGCTGGGGCCGACGTGCTCGGCGTACGCCTTCTGCAGCCGCTCCCGGATGAGGTACTGATCCCAGCCGGGCATGATCGGCGGTTGTACGACGCGGCCGGTCGCCCACTCGACGGGGCCGGGGACGGAGACGCCGATGCCGCAGATGTGCTCGGCGTCCACCCCGGCCGCGGTGATCAGCTCGGGGAACCAGCCGGCCAGCCGGTCCAGCACGTCGTCCGGACCGTCAGTGATGAGCATCGGCCGTGTCTGCTCGGCGAGAATCGTTCCGGCGAGGTCGAGGACGGCGGCCCGGGCATGGCGGGTCTCCAGGTCCACGGCGATGACGGCGGCGTGGGACGGGTCGAAAACGATCTTCTGGGAGGGCCGGCCGCCGGTGGAGGAGCCGGTGGTGTGCTTGAGCCACCCCGCGCGGTTCAGGACGTCCAGACGCTGACCGATGGTCGACCGCGACAGCTTGGTGACCTGCAGAAGATCGGCGCGGGTGTTGGCGCGTCCGCTGCGGATGAGCTGAAGCACCTCCCCCGCACTGACCTGATTCGCTGGCAGCATCTGGTCCCCCGTGTTCTCAGCTCTTGTCGGCACCACTGGTCAAACCTTCGGTGAGCAGGCGTTCGGCCGCGAAGAACAGGAGTACCACGGGAATCGTCAGCACCACGGAACCGGCCATCAGCACGGTCTTGGGCACCTCGACACCGTTGGACAACTGGGCGAGGCCCAGGGAGACGGTCCACTTGTCGGGGTCCGCGGCCAGGAAGAGCAGCGCGAAGAGGAACTCGTTCCAGGCGATCATGAAGACGTACAGGCCGGTGGCCATGAGGGAGGGCAGGGCCAGCGGCAGGATCACCTTGCGCACCGTCTGCAGGCGGCTGCAGCCGTCGAGCGCCGCCGCCTCCTCGATGGAGTAGGGGATGGTGACGAGGTAGTTCTTCAGCATGTAGATCGACACCGGCACGGTCTGGGCGACGTAGACGATGGCGAGTCCGACCAGGCTGGAGGAGAGGTGCAGCTTGGCGAAGATGACGAACAGCGGGACGGCCAGCAGGGTGGCCGGGAACAGGTAGACGGCCAGGAAGAGCGCGCTGACCTGGCGGTGGCCGAAGAACTTCAGCCGGCTGATCGCGTAGGCGCCGGGCACCGCGGCCAGCAGGGTCAGGGCGACCGTGCCGAGCGACACCAGCGCGGAGTTGATCAGGAACTTCACGAAGCCCTGGCCGCCGTCGTCGGTGGAGCGCAGCACGTCGCGGTAGGTGGTCAGGGTGAAGTCCTTCGCCGACAACCACAGCGAGCCCGGGTCGAGCAGCAGGGCGTCGATGGGCTTCAGCGACAGCAGCAGCATGTAGTAGAAGGGCAGCAGGGTGATCACCGCGAGGAAGGCGATGACGACCCAGCGCAGTACGCCGAAGAGGCGGTCCTCGAACTGAGCGCGGGTCATCACGACTCCTCCTGAACCTTGTTGGCGAAGAACTTGAAGTAGAAGCCCAGAAGGATCATGAGCGAGACGGCGAGGACCAGGGCCTGTGCGGCGGCCGCTCCCACGTCGTAGCGGGCGGTGAGGAAGTCGTAGACGCGTACGGCCGCGACGTCGGTGCCGGCTCCGCCGCCGGTGAGCAGGTAGACGTCGTCGAACTTGTTGAAGGTCATGATGAAGCGCAGCACGCACAACAGGGCGATCACAGGCATGAGCTGCGGCAGCAGGATGTGGCGGAAGCGCTGGGTGGGGGTGGCGCCGTCGACCAGCGCGGCCTCCTCCAGCCCGTCGGGGACGGCCTGCAGGCGCGCCAGGATGAACAGGAACGCGAAGGGGAAGTAGCGCCAGCACTCGAAGGCGATGACGGTCAGCAGTGCCAGCGGAATGTCGAAGTGCACGCCCAGCAGGTGGACTTCGTACTGGCGGGTGGACAGGAAGGCGATCGGGTCGTCCCAGCCGAACAGGCGCCGGCCCCAGTCGTTGACCACGCCGTACTGCGGGCTGAGGGCGACCTCCCAGACGAAGGCGACGGCGACGACGGGTGCGACGTAGGGCAGCAGCATCGCCGCGCGCAGCAGTCCGCGGCCCTTGAACGGCTTGCGCAGGGCGAGCGCGGCGATCAGCCCGAGGAGGACCGAGCCGAGGGTGGAGCCGACGGTGTAGATCAGGGTGGTGGTCAGGCTCTGCCAGAAGCCGGCCGAGTCGAAGACCTGGCTGAAGTTCTCCAGGGTCCAGTTGCCGAACAGGCCCATGCCCTGGATGTCGACCAGTTTGGCGTGCTGGAAGGCGAGCAGCACGGTCCAGGCGATGGGCAGGATCACCACCACGAGGACCACCACGAAGGTGGGGGAGACGAACGCCAGGCCCGCGCGGTTGGCGCGGCGGCTCGCGGTCATCGGGCGGCGGCGCTCGGCGGGCCGGTCCGTGGACCTGGTGCTGGTGTCCCGGCGCTGCGGTGCGCCGGCTGGTGCTGTAGTCATGAAGGGACCTTTGTGACGTGCATGCGGGCGGCTACTGGAGGGACTTCTGCAGGGCGGCGACGTCGTCGTCGGCTTCGTGGGCCGCCTCGGAGGGGGAGATCTGGCCGCTGGTCATCGCGCCGATGGCCTTCGGGACGGGCAGTTCGCCGTTGGTGGCGCCGACGAGGGCGCCCTCGCCCTGGGTGATGCCCCAGCGCCGCATGTGGCTGACGCCGGCGGCGAGCTGGTTGAGCAGGCCGGGCGGGTAGACCTGGTCGAAGGGCTTCTTGGTGTCGACGCCGATCGTGCTGTGCCGCCAGGTGTCGAGGTAGCGGTCGGGCTGGGCCGCGGTGCCGTTGCGGACGGGGATCTTGCCCTCGGGTGCCATGCCGAACCAGGACTCGTAGCCCGTGCCCATCATGTACTCGATGAACGCGCGCGAGGCCGCGGTCTCGGCGGTCTTCGTGGTCACCCATGAGGTGATCTCGCCGAACTGCGCCGGTTCGGCGGCGTCGGGGCCCTTCATCGCGGTGACGATGCCGCTGTTGTGCGACAGGTACTGCGGGTCCTTCTTGCACTGCGGGCAGCTCGGCAGGGCGTCCTTGCGCAGCCCGGCGAGTTCGTCCAGCAGGAACGAGGACCAGATGATCATCGAGGACTGGCCGGCGAAGTAGGTGGCGCGGGTGGAGTCGACGGTCTGGGTGCCCGGTGCGCCGTAGGTGCGCGCGAGCTCGTCGTAGGTGGAGAACGCGGTGCGGCACCGGGGGGAGTCCAGGGCGACCGTGTGCTGGTCGTCGACGAGCTGGCAGTCGTCGGCCAGGGCAAGGCTCTCGAAGCTCTGCGAGGTGAAGACGTCGCTGGGGTCGGTGGCCGCGGACATTCCGTAGCGGCCCTTGGTGGTGAGCGCCTTGGCGGCGGCGGTCGCCCTGGCGTAGGTGTCCGGGGCGGGCAGGCCCTTCTCGCCGAGCTGGTCCTTGCGGTAGACCAGCAGTTGGAGCCAGGCGTCGGAGGGCACGCCGAGGCTGGTGGCGCCGTCGGAGGTCAGCTCCAGGGCGTTCGCGTTGAAGGTCTTGCGTCCCAGTTCACCGATGATGCGGTGCGGGATGTCGGTGTTGAGCAGGCCGTTGCTGTACATCTGCCAGACCTGGCCCATCGGGGCGGCGCCGATGACGTCGGGCAGCGTGCCCGAGGCGGCGGCCGACATGATCAGTTGGGGCATCTGGCCCTCGTCGACGCCGACGAGATGGACCTTGATGCCGGTCTTCTTCTCGAACCCCTTGATGATCTTCTCGGTGACCGCGACGCGGTCGGGAAGGTTCTCCTGGGACCAGACGGTGATCTCCCGGTCGGGCTTTCCCGGTCCCGTGCTGCTGGAGCAACTGGTGAGCAGCCCGAGTGTCAGGGCTGCGGTGATGCCCACCGCGATCGCGCTGGATCGCCGGCTCTTGGTGCGCATTGCGTGTCCTCGTTCCGACTTACGTCTACTGCGCAGGCATCTCAGCATCACTTTTGCTTGTTGACAAGACATAAGTTGCGGTTATTGTCGACGCAACCGCACCAGCAACCCTTCCGGAGCCATCCGTGGAACGCGTCGTCCAATTCACCGGCCCTCGCCAGGTCGAGGTAACCGAGCAGGTCAGAGCCGATCTACCAGCCGGTCACCTGAGAGTCCGCACCCGCTACTCGGGCATCTCGGCCGGTACCGAACTCACGGCCTACCGCGGCACGAATCCTTACCTGACGCGCACCTGGGACCCCGAGGCACGCCTCTTCCGCGACGGCGCGGCGGGCATCCAGTACCCGGTCGCAGGCTGGGGCTACTCCGAGGTCGGCGAGGTCGTCGAGGTCGCCCCCGACCTCGACGGCACCCCCGGCCTGCCCGAGCCCGGCGACCTGGTCTGGGGCATCTGGGGCCACCGCAGCGAGGGCATCGTCCCGGCCGAGCGCATGATCGGCCACACGCTTCCCGCCGGACTCGAACCGCTGGCCGGCGCGTTCGCCCGCGTCGGCGCCATCGCCTACAACGCCGTCCTGGCGGGCGACATCCACGTCGGCGAGGACGTCGCCGTCTTCGGCCAGGGCGTCATCGGACTGCTCACCACCCGCCTCGCCCAGCTCAACGGCGCCCGCGTCACCGCCGTGGACGCCCTCGACGGCCGCCTGGAGACCGCCAGGCAGCACGGCGCCCAGCACACCCTCAACGCCCGCACCGATCCCGTCGCCGAACGCATCCGCGAGGCCACCGCGGGCCTCGGCGCCGATCTCGCCATCGAGATCAGCGGTGCCTATCCGGCGCTGCACGAGGCCCTGCGCTCGGTCGCCGTCGGCGGCCGTGTGGTGGCCTCCGGCTTCTACCAGGGCGACGGCGTCGGACTGCGACTGGGCGACGAGTTCCACCACAACCGCGTCCAACTGATCTGCTCCCAGATCGGCGGCGTCCCCCCGCACCTGGCCCACCGCTGGACCGTCGAGCGCCTCCAGCAGACCTTCCTGCGCCTGGTCGCCGAGGGCCGGATCGACGTCGCCTCCCTCGTCAGCCACGTCGTACCCGCTGACTCCGCCGCCGACGCCTACGTCCTGCTGGACGAGCGCCCCGCCGAGGCGCTCCAGGTCGTACTGGAATTCTGAAAGTCTCGAAAGGCCCCTCATGCTCAAGACCGCAGCGCAGGAACAACTCCTGCCCGGAGACACCCTGCAAGCCAAATGGGACTTCGCCCAGCAGGCCGGCTACGACGGCATCGAACTGCGCGGCAAGGGCGACCTCCACTTCGCCTCCCGCCTGGACGAACTGCGCCAGGCCCGCAAGGACGGCGTGGTCATGCCCACCGTCTGCGTCGACATGCTGCACTTCTTCGCGGCCTTCGACGCCGGACAGCGCCGCGACGCCCTCGACCAGATGAAGTCCCAGCTCACCGTCATCGCCGAGATCGGCGGACTCGGCGCCCAGACCCCCGCCTCGTACGGCATGTTCTCGCGCCGGCTGCCGCCCTTCGAACCGCCCCGCAGCGACGACGAGGACCGCGAGATCCTCCTCGAAGGCCTCACCGAACTGGGCGAGCACGCCCGCGCGCAGGGCGTCACCCTCTTCCTCGAGCCGCTCAACCGGTACGAGGACCACATGGTCAACCGGCTGGAACAGGCCGCGGACCTCATCCGCGCCACCGGCCTGGACTCGGTGCGCATCGGCATCGACAGCTACCACATGAACATCGAGGAGGCCGACCCCGCGGCCGCGATCCTCGCCCATGCCGACGTCATCGGCCACGCCCAGGTCTCCGACTCCAACCGCTTCCAGCCCGGCGCCGGCCACCTCGACTGGCCCGCCTGGCTCGGCGCACTGCACACCATCGGCTACGACGGCTACCTCGCCCTCGAATGCCGCCTGACCGGCGACCCCGTCGAAGCCGTCCGCTCGGTCCCCGCCTTCCTCAAGAGGTCCGGCGCGTGACGACCCTCCTGAACCGGCCCGCGCCCACCGCCTCCGCAGCCCTGACACTGCGGAGCGGTGCGGCGCGGGTCCTCTTCGACAACTGGACCGGCACCTCCACCGTGCCCTCCCGCACCCTCTACCCGCACCAGTGGAGCTGGGACTCCGCCTTCATCGCCATCGGGCTGCGCCACCTCTCGGTCCGCCGGGCCCAGCAGGAACTGGAATCCCTGCTCGCCGGACAGTGGGCCGACGGACGCATCCCGCACATCGTGTTCAACTCGGCCGTGCCCCACGACGCGTACTTCCCCAGCCCCGACTTCTGGCAGTCCTCCCGGGCAGGCCTCGCGGCCGGCGCACCGGCGGGCCAGGAAACCTCGGGCATCGTCCAGCCCCCCGTGCACGCGCTCGCCGCCTGGCTCGTGCATCAGGCGGACCCCGAGGAGTCGAGGCGCCGGGGCTTCCTGGCCCGCGTCCAGCCCCGGCTCGCCGCCTGGCACGACTACCTCCTGACGCGTCGCGACCTCGGCGGCGCGGGACTGGCCGCCGTCGTCCACCCCTGGGAACCGGGCATGGACAACAGCCCCTGCTGGGACGCGGCCCTCCGACGAGTCGCCCCCGCCCCGCCCGACACCTTCCAGCGCGCCGACCTGGACCACGGCCACCCCGCCGAGCGACCGACCGACCTGGACTACGGCCGCTACGTCCGCCTCGCCGCCGACTACCGGGACGCGGGCTACGACGACACCTGCGCACCCCGCGCCTTCGCCGTGGAGGACCCCACCTTCAACGCGTTGCTCGTCGTCAGCGAACTCGCGCTGGCCGCCCTGACCGAAGAACTGGGCGGGAGAAGCGCACCGCACACGACACGCGCCGCGGAGCTGACCCACCGGATGGTGACCCGGCTGTGGGACGAGGACGCCGGCCTGTTCCGCGTGCGCGACCTCCACGACGACGCACTGGTGGACGAACGCAGTGTCACCGGCCTGATCCCGCTCATCGTGCCCGACCTGCCGGACCACGTGGTCGCCGGCCTGCGCCGCACCCTCGACGGACCGCACTTCAAGGCGCCGGGAACCCGGTTGGTCCCCAGTTACGACCTGCTGGCCCCCGCCTTCGACCCCACCCGCTACTGGCGCGGCCCGGCCTGGTTCAACACGGCGTGGCTGATCCACCGCGGACTGCGGACCCACGGCCTCCACCAGGACGCCCACCGCTTGAAGCGGGAGTACCTCACGCGGGCCGGCACGTCCGGTTTCGCCGAGTACCTCGACCCCGTGACGGGAGCGGCCCGCGGCGCGAGCCACTTCTCCTGGACGGCCGCGCTCGCCCTCGATCTGCTCAACCACGCCCCCGAGGAGCCCACATCATGACCTCGGCCGACACCCGCATCCAGCTCGTGCGCGACGCGACGTTCGTCCGGCTGCGCACCGACGGCGGCATCACCGGCACCCACGGCACCGCCCCCGACGGGCTCTTCCTGCACGACGGCCGCCACCTCAGCCGCTGGCAGCTCACCGTGGACTCCACCAGCCCCGTACCCCTCGTGCCCGCCACAGTCCAGGCGGACGACACGGCCACCAGCGTCCTGACGCCCGAGGGCACCCGCGACCACCCGCCCGCCTACACCGTCTTCCGACGCCAGACCGTCAGCGCCGGCACCCTGACCGAACACCTGCGTCTGCTCAGCAACCGGCCCGACCCGGTCACAGCCCGCATCGACCTCACGGTCGACGCCGACTTCGCCGACCTGTTCGAACTGCGCGCCGACAACCGTCACTACGCCAAGGCCGACAGCCGCCACGAGGTCCGTCCCACCAGCGACGGCCTGGAGTTCGACTACCGGCGCGCCGACTGGCACGCCCGCACGGCCCTCGCCTGCGACCCGGCCCCCCACGCGGTCGCCCCGGCCGAGGACGCCCCGCGCTCCACCCTGCGCACCCTGACCTGGCACTTGGAACTCGACGGCCACGGCGAGACGGACCTGCACCTCACCGTCCGCGCCCACCCGCCCGGCCTGCCGGAGGGCCCCGCAACCGTGCCGCAGCCGCGACGGCAGCCGTCCACGGCGACCGACGACCTCGGCCGCGCCTGCGAGCGCGGCCTCGCCGACCTGGACCTGCTGACCATCCCCGTCACCGGCGTCGACGGCGAGCAGGTGCATGTTCCGGCCGCGGGAATCCCGTGGTTCCTCACCCTCTTCGGCCGTGACTCCCTGCTGACCTCGTACTTCCTGCTTCCCTACCGGCCCGACACAGCCGCCGCCACGCTCAGCGCGCTCGCCGCGGTCCAGGGGGAGCGCCACGACGCCTTCAGCGGTGAGCAGCCCGGACGCATCGTCCACGAAACCCGCCACGGCGAGCTCGCCCACTTCCGGCAGATCCCCTACGGCCGCTACTACGGCTCCGTCGACTCCACCCCGCTCTTCCTCATCCTGCTGCACGCCCACCACGAAGCGACCGGCGACCGCTCCCCGGCAGTCCGCCTGGAGCAGCACGCCCGGCGCGCCGTCGACTGGATGCTCACCGACGGCGGCCTCGACCGGCACGGCTACCTCGTCTACCAGCCCGATCCCGACGGACTGATCAACCAGAACTGGAAGGACTCCGACGGAGCCGTCTGCTTCACCGACGGCACCCAGGCCAAGGGCCCCATCGCCGTCTCGGAGGCCCAGGGATACGCCTACGACGCACTCGTGCGCACGGCGGATCTGGCCCGTGACGTCTGGCAGGACGCCCCGTACGCACAGCGCCTGCGCCAGGCAGCCGACCGACTGCGAGCCCGTTTCCTCGCGGACTTCTGGATGCCCCGGGCCGACTTCCCGGCCCTCGCCCTGGACGGGGACGGCCGCCAGGTCGACGTCCTCGCATCGGACGCCGGGCACCTGCTGTGGTCGGGCATCCTCCCCGAGGACCACGCCCGGCGGACGGGCAGACGCCTCATGGAACCGGACTTCTTCTCCGGCTGGGCGATCCGCACCCTGGCCGCCGGACAGCGGCCCTACCACCCGCTGTCGTACCACCGCGGCAGCGCCTGGCCCCACGACAACGCCATCATCGCGCTGGGCCTCGCCCGGTACGGACTGCACGCGGAAGTCGAGGCCGTCACCGAGGGCCTCGTCGCCGCGGCGACCCTCCACGGTCATCGTCTGCCCGAGGTGATCGCCGGCTACGCCCGATCCGCGACCGGCGGCCCCGTGCCCTACCCGCACGCCTGCACCCCACAGGCATGGGCGGCCGCCACACCGTTGGCTCTGCGCACGGCACTCGGGAAGAGCTGACGACCCGGCCGTTCCGGCTCAGTTCCTCGTCCCTGTCACACGGCCTGCGGCTACGCCGCGTTCCGCATGGCCAACCGCAACGGCCGCATCGGGAACGGTTACGAGACCAGCGCCAAGGGGGGCACCGGCACCGGACCGGGACACATCCGTCTCGCCGCGCGCGCCGAGTTCCCCAACTCCCGCGACGTCACCGTGGAGAGCTGCCGTGCGGGTGTGTCCGCCGAGAACCAGACAGACCCGCCGGCGCCCTGCTGGCCGATGACGGTCACAGGGTGATGACGTCCAGGTCCGAGGGGGCGGTGATCGATCCCCGATAGCCGACCGTATCGGCTGCTGCCCGCGTCTTCGCCGCGAACACGGTGGGAGCCTGGGGAGCCGGCGTGTAGTGGCACAGGACAAGACGCTGCGCACCGGCGGCCTTCGCCACACCGGGCAGGTCCGACACGTCGGAGTGGGCCTGGAGCATGTGAGTGCGCAGTTCCTCCGCTTGTGCCTGCGGCAGCGACGCAGTGATCTTGTCGATGAGTGAGCTGTCCATGGCCTCGTGCACGAGGACGTCGCTGTTGCGCGCGAGGCGTATCAGGTTGGCGTCGGGCGCGGCGGTGTCGCCGGAGAACACAACGACCTTGCCGCTTGCCTTGACGGTGAAACGGTAGGCGTACGCGTCCTTCACCTCGGGGCCGTGGAAGACGCGGGTGGCGTCCACGATGACGTTGTCGTCCTCCATGACCCGGACGATCGCCGAGGAGCCCGGTACCTTCACGTCGTGCGCACGCAGGGTGGGGTACTCGGCTAAGCCACCGGCGGCTTCGTAAAGCCGTACGTCCTGATCGAACATGGTCCGGAGCCCGGTGACCTTCTGCTTGGTGCCAGGCGGTCCCCACAGGGCGAGGTGGCTCAGCGCGCTGCGCGCGTAGGTCCATCCGTGCAGGACCAGGTCGGGAAGGCCGGAAGTGTGGTCCACGTGCTGGTGGGTGAGGAACAGGTGCCTGACATTCGCGAAGCCCAGGCCCGACGCCACCAGTTGCCGGGCCGTGTCGAGTCCGCAGTCCACGAGGTAGACGCTGCCGCCGGCCACCAGGGCCAGGGCGGGCTTGGCGTGTCCGGCGTTGATCACGGGCCCGCCGTCGACGCCCAGCATGACGAGTCGGTCGGCACCGGAGTAGGCGGTGGCCGCCGTGTCCGCGGCGGCGGGCGCCGCGGACCACACGCCAGACGCCGTCAAGCCGCCGGCCACCGCCAGTCCGGTCTGCACGATGCGGCGCCTGACACCGTCGGTGTGTCGGGTCCGGTCTTCGCGCCTTCGGGTGAGCGTGCGGACGAGGCGGGCTGGAGGGAGGGGTCAGTGCACATGTCGGCTCTTTCGGAGGGAGTCTGCAACGGGCGCGGAAGGAGACAGGAACTCGTGAGTGGCTGCGGCTGCGAAGGCGGCCATGACGGGCAGCCCTCACGTTCGGACGCGAGAAGCGACGGAGCGGAACAGGTGGCTGTGGTGTCGTCGGACACGGGGTAGTCGTGGGCAGATGTGGGAATGGCTTGCCGGTGCGGCCGTCGCTGCTTCAGCGGGCGGAGGCTTCCGGCGGCGCGATCAAGGTCGGACCCTCGGCAGGCAGGACGTGGCCGGCCTCGCTGTCGCGTCGTCGCATTCTGCGTTGAAATGCCAGAAGACCGAGAAAGCCCGCGAGGAAACCGCTGATCAGACCGGAGACAGCGTGATGGGCCGCGTTGGCTGTGGGGCCGGACGGCATGCCGACGACGATGTAGTTGGCCAGGGCGCTCATCACGGCACCGATGACACCACCGATCAGGCCACTGGTCAGGGCAGCGGATGCCGCCCTCGGGCGATGCCCGGCATCGAGGTGTGTGAGGCAGGCGCAGCAGGACGTGGGTTCGGAGCCGGGCGGCTCTACGGCGGCGGCAGGCGTTTCGTCGGACGGGATCATCGTTGATTCCTTGGGGTGCGGGTGCTTCTCCATGTCGAGTCACCGTCGCTGTCGCGGTGGTGGAGGCCGGCCGGGGCGGCCTGGTAAACGCACGCCGAACTGGGGATCTTCGGCAGCGCCGGGTGCTTGCGGGCCATGAGGCTGATGTCAAAGTCCCCGCGGATGAAGGGTGTTGACGTCGCGGCGTTGGGTGGCGGCGTGCTGAGGAACTATCGCGGCGGCAGAGGGTGGTGCCGCACGCGTGATCTCGGCCTTCGGCGGCGTGTTATGTCAGGGAGCCTGACATAGCTTCTCGTGTCTCGACAAGATGTGTGCCGGACGAATTCGTCCCCGGAGGCCGGGGCCCACCTGCCTGCACGCGTTGCCGGGGACACCGCAACCGGCTGAAGTCGAACCGGTCGCTTGTCACCCGGTACGAAGCTCGCCCTGCACCATGAGGCCACCTTCCACGTCGTCACGATCAGCGAACGGCCATGACCCGGCGGGAACGTCACTCCGTCATGCCATGCTGCCCCCTGCTGACCAAGACATCCGGCAGGCATGGGGCAACGATGCGGGCTACTTTCTGCCGCGCGGAGGCGGAAAACGGCGAAGGCTATGAGGACCCCTCCGAAGACTGCCTTTTTGAACTGATCGGCGGGTTGAACGACGCCGACAACACCTTCATCGTGGTCCAACCTGACGAAGATGATCCCCCGTGGTTCGCCTCCGTGGCGGTGCTGGAAGAAGGCGGCTTCGAGATCGTCCGTCGTGACACCAGCCACCGGGAGCACACCGTGCGTACGACCCACGACATCGGCAGGATCGCAAGCGACCTCACCCTCTGGCCGGCCACCCGCACCACCCCGAACGCCCAGTGCGGGACTTGTGAAACACGGCCCAGGACATCTCTCGTCGGACGACGCCCCACCCGCCCCCGGCCTGATCGGCGGACCGTGTCAGGGGCGGCGTCCTGCGAGCGCAGCGCGGAAGCGGGCGTATCGGGGCGCGCCGATGTACCGCCACGCCAGGCCCACGGGGCCGGGCATGTTCTTCCGCAGCCAGGCCTCGCCGCCGTCGGGTTGGGCGGCCAGGATGGCGCCGAGCATGTTCCAGCCCTGGCCCTGGGGTGTCGCCCTGCGGCCGTGCTTGCTGAACCACTTCTCCTCGGGCTGGGTCATCACGTGCTCCATGACCGGCACGATGTGGGCCTCCTCGTCAGGGAAGTGCGCGGCGAGTGCGGCGCACACACCCGCGAGCGCGGCCTTGACCGGCTCGGCCTCGGCCGCCCCGGCCGAGGCCCGCCAGGCCGGCACCGCCCGGTCGAAGGCCTCAAGGTGCACGAGCATCTCGGAGTGCTGCACCTTCATCCGCTCCACGTGCAGGAAGCACGCGGGCGCCCGTGTGTCGATCATGTCCCACAGGCGGGAGTCCTCACCCTCGTGGTGCGCGTGCAGCGCGGTGGAGATCAAGTGCAGTTGCACGGCGACGACTTCGGCATGGGCCGTGTCACCTTCCCGCACACCTTCGACGAGCTCGGTCGCCTCGTCGAAGGATTGCAGCAGCATGCGGTGGATCTCCGTCATCGCGCTCGCGTCGCAGGTCTTCGGGCCGTCGAGCGGCGGGGTAGAGGTCATGAGCAGTCCGTTTCCAGGTGCGGTGAGCGCCATGCACTCGCTTTTGATCAAGCAGATGAGAGGGGGGAACTGCGTCGACGGGGACACCCTGCCGGTGCTGTTGCCGCTCGGAGCAGATACGTCTTCTTGCGTCAGGCGCCGGGGCGTACCGCGGCGGCCTCGACCGGCGCGCGTGCCGGGCCGGGTCGCGTGACGGCCAGGGCGAGAGCCGCGGCGGCGAGGGCGACGACGGCGGCGATCCGCAGGGCGAAGGTCAGTCCGTCCAACAGGGCGACGGGGTAAGGCTGGTGACGGGCGAGGCGGTCGTCGAGCCGGTCGAAGGCGAAGGTGCTCAGTGCGGCGAGACCGATCGCGCCGCCGATCTGCAGCGTGGTGTTGACCAGACCGGACGCCAGGCCCGACTCGCCCTCGCCGCCCAGATCCTGGGTGGCCGCCGACAGCGCGGCCACGGCGGCCAGGCCCATGCCGGCGCCCCAGACGATGCTTGGGGCAATGAAGTAGGCGCCCACCGAGGAGTCCACTTCGAGCTGCGCGAACCAGACGAGACTCCCGCTGAGCAGCAGGGCGCCGACCGTCAGCAGCGGCCGTGGGCCGGTCCGCGGGAGCAACTGCGAGCACACGGCACTGGCGAGCATGATGGCGACGGCCAGGGGGAGGTAGACCAGGCCTGCCTCACGTGCGCTGTCGCCGTGGACCTGCTGCAGGTAGAGGGTCAGCAGGAAGAAGGTGGCCAGCATGACCACGCCGAGGAGCAGGTTGACGGCGTTGCCGACGGCGAGGTTGCGCAGGCGGAAGACGGTCAGCGGTACCAGCGGCTGCTGCACGCGTCGTTCGAGGAGGACGAACGCGGCCAGCAGTACGGCGCTGCTGAAGAACCCGGTCAGGACGATCGGTGCGCTCCAGCCGTCGTCCTCGCTGCGTACGACGGCCAGGACGAGGGTCACCAGGGCGAGGGTGATCAGTGTGGCGCCGGGCAGGTCGAGGCGGGTGGTGCCGCTCGCGGCCGTGCGGGGGACGCGGAGCAGGACGCCGGGCAGCACCAGGGCTCCGACGAACAGGTTGATGTAGAAGATCCACGGCCAGCCGGGGCCGTCGGTGAGGAAGCCTCCCAGGAGTACTCCGGCCGCTCCGGCGACCCCGGCGATCGCTCCCCACACGCCCAGGGCGACGGCCCGGCGGCCGCCGGTGAAGGCGCGGGTGACCAGTGACAGTCCGGCGGGCGAGAGCAGGGCGCCCCCGACACCCTGGACCGCGCGGGCGGCGAGCAGCATGCCCGGGGACGTCGCCAGGCCGCAGGCCAGGGAGGCGAGGCAGAACAGGAGCAGGCCGGCCAGGAACACCGTCCGGCCCGCGACGACGTCCGTGAGTCGGCCGCCCAGGAGCAGCAGGCCGCCGAACGCCAGCACATAGGCGTTGATGACCCACTGCAGGTCGGAGCCGGCGAAGCCGAGGTCCTTCTCGATCGCGGGCAGCGCTACGTTCACGACGGTGCCGTCGAGCACCACCATGAACTGTGCCGCCCCGACGATCAGCAGGACCAGCCAGCCGGCACGGGCCGGGGCCTGCCGGTCGGGTGCGAGGGACGGGGAAGCCATGGATCCTCCACGAACCGAATAGGCTCTCCAGCAGGTGCTGGATAACGGTGTCCGGCAGACTACCCATCAATCACTTGATGGACAACCGAGGGAAGAGTGATCATGCAGGGCGAGCGCAGGCAGCAGCGAGGTGGAAGCGCCGGTGACCAGCGGCGTCTGCAGATCGTGGCGGCGGCCGAGGAACTGATCGCGCAGAAGGGCTTCGAGGGCTTTCGGGTGCGGGAGGTCGCCGACGTCGTCGGCATCAACATCGCCACCCTGCACTACCACTTCCCGTCCAAGGAGGCGCTCGTCGCAGCCGTCGTGGACAGGATCGTCGGACACCTCGACCAGGTGCCGTCCCTGCGGGAGAGCGCCGACCTCGACCCGGGTACGCACCTGTCGCGGCACATGGGCGTCGTACTGGACCAGTTCAACGCCAACCGGCAGCAGTTCGTGGTCCTCAACGAGCTCAACACCCGCGCGGTGCGCGACGAGACGGTGCGCGAGACGCTGGAGGCCAGCGACATCGCGTGGCGGAACTACCTCGTGGAGATCCTGCGCGCCGGCCGGGACGGCGGCCACTTCCGTGCCGACCTCGACCCCGAAGCGGCCGCGACCCTCGTCATCGGCTTCCTCAGGAGCCTGCTCTTCCATCCCGCGGCGAGCGCCGGCACCGCGCGCCGCGCTGTGGACGAACTGCTGCGCTGCTTCACGCCCGCGACCCCCTGACGGCGGCCCCTCGTCAAGGAGGGCAGGCGGCCGTCGGTGCAGGCACGTGAGCAGCGCGCCGAGGAGGCTTCGCGCGCGGCGGGCTGGGTGCGGTGCAGGACGCATTTGCCGCGGCCGGACAACCCCTGCGCCCCCAGCCGCAGCAGCCCGTCAGTTCTTGCCGATCACGACCACCGCGTCCCGGACCGACCAGCGGCGCCGCTCGGCCTTGGGCGGGTTGATCCGCACGCCGTAGCCGGGACACGTGGACGAGTCATCGTGACTCCGGTAACCGATGGCGCATTCCCCACGCCGACGCGCCGCGGCCACGACCGTGGCGAAGGAGGCCTCGCGTCCCGGCAGCACGTAGTCGGTGGCGGGACGCATGCGCACCCCGGTGCCGTCGGCGGAGAACAGTTCCTCGAACACCGCTGCGAGATGGCGGTTCTGGGAGATCTGCGCCATGAGCAGGCCGATGAGCTTGCCGCTGATGATGACGTCGGCTCCGGGGCTGATGGGGGCCAGCGCCCGGTTGCGGTCGTCGATCAGTTCGGTGACCACCGGCAGTCCGCGCCCGGAGGCTTCCTCCAGTTGGCGCAGGAGCAACAGGGTGACGAGCGTGCGGTTGTCGGGGTCGTCCTGCGGCTGTCCGGGAGCGGGGTCCTGGCCGACCACGATCACGCTGTCGTAGGAGTGCACGTCGAAACGCTTCAGGGTCTCGGGGCGGGTGATGTCCCCGTGGTGCACTGTCAGGGTCAGGTCGGCATTGTGCGTGTCCGCCTCGCCCGCCTGCTCGAGTGCCACTTCACGACCGTCCGTCACGACGTCGACGGCTGATCCCGGGCGGGCGCGGCGGCGTAACTGGTCGACCATGAGCGGTGCCCGGCGATTCCAGCCGAGCAGGAGAACGCGCTCCGGCCGCGGGGGCGTCGCAGGGCCGGATGCCATCGCCGCCTTCTCGACCAATTTCTCGCAGTCGTCCGACCAGGCCGTGTCGTCGTCACGAGTGATGACGATGAGTACGCCGTCGGAGGAGACGGGCGTCTGCGGCGGCGGGTTGAGGAGGGGGGTGCCGTCTCGCATCATCCCGACGACGCTCGACGTCGGGTAGGACAGCAGCGCGTCGCCGAACGGCCGGCCTGCCAGGGCCGGTTCGGAGATCAGGTAGAACTCGTCCCCGGCGAAGTCCAGCAGTTCCTGGTGGACGAGGGAGAGTCCGGGCCGGCGGGTGGCCTGCACGATCAGCCGGGCCGTGACGGTGTCGCTCTCCAGGACGATGCCCCCCGGTCCGGCGGCGAGACAGGCGGCCAGACGGTAGCGGTCGTCCCGGACGGCGGCGACGACAGGCGGACGAGTCGCCTCCCCGGCCAGGGCTGCCCGGAGCGCCAGCAGCGTCTTGACCACCTCGGCGTCGGCGTCCGGCTCGTCCTGGGGCAGGACCAGCACGACACCGGCCGTGGCCGGGCTGGTCAGGCTGAGCACGGCAGGGTCGGTGGTGGGACCGCTGCGGCAGATCAGCCGCGTACCGCCGGACGGGCCGGTCTTCGTGCACAGGGCCTCCTCCATGGCCGTCTTGTCCCGCTCGGCCAGAACGGCCACCGCCGCGCGTCGCTGGTTGGCGTTGGCGGCCACCAGCTCGCTCACCACGGTGAACACCTGCTCCGACCACCCCAGGACCACGGCGTGCCCGTGTTCGAGCACGGTGGAACGGCCCCGTCGCAACTCGGTGAGCCGCTCCGTGAGCGCCGTCGTGATCAGGCCGACGAGCGTCGAGACGTACAGCAGGGCGACCAGTGCGAGCAGCACCGACATGGTCACGCGCAACGGCGCCCCCGTGGCACCGCCCAGCCGCAGTGTCTCCCCGGTGAGGCGCCACACCTCCGCGAGCCGGTCCGCCAGCGGCACCGGGGCGTCGGGGTCGGTCCACACCAGCACCGCGCTGGCCGGGACGACGATGGCCAGACACAACAACGCCATCCAGCCGACGAGAGCGGGAGCACCGCGGGCCAGCGTCCTGTCGAACCAGTAACGGGCTCTGTCACCGAACCAAGTGGGCCGCTGCGCCACCCTTCCCCCTCCACCGACCCGCACTCCCGGGAGGTCTGCGCGGCACGCCGCCTGGCCGCGCGACCGTGGGTTCGCCGAAGCGCACGGATGCGAATACGCAGTGGCAGTGTGGGGGACTTGTCGTGGCGGCAAAGGGAGTTTGCTCCGCATTCATCCCTTCGGGGTTCCCGAGCCGCCCACGCCGACTGACGTGCCCGACGTCAGGGTTTGTCGTGGTTTTCGCTCCTTCGAGTCAACGCGACTGCGGAGGGCGGACGCCAGGTCACGGCCACCGGTACAAAACCGGCATGACTGAAGATCACGCGGTGGTGCACTCAGGCCGCAGCTTGTCCCGGCGCGGCTTCGCGGCGGTGGCCGGCACGGCCACGGTGGCGACGTCCCTGACCGGCGGCGTCTCCGCGGCCCTGCCCGCACCGACCGCTCCGAGCGCCCCCCGAGGCGCCGACTTCGACCGATGCCTGGCCGTGGCTCGCGCCCTGCTGGTGCTGGACCCCGACAACCGCCCTCTCGTCCCGCGCTACGAGAGCATCCTCAAGCAGGGGCTGCCGACCCAGCGGCGGGCCCGTCCGAAGGACGTCCTGGTCATCGGAGCCGGTCCGGCCGGGCTGGTGAGTGCCTGGCTGCTGAAGAAGGCAGGTCACCGTGTGACGGTCCTGGAGGCCAACGGCAACCGCGCGGGCGGACGCATCAAGACCTTCCGCAACGGCGGCCACGAACAGGCGAAGCAGCCCTTCGTCGATCCGCTCCAGTACGCCGAAGCGGGCGCGATGCGCATCCCCGGCAGCCATCCCCTGGTGATGGAACTGATCGACCAGTTCGGCCTGAAGAAGCGGCGCTTCCACTACGTGGACGTCGACCACGACGGGCGTCCCGCCAACCGGACCTGGATCCACGTGAACGGGATCCGCGTGCGGCGCGCCGACTACGCCCGCGCACCCCGGCGCATCAACCGGTCCTTCGGCGTTCCCCGGGCCCTCTGGGACACCCCTGCCGCCGCCATCCTGCGCTCCGTCCTGGACCCGGTGCGCGACGAGTTCAGCTACGTCAATGGCGACGGCAAGCGGGTCGACAAGCCGCTGCCCGAGCGGGTGCGCGGCTGGGCCCGCGTCGTGCAGCGGTTCGGTGACTGGTCGATGTTCCGCTTCCTGACCGAGCACGCCGGCTTCGACGAGCGGACCATCGATCTGATCGGCACCCTGGAGAACCTCACCTCACGCCTTCCCCTGTCCTTCATCCACAGCTTCATCGGCTCCTCCCTCATCAGCCCCGACACACCCTTCTACGAGTTGCAGGGCGGCACGGCCGTGCTGCCGGACGCCCTCCTGGAACGCGTGCGCGAGGACGTGCGGTTCGACCGGCGGGTCACGCGCATCGAGTACCACCACCCCGACCGCCCTTCACCGGACGCCGGGCACGTCCGGAGCAAGGGCCGGCACGTGTGGGTGGACACCGTGTCCGAGGGCCGCGACGGACCCGTCGTACGCGAGCAGTTCACTGCGGACGTCGCCGTGGTCACGGTGCCGTTCTCCGGACTGCGCCACGTGCAGATCGCCCCGCCCATGTCGTACGGCAAACGCCGCGCGGTCTGCGAACTGCACTACGACAGCGCGACCAAGGTGCTGCTGGAGTTCAGCCGCCGCTGGTGGGAGTTCGACGAGGCCGACTGGAAGCGCGAGCTGAACGCCGTCGACCGAGGTCTGTACGACGCCTACCGCACGGGCCGCGCCGCCACCGACGGCAGCCTGCTCGGCGCCCACCCCTCCGTGCCCGCCGGGCACATCACAGCGGGGCAGCGCACCCACTACGCGGCCAACCGGGCGATCGCCCGCGACCAGCCGGAAGCGGTCGACGTCGTGGGCGGCGGCTCGGTGTCGGACAACGCCAACCGGTTCATGTTCCATCCCTCCCATCCCGTGCCGGGCAGCGCGGGGGGAGTGGTCCTGGCTTCCTATAGCTGGGCGGACGACGCGCTGCGCTGGGACTCCCTGGACGACGAGGCACGCTACCCGCACGCGCTGTGCGGCCTCCAGCAGGTGTACGGCCAGCGCATCGAGGTCTTCTACACCGGCGGGGGCCGCACGCAGAGCTGGCTGCGTGACCCGTACGCCTACGGGGAGGCGTCGGTGCTCCTGCCCGGACAGCACACGGAGTTGCTGCCCGTCATCCCCGTGCGCGAAGGCCCGTTGCACTTCGCGGGTGACCATACGTCCGTCAAGCCGGCGTGGATCGAGGGGGCCGTGGAGTCCGCCGTGCGTGCCGCCTTGGAGATCCACACCGGGTGAGCCGCACGGTCCGCTGAGCCACGAGACACACGCAGGCGGCTTCCTGCACAGGTTGCCCGGTGGGGGTCACTGGGTGCGCGGCTGCCACTCCAGCATCATGATGGTCGCGTCGTCCCGGAGGCGGCTGGTCTCCACGTCCAGGATCGAGTGGATCAGCCGCCGCAGGCTCTCCGGGGCCAGTTCCCCCGCGGCGGTCGCGCGGATGACGTAGTCGGCGAACCGCTGGAGCCCGAACAACTCCCCGTCGTGGGTACGGGCCTCGGTGACACCGTCGGTGTAGAGCAGTACCCGGTCGCCCGGCCGCAGGGTCACCTCGTGGATCCTGCGGCCGCGGTCGCTCAGCAGGAACGGCAGTCCCAGCGGGGGGGCGGCGTCTCTTTCCAGGGCGCCCTCCATCAGCCGCTGGTCGCGGATGAGCAGGGGTGCGGGGTGTCCGCAGTTGCACCATCGCAGAACGCCCGAGGAGAGATCCAGTTGGGCGAGGACGCCGGTGCAGAACTGGTCGGGCAGCCATTGGGCCAGGGCCTCGTCCACGGTCCGGGCCAGTTCCGGCAGTTCGGCTCCGACCCGGCGGGCGTTGCGGCAGGCCGCTAGGGAGAGGGCACTGGTCAGGCCGGAGGCGAGGTTGTGTCCCATGGCGTCGAGGACGGTGGCGTGCAGGGTCGTCTCGGTGAGGGCGTGGTCGAAGGCGTCGCCACCGATCTCGTAGGCGGGTTCGAGGACGGCCGTGGAGACCACGCGCGTGTTGCCGATCGTCCGGGGCGGCAGGAAGGCCCGCAGCATCTCGGAGGGCAGTTGCATGCGTTTGGTGCGGGTGCGCTGGACGTAGGAGTCCTTGAAGGTGCGCCGGGAGGTGACCATCATCGCCACGAGGGTGGCCAGGGCCTTGCCGCGGTTCAGGGAGGCGGCGGTGAGGGAGGGGCCGTAGACGGCCAGCACTCCCAGTCGTTCGGCACCGTCCAGCAGGGGGAACCAGGCCATCATCGCGCCGGACTCCGCGGCCTCGACCCGCAGGGACTGGGTGCGGTAGGTCCAGCCGGCCAGGGAGTCGTCGATGGGGAGCGTCGCGGTGACATCGGTGAGCGGGACCAGGTGGCGTTGCTGGATGTCGGCGAGGTAGGCCACCGAGTGATGCAGCCCGAGTGCCTTGGTGCACCGGGCCATGGCGGTGGTGAGGTCGACGGTCCGGTTGGCCGAGTCGGCCAGGAACTGGTGCAACTGGTCGTCACCGGCCTCGGGCATCGTCACCTCGTTCCGCCTCCCTCAGGTCGCGTGCCGTCTGGCGCCCATGCCTCAGCAGTCTCACACCAGGGGTACGCGGGCGCACTCGGACGGCCGTCCCTGGGTGACGCGAGGCGCCGGGAGCGGGGCGGAGCTGGGTGTTCCACTGTCCGGGGGCGATTGTGAACTCGTCGGCGCCGGGCGGGCGTTGGGCGTGGCGGACGTCGGTTCAGAGTCGCTTGCGTAGGAGAAGCCGTTTCCCGGCAGCCGTGCCCTGGTCCGCGAGGCGCATGTCGGCGGAGGGCTGCTGGCGCCCGGTCAGCCGGAGTGTGCGTATGGTCCGGACGGACGGCCGCGAGGGCCGATGCCGGAGAGGGCGCGCGGGGTCATGGGGAGGCGGTGCGGCGGGCGTAGGCGCGGGCGGCGCGTGCACGGTCGCCGCAGCGGGTGGAGCACCAGTGGCGGCGGCCGTGGCGGAGCAGGTAGCGGTTGCAGGGGGCGGAGCCGCAGGCGGTGAGACGGTCCGCGTCGGGGCCCGTGAGCAGGTCGGCGGCGTCGGCGGCGAGGGTGGCCAGGGCGTGGTCGACGATCGCAGTGGTCGGGTGCGGGGTGGAGCGGTAGGGGCCGGTCTTGTCGTCCCACTGCAGCAGCGGGGCGGTGGGAACGCGGGTCATCGCGTCGTTTACGGCCCTGACGGCGGCGGGGAGGGCCGGCAGCCCTTCGGCGCGGGCGGCGAACAGTGACCTGATCTGTTCGCGCAGCGAGCGCAGTTGTGTCGCGCACATCTCCCGCATGCCGGCGTCGACCGGTGCGAGCCCGCGTTCTGTCAGCCAGTGGTTCGCCTGCGCGGGAGTGCCCAGGAGATCGACCGTGTGTCCGCCCGTCAGCGCCATTGCGCTGTTGGCGAGGGCGAGAGAGAGGTGCTCCTCCTCGCCCTGAGCGGGCGGCAGGCCGGGCTGGTCGATCACGGTCTCCTTCATGTATCTCATGGTAAGGCTTGCGTGTATCCGTGAGAAGCGACTACGGTCATCTCACGGTTAAAAGACTCTCATCCGTGAGGTGTTTCATGTCCTCCCTTCCCGCGGCAACGCACCCGTTTCCCGTCCGGGTCTTCGGCGGTCCGACGGCCCTGTTCGAGTACGGCGGTCTGCGCTTCCTGACCGATCCGACCTTCGACGCCCCGGGCGACTACGTCCGTCCCGACGGCCGGTTCCTCACCAAGACCGCCCCCTCCAGCGGGGCACCCGCCGATCTGGGCTCCGTGGACGTGGTTCTGCTCTCGCACGACGAGCACCCTGACAACCTGGACAGGTCCGGCCGGGCCCTGCTTGCCGACATCGAGCTCATCCTCACCACCCCCGGCGGCGGACAGCGCCTCAAGGGCGGGGCCAAGGGGCTGGCCGACTGGGAATCCGTCGAGCTGAACCGCCCCGACGGCGGCACGGTCACCGTGACCGGCGTCCCCGCCATCCACGGTCCCGGCCCGCGTGAGCAGGTCGAGCGGGTGACCGGACAGGTCGTCGGCTTCGTCCTGACCGGAGAGGACCTGCCGACCGTCTACGTCAGCGGCGACAACGCCTCCCTCGACGTCGTCAAGGAGATCGCCGAGCGCTTCGCCCCCGTAGACACCGCGCTCCTCTTCGCCGGCGCCCCCCGCTTCCCCGAACTCTTCGACAACCAGTTGATCGTCCTGAGCAGCGCCCAGGCCGCCGAGGCCGCCCAACTCCTCGGCGCCCGCCGCGTGGTACCCGTCCACTACAACAGTTGGGCCCACTTCACCGAGGGTCGCGACGAGTTGGTCGCCGCCTTCACCGCCGCCGGTCTGGCCGACCGTCTGGACTGGGGCCGGCGGGACTGATCTCCGACGGCTGAGGGACCAGCGCGGGACTTCGCAGCTCGCAGTCGGGGTCTGGCGGGCCACCGGACGTAGACGGGTACCGCACGGGCGAGTCGGAGAGTCGCCCGCCGAAGCACGCGCCGCGGTGGGATGGCCCGGACCGGTCCGGCAGGGGGGAACTGAAGGGTTCCAGGTGAGAGACGTCAGGTCGCGGCCTTCTGATACGCGGCGAGGAGGAACAGCCAGATCTCGCTGACCGTCGGGAAGGGTGCGATGGCGTGCCGCAGGCGTTTGAGCGGTACCTCGCCCGCCACGGCGATCGTGGCGGAGTGCAGCAGTTCACTCACTCCGGGGCCGACGAAGGTGACGCCGAGCAGGATGTCCCGGTCGAGGTCGACGACCATGCGGGCGTGGCCCTGGTAGTCGTCGGCGAAGAGGTTGGCCCCTTGGGCGGCGTTGAGGTCCAGGTCGATGGTGCGGGTGCGGTGCCCGGCCCGTTCCGCCTGCTCGGCGGTGAGCCCCACCGCGGCGGCTTCGGGAGTGGTGAAGAAGACCTGGGGGACGGCGTGCTGGTCGGCGGTGGTGGCGTGGTCGCCCCAGGGGCCGTCGTCCAGTGGGCGGCCGGCGGCGCGGGCGCCGATGGCGTCGCCCGCGGTGCGGGCCTGGTACTTGCCCTGGTGGGTGAGGAGGGCGCGGTGATTGATGTCGCCGAGGGCGTAGAGCCACTCGTCGTCCACACCGCGGACGAGACCGGTGGTGTCCACGTCCAGCCAGGAGCCCGGGGTGAGCCCCACCGTGTCCAGTCCGATGTCGTCGGTGGCGGGGGTGCGTCCGGTGGCGAACAGGACCTCGTCCGCCTCCAGTTCGCTGCCGTCGTCGAGGGTCAGGGTGACCGGGCCCTCGGGGTCCGGCCGGCGCAGGGCGGTGACCTGGGTGCCGATCCGCACGTCGGTTCCCGCCTCGGTGAGGCCCTGGCCGACCAGCTCGCCGACGAAGGGTTCCATGCGGGGCAGCAGGGCCCGACGGGCGAGCAGGGTGACGTGGGACCCCAGGCCCTGCCAGAGGGTGGCCATCTCCACGCCGACGCCTCCGCCGCCGATGACGACCAGTCGCCCGGGCACGGTGCTGGAGTCCGTGCCCTGCCGGTTGGTCCAGGGCCGGGCCTCGTCGATGCCGGGCAGGTCAGGCAGGGCCGGCCGGCTGCCGGTGGCCAGGGCCACCGCGTGCCGGGCGGTGAGTGTCTGACGCGTGCCGTCGTCCCGGGTGACGGTCACGCGCCGAGGTCCGTCGAGACGGCCCTGGCCGCGGAACAGTTCGGCGCCGATGGACTTCACCCAGTGGGCCTGTCCGCTGTCGTCCCAGTCGGTGACGTAGCGATTGCGGCGGGCGAACACCGCGTCGGCGTCGATCCGGCCGGTGACCGCCTGGCGCGCACCCTCCACATTCCGGGCGTCGGCGACGGCGATCACCGGGCGGAGCAGCGCCTTGCTGGGGACGCACGCCCAGTACGAGCACTCACCGCCGACGAGTTCGCGTTCCACCACCGCCACGCTCAGCCCGGCGGCACGGGCGCGGTCGGCGACGTTCTGCCCGACGGGACCGGCCCCGAGGACGATCACGTCGTAGGTGCCGTTTCCCGGGGTCGGGGTTGCTTGGGTCATTGCTGCCTCGCTTCGTCATCGGAGCTGTTGAGCTGTGTCGCATCGCCGGGCGTCCGTGTCCGGCCGGGTTCTGGACCCCATGCCGGTGTCACCTGAGGCGACGGGGTGATGCGGCAGCGCCCTCCTGGGCCGTAGGGCGCTTGGTCGTACTTCACTGGGCCGTAGGGCGTTCGGCCGTATTTCAACGGAACAACCGTCGGGAGTCCCGCGCAGCTTTTGCCGTTCTCGCGGTCGTCAGGAGCGCGCGCGGGGGGTCACGGGAGGGAAGTCGTTGTCGGTGTCGGCGACGAGGTTGAAGTAGTTGGTGAGGATGTTGAGGGCGAGATTGCCGACGACCTCCGCTATCTCGGCGTCGGTGACGCCTGCGGCTCGGGCCGACTCGAGGACGGTCGCGTCGATGGTGCCGTGACCTCGGGCGATGGCCTCCGAGAGGGCGAGCAGGGCCGCGGCGTGCGGGTCGGCGGATTCGGCTTGGCGTGCGCGCTCGATTTCGTCCTTGCCGAGCTTGGCGACGTTCGTGCCGAGATAGGTGTGGGCGGAGAGGCAGTAGGTGCAGCCGTTGTGCTCCGCGGTGGCCAGGGCGAGGCGCTCACGGATGGCGGTCGGCAGGACGCCTCCGGCGAGGGCGTCGGACAGGCCCATCCACCCCTTGAGGAGAGCCGGGCTGTTCGCCATCGCCTTGGCCATGTTCGGGACGGACCCGACGCTCTTCTTGAGTTCGGCGAGCAGGTGCGCGGCATCGCCGCTGGCTTCGGTGGGGCTGATCTGGGGCAGCGCCGACATGGCGGTCTCCTTTGATGGGATGCGATCCTAATGGTCGCAAAGACTGCTGGCCGTTAGGACTATCGCGCGGCAATCGGTGACTGTCAAATGGCTGGAGTGGCCTTCGCCCATTAGCCCGGTATCATCGAAGGCATGATGTCCGAGGGAGCGAGCACAAGCGCGGTGCTGCTGGGGGAGCCGCTGCCGGTCGAGTTGATGAACACCGTCACGGTCGACCGAGGCCGCACCCGCGACGCCCTCGCCGACGATGCCGACGCCGCCGGCTGGTTGCGTGCGGTTGCGGACCGCGTCACGGCCGAGACCGGACTTCCGGCCCACCCGCTCGACGAAGCCTCCGCGCGCTCGGCCGCCGGACCGCTCCGTGCGCTGCGCGACGCACTGCGCCTGCTGGCGGCGGAGACCACCGACGATCCTCGTCCGCCGGCCACCGCACCGGAGCTGGCGCGGCCGGAGGCGATCAGCACGCTGAACGCTCTGGCCCAGGCGTGGCCCGAGCTCGTCTGGCCGGCCGCCGGGAAGCCCTCACGCACGTACCGCGGTTCGGAGACCTCGGCGCTCCTGGCCGTACAGCTCATCGCGCACCAGGGTGTCCAACTGTTCACCGGACCCGACCTCGACCGCCTGCGCCCCTGCCTGGCGCCCAACTGCCTGCTCTTCTTCGCCAAGAAGGCCGCACGCCAGGAGTGGTGCTCCCCGGCGTGCGGCAACCGCGTGCGCGTCGCCCGCCACTACCGACGGCACCACGCGGCGAACAACGGCTGACCTAAGGGGGATCGGCGGGACGCCTAGGTCCTCCGGCTCACGACACCTCATCGGGCGCGCCGCCGCGCCGCACCGTCGCCCCGGCAAACCGGGAAGGGCCCGGCGCAGCGACCACTCGTCCGCTGCGCCGGGCCCTTCCCGTCCCTGCTGTCCGCACTGCCGCCGTACGGCTCAGACGGCGACGCGACCGCCGTCGACGGGGACGATCGCACCGTGCACGAAGCTAGCCGCTTCGCTTGCCAGGAACGCGATCACGGAAGCGATCTCCTCCGGACTCGCCGGCCGGCCCGCAGGAGCCTGGGCGGCGAGATCGCCCAGGCCGTCACCCAGTCCGGCCGTTCCCTCGGTCCGCGTCGGCCCTACCCCGACGGCGTTGACCCGCACGCCCCGCGGACCGTACTCGGCCGCCCAGGACTTGGTCAGCAGGTTCACGGCGGCCTTGCTCGACCCGTACAGGGCCATGCCCGCCATACCGAAATCGGCCACCATGGTGCTCAGGTTGATGACGGAGCCGCGGCCGCGCTCCGCCATGGCAGGCGCGAGCTCGGCCACGAGGTAGTAGGGCGCCTTCACGTTCAGTGCGTACACCGCGTCGAACTGCTCCTCCGCGGTGTCGGCGGTGGGGCCGAAGGGGTAGATGCCGGCGTTGTTCACCAGGATGTCGATCGCGCCGCCGATGTCGGTCGCGCGCCGCGCGAGATCGCGTGCGGCCTCGGCCGTCGTCAGGTCGGCGGCCAGGAAGTCGGCCTTGCCGCCGCGCGAACGGATCGCGTCGGCCACGGACTCGCCGCGCGAGGCGTCCCGTCCGGCGACCAGCACATGCGCTCCACGCTCGGCGAGGAGGGCCGCGGTCGCCGCACCGATACCGCTGGTCGCCCCGGTGACCAGTGCGACGTTGCCGGCGAGGTAGGAAGAATTCACGGTAAACACTCCATTGGAAAGTCGGGTTGCGTGACACAACGTACGCAAGGTTTCCGTGGAGTGCGTTGCTGCGTTTTTCTCGGGGGCCCGATTTTCCCGTTGCTCACTGCTCGTAGAGGCGGGCGCTCACGGTTCGTATGCTGTCATTATCCCAGTTCAGAGGCCTGTTGATGGCTTCGAACTCTCGCTTGCTGGAAAGCGCGGCAATCGAATTAGCTAATAGCCGCGTCCATTAATTCCGATGGCGGGAGTCGCGATGCCGTCGCGGCAGTCAAGTGGTTCGAAGGAGTTTCGGACGGCGAGCGAGCCGGTCAAAGATCCGTCGTCGGAAGTGCCGTGATGAAAGAGGCCAGGTCGCGTCGCCGGGAGTGGGTCGGCCAGGCCGCCCAGGTGCGCCGGACCAGGGGATGCTGGTGCAGCGGCTTCCAGACCACGTTCTCGGGCAGTGGCTGGGACCAGTGGGGCGGGGCCAGAGCGAACGCCTTCTCCGTGCCGACGGCCGCCAGTTTGACCTCGGCGATCAACGACTGGTCCTGCGGTGGCTCCGGTCCCAGGTCGAGGCCGAAACTGCGCAGCACGGACGTGACTTCGTCGTACCACGCGGGACTGCCGGAGCGGGGGAAGCTCACCCACTGCAGCCCCCGGAGGGTCTCCAGGCGCACTCCCGTGTCGTCCGCCAGTTCAGCGGCGACGCTTGCCGCCAGCAGCACGCCCAGCCTCTCCGTGACGACCAGCATGGCGTCGAGGTCGGGATCCGCGGGGCGTTCCCGGAGCAGACCGATGTCGAGTTCACCGGCGCGCAGGGCTTCCAGTTGAGCCGCGGACGACAGGTGGCGGGCCTGTACGCGGGTGTCGGGGCAGGTGACCGCCACCTGCTCCATCGCCGGTCGGAGCAGCTCCGACGGCAACTCCAGAGGGATGCCGATGCGCAGCAGCCCGCATCCCGGATTCGTCAGGCCCGCCATGGTGCGCATCGCCTGGTCGTGACGGGCGATCACGGCCCGGGCCTCCGCCAGCAGGACTTCCCCCTCCTCGGTCGGGCGGGCGCCGGTGTTTGTGCGGATCAGCAGTTTCAGTCCTAGTTGCCGCTCCAGGCCGCTCACCGTCTGCGACAGCGCCGACTGGCTCATGTGCAGCCGACGGGCGGCGGCGGACATGCCGCGCTCCTCGGCGACGGCGACGAAGGCTCGGAGTTCCCGCAGTTCCATTTCTCCATACCAGCACAGGGCCCACCGGCTGGTCATCGTCTCGCCAGAAGCCAGACCGATGGCGGTGCCCGCCCCGGCCGATGGCCGCGGTCGTTCAGCGAATGCCGCGTACGGTCGACAAGGCGGCCGGTGCTTTTCCTTTTGGCGGCCATCGACTCTCGTAATGGCCGGTCCGGAATGACGGAAAGGGCGGCGGTGCTGTGGACGGACGTCGCCGCACAGTGGCAGCGATCCGGACACCTCCACGGCAGTCCGGACCTTGCATCGAGAAACAACGGAGGAGAAATGATGGGCCTGCTGGAAGGAAAGGTCGCCCTGATCACCGGGGGGACTTCCGGAATCGGCCGTGCCGCAGCTCTTTTGTTCGCCCGGGAGGGCGCGAAGGTGGCTTTCACCGGGCGACGTGAGAATGCCGGCAAGGAAGTCGCGGACGAGATCACGGAACTGGGCGGGGATGCCTTGTTCATCAGGGCCGACTCCACCGACGTCCAGGGCGCCGCCGACGTCGTGGCTCAGGTCGTCGACCGCTTCGGGCGGCTCGACGTCGCCTTCGACAACGCCGGAACCGCCGCGGTCGGCCCGCTCACCGAACTCGACGAGAGCACCTGGCACCACCTCGTCGACGCCAACCTCAAAGGCACCTTCTTCGCCCTGCAAGCCCAGGCGGCGCAGATGAAACGCCAGGGTCAGGGCGGGGCCATCGTCATCAACGGTTCCGTCTTCGCTGAACTCGGCACCCCCGGCATCTCCATCTACAGCGCCACCAAGGGAGGCGTGGCCGCCCTGGCGCGCGCCGCCGCCGTCGAGCTCGGTCCCGACGCCATCCGTGTCAACACCGTCAACCCGACCATCATCCGCACTCCCTTGACCGAAGGCGGGATCGCCCGGCGCGAGGACGGCACCGAGGACCACCCCCACGGTCAGAACATCCCGCTGGGGCGTATCGGCGAAGCGGACGAGGTGGCCCAGGTCGTTCTCTTCCTCCTGTCCGACCGTGCCTCCTTCGTCACCGGTCAGTCGCTCATGATCGACGGGGGACAGAGCGTGAACTGATCCGGCAGCCCGTTGTCCGTCCCCGCCCCGGAGGGCCACGAGCGACGTCACAGCCGGCCGTCCTTGCTCCGACTGGGGTCACTGGATTCCGGGCGCTCCGGTCACCATGCGGTGATGAGCGGCGCCTCGGGGCCGTACTGCCGCCAGGCCTCGTTGAGGCGCATGAGCCGGTCAGCCGCGGCGATGCCGTGCAGAGACGCGACCTTGCCCTCGCTGACTTCGAACGCCACGGCACCCACGACCCTGTCGTCGACCACGGCGAGGACGGCTGGGGAGCCGTTGACCAGCGCGACGTGGAACGCCGGGGAACCGCCGGCCAGCCGCCGCTTCGCCGGAGTGGGCTTGAAACCGGCCCGCACGTAGGCCGCGATGCGCTCGCGGGTGTCGTACCGCAGCAGCCGCCGGGCCAGTCCGTACCCGTCCGAAAACGCGGTCGCGTCCTCGGTGAGCATCGCCACCAGACGTTCCGTGCGCCCCGACGTGGCGGCGGCGAGGAACTCCTCGACGACCAGGCGCGCGGACGCGGGGTCCACTTCGCCGCCGCGGTGCCCGCCGGTGACCCGGTGTCGGGCCCGGTGGACATGCTGCTGGCTCGCGGACTCGGTGATGTCGAGGATCCCGGCGATCTCGGCGTGGGGGTAAGAGAAGGCCTCGCGCAGGACGTATGCGGCCCGCTCGACCGGCGAGAGGCGCTCCATGAGGATCAGTACGGCCAAGGACACCGATTCGCGCTGCTCGAAAGTATCGGCCGGACCGAGCATCGGGTCGCCCTCGAGGAGCGGCTCGGGCATCCATGCCCCGGCCGCTCGCTCGTGGCGAGCCTGCGCCGAACGGAGCCGGTCGACACAGAGATGGGTGACGACCTTGGTCAGCCACGCTTCTGGTACCTCGATGCGTTCCCGGTCCGTGGCCTGCCAGCGCAGGAACGCGTCCTGCACGGCGTCCTCGGCGTCGGCGGCCGAGCCGAGCAAACGGTACGCGAGCGAGGCCAGCCGGCCCCGGCTGGCCTCGAACCGATCGATGGCTGCGCTGTCCATGCGGAGCAGCCTATGCGGCGGCCCTCACACCAGCCCGGTCCGATGAGTGGGCCAGGCGGTGCCTGCGCTTGGGCATGCCGAAGGTCGGGTGGGCGATGCCCCACCTGGCCCCCTTGAGCACGCCCGACTTGAGCCGCGCAGCGCTCCGGCCGCCCAGATACCAGGACTTCGCCTGGACGTTTTCGTCCACCATCTGGAAGATCGCGTCCCGCCGCCCGAGGCTGATGTGGTTGCCGTAGTACTTCAGCCCGGTGGTCGGGACCTCCCGGCCTGTCAGGCGCGCGATGATGGCGGCGGTCGCCTGCATGTTGGTGACGCCGGCCGAGGCGCAGGACATCGGCAGCGGCCAGCCGTTGTCCCCGATCGCGTAGGCGCAGTCACCGGCGGCGTAGACGTCCGGATGGGAGACCGAACGCATGCTCCGGTCGACGACGATCTGACCGGTCTCGGCGACCTTCAGACCGCTGCCGGCCGCGATGGGGTCCACAGCGAATCCGGCGGCCCACACGGTCACATCGGCCGGGACGGACGTGCCGTCGGCAACGATCGCCCGTGTCGGCTCGACGGCTTCGACGCCGGTGTGCTCGTGCACGGTGATGCCGAGCCGACCGAATGCCTGGCGCAAGTGATGGCGGGCCTTCGGGGAGAGCCAGGCTCCCAGCTCGCCACGGGCGGCGAGCGCAACCGAGAGGTCGGGCCGGGACTCGGCGAACTCGGTAGCGGTCTCGATGCCCGTCAGCCCCTCACCGACGACCAGCACGGAGCCGCCCGCACCCAGTCCAGTCAGACGCTCGCGCAGACGCAGCGCCGAGGACAGACCGGTCACGTCGAAGGCGTACTCGGCCACGCCCGGCACGTCATGGTGGGCTACGGAGCTGCCGAGCGCGTAGAGAAGCGTGTCGTACACGACCTCGCCATCGCAGTCCTCGCCGGTCACGGCGACGGTCCGGCGCTCGGGGTCGACGCCGGCGACGCGGGCCAGGCGCAGGCACACCCCGGTGCCCGCGAATACGTCGGTGAGCTTTTGGAACGTGAGGTCCTGGCCGATGGCGAGCTGGTGGAGCCGCATCCTTTCAACGAAGTCGGGCACGGCGTTGACGACGGTGATCTCGGTGTCGGCCGGAGAGAGCCGCCGGCCGAGGTTTCCGGCGGCGAAGGCCCCGGCGTATCCGGCTCCGAGTACCACGATGCGGTGCTTCATGGCGTTGCTCCTGTCTCGTTCGCGTGCCCTCTGGACGAGATGGCGGCCCGATTACTGACAGGAGCTGGGTGTGACGCCGGTCACCGAACCAGGAGGCGTCCGATTCAACGCGGTGGCACTGGGACACACGCGGACGGGCAACGCGGTCGACGTGATCGGGGAGGACGACTGCGAGGCCCTTGGCGCCCGCGTGCCCCTGGCGCGACTCGCATTCGTGCGGGAGATCGCCGGGGCCGTCGTCGTCCTTGCCTCGCCCCGCGCCAACTACATCACGGGCGTCACCCTGACAGTTGACGGCGGATTCCCTGCCCTCGGCGTCTGAGTGGAGCGGGGAGGTGCCGTAATCGGCGAGCTCCCCGAAAGGGGGCGCCGTAATCGGTGACCTGACCGAAAGGCGGGCCGTCGGTGCCGCGCGTTGGACTCCGCGGAGCCTCGGACGCTGCGGTCTCGGTCATCGCGGCGCCTTAATCATCGCGGCTCCGGCACCGCGGCCCACAGACCACCACCCCCGCTTAAGTCCTGCCTGCCGCCTGCCGCCTGCCGCCTGCCGCCCGCAGGACGCCGGCTGGTCAGACCGTGTCGGCCCCGGCGCGAATAAGGCCAGGGCCCGCTTCGACGACCGACTCGCCCGCGGCCACCTCGTGCCCCTCGTCGCAGCGTTGCATCACGCGGACCCGGGCGCCGCAGTTCTTGTGCCGGACGATCACCGGAGGGCCCGGCTCGTCCGCGGCCCAGGTGTCTCCCCACTGCCGCAGAGCCTGGAGAACGGGCAGGAGGGCGCGGCCCTTCTCGGTGAGTTCGTACGCGTAGCGCGTGCGCTGGCCGTTTTCCCGGTAGGGCGTCTTCTCCAGCATTCCTGCCTGGGTGAGTTCCTTCAGGCGGGCGGCCGCCGCGGGCTCGCCGATGCCGACGCGCCGGGCGAAGTCGTCGAACCGGCGGGTGCCGAAGAACGCCTCCCGCATGATCAGCAACGCCGACCTGGTCCCGACGACGTCGAGCGCGCGGGCGATCGAGCAGTTGTCCATCGACCAGGCGTCGCGTTCCTTCAGGAGATCCGTCATGGCTCCACTCTACCCTGACTTGCTTCAAGTGAAGTCAGGGTCTAGGTTCTGACTTGCCTCAAGGAAAGTCAGGGGGTGTTGCGGCGCACCGGGCCACGGTGGGCCACCGCTTGGCACCGCACCCGTACGGCCGGCTGCTGCCTCTGACACCGACCCCTACCGGCGCCGGGCGCGCGACCGGGACAGTCCGCCGCGCGCCGTCGAACACCAGCGGCGGGACCCGCCGCCCAGGCGACACAAGGACACACACATGCCACCGACCCCCTCATCCGCCGCGACACCACATGCCGACACCGCCGACCAGCCCGGCACCGCAGCACCCCGTCGGCGACCGGCCCACCACCCCTCACCGGCCCTGACACTCCTCGCCATGTGTCTCGGCGCGATGACGACCTTCCTGCTCATCACGGCGTCGGTCTCCGCCATGTCGGCCATCCAGGACGACCTGCACGTCTCGCCCAGCGGCCTGGTGTGGATCCCCTCCGCCTACACCCTGGTCGTGGCGAGCACCGTCATCTCGGCGGGCACCATCGGCAACCTGTACGGCCGCAAGCGCGCCTTCCTCATCGGCGCCGCGGTGATGATCGCCGGCTCGCTGACCGTGTTCGCCTCCGATTCCACCGAGGGCGTCATCGTCGGCCAGCTCGTCTCCGGCATCGGTGGAGCGCTCATCCTGCCCAACAGCCTGGCGATCCTGGGCACGACCTTCACCGACCCGCACCGCCGGACCGAGGTCGTCACCGCCTGGGCCGCGTCGTCCGGCATAGGCCTCGCGGTCGGCCCGCTGATCGCCGGCGTCCTGCTGAAGCACTACCACTGGAACAGCGTCTTCCTGTCGACCGTCGTCCTGGCCGCGCTCAGCATGCTCGTGGGCGCCTTCGTCGCCGAGTCGCGCGGTCCGGGCGGCCGGCTCGACATCCCCGGCCAACTACTCGCCGTCGTCGGCATCGCGGCACTCGTGTACGCCCTGATCGAAGGCGGACACGACGGCTACACCAGCCCCCGCATCCTCACCGCCTGGTTCGTCGCCGCCGCCGCACTCATCGGCTTCGTGCTCGTGGAACGCGCCGCGGTGGCGCCGCTGTTGGACATGTCCCTGTTCCGTTCCGCGTCCTTCAGCGCCGTGATGTTCGTCGCCGGCGTCTCGCTGTTCGGCTTCACAGGAGTCGCCATCCTGTCCGTCCTCTACTACCAGCGGGTCCAGCACCTGACGGCCCTCGCGGTGGGCTGGCGACTGCTCGCGCTCTTCGGCGTCTACGTCGTCGTCGCCTACGCCACGGGCCGGGTCATCCGCCGAACGGGCTTCAAACTCCCCCTGACCGTGGGCTTCCTGGCCGGCGCGGCCGCGACCGCCGGGCTCGCCACCATGGGGCCGGACGCCTCCTACGGCCAGGTCTGGTGGCTGTTCGCCCTCTTCGGCGCGGCGTCGGGACTGGTTGCCGCGCCCAGTACGGCGGCCGCACTGGTCAGTGTCTCCGCCGAGCGGGCCGGCATGGCGTCGGGAGCCGTGAACGCCTTCCGACAGGTCGGCTCGGTCATGGGCTCGTCCATCCTCGGCGCGCTCCTCGCCCGCCGACTCCAGGACCACCTGCCCGACCGTCTCGACGCCCACCACGTGCCCCGGTCCCAGTGGCCGGCGATCGAACACGCCGTGGCGACCGGCAAGAGCGGCGGGTCGGCGCCGCGCAACGTGACCGCCGCCCTCGGCGACGCCTTCACCTCCGGCGTCCACCTCGGCATGGGAGTCGTCTCCGTGGTCTTCCTGTGCGCGGCCCTCGTCTCACTCCTGCTTATCCGCAACCGCCCGCACGGGGCAGCTACCAACTGATCCGTGACTGCCGCCCAGTCACACGTCACCGCCATGTCGGCTGCGGCAACGACATGGCGGTGACACGCTCGTCCAGCACCCCCCATGCCACCCCGCGCTGCCGCCCGGTGCCCGGTGCGCAGTCCCCACCCTCGTCAGTCACGTACATCCTGCATCAACCACTCACGCGGAATCTCCCGCCCCAGCCCCCGCTCCCGAGCCCGTTCGTAGACGAGGGCCGCCAGGGCGTGGAACTGCGCTCCCTGGATGTTGCCGCGTTCCGAGAAGGTCACCTGGGTCTCGTCGTCTCGGGCACGGGCGCGGCCTTCCAGGACGGCGTCCAGGCGTACCGGCCTGGCTGTGTGCGGTGGTCGGTGTGCCTGGGAGCCGCGGCGGTGGCGTTGCCAGACGGGGGCGTCGGGGCGGGCCCGGTAGGTCACGTACTCGTCGTCGGTCGCCCAGGCAGGCGTCGACGTGGGCACGCTGGCACTGCCCAGGCGCAGCCACACGTCGATGCGTCGCAGTGCGTCGGCGTCCAGGCGCCCGCCGATGCAGGTGACGTGTGTTCCGGGTCGCAGCCGGCTGCCGAGGACGACCCTGTCGACGGCGTCGGTGCAACCGGCCAGGATGTCGGCGCCTTGGTGAGCCTTCTCGGGGGAGTCGACCGCGACCGCTTCCAGGCCGTGCCGTTCGCGCATCTCCGCGGCGAAGCGCTCCCGGTTCGCTCGGGTGGGGCTGTAGACCTGGACCCGTTCGAGCGGGCGGACGGTGCGGAACGCCTCGACGTGGCTTCGTGCCATGCCGCCGGAGCCGAGCAGTCCCAGCACGCGGGCGTCCGCGCGTGCGCCGAAGCGCGCGCCGATCGCGGAGTCGGCACCGACCCGCAGATGCTGCATGACTCCGTCGTTGAGCAGCGCGACGGGTTCGCCGGTGCGGGTGTCGAGCAGGAGCACCAGGCCACAGAAGGTGCCCGGTTCCACGCAGTACTTCTCCTGGGTCCGGTTGCCCCCGGCGCTGACCTCGGTGAGCAGATCGGACTTCATGCGGATCGCGACATAGCCGGTGCGCGCCGATCCGCCCTCCATCGTTCCCCACTGGTAGACACGCTCGTCGTCCACCGGCAGGGCCAGGTCGATGCGCGGACGGCAGACGGCGACGCCCGCGGTCAGGTCCCGATAGGACTGTTCAAGGGCCTGCACGACGTCGGGCATGGTGAGCAGGCCGGCCGTGACCTCGTTGTCGATGACGAGCACGATCCTCCCTGGGTCGGGTTCTCGCGGGGTCGTCTCGGCGGTCAGGGGCGCAGCGGGGTTTTGGGGCCCTCGGTCTCGGCCCTGGCCGCGAGGTGGCGCCACATCGTCGACACGTTGAACGCCGCGCCCAGGTCGGGCAGTTCGGCGAGGTCCTCGTCAGGGATCGGGCGCAGCGGCGCGCCGGTGGCGGCCACGGCGAGCGCGATGCGGGCCAGGGAGTCGACGGCCAGCGCCCGGGTGACGGCCTCCGCGACGGCGTCGGCCGGGTCGCCCGTGCCCACGGTGACCAGGCCGTGGCCGCGCAGGACGACGACGGGGCGGTCGCCGAGCGCGGCCACCATGGCCTCCGCCAGTTCGCGGCGGCGGATCAGCGCCGAACGGGGCCATACGGGGATGCCGTCGTGGGCGAGCCGGGCGGCCGGGATGTCGTACGCCCCGACGAGCGGAAGCCAGGGCAGGTCCGTGAGGGACGCGGCGACGACCGACGGGGGGTGGGCGTGCACCACCGCCGTGACCTCGGGGCGAGCGCGCAGGATTTCGCTGTGGATGGGCAGTTCCGTCGGCGCGGCCCAGCCCGGCGCAATGTCGCCCACCCCGTCGAGAGAGACCTGCTGCACGTCCTCGACCACGGTGAACGCGAGCCCGCGCTCCTCGGGCCCGCGACCGCGCACGAGAAAGGTGTCGGGGCCGGTCCTGGCACTGACATGGCCGAGGATGTGCTCGACCAGTCCCGTGACCGCGAGCACCCGGCACGCGAGGGCGACACGCTCACGCAGCGCTTCGTACGGCCCCTGGGGCGGTTCGGTCATCGGTGCCCCCGGCGAGGGACGGCGATCGGAAAGCACGGAGTGTCTGCCGGACGGTGATGGAGTGTCATGGCCGGGGCGGCCTCCTCGCCTGGATTCACCCGAAACCGCTGCGTTCGCACCGCAGGGCGGTGGCCCTGGGTGGGCGACGCCCGGAATCAAACGAGCTATTGGTCTGTTGGTATGACTTTAAGCCATTGCGAGAGAGACGGTCAATGAAGCCTCTGACCATGGGAGAATGCCGCCATGCCATCGCGACCGAGTCAGTCCCAGCCCGCCGCGACCGAAGGCGGGGCCGCCGCCAAGCGGACCGCGTCCTCCGACGGTCTGTTCAAGACGGTCTCTTCAAGTCGCGTCTCGCAGTTGATCGTCGAGCAGATCCGGCTGCTGCTGAAGGAGCAGCGCCTGCAGCCCGGTGACCGGCTGCCCAGTGAGCGTGACCTGTGCGTGCAGTTCGGCGTCAGTCGGGTGACCGTGCGTGAGGCGCTGCGCAGCCTGGAGACCAGCGGGCTCGTCGAGATCCGGGTCGGCGCCCGGGGTGGCGCGTTCGTGACGGCGCCGTCGTCACGCCGGGTGGGCGAGGGGCTGGCCGATCTGCTGACCCTGTCGCCGCTGTCCGCGTCGGAGGTCACCGAGGCGCGGCTGGTCTTCGAGCTCGGCATCATTCCCCTGATCGTCGAGCGGGCCACGGACGAGGACCTCGACGCCCTGCGCGCGATGTGCGACGAGCACGCGGAGGCGGTGAAGCAGGGCACGTACGACATGGAGATGTCCGCCGCGTTCCACACGCGCGTGGCCGCGTGCACGCACAACGCCGCGATCGAGATGCTCGTACAGTCCTTCCACGGTCCGCTGCTGATGAGCCTGCGCGAGGCGCAGAGCGTGGAGCCGAAGATGGGCCAGTACGGCTCGAAGGAGCACCGCCAGTTCGTCGACGCGATCGCCGCGCGGGACGCGGAGGCGGCCACGAAGATCATGCGCACCCACGTGGGGCGGACGGCCTCGCGCGTGAAGGCCGACAACGCCGGGAAGTGACCGCAGCGGTACCGGTCCCGGGTCCTGTTGGACCCGGGACTCTTTTATGCCCGCCGTTAAGGCATTATGGTTAGACCATCAGATGGTCACCAAGGCATGGCTTCGGCCGGCACAGGAGGCAGCATGGGCAAGAAGGGGCGAGTGTTCGTCCGCGGCCTGACCTCGGAGACGTACGGGCTCGGCGAGTTCCGGCGCAAGCAGTTGGCCGTGGAACGGGTACGAGACGACTCCGTGGTCGTCGACGACGCCAAGGTGGCCCACTCGGGCGACAGCGAGAAGTCCCGCACCTGGTGGCGGGTGGGCCCGGGGGACGAGGAGTTCCTCACCCAGACGATCCAGGTCCACTTCGTCGAACTGCCGCCGCAGTCCAGCAACCACGGGCATGGGCACCAGAACGAGGCGGCCTTCTACATCCTCGAGGGCCGCGGCTACGAGATCCACGACGACCAGCGGTACGACTGGACCAAGGACGACCTGGTCTTCGTCCACACCGACTCGGTGCACCGCCACTTCAACCCCTACGACGAGACCGCCACCGCGCTGGTGGTGAAGGCCAAGAGCACCTGGATGTTCATGGGCCTGCTCCAGCAGGGGCGCAGCGGCCCCGTCGAGGAGGAGGAGAGGTTCGGGCCGCGCGAGGACTGGTCGCGGATCTGGACGCCCGGGGTCGGGGACCGCAAGAAGGTCATCAGCGTCGGCGACACCACCTGGGAGAACACCCCGCTCGGCCGCGTCCGTGTGATGTCCTCACCGCAGCGCACCGACGCCCGCATCTTCTCCGTCGACGCGTTCGAGCTCGACATCCCCGCGGGCAGCCGCTCGGGCAAGTACTGGAAGATGGCCGACGAGGTCCACTACGTCCTCGACGGCAGCGGCTACGCCCTCCAGTGGGAGGTCGAGGCGGAGATCGCCGAGAAGTACTACGCGCGGATCGCCAAGGAGCCCACGCGGCACGAGATCACCAAGGGCGACACGCTGTACGTGCCGCAGAATCACGTCTGCCAGCTCTTCGCCTACGACGGCACACCGCTGCGCGTGCTCTCGGCGCAGAACCGTGTCTTCAAGCACCTCGGCTACGACACGGTGCACTTCATGGAGGACGCCCCCGAGTACCAGGCGGTCGAGGCTTGATCGGGTACGGCCCGCAACGGCCGGGGCCCCACACCGTGGACGCGGTGTGGGGCCCCGGCCGTCGCGGCCTGCGTGCTAGGTGCGGCCGGCCGCGGCTTCCTCCGCCGCCGACACGAGATCGTCGAGGCGGAGCAGCGACGGTTCCTGTGCCGTCGCCAGGCGCAGGGCGAGCGCCGCGTGCACCGTCTTGCGGATGCGCCGGCCGTCCAGCCCGGTGAGCAGTTGGCCGACGCGCCGGTGCACGGCCGCGTCCTCGGCCAGCGGGGCCAGTTCGGGCCATTGCGCGGCCAGGCCGCGCAGCGAATCGGCGACGATCCGCGGGACCACCGACTCGTCCGGCAGCTCGGTGCGGACGACGAGGTCGGCGCGGGACAGGAACGCCTCGTCGACGGCTTCGGCGAAGTTCGTCGTGACGACGAGCAGGGTGCCGGGACGCTCGGCGCGCAGCGCGTCCAGACCGCTGAGCACGGCGTCCGTCGCCCGGTGCACGTCCACCGGGTTGGTGTCGAAGGACGCCGAGTGCCGCCGTACCGCGAGCGCCTCGACCTCGTCGACGAGGACCGTGGTGTGCGGACGGCGCGCGGCCAGTTCGGGCAGGGTCTCGCGGAACAGCCGGGAGACCGCCCGCTGGCTCTCGCCCAGCATCTCGCTGGGGAAGGCGTGCGGGTCGACCTCCACCAGGGTGCTCGCGCCGTGCGGGGCCAGGGCACGCGCGGCGGCCTGGGCCAGTCCCTGGGCCAGGGTGGTCTTGCCGGTGCCGGGCGGCCCGGCCAGTACCACCAGACCGTGCGGTGCCAGGGGCGAGCCCGCGAGCCGCCGCCCGTGCCGTTGCACGAGGACAGCGGTCGCGAGCAGGCGTTCCTTGACGCGGGGATCGATGATCACGGAGTCCCAGGGGCCGTCGTGATGGTCGGCCGGCAGGGCGTGGATCCCCGAGACGCCGTGCGGCAGTGCGGGGCTCACCGTTTCTTCCCTCCGCTCACGGCCACGTGGGCCGCGTCAGCGCAGGCCACCGGATCGTCGACGGGTCGCCGGCCTGCGCGTCGCGGATGTGCTCCGGCGGCTCCTCGAAGAGCACCAGCGGGTCGCACAGCGCGCGCATCGTCTCCAGCAAACTGTCGAACATATGGATGCGCACCACCTTCGCGGTGTGCTCCGGGGCCGTGTTGATGTGCTGGTGCCACAGGAAGTGGTCGACGACGATGAGGTCGCCCTTCTTCCACGGGTGCCGCTCGCCGCCCTCGGGCTCGGTGCCGAGGTAGCTCTCGCCGGAGCCCTCCACGACGTACAGCCAGGCCTCGCCCGGATGCCGGTGCATCGACTGCGCGCGGCCCGGCCCGATCTCGAACATGGCCATGGTGATGCCGGATGCCTGGTAGCCGATGGCCCGGTCGAGCAGGAACGTCGTGCGGGTGCCGCGGGGGGTGTTGCGCAGTTCGAGCTCGTCCCAGCTCGTGTGCAGTCGGCCCGAGCGGCGGGACTCCTGCTCGCGTGCCAGTCGGCGCAGGCGCGCCGCGTACGGGTCGGAGCCGTCGCGGCCCGCCGAGAAGGCCGGGCGTGGCGGCAGTTCGGACACGGCCGTGTGACCGGCGTCCTCGAGGACGGACAGGCCCATCGTCTCCAGCAGCGGCTCGCTGGAGAAGGTGAGGTAACGCGTCGTCGTGTCTCCGTCGTTGCCACTGCGGTGCCAGGACCAGGCCGGCAGGTGCAGCGAGTCGCCCGGGCCCCATTCGACGCGTTCGCCGTCGATCTCGGTCCAGCCCCAGCCCGCCACGACGAACACCATGGCGTCCCACGAGTGCCGGTGCACGGTGGTCGTCGTGCCCGGGTCCATCTCGTGCGCCAGCGCGTCCATGGTGCGGGTCGGCCGGTCGCCGTCGGCACCGACGAACACCCCCACGCGGCTGCCGCGTTCGGTCGGGTGCATCACGACGTCCTCGTGGGCGACGACCGTGCGGTGGTTGGCACGCCACTCCTCGATGAAGGCGGCGCGGCGCCGTTTCTGCACGTGGTAGTGGGTGACCTCGGTTGTCGTACGCGTACTCAATGTGTCTCCCAACAAGCGGTAGGGGAACGCGGGAGCAGTCGGAGCGGTCAGGGGGTGGCGGGCTCGGGGCCGGGGACGCTGTACTCGCGCACGGTGCGGCTGCGCAGTGCGCTCGCCGCGGACACGGCTGCGGGCACCAGACCGCCGAGGGTGAGGGCCGCGACCGGTCCGAGCGCACCCGCCAGCAGTCCCATCGCGGAGTCGCCGATCGCGGGTCCGCCACGGGAGGACATCTGGTAGATCGCCGAGACACGTCCGCGCAGCCCGTCCGGCGTCTCGACCTGCACGGCGGCGTGCCGGACGGTGGTGGCGACCGCGTCCGCCGCCCCCAGCGCGAGGGCCATGAGGACCGCCACGACGAAGACACGTGACTGGGCGAGCCCCACCACGGCCAGGCCGTAGGCGGCCGTTCCCCACAGCACGATGTGTCCCGCACGCGCGGTGCGCACGAGCCGGAACACCCACGCCGATCCGATCAGCGCGCCGGCCGAGGGGGTCGCGGACAGGAGTCCGTACCCGGTCGCCCCCACATGGAGGACGTCCGCGGCGAAGGCCGGCAGCAGCACCCGGTAGGCGCCGAAGACCGTGGCGGTCAGGTCCAGGCCCATCAACTGCCAGATGACGGGCCGGTGTGCCACGTAGTGCACGCCTTCGCGCAGGCTCTCCACCAGCGACCGGTGCTTGTCCTCGGAGACGAGGGGCGGCACCCGCAGCAGGGCGAGGACGACGACGAGGACGGCGTAGGTGACGGCGTCGAAGACATAGACGGCGCCCGGTCCGCCGAGGGCGATCAACACGCCCGCGAACGCGGGGCCCACCAGGATCGCTAGTTCGCGGGAGGGGTTGAGCAGCGCGAACGCCTCGACGAGCCGTTCGCGCGGCACCAGTGCCGGAATCAGTGCCTGCCGGGCCGGCTGGTCGAAGGTGGCGGCCGCCGTCGCCAGCAGCGAGGAGACGACCACCGTCCACACCGTCGCGGCGTCCGCGAGGGTCACGGCGGCGAGCCCCGCCGACACCAGCAGTGCGACGGCCTGGGTCACCTGGAGCAGCCGGCGCCGGTCCAGCCGGTCGGCGTAGATCCCGCCGACCGGGGACAGGACCAGCAGGGCCACCGCCTGGGCGAGGCCGACGAGCCCGACCTGCGCGGTCGAGCCGGTGAGCTGGTAGACCTGGTAGAGGTTCGCGGCGACGGCGCCCCGGGTCCCGATCTGGGACAGGACGACACCACCCCAGTAGAGGTCGAAGTCGCGATTGCGCAGTACTCGGGGTATCGGCATCGGTCAGTCGACGGGGACCAGGGTCACCTTGTCCGGGGCGATGGAGAAATGGACCTCCGTCCCGGGCGGTATCGACAGGTTGGGGTTGGAGCGGTTGCGGATCTCCAGCTTGCCGACGCCCACGATGTGGTCGACGACATCGCCCATGAAGGCACGGGTGAGGACCTTGCCGGACCACTCGTTGGGCACGTTGCCGCGCGGCTCGCGGGACAGCTCCACGCACTCGGGCCGGATCGAGACCAGCACGCTCTCCCCGACCACGGGCGCCGTGTCGACCTCGTGGGCCACCAGCCGGCCGTGCTCGGTGTCGACCTGGACCTCCTGCCCGTGCACCGAGGCGACCGTCCCCTCCAGGAAGTTGGAGGTGCCGATGAACTCGGCGACGAAGCGGGTGGCGGGCTTGGTGTAGATCTCGCGGGGCTTGCCGATCTGCTCGATGCGCCCCTGGTTCATCACGGCGATCCGGCTCGACATCACCAGTGCCTCGGACTGGTCGTGCGTCACGTAGATCGCCGTCAGGTGCAACTCCCTTTGCAGGCGCTTGAGTTCGAAGCGCATCGTCTCGCGCAGCTTGGCGTCCAGGTTGGACAGGGGCTCGTCGAGGAGCATCAGCTCGGGATGGGTCACCAGGGCGCGGGCCAGGGCCAGACGCTGCTGCTGGCCGCCGGAGAGCTTGGTGGCGGGGCGGGAGGCGTAGGCGCCGAGCTCGGTGACGTCGAGGACCTGCCCGACGCGTTCCTCGATCTCCTTGCGGCCGGGCCGTTTGGCGCGCGGCATGACATCGAGGGGGAAGGACACGTTCTTGAAGACCGACATGTGCGGCCAGATGGCGTACGACTGGAAGACCATGCCGAAACCGCGCTGGTTGGCCCGCATGTTGACGCCCCGGGCGGCGTCGAACAGCACGCGCCCGCCCAGCGTGACGCGTCCGTCCGTGGGCCGTTCCAGGCCGGCGACCGAACGCAGGGTGGTGGTCTTGCCGCAGCCGGAGGGGCCGAGCAGGGTGAACAGCTCGCCGTCCTGGACTTCGAAGTCGACCCCGCCGACGGCATACGTGCGTGTGTCGTCGGCGCGGCGCCTGGCTCTGCGTCCCGCTGTCTCGTCGTAGCTCTTCTTCAGGGATTCGACCGTCAACATCGCTGAAGGTCCCTTCGATCAGTTCGCGGAGTCGCCCTGCAACCCGAAGCGGGCGCCCAGGCGGTAGGCAATGGAGACGAGCAGGACCAGCAGGAGGACCATCAGGACCCCCAGGGCGGCGAGGGTGGTGAACTGGCCGTTCTCGAACTGCTCCCAGATCAGCACCGACAGGACCTCCTTGCCGGGGCTGTAGAGCAGGATCGTGCTGGACAGTTCACGGAAGGACACGACGAGGATGTAGACCCAGCCGGCGAGGATGCCGCTGCTCATGAGGGGCAGCAGGACCCGCCGGAAGGTCTGGAACCAGGAGGCGCCGGACACCTGGGCCGACTCCTCCAGCTCCGGTGACATCTGGGCCATCGCCGCCGACGAGTACCGCATGCCGTACGGCAGATAGCGGGTGCAGTACGAGATCAGCAGGATGAGCAGGGTGCCGTAGATCGGCAGCGGCATCCGCAGGTACACGAAGGACAGCGCCAGACCGAGGACCAGGCCGGGGATGACGATCGGGGTGAAGGCGACGAGGTCGAGCAGCCGCCTGCCCGGGGCCTTCGTCCGCAGGACGACCCAGGAGACCACGGCTGTCAGGACCATCACCGCGGTCGCCGCGCCCACGCCGAGCAGGAGCGAGTTCTTCAGCGCGGTGAACGCCAGCGGCATGTCGAGGACCGCACGGTAGTTGTCCAGCGTCATCGAGCTGAGCGCCTTGCGCGACGGCGCCGCGTAGTACTTCAGCATCGAGGCGTACACGAGGACCGCGACCGGCAGGACCACCGTGATCAGGAAGTAGAGGATCACGGCGACCCCGACGAACGGACGGGCCCGGCCCAGCTCGACCGGGCGGGGCCGGAACGCCTTGCCCGTGACGGTCTGGAAGTTGCGCGAGGAGCGCTGGAGCCAGCTCGAGAGCAGCACGCCGGCCGCCGCGATCAGCAGCAGGCCGATGGCGTAGGCGCCGGCCGCGCCGTAGTCGACCGGGTAGGCCCGCAGCACGAAGTAGATGCGGCTGGTGAAGACGTAGATGCCGTTCTGCAGGCCGAGCAGGCCCGGTACCTCGAAGCTCTCCAGGGACTGCACGAACATCAGCAGCGCGGCGGAGATCATCGCCGGCCGCAGCAGCGGTACCGTCACGCGCCGCAGGACGGTGAGCCGGTTCGCCCCCGACATGGCGGCGGACTCCTCAAGCGAGGGGTCCATGGCCCGGAAGGCGGCGACCATGAGCAGGAACGCGACCGGCGCCAGGTGCAGTCCCTGGACCCAGATCATGCCCCAGACGCTGTAGATGTTGATCGGTGTCGCGCCGAACAGGGGCTTGAAGAAAAGGGAGTTGAGGATGCCCGTCGAGGGGTCGCCGAGGAAGATCCACGAGGTGGCGTACAGGATGCCGGGCACGATGAGCGGCACCAGCGACGCCGCGAAGAACAGGCCCTTGAACGGGGTGTCCGTGCGGACCTGCACATACGCCAGGGTGGTACCGAGGACGAGGGCCAGTGCCGCCGAACCGAGGGCGAACCACATCGAGTTCAGCAGCATCTCGCCGGCCTGCGCGTTGCCGCCGTAGGCCCGGGAGAACGCGCCGAAGGAGACACCGGTGCCGTCGGAGCTGAGGAACGTGTCGTGGATCAGATAGCCCAGCGGCACGACCGCGAGGTAGCCGACGACGAGGACGGCGCCGCCGACCAGCAGGCCCTGGAAGGAGAGCAGGCCCCGCACCATCCGCAGGAGGCGTGCGGGCGCGGTCCGTTCGGCCGGTGCGAGGCCGAGGGCAGGTCCCGGTCCGGGCCCGGGGCCGTCGCCCTGGGACCTGGTGGGAGTGGGTACGAGTGTCATGGGCGGTCAGTTCCCCACCGTGCCGACGCCGCGCAGCAGCGCGTCGTACTTCTTGTCCCAGGTGCCGGACTTCGAGCTGAGGGCCTTGACGTCGAAGGGGGCGAGCGTGAGTCCGTTCAGGCTCTTGTCGCCGGGGACCTTCGTCGAGGGGGTGAGCTTGAGCTTGACCAGCTCCTTCTGCCCGTCGGTGAGGAGCCAGTGGTAGAACAGCCAGGCCGCGGCCGGGTGTTGGGCGCCCTTGATCATGCCGACGCCGTTGGGCCGGGCGAAGGCGGGTATCTTCGACACGCCGTTCGGGGGGAGGTGCGTGACGGGAGCGCCCGCCGCCTCGGCCCGGTCGGTGATGTAGGTGTAGTTCATGGCCTCCAGCGGTGTCTGGCCCGCCGTGAGGAACTGCATCATCGTCGTGTGGCCCTTGGCCACCTTGCCGTTGGCGGCGATGGCCTTCCACAGCCTGTCCACCTCGGCCTGGCTCTTGCCGTGGTCGAGCCACCACTCGGTGACGCTCTGGTACCAGTCGCTGTCGCTGATCTCGAGGGTGAGCTTGCCCTTGTACTTGGGCAGGGCCAGGTCCTCCCAGCTCTGCGGCTCGTCACCGGGCTTGATCAGGTCGGTGTTCCAGGCGGGCTGGAAGACGTTGAGCCGGCTCGCGGTCCAGTCCTTGAACCGGCCGGTCTTCTCGACCTTGTCGAGCGCGGAGCCGTTGAAGGGCACCAGCATGCCGTTGCCGGAGAGCGCGGTCATCTCGAGGAAGTTGGTCTCCACCGCGTCGGCGCCCGGTTTGCCGGCCTGCCCCTCCTGGAGCGCTCGTTGGAGCACCGTCTCGGAGTTGCCGCGAAAGACACTGACCCGGATGCCGTACTTCTGCTGGAAGGCCTTGGCCACCGGCGTCGCGATGTCCGCGGTCATCGAGGTGTACAGGGAGAGGGTCCTGCCCTCCTTGCCGGCCAGCTCCTTGGCCTTGGCCACTTGCTGGTCCTGGGGCAGCTTCGCGATCTGCGCGTAGACGCCGTCCGCCTTGCTGTTGGACGCGGCGGTCGAGATGGCGCCCCCGCAGCCGGTGACGGATGCGACCAGCAGTCCGGCCACGGCGAGGGTGGTGATACGGGTCCTCATGCGGTGCTCTCCTGAAAGAGGCGAAAAGGGGATGTGCGGGTCAGCCCGCCGCCGGGACGCCGCGCAGCAGGGCGTCGTAGGCGGCGTTCCACTTCTTGGTGTCGGTCTCGGCGCTCTTGGAAAGGCTGTAGGTGGTGGTGCCGGCGGGGATCGGATCCTTGTAGCCCGGCACCGATGTGGCGGCGGGGATGCGCAGGGAGTCCGCGATGATCCTCTGGCCGTCGCTGAGGACCCAGTCGGTCCACAGCATGGCCGCGGCGGGGTGGCGCGGGTTGGCCATCAGTCCGATGCCGTTGGGGCGCAGGATCACCGGCTCGACGACGGGCCGCCAGGCCACCGGCGCGCCCTTGGCCGCCGCCTTGTCGATGGTGTGGCTGTACACCGACAGGGCTACGGCGAACTGTCCCGCGCTGAGCAGTTCGCCCTGCACGGTGTGGCCCTTGGTCACCTTGACGTTGGCGGCGATCTTCTTGAACAGGGCGTCCACGTCCGAGGAGCTCATCTTCTTCTCCTCGGTCAGATACGTGTGCATCGAGGCGTACCAGTCCCAGTCGCCGACCTCGACGGCCAGCTTGCCCTTCCACTTCGGGTCCGCGAAGTCGGCGAAGTCCCTGGGCTCCTCGCCCTTGCCGACCTCGTCGGTGTTCCAGCCGACGACGAAGGCGTTGAAGCGTTCGGCCGTCCAGCCGCCGAGGTGCTTCGCGGCGTCCCTCAGTCCGGCCGCGGCGGGGCCGTCGTAGGGGTGGAGCAGGTGCTGGGAGTCGAGTGCCCGCAGTTCGAGGTCGTTGGTGTCGATGACGTCGTTCTGGGGCTTGCCGGCCTGGTTCTCCTGGAGGGCGCGTTGCAGGACCGTCTCGGAGTTGGCGCGGAAGGCGTGCACCTTGATGCCGGGGTAGGCCTTCTGGAAGCCGTCGACGAGGTCCTGGATGTCGGTGTTGGAGGTGTAGAGGTCGAGGACACCGCCCTCGTCCTTGGCGTCGGCGACCAGCTTGTCGGTGCGTTCCGTGCCGGTGAGGGACTCGTACGCGGCGTAGGGGTTCTTGTCGGGGGCGGATCCGGCTGCGTCCGTCGTCGGTGAGGCGCCGCAGGCGGTGAGGAGGAGACCGGCGGCCAGCAGGCCGGCGGGGTGAACACCATGACGCATCGCACACTCCTTGGAGGAAGCGGACGGGTCGGAGGGCGGACGGAGGAGCGCGGCTGTGGGGGAGGGTGCGTTCGCCCGGGTGGCGACGCGTGGTCACCGGGGGAGGGTCGGCCAGGTGTCAGCCGGCGGGTAAGTGACCGGGGTTCGCTTCCGTCCAGGTGCTCGACGGACGGTGATCGCACATCGGTGAACACCTTCCGTCGGCTCGTACCCTGCATAGAACAGCAGGTGTGGTCTTATGGTCTAACCATCGGACAAGAGCTTTACTTCATTGTTACTTCGCGGGTTCGGCCGGTTCACCCGGCCGGCTCAGGAGGCACCGTAACCGGTGCCGCTGACCAGCGGCGGAGCGCTCAGCGGGGGTCGTCCCCGAAGACGAGGGACTTGATGGTGACGGGGACCGTGTTCGAGGGGAAACGCACCCGCCCGATGTCCACGTAGTCGAAGTCCCGCAGGCTCAGCCCGTCGATGACGAGGAGGTCCGCGGTGACCCCCAACTCCTCGCGCAGCAGCCTGCCGAGCGTCATGGCCACGTCCCCGTCCAGCACGACGTACAGGGGGTTGCCCAGGGCCGTGCGGTCGGCGAGCGCGTCCCTCACACCCTGCGCGAAGGGCAGCAGCCGCTCGTGGCTGGGGAGACCGCTCCACGACAGGGCCAGGGCTACGTCCACGCCCGTCTGTGCCACGTCGAGGGCGAGCAGGCGGCTGCGTACGGCCGCCTCGACGTCCCGCGCCCGTACCGTCTCCGGGAGTTCGTGGACCGGCCGGACGACCTGGAGGTTGCGCCGCGGCAGCAGCGCGTCGGGATCGGAGATGTACCCGGTGTTGCCGCTGAGCTGGACGCTGAACTCCGACGCACCCAGTGCCGTGGCGCGGATGCGCTCCCCGGCGGGCAGCAGGGGGTACGGCAACCGGCCCGCGTCCACCCGCCGACGCAGGGCACGCCCGAGAGGCCGGCCGAGGTCACCGAAGTGCGTGCGCTCCGGGTCGTACACGTACTCCGCCACCCCGCCCGAGAACATCACCGCGTCGATCGGACCGGTGTCACCCAGGGGGTCGGTGAGGAAGAGGTCCCGTACGTGCGGGGGCAGCGGGTCGGCGGTGAGGGCGTCCATCAGGGCGTTCGCCATCGACTGCGCGACCAGCTCCACCTCGTCGTCCCGGGCGCTGTCGCCGACCTTCCAGGTGAACCCGGCGCGGGCGGCGTGCGCGGCGCCCGCCGGGTCCAGACGGACGATGCGCCCGCTGTCGTCCACCACCTGGAGCCGGCCGCCGATGTGCAGGGCGGCGGTCGCCACCACCCGGCCGCCGTCCAGGACCGCGAGCTTGGTGGTCCCGCCCCCAATGTCGACGTTCAGGATGCGCTGCCCGGTGTCGTACGACGCCTTCGCCGCCCCCGACCCGTAAGCGGCGAGCATGGCCTCCATGTGGTGCCCCGCGCTCGCGGTCACCAGCTCGCCGCCGCGCTCGGCCAGGATGCCCGCGATCACCTCGGCGTTGCGGCGGCGCAGTGCCTCCCCGGTGAGGATGACGACGCCGGTGTCCACGTCGGCCGCCGCCACGGCTGCCTCGCGGTAGGCGGTGTCGATGATCGAACCGAGCGCGCCCGCGTCGATGTACTCGTCGTCGGCGTACGGGGTGAGCTCGACCGGGGAGCGGTGCAGCGTCTCGCGGCGCACCACGTGGTAGCGGCTCGTCAGGTCCTCGCCCAGGCGGCGCAGATGCAGCCGGGAGAAGACGACCTGGGTGCCGGAGGAGCCGATGTCCATCCCGACACTGTGCAGCGTCACGTTGTCCTGCTGCCAGATCGGGTTGTCCCGCAACGTCCCGGTCGGCTCGTCGTCGTGGGTGTGGTCGTGGTCGGGGGTGTGGGCCGAGTAGACCGTGCGCGCCCCGCCGTCGTGGATGTGTTCTTCGGTGTGCCGCACGGTCCCGCTCCTTTGCGGACGACGGATGTCAGACGGAGTCGGTCCTGCCCGGCTCCGGGGGCAGCGTCTCGAGCTCCGCCTCGTAGACGGCGTCCATCTGCGGCTGCATGCCGTTCTTGGCGAGCGCGTCGCGGAACGTCTCCCGCACGTACGGCGACTCGTCGGCGTAGTCGATCTGGTCACCGCCGATGCGCCGGCTGATCCAGGCCTTCGGCACGCCCTGGGCGTTGCGCACGGAGACCACCTCGTGCTTGAAGGCGAGGTAGCGGCCGGGTTCGGCCCCGGTGTTGAAGTGCTGGTGGAACCACATGTTCGGCGGCACGATCAGGGTGCCGGGGCCCCACTCGTAGCGGCGCGGCTCCTCGCCCTCGGGCCACATCAGGCTGTAGCCCTCGCCGGAGAGGATGATGACGTGGGCGCCCGGCCCGTGCCGGTGCCCCTTCTTGTAGGTGGCCGTGGGGAACTGCGAGATGTGGCTGTTCATCGACCCCTTGGCCATGGCGAAGCGGATGTGGCCGCCGCCCGCGCCGCGCTCCTTGGCCTCGATCAGCGGCAGGTTGACCGCGTCGGCGACGAAGTTGGTGTCGAGCAGCAGGCCCTTCTGCTCGCCCCTGGGGGAGAAGTACTCGGGCTCGCCGTTGAATCGGTCGGGGAAGTCGCGCGGGGTGTTGAAGACGAAGTCGGGGTCTTCGTAGAGGTTGATGACGGGCGGCATGTTCGTCGACGACACGAAGCGCGCGGTCTTGTTGCCGGAGCCGTTGAAGTGCTGGTGGTTGGCGTTGAGCGGGATGGCGAACATCGAGCCGGCCTGCCACTCGAAGGTGGTCTCGGCGCCGGCGTCGTTCCAGACCCTCGTCGATCCCTGGCCGTCGAGGACGAGGATCATCTCCTCGAACAACTGCCGCTGCGGAGCGAGCTTCCCGCCCGCCGGTATCTCACAGACGTAGCAGTCGTTCGAGGTGCGGGTGGCCTCGTGGTTGATGAACACGCCCCGGCCACCGCGCCGCTCCCACGGCTTCAGTTCGACCGTGCGCAGGTCGGGCACGTAGTGCGCGGCGATGATGTCCAGCCCCTCGGCGGCGACCCAGCGCGTGTAGGGGGAGTCCTTCTCGGTGGCGAACTTCGCCGCCAGGTTGTCGTTGACGATCGCATCCTTGGCCATGGGGCCCTTCCTGGTCGGCTCTGTGACGCACCAGGTGGATGCGTCCGGAGGGGGTTGGAATTGGTAGAACCATAAGTCCACCCCTGGTGGGCGTCAACGACGTGTGCGGAGCCGTCCGCCGCCCTGCCGGGCCACCGCGTCGGCTGCCGCGGCCGCCGTCTGCGGGTCCAGGTACCGGCCGCCCCGGACCAGCGGGACCAGGTGTTCGTCGAGGTCGTAGCGCAGGGGCAGGCCGGTGGGGATGTTCAGCTTCGGCAGCTCCTCGTGGGTCAGTCGGTCGAGGTGTGCGACGAGGGCTCTGAGCGAGTTGCTGTGTGCCACGACCAGGACGGTACGCCCCGGGCGCAGATCGGGAACGATCACGTCCTGCCAGTGGGGCAGCAGCCGTGCGGTGACGTCCGCGAGCGACTCGGTGCGGGGCAGGAGGCCGAGGGGCAGGCCCGCGTAGCGGGGGTCGTTCGAGACGTCTCCCGCTGATCCCTCGGCGACCGGGGGTGGGGCGGCGTCGTACGAGCGGCGCCACCGGTGGAACCGTTCCTCGCCGAACTCGCGCAGGACCTCCGCCTTCTCGCGGCCCTGGAGCGCGCCGTAGTGCCGCTCGTTGAGTCGCCAGTGGCGTGATGTCGGCACCTGGGGGCGGCCGGCGCCCTCCAGGGCGAGCGCGGCCGTGCGGACCGCGCGGGTGAGCACGGAGGTGTGCACGCGGGCGGGGAGGAGGCCGGCGGCGCTGAGGGCTTTCCCGCTGAGCCGGGCCTGTTCCTCGCCGTGCGCGGTCAGGTCGACGTCGATCCAGCCGGTGAACAGGTTCCGGGAGTTCCATTCGCTCTCGCCGTGGCGAAGCAGGATCAGGGTGCGCATGCCGCTGATTGTGAACCCGCGTCCGGTCTCTTGTTTCGACTTCCGAGATTCTGGTCTAATGGACAGACCATCAGCGCGGACATGGCTTCCTCGGCATGCCAGGTCGCGATGGATTCCGCCGATCGCGAGAGGAAGTTGGGATCTTGCCCAAGGTGATCTTCGTCGGCGCCGACGGTCCCGAGTACACCGTCGATGCGACGGTCGGGGACTCGGTCATGGCGGCCGCGGTGAAGAACGGTGTCCCCGGGATCGTCGCGGAGTGCGGCGGCAACCTGTCCTGCGCCACCTGCCACGTCTGGGTGCGCGAGGAGTTCGCGCCGCTCGTCGGCCCGCCCGGCGACATGGAGGACGACCTGCTCGACCTCGCCGTGGCCGAACGCCGCGGCACCAGCCGTCTGTCCTGCCAGATCGGCGTCACCCCGGAACTCGGCGGCCTGACCGTCGAGATCCCCCCGGACCAGCCCTGACAACAGGCAACCCGGACGACGACGAACCGTCCGGCACCGATGCTCACGACCCGCCGGAGGGTCGGTATCCGAAAGGGAAACGGCTGTGCTCAGAAAAGACATCAACGAGCTGCTCACCCAGACCGGTCCGGGCACGCCGATGGGCGAGCTGTTCCGCCAGTACTGGATCCCCGCGCTGCTGGCCGAGGAGCTGCCCGAGAACGACTGCCCGCCCGTGCGGGTGAAGCTCCTGTCGGAACGCATGATCGCCTTCCGTGACAGCGAGGGACGCTACGGCCTGATCGACGAGTTCTGCGCCCACCGCGGCGCGTCCCTGTGGTTCGGACGCAACGAGGGCTCCGGTCTGCGCTGCCCGTACCACGGCTGGAAGTACGACGTCACCGGCCAGTGCACCGAGGTCCCCTCGGAGGCCGACAACAGCAGCTTCTGCCAGAACGTGCAGCTCACGTCGTACCCGCTGGTCAAGATCGGCGACGTGCTGTGGACCTACATGGGGGACCGGGCCACCCAGCCGCCGCTGCCGCAGTTCGAATGGGTGCACGTCCCCGCCGAGCAGACCTACACCTCCAAGCGCTGGCAGCAGTGCAACTGGCTCCAGGCCTTCGAGGGCGGCATCGACTCCAGCCATGTGACGTTCCTGCACTCCGGCGGCCTGAAGACCGACCCCCTCTTCAAGGGCGCCAAGGGCAACGAATACAACATGAAGGACACCAAGCCCTTCTTCGAGGTCGCCGACAGCGACGGCGGACTCTTCGTCGGCGCCCGCCGCAACGCCGAGGAGGGCACCTACTACTGGCGCATCACACCCTGGGTGATGCCGGCCTTCACGATGGTCCCGCCCCGCGGCGACCACCCCGTGCACGGCCACTTCTGGGTGCCGATCGACGACGAGAACTGCTGGACGTACTCCTTCGACTACCACCCCGTGCGCGCCCTCACCGACACCGAGCGACAGGCCATGATCGACGGCCACGGTGTGCACACCCGGACCATCCCGGGCACCTTCAGGCCGGTCGCCAACATGGACAACGACTACCTGATCGACCGTGAGGCGCAGAAGCGCGGCGAGACCTACTCCGGCGTGGCCGGCATCGCCATGCAGGACGCCTCGCTCCAGGAGAGCATGGGGCCCGTCGTGGACCGCAGCAAGGAGCGGCTCGTGCCCGCCGACAGCGGGATCATCAAGGCCCGCCAGAAGCTGCGCAGGTCCGCGCTGGCGCTGCGCGACGAGGGCGTCACGCCTCCCGGTGTGAACCCGGAGCACCACCGGGTGCGTTCCGCGGCCGTCGTCCTGCCGCAGGCCGAGTCGTTCCTGGACTCCTGCCGCGACGCGGTCAAGGTGAACCCCGGTGTCCCGCAGGCGTCGGTCTGACATGACGACCCCAGCCACGACGACGCTCAGCGAGAGCGCCCGGGCGGCCTCCGCGAGCGAATCCCGGTTCCGGATCGACGTACCGATCGCCCCGGCCCGCGCCGCCCGCGTCATCGCCCTGGACGACAGGGCGGTCGCGGTCGCGCACCGACTCGCCGAACGCCCCTGGGCCCACGCCCGCTTCTACACGGCGACGGGCCTGCGGGACACCGACGGACTCCTGCACGGCCTGCACGGCGGCATCACCCCCCTCGAAGACGCGCTGACCGGCACCGACGTGGTCGTCGTCCTCGCCACCGAGGACGGCGGCCGGGCCGCCGCGGCCGCCATCGGCCGGATCTGCTGGCAACGCAGCATCACCACCGCGGGGGTGGTCCTGGGCGACGGATTCGAGGCCGACGACGCCGTCGCGGCGCTGCGACCGTACGCCCGCGTACTGCTGCTCACCGCCGACGAGAGCGACGCCTTCGAACTCCTCACGGCGCTCAGGGTCTAGGAGGACCACACATGTCCGACAGGGTCACGCTGCGCGATCTCCAGCGGATGAAGGACGAAGGGAGGAAGATCGTCGGTGTGGTGGCCTGGGACCACCAGATCGCGCGCATCGTGGACCGGGCCGGCGTCGACCTCGTCTCGGTCGGCGACACGGTGGGCGTGAACCTGTGGGGGCACTCCCACCCGTTCGAGGTGACGATGGACGAGATGATCGTCGTCGCCCGGGCGGTACGCCGGGGCGTCGAACGGGCCCTGGTCTGCGTCGACTTCCCGTTCGGCCCTTTGCAGGAGGGCACGGACAGCGCGGTGCGGGCGGCCGTCCGGTTCGTCAAGGAGACCGGGGTCGACCTGGTCAAGCTGGACGGGGCCGCCGACTTCCCCGAGGCCGTCACCGCGATCACCCGCGCGGGCGTCCCGGTGTTCGCCCAGTTCGGGATCACCCCGCAGACGGCACTGCGCTACGGCGTCGAGTACAACGCCGTGCCCTCCGCCGCCGACCAGGTGCCCGCCGCGATGCGGGAGGCCCTGATCACCCAGGCCAGACAACTCGAAGAGGCCGGCGCCGCCCTGCTGAACTTCACCAACTCCGGTCCGGTGGTGGGCGCCGCCGTCGCCGAGGCCGTCTCCATCCCCGTGGTCGGCGGCTTCGGCGGCGGCCCCTGGCTCGACGGACGGATGCGCATGGCCCACGCGGCCATCGGCTACGCGGCGTCGGCCCTGGACGACCCGCCCGACACCTACGCCAACGTCGCCCGGATCACGCTCGACGCGATCACGGCCTACGCCACCGACGTGCGGGCCGCACGCCAGGTCGCCGGCGGTGTACCCGTCCCGCCGGCGACCTGACCCGCCACCGCCGGCGCCCCACGAGAGGAGCCACCCGCATGCCCACCGCCGTCATCGACGCGATACCCACCCGGTACGAGGTCGCCGGTTCGGGACCACCCCTGCTGATGTTCTCGCCCGGCGGGTTCGACTCCAGCCTGGAGAGCTGGCGGACGGTGGGTGTCTACCGGCGGCTGCGGCTGCTGGACCACCTCACCGAGAAGTTCACCTGTGTCACCTTCGACCGGCGCGAGTCCGGCGGTTCCGGCGGCCGGCTGGAGCGGATCTCCTGGGCGGACTACGTCCGGCAGGGGATCGGCCTCCTCGACCACCTCGGCATCGAACGGGCACACCTGATGGGCGGCTGCGTCGGATGCTCCACCGTCGCGGCCGTCGCGGTGGCCCACCCCGAGCGTGTGATGAGCATGGTGCTGTACTCGCCGGCCGGGGGTGTGCGGTACCGGATGAAGCAGCACGAGCGGTTCCAGCGCCACCTCGCCCACGTGGACGAGCACGGCCTCGACCAGGTCGTGACCCTGGTACGGGAATCCGAGGCGGGCTTCACCAAGGACCCCCGGGTCGGGCCCTGGGCCCAGGTGATCCGTCGCGACCCGGAGTTCGCCGCCGCGTACGCGCGCACCGATCCCGGTCGTTACCGGACGATGGTGAGCGGCACGGCCCGGCTGCTGTTCGACCGGGACACCGTTCCGGGACCCGAGCCGGAGGACCTGCTCCTGCTCGACGTACCGGCCCTCGTCGTCCCCGGGCAGGACACCTCGCACGCGCCCTCGGCCGCCCGGTACCTGCAGGAGTGCCTCCCGCACAGCGAGTACTGGGACGTGCCGGTGGCGGAACAGACCGAGACGTCGGCACCGGCACGCATCATGGAGTTCTTGTCGGCGGTGCCTTAGACGTCGGGGGACGGCACCAGACGAAGAGGAGGCGTAGCCGCGCGGGGAAGTACGCGGCCACGCCTGTCCCTTGTCCTGAGCCGGGAGCCATGCGGTCCCGGCTCAGGACCGCCGCGCCCGTTCCCCTTCTTCCAGTACGGCGATCTGCCGCAACCGCAGCTCGTGCACCCCGCCCTTGAACGGGGTCGTCAGCCATGTGGCCACGATCTCCTCGGTCCTCTCCCACGACAGGACCTTCGCCGCGAGGACCAGGACGTTGGAGTCGTTGTTGCCGCGCGATATCTCCGCACTCCACACGTCGTGGCAGAGGCCGGCGCGGATACCGCGGATCTTGTTGCAGGCGATGGTCTCCCCGAGCCCGCTGCCGCCGAGGACGATGCCGCGGTCGGCGAGGCCCTCGGTCACCTGTCGGCAGACGTCCGCGCACAGCGGCGGGTAGTCGACCGTCTCCTTGCTGTGGCTGCCGCGGTCGTCGACGGTGTGCCCGTGCTCCGTCAGCCAGGCGGTGAGCCGGGTCCTGAGGGCGAGACCGTTGTGGTCGGCGGCGATGGCGATGCGCATGCGGGTCCCTTCGGCGCGGGCGGCTGTGGAACGGCGGTACGGCGGTACGGTCAGGCGGTTCCGGTTCCGGTACGGCGTGCGGCGGTGCGCCGGTACCGTCAGGCGGTCAGCGTGCGCGTGCCCTCGGCGAACAACTCGTCCACCGGCAGCGGCCGTTGGAGGATGTGCTGGTCCACGGCGTGCCGCATGAGCTCCTCCAGAACGGCCCGGTTGGGCTCGATCCCGTACGGCAGTGGATCCGCGCCGGTCGCTTCCATGACCTGGCGGTACATGACGTCGGTGGGGCTCGGGGAGTCGATGCCGCCGGCGCGCAGCCGCTCCACGTACAGACGCTTGGCGCGCGCGAAGGCGTCGAAGACGTCGGTCGCCAACTCCGGTCGCCGTTCCAGTAGTTCGTCCCGGATCACGACCAGGTGGTTGATCGGGTAGAAGCCGCGTTCGCGCAGCGCGGTGAGGGCGGCCTCCCGCGGATCGGGGATGAGCGGTGCCACGGAGGGCAGGTCGGGCTTCGGCCCGATGACGGCGGCCAACTCGCCCCCGGCAAGCATCCGTTCGAGGGAGGCGCCGGACGGCATCGGCACGACGTTCGCCGGCGGCCGGTAGGCGCTCACGTGCTCGTCGCCCGAGAGCACCCACGTCACCTGGTCGAGGTCGACGCCGTACTCCTCCTGGAGCACGGCCCGGGCCCAGACGCCGGTGGTCACCGTGTAGCCGCGGCTGACCCCGACCTTGCGGCCCTCCAGGTCCTTGGGGGAGCGGATGTCCGACGAGGCGTCGTGGAAGATCGCGCCGTGGTGGAAGCCGCGGACCAGGAACGCGGGCACGGCCGTGAAGCGTGCGCCGTGCGCCTTCGCCACCAGATAGGTGGTCAGCGCCATCTCGCTGACGTCGAACTCCAGCCCGCGGACCATGCGCCGGAACGCGTGGACGAGGACCGGGACTTCCTCGAAGTCGAACCGGAAGCCGCGGGGTCTCACGGCCCCGGTCTTGAGGGCCTCGTTGGCGCCCTGGGTGCGGGTCACTGTCCTGAGATGAGGTACGACCATGCTCGAAAGGTAGCATGGTTAGACCATCAGTCCATATGCTGTCGGCGGAGTGGACAGCCCCGAACGTCAGGAGAAGTCATGGCGGAGCACGTGCTGGCGGCGGTACGGACGGCACCCGGCCGCACCGAACTACGGGAGCTCCCGATGCCGGACATACCCGACGACGGCGCCCTGCTGAAGGTCGAGGTCGCCGGTATCTGCGGCACCGACGTGAAGATGTACGCGAAGCCGCCCTTCCCCGACCCGGTGATCATGGGACACGAGAACGTGGGCGTGATCGCCAAGGCGGGCCGTACCTTCTCCGAGCGCAAGGGACTGGTCGAGGGCGACCGCGTCTTCGTCGAGCACTATGTCGGCTGCTACCGCTGCGAGTGGTGCCACCAGGGCGAGTACCGCCACTGCGAGGCCACCGACTGGCGCACCAACCCCGACGCCCGCCGCTACGGCTACACCTCGGCGGAGAACGAACACCACCTGTGGGGAGGGTTCGCGCAGTACCTCTACCTGCCGTGGAACTCGGTCACCCACCGTGTGCCCGACGGGGTCTCCGCCGAACTCGCCGGTCTGGTCACGCCGTTGTCCAACGGCATCGAGTGGGCGCTGGTGACCGCGGGCGTCGGATACGCCTCGACCGTGCTCATCCAGGGCCCGGGACAGCAGGGCCTGTCCCAGGTCGTCGCCTGCAAGCAGGCGGGCGCCTCCCTCATCGTCGTCACCGGCACCACGAAGGACGCCGCCCGCCTGTCCCTTGCCAAGGAACTGGGCGCCGACCACGTCATCGACGTGACACAGGAGGACCCGCTCGCCCGCATCCTGGAACTCACCGGTGGCAAAGGCGTCGACGTCGTCCTGGACTGCACCGCGGGCGCCGGCACCGCGCCCGTCCTGCTGGGCATCGACGCGCTCAAGCGACGCGAGGGCACGATGGTCGTCCAGGGCGAACTGGCCGCGTTCCCCGACTTCCCGCTGAAGAAGCTCACGGAGAAGTCGATCGCCCTCAAGAGTGCCCGCGGCCACAGCTACCGCTCCTGTGAACTCGCCCTGGACCAGCTCGCGTCGGGCCGCTTCCCGCTGGAGAAACTGAGCACGCACAGCTTCCCCCTCGCCGAGGCCGACCGCGCCATCCGGACCGTCGGCGGCGAGAGCGGCGAGGACGCCGTGCACGTGTCCCTGCTGCCCTGGGCGGCGGCATGAGCATCGTCGTCCGCAACCCGCCCCGCGCCGACCGCGCGACCACCGACGCCCTCGCCGGCCACGGCGTGGCCACCGTCCACGAGGCCCAGGGCCGCACCGGACTCCTCGACCCCGCACTGCGCCCCGTCTGGCCGGGAGCCCGCATCGCCGGCACCGCGGTCACCGTCAGCGTGCCGCCCGGGGACAACTGGATGATCCATGTCGCCGTGGAACAGTGCCGCGAGGGCGACGTGCTCGTCGTGGCCCCCACCTCCCCGTCCGAGGCGGGCTACTTCGGCGACCTGCTCGCCACCGCACTCGCCGCCCGTGCCGTACGGGGACTGGTCATCGACGCCGGCTGCCGTGACGTCGCCGACCTCCAGCGCATGGGCTTCCCCGTCTGGGCACGTCATGTCAGCGCGTTCGGGACGGTGAAGGAGACCCTCGGCGACGTCAACACCCCGATCGTGTGCGCAGGTCAGCACATCGAGCCGGGCGACGTGATCGTCGCCGACGACGACGGTGCCGTGGTGGTGCCCCGGCTGCGCGCCGCCGACGTACTGGAGGCAGCGCGCGCCCGGGAGGAGAAGGAGGCGGCGTCGCGCAAGCGCTACGCCGACGGTGAACTGGGCCTCGACGTCAACGCGATGCGCGAACGGCTCGCACGCAAGGGGCTCGCCTACGTCGACCACACGGAGTCCCTCGGTGATCATTGACATCCACGGCCACTACACGACGGCACCACCGCAGCACCGGTCCTTCCGCGACGCGCAGTTGGCCCGACTGGCGGACCCGGCCCGGCCGGCGCCCGCACCCGCGGAACTCGGCGACGACACGATCCGCGAGAGCGTCGAGAGCAACCAGCTCAAACTGCTGCGCGAGCGCGGCGGCGACTTCATGCTCTTCTCGCCGAAGGCGTCCGCGATGGAGCACCACGTGCCCGACCCGCACACCGCGCAGGAGTGGGCACGCGCCAACAACGACCTCGTGCACCGGGTGGTGGGACTGTTCCCCGAGCATTTCGCGGCCGTGTGCCAGCTCCCGCAGACCCCCGGCGGCACCCTTGACGCGGCGTGCGCCGAACTGCGCCGCTGCGTGCGGAGCCTCGGTTTCGTCGGCTGCAACCTCAACCCGGACCCGTCCGGCGGCCACTGGACCTCACCGCCGCTGACCGACCCGTACTGGTTCCCGTTGTACGAGACGATGGTCGAGCTGGACGTGCCCGCGATGATCCACGTGTCGGCCTCCTGCAACCCCAACTTCCACGCACTGGGCGCGCATTACCTGAACGCGGACACGTCGGCGTTCATGCAACTCGTCGAAGGAGACCTGTTCGCCCGCTTCCCGACGCTGCGGTTCGTGATCCCGCACGGCGGCGGGGCGGTGCCCTACCACTGGGGCCGCTACCGCGGACTGGCCGTGCGGCTGGGCCGGCCCGACCCGGCCGAGCACGTCATGAAGAACGTCTTCTTCGACACCTGCGTCTACCACCAGCCGGGCATCGACCTGCTGCACCGGGTCGTCGACACCGACAACATCCTCTTCGCCTCCGAGATGCTGGGCGCCGTGCGGGGCGCCGACCCCGACACGGGCATCGCCTGGGACGACACCAAGCGCTACGTCGACCGGGCAGGGCTCACCAAGGAGCAGCGACACAAGGTCTTCGAGGCCAACGCCCGGCGTGTCTACCCGCGCCTGGACGCCCTCCTCACGGCGAAAGGCAAGTGACCGCACCCCATGGCACGACTGCAACTCACCTTCGCCTGCGGCGACTACGACCGCACGCGCGCCCTCGACGAGGGCACCGTACGCCCCGACGGCATCGAGCTGACGTACCTGCGGCTGCCCGTCGAGGAGACCTTCTTCAGGATGATGCGGCACCAGGAGTTCGAGGTGGCGGAGATGTCGCTGTCCTCGTACGTCCTGTCCCTGCGCACCGACCCCTCGCCCTTCGTGGCCCTGCCCGTCTTCACCTCGCGCATGTTCCGGCACGGCGCGCTCTACTGCCACGCCGACTCGGGCATCGCGGGCCCGGAGGACCTGCGGGGCAAGCGGATCGGCACTCCGGAGTACCAACTCACCGCGTGTGTCTGGATGCGGGGCATCCTGGGGGACCGGCACGGGGTGCCGTTCGACTCGGTCAGCTACCTCACCGGCGGGCAGGAGACGCCCGGGCGCATCGAGAAGGCGGGCGTCGACCTGCCCGACTCGTTGCGCATCAGCCGCATTCCCGAGGACAGGACCCTCGCCCACATGCTCGCCGAGGGCGAGATCGACGCGCTGTGCACGCCCCGGGTCCCCAGCCCGTTCGCCGCGGGGGACCCCCGGGTACGCCGGGTCTTCCCGGACGTCGTGGCCGCCGAGAAGGAGTACTACGCGGCGACGAGGATCTTCCCGATCATGCATGTGGTGGTCGTCAGACGGGACGTGTACGACCGTCACCGCTGGGTCGCGCAGTCGCTCTACAAGGCGCTGCTCGCCGCCAAGAACGCCGCCTACGACAACCTCTACGACACCTCTGCCCTGCGCTTCATGCTGCCCTGGCTGACCCCGCAACTGGAGGAGGCGCGCAACCTGCTGGGCAGGGACTACTGGTCCTACGGCGTCGACGACAACCGTGACGCGCTCGGCACGTTCCTTCGGTACCACCACGAACAAGGTCTGTCCGAGCGGCTGTTGGAGCCCGAGGAACTGTTCGCCCCCGAGTCCCTGGAAGCCGCGGTCATCTGACGGGCGGCGGCGACGGAGAACGAGTGAGGTGTGAGGCCGGGGGCCTCACACCTCACTCGTACAAGGCCCGTCAGGGGGTGGCGACCACGTCCGTTCCGGCGACCACGAGGGACTTCAGTGGCGTTCCGAAGTCACCCGCCGCACCCGACGGGATGGTCGCTCCCTGGGTGAGCACCTTGCGTACGGTCATGTAGTCGGCGGGGTTGTTGACGGCGTCCACGGCGATGAGACCGCCCTGCCGGTAGTACAGGACGGAGAACCGCTCGCTGTCGGGCTCACCCCGTACGACGTAGTCGTCATAGCCCGTCGACAGCCCCGCGATCTGCAGTTTCAGGTCGCCCTGGTACGACCAGAACCAGGGCACCGTCCTCGTCCACGCGGGCATGCCCAGGAGCGAGGCGGCGGCGACCGTGGCCTGGGCGACGGCGTTCTGCACGGACTCCAGCCGCACCCGGCCCAGACCCGTCGTGGGGTGCGGCTGCACGGTGCAGTCCCCGGCGGCACAGACCAGGGGATTGCTCGTACGGGCGCACGCGTCGACGACGATGCCCCGGTCGCACTCCAGCCCCAACTGCTCGGCGAGTTCGGTACGGGGGACCACGCCGACCCCGACGAGCACCAGATCGGCCGGCAGCCTGGTGCCGTCAGCGAGGCATACCGCCCCGACCCGCCCCGACACACCCTCGAAGCCGGACACGGCCGTCGAGAGCAGCACCCGGACGCCGCGCCGCATGTGGGCCCGGCGGTAGAACTCGGAGACGACGGGCGCCACGGCCCGGGGGATCAGCCGCTCGGCGGCCTCGACGACGGTGACGTCCTTGCCCATCGCACGGGCCACGGCCGCCGCCTCCAGCCCGATGAAGCCGCCGCCGACGACCACGACCCGGGACGCGGTGCCGAGCCGGCCCCGCAGGTGGGCCGCGTCGTCACGGTCGCGCAGGTAGCAGATGCCGTCGAGATCCGCCCCCGGGATGCCCAGGCGCCGGGGCCCGGCACCCACGGTGAGGGCCAGACGGTCGAAGGACAGGGTGCGCCCACTCGCGGTCGTCGCCACGCCGGAACCCGGCTGCCCCGAGAGGGACAGTGCCACGTCGGTGACACGCTCGCCGCTGACGAGATCGATCCGGGCGTCCGAGTAGTACGACGGAGTACGGAAGGCCAAGGACGCGAAGTCCGCCTGCCCGGAGAGGACCTCCTTGGACAGCGGCGGCCGCTGATAGGGCGGATGAGGCTCCTCACCGACGAGAACGATCGGCTCCGTGTCCCCCAACTTCCGCAGGGACGCGGCCAGTTGGAGACCCGCCTGACTGGCACCGACGATGAGCGTTCCGCCCGCCATTGCCCGACCCCTCTCTACCGCCCGATTAATGTCATACCATTATACCAAAGGGGGAGGGTGGCCGTCCGGACGTCATCGGAGACACGGGTGGACGCCGTCGTGGGCGGGGCGTGAGTGACGGGGATCTGCCTCGACTTGAGGGTCCCGTCCCTGCTTCTGGGCCCCGCGGGACGGTGATGGGGTCCGGCGCGCAAGGGGGTCTTTGTCCCAGCCAGGCACGGCGGGCCGCGCGGCGGAGGGGTGTCGTGGGCGCCGTCTGGACTCCTGCGCGGTGTCAGCACTCGGCAGCGACTCGGCGTTCCAGGATGCTGCCGTCACTGGCGGCCGACCTCCAGGTCCGTGGCGGGCGCGGCTCCCTGGGCCACCGACGCCGCCACGGTCCGCTGGGCGGCGTGCGGGCCGCGCCGGTGCAGGGGAGCGAGCACGGTCAGACCTGCGACGAGGACGACGACGAAGAAGGCACCGAACGCGGTGGCCCCGGTCAGCAGCCCGGGCATCAGCCCGTGCGCGGTCACCACGGCACCGAGGGCGGGCGCCCCGACACCTTGCGCGATGTAGCCGGCGAGGTATCCGCCAGAGACCATGCCGGCCCGGTGATGCGGAGCGGCGTACCGGCTGAAGACCGTCAAGCCGCCGGCGAAGTCGAACGCGTAGGCGGCACCGGCCACCGCCGAGGCGAGGAAGAACAGCGCCAGCGAGTGAACTACGCCGGTGAGGACGAACAGCCAGACCGCCGCAAGCGACCCCGCCGCCCCGAGGACGACCAGGAGCCAGACCGGCAGGCGCCGTGCCAAGAGGGCGAACACCGTGATGGACACCGCGAAGACCGACAGGAGTCCGCCGGTGACCAGGGCGTTGCTCGAACCGGCGAGCTGCTGGGCGATCTTGGCGCCGAGCGGCAGCACGATCGCCCCGAGCAGGAACGACGACGCGAACGCGATCGAGCCGGCCATGAAGACGACCCGACTCCCACGGGGAATGACGATCGGCCGGATGCGCCACGGCTCCCGGGTCTCGTCCGGGGTGTGGCGGGGCATGCCCAGGACCAGGCACGCCACGGCAGCGATCGTGACGGCCAGGACGAAGAAGTTGAGGTGCAGGGGGAAGGGCGCGTACTCGGTCAGGGCGCCGCCCACCAGCATCGCCAGGCCGATACCGAGCGCCGATACCGCCGTGCTGATGGCGCCTGCGCGCTTCTCCTTGCCGGGTGCGCTGAACTCGACCATGGCCACACTCGCGGGACTGATCGACAGGCCGACACCGATGCCCATGAAGGCGCGGCCGATCAGCAGCCATGGGACGTCGCCGGCAACTGCGAAGAGCAGGGCACCGATCAGCTCCGCGGCGAGCCCGATCAGGATGGAGGCACGTCTGCCGATGTGGTCGGAGAGGTCACCGAAAACGATCAGAACCGGGATCAGGGTGAGCGGGTACGCGGCGAAGATCCAGGTGATGGTGGTCGTCGAGACACCCCACTCGGCCTGGTAGAGCGGATAGGTCATGGTCGGGCAGGCGCTGGTCCACAGCGCGAGTGCCACCACCGCGCCGGCGGTCCAAAAGCTGGCGCGTCTTCCGAGGAGCGGCACGGGGCCTCCGGGGTGTTAGGGGGGTTGGGTCCCCTTGATGGCTGGATATCGCAAAACAACTTAGCTAGCTAAGTAGCGTTCTGCAACTCAACCTCTTGTGGGCATGCCTGACGTGCCGAGTCGGGTGGCGCAGCCTGACGGTGGTGTGAGGGGAGGAGTGTCGGCGGGTAGCGTGACCGGCGGGACGTCAGCGCGAAGGTGCGAGGGTTTTCGCTGATCGCACATTTTCGACGGGCTGTAAGACGCCGTAAGCATTCCTGTCGGCGCGCCCGAGCGGCTGGGGCGGTGGTGGTCGGCTCGGACTCCTGCGCGAACCTTCACGCCCAGTTGATGAGCTGGGAGGAGTGCGAGGACAAGGTTGCAGAGTTCTGCACCCAGGCTGATACCCCTCCCCGATCGGCAGCCACGCACGTGGCCAACGAAGCGCAGGTCGGCGCCGCCGTAGCCTCCGTCTCTGTCAGTGGCGGTCAGTAGATTGGTCACTGCTGAGCAGACAGGTGAGTACGGGGCGATAGTGAAAGATTTCGCAGGGGAGTTCGAGACCCATCTCACGGTGGGGTGCACCTCCGTGGTCGGCGATGAGGGTCACATACGGCGTTGGGCGGAGCGCCACCATGTGGAATACACACGGATCGTGCTCGACCGGGGCGCGACCCCCGACCAGCCGATGTTGACGGTGCACGGCCATGGTGTCCTGCAAGCACAGCGGGAAGCGGCGCTGGTCTGGACCGAGCGGCTACGTGCCGAAGGGGTCGACGTCGCCCGTGTGAAGATCGAAGCAGCACCGTGGAACGAGGACGTGCCGTGGACGGCCGCCGAGGCTCAGGGACTTCCTCAGCCGGGCGCTGGAACGGGTGTTGGGGCAGTAGATGAAGTTCTCGCCGAATAAACACGGTGAGAACCGAGCCGCAGGTCAGGCCGTGGGCTCCAGAGAAGCTGTCCGTTCGTCATGCTCGCGGAGCATTCGCATCACGGTGGCCGGGGCGGGGTGCCGGCCGCGCTTCTTGCCGGTGCGGATCACGAACCGGGTGGCGATCTCACGCGGCGAGAGATGCTCCTCGTCGCGCAGGCGTAAGGCGGTGGCAAGCATGTCCTTGTCGGAGACCTTGACGCCTCCGATCGCCTGGCCTTTCGTGCGGGCGGCTTCCTGGCCTTCGAGGGTCTTGTCGCGGCTGTAGTCGCGTTCGGACTCCGCCATGCCGGCAAAGAAAGCGAACAGGGCGGCGCCGTGGCCAGATGGGTCGTGCTTCCCTGCTAAGGGACCAGTGAGGAACTCCAACTCGATCTCGGCGTCCCGCAGTTCCTCGGCGACCTTCAACAGCTCCAGGGCGCCGCGGCCCAACCGCTTCATCCGTCGGCACCCGCATCAAGGGGGGCCGAAGAAGGTGAACACCAGGGCGAGACGCCATGGCAGAGCCTGGTGGCCCGGTGCTGGTGAAGGCCTGGGCCGCTCGCGGGGCGGGTTCACGGGCAAGCTCCACCTGAGCGCGAACGGCCGGTGCCGCCCCCTGTCCCTGCTCGTCACCCCAGGGCAGCGGGCGGACTGCACCCAGTTCGTTGCCGTGTTGGAGAAGATCCGCTTCCCTCGGTCCGGACCGGGAAGACCACGCGTGAAGCCCGACAGCCAGGCTGCCCGTCTGCGGAAGGGCTCACGCGGCGGACGGCCGCCCGGGTTCGACGAGGACCGCTACAAGAAACGCAACACCGTAGAAAGGGCGATCAACCATCTGAAACAGTCCCGCGCGGTCGTCACGCGCTGGCAAGCGGGGCTATGTCTTCCTCGGTACCGCCACCGCGGCGTCCATCGCGATCCGGCTCCACCGGTGCATTCCTATGTGACCCGGCAATAGACATCTCGGCCCTCGCGTCGGGCGCTGCTGACCAAGGCGGCGAGATCACTCAGGATCACTTCGGCGATCTCCGTGCCGATGACCTCACCGTCCTCCGCCCGCAGCAAGGACCACGCGACAGCGGCATCCTTCACATCGGATACCTCGGCCTCGGCGAGTGCGGCGGACAGGCGAGGCGAGATCACGAACACGACGCCTCCGTCATCGTCCTGCCCGGCGACGAGACGAGGCTCACCAGCTTCGACGAGTGCCTCGAAGCTACCGCCGGCAAGCAGGCACTCCCATTCGACCACAGCTTCTTCGGGGTCGAAGTTGCCGAAAGAGAGCGACTCGAATGCGTGTCGTGGCCCTGCCTGAAGAGCCAGAGCCGCTGACTCGTCATCCTGGGCCGCGAAAAACTCGACGATGATGCTCACCTCGACATCATGCCGGACCGCCCACGACCCCGATCGGCCGGGCAGCTCCTAGCTGTGATGGACGGGTACGCCGATGCCCGTCATCGCCCCAGCGTCGTCCTCGCAAGACGGGGCTGAGCCGGACGCTGGAAGCCGCGTCCCGGTGACGCACGCTGGCAGGGCGGTCGCCGAACGGCGGGGACCGCCCGAACAGGAGACACGTATGAGCATCAGGACACACACGATCGGCAGCCAGGGACTGACGGCGTCGGTCGAGGGTCTGGGCACCATGGGGATGACCGCCATGTACGGCACCCGGGACGACGCCGGGTCGGTGGAGACGATCCACCGGGCGATCGAACTCGGAGTCACCCTCTTCGACACGGCCGACATGTACGGTCCGTTCACCGGGGAGGAACTGCTCGGACGCGCCGTCGCGCCCTACCGGGACCGGGTCCTGCTGGCGACGAAGTTCGGCGGGCTGACCCTGGACGAGTCCGGAAAGGTCGTCGGCGGCCCGAACGGACGGCCGAGTTACGTGCGGAGCGCGGTGGAGGGTTCACTGCGCCGACTGGGCACGGACCGCATCGACCTGTACTACCAGCACCGCGTCGACCCGAACGTGCCGGTGGCCGAGACCTTCGGCGCGCTGGGCGAGCTGGTCGCCGAGGGCAAGGTGCGCTACCTCGGCGTCAGCGAGGCGTCCGTCGAGACGATCCGCGCCGCCCACGCCGTCGCGCCGCTGTCGGCCGTGCAGACCGAGTACTCGCTGTTCACCAGGACGGTGGAGGGCAACGGGGTGCTCGATGCGGTGCGCGAGCTCGGCATCGGCTTCGTGGCGTACGCGCCCCTGGGCCGCGGGTTCCTCACGGGTCGGCTGCGCTCGCTCGACGAACTGCCCCAGAACGACTGGCGGCGCACCGCACCTCGCTTCAGCGGTGAGAACTTCGCGCACAACCTCGCCCTGGCCGACCGGGTACGCGCGATCGCCGAGAAGCACGACATCACCCCGGGACAACTGGCTCTAGCCTGGGTGCTGGCCCAGGGTGTCACCGCCATCCCCGGCACCAAGCGGCGCAGCTACCTGGAGGAGAACGTGGCGGCCGCAGCGCTCACACTGGATGCGGGGACGCTGAGCGACCTCAGCGAGGCGATCCGGTCCGAGGAGGTGGCCGGTGAGCGGTACATCTCGGAAGGAATGAAGGCCATCCAGGAATGAACGGCGACCACAACGACCTCGGGGACTTCCTGCGGGCCCGGCGTGAGGCACTGCGGCCGGCCGATGTCGGGCTGGTCGCGGGCGGCCGCCGCAGGACCCCCGGGCTGCGGCGCTCCGAGGTCGCGCTGCTGGCGAACGTCTCGGTCGACTACTACGAGCGCCTGGAGCAGTCCCGCAACGCCCACCCCTCGCCGGCGATGCTGGCGAGTCTGGCTGGGGCGCTGCGTCTGTCGGTGGACGAGCGCGACCACCTCTACCGGCTTGCCGGTCACACCCCGCCGCGCGGCGGGGGAGCCGGCCGGTACGTCGACCCGGCCATGATGTTCCTGCTCGACGCCCTGACGACGGTGCCGGCCCAGGTCATGGACGACCTGTCCACGATGCTCGCCCAGAACAGGCTCAGCCAGGCGCTGTTCGGCTCATGGGCCGTGGGGGAGGCGCGGGCCGGCAACGTGACGTGGCGCTGGTTCACCGACCCGGCCTCGCGTGCGCTGAACGTTCCCGAGGAGCACGAGTCGATCGGTCGCGACTATGTCGCGGACCTGCGGAGCGCGGTCGCACGGCGCGGCAGGGACGCGGCGGCGGACAGCCTCGTGGCCGACCTCCTCCAGGCCAGCGACGAGTTCGCCGGCTACTGGGAGGAGATGGCCGTCAAGCCGCTGAGTTCCACGCGGAAGCGGCTGGTGCACCCGCATGTGGGGGCGCTCGACGTCCAGTGCGACGTGGTTCTCGGCTCCGCGACGGGCCATCGGATGGTGATCTTCCGTCCGCAGCCCGGGTCGGGCACCGCCGAGCACTTCGAGTTCCTGCAGGTGCTCGGAGAGCAGACCTTCGAGGCGTGACAGGGCGGATGCCGACTGCCGCGACCGGCACAGCGGCCCGCTGGGAGGCCGCTGTGCTTCGGTCAGCGGTTGCGCCGTTCGACAGACGAAGCCCCTGAGTGGCCACACGCTGAACGGGTGCGCACCATCGCCCGACTCAAGGGCCCGTTCACCCGGTCCACCACGGCGGTACGGCGGCGATCGGGCCGCTGCGTCGGTCGGCCGCGTGGACCACCTACCCCAGCCCTGCGCCGGAGTGAATCTACCCAGAGATGTGGACGAGCCGTTCATATTCTGCTTATATGAACTCAGCGTTCATTTCGCGCGGAGGAGAGAGACCCATGACCACCACCCCCAGCACCCCGAACACCCCCACCCGTGTCGCGCTCGTCACCGGCGGATCCGGCGGCATCGGCAAGGCCGTCGTCGAGCGGCTCGCGCAGGACGGATTCGCCGTCGCGGTGCACTACGCCGGCAACAGGGACAAGGCGGAAGCCATCGTCGAGAAGATCACCGCGTCCGGGGGCCAGGCCATCGCCGTCAGCGGGGACGTGGCCGACGAGCGGGAGATGGAAGCCGCCTTCGACGCCGTCGAGAGTGTCTTCGGCGGCATCGACGTCGTAGTCAACGGCGCCGGGATCATGATCCTCGCCCCGATCGCCACGCTGGACCTCGACGACCTCGACCGCATGCACCGCACGAACATCCGCGGCACCTTCGTCGTCTCCCAGCAGGCCGCTCGCCGCGTCCGCCGGGGCGGCGCGATCATCAACGTCTCGACTTCGGTCACCCGCACCCAACTGCCCTCGTACGGCGGCTACGTCGCCAGCAAGGCCGCCGTACAGGGCATCGCGCTGATCCTCGCCCGTGAACTGCGCGGCAAGGACATCACCGTCAACACGGTCGCGCCCGGTCCGATCGCCACCCCCCTCTTCTTCGAGGGCAAGGACGAGGCCACCGTCGCCAACTTCGCCAAGGCCACGCCGCTGGAACGACTGGGCGAGCCCGAGGACGTCGCCGAGTCGGTCGCCTTCCTGGCCGGCCCCGCCCGCTGGGTCAACGGCCAGGTCCTCTACACCAACGGCGGCCTCGCCTGACGGCCGCAACCACGCCCCTGCCAACCCCCCGAAACCATCCCTAAGGGAGAGACCCATGTCATCCGTCGTTCTGATCACCGGTGCCGCCACGGGCATCGGCAACCTCACCGCCCGCGCGCTCGCCGCCGCCGGCCACACCGTCTACGCCAGCATGCGCGACCCCCGGGGGCGCAACGCCGGCCACGCCGAGGAGCTGCTGGAACTCGGCCGCCGCGAGGGACAGGACATCCGTGTCGTCGAGCTCGACGTGCAGTCCGACACCTCCGCCGAGGCAGCCGTCGCGACGGTCCTGGACGAAGCCGGCCGACTCGACACCGTCGTCCACAACGCCGGACACCTCTACGTCGGCTACGTCGAGGCCTTCACACCCGAGGACATCCAGCGGCTGCTGGACATCAACGCGGTCGGCATCCAGCGCGTCAACCGGGCGGCCCTGCCACACATGCGCGCCCGCCGCTCCGGCACCCTCCTGTACGTCGGCAGCACCACCTCCGTGGTCGTACCGCCCTTCCTCGGTCCCTACGTCGCGTCGAAGTTCGCCGCTGACGCGCTGGCCCAGGTGACCGCGTACGAGGTCGGCCAGTTCGGCATCGAGACCACCATCGTGATGCCGGGGCCCTTCACCCAGGGAACGGAGCACTTCCCCAACGCCAGCCGGGCCGGTGACGCGGAACGCACCCGCGCCTATGCCGCGCTGGACGCGATGGTGGCCCGCAACGAGGAGGCCACGGAGGGACTGTTCCCGCCCGGGGTGGACGCCCACCCGCGTGCCGTGGCCGACGAGATCGTCCGCGTTCTCGCCCTCCCGGCCGGCACCCGCCCCTTCCGCACCGTGGTCGACTTCAGCCAGGCCGGGGTGGAGGAGGTCAACGAGGTCCTGCGCCGGGCCCAGGAGCAGTTCGTCACCCGTCTCGGCTTCGGAGAGCTCCTCCACGTCAAGGAATCGCAGTCCTGAGGCGCGACGAGGACCATGGTGTCCATCCGGCCGCGCCGTCCTCGGGTCAGCGCGAAAGCGCGGCCGGCCACCACCCGATGATCCGGACCATTGCAGAGAGAGAAGCCATGTCCAGCACAGAACTGCCCTCCGCGATCCGCACGTTCATCGACGCGACCAACAGCGCCGACTCCGAGGCCTTCGTCGCGGCGTTCACCGCCGACGCCCGTCTGAACGACTGGGGCCGTGAGTACCACGGCCACGACGGCATCCGGGACTGGGACCGCACCGACAACATCGGCGTCCAGAGCCGGTTCGAACTGCTCGGCCTGAACCCGGGCGACGATCCGGACACCTACGTCGTGAACCTGCGAGTGAGCGGCAACGGCTACAACGGCACCGGCCCGATGGTCTTCCGCCTGAGCGACGGCCTGATCGCCGACCTGCGCATCGGGTGAGCGAGCGGCCGGACCACGCCGAGACCGTACGGTTTCCTGGACGGGGCCGATCCCGGAACGGGCGAGGGAGAGAGAACGTGACGAAGCAGGCCGAGGGCACCGAGGAGCGTCCGGCGCGAGGGCGTGGCCGCCGACCGGCCGACGAGGTCCGCGCGGACGTCTTCAGGGTGGTCGGGGAGATCCTCCTGGAGCAGGGCATCTCCGACCTGACCTTCGAACGGGTGGCCCGTCTGTCCGGTGTCAGCAAGACGACGCTGTACAAGTGGTGGCCGTCCAAGGGAGCCCTCGCCCTGGACGGCTACTTCCACGCCGTCGAGGACACCCTCGCCTTCGAGGACACCGGTGACATCCGTGCCGACCTCACGAGCCAGTTGCGTGCGTTCGCCCGCATCATGACCCGTACGCCCGCCGGCCGGGTGGTCACCGAGCTGATCGGCCAGTCCCAGACCGACGAGGACCTGGCCACCGCCTTCCGCTCCCTCTACTCCTCCGAGCGCCGGCGGCTGGCGGGGGAGCGACTGCTGCGCGCCAGGGAACAGGGCCAGATCCGGGCCGATGTCGACGTGCAGGTTCTCGTCGACCAGCTCTGGGGTGCCGTGTACCACCGCATGCTCATCCCGGACGAGCCCGTGACGGAGGACTTCGTCGTCGCGCTGGTCTCCAACGTGCTCGACGGGGTCGCGTCGTCCCCGCCTGCCTGAACGGGGCACTCTCTCCCCGCGTGACCGGGTCTCAGACCTCGCCCTCGTGCCCTGGCCGCTCCTTCGACCGAGGGTCCTGCCGAGTCGAGCGCGTCGTCGCGAACCGGGCCTTGTACTGAGCGGGTGACACGCCGAGCCGGGTCACGAAGGTTCGTCGGAGCGTCTCCGCACTGCCGAAGCCGGCCGCGCGGGCGCTCTCTGTGACGCTGTGCCCCACGTCGAGCAGTGCCTTTGCATGATCGAGCCGTACCTGCTCGACGTACTTGGCGGGTGTCGTGCCGAGTTCGGTGTGGAAAAGCCGGGTGAGATGCCGCGTGCTGACACCGACCAGGGCTGCCAGCGAATCCGCGGTGTGCTCCAACGCGGGCTGCGCCGAGATCAGGTCGGTGACCCCGCGCAGCGCGGGCGTGCGCGGCACGCTGCCCTTCAGCGACGCGGAGAACTGGGACTGCCCGCCGGGGCGCTGCATGAACATCACCAAGCCGCGGGCGACCTCACGGGCCAGGTCCGCGCCGTGGTCGCGTTCGACGAGGGAGAGCGCGAGGTCGATGCCGGCGGTGACACCCGCCGAGGTGAAGATGCCGCCGTCCTCGACGAAGAGCGCGTCGGGATCGACCTGGATGTCGGGGTAGGCCCGCGCGAGCAGACGGGCGTGGCGCCAGTGCGTGGTCGCCCGGCGCCCCGACAGCAGGCCCGCGGCCGCGAGCACGAACGAGCCGGTGCAGATGGACACGACCCGGGGCGTGCGGGCCTGCACCTTGCGGACGGCCTCGGTCAGATCCGGCGGAATGGGCTCCGTGACGAGCAGATCACCACCCGAGACGACGAGTGTGTCGACGTCGAGGTCCGCCGCGGCCGAGTCCACGGGCAGGTACGTACCGATCGATGTGCGTACCGGATCGCCGGACGGCGAGGCGTACCGCAGCGAGTAGCGGGCGCCGAGCGTGTTCGCCTCGGCGAAGACCTCCGCCGGGCCGGAGACGTCGAGCATCTTCATGCCGTCGAACACGAGGAAGGCGACGCGATGGACGGTCATGCTGTTACCCGCTCCTTTCCCTGGCTGTGGCATCCCTCGACGCCCGGACCCCGCGACAGTGCCGAGCCGGTCGGCGATCATCTCATTCGGGCCAGGTCATTCGGGCCAGGCGTTCGCCCGGATGACGGTCACGAAGTCCTTGCGCTGGAAACCGGGGTCGAAGTGCGCGAGGACATCGTCGTTCATGGTGCCGAACGTGGTGTCGGGCCGATCGGCCATACCGTCGTAGAAGGCCTGGAGAATGCGGTTCTTGAAATCCGGCCGCGGGTGGGCGGCGACGACCTCCGCTCGCTGCTCCGGGGTGATCTGCTCCAGCTCCAGGCCGAGCACGTCGGTCTCGACGCCGAGCGTCACGACGGCGACCTCCGGCGCGAGGTGCAGGGGGACCTCCGGCGTGGTGTGCAGGGCGATCGCCAGCCACACGTTGCGCGCCTCCTCCTCGCTGCGGCCGTGGTCGCGCAGGAAGCCGTACGCCGCCTCGGCGCCGTCGAGCTCGAAGCGGCGGTCCTTCGTGCGGTGGTCGGCCGTCAGCCCGAGATCATGGAAGAGACCGCCGACGTAGGCGAGCTCGGGGTCCACCTCGCGTCCGCGGACCGCGGTCTTGAGCATCCCCCACAGGAACACCCGGCGGGAGTGGTGGAACAGCGTGTCGTCGGCCGACTGGCGCACCAGCGCGGTGGCCTCACGGACCAGGCGGGTGTCCGGGACGGTGATCCCGGCGATTGTCTCGGTCATTGGCGTCTCCCGATGTGAAAGGCCGAAGTACGAATCGTTCATTCCGGCTCACCTCCACCGTCGCCCATTTGTCCCGCTTCGGAAAGTGTCCGAACGGACGGGTAGCCCACAGATACGGACATGAGGGCCACGTGCGAGGGCACGGCCGGCCGTCCTTCGCTGTGGCGACTGCGTTTTTTGAGGGCGTCAGAGCGCCCCGAGGGCCTCGCAGGCTTTGCGCACACCTTCGCCGTAGGCGGGGTCGGCCTTGGTGCAGTTCTCGATGTGCTTCAGCACGGTCGTGGCTCGTGCGCCCTTGATCGCGCGTGCGGTGTTGTCGAAGAGCGCTTGCTGCTGCTCGGCGGTCATCGACCGGAACAGGTCGCCGGGCTGGGTGAAGTAGTCGTCGTCGTCCGCCCGGAAGTCGAATCGGTCGGCCGTCGAACCGACGGCCTGGGCAGGATCGGCGTAGCCCGGCTGCTCGGCCCACCGGCCGAAGTTGTTGGGCTCCACACCCGGGACGCCACCTTGGTTTCCGTCGACGCGCATCGCCCCGTCGCGGTGATACGTGTTGACCAGCTTGGCGGCGCGCGGAGCGTTGACCGGGATCTGGTGGTGGTTGACGCCGACCCGGTAACGGGCGGCGTCACCGTAGGCGAACAGCCGTCCCTGGAGCATCTTGTCCGGGCTGAAGGAGATGCCGGGGACGAGGTTGGCCGGGGTGAAGGCCGCCTGCTCGACGTCGGCGAAGTAGTTCTCCGGGTTGCGGTCGAGCTCGAACTCGCCGACCTCCAGCAGCGGGTAGTCCTTCTTGCTCCACACCTTGGTGAGGTCGAAGGGGTGGAAGCGATAGGTGTGCGCGTCGGACTCCGGCATGATCTGGACGAAGAGGGTCCACTTCGGGAAGTCGCCGCGTTCGATCGCCTCGTACAGGTCACGTCCGTGCGACTCGCGGTCGTGGGCGATGACCTGAGCCGCCTCCTCGTCCGTCAGGTTCTCGATGCCCTGCTGCGTGCGGAAGTGGAACTTGACCCAGTGCCGTTCACCGGCGGCGCTGATCAGGCTGTAGGTGTGCGAGCCGAAACCGTGCATGTGCCGATAGGACCTGGGGATTCCGCGATCGCTCATGACGATGGTGACCTGGTGCAGCGACTCGGGCAGGTTCGTCCAGAACCCCCAGTTGTTCTCGGGGTCGCGCAGATTGGTACGGGGGTCCCGCTTGACGGCGCGGTTGAGGTCCGGGAACTTCAGCGGGTCGCGGTGGAAGAAGACGGGTGTGTTGTTGCCGACGACGTCCCAGTTGCCTTCCTCGGTGTAGAAGCGGAGCGCGAAACCACGGATGTCGCGCTCCGCGTCGGCGGCGCCACGCTCGCCCGCGACGGTGGAGAAACGGGCGAACATCTCACACGTGTTGCCGACCTCGCCGAAGATCGCCGCCTTCGTGTACCGGGAGATGTCGTGCGTGACCCGGAACGTGCCGAACGCTCCGGATCCCTTCGCGTGCATGCGCCGCTCGGGGATGACCTCGCGGTCGAAGTGGGCGAGCTTCTCGATCAGCCACAGGTCCTGCAGCAGCAGCGGGCCCCGGGGGCCGGCGCTCATGCTGTTCTGGTTGTCCGTGACGGGCGCACCCGCGGCTGTGGTCAGCGGTTCGGTGTTCTCTTCAAAGGGCATGTCGTTTCCTTGAGTTGACGGGCGGAGCGGGTGCTCAAGTCACGCGTCGTCGGTGACGGCGCCGGTGCCGACACATGACGAACACCGCCCCCAAAACACCACTTCGGCTTCGGAGACTGTGAAACCCGCGGTGACCGACGGCGTCAGACAGGGCTGTGTCCCCGTCACGCACTCGGCATCGGCGACGGCACCGCATACGCGGCACACCAGGTGGTGATGGTTGTCAGCGGGACCCAGCTCGAACAGGGCGGACGATCCGGCGGGCTGGAACCTGCGCACGAGTCCGGCCTCTCCCAGTGCGGCCAGCACGTCGTAGACGGCCTGGAGCGACACAGCCCCGATCACGTTCCGTACGGCGCGGGCGATGAACCCGGCGTCGGAGTGCGGGTGCCGTTCCAGTACGTCCAACACGGCTGTGCGCTGCGCGGTGACACGAAGGGACGCGTCCCGCAGTCGCTTCGCCATGTCCTCGACCGACACCAGGCACCACCTCACCTCCCTGCCACGACATCAGGCACCAGGTGTCCACGACCTCGCGCTGACTGGAGCGATTCCAGTGTTCGGGTGACCGGACCCGTCGCCCACCGCGTGAACGGACCGCCATCCCACGATTCCGGACACGGGTGGCGCGTCGCTCGGATCGGAGTCGACGTCGGGTAGGGGCTCGCTGAGCCCGCGAAGTCGGTGGGGCTGTCCGGTGGTCCGTCTGCTCGGGTCTACGACGGAGCGAGTGCCGCGGTCATCGGTCTGAGGTCGGCCACGGCCTGCTGGCTGGGGGGAGGGGACGGTCCGGCGAGCACCGCCAGCTCAGCGGACCGGGCCGACGCTGGTCCGCGCGAGGGTCGCGCCGCCCTTCGATCTGAGTAGCGGTGTGCAACTCATCCAGTAGACTGACTGGCATGCCCAAGACGCTCGGCAAAGACTCGACGTGCTCCATCGCCCGCACACTCGAAGTCCTGGGTGACGCCTGGACCGTACTGATCATCCGCGAGGCGTTGGTGGCCGGGTCGACGCGGTTCCAGGAGTTCCGCGATGCCCTGGGGATCGCGCCCAACATCCTGTCCAACCGGCTGGAGCCCCTCGTCGAGAAAGGGATCTTCGAGCGCCGTGTCTACCAGGAGCTGGGTGAGCGGAGCAGGCACGAATACGTCCTCACCGAGGAGGGCCGCGCACTGAACGTCGTCATCGCCGCTCTGGCGGACTGGGGCCGCACCCACCGCCCCCAAACCGACGGCACCTCACCCCGCTTCACGACCCTCGACGACGAAACCGTCGCGGAACTCGCCTTCATCACCGAGAGTGGGGAACGGCTCGCGCCGGGAAAACTGGTGGCACGCCGAACCGAAGACGCCCGACTTGGGGTGGCCTGAGGAAGCGGGCGATCAACGTAAGTGACGGCGCCATGATCAACCTGGAGGCTGCTGCCCTACTCGCTGCGCAAGAATTGGAATCCTGGAACCTTCCCACACATGGTGACCTGCGGTGGGGGTTGCGGTTTCGAGGCCTCTCAAGGTCCGGTCTCTATCTTTTTTCCATTACCGTGGCTCCAGCAACTCCGAACGGCAGGCCAAGATTCGGTGGCAGCCCCGGAATTGTCGTCGAGGCGAAGAGCGGTCGTCCTCGTTCTGTGCGTGGGCCATCGGAGTACGGAGACCTTCTGCGCGAGATCAGCGACGGAAGTGGCTGAGAGCACCGCGTGCAGCGGCCGCTCCTACCGCCGGATGCGCATCCGGCGGGCCGAGCTCAGCACAGACACGGAGCACGTTAAAGGGCGTCTCCGGTCGGCGTGCTACTCGAAAAAGTGGCGGCGATAACGCGGATTCATCCGGTCAAGGGAAAGCAGTACATAGAAGGAAGCGACTTTCGCATCCGGGTCCCACGCGGGCTCGCCACAGACCCAGCTACCCAACCGCAAGTAGCCGCGCAACAACGGCGGTACGACCAGACCGTCGACGTCGATGTCAACGAGGCCCTGGCCCGCCGGCAGCTCGAGCGCGGCGACCCGGAACTCGGGCGGGGCCATGTACTTCTCGCGCACGGTTTTCCAGGTGGCCGGGTTGGCGTCCGTGTTGCCTCGGAGAGAGACCCAAGCGCAGCCGCCCAGCCACCGATGCCCGGTGTTTCGCATGTATCGGCCGATACCGCTCCAGATCAGAGTGATAACGGCACCGTTTCGATGGTCGGGATGCACACACGAGCGTCCGGTCTCCACCAGATCCGCGGCAATGGGGCGCAGGGGGTCGAGATCGAAAGTCCGGTCTCCGAACCGCTCGCCCACCAGCGCCGCGCATCGAGGGGGCATCATGCGGTACGTCCCGACGACCTTACGGCTGCGGTTTTCGCGCACGATCAGATGGTCAGCGTGTTCGTCGAAGGCGTCTGCGTCGAGCCCGCCGGCCAGGCTGGACATCTGGGTGCCGAATTCGGCGGCGAACACGTCATGGCGCAACTGCTGTGCCTCGAGGACTTCGTCGGGGGTGGCGATCGAGAGTGAATAGCTGGAGTCGGACGACATCAGCCCCGGTTCACCATTCACTTCGTTCCGGCCGCCGGCAAGACGAAGATCACTGCTCATGCTCGGATTTCCGTACCTTTCACACTCGTACCGCGGGGCGGAGACATCCTCGCGCCGTGTGGATTCATCAGTGGGGATGGGGTGTGCGGGTCCGCTTGTCCGTGTGCAGAGGTGCAGTGCCGCCCCGGGCCGGATATGCAGACGGACTCGTAGGTGCGAGTTCCCGCCTCAGCAGGTCCGGAAGGTGTAGCCACCGGATCCGCGCGGGGCGACGTCGCGGTCGCGCTGGACGATGCCGAGCTTGGTGCCGAAGCCCGAACAGGCCTTGCTGAAGCCGCCGTTGCCGTACTCGATCACGAAGACGCGATTCGTGTAGGCCTTGGCGTAGTCGCCGCACTCGTTGTACTCACCGCACTCCTCGGCGACGGCGAAGTCGAAACCGATCTTCGTGCGGTCCGTGAGCATGTCGACGGTGTTCTTCTGCCCGATGGCGAGGCTCGCAGCGTGCGCCCGGCCGGCCAGGAGCTTGGCGAAAGCCGCGTTGTGCGCCTTGGTCAGGCGGCCGCCCGAACGTTCGTAGGAGTCGAGGTTGTCCGGCTCCACGGCCTGGAAGCCGCTCTTGGCGCAGCCGTCCACCCACGGCCCGATCACTGCGGCGAGCCGGGTGCGCTTGTCCGCGGTCGACGTGTCCAGGAGCGCTTCGTTCCAGTCCTCGTCGATCACCGGACGCTTGTCCTTGTCGCGCAGGATCAGGTCGGGGTGGTTCTTCTGCCACCAGCTCAGTGCGTCGGGCTGTGCCTGGAACGCGTTGATGTAGCAGACGTTGTACAGACCCTTCACGGGCTTGGCGGACCGGTCGCGTGAAACTGCGGTCACGCCCTTCGCCGGGCTGTAGGCGCCGCCGATCTGATAGTCGAACGTGGCGTCGGCCGTGGGGAGCACCACCTTCGGGGCCGTCTTCGCGTCCGTCGTTGCCGCGAAGACGTTGGACAAGGTCACACCGGCTCCCACGGCGATTACCGCGCCGACAGCCCCCGCGACGATGGTGCTCTTGCGGCGGTGGAAGGGTAGGGACGCGTGGTTCGACATAGGGGCTCCTGCGCAAGTTACGTACTGACACACACATCCTGAGCGGGGAACCGTGAGGAATTCATGAGGCGGTACCCCGGCCAGGGGACCGGCGCAGTGTGCGGCGGCGTCCTGTCGGCCGGCGCGCCTGCCCCAGCGTGAGCACAAAGGCCGTACCGCCGTCGGGCCGCCGCCGTACGGTGACGTCTCCGCCGTGCGCGGTCGCGACCTCCTGCACCAGCGACAGCCCGATGCCGGTGCCGCCACCGGGAGACCGGAACCGGACCAGCAGACCGGGCAGAGAGTCCGGATCCACGCCGACGCCCCGATCGGCCACCGTCACCGTGTCGCCGCTGACAGTGACGTCCACGTCGGCCCGGTCTTGTGGGTCGCCTGGGGTTCGGCCGTGCCGCAGTGCGTTGGCGAGCAGGTTGCGCACCGCTGTCCGCACCAGTTCCGGGTCGGCGGTCACCACCGAGGGGTCGAGGTGCGGCGTCACCGTGTGCCGGGAGGGCGGCAGTTCCTCACAGACCTGCTCGACGAGCTGGTCCAGGCGCAGCGGGACGGGACGGAACGGGTTCCCCGCCTGAAGTCGGCCGCGGGTGAGGATGTTGTCGACGACGTCCGTCATCCGGTCCGTGGCTCTCCGCAGGCGCGGCAGGTGCGCGTGCAGCCGCTCCGGGTGGGCGTCCGCGAGGTCCACCGAGCCGCGCATCACGGCCACCGGTGTGCGCAGTTCATGTGCCGCGTCCGCGAGCAGTCGTTCCTGGGCGTCGAGCGCCTCCGCCGCGAGACGCAGGCTCCGTCCGGACAGTACATGTCCGGTCACGGCCGCCAGCAGCACCAGGAGACCGGAACCCGACAGCACCGCCAGCACCAGCCGACGGTGCTCGGCCTGCCCCTTCGTGGGGTCGCCGACCACGACCACGGCGCCCGATGTCTCCTGTGTCCGGTCGTGGTAGAAGGGCAGCGCCACCAGGTACACCGGCTGGCCCGCATGCGTGCGGGCGTCCGTTCGCACGGTGTCGTCGTGGCTCATCGCAGCGCGTGCCACCCGGGTGACCGCGCCCGCCTCGACGTCGGCCACGGGACCCCGTGAGACGAACACCCGCCGTAGCCCACCGCTGCGAACCTGGAGCACGAGCACCTGGGGTCGGCCGCTGGTCGCCTCGTCGTCGTACAGACCGTCGAGTTGGATCCCGGCGTCGGTGTAGTAGATCAGCGAGGCCGTCACCGCCGCCCGACGGCGCATCTCCTCGTACTCGGCAGCCTGCCAGGACCGTCCGTCCGTGCGGATCACCAGCCAGGAGAGCGCGCCTACACCGGCCAGGGTGATCAGCGTGTACGCCAGGGTCAGCCGTAGCTGGAGGCGACTCAGGCGCCGTCGGGCCGGGGAGGGCGGCACCTTCGTCATGACGGCTCCGTGAGCCGGAATCCGTGACCGCGCACGGTCTGGATCAGCACGGGTGGGCCGAGCTTGCGGCGCAGGCCCGCCACCACCGCGTCGACGACGTTCGAGACGGGGTCGGCCATCTGATCCCAGCAGTGATCTATCAGCGAGGTACGGGTGACCACCTCGTCCCGGTGCAGCAGGAGCCGGTGCAGGACCGCGTACTCCTTGGGGGTCAGGTACAGCAGAACGCCGGCGCGGCGTACCTCGCGCCGGGCCTCGTCCAACTCGATGTCGGCATGGCGCAGATGCACGGGCAGCCGCTCCGGTGCCCGGCGAACCAGGCTGCCCACGCGCAGCACCAGTTCCACCATGGCGAACGGTTTGACCAGGTAGTCGTCTGCTCCGGAACGGAAACCCTCCACACGGTCCGGCACTTCGTCCAGGGCCGTGAGGCACAGGACCGGCGTGGTCCAGCCGCGGCGGCGGCGCTCTCGGAGAGGGCGGAGGGTGTCCCCGGACGGCACCAGGCGGTCGAGCACCACACAGCCGTACGGAGCGAGGTCGAGCAGGATGTCCGCTTCCGGCCAGTCGGACACGGTGTCGACGGCGTACCCGGCGTCCTTCAGGCCGGCCGAGATCACATCCCGCAGGTCTTCTTCGTCCTCGACCAGGAGCACGCGCATGTTCTGATTCGTCCTTGAGGGTCACCGCCAGCTTTGGGCCATCGTAGGAGACCCATGGACCCCGAGTTCGTCCCTGACCGGGGCAGGCGGCGCGGATGCCATGCAACACAGGTTCCGCAGGCCCCAGCGAGGGAGCGGGGCCGGCCCATGGGCCGGCCCCGCTGTTGGACGTCAGCCGGTCAGGCCGAACGACTGGGACGTCGAGCCGGAGCAGGTCTGCTGGGACAGCTTGGCCCCGTTGGCGGTGGAGCCGCCGTCGACGGCCAGGCACTTTCCGCTGTGCCGGGTCACGAAGCGGTACCCACCCGATGCGATGGACTCGGGACGCCACTGCTGGTTGGTGCCGCCCACGTAGTCCCACAGGTGGACCTTGGTGCCGTCGGCCGTGGCCCCGGTGCCGCCGTCGACGTCCCAGGACTTGCTGTTGTGCTGGTTGACGACCTGGTAGTAGCCGTCACCGGTCGACCGGAACTGCCACTTCTGGTTGGCCCCGTCGCCGCATGTCCACTGCTGAAGGGCGGTGCCGTTGGCGGTGCCCCAGTCGGCGGCGTCCAGGCAGGCGCCGCTGCCGGCGTTGGTCACTCGGTACCAGGTGCTGGAGTCGATCGGTCCGGTGGAGCCGCCGTCACCCGGGTTCCACACGAAGGTGGCCACGGCACCGGCCGGCAAGGTGTAGGCGAGGGACCGGCCGTTGTCGGTGAGGGAGAAGCGCTGGGCGCTGCCGGAGATGTTCACGACGTACGCGACACGGGAACCGTCCGGGTTCTGGAAGGCGACGTCCTGCACACCGCCGCCGCCTTGGCTGGTGGAGCCGATCCGGGTCGCGCCGACCTTGACGAACTTGCTGATGTGGCCGAGCGAGTAGTACTCAGCGCCCCGGTTGACGTTGCCGCCCGCGATCTCCACGACGCCGTTGCAACGGGTGCCGCAGAGCCCCTGGTGCGGTCCGCCGTTCTGGTCGAGCGCGAGGTTCCACGTCACCACGGTCTCGCCGCCGTTGCGCATGTTCTGTACGACGAGGTTCTCGGCCTGCCAGCGCAGGCTGTCGCCGAAGGTGCCGGCTGGGTTGCTGCTGTCGGTGCCGGAGCACTCGGTGAAGAACACCCGCCTGCCCGCGTTGATCACCTGCTGCTGCGCCGAGGGGCTGCCGCCGTAGCAGTGGAAGGCGGCACCGATCACGCGGTTGATCCCGGCCGTACGGGAGAAGACGTCGAGCGGGTAGTTCGGGTGGTCCCAGTTGTGGTCGAAGGCCAGGATGTTGGTCGGCAGGCCGGCCGCCGTCAGCTTGGGATCGAGCACCTTGATGAAGTCGGCCTGCTGTGCCGAGGTCATCGACATCGAGGGATAGCTCGTGGGGTTCTCCGGCTCGTTCTGCACCGTCAGGTCGGTGAGGGTGATGCCCTCCTGACCGTAGGCCTTGATCGTCTTGACCAGGTAGTCGGCGAAGTCGCCGTAGTTCTCGGGCTTGAGGCTGCCGCCGTTGAGTGAGTTGTTCGTCTTCATCCACGCCGGTGGCGACCAGGGCGTGCCCATCAGGCGAATGGACGGGTTGACCCCGAGGGCCTGCTTGACGACCGGGATGATCTCCTGTCTGTCCCGGTCGATGGAGAACTGCCCGCGCGTGTCCTCGTAGGAGTGCGGGGTGTTCGTCGCGTCGAAGTCGCTGCTGCCGAGCGGCTGGCGCAGGTAGGACAGGCCGATGCCGTCGCCCGAGGTGGAGAACAGGGACCGCATGAGGTCACTGCGCCGGTCCTGCGGGAGTCCTTGTATGAGGTGCGCTGAGGCGCCGGTGACCGAGGCGCCGGCCCCGGTGTAGCGCTGTCCCCTCTGGTTCGCGTCGATGCGCAGGTCGATGCCCTGCGGAGAACTGTTGAAGGCCAGGCTGCCGTCGGCGCTCAGCTTGCGGGAGCCGTCGGGCGTGGTGATCCACACCTGGGCGACGGGGTCGGCGGCCTGCGCGGTTTCGCCGCCCAGGAAGCCGAGACCGGTGACGGCGAGAGCCAGGGCCAGGGCGCCGGCCCCGGTCCGTGTCGGACTTGTTCTGCTGCGGTGTGACACGGTGCGGTTCTCCTTCGGGTCGGTGACAGGTGGGGGGTGCCGACCGGCTCGCCGTGGCGTGCGGGGAGGATGCGAGCCGATCGGGGCTCGAAGGGTGGTGCACTCGGTGCGCCGAACCGGAACGGTGCTGCCGGCCGGTCGGGCGATCAGGGCAGGGGTGCCGCTGCGGCCCGTGCGGGCCACGGACGTCACTCGCGGCTGTGCGGGAGAGGCCGTTCGTGCCGGAGGGCCCGGTGCTGGGGGAGGGGTGAACCGTCCGCCCCGGTCGGGTCGGTGGGGCCGGCCATGGTGGCGACCGTGACGTCCGGCGTGACGGCGGGGCGCGGGTCGTACGTGCCGCGTCCGGGGTGTCGTCGGTGCAGGCCGCTGACGGCTCGCCGGGTGGTTCCCTGCCCGGCGCGATCGCTCATGGCGACAGGGGATGGCATGCGGGTCCTTACGGGGGTCGACCGAGGGTTCCAGCAGGATGACGGCGTCATGAAAGCACACCTACTAAGTACTTAGTAAGTGGTCTGCGTCACAATGCTGGGCGAAGGTGAAAAGATCATCCGTGGGCGGGCGAGGTCGGCGTAGGCTGGGGCGAGTGACTGACCAGTCAGTAAGCGGAGCAGGACGTGGCGCTCGAAGCGGGCCCCGCGTCCCTCGCAGTGCCGAAGCTCAACGCCGGCAGCAGGACATCCTCCGCATCGCGATGGACACCTTCGCCGCGCGGGGCTACAACAACGCCTCCCTGGCCGAGATCGCCGACCGCGTCGGGCTGACCCAGGCAGGCGTCCTGCACTACTTCCGCTCCAAGTCGCTGTTGCTCACCAGCGTCCTGGAACTGCGCGACGAGACGGACATCGAGCAACTGGGCACCCAGAGGCCGAGAGGGCTACGGTTTCTGCGGCACCTCGTCGACACCGCGTACCGCAACGCCGAGCGCGAGGGCATCGTCCGGCTCTACGCGGTGTTGTCGGCCGAGTCCGTCACCGACGACCACCCGGCCCAGGGCTACTTCCGCGACCGGTACGCCGGGTTGCGCGCCTTCGTCTCCGAGGCCATGACCGAGGCGTGCGGGCTCGGCGAGGCGGACGAGGCCCGCGTACGGCATGCCGCCAACGCCGTCATCGCCGTCATGGACGGGCTCCAGACGCAGTGGCTTCTGGACCCCGGGGCCGTCGACATGGCGGCGTCCACGGAGCTGGTCATCGACTCCGTCCTCGCCGCGCTCGCTCCCGACCGCTTCCCGGTCTCCACCTGAGGCACGGGCAGAGCCGCGCGCCGGCCTGCCCGGAACCACAGCCGTGCCCCTGCCGGCCTGGCGGGCCCGGGCGGTCTGCGCCCGAATCGGCGCCAGTCCAGCGCCAGTTGATGACGCCCTCAACGAGCCTGCCTGCAAGGGGGCTTGCTGGTGCCGGATATGGGTGCCGAACCCGGCATGAGCGCCTGTGAAGGATCCAGGGTCAGTGGTCCCGGGTTCATCGAGATCGGTGACGACATGTCATGTGCGCAGGAGCGCGCCCGCGGGACGGACGCGTCGGCCTCGTGACTCCTGCGCGGGCCGAGCGCTCGGTGTATGCGCGGGTGCCCATCCCGTGGAATTGAGCCGATCGCGGACCGTCCGCCCCTGGCTGCCCCGCACCCGGTTCTCCTCGGCAATTTTCTCTGCGGCGACTTCTTCGGGGGTCAGCCGATGGATTCTGAATCCCCACCCAATATCTTGGCAGGCTTCGCTGATGGGGCGCTGACATGCCTCTGACGTGGGTGAATCAGTTTCCGGCGAGCCTTTTCCCGTATAGCCTGGGATGCTGTACTGCTTTCGGCGCCCTTTTGAAGAAACGCTCCCGAAAGGGGTACGGGAATGATCGCGACACCCACCGAAGCAGACATCAGCAACCGTATTCTGCAAGCGATACGCGCGCACACCACGAGTGAGAACCCGAGTTCGTTCCTGGCGCTGAACAGCGGAAACAGTGCTTTCGCCGTACCGGGCACGGACGGTGTCGTCGTCTACCGCCGCACCGGCCGCTGGGCAGTGCAGTTCGGCGGTCCCTTCGCTGCCGAGGAGGACTACGGCACCCTCCTCGATGCCTTCCGGCGTCATGTTCGGGACGAAGGTCTGAGCCTCGTCGGCGTCCAGCTCCAGCGCGCCGACGCCGAGCGCTACGCTCGCCGCGGCTTCAGCGTCAACCAGGTCGGCGCGTCCTGGGCGGTGAGTCTCGCCGAGTTCAGTCTGCGCGGCACCAAGTTCATGCAGTTGCGCAACAAGATCTCCCGCGCCCATCGCAACGGCCTGACCATTCGGGAGGCGGACGCCGACCAGGTGGGGGAGGCCATCGAAACCATCGACAAGGCATGGCTGGGCTCCAAGGGCGGTGCCCAGCAACTGGAGTTCCTCGTCGGCCAGATCGGTGGCACGGCCCAGGCGCACCGACGGTTGTTCATCGGCACCATCGATGGCGCACCGGTCGCCTACATCTCGTACTCGCCGGTCTACGGCTCCCGGACCGGCTGGATGCATGACCTCAGCCGACGCATACCGGAAGGCTCGCCGGGGCTGATGGAGGCCATCAACGCGCACGCCATCGAGGTGTTCCGGGCCGAGGGCGTTGCCTGGCTGCACTTCGGATTCACGCCGTTCACCGGCCTCGACGCGGACCACGAGGTCGACGGGAGCAGCCCCGCTTTCCAGTGGCTGATGCGCGCCCTGTGGGCCGAGGGCGCGGCGCTGTACCCGGCACAGACGCAGCTCTCGTACAAACAGAAGTGGGGACCCGACGTGCTCATCCCCGAATACGTCGCCTTCGACGGCCCGCAGGCATCTCTGGCCGGCTTCGCTCACATCTTCCGTGCCTGCCGCGCCTTCTGACCGACCGTCACCAAGAGGGGAACGCTGAAATGAGCCAGTCGACCGAAGAGCTCCAGCACGCAGTGATCGAGCATCTGATGGCCATCATCGCCGCCCCCGATGACCCGCAGGTCGCGAGGGCCGCCGATGCGCTGGTCAGCTCCCTCGATGAGCGCTTGCGCGCGCAGGCTTCCGCCTGACCTCGACAGGAGTTCATGCAGACGCTCGGCGGGGACGGTCCCAGCCGAGCGTTGTGCGCGGTCCGTTGGCGTCCGGCTCGGTGGCGATGACGTCGAGGTCCGCGAGCATGCCCCGCTTCGCTCAGCAGCCGGATCTGCGTGACGGCCCTGTGCGATCGGTGCCTACTGGTGGCGCACCGGCGCAAAACGATCAAGGTGGTGGCCCTCCGCCGCCTTCGACCGTGCTCACTCGGTGCCGCCGCCTGGCAGAATCCGACGGAACCCGGTGTAGGGCACCAGCGCGTCCGGCAGGACCACGGACCCGTCCTCCCGCACTCCCTGTTCCAGCAGCGCGGCCACCGTGCGGCCGATCGGCAGGGCCGAGCCGTTCAAGGTGGCCGCCGGCGTCCTGCGGCCATCGTCCCGCTTGACCCGCACGTCGGCCCGACGGGACTGGAAGGTGCCGCAATCGGAGACGGAGGAGATCTCCCGGTAAGCGCCGCCGCCCGGCAACCACACCTCGATGTCGTACGTCATCCGCGCCGAGAAGCCCAGATCGCCCGCGGGCAGCAGCACGGTCCGAAAGGACAGTCCGAGTCGGCGCAGACACTCCTCGGCGTGCCCGACCATCAGCCGCAACTGCTCCGGTGCCTTCTCCGGCGCGCAGATCCGCACGAGCTCGACCTTCTCGAACTGGTGCAGCCTGAGCAGACCGCGAGTGTCCCGGCCGTAAGCCCCCGCCTCGGCACGGAAGCAGGGGGTGCGGGCCGTGAAGGCGTACGGCAGGTCCCGGTCGTGCAGCACCTTTCCAGCGACCAGGTTGGTCAGCGGCACCTCGGCCGTCGGGATCAGGAACAGCTCCCGCTCGCCGATCTGCGTGCGGAACAGGTCCTCCTCGAACTTGGGGAGCTGGCCGGTGCCCGTCATGGTGTCCCGGTTGACCAGGAACGGGACGGACTGCTCCAGGTAACCGTGTTCGCGGGTGTGCAGATCGAGGAAGAAGTCACCGAGCGCCCGCTCCAGCCGTGCCCCGGCACCCCGGACCACGCCGAACCGCGCACCGGACAGCTTCGCGGCGGCGGGGAAGTCCAGGATGCCGAGCGACTCGCCTATGTCGGCGTGATGGCGGGCCCCGGCCGCCGGACGCGGTGCCGGGCCGCCCCGCCGTACCTCCACTGCCTCCTTCTCGGAGGCCCCGTCCGGTACCGAGTCCAGCGGCAGATTGGGGATGCCGAGCAGCAGCCCGGTCAGCGCGGCGGCGGCCGTGCGCAGGGCGGTCTCCGCCTCCTGGACCTCAACCCGAAACACGCGCGCGGCCTCCTTCTCCGCCTGTGTCGGCGGGTCGAAGCGGCGCGTGCGGGCCTTCAGTTCAGTGCGCAGCCGGGTGACCTCGGCCTGTGCCTGGGAGCGGACGCGCAGCGCCTCCCTCAGGGCGTCCGGGTCCAGATCGAAGCGGCGGCGGGCGAGGCGCCGTACGGCGTCGGCTTCCGCCTCGAGGAGTTCGTGAGGATCATGCATGGCGTTGTCCCGTCGGTGCGGAGGAGGATGCCGGGGTGAGTGCCGCGAGGTGAGCGGTGCCGAGGCGGCGGTAGCGCGGTGGGTGTGCCGTGCGCAGCCGGACGGCGTGCAACAGGCCGCCGAGCGCGACCAGCGGCAGCAGCCAGGGCAGGGCGGCGATCACGGGGGACGGGGAGCCGGTGAGCATGTCGAAGTTCCTGACGACCAGCCACACCGAGGCGGACAGTCCGCAGAAGCCGAGCAGCGGGGCGACAGCCGTCCGCCACCAGTGCCCACTGCCGGTACGCAGCCGCAGCCCGAGCACGGACAGCGCGGCCAGAGCCTGCAGGACGACGATGCCCAGGGTGCCGAGGCCGAGCATGCTGGTCGTCAGGTCGGCGTACGGATCCAGACCTGCGAGGGCGAACGCGCCGACGACCACCGTGGTCAGCGCGCTCTGGGCGAGGCTCGCCCGGTGGGGGGAGGAATGCCGGGGATGCCTGGCGGCCAGGGCGCCCGGCAGCAGCCCTTCGTCGGCGAGGACCTGCGTGTACCGGTTGGCAGCGCTGTGCAGGGCCAGCGTCGCCGCGAACAGGCTGGTGCACAGCAGCAGTTGGAGCCCGGTGCCGCCCGCCGTGCCGAGGAGGCCGTTGCCGAGCACGAAGAACAGGTCGCCCATCTGCCTGCGCGCGACCTCCCGCACCTGCCCGGTGCCGATCGCCCCGACCGCCAGCCAACTGGTCAGGGCGTAGAAACCGGCGATCAGGGTGACCGCGACATACGTGGCGCGGGGCACGCTGCGCCGGGAGTCCCGCGCCTCCCTGCCGTACAAGGCGGCGGACTCGAAGCCGATGAAGGACACGAAGGCGAACATCAGGGAGACCCCGACCCCGGGTCCGGCCGCGACGTGCGGCGAGAACGAGGCGGCAGGCAGGGCATGCAGCCCGTGCCGGACGAGGATGGCGACGTCCAACGCGGCCAGCACGCCGATCTCGCCGAGCATCAGTACGGCGAGCACCCGGGCGCTGAGCGCTATCTCCCGGTATCCGAGCACGGCGGTCAATGCCAGCCCGGCGGCCGCACACCACTCCCAGGACACGGCCACCCCGTGGGCGGCCAGCACGAGCCGGGCGAAGTATCCGAGCGCGCCCGCCAGCCCGATGGTGGCGCAGTTGTAGGACAGCAACGCCAGGTACCCGGCCGCGACGGCGGGCGGGCGCCCCAAGCCGTCGGCGACGGATGCGTAGAACCCGCCTGACGCTCCGGTTCGGCGCGCGCTGACCGCGTACCCGACCGAGAAGCACAGGAGGGTGACGCCGGCGAACAGGAACGCCGCGGGCACGCCGGCCCCGTCACCGAAGGCGAAGGCCAGCGGAACGGTCCCGACCATCGCGGACAGCGGGGCGGCAGCGGCGACGATGAGGACGAGGATGTGCCCGGTACCAAGTCGACCGGGTGGGGCTGGGGAACCACAGGTGGACATGGGGACTCCAGAACAGGGAGAGCCGTGGCGGGGCCGGGGCCGTGCACACATGGCCGTGTGTCGCACGACCGGTCCCCGCCTTCCGGCCGGGCGCCCCGCCTCTGACCCGGGTGCGGTCGACCGGGTCGACGCGGTGCACGAAGATTCCGTTGCGGTGTCGCCCCGCACGACGGGTCGGCGTGGGGGCGTCGGGATCGGAGGTCGGACACGGAGGCGCCACCCGGACCGCCATTCGATCCTGGCCCGCTGACCGTCCGCTGACGCTGCCCTGACTGGCGTACCGCACGGTCCCCGCCTGTCCCGCCCGACGAGTGAGGGCGGCGGCGCCCCCGGACAGGCCGCCCCGTCGTCGTCAGCTCTGGATCAGCGGGACATCAGCCTGCCCTGTTTCGATCGCCAGGCATAGCGAACGTCGCCGGGCGGGACTTCCGCCCTTCACCACGGAACGGGTGGACCGGCATGTCAGAACCCCGGAGCATCGGCCTGCGGATGCGTGACCTTCCCCCGGCGGACCTGAGGGACGCACTGGAGACGCTCGTCGTGGCGCGCTTCAAGCAGGTGCTGCTCATGGGTGACGAAGAGGAACTGGCCCTCGACATCAGCTTCTTCGACCTGGGCTTGACCTCCCTGCACCTGAGCGGCCTGCGCAAGGGGCTGGAGGACGCCCTCGACGTCGGCATCGACGCGATCTTGCTCTTCAACAAGCCCACAATCGACGAGCTCGTCACTCATCTCAGCGAGCGGCTCCTCGCCGCCGCGCCCGAGCAATGACCGAGATCGACATTGAGATCGACAAGGCTGGAAGGGACGACATGACTGGCGAAGCCGAGGGCACCGATCCGATCGCCATCGTCGGGGTCGGGCTGCGGTTCCCGGGCGGATGCGAGTCGGCCGACGACTTCGACGAGCTGTTGCGCGAAGGCCGTTCCGGGATCGCCCCGCTGCCCGAGGACCGTTGGGAGGCGGCGGCCTTCCGCCCCGAAACCCCGGACGAGAAGGGGAAGATACACACTGCGGGCGGCGGGTTCCTCGACCGGATCGACCTGTTCGACGCGCCGTTCTTCAACATCTCGCCCAAAGAGGCCCAGTACGTCGATCCCCAGCAGCGGCTGGTCCTGGAGACCGCCTGGCACGCCCTGGAGCACGCCAACATCGACCCGACCGCGCTGCGCCGGGGCAACGGGGGCGTCTACGTCGGGGCGAGCTCCATCGACTACGCACTGGAGATGGGCGCGCTGCCCTATGAGGCACTTGACGGCCACCTGGCCTCCGGCATCACACTCTTCCCGCTGTCCGGGAGGCTGTCGTACTTCCTGGGCTGGCGTGGGCCGAGCGTCAGCCTGGACACGGCCTGCTCCTCCTCACTCAGCGCGCTGCACATGGCAGTTCAGGGTCTGCGGCTCGGGGAATGCGACATCGCTCTGTGCGGCGGCGTCAACGTGCTGCACCACCCGAGCATCATGGTCATGTTCTCGCACGGTCAGATGCTGGCCCGGGACGGGCAGTGCAAGACCTTCGACGAGGACGCCGACGGGTACGTCCGTGCCGAGGGCTGCGGCATGCTGGTGCTCAAGCGGTACGCCGACGCCCGCCGGGACGGTGACCGGATCCTCGCCCTGGTACGCGGGACCGCCATCGGCCAGGACGGGGACAGCGCCGGACTGACCGTGCCGCACGGCCCCGCCCAGGAGCGGGTCATCCGCCGGGCACTGGCGGCCGCCGGGCTGGCCCCCGCGGACATCCAGTACGTGGAGGCACACGGTACGGGCACACCGATCGGCGACCCGATCGAACTCGGCGCCGTCAACGACGTGTTCGCCGAGTCGCACACCAAGGACGCGCCACTGCTCGTGGGCTCGGCGAAGACCAACCTGGGGCACATGGAACCCGCGTCCGGCATCGTCGGCGTGATCAAGACCGTGCTGCAGATGCGCTCCGGGTCGGTCTATCCGCACCTGAACCTGCGCACTCCCTCCACGCGCATCCCCTGGGACACCTATCCGGTACGGATCCCCACCGAGTGCGAACCCTGGCCGCAGGGAACCAAGCGGGCGGTCGTCAACAGCTTCGGGTTCGCCGGCACGATCGCCGCCACCGTCCTGGAGGAAGCGCCCACGCCGGAACAGACCGAGCCGGCGCCCGGCACTGCCGGGCCCGCGGTCTTCACGCTGTCGGCCAAGAGCCAGGCGGGGCTGCGTCGGCAGGCGGAACGCTACCTGGACTTCCTGTCCGGCAGGGACGACGCCGACAACGTACGGTCGCTGTGCCGCACGGCGGCCACGGGCCGGGCACACTTCGGGCACCGACTGGCCGGTGTCGTCGAGGACGTCGCGGGTGTGCGCAGACTGCTCGCCGCCCGGCTCGCCGACGACACCCGCCGCCACACGGCGGCGCCCCGCAAGACCGCGTTCCTGTTCAGCGGCCAGGGCGCCCAGTACGCGGGGATGGCCGCCGACCTGTACCACCGCCAACCGGTCTTCCGCGAGCTGGTCGACACCTGCGACGAATTGTTCGCACGGCATCTGGACCGGTCCGTACGTGCGCTGCTGACGCAGCAGACGGCCGCCGACGACATCCACCGCACGCAGTACACGCAGCCCGCGCTGTTCACCCTGGAGTTCGCGCTGGCGCGGCTGTGGATCTCCTGGGGCATCAAACCCAACGTCGTTCTGGGGCACAGCATCGGCGAGGTGGCCGCGGCCACCGTGGCCGGGCTGTTCACGCTGCCCGACGCGGTGGCGCTGGTGGCCGCTCGCGCCCGCCTGATGCAGTCCGTCCGGGCCCCCGGCGGTATGGCCGCCGTCAGCCTGCCCGTCGAGGAGATCGGGCCGATGCTCGCGTTGCGGCCCGAACTCGCCGTGGCGGCCGTCAACGCGCCGGGGCAGTGCGTGGTCTCCGGAGACGCGGCGGCACTTGAGCAGCTCACCGAGGACCTGGCCGAGCGCGGCATCCGCGCCGAACGCCTGTCGGTGTCCCACGCGTTCCACTCCCCGCTCATGGCCGAGGTGTTCGACGACTTCAGGGCGGTCATGGCGGACATCACCTTCCACCAGCCGTCCACGCCGATCGTCTCCAACCTGACTGGACGCGTCGCCACGTACTCCGAGATCGCCACCGCTGACTACTGGGTGCGCCACATCGGTGAACCCGTGCACTTCATGGAGGGCGTCCGGGCGGTGGAGAAGCGCGGCCGCCACACCTTCCTGGAGATCGGCCCCTCTGCCGCACTGACCGCGCTCGCCCGGCAGAGCGTCCTCGGCGAGGGCCACCACTGGGTGACCAGCCAGCGCCGCCGGGACGGCGGCGAGAAAGCCCTTCTCCGGGCGCTCGCCGACCTGTACGCCGCCGGAGCGCCGGTGGACTGGGCGGGAGTGTATGCCGGGCAGCGGCCGGCCGATCGGACACAGTTGCCCGGCTACGCCTTCGAACGCAAGCGGTACTGGTTGCCCCTGACCGGGCCGGCCCGCGCCGACCAGGGCCCAGCGGTCCATCCGCTCCTGGGCCAGGAGACCACACCGGACGCGGCTCAACCCACCGCCCAACAGCAGTCGACCGTACGCGAGTTCACCGCACGGTACGCTCCCGACGCCCCCTTCTGGCAGCCGGCGGCCCCGGGTAACGGCGACAGCGCGACGCTCTCACCGGCCGCGTACCCCGAGCTGCTGCTCGCCCTGCAGGACGCGGTGTACGGGCATACCCACGCCGCCGTACGGGATGTGGTGCTGCACGCCCCGCTGCGGCCCGCCGGCGACGGCGCGACGACGGTGCGCACCCGGCTGCGGCCCCGCCCCGACGGTCGTGCCGAGGCCGAGGTGGTCAGCGGACCGGCCGACGCGGAGAACCTGCACGCGACCGCGGTGCTCGATCCGTCCGCCCCGCGCCTCACATCCCCGGAGCCCCCTCTCCCGGCCGGCCCCGTCCGTGACCGGACCGGCGGCGCCGACGTGTTGACCGATCTCGCCGCCGTGGGCTGGGACACCCAGCGGTTCGGCATGATCTCCGAGATCGCACGGCACGAGGACGGCACGCTCGTCGCTGACCTCACCCCGCGTCGCGCCGGCCTCACCGAGCACCTGCCCGTCGATGTGCTGGAGTGCGCACTGCTCACGGCCGTCGTCCTGGACGACACCGGCCCCGCCTTCACACCGGTCGGCCTGGGCACGTTCCAGATGCTGAAGAAACCGCGTGGCGTACGGCTCAGCGTCGTGGCCCGGGTCACCGGAACAGGGGCCGGGCGGCGCACCGCGGACCTGCTCATCATGGACGGGGAGGCGCCAGTCGCCGTGCTGACCGGCGTGCAGTACCGAGCGGCGCTGCCCGCGCAGCAGATGCCCTCGCTGCTCCACCGGCAGCGCTGGCTGCGCCGCTCCGCGGCCGGGGCCGCCGACCCGGCCGGCCGGCGCGTGGTGCTGCTGGGCGCACCCGGCGAGCAGGTCGAGGCGCTGACCGCGCAGGCCGCCCGGCGAGGGCTGTACATCACCGAACTGGACCGGCCGCAGGAACTGCCCTCCCTGCTCGGCGGTGACGCCCCCGGACAGCGGACCGCGCCCGCCGAACCGGTCACCGACCTGTGCTGGTTCTGGCAGCCGCCCTCCGACTCGTCCGGACCGCTCGAGCACGCCCGGCTGCGCGCGGAGTGCGAGCACAACTTCCGCCGGCTCCTGGACACGGTCACCGCCGTGACCGGTGTTGACCCGTCCCGGACGCCCCGCCTGTGGCTGGTCACCGCGCGGGCGCAGTGGCTGCCGGGGGACGAGCCGGACGGGGCGCAGCAGTCGGCCGCCGCGATGCTGTGGGGCTTCGGGCACGTCCTGCTCAACGAGAACCCCCGCACCCGTGCCACCCTCGTGGATCTCCCCTCGGCCGACGGTGAGGGTCTCCGGTACCTCGTCGAGGCTCTGCTGTCCCCGGACGACGGCGATCACCAGCTCGCCTACCGCGACGGACAGCGCCATGTGCGGCGGCTGCTGCCCGGCCGCTCGAGTCCCGCCTGGGAAGGTGAGTTCGAGGCGGTCGCACCACCGCCGGACGAGTCAGGGCAGCCCCGTCTGGTGCCCGCCGACAGTGTGCCGCCCACCGACGACCAGATCCAGGTCCGGGTCCGGGCGGCGGTTCTGGCACGCCGTACCGGCACGGCTGCCCCGGCCACCCTCGGATCGGGCTGCACGGGCACCGTTGTCGCTGCGGGACCCGCGGCCGCGTGCGCCGTCGGCAGCGAGGTCGTGGTGGCCCACCAGGGCACCCTGCGGGGCACCGTGACGGTCTCCGGCACCTCGGCGGCAGCCGCGCCCGAACCGCACGTTTCCCCCGAGGTCGCGGCGTCCTTCGCGGCGTACATGGCCGCCCGGCATGCGCTGATCACTCGGGCCGGCCTCACCGCGGGCGAACGCGTCCTGGTGCACGGCGGCGACCGGGCGGCGGTGCGCGCGGTGGTGGGCCTGGCCGCGTGTTCGGGCGCCGAGGTGTACGTCACCGCGGAACCCGACGAGGCAGGGGCATTGCGAGACCTGGGTGCTCACGAGGTGCTGCACCTGGACGACACCACAGCGGGCCCGCAGGCGTCGTCGCTCGCCGGGGCACCCCAGGCCGACCTGCTTGTCGGAGTTCCGGACGAGCCGCTGCCCGCCGTGGTGGCCGGCTGCCTCGCCGCCGGTGGCCGGACCGTCACCGTCGAGCCCTGGCCCGGCGCATGGGAACCCGGGGCTGCGGACGGCATCGCCGACGCCCTCCGGCGCGGCGACCTGCCCCTGCTGCCGGTGCGCGGCTACGACATCGACGAGCTGGCCGAGGCCTGCGAGGCCGCCGAGACCGGCATCGACGGGCACGTCGTGATCACGTGGCCCGGTCGCCCACAGGACACCGACGACGGATCGGAGCCCGCACTGCGCCGGTCCGGCGTAGACGCGCCGGTCGAGATCCGGCCTGACCGGCTCTACCTGGTCACCGGCGGTCTCGGCGGACTCGGACTGGTCACCGCGCGATCTCTGGTGGACCTCGGCGCCCGGCATCTGCTGCTCGTCAGCCGCAGCGGCACACCCACCCCGGAGGCCGCCGCGATCCTCGACGACCTCGCCGCACGGGCCGACGTCGCCATCGAACGCGCCGACGTCTCCGCACCCGCCGACATGGCCCGGCTGCGGCAGAAACTGGCCGAGGTTCCGGTGCCGCTGGGCGGCATCATCCACGCGGCCGGTGCCGCCGGTAAGTCCCTCATCGGCCAGATGACCTGGGAGGACATCGACGCCCAGTTGGCGGCCCAGGCGTACGGCGGCTGGCTGCTGCACGAAATCGCCCTGGAAAGCCCTCAACTCGACCTGTTCTTCGTCCACTCGTCCATCGCCTCCGTCCTCGGCGGCGCCACCCAGGCGCACTACGCGGCCGCGTTCTCGTTCCTGGACCATCTGGTCACCCTGCGCCGCCGGTCCGGGCTGCCGGCCCTGTCGGTCAACTGGGGCGCGTGGGGCGGGGTGGGCATGTCCGCCCGGCTGGACGAGAACCTCGGCCGCGAGCTGGAACGCAGCGGCGTCCGGATGTTCTCCCCGTCCCGCGCTCTGCGGCTCTTCGAGCAGCTCCTCGCCCGCCCCGAAGGCCCTTACGTGGCCGGCTGGTTCGACTGGAACGCCTATGTCGCACCGAGCATGGTCGACAACGCCCTGTTCAGCGAACTGGTCGACGGCAGCGGTCCTGGCGGCGACGACCGCTTCGACCGGGCGGCGTTTCTCGGCAAACCCGAGGAGGAACGCCGGGAGACCGTCGACCGGGTGGTGCGTGAGGCGGTCGCCGCGGCCCTGCAGGCTGACGACCCGGAACAGGTGGAGCTGACCACCGCTTTCGTCTCCCTCGGCCTCGACTCGCTGATGGCACTGCAGGTGAAGACGGCTCTGGAGCAGGTCTTCCGGGTGCCCCTGCCCGCCACGCTCACCTTCGACCATCCCTCGCCCCGGGACCTGGCGGACTTCCTCTGCGGACAACTGGAGGCGCACCGTGACTGATCAGGACTGGACCCTCGTCGCGAGCTCCGCGGCACACGCCCGGGACCGGGCCGGCCACCCCGCCATCCGCTGCGAGGACCGGTCGGTGAGCTACGGTCGGCTGCACCGCGACTCCAACCGCGTGGCGCACGCCCTGCGCGCGGCCGGTGCGGTACGCGGCTCCCGGGTTGCCTACCTGGGCCGCGAGTCCGAGTACTACTACACCGCGATCATCGGCTGTGCCAAGGCCGCCGCCGTGCTCGTACCGGTGAACTGGCGACTCACCGCCTCCGAGATCGACCACATCCTGGGCGACGCCCACGCCGAAGTCGTCTTCGTCGACGCGGAGTTCCACGACCGGGTGGAGCGGCTGCGGCCCCGGCTGCCCCGGCTGCGTGAGATCGTCGTCGTCGACCGGCCCGGCGACGACGATCCGGGTGCCGGACTGCGCGCCTGGTGGTCCCGGGCCCCCGACAGCGACCCGGACGTCACCGTCCGGCCGGACGACGCGGTGGTCCAGATCTACACCAGTGGCACCACCGGCCGCCCCAAGGGGGCCGTGGTCCCGCACCGCGGCTTCTTCACCCTGCCCGCGGCCCAGCGGGCGGCCGGTGTGCGATGGCTGGACTGGTACCCCGACGACGTCAGCCTCATCTCGCTGCCAGGGCTGGGCACCGCCGGCATCGGCTGGTTCATGCACGGCTTCAACGCCGGTCTGACCAACGTGGTGATGCGCGCCTTCGTGGCCCAGGAGGCCGTACGGCTGATCCGCGAACATCGGGTGACCACCACCTTCGCGGCGCCGTCCATGCTGCAGATGATGCTCGACGAACGCGACGCCGACCGCTCCGCCTTCACCTCCCTGCGCAAGATCGCCTATGGCGGCGCGCCCATCACCGAGTCGCTGCTGCTGCGCTGCCTGGACGTGTTCGGCTGCGAGTTCGCGCAGATCTACGCGAGTACCGAGACCGTGAGCGTCGCGGCCTGCCTGCCGCCCGCCGACCACCGTCCCGGCAGCGCCCTGCTTCGCTCCGCGGGGCGGCCGTGCCCCGGCAACGAAGTGAAGGTCGTCGACGCGCAGGGGCGCACCCTCGGCCCGGGACAGATCGGCCAGGTCTGCGTCAAGGCCCCGTCCACGATGCTGGAGTACTGGAACCTGCCGGACGCCACCCGCACCACGCTCGTGGACGGCTGGCTTTTCATGGGCGACGCCGGCTACCTCGACGAACAGGGCTACCTGTTCGTGTGCGACCGGATCAACGACACCATCATCGTCGCCGGGCAGAACATCTACCCCGCCGAGGTGGAGAAGGCGCTGTGCGAGCACCCCGCGGTGGCGGACGCGGCTGTCGTCGGTCTGCCCCACCCGGAGTGGGGGGAGGCCGTTCACGCCTGTGTCGTCCCGCGCGGCGACACCGCGCCCACCCCACGACAGATGCTGTTGTTCCTGCGGGAACGCCTCGCCGACTACAAACTCCCGATCGCCTTCCACTTCGCCGACGCCCTCGAACGCAACCCGGCCGGCAAGGTCCTGCGCAGGGCCGTGCGCGAACGGCTGGCGCACCAGTGAGGAGAAGCCGACATGAGCCGGCCGCCCAGCTCTGACCAGTCCGCCACCCACCCGCCGCTCTCCGTCGGCCTGCTGCTGCCCACCAGGGAACAGGCCATCAACGGCACCTTCGAGGCCGCCCCCTTGCTGGAGCTGGCCCGCCGGGCCGAGGCACTCGGCTTCGACTCCCTGTGGGCCGGTGACTCGCTCATCGCCCGGCCGCGGCTGGAACCGCTGACCGTCCTCGCCGCCGCCGCTGCGGTCACCACGCGCATCACCCTCGGGACGGCCGCCCTCACCGCTGCGCTGCGCCCGCCGCTGATCGGCGCACACATGGCCGCGACGCTGGATCATGTGGCCGGGTCCCGACTGATCCTCGGCCTCGGTGCGGGCTTCCCGCTGCCCGAGACGAAGGAGGAGTTCGACGCGGCGGGCGCCGATTTCACGACACGCGTGGGCCGCCTGGACGAGACGGCAGCCCTGTGGCGCAGGGCTTGGAACAGCACCCGCGCCGGCGCGCCGCGGGACTTCGCCGGGCGGTACTGGGCGGCGGACGGTCTCCACCGACTTCCCCCGCCCCGTCGGCCAGGCGGGCCGCCGCTGTGGTTGGCGGGCAGCGACACGCCCGCGGTGCTGCGCAGGGTCGCCCGCCACTACGACGGCTGGCTGCCGTTCCTGCCCTCCGCCGAGCAGTACGCGGCGGCATGGACGCGGATCCGCGACCACGTGGCCGAGACGGACCGTTCCGAGAACTCCGTGACGCCCGCGCTCTACGCCACGCTCACCCCGCACGCCGACCGGACGGCCGCCCGGGATGAATTGGACCACTACCTGCGCCGTTACTACGGCCGCTCGCTCGACGCCATGGCTCCGCTCCAGGCATACGGCTGGGGCAGCGCCGCCGATTGCGCCGAGTGGCTGGCCGGATACGTGGACGCGGGCGCCCGCCACCTCGTGCTGCGCGTGGGCTCGCTCCGCACCGAACACCACCTCGACGAGATCGCCGAGGTCGTGCTGCCCGCGCTGCGCGCCCTCGTCCCCGCTCCACAACAGCGACCGGAGGAAAACCCGTGAGCAGTTCCATCGCCGGCAAGGTCTCCACACACGGCCAGTGGTTCCACCCGGTCGAGGTGCCACCCGAGGCCCGGATCCGGCTCTTCCTCTTTCCGCACGCCGGCAGCGGTGCGATCATCTACCGCGACTGGCCCGATCTGCTGCCGCCCGACATCGCGGCCCAGGCCGTGACCCTGCCGGGCCGTCAGGAAAGGCGCGAGGAGACCGCGTACACCGCGTGGGAGCCCCTGCTGGACGGACTCTACGAGGTGGTGCTCTCCGAACTCGACGACCGGCCCTTCGCGTTCTTCGGTCACTGCCTGGGCGCACAGCTCTCCTACCACCTGTCGGTGCGGATGGCGCAGGACGGAGTGCGTGGCCCTGTCCTGCTGGGCATGTCGGGCTGGGCCCCCGACGGCTTCTTCAACCCGACCAAGGAGCACATCGGCATGCCGCAGGAGGAACTCGTCGGCTGGATCAAGAAGTTGGGCTCCTTCCCGGCCGAGATCTACGACAACCCGGAGATGCTTCAGATGGTCATCCCGGCACTGCGCGCCGATCTCTCGGTGGCCGCGCAACGCCTCGACGACGGCGCCGTGGTGCCCTGCCCGCTCGTCTCCTACGGCGGCAGGTCCGACCCCCTGATGGAGGAGGCGGAGGCATTCACCTCCTGGGTGCCGCGCGCCCCCCAGTACCTGGGGCACAGCGAGTACTCCGGCGGTCACTTCTTCATCGACAAGCACGCCCTGGCGGTCACGTCCGACTTCACCCGCCACCTGCACCGGCTCGTCGAGCAGGCCGGCTGAGCGGCACCGCGGTTCCGCCCGGCCCGGACGGCCGGGCGGGAGCCGGAGTGCATTACCTGTCACGTAATCGACGCGGCGAAGGACCTCTGGAAGAGTCCGGACCATGACGTCTTCCCACACCCACGACCTCCACCAGGACGGCCCCGACACGGTCGTCGCACGCATGAAGGCCGAGGCGGTGCGCCGCTTGGCGACCCGTCAGCACGTCGATCTCGAACCGTACGGGGTGGCCCGCGAGGCGGGATGCGACCCGGAGCACATCCGGCAGCTCTTCCCCGACCGGGACAGCCTGTTGACGGCGCTGGTCCTGGACGCCTATCACGCCATGGGAGACAGCGCGGAGCGGGCCGCGGCGGAGGCGGAGAAGACGGGCGCCGGCCGACTGGACCGCTGGGTCGCCTGCTGGGAAGGCGTACGCGGCTGGGCGCTCGCCCATCCGGAGGAGTACGTCCTGATCTGGGGTCGGCCGGTGCCGGGCTACAGTGCCCCGCCGGAGACCATGGCGGCGGGTGCGCGCACCGTGCTCGTCCTGGTCGGCCTGGTGCGAGAGTCGCTCCACCACGACGAACTCGCCGTGGACCAGGTCTCCGGGCCCGCCCTGTCCGCCGGCATGGCGCAGACCACCCAGGCGCTGGCCGAGGGCCTGTTGAGCGGACTGCCCGCCCCTGTCATCGCCCGCATGCTGATCATGTGGACTCAACTGCACGGCATGGTCGGCTTCGAGGTCAACGGCCATATCGCGGGCGTCGCCGCGGACCCGGCCGCGTTCTTCACCCATGCGGCGGCAGCCATGGGGGAGTACGTCGGGTTGACCCGCTGACCCCCTGACCGGCTGATGACGCGCGGGTGCGTCGGTCGCGGCGACCCGGCGTGTCAGCAGCCGGTCAGAAGGCGATCAGCGGTGGGTCAGGACCAGCCGCGATAGTGGCATCACCCCCTGCTGCTCCCAAGGAGACGAGTGATGCTCGAATCAGCGGACAAGGTTCTGGACTGGCCCTTTCCCCGGACGAAGTCCGGATGCCCGGCGAAGATTCTCGCCGAACTGCGCGACCAACCACCGTGCGTGGTCCGCATACCGGCGGGCGCGGCGCAGTCACGGCGCGCATGGCTGGTCACCAAGTACGCAGAGGTGCGTCAGGCGTTGATGGATCCGCGGCTCAGCGCCGACGAGACGCTCCCCGGCGCGCCCGTACGGATCCAGGTCGACCCGAGCCAGAAACCCGGCTCCTTCCTGCGCATGGACGACCCGGAGCACGCCCGGCTCAGAGGCCTGATCGCCACCGAGTTCACCGCCCGCCGGGTGCGCGGGCTGCGGCCCGCGGTCCAGAAGCTGATCGACGACCTTCTCGACGACCTGGCCGGCCGGCCCCGGCCCACGGACCTGCAGGACGTGTTCTCCCGCAAGCTGCCCACACTGGTCATCGCGCGGCTGCTCGGCGTGCCCGACGAGGACTCCCCCTACTTCGTGGAGAAGACCCGGGTCACCATCTCGCAGGGAGATCCGGCCCGTTCCTACGCGGCCTACACCGAGATGTCCGAGTACCTGGGGGTCCTCGCCAAGCGCAAGCTCGACGACCCCCAGGACGACATGATGAGCCGGCTCGCTGTCGACCACCTGGCGACGGGGCACATCACGCTCGACGAACTCGTCGGCATAGCCCGGCTGGTGCTGGTCGCCGGGCATGAGACGACCACGAACCAGATCGCCCTGAACATCTTCAGCCTGCTCACCGACGAGGCCCTGCGTGCCGAGGTGCTCGCCGGCGACGGCGCGATGATTCCCCAGTACGTGGAGGAGTCCATGCGGTACTGGTCGATCTCCCAGGACGCCATCGTGCGCCAGGCGTTGGAGGACGTGGAGATGGGCGGTGTCGTGATGAAGAAGGGCGACGCCGTGGTCATCTCCATCCCCGCGGGCAACCACGACCCCTCGGCCTTCCCGCACCCGGACCGCATCGACCTCAACCGTGACAGCGGCAAGCACCTTCAGTGGGGCAACGGTCCGCACTACTGCCAGGGCGCCCCACTGGCCAGGCTCGAGATGGACCTGGCACTGCGCACGCTCTTCGGGCGCTTTCCCACCCTGCGCCTGGCCGTCGACGACCCGGACAGCGTCTTCCGTACGGGCACCGTTTTCCACGGAGTCAGGCATCTGCCGGTCACCTGGTAATCCGGACCGGGACAGAGTGGACGACGAGAAGGGGCGGGTGACCGGAATGCTCCGGTCACCCGCCCTGTGTTTTCCGGAACCGGGGGCTTTGCGGGGGATTTCAAGGCCCATCGGCACCGGAAGCACGAAACGCCGAGGTGTTCTCAGATCTCCTCGGGGAACTGGTGGTCGGAGAGCACCCGGCCATCCTGCGCGAACACCAGGTACTCGGTGCCACGGGCCGCGACGTCACCGCCGTCCTTGGGCGCCATGTCCCAGGTGATACGGGCGGCGTCGTGATTGACCGCGTGTGCGTGCAGCCGGAAGGCGAATCCCTTCGCGACGAAGTCGTCGTACGCCTCGGTGACCGCTTCCTCGATTTCCGCGAGGCCCTTGAAAACCCGGCTCGTGTTCGCGTACCGCCCGTCCTCGTGCCAGACCTCGGCCACCGCCTTGCGGCGACGGTCCGGGTCCGGCTCGTTCCACACGGCGAGGTAGCGCTCCACAAAACCGTTGTCGATGCTCACGTTTCCATCCTCCAGATAAAAAAGCCGTACGACGGCACGGCGTCCGCACACGAAAAGCGTTTCACCGGTTGGGCCGGGTTGTCGATTACCTGCGGGGTAATGCACCGGCGTCCGCAATGTCCGCCCGGGCCGGCCGTACCGCGGCAGACGGCATGCCGTCAGGGCCGTATCAGGCGCGGGTCAGTTCCGGCGGGGAGCCTGTGCACACTGCAACCCGCCCGAGAGGAGCGAAGCCATGGCGGAACCCGCCGTCGCCCATCTGGAGGAGTGCCTCGTCATCGCCAATCCTGCCGCCGGCACCGCCGGAGAGGAACTGGTGAACGAGGTGGCGGCTCGTTGCGCACGCCACACGCGGGTCACCGTGGTCCGCACCACCGCCCCCGGGGACGCCACCGAAGCCGCACGAGAGGCTGCCCGCCGACCGCCGGCGGACGGCATACGGGTCGTCGTGGCCGTCGGCGGGGACGGCACCGTGCGTGAAGTGGCCGACGGTCTGACGGCCGACGGTGTACCCGGTGACCACCTGGCCCTGCTCGTCGTCCCGGCCGGCACCGGGAATTCGGGCTACCGCTCGCACTGGGGAGAGCGTCCCTGGCAGGAAGCGGTCGACCATGCGCTGGGCTCGCCGCGGCGCGCGCTGCGTCGCCTGGACCTGGCCCACGTCCGCGAGCTGGACGCGCTCGTGGTGCTGGGCGCGGGTGCCGGTCTCACCGCCGAAGTGCTGCGCAGCGCCCGCGAACTGCCCCAGCGGGGCCGGGCCCGGCTTCAGGCCGGACTGGAACACGCGGCCTCCTCGTACACCCCTTATCAGGGCCGTGTCACCGTCGACGGCACGGTCGTGCACGAGGGCCGCACCGTGTTCGTCAACATCGGCGGCGGACGCCACCGGGCCTGGCAGTACCTGGTGCTGCCGCACTCGGTGCTGGACGACGGGCTGTTGGACGTCTGCGTGATGGGAGAGGGCACCGACCCGGTCGACGTACCCGAGCTGCTGCGCGCCGGCCGACATCTGCAGCGGCCCGGTACTGTCCACCGGACGGGCCGCACGGTCGTCGTGGAACGAACCGACGGGCGGCCGTTGTGCTTCGAACACGACGGGGAGCTCGTCCGGGACACCGGGACGAAGGTGACCCTCGACGTCCTGCCCGGCGCGCTTCCGGTGCTGTGCGATCCCCAGGCCGCCACGCCCGCGTCCCGGGCCACCGCCTCGTCCGCTGCGACGGGGACCCGTCCATGACCGCCCGTGCCGTCCGTTCCCCGTCCGCAGGGCAGCCCAGGCTCTCCGAACTCGCCGATTGGGCCGCGGCCTTGCGACCGTCCGATCTGCCCGACCGGGTGATCGCGCTCGCCCGCAGCCAGGTCCTCTCCCAGCTCGCCGCGATCCGTGCCGGACTCAGGCATCCCCTGGGGCGCAGACTGGTCACCGCCTACGGCCCTCCGCTGCAGAACGATCCGGCGCGGGCCGCCGCCGTCCTCGCCGGTCTGGGTTCCTGGCTCAACCTCGACGACACCGCCTACGCCGGACATTTGTCCAACTCGACCGTGGCCGTCCCCCTGGCGTACGCGCGTGCGCGGCAGCTCGACGGAGCCGCGCTGCTGACCGCCGTCGTGGCGGCCAACGAATGCGCGGCGCGGGTCACCGCCGCCGCGACCCTGGGCCCCTTCCGGGGCCAGACCGCGGCGCACACCAGCCTGGTGGGCGCCGTCGCCGGGCGCATGCACTGCTCGGGGGGCGAGGCGGACCTCTGGACCCACGCCCTGGGCCTCGCCCTCACCATGCCGCCCTGGACCCTGTTGCACGGGTTTCTCGGCGGTGACGCCCGACTGCTCACCGTGCTGAACCCGGTGCGGGCCGCCATGGACGCCTGTGACGCCGCCGCGGCAGGACTGACCGCGGTGCCCGACGTGCTGGAGCACCCCGAGGGGTTCCTCGCCCGTTTCGCCGCGGTTCCGCTGCCCGAGGAGGTCACCGAGGGCCTGGGCAAGCGCTGGCACACCGACACCTTGTCCTTCAAGGTCCGTCCCGGAGGCCCCGGCGTCGACACCGCCGTGGACTGCGCCCTGCGTCTGCGCCGGCAACTGCCCGCCGTCCAGTTCCGCTCCGTGGACGACATCGAGGAGATCGTCGTCGAGACGTCCCGCTACACCACGCACGTCGCCCGCCTCGCCGGGGAGCAGGGCCCCGACACTCCGCCGGCCGTTCTGCCGCTCTCGGTCCCGTACGCGGTCGCCACCGCGTTGTTGACCGGTGACCTCACTGTGGCCGACTTCTCCGCTCCGGCCAGCCGGGATCCGCTCCGCTGGCATCTCGCCTCCCGGATCCGGCTGGTGGAGGACCCTGGGATGACCGACGACCTGCTGGCCGGCGCCGCCCCGCTCGGGGCGGCGATCCGACGGGCCGGGGAGCGGGCCCTGCCGTGGCTGGCTTCCTTCGCCGGAGCGGACGCCGCCGCACGGGCCGTCCTCGCGACACCGGAGGAGACCTTCACCGATGCCGAGAAGTGGACCGGTTCACAGGTGACGGTGCGGTGGAAGGACGGCCGCCGGGCCGTGGCCCGACAGGACATCCCGGTGGGCGGCGCCGGGGCGGACACCAGGACCAGGCACCGCACGCTGGTCGAGCACAAGTTCCACGCCGTCGGCGGCCCGCCCGAGGCTGCCCTGTTGTGCGCCCGTCTGGAAGAGCTCTCTCCCGCGGAGGTCCGCCATCTGGTGGGGTGGGCGCTAGCGCCGACCTGAGCCGACGGAGAGCGCTCGGCCCGGTGCACCGGCACGAGAAGGGGGCGGCGGATCCATCCCGGACCCGCCGCCCCCGACGTGCGCTCAGAGGGCCGTCGACGGGTCCCACGCCGTTGGAAGAGCCGGCTCACGGACCGACCCCGCCGCCAAGACGAGTTCCTCTTCGTCCGGTGCCCCTAGGACGTGCATCAGGAGCTCGACCAGCGTCTGTCGCAACGCTTCTGTGGATGCCTGTCGTTCCGCCATGACTCACTCCTCGGCTGGATGCGGATATGCCGTGACAAGCGCCCAGCAAGTGATGCGGGCGCTGAAGGCGTGCACAAAGGCCGACGGCGTTCCCCGAGTTCGCGCAGAAGAGCGATGACGCCGTCCGGACCCGGGGCGGTGAGGACCGTGTCTCCCGGGGCGGGAGAGAGACCGGGTAGGCATTCCCGGTCCTCGCGAGCCGGCGCACGGCGCCGAACACCGCCACCAAAGTACAACACCCGTTTTTACGCCGGAAGAGGAGGACGGAGAATCCACGGAAAATCACAAGGAGGATGAGGAACACGCGGTCGGGAATGCATCTGATTACGGTCAGCGTCGTATCAGCGCGCCATCAGAGGGCCGTGGCAACGTAGTACTCGTGAACGGCACGGAGCGATCCGTCCGAACACCAGGAGAGGTGCCCGGAGCGGCTTATCGGGGACCGTGCAGTTTCGGTCGGGCCCATGGGGTCCACGCAGGTTCGAATCCTGCCCTCTCCGCCTGCGAGCCCCGTCCGTGGGCTCACCGGAAAGGCCGGCCGCCCGGAAGACGGGCGGCCGGCCTTTCCGCTTTTTCGGGGCCCTTCGGATCAGCCGGTCGTCAGTGCTCGGTCAGGGTCGGCTGCAAATATCTCTGCGTGCCAGACCGGATGGGGAAGGCGTGAGAATGCGCAAAAAGCAACCGCTCAGCTACGAACTCTACATAGCCGGAAAGGATGTCGAGGGCGACGGCTGGGTCTACACCGTCAGCTCCCGCTCCCTCCTGGAGGATGTCTTCACGAGCGTCAGCCTGAAGAGGGAGCTGGAACGCGATCCGGAGTCCGAGGCTGCGACGCACCCCTATGTCGTCGGGCGTTGCGCCGTCGCCTCCGGCAGTGCCATCGACCTGGCCACCGAGGCCGCCGCCGCGGCCGCACCCGCCTGGGCGGCGCTTCCCCTGGAGCGGCGAATGCGGCTGGGCACCCGGTTCCGTGAGGAACTCCTCGCCCGCCAGGACGAGTTCCTCGACATGCTCGTGGCCGAGGCGCACCCGGTCAAGCTCGCCCGCTGGGAACTGAGCTGCCTGCTGCAGGTCTACAGCGAGGAGAGCCTCGGCTGGTACCGGCAGCAGATGCACACCGCCTTCGACCACGGGGACCGCAGGTTGATCGTGCGCCGCGCCCCGGACGGGGTCGTAGCCTTCAACCCGCCGCAGAACGCACCCGCGCCCAGCGCTGCCCTTGCCGTCCTCGCCCTGATGGCGGGCAACTCCGTGGTGGTCCGCGCCCCCCGCTCCATCGCGCTGAGCACCATGTGGCTGATGCGGGACGTCCTGGGCCCCCTGCTGGACGAGGAGGGGGCGCCCCCCGGCGTCCTCAACGCGATCTGCGGCAATCCCAAGCAAACCCTGGACCGCTGGCTCGCCGACCCGTTGATCGACGACATCTTCTACATCGGCGGCAGCACGGAGGGACTGCGCTTCGAGCAGCAGTGCGTGGCGGTCGGCAAGAAGCCCATCCTCGAACTCGCCGGCAACGACATCATCGTGGTGTGGCGGGACGCGGATGTGCCCAAGGCGGCGCAGGCGCTGTGCGAGGCGTTCTACGGCTCGGGCCAGATCTGCATGGTGCCCAACTGCGTCCTCGTGCACCCCGCTGTCGCCGACGCGCTGATCGACGAGGTGCGCGCGCGGGCCGCCGAGGTGCTTCCGGGGTACCCGGACGATCCGGACGTGCTGCTCTCCCCGGTGCGGCGCAGCGAGCGGTTCTTCGGACTGCTGCAACAAGCCCTGGACCGTGGCGCCGAGCTGGTCACCGGCGGACGGCGCACCGAGGTCGACGGCACCCCCTCGGACACCGGGGTGTTCCTGCAGCCGACCGTGGTCCGGGTCGACGGACTGGCAGGCGCCCGCGCCTTCGACGTCGTCGCTGAGGAGACGTTCTTCCCCCTGCTGCCCTTGGTGGTGGCCGAACCCGGTGACGACGCCGACCTCCTCGAACGGTTCATCCACTTCGTCAACGACAACCCCTACGGGCTGCGCAACTCCCTGTGGGCAGCCTCGGAACAGGTCATCGACACCTTCGTGGGCCGGGTATCCAACGGCGGGCTGTTGAAGGTGAACGACTCACACATCGGCTTTCTGCCCTACCTCCCCAGCCACGGCGGCACCGGTCTGACCGGCGGCGCCTTCGGCGAGGCCAACTATCCGATGCTCAAGACCTCGCATCTGCAGGGCGTGAGCATCGCCCGCGGTATCAGCCCGGTCGACACGGTCTTCGGCTCCTGACCGGCACCACCCGTACCGCCCTCCCGACCGGCGTCCCGACTCGCGCTCGATCCCGCGCACCGACTCCGCCAAAGGACTCACCATGCGTTCCCTCGACAGTGCCCGAGAACTCTGCGAGCGGGCCCACCCAGGACTGCTCAAAGCTCTGGAGGACATCCCCCCGGACCGCCGGGAAGCCGCGGGCAGCCCTGCCGTCGACCTGTTCCGCTCGCACGCCGGCCCCGGACTGCTCATTCCGCGCGAGTACGGCGGACACGGCGCCGACGCCCTGGAAGCCATACGGATCCAGCGGGCCCTGGGTGCCGTGTCCCCGTCGACGGCGGCGGCCGCCGCGATGCACCATTTCACCGCCGCGATGCTGTACGCGCTCGCCGTCCAACCCGGTCGGCTGCTGCCCGCGCAGATGGAACTGTTGGGCAAGGTTGCCCCCGGTCGCTTGCTGATGGCCTCCGGCTGGGCCGAGGGTCGCACCCAGCAGAACATCCTCGTGCCGTCGGTGCGGGCCACCCCCGCCGACGGAGGATTCCTGCTCAACGGCGCGAAGAAGCCGTGCAGCCTGTCCCGCTCGATGGACCTGCTCACCGCCAGCATCGCCGTTCCGGGCGCCGACGGCATGCCTGAACTCGCGCTGGCCCTGGTGGCCGTGCCCGCCGACGGCCTGTCGGTGCACCCGTTCTGGGGCAACGAGACCCTTGCCGCCGCCGAGAGCGACGAGGTCCGACTGACCGACGTGTTCGTTCCCGAGGAGCTGGTGATCCGCACCAGCCCCGAGGACCCGGGCCGGCTCGACGACCTGCAGTCCGCCGGATTCATCTGGTTCGAGCTGCTGATCTCCGCCGGCTACGTCGGTGCCGCCACCCTGCTCGTCGAACGGGTGCTGGAGCGGCAACGCGGCGCCGTCACCGACCGCGCGGATCTCGCCGTGCGCGTCGACGCGGCCTTCGGACTCCTGGAGGGCACCGCCCGCGCCGTCGTCGCCGGCCTGGACGGTGAGGAGGCGGTCGCCCAGGTCCTCACCGCCCGGTACGCGGTGCAGGACCTGCTCTCCCGGTCCGTCGACCAGGCTCTCGAACTCCTCGGCGGGATCGACTTCGTCCGCTCCGGGGAACACGCCCGGCTCGCCACGGCGGTGCGCGCGCTCGCCTTCCACCCGCCGGTACGGGCTGCTGCGGCAGAGCCCCTGCTCACCTGGTTCACCGGCGGACACCTGGAGCTGTCATGACCACCCTCGATCTCGGTGCGGCCGCCGCCGCGACGGCACACCGCGAAGACCACATTCTCGATCTGTACCGGGCTCATCTCAGCAAGGGCAGGGCCACCCTCGCCGAACTGTTCGGCACGCATATGGAAGTCGAGTCCTCCGGCGCCTGGCTGACCACCAGCGACGGCGAACGCTTCCTCAACGCGGGCGGCTACGGCGTCTTCATCATGGGTGCCCGGCACCCGCTCGTGATGGAGGCCGTCGAACGGCAGTTGCGTACCCACCCGGTCGCCACCCGCATCCTCCTGGAACCCACCGTCGCGCTTGCCGCCGAGGCCCTGGCCTCCGTCATGCCACCGGGACTGGACCGGGTGCACTTCGCCCTGTCCGGCGCCGAGGCGGTGGAAACCGGGCTGAAACTGGCCAGGGCACACGGGTACAAGCGCACCGTCTCCATGACCGGCGGCTACCACGGGAAGACGCTCGGGGCGTTGTCCGCCACCGCCAAGGAGGTCTACCAGCGTCCCTTCCGTCCGTTGGTGCCCAACTTCGTGCACCTTCCCTACGGCGACGCCGAGGCCCTGGCGACGGAGCTGGCCGCCCACCCCGGTGAGGTCTGCGTGATCGTCGAGCCGGTGCAGGGCGAGGGCGGTGTGATCATTCCGCCGCAGGGCTACCTCAAGCGTGTCGAGGACCTGGTCCGCGCCCACGACGGTTTCCTCGTCCTGGACGAGGTCCAGTCGGGGTTCGGACGCCTCGGCTCCTGGTGGGGCGCCGACACCGAAGGCGTCGTACCGGACGTCCTGCTCACCGGCAAGGCACTCGGCGGGGGAGTGGTCCCGGTCTCCGCGGCGGTGGCCACCCGCAAGGCCTTCCGCCCGTTCGACAAGGACCCGTACGTGCACACCGCCACCTTCTCCGGGCAGCCGCTCCTGATGGCCGCCGTGCGGGGCGCGATCCGGGCCATGCAGGAGGAGGAACTGGTCAGCCGCGCATCCGAGCTGGGAGCGGCCCTGCTGCCCCGGATCGCCGAGATCGCCCGCGCGAACATTCCCGACCTGCTGGTCGACGTCCGCGGCCGGGGCCTGCTCATCGGGGTGGAGCTGACCGAGGCCGGTCTGGCCGGCGAACTGCTCATCGAACTGTTCAACCACGGAGTCGTCGCCAACCACTCCATGAACGGCAACTCCGTCGTCCGGTTCACGCCCCCCGCCGTCCTGACCGACCAGGACGTGAACGTGCTTCTGGACTCCTTCGACAAGGCCACGCGCGCACTGGTCAGCGGCTCGGCCACTCTCCCCGGAAGGCGGTAGACCATCGTGCGCCACGTCGAACTGAAGGCCCGAGTGCGCTCGCGGCAGGCCAAGGACGTCTTCGAGAACGTCCTGCGCTGGGAGCGGTACCCGGAACTGGCACCGCACGTGGAGTCCGCCACGGTGCACGCCGCCTATCCGGCGAGCGAGGGCAGCTCCAGTTGGGAACTGCACTTTCGCAGCGGTCTGTTGCGATGGACCGAGAAGGACCGCTTCCGTCCCGAGTTGCTGGAGATCCACTTCGAGCAGACCGACGGCGACTTCGACTCCTTCTCCGGCTCATGGCGACTGGCGCAGGACGGTGACGACGTCCTCGTGCGCTTCGAGGCGGACTTCGACTTCGGCATTCCGAGCCTGGAAGGAATTCTCGACCCCATCGCCGAGCGCGTGATCCGGGAGACCGTCGCCTGGGCCGTCACCGGAATGTTCCCCACCACCGAACTCGCCGGTGACGCCGGCCCCGGCAGTTCCGCTCCCAGCGCCGTCACGACCGCATAGGAGGCCCGCCATGGATCAGGCCAACCCCTTCGAGACCCCCAAGACCTTCACCCTGCACCGCGCCGAATACCTGGTCGGACTGGCCGTCACCACCGGCCTGATCATCGCCCACTTCCACGAGATCCGTTGGCTGCCGGCGATCGCGCTGTTCCTCTACATCGACCTGATCGGTTACATCCCCGGTGCCCTCGCCTTCCGCCGCAGCGGCGGAAGGCCCATCGCCAAGACGTACTACGTGCTGTACAACGTCATGCACAGCCTCATCACCCAGGGCGCGGTCGCGGCGCTGTGGTGCTGGCTGGTGGGACCGGAATGGGCCCTGCTCGTGCTGCCCTTCCACCTGTTCGGCGACCGGGGCCTGTTCGGGAACTTCATGAAACCGTTCGCGCTCCCCTTCGAACCGGTGCGGCAGGCCGGCTATCTGCGGCTTCTCGACGACCTCGGGCTGCCGCACCCCAAGCAGGCCGGGCACACCGCCGACCCGGTGCCCGTCGGGCACGTCCCGGCCCGGGTGGCCCGATGAAGTCCCTGACCCGGGCACCGCACCCGAGGCTCCTCGCACAACACCTCGCGGCGCCGGTCGCCGTCCTGACGGTGCACCACGACGGCCAGGTGCACGGAACCACGGTCAGCACCGTGACCCGGGTGTCCCACCGGCCACTGCTGATCGCGGCCGCCCTGCGGCCCGGCTCCGTACTCGCCGACCTCGCCTCGGCCGAGGGCCGGTTCACGGTCAACATGCTCGGCAGCGGCCAGGCCGATCTCGCCCGCTGGTTCGCCTCCGCCGGCCGGCCCCAGGGTTCCGTGCAGTTCGCCGCGGTCGACTGCCACCCGGATCCCTACACCCGGGCGCCGCTGCTCGAGGGCGCGCTCGCCCACTTCGCCTGCCGGCTGTCCGGTAGCTGCGTGGTCGGCGATCACGAGGTGGTGCTCGGCCATGTGGTCCGTGTCGACCGTGGGGAGGGAGACCCCCTGCTGAGCTACGCGGGCGAGCTGTGCGCAGGTGAGCTGCGGTCGACCGCGTCCGGCGGTCCCGGCGAGACCCCCATCCCCTTCTCCGACGCCAAGGAGCAGTCCTCATGACCGACACCGCATCCGACCGGGTGTCCTCACAGACGACGGGGCCCGTGCCCGCACCCGAGGCCGACTGGGACACCGCCCCCGGCCTCCTGGACGGCGCCATGCAGCTCAACCTGGGTCCGGACGACTGCGACCTGCCGTACTGGATCACGTCCGTGGCTCAGGGGACGCTGCGCGACCGCGGAGTGACGGGGCACCACGTGTCGGCCACGGTGCCCGGCTTCCTCGCGCGGCCCGGCCCGTTGAACGAGGCCCTGGTCCTGGAGTTCGGCTTCCGCAGCCTCGCCGAGGAGATCGCCACACGGCTGTTGGGCCACTATGTGACCATCGCCCCCGGCATCCCCGAAATGGAGTTCTACGCCACCCAGTTGCTCGACGAGGCCCGGCACTCACGGGTCTTCCGGGACCATCTGGTGGAACTGGGCCGGCCTGCCGCGAGCCTGCTGCGCGACATCGACGACATGGCGGCCGACTACCGGCGCCGGGTCCTGCAACCGGTGGAGGACTTCACCCTGCGCGTGGTCCGCGACGAGGGCTACTTCGCCGGGGGAGTTGCGGTGTTCGCCATCGTCATCGAGGGTGTCCTGGCCCCCGCCGCGGAGCTCAGCGAACGCAAATGGACCCCGCTGTCGCCGGCGACCGGCGAGATATCCCGGGGTACCGCGATCGACGAGATCCGGCACCTGACCGTCGCCAGCACCATCCTGCGAGACCATCTGCGCGCCCATCCGGAGGAGCGCGAACGGATCCTGGACGTGATCCGTGACGGCGTACGCCTGTGGGACGAGATCCCGGACCGGGAGTTCGTGATCCATCGCGAGAAGCTGTTCCAGCAGGGCGTGGCCGAGCACGCCGACGTCGTCGGCGACTACGAGATCTGGCCGGGCGTGCGCATGCTCGACACCACTCCGGACGAGCGCTACGACATGGCCGAGCGCTGGACCGACGAGATGGCGGCCGTACGCATGCGGTACATGGGACTGCCCCTCGATGTGCTCGACAGCCCGGCGGGGACCACGACATGACGATCTCCGCACCCGCGGCGGTCATCTGCGGCCTCGGAGGATATGTGCCGCCCCGTGTGGTCACCAACGACGACATGGAGGCCCGCCTCGACACCTCCGACACCTGGATCCGTTCCCGGACCGGCATCGCGGCCCGGCACATGATCGATCCGGGTACCGCCACTTCGGACCTCGCCGTCGAGGCGGGCGCGCGGGCGCTGGTCTCCGCGGACGGCGCACCGGCGGACGCGGTGGTGCTGGCCACCACGACGCCTGACCGGCCCTGTCCCGCCACGGCACCTGAGGTCGCCGCCCGACTGGAGTTGGGACCGGTCCCGGCATTCGACGTCTCGGCCGTCTGCTCCGGCTTCCTGTACGGTCTCGCGGCTGCGGCCGGACTGATCGCGGCAGGCTCCGCGCGCCGTGTCCTGTTGATCGCCGCCGACGCCTTCACCACCCTCATCGACCCGGCGGACCGGTCGACAGCGGTGATCTTCGCCGACGGCGCCGGCGCGGTCGTACTGCGCCCCGGAGACCCACAGGAGCCCGGGGCAGTCGGGCGCGTCGTGCTGGGCAGCGACGGCAGCTTCGGCGACCTGATCCAGGTACCGGCCGGGGGGTCGCGCCATCGCTCGCTGGGGCCGCAGGCCGGACCAGGCGACGCGTACTTCCGGATGCGAGGACGGGACACCTATCGACACGCTGTGCGTCGGATGACCGAGGCAGCGCGTGCCGCCCTCGCCGCGGCCGACTGGGAACCCGACGACGTCGACCGGCTCGCGGCCCACCAGGCCAACGGCAGGATCCTGGCCACCGTCGGCGACGAGCTCCAAGTGCCCGAGGAGCGTCGGCTGGCCAACATCGAACGGGTCGGCAACACCGGAGCCGCCTCGATCCCGCTGCTGCTGGCCCAGAGCACGGCGGAGGGGGCGCTCGCTCCCGGACACCGGCTCCTGATGACCGCGTTCGGCGGAGGGCTCGCCTGGGGCGCGGCCACCGCCGTATGGCCGGACGTGAAGGCCGGCTGACGCACACCGCCACCACCGGCGGCGCGGGCGAGCCTTGCCCCGTGAACACTCCGCCGTTCCACACCGAGGAGAACTCCGTGCAGAACACGTTCAGCAGTCTGAAAGACATACTGGTCAGCAAACTCAAGGTGGAACCCGAGCTGGTGACGCCCGACGCCACGCGGGAGGACGTCGAGCTGGACTCGCTCGCCGTCGTGGAACTCGCGATGGTGCTGGAGAAGGAGTTCGGCATCGCCGTGACGGACGACGAACTCCTGGAGACGGAGAACATCGGCTCGATGGCAACTCTCATCGAGCAGCGGATAGCCGCGGTGTGATGGCTTCCGTCGAAACCGCGGTCACCGGGCTCGGCCTGGTGACCCCGGGCGGGGTAGGTGCGGAGGCAGGATGGGCGGCCGTCCGGGACGGGCGGTCCACCGCCGCCCTGGACCCGGCACTGAACGGTGCCCCGATCCCGCTCTCCTGCCGTGTCCCGGACTTCGACGCCGATGTCCTGCTCGGGGCCCGGCGGGCGTTGCGCCTGGACCGCTTCACCCAGTTCGCCCTGGTCGCCGCCCGGGAGGCGATCGCCGACGCCGGGCTGGACCCTCAGACTTGGGACGGCGCCCGCGTGGGTGTCGTCCTGGGCTGCGCGGACGGTGGCCCGGGCACCGTGGAGACCCAGCACCGAGCGCTGTTGCGGGACGGGCCGTCCAGGGTGTCCCCGTTGCTGCTGCCGATGCAGTTGCCCAACATGCTGGCTGGACAGACCGCCATCGAGTTCGGCGCCACCGGGCCCAATCTGGTGGTCGCCACCGCGTGCGCCTCCGGTGCCACCGCCATGGGCGTGGCACGGGACCTGCTGGCCCTCGACCGCTGCGACGTGGTCCTGGCCGGCGGCAGCGAGGCGATGATCACGCCCTTGGTGATGACGGGTTTCGCCCGCATGGGCGCGCTGTCCCGGCGCGTGGATGATCCGGCAACCGCGTCCCGGCCGTTCGATGCCGGGCGGGACGGCTTCGTCGCCGGGGAGGGCGCGGGAGTGGTGGTGCTCGAGCGCGCCGCGGATGCCCGTGCGCGCGGCGCGCGCATCCGCGCCAGGATCGTCGGGCACGGCTCGTCCGCCGACGCCCACCACATGACCAGCCCCGACCCTGAGGGGCGGGGCGTCGAGGCGGCGGTGCGGGCCGCGCTCGCGGACGCGGACGCGGCCCCGGGTGACGTCCAGCACATCAACGCCCATGCCACGTCGACTCCGTTGAACGATCTGGCGGAGGGGCAGGTGATCAGTCGGATGTTCGCCGGGGCGCCCCTGGTCACCGGAACGAAGGGAGTGACCGGGCACCTGCTGGGCGCCGCCGGGGCCGTCGAGGCGGTCCTCACCGTGCTCACGGTGGAGCGGGGGCTCATCCCGCCGACCGCGTCGCTGGAAGTGCTCGACCCCCGACTCGACATCAAGGTCGCCACGACCGCCACCAGCGCACCGGTCGAACTGGCCCTCAGCCACTCCTTCGGATTCGGCGGCCAGAACGCGGTGCTCGCGATCGCGGCGCCCTGACCTGCGACGTGCGCGGGGCAGTCTTCTCTGCCCCGCGCGTGTCGACGATGACCCGTCAACAGGTGCTCGGGCGGAACTCCCTCAGCGAGGGAGCCTGGTTGAGTATGTCGCGAAAACGTTGTCGCAGTTGTACGGAGGGCTCCATCCCCAACTCGTCGACGAGCCGTCGGCGGGCGCTGTTGTAGGCCTCTATGGCCTCGGCCTGGCGTCCGCACCGGTACAGCGCCAGCATGAGCATCTCCGTGATGCGCTCCCGCCAGGGGTGTACCGAACTCATCCGCTTCAGTTCACCGATCACATGGGTCGGGTCCTCGCAGCCGATGCTGAGCCAGAGTTTGTCCTCCAACGCCGTCATGTACTCCTCGTCCAGTTGCAGGGCCACGCTCTGGCACATGGGGCCGGCGGCCACGTCCTGCAGCGGAGAGCCCCGCCACAGATCCAGGGCCTCGTCGAGCAACTTGTAGGCCATGTGCGGGTCATCGTCCACGATGGTCCGGGACTGGGCGATTCTGCTGCGGAAGACAGTCATGTCGAGGCTGTCCATGTCGTGCTCGAGGGCATAACCCGAGGCCCGCGTCGTCACGCGAGGGCGCACTCCGGAGGACACCGGAAGGCCCTGCAGTGTGCCGCGCAGCCGATAGATGTGAGCCTGAAGCGAGTTGTGAGCCGTCGTGGGGGGACTTTCCCCCCACAGCTCCGTGTAGAGCTGCTCCGCGGGCACCGGACGGCCGCCGCTGACGAGCAGGGTGGCCAGCAGGGTCCGCTGCCGGGAACCGCGCATGCTGTGGAACTGACCATCGATCTCGTAGCCGACCGGGCCAAGAATTCTGAATTTCACTGCCCTGACTCCCCCTAGACGTACGCGATATCGTGCTCCATTTACCTTGTGCTGCCCTTTCGGACGAGCTCCGCTGCTGGATCTGCGACGGATGGCCGCCCGGCCTTGCCTTTTGGTCGGTATGGCAAAGTAAGGGCGATTCAATTTTCGCCTGAATAACTCTGCCATGAACGTGCGTGTTTCACACACTGACCGATCGTCCGGCTGTCGATACCCGCCACCGGAATCCCGTATTCCTGAGCTCGGTTGGCGTATTTCACCCGTTTCGTCCCCTGTCCTGAGCTGTGCGTGTCAGGCGTCTAGTCCCGGAGGGGCATGACGGCATAGTCGGACAGGCCTAGGCGTTGTGGCCGGCGAGAGGGCCTCCGAAAGCAAAGGCGGGAGCTTTGCGGACGGTGTCACGCCCGTTTGGCCGGATTGCTTCATTACCTCTCACGTAATTGACCCGCAGGAGCGAGGCTGAAACCGTGTGACCGGTTGCCGACCTGGGTCGAGGTCGGTGTCATGCCCATAGTGCAAGCCTTGAGCGGAGTCCAGGAATGACGTCAGAAGCACCTTCGTACGCCAATACAACGGGCCGTGCCACGGGCACCTCCGGAGGGCCTTCCTGGGGTGCTCTGGCGGTCGTCATGGTCGGCACGTTCATGACGGTTCTCGACTACTTCATCGCGAACGTGGCCATTCCCGCCATCCAGAGCGATCTCCATGCCAGCTCCGCACAGGCCCAGCTCGTCATCGTCGGCTACGGGGTGGCCTTCACGGCAGGCATGATCACCGGAGGTCGAATCGGCGACCTGTTCGGACGCCGGCGCATGTTCGTCCTGGGGCTGGCGCTCTTCGCCGCCGCGTCGGCCGCCTGCGGCCTGGCGCCCAACGCCGACCTGTTGGTGGTGGCGCGGATCGTACAGGGCGCGGCAGCCTCACTGATGGTGCCCCAGGTCCTCGGTATCCTCGGCACCGTCTACACCGGCCCCAGCCGCGCGGCCGCCTTCAACGTCTACGGCCTTGTGGTCGGACTCGCCGGTGTGTTCGGCCAGTTGATCGGCGGCGTGCTGATCACGGCGGACCTGGGCGGACTCGATTGGCGCACCATCTTCCTGATCAACGTGCCGATCAGCCTCGTCACCCTCGCCTTCGTCCGCCGGGCGGTGCCCGAGTCCCGCAACGCCGACGGAACCCGCCTCGACCTGCCCGGCGCCGTCCTGGTCACCGCCGCGCTCGGCCTGCTGGTGACCGCTCTGGTCGAGGGTCGGGAGCAGGGATGGCCGGCCTGGAGCTGGCTGTGCCTCGCGGCCGCCGTCGGCCTGCTCGTCCTGTCCGTGTCCCATCTGCGCCGGCGCAGCCGCGAGGGTCGCGGGCCGCTGATCGATCCCGCGCTCTTCCGCAGCCGTGTGTTCTCCATCGGCCTCGCAGCGACGGTCACGTACTTTCTCGCGATGGGCTCTTTCTTCTTCTTGCTCGCCCTGTACCTGCAGGACGGCCGGGGGCTTTCACCGCTGGAGTCCGGGCTGCTCTTCCTCGCCCTGGGCGCCGGATACTTCGGCTCCTCCCTGGTGTCCGCCCGGCTGGCCGCCCGTCTCGGCCGCCGGTTGGTCACCTGCGGGCCGCTCACGCTCGCGGCCGGATACGTTCTGACCGGCGTGGCCGTCAGCGTCAACGGCACCGACGGTTCCGTTCTGTGGCTCGTCCCCTCTCTGCTCATCGCCGGCATGGGCATGGGGATGACGACCGGCCCCCTCACCGGACTCGTCCTTTCCGGCGCCGCGATCGAGCATGCGGCCTCCTCCTCCGGAGCGGTCAACACCGCGCAGGAAGGCGGCGCCGCCATCGGCGTGGCCATCGCCGGCACGGTTTTCTTCCCCGCGCTCGGGAGCAAGGCGGTGGCATCCGACTACCCGCACGCCTTCAGTGTCTCGCTGATCCCGCTCGTCGTCTTCTGCTGTGCCGCCGCCGTGATGGTCTGGTGCATGCCACGGGCCGCGGCGGACTGACCCACCTGGGCGGTACGCGACCACAAGCAACGGTTCGACCTCGGTGAAGGGATCCTCATGCCGTACGTGACGACGAGCGACGGAACGCAGCTCCACTGCACGGACTGGGGGTCGGGGCGTCCGGTGGTGCTGCTGGCGCCCGGGGTGTTGGGCTCACGTGCCTTCGAGTTCCAGGCGGCCCGTCTGGCCGGCCAGGGCCTGCGCTGTGTCAGCTACGACCGGCGCGGCTGCGGCCGGTCGGACTGGCCGTGGGAAGGCTACGACTACGACACCCTTGCCGACGACCTGGCGGCTGTGCTCGAGAGCAGGGACCTGCGGAACGTGGCGCTGGTCGGCTGCGCGGTCGGCGCGGGCGAGGCGGTGCGTTACCTGACACGGCACGGCGCCGACCGGGTGAGCGGACTCGTCCTGGTCAGTCCCACGACGCCCTTCATGATGCGCACGGACGACAATCCCGAGGGCATCGATCTCGCCGTGCTGGAAGAGATGACGGCCGCCATCGAGGCCGACCGACCTCGATGGGCCGCCGAACTGGCCGGCCCGTTCTTCGCCGGCGCCGAGGCGCCCTGCTACACCGGGGCCGCGACCGACTGGCGGGGGCTGCCGATTTCGGCTGAGTTGGCCCGCTGGATGACGGATCTGACATTGGACAGTTCGCCCCGGGCCAGCGTCGAGATCTGCCGCACTCTGTTCACCACGGACCAGCGAGCGGAGACCGCTGGGGTTTCAGTGCCCACGCTCGTGGTGCACGGCGAGGCCGATCTGGCCGCCCCGGTGCAACTGTGCGGAGAGCGTACGGCCGCCCTCGTACCGGACTGCACCTTGGTCCGGTACGAGGGCGCCGCTCATGGCCTGTTCGCCTCTCACGCCGAGCGGCTCAACAAGGACATCGTGTCCTTCCTGTCCGCCCTGTCCGACTGAAGGGAGACGGCGGCGCGGAACGCGGCGGCCGTGCGCTCGTTCGCCGGGTGCATCGTCTCGAGCGACAGTTCCGACACCGTGATGTCGGTTGCCGCGCCGAAGGTGGTGATGGTGCTGAACAGGCGCAGCTCCGTGCCCAGGGCCCGGATACGGATCGAGGCGACGATGGTGTCCGACAGCTCCGTGCAGTCCTTCTTCACCGGGCTGGGCCCGTATGCCGACACCTCTTCGTACAACTCGCGCAGCTCTTCGAGGCCGGAGTATCTGGACTGCCGGTAGAGCCGGCCGAGGAGGTGACTGCGCCATTCGTCCACGTTGATCACCTGCCGGGCCAGGCCGTCCGGGTGAAGGCAGACCCGCATCACGTTGACCGGCGGGACGAGGAGTGCCGGGGCCACTTCGGACAGCAGCACTTCGGCGCCGCGATTCATGGCCACGATGTTCTCGGAGGCGTCGACGGCCAGGGCCGGATAGGGCGCATGGGCGGTGATCAGGCGGTCGACGGCCTCCCGTACGACCTTCAGCCGCGGTGCGTCCAGGGGCGTCTCCTGGTACAGGGGCGAGTAACCGGCCGCCACGAGCAGCGTGTTGCGCTGTCGGAGCGGGACCTCCAGGCTGTCGGCGAGCCGGTGCACCAGCGCACGGCTGGGCCGGGAGCGACCGGTTTCGATGAAACTGAGGTGGCGGGCCGAGATTTCGGTACGGAGCGCGAGCTCCTGCTGACTGAGCTTCCTGCGTCGGCGCCACTCACGTAAGAGCGGGCCGACTCCGTCTTGGTTGGTGGGCTTCGTCACCAGCCCATGATAGGCGGCGCTGCGGAACGAACACCTCTCCGCGCACCGAAGCGACTCCCTTCCTGTCCGCGGTCAGGGAGGGAAGTCGGTCGACCGGGAGACTCGCTCCGGCTCCGGTCATCAACCGCATGTGGCACCGCAGTTGCCTCATGTACAGGTTGACCGGGCTCCGATCCGTGTGCTGTCGCCTCTGGTCCGGCGGTGGACAGAGCCACCGGACCGCGTCACCTCACCCGCGTCACCTCGGCCCCCCGATCCGCAGCCGGAGCGTGTACGACTCCGGGCGCAGGGCGAAGTCCGGCCAGACGTCCGGGCCGCAGGCGCGGGAGCCCAGACCGTGCTGGGCCGCGTCGATGTGCAGATGCGTCGCGGTGGAGCCGGGGAGCTCGTGAGGGTGATCGGCCGCGGCGATCTCCTGGGGCGTGTGGCGGCTGAGGACGAAGCCGGGCCGGCGGCCGCGGGTGTCGGGCAGAGCGACGAGGTGGAGCACCTCGCGGCCGCCGCTCGTCAGCGTCAACTCCCGCAGCCCGGAACGGTGTCCCGTCTCCTGGGGGCGGGCGTAGTCGACCGACAGGTCGCTCACGGAGGAGGCGAAGCGGCCCGTGAGCGCCGCCCGGACGCTGTCGGGGTACGACTCCAGCGGGCCGGAACCGAACCACTCGGCGCCGTCCACGGGTTGCGTGCCGTCGGGCAGGCCCAGTCGGATGCCGACCCGCGGCCACACCGTGCGCCAGCCGCTCGACGGCTCGATCTGCACGCGCAGTTCGAGCTCGTCACCGTCGAGCGTCCAGACCGTCTCCACCATCACGAACAGGGCGGAATCCGCCGCCGACACCTTGTCGAGGGTGCGCAGGGCGTCCTCGGCCTGCTCGACGCTCACGCGTCGCGTCGTCAGCCGGTGCAGGCCCTCACGCCGCCACAGTTCGGCGTTCGAGACACCCGGCACGGAGGCGTCGCTGTTCTCGACCTCGTCGGAGGCGCCCTCGTCGTTGTCGGTCGGGGCCCGGAACAGCTCCAGCCGCGGATCCGACACGGCACGCCCGGCCAGACGTACCAAGGACCCGTCGACGAACTCCGCCACGCCCAGGGTCACTGTTCCGGTGCCCGCATGCCAGTCCGCCCGGGTACGCGCGGCGGGGACGGGACGGTGAACGGAGCGGTCCGACTGGGCCGTTGCCACCACGTGCCCTTCCGGAGCCCAGGCGGTCGCCGTGGCCAGTACGGCCTCGACGGTGAGCCACGTCTCGGCGTCCTGGGCGACGGAGACCGGCGGCAGTGGCACCCACTCCGAGGCTCCCGCCGCGACGACGGGCGCCTTCAGTTCGCCCGACTCCACCACTCGTCCGTCGTGCTCGACACGCCACCGGAACCGCAGGTCCGAGGTGTCGGCCGAGTGCCGCAGATTCGTGACGGCGACCTTGTCCCCCTCGAAGGAGAACGTGACGGGCTGTACGACCGTCTTGAACTCGTGCAGGCTCGGCGTCGGCGTGTCGTCGCTGAGCACCATGCCGTCCATCACGAAGTTGCCGTCGTGCACGACCTCGTCGAAGTCACCGCCGTACGCGTAGAACGGCGTGCCGTCCGCGGTCTCGGCCAGGATGCCGTGGTCGCGCCACTCCCACACGAAACCGCCGTGCAGCCGGGGGTGTGCGTGGACCAGAGCCTCGTACTGGTCGAATGCTCCGGGACCGTTGCCCATGGCGTGGGCGTACTCGCACAGCAGGAACGGCTTCGTACGCTGCCGTGCCCCCTGTGCGGGGGTGCAGTTGAGCAGCGGCACGCGCGAACCGTCGGTGCCGATCGCCTCGGTCTCCGGTACGGACGAGTACATGCGGGAGTAGACGTCCGTGTACTCGCCGGCGTGGTCGCCCTCGTAGTGCACGGGCCGGCCGGCGTCGCGGGCGTGGACCCATGAGGACATGGCGGCCAGGTTGCTGCCGGTGCCCGCCTCGTTGCCGAGGGACCAGATCACGATGCTCGGGTGGTTCTTGTCCCGTTCCACCGTGCGCCGGATGCGGTCGAGGTACGCCTCGCGCCAGGCCGGGTCGTCGCTGGGATTGTCCCTCCAGTCGACCTTGTGGAACCCGTGCGTCTCCAGGTCGCATTCGAGGACGACCCAGAAGCCGAGCTCGTCGGCGAGGTCGAGCAGCCGCGGGTGCGGCGGGTAGTGGCTGGTGCGGATGGCGTTGACGTTGAAGCGCTTCATGAGGGCGAGGTCCGCGCGCGCGTGCTCCTCGTCGAACACACGGCCGCGCTCGGGGTGCGTCTCGTGGCGGTTCACGCCGTGGAAGACCACTCGTCGGCCGTTGACGAGGAACTGGTCGCCCCTGATCTCCACGGTGCGGAAGCCCACGCGCAGGGAGATCGTCTCGGCCGCGTTGGACACGGTGGCCTGGTACAGGCGAGGACGCTCGGCGGACCAGGGTTCGACCTCGGCGACGTCCAGGGGCGCGATGTCGGCCGCCGTGGCCCACACCTGCTCGATGCCGAGCTCGGGGATGCGCAGGGTGACGGGGAAAGCCGTCGTGTCGGCGACGATCTCGGGGTCGACGCGGCCGCGTCCTGAGTCGTACCCGGTGCGCAGCCAGACGTCCTCGATGCCGGCCGCGGGGCGGGCGAGGAGCGTGACGTCACGGAAGATGCCCGGCAGCCACCACTGGTCCTGGTCCTCGAGGTAACTCGCCGCCGACCACTGGTGCACCCGTACGGCGACGACGTTGCCGCCCGGGCGCACCGACGACGTCACGTCGAACTCGTGGGCGAGGCGGCTGCCGCTGGCGCTGCCGGTCTCGACTCCGTTGACCCACACCCGGAACAGTGACTCGACGCCGTCGAAGCGCAGCACGACCCGTTCGGCGTCCGTCCAGTCCGCCGGCAGCTCGAAGGCGCGCCGGTAGTCACCGGTCGGGTTCTCGTCGGGGACGTGCGGCGGGTCGATCGGGAACGGGAACTGGACGTTGGTGTAGATCGGCCGGCCGTGGGCGCCGTTGCCCTGGAGCACCCAGTGCGAGGGCACGGCCAGGTCGTCCCAGTCGTGGTCGTCGAAGTCCTCGGCGGCGAAGTCCTCCGGAGCCGACGCCGTGGGGGACAGGCGGAACCGCCAGGAGCCGTTCAGGGACAGAGCGGGGGCGTCGGAGTGGAGCCAGGAGCGGGCCGGGCGGAGTGCGCCGCGCCCCGGCGTGACGTCCGAAACAAGGGCTGAGAGCTCGGAGGACAAGTGTGACAACTTTCTGTTAGCAACAGGCGTGCTGGGTGGCGGACTTGACGGTCACCTGAGTACGAGGGTCCGGATCTCCCAGGGGCCCAGGGAGAGTTCGAGTCCTTCGTGCACCGGCACCCGCGTGAGGGCTCTGCCGAGCAGGTCGACCGTGGTGGCCTCGGTGAACGCCCCGGTCAGCCGGACCGTGGAGGCGGTGTCGCGCAGGGCGGTCAGCCGGATCTCGGTCCCGGCGCCGAGGGTGTCGTCGACGACACGGCGGACGCACGAGACCTGGACGTTCTCACCGTCGACCCGGATCCCGGTCACGGCAGGCGGCAGTTGACCGCCGCCGGGCCCGGTCCCGCGGGTGACGAGCACCTCGTTGCGGAACTCCTCGGCAAGGGCGACGGCACGGGCGTCCTGCCAGCCGGCCGCCGAGGGGACGACGGCGAAGCGGTGCTCGATCCGCATGCCGAGATCCTGTGCTCCGGGCGTGGGGATCTCGCTCGCCGCGGGCTCGTCGCGCAGCGGGTGAATGTTGACACTGATCGACCCGATGGCGCGCAGCAGGGTGATGGCGAGGGCGGAACCGTCCTCCACCAGTTCGTACTCGCTGGAGTGGTCGAGCAGCACGGTGGCCGCGCCCGCCGACACGAAGGAACTGGCGGGGAAGGTCGGCAGCGGGTACTCGCCCCAGCCGCCCTCAGCGGTGAGACCGCGGTCGGTGACGGCGAACTGCCCGGCCGCCTGGGAGGTGTCCACGCTCTCGGGCAGCGGCACGTGCAGGCGCAGCCGGTGGTCGGCGGACCGGTTGAGGAACGAGGTGGAGACACGGACGAACGGTTCCCCGGTGCGGACCTCCACGAGCATCTCAACGGGCGTGCGCACCGTCTGTTCGCTGCGCACCTCGCGGTCGTCGGAGAGTGCGGCCGGCCACTCGTAGTGACGCGTGACGCGCAGTCGGGCGCGCAGCGGACCGCTCTCGACGACGTCGACGGCGACCTGCACGGGCTCGGACACGAGGACGTCGGCGGCCGGCGGAGCGTAGTTGTAGCTGTCCCCCCGGTCGCCGCCGTCGACGAGCCGGCCGACGCCGTACAGGACCGTCCCGTCGGGACCGGTCACGTCCAGGGTGCCGTCCGCGGTCACTTCGACCTCGACCAGGCCGTTGGAGAGGCAGCGGGAGGAGGCGGTGGCGGGCGCGAGCGGCGGCTTGGGGGCGGCGGTCGGCTCGCCGGCCTCGACGCGGAAGTTCGTCAGGCCGAGGGCCGGTACGTCCACCGGCACCAGCGCGCTCGCGCGGGCCTCGGTCAGCGTCCGCACCTGCCACTCGCCGGGGTGTGCGGCGGCCGCGGCGGCGACCTCGCCCCGCAGCACCATCAGGTCGAAGGGACCGCTGGTGGGGACCTCGGCCAGGTGGAAGACGAGCGAGTGGGGGGTGAGCTCGTAGTGGTCGATGAGCCGCCCGAAGAGCTCGCGGCGGTGGATGCGGCGCAGCACCCGCTCCAGATGCGAGGCGTCCATGCGTTCGTCGCTGAGCACCGTCGGAGCCTCGGAGACCAACTGCACGGGCTGTACGGAACCGTCGGCCGACCTCGCGAACAGGGCCGATCCTTCGGCGGGCGCCACGACATCCACCTCGACCAGCGCGGAGCGCGCCGACGTGAGCGGGTTGGCGACCAGGTGGCCGTCGGCGGGCACCAGTGCGGCGGGCGCGGCGAGTGCCGCGTCGCGCACCGCGCGGGCGGTCTGCGCGGCCTCGGAGAGGCGCGCCGCGACCTGGTCGCAGGTCTCGTCGGTGCCTGAACCCACCACCGAGTCGTGCGCCGTCGATTCGATGATCTTGTGCCAGGCGAGGGTGAGGAAGGGCGAGTCGTCCTGCGCGGAGCACATCACGTTCATGCGCTCGGCGTGGTCGACCGTGCGTTCGGCGAGGGCCATCCGCTGCTTGAGGCCGAGCCGCACCGACAGCACGCCGGGCAGGATGTTCCCGCGCACGTGGCTGCGCAGTTCACCGGTGACGACGGCACGGACCTCGTCGCGCGCGTGCTTGCGGATGTACTCGTCGAGCGTCGCGATGGTGATGGCACGCCCCTGCTCGGCGGCCTGCCGCAGCCAGGACGCCAGGCGGGGATCGGGCGCGTTGTGATCGGTGCCGGCCATGGCCAGCACCGGGTCCGCGCCCCACCGTCGGGCCGTCATTCCCGCGTACTCGCCGAGCGCGCTGCCGATCCGGTCGGGCACCAGGAGGACGTCGAGGCCGTTGTCGTAGCCGTCGAAGAGGAATTCGGTGCGGACCTCGGAGCCGTCGGGCGCGCGCCAGCGGAAGGCGTGGCCGTCGACGGTACCGGGGACGCCGCGCCACAGGGCCGCGTGCTCGATGCCGGCGCGGGCCAGGATCTGGGGCATCTGTGCGATGTGGCCGAACATGTCGGGCAGATAGCCGATGGGCATCGCGCCGCCCAGGCGTTCGGCGGCCGCCCAGCCCATCTGGAGGTTGCGCACGATGGTCTCGCCGGAGCAGAGGAACTCGTCGAGGAGGATGAGCCAGGGGCCCACGGCGAGCCGTCCCTCGCGGACCAGGGCCGCGAGCCGCTCCCGGTTCTCGGGGCGCATCTCCAGGTAGTCCTCGACGGCGGCCATCTGTCCGTCGACGGTGAACCGGAAGTCGGGGTCGGTCTCGGCCGTCTCCAGGACGGTGTCGAGGGCCTGGACGAGCCGGTGCCGGAAGACCTGGAACGGTTCGTACCACTCCCGGTCCCAGTGGAAGTGGGGCACGAACACGGCGGAGTCGGGCATCGCTGGGGGAACCTTCTTCTGTGCGGGTGGGGCGGTGGGGCGTGGCGTCACTTGAGCGATCCGGCGGCGAGTCCCGACCGCCAGAAGCGCTGCAGCAGGATGAAGACGATGATCACGGGCACGATCGACACCAGGGAGCCGGTGATGACGGACTCCTGCAGGAGGGGGGCGCGTGCGGTCTGACCGTTCCATTCGTACAGGCCGAGGGTGAGGGGGAAGAGGGACTCCTTCTGCAGCATCACCATGGGCAGGAAGAAGTTGTTCCAGATGGCCACGAACTGGAACAGGAAGATGGTCACCAGGGCGGGCGTCATCAGCTTGAACGCCACCGAGAAGAAGGTGCGGAACTCGCCCGCGCCGTCCAGCCGCGCCGACTCGATCAGTTCCTGGGGGACCGCGGCGCTGGTGAAGATGCGGGCGAGGTAGACGCCGAACGGGCTGACGATGCTGGGCAGGAAGACCGCGAGGTAGGTGTTGACGAGTCCGGTCGCCGAGAACAGCAGGAACAGCGGAAGGGCCAGCGCGGTCGTCGGCACGAGGACGCCGCCGAGGATCACCGAGAACAGGAACTCCCGTCCCCGGAAGGTGAACTTGGCGAGGGCGTACCCGCACAGCGCGGAGATCAGCGTCCCCACCGCGGCGCCCAGCACCGCGTAGATGACGGTGTTGAGGGCCCACCGGCCGAAGATGCCGTCGCTGCGGGTGAACAGGGTGTGCAGGTTCTCGAACAGGTTGAAGTGGGAGAAGGCCAGGCCGTTGGTGGCGGCGAGATCACCCTGCGGCTTGGTCGCGGCGACGACCAGGAAGTAGACCGGCAGCAGGAAGTAGACGCTCAGCAGCAGCATCAGCGCCATCACCGCCGTGCGGCTGACGCGGCTTTCGCGGATCGTGGATTGCGTGCTCACAGCCCCGCCCTCTTCGAGGTCAGTCGCATGAAGCCGAAGCTCAGGACGAAGGTGATGACGGCGATGACCACCGAAATGGCCGCGGCCTGCTGGTAGTTGTTCCCGGACGCCACGGCGTAGGCCAGCATGTTCGGCGTGAAGGTGCTGGAGATGTGCGAGGAGATCTGACGCAGCACGGCCGGCTCGGCGTAGAGCTGCAGTGTGCCGATGATCGAGAAGACCGTGGTCAGCACGATCGACGGGAAGATGATCGGCACCTTGATGCGCCAGGCGATCGTCCAGTTGCCGGCACCGTCGATGCGGGCCGCCTCGTACAGCTCCTGCGGGATGGACTGCAGCGCCGCGTACATGATCAGCATGTTGTAGCCGGTCCACAGCCACGTGGAGACGTTGGCCGTCGACCACAGCACCGCGCCCGGGCCGAGGAAGTCCGGCTGGAGGCCCAGGTGTCCGAGCAGTTCGACGACCGGGCTGAGCTGCGGAGAGTACAGGTACGACCACATGATCGCGGCGATCACGCCGGGTACCGCGTAGGGCATGAAGGCCGTGATGCGGAAGCACGCCTTGAGCCGCAGCAGGGGTGTGTCCAGCAGCAGCGCGATGATCAGCGCGGTGAACAGCATGACCGGTACCTGCACGATGCCGAACAGTCCGATGCGGCCGATGCTGGCCCAGAACTCGCTGTTCTGGAAGACCTGTCCGTACTGCTCGAAGCCGCCGAAGGTCGTGTAGGCGGTGCCGTACTGGCCACCGGTGCGGCGTACGACGCGGAAGCTCTGCCAGAGCGCGTAGCCGACCGGCACCAGGTAGAACAGCACGAACGGCAGGAAGAAAGGCGTGACGAAGGCGAGGACGGTACCGGCCCGGGGGCCGCCGCCGTTGAGACGGCGACGGCCCTTGGGCGCCTGCACCGCACGGGGCGTGTCGGTGGCCCGGGTGGCGATGTCTGTCATGCTGAGGTCACTTGCCCGCCGTGGCCGGGATGGCCTGGTCCTTCATGGACTTCAGCGCGGTCGCCTGTGCCTTGGCGAGGGCGTCGCTGAGGGTGCCGTCCCCGGCGGCCGCCTTGGCCATCGCGTCCTGCAGCGCCAGGTTCACCGTCTTCTGCGTCGGGCCCCAGGCGAAGCTGGTGTCGATCTTCCTGGACGAGTCGGCGAAGACATCGAAGATCTTCTCGTTGCCGTAGTACGGAACACCCTTGGAGAGAGCGGGCAGTTGGAGTCCGGCGTTCGCGGCCGGGTAGAGACCGCCGAGCTCGTTCTCCAGCGCGAGGGCCTCGGGGTCGCTGTTGAGCCAGGTGTTGAACCTCACCGACTCGTACAGGTGCTTGCTGCCCTTCATGAACGCGACGGTCGAACCGCCCCAGTCACCCGAGGAGCCGTTCGAGCCCCAGGTCGGCATAGGCACGATCGACCACTTCCCGGCCTGCTTGGGGAGGTTGTCGCGGAACATGCTGTAGCCCCAGGCGGCGCCGACGTAGCTGGCGATCTGGTCCTTCTGGTACGCGGCGTACATCTGCGTCGAGCCGTTGGCGAGGTCGGTGCGCACGAGCTTGTCGGAGATCAGCTTCTGCCAGTACTCGGCGACCTGCTTGCTCTGCTCCGACTCGACGGTGACGTGCCACTTGTCGCCCGCGTAGCTGTACATCTCGGCGTTGTTCTGCCAGAGCAGGCCGTTGAACCACTCGGCGTTGTTCGGGTCGAAGAACGTGATGTCCAGCTTGGGGTCCGCCTTGTGGAGCTTCTGCGCGGCCGTCGCGTACTCGTCCCAGGTCCTGGGGATCGCGATGCCTTGCTTCTTGAAGATGTCACTGCGGACGAAGAGGGCCATCGGGCCGGTGTCCTGCGGCAGCGCGAACACGCCGGTCTCGCCGAAGCTCGTCTGCGACCAGGTCCAGGGGACGAACTTGGACTTGGCGGCGGTGGCGTCCTTGCAGGCGGAGGCGTCGACGAAGGCGCTCTGGGTGCGCAGGTTGGGCAGCTCGTCGTAGCCGACCTGCGCCAGGTCGGGTGCCTTGCCCGCCTTGAGGGCGTTGCCGAGGATGCCGTACTGGTCGTTGGAGATGTTCTTCGTCTCGACCTGGATGTCCGGGTTCTTCTTGTTCCACAGCGCGACGACCTTGTCCATGCCGGGAACGGTGTTCCAGTACTGGAGGACGACCTTCCCCTTGGCGGGGGCGCACGAGGGTGCGTCGGCCTTGTCCGAGCCGGTGGACGACGAGGAGCAGCCGGCGAGGAGTACGGCGATGCCGGTGGCCGTGGCGAGGGCGGCGAGGCGGGTGCGCGTGACTGTGTTGCTCATGTTTTCCGTTCCCAGTAAACGACTGGCGGCGGGTGCCTGGGCGGTTGGAACAAAGGGCCGTGAGCGGTAACGTGAGCGCTCACGGGAGCTGAACGATTCGGAGTCTGCGCTTATGTACGGACAAGTGTCAAGGCTCCGGAGTGACCCAGGAGACAGGTGAGTGATGGCGTCGTCCGCGACTGGACCGCGCAGGGTGACCATCGACGATGTGGCGCGGGCCGTGGGCGTGTCGCGGCAGACCGTGTCACGCGCGCTGAACGACAAGGGCGAGATCGACGCCTCCACCAAGCAGCGCGTGCTGGACGCCGCCCAGGAGCTGGGCTACCGGCCCAGCCGGTTCGCCCGGGGACTCGTACGGCAGGACACCACGAGCGTCGGCCTGGTGATCCCCGACCTGCTCAACCCCTTCTTCACCGAGGTCGCCGCCTCGGCGCTGGAGGCCGCGCGCAAGCGTGGCTGGCACGTCGTGATCTACGACACCGGCGATCGCGTGGAGGAGGAGCGCGGCACCCTGGAGGTCATCGCCTCGCAGGTGGACGCCGTCGTCGGATACCTCACCCTGCCCGAGGAGGAGATCGACAAGCTGACCCGCGGGCTCCCTGTCGTGCTCATCGACCGCGAGCACCGCGCCGAGCGGTTCAACGCCATCCGCATCGACGGCGAGGCGGGCGTCCACGACGCGATCAGGCACCTGGTCGACGCGGGGCACCACCGCATCGGCATGCTCGACCACGCCGCACGCTCCGAACCCAGCATCCGCCACCACTGGTACGCCGCCGCCATGGCCGCCCGCGGTCTGGAACCCGCCGCGGTCAGCCGTGCCGCGCAGAGCATCGACGGAGGGCAGCACGCCCTGCGTGCACTCCTCACCGAACACCCCGACGTCACCGCCGTGTTCACCTTCAACGACATCATCGCCATCGGGGCACTGCGTGCCGCGCGCAGGCTCGGCCGCCGGGTTCCCGAGGACCTTGCGGTCATCGGCTTCGACGGCCTCCAGCTCGGCACCCTCGTCGAACCCGCCCTGACCACCGTCGCCCTGGACACCCGCGAACTCGGCGCCCTCGCCGTCGAACAGGCCGGACGCCTCCTGGCCCGCAGCGGACCGCTGACCCATGCGGAGGCGGCGGTCAAGGCGACGTTGCGGCTGGGGGAGTCGGCCTAGCCGGTACGACAGGGGACCTCTCGATGGGTTGTGGCTCTGGCCGACCACACGATCGGCTGGCATGAGCTGCTCGATCCGGCGGTTTCCTCCCCTTTTCCAGGTCTGGGTGGTGGTGTTCGGGGATGCTGTCGACGTACCTCTGAACACACCACCGCAAGGAGACTCCCAGTGCGCCGCCCGACCCGGAGGGCTTTCGCCGCCCTCATCGCCGTAGCCGGCCTCGCCCTTCCCGTCCTCACCCCCGCACCCGCCTCGGCTGCCACCACCACCAGCCGCTTCGCGAACTACCGTTATGGGGACTGCCTGCGGGAGAACTCCGAGACCGGCCTCAAGGGCGACCGCTGCACCACCGGACGCGGCAGCCTGCTGTGGCAGTGGAACGGCCGCCTCAACACCAGCACCACTCTCAAGAACAACTTCTGGGCCCGCTGCCTCGACAGCAATGACCGGGGCGATGTCTACCCCTTGCGCTGCAACGGCGGCTCGTACCAGAAGTGGCGCACCGTCCAGCCCGCCGCCCGCAGCGCCGTCATGCTCCAAAGCGTCGGCACGGGCCGCTGCCTCTACCAGCAGGACGACGGCTACTACCGCACGGCCCGCTGCGACCGAGGCGCCCAGAACCAGCGCTTCACCATCGGCTGAAGAGGCCGCCGGGCCGGCAGCTCTTCGTTCACGTGGGGGCCGGTGGTCGGGTACCACCGGCCCCGCTGCTCGGGTCGTGCTACTTGCGTCCCCGCCTCTTCAGGATGAAGGCGAGGACGAAGCAGACGACGATGAAGGCGATGACCCAGCCGGTGGCCGGCAGGTAGTCATAGCGTCCTGAGGTCTCGGCGGTCATCATGGGCAGTCCTCTTCTCGTCGGATGGAACGGTGGGTCCGGTCAGCCGCCGGAGATGCTCTCCTCCGCATGGTTGCCGAGAGTTTCGCCGAGCACGAGACAGCCGGCGGCTGCCAGGAAGCCCGCTCCGCCGGTGGCGAGGCCGGCGGCGCCGGCGAGTGCGGTGCAGGACGCCTCGGCGGCCGCACCGACCGCCGCTCCCGCGACAACTCCCCACAGTTTCTTGCCGTTGCCCTCCTGGAAGGCCAGGCCCCCCTCGGCGACGGTCTTGATGTTGAGGAGCTTGCTGGCCGTGTCGATGAGCCAGTAGGTGCCGCTGGGGTCGATGCGGTTGAGCGGATCGCCCTCCGCGTACAGGTAGGGGTTCTTCTCCTGGCCCGAGGGGTCGGGCTGGGTGAACCGGCTGATCTGCGGGTCGTAGTAACGGGCGCCGAAGTGGTACAGGCCCGTCGAGTCCTGGTAGCCGCCGGTGTAGCGGTAGGGCTGCGGCACGGATTCGGTGGTGCCGGGCCGGCTGACGCCGGTGGGTGTGTAGCGGTAGGTGTTCACCTGCTTGCCGCTCTCGTCGACCAGTCCGGTGACGGACCCGAGGGCGTCGGTGAGGTAGTAGTAGTTCTTCCCGCCGGTGGTGAGGGAGTTGAGCGTGCCACCGGGTTCGCGGATGAACTCGGTGTCCTTGCCCGCGGTGGTCTGTCCGGACAGCCCCAGGGGACCGTTGTGGAAGACGGTGGTGCCCAGGCGGGTGCGCTCACTGCTGTCGGTGCTGGCGTACTGCGCGCCGTAGGTGGTGCCGCCGACGGTCACGGACTTCATCTGGCTGAAGTCGGTGTACTGCTCCGCCGTGCGGGTCGCTTCGGTGGTCGGAGCCCCCGCGGTCTCGTTTCCGGCCTTGTCGTAGGACCAGTTGGTGGTGATGCCGTTGCGGGCGATCAGTTGGGAGGCGTCGTTGTAGGTGTAGACCGTGGAGCCTGGGCAGCCCGGAATGCTGCCCTGCGAGAGCAGGTTTCCAGCCGGATCGTGGCAGTACTGCCAGGAGTTCTTGCGGCCCGACTGGTCGACCTCCTCGGCCAGGGAGGCCCGGCCCGCCGAGTCGTACTGGTAGGTCGTTCTGGTGCGGGACAGGTTGTCCGTGAGCGAGCGGATCTTGATCCCGTCGAGGGATTCGGTGCCGGCCGTGTAGGCGTAGGTGTACGACAGGTCGCTGGTGACGCGGCCGGACGGCGCGATGTTCCTGATGCCGGTCGGGCGGCCGGAGTTGTCGAGCGTCACCGACTGCACGGTGTTGCCGGGGTAGGTCGTTTTGGTGCGTGCGTCGTTGTTGTCGTACTCGTAGGTGGTCTTCTTGTGGGTGGGCCCGGTCAGTGCGGTGAGCCGGTTGGCGGCGTCCCAGTCGTAGTCGGTGACGCCGCCGGGGTCGGTGTAGGTGTCCACGTTGCCGTCGGCCGTGTAGGCCAGCACGGTCTGTGAGCCGTCCTGGAGGGTGCGGATCGTCTCCCGGCTGAGCGCGTCGAAGCGGTAGGTCTGCATGCCGGTGGCGTCGGTGCGGGTGGTGAGGTTGCCGTCGTCGTCGTACACATAGGTCACCGTGGACTGCGGGGTGGTGACCTTGGTGATCCGGTCGCGGTCGTCGTAGGTGTAGACGGTCTTCACCCCCCGTCCGTCGGTGGCGGACCGGGTGCGACCGAGGGCGTCGTAGGTGTAGCTGGCCGGGTCCTGCGGGGCGGGCGGGGTGGCCGTGGTGAGGTTGCCCTGGCCGTCGTAGTGGAAGGACGTCTTCTTGTTGTTGGCGTCGGTGGCCGAGCAGGTCTGGCCCTGGAAGCCGCCGCAGGTGGGCGTGGCCTCGTTGTGGGTGAAGCTGCGGGTGCCGCCGCCGGTGCCCGTCGTGGTGACGGTCTTGGTGTTGCCGGCGGTGTCGTAGGTGAACTCGGACTTCTCCCCGTCCGGGCCGTTCGCGCTGGAGGGCACGTCGGCGCCGGCGATCGTCTGCCAACTGCCGGTGGCCGTGGCGCCGGTGGGCAGCTTCGCGGAGGTGGGGTTGTTGCGGGTGTCCCACCCGTACGCCGTGACGTTGCCGCCGGGGCCTCCGTTGCCGGTGCCCATGGCGTCGGTGGCCGTCTGCACGAGGTGGTCCTTGTAGGTCTTGGAGCGTTCGTGCTTCAGCCCGTCGAGGGTCTTGGTGACCTCGCCGTCGGCGTTGTGGTGGTACTCGCTGGTGTGCCCCAGCGGGTCGGTGACGGTGGTGACGCCCGCGTCGTGGTGGGTGGCCCCGGTGTAGGAGTACGTGTACGTGGGGCCGGGGCCGCCGCCGGTCTCGGAGTAGCGGCGCAGGGAGGTCACCCGGTCCTGCGCGTCGTAGGTGAGCACGGCGGATCGGGACTCCGACGTGGTCAGCTTCACCAGCCGGCCGTCGGTGTCGTAGGAGAACGCGGTCGCCTTGCCGGCCGTGTCCACGGTGCGGACCAGCCGGTCCGAGCCGGCGTCCACCTCGTACCGGGCGGTACGACCGCTGTTGTCCTCGGCCTGCCAGGTGGTGCCGCTGGTACGGGTCAGGTCGATCCACCGGCCCGAGCGCGTCTCGGTGAGTTTGAACCCGGCGGGCGCTCCGGAGGCGTCGTGGTGGGCGCTGACGGTGACCGAGCCGTTGTTGCGGTCGCCGACCTTGGTGAGGCTGCCGTCCGCCGCGTAGGTGTCGGCCAGGCCGGAGGAGCGGTCGGTGAGGGTGTAGGTGCCGTCGCTGTTCTTGCGCAGGTCCTTGGAGTAGCCGGACGGGGTGGTGAACGTGCCGTCGGCGTTCTTCGTGTACTCGACGGTCGCGCCGGTGTCGTCGTAGTGGAAGACCTGGTCGGTGAAGGACAGGTCGAGTCTGCGCTCGTACCCCAGCCACCACTGCGCGTCGACCTCGCCGTAGGGGGCGTCCAGGGAGTTGTAGGTGCGGGTGAGCTGGAGGCTCTGGCCGACACCGGCGATGTCGAAGTCGGTGGCGGCCAGCATGAGGTTGCCGGTCGAGTAGTCGATCCGTCCGACCAGCGCGTCCGTGACGCGGAAGTCACTGATCTGGTGCCAGGGCACAGCCCCTTGGCCCTCGGGCACATAGCGCAGGGCCTGTGGCTCGCCGGAGCGTTCGGGCGCCGGCTGTTGGCCGCGCAGACGCCGCTCCTCGCGCTGCTGCCAGGCTCTCTCGTGGGTGTCGGGAGCGGCCGAGGGGACGGCGCGCGGGGGTCTGGTGACGCCGGTGCGGACGGCGGGCATCCGCGCGGCCGTGGATCTGCCCCAGTGGGTGTCCGAGGGACCCGTGGGGTCGGGGGGCGGTGCCGCCGCGGCGGGTGCGACGCCCGCTGTCAGCGCCAGGGTGACCAGCAGGGAGGTCAGTGGCAGGGCGGAGCGGACGCGCAGGCGTCCGCGCTGTCGTGGGGAGGCGTCAGGTAACGCCTGGAACGACGGAAGGTGCATGTTTCCCCCTTGTGGAGACGTGTCCGGCGCTCAGGGGGCCGCCGAACGGATCCAAGGGGTCACACCCTGGCCGAATATGAGCCGGAGGCAATATCCGGCTGGGACGGTTGGGTTGTGAACAGGTCAATATTCCTGGCGAATTCCGTGGCCTGGTGCAGGTGGCGCGGGAAGGCCCTCCACGAAGCGCTTGGACCTCCCTTTTCAGGACGGCGAGAATCAATCCCCGGAGGGGTTCGTTCCGTGAACGGCGGCGCTGATTCCGGATTTCGTGGGCCGCGATGCGAAGGACTTGTGGTGGGGCGGAATATGTCCGTCCTCGTCCTGTGATTGCTACGGTGGGCGCGCACCGTCATCGAAAGAGGAGGAAAACCGTGCACAAGCGCTTATTGGCGACCCTGGCTGTTTCCGCCGCCTTCTCCGGCGTGCTCGCCGCATCAACCACCGTGTCGGCGGAGCCCAACCCTTCGGGGTGCGAGAAGAGTTATTTCTGCATATATGCGGGCGAGGGCCAGACAGGTCAGCTCCTGGTGAAGACGGAGGGGAACTGGACCGGCAGCGTCAGCGGCAGATCGGTCTTCAACAACGGCGTGGAGTTCGCAGGTGAGGACCACATCCAACTGACCTGGACGTACAACGGCGGCACCTACGAGGACTGCCTGCACTACAACCCCGGGCCCGGCGACTACAAGTGGAACTTCGTCAGCGGTGTGACGTTCATCAAGGCCGTGTGGCGCGGCGAATGCTGAGGTGATTCCGCACCCTTGCCGGTGAGCCGACGCATTTGGACCCTGAGGAGCAAGGGGTCGGCGTCGGCTCAACGGGGTGCGTGCCGACGGCGACTTTACTGGGGTCCGTGCAGGGCGTATGGAAGAAGCGGTCCGGCCGCGCAGAATGGCGACTGGAAAGATGAAATCTGACCGACTCACTGTCCATTGGTAATATGCGGCGCGGCAATTGGTGACGAGTCGCCGGGCGCTCGACCACGAAAAGTGCCCTGGGAGTGAAGGGCGCCCCGAAACAATGTGACGCAACTCGTTTTCCACAGCTACCGCGGGACCGCGCGTCGACTCCACGTAGCCCCTTGTCCACGAGAGTAGGCGAGGGCGGCAGGGCGGCAAAGGTGTTTCGGTCCTCGCCGAATGTGGACCACTGACGCGATCGTCGCTGTTGCCCTGTGCGTTCCTCGGGGAAGGTGAGAACGTTGAGGGAGCAGTCGTACGGGGGACACGCTGATGCTGCGCATCCATTTCAGTGCGGAGGACCTGGGCAGGATCCGGCTGGCGCCCGGACCCGACCCCGCCTGGGAGGCTCTGCTGAGCCTGCACGTCCTCGGCGGCCAGGACGCCGACGTCGACTTACGGGCATGGTGGACGCATGCCCGCACCTCCCTCGACGTGGCCTCCCGGCCGCTTCTGCACCTCGCTCCGCCGCGTGGGTACTCACCCGACTTCCTGACGCCGGCCGACGGCACCACGGATCTCGAGACGGCCGTCGAAGCCGTGGTGTCCGCCTCCCGCGCGCGGCTGAAGACCGATCTGACGACCCTCGCCCGGCAGCAGAAACTGCCGTCGTGGGCGGAGGCCCTCGCGTCCGGAGCCCCCGCCGCGCGGCGCGCCCTGCGCACCGCCCTGCGCCACTACCACCGGCAGGCACTGATCCCGTACTGGTCGCAGATCACCGCGGCCGTCGACGCCGAACTGTCCTCGCGGGCAAAGACGTTGGCGGCGGGAGGAGCCGAGCAGTTGCTGAACAACCTGCATCCGGCGGTCCAGTGGCGCGCGCCGGTCCTACGTCTCGCCTATCCCCGCGACCAGGACATGCACCTCGGCGGGCGGGGACTGCGGATCGTGCCCTCCTACTTCTGCCGGGGCGGTCCCATCACCCTGCGGGACCCGGCCCTGCCACCCGTGCTGGTGTACCCGGCGCCCCGTGGTGCCGGCTCGCTGAGACCGGGCAACGCCGTCAACAGAACCGACGCGCTCGACAGGCTCCTCGGACGGACCCGGGCCGCGACCCTCATCGCCATCGCCGAGACACAGCACGCGACGGGCATCGAGATCGCCCGCCGACTGAACATCTCACCTGCGTCGGCCAGCGAACACGCGAGCGTGCTGCGCGAGGCGGGCCTGATCCACAGCCTCCGCGACCGCAACACCGTCCGCCACGTCGTCACACCACTGGGAGCAGATCTCCTCGAAGGCCCGGCCACCCCGGGGGAGTGGGCAGCAGGGCCGCGGGTCGGCCAGTTCCAACGGTGACCGGACGGCGGGCGGTCGAGGACTGACGACACCGCCTGTCAGACCGCCCGACGGCAACTGGAAGCGCGCGGGTCTTCGGCCCAAGGATGGCGCAGTGTGAGTGCGAGGCCTCTACCCGGTCACGAACGTGGTCAGGCTCTGCGCGGGCAACTGCCCGGTGAAGGAGCCGTTCGACACGGTGATCCTGCTCTGTGACGCGAGGGTCCTGCTTGCGTCCGTCAGCCAGGAAGACACGTTGGACGAGGCGTTGTTCTGCAGGATGAACTGCTGACTCACCTGCGAGGTCCCCTTGTTGACGGCGACGATGACCACCCGGGAGCCGTTCCCCTTGTACGCCGAGAGGTAGACGTTCGCCTGCGGGTTCGCGGTCACGGCGATCCGCAGGTGCCCCGGGCGGACGTACTTGGAGAAGTGCGCCATGGCGGCACCGCGCTTGCTGATCCGCCCGTCCTCGCGCATGGGGCCGTAGCCGCGCCGGATGTACCACCACACGTACGCCTGGAACTCGGCGTCCACCATCGCGCGGTGGACGTGTTCCCCCACCTCCAGCGCTTGTGGCCAGAGGTCGGCCGAATCACTGCTGTTGGGGTAGTAGACCTCGGTCATCCACAGCTCCTTGCCCGCGCCCTTCTGCCTGAAGAGGGGGTAGGGGAAGTTCTGGAACGAGGTGCCGTAGAGGTGCGCCCCGAGAATGTCGAGGTTGGCGAGGGCTGCGGGGTCGTTGAGGATCGGGTCCGAGAAGCTCTTGACGTACTGGAAGGACTCCGGAGCGATGACCTTGGTGCTGATCGAGCCGGCGTTCTCCCGCAGGAACCTGGTCATCTCGGTCGGGGTCCACCAGGTCCAGTCGTGGGCGTAGTCGGGCTCGTTCTGCACGGAGACGGCGTACAGGTTCACGCCGTTGCTCCGCATGAAGGCGACGAAATCGTTCAGGTGCTGCGCGTAGGCGCCGTACATGTCGTACCGGAGTCGCTTCGCGTCGGTCTGCTGGCCGTGGACGAAGGTCTCCACCATCTGAGCGGGTGGATTCCACGGCGACGCGAAGACCGTGACCCCAAGCTCGGTCGCCCGCTTCGCCGTCGCGACCTCACGGTTCCAGTTCGCCTTGTCCTCTGAGACGAAGATTCTCAGCATGGAGAAGCCGAGCTGTCCCTCGCCGTTGCCGAATGCCGTGTCCCGCTGGGCAGATGTCAGGTCGCCGATCCACAGCGGGTGGTTCATGCCGCCGAATCCCCGGATCAACTGCCGGGTCGCCGACGGGTCGACGGTCACGGCGGCTGCTGCCAGGGACGCGGTTCGGGACGCTCCCACTGCCGGTGCGGCGGCCGCGAGGACGGGCAGGGTGCCCATGGTCGCCAAGACGGCCCGGCGACTGGGGTACGCCGGGCCTGTGGTGCCGGAATCGCTACGGTGCAACGACATTGCTCCTCCGTCTGGACGCGACGCTGATGTGGGTTTCCTCGTCTGCGCTTCGCTGCCTTGACGTCATTCCGCTTGCCGGGTCGGCCGGTTCGGCCATGCAAGGCGATGCCCCCACCGACACGGTCACCTGCCGCCGGCCCAAGTGCCCGTGCCAGATTCGAAAGTTTCGCGATGGGCCTGGTTGAGATGCAGACCTGCTGTACAGGCAGGGATCGATTCTGATGCGGTTGAGCCGTGGGAGTGCTCCCCTCCTCGTCGAATGATTCGATGAGGTGACCGATCGTGAGGCAGTGTGGGGACCGTAGGATCACCGCTCTCCGGCGTCAAGGCTCAGGGAGTCCTTGGCCCGTTCCCGACGGCGCCACGGCTGCGTCGAGCGGTTCGCGCGGTGGTCGGCGGCTTCCGCTTCTCGGGCTGGGGTTCAGGCGCGTTCATGGTGCGCCCGCCACAGGCGCGTGGCCGGGAGCGGGCCTGTCTGATCCGGGAGGCGAAGTGGAGGCCAGCGGTGACCTGTTGAGGTTGTGAGGGTCAGGCCCGGCGGCGAGCCGAGTAGACGGTTGCCGTCATCGGTGCCGTCACAGGACCGCTGCCGAGCTGCTCTGTCATGTGCTGCGCGATGGCGGCCTGCAGGGATTTCACGTCACCGCGGGCCTGAAGGGCTGCGCTGACGGGTGTGCCGGTCAGGAACCCGGTGGCCACCGAGGCGGCCGACTCCGCGACGCCCTCCAGGGTGACCTCCTCCGTGTCGGTAACCGTCAGTCCGGCGCTTTCGAGGTCCGCGGTGACTCGCAACGGATCGGTGTATCCGTGCGGTACGTCTGTCAGGAACGTGGGTGTCCCGTCGGGAATGGCCTCTTCCAGTGCGTTCTGGAACGCGGCGCCGAACCCGTGCGAGGCCACCGGGCCCCAACTGTTGAACAGGAACTGTCCCTGGGGAGCCAGAACTCGGCGGACCTCTGCGTAGGCGGCGGTCCTGTCGGGGAAGAACATCACGCCGAACTGGCACACGACGAGGTCGAAGCTGCCGTCCTCGAACGGCAGTGCCTGGGCGTCCGCCTGCCGCCACCGCGCTCGCGGCTCCAGCGCGGAACCGGTCGCAACCATGGCTTCGTTGAGGTCGGTCGCCACCACTGAAGTCGAGGGCGTCGCGGTGAGCAGCGCTGAGGTCAGGGCCCCGGTTCCGGCCGCGAGTTCCAGAACGGTGCGCGGTCGCAGGGCGGCCGCTCGGGAGGCCAGGTCGGCGGCGAACGGCCGGAAGAAGACCGGGGCGAGGTGACGTTCGTAGGCCTCGGGCATGGACTGTGTCCAGCGCCGGTTCGCGTCGTCTGCGTTCACCCGACGGACAATACCCCTGGGGGAGATCAAAGGGGATGACTCGGGTCATCGTGGATGCGTCGGTGGACCGGGGGCGTGGGAAGCAGGCGTTTTCGTGTGTGCGTCGAAAAACGTTTGCGGTTGATTCCCGGCCTGTCCTGCCGCAGTGGAGGCACCCGTCGTAGCCGGCTCTGCCGCTGCGGGCCGGCCCGGGTGGGGGCAGACTGGGAGCGTGAGTGACACACGCTACGGGGGTGCTGGCACCACGTCGGCGCCTCGCACGGTGCATCAGCAGACACTGGCTCTCGCGGCCATGATGTTCGCGGTTGCGATGACATTCATCGATCAGACCATCGTGTCGATCGCTGCGCCGGACATTGTCCGGGAACTGGGCCTTTCAGCCTCCGGTATGCAGTGGGTGATCAACGCATATCTGCTGGCACTGGCCGCCTTCTTCGCCGTCGGCGGTCGCCTCGCGGACCTGTACGGTCCGCGTCGGATCGTGGTCATCGGCACGTTCGTGTTCGTCGTGTCGTCGGTGATGTGCGGCTGTGTCCCCAAGGGGGACGCCGCGCAGGGTTGGCTCATCGGCTTCAGGGCGGTCCAGGGGGCCGGGGCGGCACTGCTCTTCCCCGCCGCGCTCGCGGTGGTCGTGGCGGTGTTCCCGGCCGAGCGGCGCGGCCGGGCCCTCGCGCTGTTCTTCGGGCTGTCCGGCGCCCTGACCGCGGTCGGTCCGCTGCTGGGTGGCTGGCTCACGGCGTCATGGACGTGGCGCGCGGTGTTCTGGGTCAACGTCCCCGTGGCCGTGGTGGCGCTCGTACTGACCGCGATGGCCCGCATCGCCGACCGCAGGCGGACCGGCACCCTGGACATCGTGGGCGCCGCTCTCATGGCGGCCGGCATGGGACTGAGCGTCCTGGGCTTCCAGCAGGCCTACTCCTGGGGCTGGGACAGCGCGGCCACCTGGCTCTGCGTCGCGGGCGGCCTGGCGATCCTCGCCTTCTTCGTCCGCTACGAGCGGGGCGTCCGCCACCCCCTGATCGACCTGCGCGTCTTCCGGGACAGGGGCTTCACCGTGGACGCGGTGGTGCTGTTCTTCGCCATGCTCGCGTTCGTTCCGCTGTTCTTCTTCGCGTCCGTGTACGCCCAGGTCTCGCTCAGCGCCTCACCCAACCAGGCGGCACTGTTCCTGCTGTACGTGTTCGCGGGATTCGCCATCGCCTCGCAGTGGGGCGGCCGGATCCTCGACCAGCGGGGCGCGCGCCCGGCACTGAAGGCGGGCGCTGTCCTGGGCTGCGTCGGGTTCGCCCTGTGGGCGGGCAAGCTGACCGACCTGTCCATGCACGACCAGTGGCCGTACGCGGCGCTGGCCGGCGCGGGCATCGGCTTCATCCTGGCTCCGGCCTCCACGGACGCCGTCAACCGCGCCATCGGACCGTCCTACGGCGAGGTCACGGGCATCACCCAGACCGTACGGAACTACGCGGCCAGCGTGGGCATGGCCGTCTTCGGCACCATGCTCACCCACGTCATGCGCTCGAACGTGGCGAGCACCCTGGAGTCGCGGGGCCTGTCGGCCGAACAGGCCCGGGACACCGCCCACCGCGTCAGCAGCTCCATCACGGGCAGCGGCGACGCCAGCCCGCCCTCGGGCACCGGAGCGTCGGCCGACCAGATGCGGGACATCTTCAGCGCGGTGCGCATGGACTTCGCCGAGGCGAACCAGTGGGTCTTCTACGGCATGGCCGTCGCCCTGGGGATCGCGTTCCTGGTCGCGCTGTGGCACCCGGGCGGGACCGCAGCCGCCACCGAGGCCACCGAGGCCACCGCGGCCTCTGGGACCTCGTCCGCCGAGGCGCAGCACAGGCACACCGCGGCGAAGACGGATTGACCGTCGGCTGAGCCGGCCGCCCGATGGCCGACTGGCGCTCAGGCGGGCTTGCGGGAGCTGTCGGCGCGTGGATGGGCATCGGTGTGCGAGCGGGCGTCCCCCTCCGGTCGTGAACGCGCATCGGTGTGCGAGCCGGCGTCCCCCTCCGGTTCAGCCCCGCGGGAGACCCGCGTCAGATCGGCGGCCAGCGACTCCAGCCACTCGGCCACGGCGTAGTACCGCCGGGGCGCGCCCACCGGCTCGGCGTCGAACTCGGGGTACACCGGGCCGATCCGCGGTACGGCCGTGGGTGGGGTGTCCCCGCCGGGATCCAGCGCTGCGGAGACCAGCAGCATCCGCCCGGCCATACGTTCGCCGAGCGCGTCCACCGCTCGGGCTGCCGCGGCCGGCAGCACGGTGACGGGCGGAGCCAGGAGCCGTTCGGAGCCCCACAGGGTGTGATGGCCGGCTATGAGCGTCGCCTGCCAGTCCACCGACGCCGAGTACCCCCGCCCGCCGCCCCTCAGCGGTGCGGGCTCGCTCTGGAACTGTGCGTACGCCGACTCGGCGAGGACGACCGCGTGGTGCAGGGATCGCTGCCCGGGCGCGGCTGCCGGCACGATCGCGGCGGCGCCGCCCGCCACCGACGAGGTCGTGGCCACCACGACCTCCGCGGCCGTACGCAGGAGTTCGGCAGCCGCGCGGCGCATCTCGTCCTGCGCGCCGCGCGGCCAGGCGAGCAGCCCGAACACGGCGCCGATCGTGCTGCCGATCAGCACGTCGAGCACGCGCACCTCCGCCAACTGCCAGGTGGAGGGTGCGAGCTGGGCGAACACCAGGGCCACCAGCACCGTGAACAGCCCTTGGGCCCACCCGACGCCCCGCACCGGCCCGACGGTGAAGGCGAACAGCATCCACAGGGGCAGCAGTACGGCGTAGACACTGGTGTGGGTGCCCACCAGGGTCAGTGTCCCGGCGGTCAGCAGTGCCCCGGCCAGCGTGCCCGTGAGCGCGAGCCGGATGGTGTGCCGGGTCGCTTGCAGGGTGGTCCTGGTGAGGCTGAGCGTGGCGAGCATGGCCCAGAAGCCGTGCGGCAGGGTGTCGATGCCCGCGACGAGCCGCGCCGCGGTAAGGGCGAGCGCGATCCGCATCGCGTTCTGGAAGAGCACCGACCGGCGCCCCGCGTGGCCGCGCAGCCGGTGCCACCACAGCACTGGGGCCGGGACGATGGCGTACCAGAAGCGCTGCGGCGCCACCTCGGTTTCGGCGTGCCGTCCGCGTACGGCCCGGTCGGCCGCCGCCCCCATGGCCAGCGCGGCATCCGCGATCTCCAGCACCGCAGCATGCCTGCGCAGCACCGCCGGCGGAAATCCGGACGGGGGCGGGGGCGGCGAGCCGGGCGGGCCCGCGGACACGGCCGACAGTGCGGCACGCGCCGAGGACAGCTCCTTGTACGGCCCCAGCACTGAAGTCCGTTCGCGCAGACACCGCGCTGTCACCGTCGCGAGGTCAGCCACCGCACGCAGCACGGCCACTACCTCCCGTTCCTGCCCATGGGAGGGGGCGGTCAGCCAGGCCAGGCGAGTGAGGAGCGTGCGGACGGCGAGGCTGGTGTGGGCGAGGGCCCGCATCCGTACACCGGGACCGGCCGGACGCTCCGCCTCGGGCACCATCAGCGACCGCAGCCCCCGGCCGGCCTCTTCCGCCGTTCCGCGGTCCGCGGCCTTGAGGACGTACGGCGGCTCGGCCAGGGTTCGGGCGCACTGGGCGGCCGTCCGTGCGGCGCGAGCCGTCCGCTCCCGGTACGGCGTCGGGGCGGGCTCGGGAAAGATCAGCGCCTCGGTGGCGATCAGCAGCACCAGTCCGGTCGTCGTACCGAGCAGCCGCTCGTCGAGCGATCCGGGATCGTACGGCGGGAACGACGGCAGGATGTACAGGAGCTGCAGTCCCGGTGCCACGCCCGCCGGGCGCGGTCCGCCCACGGCGGAGAAGGCCAGTGCGAAGCCGACGGCCAGCATCCCGGCGACGGCGCTCCAGGTGCGTACCGAGAGATAGGTGCCGACGACCACCAGGACCCAGCACACCGGAAGCACCCGCAGCATGATCGCCGCACGCTGGCGTCCGGTCCCCGGGGTCCGTGAGAGTCCGCCCAGGGCCACCGCGCCGAACAGCGCGTAGGTGGCCGCGACGGGACTGCCGAGCCCGTAGCGGAAGAGGTAGAAGCCGATCGCAGCGGCCAGGGCCACGCGCACGGCCCGGCGGCCGGAAGCGGCGTAGGCCGCCGGGATCAGCCCGACTGGGACACCTCTCACCCTTCCAGGATCACCTCAACGGTTCCGGCGCGCGTGCCGGGCCGCTTGGATGGTGGGCGATGGCTTGGGCTATGGGACCCCGAGGTGTTCCAGCCGCCACCATCCACCTCCTCGGAGGTCCCCCGGGAACTTGTTCTGGTCGGCCAGGACTCCCGAAGGCGCTCTAGCCTGCGGGGTCGAGCGCGACTGCGATGTCGATCGGAGCGGAGTGCCTTATGAGGCTGAGGAGTGGGTCCTCAACGGTGAAACGGCGCGTCTCAGCGAGCGCCGCTGCTGATATGCAGGTCCGCCCAGGTGGAGTTCTCGGCGAAGCACGCCTGCATCTCCACCTTCCAGTACTGAGGCTGCCAGTACGGATCATGCCGGTCGCCGTGCTCGTTGACGGCCAGCAGTTGGCCAGGAGACAGTGCAGGCCGATTCCCGGTCCAGTCCCAGACGCCCCACTCGACGATGAAGTTGTCCCCGTCGTGCTCAGGACTCTCAATCCCCTCGACGGGCATCTGCACGGACTCCTCGAGGGCGGCCCATGCTGCCTCCATGGTGCAGATGCCGGCCACGACGCCATGCCGGCCCAGAACCTGCTCGAACGCCGCGGCGCTGGACCGCAAGGGGATGGACATGCCGTCAGATCAGCCACGTCGGCCGCGTCGCGATCCGCAGGAAACTGCCTGGCGACCAGGCAAGGCCTGGTCGGGTTCCAGCCCAGTCCCCTACGTGCCTTGGCGCTGGTGGCCGACTGGCTGCCCAACAGCCCCTCCGCGAAGATCGCAAGCTGCTGGACGATGTTGTCCGCAGGCTCCGGCACCACGGCACCCAGCGCTCCCGCGGCCGGGACGCGGCTTTGCCGAGGGCGCGCACGATCGGGTTCTGCCCATCGGCTGCGCTCCAGTACGAGCCGACGCGCCCGGTCAGCAGCACGCGGACGTGCAAGTCGGCCAGGTCGTCGATGTGCACGTGCCGTCGCCGATCAGGGGGGTGCACCCGAATCAGTCCGGGGCGCCCAGGTGACGAGTGTCGAAAAATGCTCCCGTTGTGGCCGTACCGCACACGATGCCGGGAGCACGATGCCCATTCCGAGCGCTGTCCGAAGACTGAAACACGTCGGTCGGGCCGCCCGGTCCGAGGCATCCCCGCGTCTGGACGGACGACCTGTCCGACCTGCATCTCCGCAACGACGGGGGTGACGATGGTCGCCGTGGTGCGGCAGCGACGGCTGGACGAGACCGACGGCCGCCAAGTGCAGGTCCGGCGGATGACGATGCCGGACCCGGACGGAGGACTGCGTCACCCGGTTGCGATTCGGCCGCGAAATCTTCATTCCTCAGTCATGTACCGGCTCCGGAGCCGGCAGGCGGATGGTGTCGATTACGTTGTCCGTCCAGACCACGTCGACCAGCAGCGCACCGTCCTCGGAGCGGGCCGCGAGCTGAGGCATGTCCTCCGGGTCTGTGCCGCCGAGGTGGATCCCCGCGACGTAAACGGTGCCGTGGGCGACCGCCCCGTCAGATTCCACGTACGGGGTGACGGACCGTTCGCCGAGCGCGTTGCTGCCGCTTCCTCGGGCCAGAAGGGCGCGTGGCAGTCCGTGCAGACCGTCGATACGGGAGACCAGTCCGTCCGCTCCCGCTACGCGGGCCGTGGCGCCGGTCACCTCACCCGCGGTGTCGTCGGTCACCGCGAGAGCCCAGCCGCCGATCCGCAGGACGTGCCCGGAAGCGTTCGACCCGGCCGTGGCAGGGTCGATCCGTACGGCACGGATCTCCGTCGCCCCCCGCAGCGAGGAGCCGACAGTGATCCATGGCCCCAGCACGTGCTCCGTCTCCCGCTTGCCGAAGGGGTCCCAGCTCGCATCGGTCGGCCAGTGCGCGCGCGACCGGGACACGCCTGTCGCGCCGTCGAGGAAGAGCGTGTGCGAGGGGCGGCGGTGGGAGGAGCGGCCATCCACGTCGAGCAGCACCACGGCATTGTCGAGTGGATCGACCTGCGCACAGGCACCCATATCCGCCGTGGGATCGCAGGGGGTTTCCGGCGCCGTGTGCGTGGAGTACGCGAACCGCGCGTAGCACGGGTCGTCGGCACTCAGTCGGGACGGATCGCTGTGGTCTCCTCCGTGATGGACCACCCGCACCACGCCGTCGGCTCGAGTGCCGGAGACCAGCCAACCGGGAGCGGTCAGCGCGTGCCCGAAGTCCTTCTCCTCGACGGCGAGCGGCGTCTCCGGCTCCGTCCACACGGGATGTCCGGGCGGCAGCGTCAGCCCGATGAACCCCTTGGCCGCCCAGTACGGGGACGCCGGACCGGAGTACGCCTGGAGGATTCCGCGGAAGGGCCTGTGCCATCCCAGGGTGAGCAGGCCGCGCTCGTCGACCGCACCATGCCGGATGAAATGGTCGAGCATCCGGTTCGCGACGGCTCGTGTCTCACCCGGGGCCAGTGGGGTCGCATCGAAGAGGGCACCGGTCCACAGGGACGCGAGCGCGGCGTGCCGGTACGTGAGCGACCGGCCTTGGATGAGGGGCGAGCCGTTGGCGCCGATCAACAGTCGCTGGGCGGAAAGGAACAGGCTCAGCCGGGCACGGTATCGGTCCAGGAGACCGGGGGGTGCCGCGTCACCGAGGATGCGGCAGAACCACAACGGGTACAGGTGCATCGCCCAACCGTTGTAGTGGTCGTAGTTGCGGTGCTCACCGCCGGTGAGCCCGTCGGAGTACCAGCCCTCTCCGGCATACCAGTCGTCGGTGAGAGCGATGATCCGGTCCAGGTCATCAGCGCTCCACCTGCCTCCGGCGGTGCGGGCGAACGCCTGAGTGACACCTTGGAACCAGATCCAGTTGTTGCCCTCCAGCTCGTTGCCCACCATCTGTGCCAGCCAGTCGAGCGTGTTGTGTCTGACCCGGTCGTCCAGCCGGTCCCAGATCCAGGGCCGGGTCTCATGCAGCGCGAGCGCGATCGAGGCGGCTTCGACCTTGGCTTGCCTGCACTCGGGAAACGTCGGCCAGCGTCCGGGGTTGGTGGAGTCGGTGCCGGCGTCCAGGCCGCGCGCGTACCAGCCGGCGAGGTCGTGCGGGTCGGAGCCCTGGGAGCCGGCCAGCCGGAAGCCCGCAAGGAGGAAGGTACGGGCGAAGCCTTCGAGCCCGTCGCTGAGAGGGCCGCTGGCGCTGGCGGTACCGGGCAGGTTGATCAAGGCGTGGTCTTCGGTGGCGAATGGCCGTACCGAGAGCAGCAGTCGGTCGGCGGTGGTCTCCCAGTGCGCGCGGTCTCCGGCAGGGGTGCGGGGCATGTGCGGGGTGGCTCCTTCGCCGGTGGGATCGGAAGAGCTGGGCCAGGCCAGCCGCGAGAGGGGACGGAGGTGACCTGGCTGGGTGGCGGTGTTCGCGCTGGTGGGCGTTCGGCTTCCGTGACGGCGTCCGGCCCAGGCACGGCCTCGTGGTCCCGTGTGCGTCGACTGACGTCGGCACCCTCAGCTCAACGGCGGACCGGCTGATCAGGTCCGGTCCGCCGTCTGCTGTTTGACCGAGCCGCGTGGACTCCCTGTGCAGTGTGTTGCGGCTTGCGATTCCGCCGCACCGGTTGCGCGGTGCTTGAGACGGTCAGACGTGTCTCAGTTGTGCGTCACCTGCACGCCGTACAGGGCGACCTCACCGTAGTTGGAGGCGCTGCACGGCGAGGAGTTGTTGCAGTTCGCCTGGGTGTAGTCGCCCGTTTTGAAGTAGCCGCTGCTGAACTCGGCGGCGACGGTGGCCTGCTGGCTGCCGTTGTAGTAGACGTCGACCTGTCCGTCGTGGACCACGAACTTGCCCTGGAAGCGCGTGCCCAGCGCGTACGTGGACGTCACCAGCTTGTAGTGGGTGTCGTTGTACGAGGTGATGTACAGGCTGGAGCCCTCCAGACGGAACGACGTGACGTCGCTGACGGAGTCGTGGATCTGGCTGGCCATCACATGCGGCTTCACGGCGGGGAGATGGGTGATGGCCTCGTTGAACACCATGGTGTGGGTGCCCGACGTGGAGGGCCAGCTTGCGTTCGCCGAGCCGTCCGCGGTCATCTCGCGCAGTTCGGAGCGCGGGTAGCCGGTGTTGGTGGTGGTGGCACCGTTGACGGCGGCCCGCATCAGGATCGCGGTGCAACTGGAGTTGGTGGTGAACCAGGGGGCGTTGCTGTAGGTCGCCAGGGCGGGCTGCTTGACCTCCTGTGGGGAGCCGGTGCTGGTGGGCAGGGGGAGTTGCAGCTTCCAGGCGGTGCTCAGTCCGATGGCGGCGGCCGGTGCGGGGCAGGCTGCGGGCTTCTTGGTGACGGGTGCGGCCGACGCGCTCTGCACCGACGCCAGCAGCCCTGCGGCGAGCGCGGGCGCGGCGACGAAAGCAAGGGCGCGTCGGGAGTTCCGGCGGGAGGGGACGTGCTGGTTCATGTGCGGCTCCTACTTGGATGTGTGCGGCTCAGCGGACGAGCTCTCGAACCCTCCCTTCGTCGATGCCGATTCCGAGGCCGGGGCCGGTCGGCACCTCGGCCACCCCGTCGCGCACCCGGATTGCGGGGCCGGTGGCGTAGGGGCTGCTCAGGAACTGCCGGCCGTTGAGGTCGGCGGGGGCGACGAGGTCGTAGGCCGCGAACAGGTGGAGCGAGGCGGCGAGTCCGATGTCGGACTCGGTCAGCCCCGACCCCATGAGGGCGACGCCGCAGTCCTCGGCGAGCTGGCACTGGCGCAGGGAGAGGGTGAGTCCGCCGCATCGCTGTACCTTGGCCACGGCGGTCCCGATGGCCCCCCTGCGGACAAAGGAAGCGAGATCCGTGGGGTGGCGCAGGCTCTCGTCCACGGCGATCGGAACAGGGCTGAGGTCGCGCAGGCGGCGCAGTCCCTCGATGTCGTTGGCGGGCAGGGGCTGTTCGAGCGCAACGACGTCGTACGGCTCCAGTAGCCGGGCCAGACGCAGGGCGGAGTCCTGGGTGCCGGCCTGGTTGGCGTCCACGATCAGCCGTGCGTCGGGAGCCGCCTCCCGTACGGCCCGAACGCGCGCGGCTTCGAGGGCTTCGTCCTGTCCTGGCTCGAGACCGGTCTTGATCTTGAAGTGCCGATATCCGTGCTCGTGGCCCTCTGCGACAGATTCGGCGAGGTCGTCGGGGGTGGCACCGGTGGCGATCCAGCAGAGGTCGATGGCGTCGTGGCGGCGTCTGCCCCACAGTTCGCCGAGGCTCACGCCGCGTGAGCGGGCGAGGGCGTCGTGCCAGGCGACGTCCAGGGCTGCGCGGGCCAACGGCATGCCATTGGACCAGCCCCGGCGCAGGGTGTTGTCGAGGACTCGTACCAGCCCGTCGAGGTCCCAGAGCGGGAGTCCCCTTGCGGCGGGCGCGAGGTAGTAGGTGAGCGTCGATTCGATGGACTCGGTGGTTTCGTACGTCCAGGAGGGGATCGGGGTGGCTTCACCCCATCCGGTGCTGCCGTCTGAGGCGGTGAGCTTGACGAGCACCCGGACGGCCGGCTGTCCCTGGGTAGTGACCGTGCCGCCTGCGACCGCGAAGTCCCGCAAGGTGGGAAGGGCGACGGTGAAGGTCTCGATCCGGTCGACGGTGACGCTGGACTGCGCGGCGTCGGCGGGGGAGCCCGCGGCGGTGTCTGTCAGAACCATTGTGTCTTGTCCACGACGTTGATGAGCGGCTGTCCGGCGACGAACCGTCGTGCGTTCTCGACGAGCACCTCGAACCGGCGCTCGGCGGCGTGCGGGCCGGCGCCTCCCACGTGTGGGGTGATCATGACCCTGGGGTGGCGCCACAGAGGGTGGTCCGGGGGGAGCGGTTCCCGTTCCATCACATCCAGCGCCACACCCCGCAGCCGACCGGTCTCCAGCGTCGCGACCAGGTCGTCGAGACGGACGGTGGGGCCGCGGCCCACGTTGACGAGACAGGCCCCGTCCTTCATCAGGGCGAGCCTGCGTGTGTCCATCAGTCCCTCCGTGTGCGGCGTGTGGGGCACGGTGAGGACCACGATGTCGGCCTGGGGGAGCGCCCGGTCGAGGTGGTCGGGCGTCAGTACTCGCTCAAAGCCGGGTGGGGCGATGGTCACGCGGGGGTCGATGCCTTCCACCCGGGTGCCGAACGCTGCGAGCAGCCGTCCGGTCTCGGCTCCCACGGCACCCGCGCCGACCACCAGTGCCCGTGCCTCGCCGAGCGGTACGACCGCCCCGTCGGACCAGTCGGGCTCCCACTGCGCGTGTGCCTGATTCCTTACGTAGTGCGGGAGTTGGCGGGCGAGGGCCAGCACCAGGGCCATGGTGTGTGCGGCGACATGGTCGGTGTAGGTGTCCCGCATATTGGTGACCTGGACCGGGTGCCGGACCAGGTCCGGGTGGTAGAAGCCGGGCGGCGGGCCGGCCTGGGGGGCCTGGAGCCACCTCAACCGCTTTGCGCGGCCGAGGAGTTCGGGGGTGAGGGTGCCGTATGCGGCTTCGGCGGTGGTGAGAGCCTCGGCCACGTCCGCGGGGCTTTCGGGGCACAGCACCATGATCTCGGGGACGGTGCCGGCCAGCCGGCCGGGCCAGGTGCGGGTCTCGTCCGGCAGCGGCGGCACCATCACGAGGGTGAGCGGCGCGGCGGTCATGCGGCGTGCTCCAGGGACGTGGCGCTGACCTCGTGGCGTAGAGGCGCTCCGGCGACGTACTGGGCCAGGTCCTCGGCCATCGCCCGGCCGAGCAGGCGCCGTTCGAGACCGAGACTCCCCGCGAGGTGGGGAGTGACCACCACGTTGTCCAGTGTGAACAGCGGGGAGCCGGGCACAGCCGGTTCGGGATCGGTGACATCGAGTACCGCGAACAGGTCGGGGCGCTCCCTGAGCACAACCACCAGCGCGTCCTCGTCGACGAGCCCACCGCGTGCGGTGTTGACCAAGGTGGCGTCAAAGCGCATGGAGCGCAGCAGAGTCTCGTCGACCATGCGGCGGGTGCTGTCGAGCAGCGGGGCGTGCAGGCTGACGACATCGCTCTCGGCGAAAACCTGTTCCAGTGTGGCGGGTTCGACACCCCAGGAGCGGGCCTCGGCGTCGGGCACGTACGGGTCGTGACCGAGGACGCGTACCCCGTGCCGGAGCAGTTGGCGTGCGGTGGCCCGTCCGGTGGCGCCGAGGGAGACGAGTCCGACGGTGCCGGCACTGCCCGGTTCGCTCCGGCGGACGGCGGCTGCGGCGGTGCGGCGGGAGGTGAGGACGTAGCGCCAGCCGTGCTTGAGGGCGAACAGGATCTGGGAGCAGGCGAAGTCGGCGACCTTTTCGGCGATGACCGGGCCGGCGGAGGCGACGCGTACCCCGCGCTGCCAGGACGCCTCGGTGACGAGGGGGCGGACCGACCCGGCGGCATACAGCACGAGGCGGAGACGGGGCGCGCGGTCCAGGAGGTCGGCGGTGAGACGCGGGGCGCCCCAACTCGTGAGGAGGACGTCGACGTCCTCCAGTGCGTCGGAGGGCAGGTCGTCGGCCGAGCAGGGCGGCCTGGTGACGTTGACGTACCGTTCGATCTTGGCGCGTTCGGCCGGGCCGTACACGTCGTCGAACCGCTCCGGATCCATGACGTACAGACCGTTGAGCTGCTGGTGGGTCACGCTGCTCCCTCTGTTGTTCGGGCGGTTTCCGCGCCACGCAGGGCGCGCAGACGGGCTGGTGAGGCGAGGCCCGCGTGGTAGTAGCGAACGGACCGCACTCCGGCGTCTCTGAGGCGTGCCACCCGTGCGGCGAGGTGGGCGGGCTCTTCGTCCACCACCGACACGTTGGCGATGACGGGCCGCGGGCTGTCGCGGATGGCTTTCTTGACACGCGCCACCGACCGGTCGATGTCGTCCCAGCACTTGACGACAACGGCGGTGGCCCGGCCGTCGAACCGGCCCAGGTCAACTCCCGTGTCGGGGCCGGTGATCTGGGGGTTTCCGTCTGCCATGAGGAGGAGTTCGCGGTCGGACGCCACCTCGGCGATCCGGCGGGTCAGATCCTCGATCACCGACTGCCGATGGCGCAGCAGTGCCTTGGTGGCCCCGTCGCCGAGAGTCGCGGCGAGGGTGTCCGGGGCGCGGATGCCGTCCCTCAGCTCTGCGTCGACGCTGCGTCGCACAGCGCTCGCAAGCGCGCCAGGATCGGCGCCGGCAGCCTCGATACCCTTGCGGCAGGCCGGGCACAGACACACCGACAGAAGGTCGCGACAGCCGCGGCCGAGGTCGGCGCCGGCGGTCTTCTCGTGGTGGCTGCCGTGCTCGAAGCCCAGCCAGCCGCAAGCCTCCAGCATCAGGGACGGTGCCGTCGCCGCCTCGTGGCGTTCGACGAAGGCGCGGACCAGCTCGACGGCGTAGTCGGCGACCTCGGGCTGTGCAGGGCACAGGGCGTACGTGTAGCGCTCGCCGTAGGCGTTGTGCACCGACAAGTCGGGGGCGCCGGTCCCGGCCGCGGAGCTGTGGGTGAGGACGAGCCAGGCCTCGACCCGCAGCCCCTGGGCGCGTAGGGCGGCGGCAGCCGTGCCGAAGCGGTCCCGGGTGTCGACGGCCCAGCCGGGCGCGAGCGGCCGCAGCCGACGGCCGCTCCACCGGCTGTCATCGAAAGCGAAATACGCCGCTGCGTGGGTGGCGTGCACGGTGCGGTGCACCGGGTGGAACGGGGTCATGGCGCGGACGGAGTGGTAGGCGGCCTGGAGGACGACCGCGCCCACTCCGAGGGCGGCGATGCGCTCGGCGGCCTCCGGGTCGCCCACCAGGTCCCAGGTGTAGGCGAAGGCGCCGTTGAGATCGGCGGAGCCGGATGGCTCAATCGTCACGGGATCACTCCTTGGTGGCGCCGGCCAGACCGCGCACGAAGTAGCTCTGGAAGACGATGAAGACGATCAGCATCGGAATGACGGACAACGTCATGCCGGCGGCGAATCCGGTCCAGTCCACGGAGTGTTCGCCCTTGAAGGACAGCATTCCGACCGCCAGGTTCTGCAGGTCCGGCTGGCCCAGGGTGAACACCAGCGGGATGTTGAACTCGTTCCAGTTGCTGATGAACTGGAAGATGACGACGACCGCGATGACGGGTTTGGCGAGCGGCAGGACCAGGAGAAAAGTCCGCAGGAATCCGGCACCGTCGAGTTTTGCCGCGTCGAACAGGTCCTTCGGCACTCCTGAGAAGAATCCGACGAAGAGCAGTACGTAAAGGGCGCCCGCCGCACCGGACATGGCCAGGATGACGCCCGCCCGGGTGTTCAGCAGGCCGAGGCTGTCCACGAGCACGAACTGCGGAATGATGATGGACGCCACCGGCACGAAGAGGGTAGCCACGATCAGCCGGTGCAGGGCCTTGCGGCCGGGAAAGTCGTAACGGGCGAGGATGTAGCCGCACAGGGCTGACTTGAACAGTTCGACGAGGGTCGATACGACGGCGTACAGAACGGTGTTGAAGAAGTACTTGGAGAATCCGGCGTCCACCCACGCCCGCTGGAAGTTGTCGAAGTTCCATTGGTCCGGCATGAGGCTCGCGCCGCCGGTGAAGAGGCCCGCCTGCGTTTTGAAGGCCCCGGTGACGACCCAGAGGAACGGATAGACCCACAGGAGGCCGATCACGATCAGCAGGGGCAGGGCGACGAGATTGCCGCGCGCGCCTCGTGAGATCCGTCTGGTGCGGGGGGACCGCCGCTCGTCCACGGGGGACTTTCCGGGACGGGAGAGTTCTGCCTGGGACATCAGACCCCGTACTCCTTACGTAGTTTCTGCGCCCGGCGCACGAACAGTCCCTGGCCAGTGACGAGGAGGAAGGCCATCACGGAGAAGAGCAGCGCAGCGGCCGACGCGTATCCGTAGGCGAAGGGGATCGAGCCGAAGGCCTGCCTGTAGATGAAGTACGAGACCACGTAGGTGTCGGTGCCGGGGCCGCCGCCGGTGAGGGTGACAATCAGGCCGAACACGTGCATGGCGTTGACCAGGGCCAGCATCACGATGACGACGGCCACGGGGCGGATCAGCGGCAGGGTGATCCGGGTGAGCTTGTGCCACTCGGAGGCGCCGTCCAGGTCCGCGGCCTCGTACAGCTCATCGGGGACGTTCTGCAGCGCCGCCATCCAGTAGATCATGTACTGGCCGAACACCTGCCAGACGGAGATCAGGATCAATGTGAGCATCGCGGACCAGCGGCTGGAGAAGACGTCGGTGGTGCCGTCAGTGAGGCCGAGGCCCTGCAGTGCGGAGTTGAGTGCGCCGTTGGACGGGTTGAGCAGGTAGGTGAAGATCAGGCCGGCCATGGCGACGGGGATGATCAGTGGCGCGAAGAAGACGGTCCGCAGCGCCTTCTTCGCCCGCAGCCACTTTTGGGTCATCACCAGCGCTGCCAGGAGCGAGAGCGGGAGCTTGATCAGGGTTGTCCCGACTGCGAACACCAGGGTGTTGACGACGGCCTGCCAGAAGAGCGGGTCGCCGAGGAGCCGGGTGTAGTTGTCACCGCCGACGAAGTTGTCCAGCGGCCCGTTGCCGGACCAGTCGAAGAAGGAGTAGTAGACGGTCGCCAGCAGCGGCCAGAGGGTGAAGCCCAGGTAGAGGACGAGGAAGGGCAAGAGGAAGAGGGCCACCCACAACCGGTCGCGCCCGCTGGCGCGTTCGCGGTTGTCCTCGGGCGGACTCGCGGACCCGGAGCTGTGCTCCGCTTTGGCGGGGCGGGCCTCGGATGTAGGGGGCGGCGTCGCGTCGGATGGGCGTGGGCCGGGGGGCGCTAGAGCCATGAGACGTCCTTTGTGTGCTTGCCTGTTCCGGTTTGCTGGGCGTGCGGCTACTCGGCCGGTTCGTAGTCGGCGGTGTACGACCAGTCCGGAAAGGTGAAGCAGTCGATGGAGACCTTCAGGCCCTTGTTCGCTTCCTTTTTGAGCTCGCTCTCGAGCGTCTGTTGGCGCTTGGCGACGATTCGATCGGCCTCGGGCTTCAGTGCGTCGCCCGAGTTCAGAGCGCCGGACATCGCCTCGTACTCCCAGGTGGGCCGCTCGCCGATGGCCTTGACGTAGGCCTTGGACTTCACGAGGTCGGGACACTTGGCGACCGGGAGCGGCAGCTTGACCCGGTAGGAACGGGCGTCCGCGATCTTCATGATCTGCCGGATGGCCGGGTCCTTGATGTAACGGGCGTTGTCCGCGAAGGCCAGGGTGCCGAATCCGCCCTTCAGGTACTCCTTGGTGAAGTAGCCATCGGGCTCGGTCATCCAGTCGAGGAACGTATACGCAGCCTTGGCCTGCTTTGACTTGGCGCTCACCCAGTACTTGTTGCCGTCGGGCTGGCTCCACAGAGCACCCTTGGGGCCGCTGTCGGGCACGGGGTGGGCTGTGACTGTGTACCCGGAGGCGTCCAGGCCCAGGGTCCTGAGTACTGAGGGGAGCCAGGTGCCGTCCATGGTGATGCCGGCCTGGCCTGCGGCGAACTGCTGCCGGGTGAAGTTCTTGTCGTTGTTCCCGGGAGCCAGGTAGCCGTCCTCCTTGAGCTCCTGGATGAAGGAGAACACCTTCTGCGCCTGGGGTGTGTTGAGCGAGAACATGCCTCGCTTGTAGTCGAAGAACCAGTCGTTGACGGTGTACTCACCGGCGGCGAGTGCGTAGAACGTGCGCTGCAGGTCCACGTCCTTGCTGGGCGCGGCGATGCAGTAGGCCTTCGTCTTCCTCTTGATGGCCGCGCAGGCGCTCTTCAGGTCGGACCAGGTCTTCGGCGGTCGCGCGGTCTGCAGTCCCGCGTCCTTGAACACCTTGTTGTTGAGGTACAGGTAACCCGGCCCCCAGTAGTTGCCTTCCGAGAAGGGGAACGCGTAGGTCTTGCCGTCGAGTTGGTTGACGCCTTCCGTGAAGGAGCCTTGCGGCCAGCGCTTGGTGAAGGCCGCGGGGAGAGTAGCTCCTCCGTTGAGGGGCTGGATCCACTTCTGGTCGAGGAGCTGGGACATGGCCAGCGGGCCGTTGTCGCTCCAGTAGAAGACGTCGGGGCCCTGACCGCTCTGGAAGGCCAGTGGCAGCGTCCGCTTGTACTCCTCCTGCGCGATCGACTGCCATTCGAGGGTGATGTCCGGGTGCTGCCGGTGGAACTCGGCCGCGACCTGCTTGTGGAAGTCCGTCTGTTCCGCGGAGTAGTCCCAGACCTTGAGGGTGGTGCCGGAGTCGCCGGAGCCTCCACCGCACGCCGCGAGGAGCGGCCCCACCAGCAGGGACGCGAGCGCCATCCTGCCGACCCGGGATGTTCTGGGTGCGATTCCTGTGTACATGCTCGGCTCCTGCTCTCTCGGGGGTGGCGGCTCTGCCCGCCCTGGCTGCCGTGCTGGTCCGGACCGAGGCGCGGTTGACGTTAAGGTCAGAAGGCGACGTAAGCAAGCGTTTTCACGGGGTGAAGTAGTGGATCTTGAGAGCCCCATGCGTACGGTAAGCCCCGTGAACAGGGACTATAAGCAAATCCATCGACCTGTGACTCAGCGCGATGTAATTTGAGGGAGCGCTTTCACAGGGAGCGGCAGTCCGGTCCGCAGTGTTCGCTGGTCGATCAGAAACGGAGCACGACGTGCGAGTCCTCGTCCTCACCAAACCATTCGGCCCCTTGGCACCAGCCATACTGGCTGAACGCCTGGTCCGCGTCGGGGCGGATGGTGCCGACCTGCTCGTGAGGGATGGTCAGACCGTCACACCGGACACCCCGGAGCGAATCGTCGACACGGCACGGGTTCTGCGTGAGAACGGCTGTGAAATCGGTTTCTTGAGCACGGACCTGACCTGCGCGGGCCCGGTGGCCGACCGCCTCCTCGGGTACTGCGCCGAGCAGGGCCTGACCAGTGTGCGGGTTGGCTTCTACCGTTACGAGGCTGGATCCCACTACGCCTCCGCCCTGGACCGGGCCCGTCGTGACCTCGCCGGATTGGCTGATCTGGCTGCCCGCCACGGTGTGCGGCCCGTGCTCGCACTTCACCACGGCACCCTTCACCCCTCGGCCGCACATGCGATGCGGCTGCTGCCCGACCGCGACGACGTGCTGATCCACCCCGATCCCGGCAACCAGGCCAAAGAAGGCAGCGAGGACTGGCGGCTCACGCTCGACACCATCGGGGGAGTCGACCGGATCGGCTGTGTCGGTGTGAAGAACGCCGTCTGGGAACAGGGCGGTTCGCCCGAGGACTGGACGTGCCGGTGGCAGCCGTTCGCTCACGGTGGCGTGGTGCCCTGGCCCGCGCTCCTCGCCGGGCTCACCGGAGCCGGGTACACCGGCCCGCTCTCGTTGCACGTCCACTACGCCACCAACGACTCCTCCGCGGCCGTCCGCCGGGATGTCGGGCATCTACGCGCGCTGCTGGCGGAGGCGGGGGCCACGCCCTTGACGCGCTGACCGCCGCACGATCTACGCTGGTGAGAGACCATGGGTGACTGGGAGCTGGGATTGGCTACTTCGAAGGTGCCGGACATGACGGAGGACACGAAAGCGGCCGCAGAACCGGCCGCAGGTGACAGGTCCGGCGTCCAGGGTGTTGGGCAGGTCCCCGCTGCGCGCAAGGGAGAGCGCAGGCGACGAGTCACGATCACCGACGTCGGTGCGGCGGCAGGGGTATCCACCTCCACCGTCTCCCGGGTCCTCAACGGCACGGCCCGCGTCGACCCAGAACTCGCGAGCCGGGTGCAGAACGCGGTCGCCGAGCTCGGCTACCGTCCCAACGCTGCTGCACAGGGGCTGGCCCGTGGTGAGGCGGGTGCCATCGGAGTCCTCGTCCCTGACCTGGCCAACCCGTACTTCCCCGACGTACTCAAGTCCGTCTCGGCCGTGGCCCGTTCGCACGGGCGGCGGGTGATGGTGATGGAATCGGACGAGGACCCGGCCAGCGAGCCCGAACTGGCCGAGGATCTGATGCGCTGCTGTGACGGCGTACTGCTCTGCTCGCCCCGCATGGCCCGGGCCGCCATCGTCGACCTGGCCCTTAGCGGCCGTCCGCTCGTGCTCGTCAACCGAATCGTGCCCGGCCTTGGCGTACCCTCCGTCTCCGCCGACTTCTATGGCGGAATGAACCTGGTCTGCGGTCATCTCGCCCAGCTCGGCCACCGACGCGTTGCCTATCTCAGCGGCCCCGAGGCGTCCTGGGCCAACGCGGAACGGATTCGCGCCTTCGATGCAGCCGCCGCGTTCGGCATGGAGGTCACGGTTATCCCCTGCGGCCACACAGCACGACAGGGCTACGAGTCTGCGGACGCGCTGCGGGCCGCTGGCGTGACCGCCGCCGTCGCCTACAACGACCTGGTGGCGACCGGCGTCATGGCCGCGCTGGAGGAGTCAGGGCTGCGCATCCCCGAGGACATGTCGGTGATCGGCTGTGACGACATCTCCCTCGATGATCTGCCCGGTTCACGCAGGCTCACCACCGCGTCCATGGCCCGGGACGAACTCGGTACCCGGGCAGCCCGGAGCCTGGAAGTCCTGATGACCGGGGGCGACGACACCGAACCGCACTACATCTCCATGGAGCTTCGTGTGCGGCACACCAGCGCCCCGCCCGCGCCGCAGCCGCACCTAACCGGCTGACCTGGCGCCGGACGTCCCGAAACCCGACGTCCGGGCGAACGCGAACATATTCCCCGTCCGTGCAAGCGCGTCCGCCTGGGCGTCTGCATGAGGTCGTCCTGTGTCGGTCCGGGTGTCGTCCACCGTGGTGCGTGGGGCAGCACCACGCCTCAGCCGTGGATCGTCTCCGATGGCATGCGGTTCTGCGGCTGGGCAGGGACGGGGAAAGGGCGCGAGGGGGTCCGCGTCCTCCTGTCCCTGGGTGCTGTGCAGCCCGCCCGTTGCTCCATGGATCCGACAACCGGCGCGGCGGGAACGGTCTCATGTGTCCCGGCTGCGGCGCGGCGACAGGCTCCCGCCGGCGGTCCGGATACCGGCCGCGAGTTTTCGGCCCGGACGGCGACCTGTCCCGCGTGACTGCAGAGGGCGGGACACCCCTGATTGCAGATTTACGGGAGCGGGGCGCGGTCCGGATTGAGGTCTTGCGTAGATGATGGCCTCGGGTGTCCGAGTGGCGGGAAGGTTGACCGATCTCCAAAAGGTGCTGGATGGCCGGAACGGGGAGAGGCTGAGGTGATCCTGCCGGTATCCGCACCGCACCACTTCGCGCCGGGGGCATGACCGACACCGCCCAGGCCGGACTGGTGACGGGGACGTTCGAGGGCAGTGCTCGACACCTGCCTCACACCGCGGTCCAGGCCCGCCCATCCTCAGCCTCATTGATGCGCTGGAAGTGCAGTCCCGGGAAATGGTCCATGCCGAGGGCGATGTCCCGTCCGGCGAAACGGGCGAAGAGTTCCTCACGGGTTTCCAGAGCGCGTGTGGCGTCGACGTCGGCGAAGAAGGAAATGCCGGAGTCACTGAGCTGGAGAGGGTGGTGGACGGCGTCGCCGAGCAGGTACGCCTCCTGACCGCCGTCCGCGATCTGCACCATGTAGTGACCTGGAGTGTGTCCAGGAGCGTGATGGGCGATGACCCCAGGAACGACCTCCACCGAGGGAGTGCCTACCGGCCGCAGGATGCCGGCGGCTGCGGCGGCCTCCATGACGGAACGGGCCGGATCACCAACCGGGGCCGGAGCGATCAGGGCATCCCAGTCGGCGGCGCCGTAGAGCACCTCGGCGTTCGAGAAGAACGGCTTGCCGCCAGGAGCCACCCACCCGACGTGGTCGGCGTGCAGATGGGTGAGGAAGACGGTGGTGATGTCCTCCGGCGCTGTGCCTACCGCCGCCAGTTCGTCAGGCAGCGCTCCGCCGACCGCGAGGAACGCCGGAGCGGGATCCAAGCCGGCGGCGGCCGCCAGCTCAGCGGGGAAAGGCATGCTCTGCGGACCGGTACCGGCATCGACCAGGACCGTGAAATCAGCGCCCTGGATCAGGAAGCATCCCGCGGGGATGTGGTATGTGCCGTCTCCTTCAAGCAAGTCTCGCTGGTCCGCGGAGGACAGGCCCGGATAGAACATGGGGGGAAGGTGGCTCACCCCGTCGTTGAGCGCGGTGACGGTGATGTCGCCGACCCGAAGTGACGTTGCCATGATGTGCTCCTCGATACGGCGTGCAGTTGGCGCGGGAGGTCACCCAGCGCTCTTCCACGAAAGCACGTAGATCACAGCGGACACTGTCGCCAGAGGGGTACCGCCAGAACCCCTCGAGGAACGCGCCCGATGGTGCCGTCGCCGTAGTCTGAAAGACATGAGCAGCGCAGGGGCAGGCGGCCGCCACGGGAACAACGAGCTGCAGGACTTCCTGCGGACGCGCCGGGCCCGACTTTCTCCTGAGGACGCGGGGTTGCCGCCCGCCCCGGGCATCCGCCGCGTGCCCGGTCTGCGCCGTGAAGAGGTCGCACGACTGGCGGGAGTCAGTGTCGACTACTACGTGCGCCTGGAACGCGGCCGCACCCAGAACGTCTCCGAAAGTGTCCTGGCTGCCGTCGCCGGTGCTCTCCGACTCGACCCAGCCGAGCGCGCCCACCTGTATGTCCTCGCGCGGAACCCCCGATCGGCCTCGGAGGACGCTTCCCGTGCGCCACAGCGCCTGGATTCCTCCTTGCGTCTCATGCTGGACCGTCTGAACGACATCCCGGCCATGATTCTGGGCCGCCGCACCGATGTGCTTGCCGTCAACCGCCTGGCCCGCATGCTGTTCACCGACTTCGAGGCCCGGCCCGTGCGCGAACGCAACATGGCTCGCTACCTCTTCCTCGACCCCGAAGCGCGCGCCCAGCTACCTGACTGGGAGAAAGCGGCCCGCAGCACGGTGGCCTCTCTCCATCTCTACACCGGTCGTCACCGAACCGACCCCGCACTGCCCGCCCTCGTGGGTGAACTGTCCCTGTACAGCGAAGACTTTCGCCGCTGGTGGGCCCGGCACGAGGTCACCGCCTGTGTTCGCAGTGCCACCCGATTCCGCCATCCGCTCGTCGGCGACTTCACGCTCAGCGGCCAGATTTTCACGCCCGCCGATGATCCCGATGTACACCTTCACCTGCTCACTCCAGCCTCGGACAGCTCAGACCAGCAAGCTCTCGGGCTGCTGGCCAGTTGGGTTGCTGAACCTGTTCCGCGCCCGGAGGGGCGGACAGCCGGCCCCGACCAGAATTGACGGATCAAACTGTCCGTCGATCGAGCCGGCGGTGAAGGCAGACGGAACGTGATGTCCACCGACCTCCGAGTCCGCTGGGCAACATGCCCGCTACCTCCGTCCGGACAGCATGCAACAGAGCAGGATCTGGGCGACCGCGTCGTGCTGAGGGACACACAAGACGGAACAGCGATCTTTCGTTGGCCGTCGGGCGGAAGGTGACGGCGTGCCGCAGGACTGCCCGCCGAGCGGTATCGATCAGCCCAGAGAAGCCGTCGCCGCGCGCAGGTCTTCCAGGGCTGCCAGTGCATGTGGCGCGAGCCCGTCCGCGTCGTCGCGATCGCCTTCGGACCACTGGGCGTAGCCCCGTTTGAACGCGAGGACTCCCAGTTCGCCCGCCAGATGCGCCGTGGGCTCGGGTACGCCGCGGGCGATGAGGGAGTCTGTCATGGCGGCCGCGAGACCGACGCTCTTGAGCGCGTCCCGCTCCTGGAGCTCGGTGCTGGCGGCCACGGCTGCCTTGATGCGCGGGCCGAGTTCACGGTTCGTCGGACCCATGGCGCTCGATGCGCGCTCCAGGCCGGCTGCCACCGCCTGAAGCGGGGTGGCGCTTGCGGGTGCTTCGGTGATGCCGTCGGCGAGCAGCCTGCTGAGCGTCTCCTGGCCGGCCACCAGGAGCTCGCGCTTGTCGGAGAAGTGCCGGAAGAAGGTGCTCTTGGTGACGCCGGCGCGTTCGGCGATCTGCGTCACGGTGGTGGCGTCGTACCCCTGCTCGGTGAACAGGTCGACGGCCGCGACGACGAGTCGCTGGGTCGCACCCGGTTGCCATCTAGCCATGAGACCAGGATAGGTGATGGGACTCCTGTCCCGTCACCATGTATCGTCGGTGACGGGACAAGAGTCCCATCACTCTTCAGGGAGCACGCATGCATGTCTTCATCACCGGCGGCACCGGCACCATCGGTTCCGCCGTCGTCGCCGAACTGCTCGGCAACGGCCACACCGTCCTCGCATTGGCTCGTTCGGACAGCTCGGCGCAGGCTCTGGAGAGCGCCGGCGCCAAGGTGCTGCGGGGAGAGCTGGCGGACCTCGACGTTCTGCGGTCCGGCGCTGCGCAGTGCGACGGTGTGATCAGCCTGGCGTTCGGACACGACTTCAGCAGTCCGGACGCGCTCACCCGGGCCATCGCCGAGGAGAGCGCCGCTCTCGCCGCGCTGGGGGAGGAGCTCATCGGCAGTGACCGCCCGATCGTCACCGTCTCGGGTACGCCCTGGGTGCCGGGACGCGCCTCCACCGAGGCCGATCCGCTGCCGACCGAGGGGCCGGTGGCCGGCCGCGGCCGTTCGGTCACGGCACTGCTGGAGCTCGCCTCGCGCGGTGTGCGGAGTGTGGCCGTCCGTATGCCTCGTACGGTGCACAACGAGGGACAGGGTGGATTCGCCGGTCTACTGGTCGACGCGGCACGCCGTAGCGGGGTGTCCGGCTATCCGGGCGACGGCACCCAGCGCTGGCCGGCCGTGCACGCACTCGACGCAGCGGTACTGTTCCGTCTGGCCCTCGAGTCGGCACCGGCGGGCACGGCCTGGCACGCCGTCAGCGACGAGGGGGATGCGGTGCTGGACATCGCCACAGTCATCGGCCGGCGACTGAGTCTGCCGGTCAAGGAGGTTCCGCAGGAGACCTTCGGTCCGTTCGGCCCGATCTTCGCCATGGACCAGCCGGCGTCCAGCGCCCACACCCGCACCGCTCTCGGATGGCAGCCGACGCACCCCAGCCTCCTTGCGGACCTGGAGCGCATACAGCCCTGACGCACGCCCACTGCTCGCAACGCGCTCTGGAACAGGGCCTGATGAGGCGGTGCCCAAGGCATGGCCTGGTGCCGACCGCGCTCGCCGCCCGAGTTGTCCTCCGTACGGACCTTGCTCGGCGCTCACGCGCTCGGCGGAGTCTCGCGAGCCCAGTCGAAGGGCATGGGCGCGCCCTGCGGGATCACCCAGGCGTGGGGATAGCGAGCGTGGCACCCGGTGCAGCGCGCGACGAACGGACTGACCTCGGGGTTCGTGAGAACGCTGTAGTGGCTGGACGGCTGAGCCGGGAGCGTGTGCCCGTTCGCCGTCGTCTCCAAGTCAGGCCACGCCGGAGAGCACTGGCACGGGTGCTCCATCGCGAACGGGTCGCCGTCGGGAGTCCTGGTCGTGGTCCTGAAGAGTCCGGCGAAGTTCTCGCGTATCGACATGGCGGCGTGGCCTCTCCTCACTGGGGGGTCGTCGTGTTGGTCGTTGCGCACGCGCTCACCTTATGGCGGGTCTCGGGGACAGGACCTCTGCTTTCGGTGTGGCCTTCGTGCAGCCACTTCAAGTCGCCCTGGGGCTGGTGCTGGTGCGCTGATCTGCCAGTGCGACCGATTCGACCCGCACCCCACAGTGGCCTCCTGCCGGAGCGAGGACGTCACCCCCTATGCCCTCCATGCCGGCATCCCCTCCGAGTGAACGTAGACAGATAGTCTGCGCGAAGATAATCTGTACGTAGATAATCGTCGGGAACTTCTCCAGCAGGGGGCCATCATGTGGACGTACGAGCACAGCATCGAGACCAGCGCCACGCCCGAGCAGGTCTGGGCCCTGTGGGTCGACGTCGAGAACTGGGGTACCTGGAACGCCGACATCGAGAGCATTCAGGTCAGCGGTCCGTTCGCGGCGGGCGCCGAGATCGTGATGACCCCGGCCGGCCAGAGTCCCGTGCACCTGCTCGTCGCCGAGGTCAGTGTCAACGAACTGTTCGTGGACGAGGCCCGGTTCGACGGTCTGGTCCTGCGCACGGCCCACCGGCTCGACCAGGGCGCGCAGGGTCGCACGCGCGTGACGTACCGGATGGAGATCTCCGGAACCGGTGCCGACGAGCTCGGCCCGCAGATCGGTCCGGCGATCACCGCGGACTGGCCGCAGACCATGGCCGCCCTGGTCAAGCTGGCGCAGGGCTGATGGCCCTCAGTCCCGGCGACAGCCCCGGATTCCTGCTTTGGCACGCCACGCTGCGCTGGCAGCGCGACATCGCCACCGCTCTCGGTCCCCTTGGTCTCACTCACGTGCAGTTCGTCCTGCTTGCCTGCACCTGGTGGCTGAACACCCGCGGCGAGCACCCGAACCAACTGGCCGTGGCCCGCCAGGCGGGGACGGACGTCAAGATGACCTCGCAGGTCCTGCGCGCCCTGGAGGGCAAGGGTCTGATCGAGCGCGAGGTCGATCCCGCGGACACCCGGTCCAAACGGCTGCGTGTCACCAGCGCCGGCGCCGAACTCGCCCCCCGCGCGATCACCGCCGTCGAGGAGGTCGACGCCCGCTTCTTCCAGCCGGTGGCACACGACGACGCCGTCACCCTGCTCAGCCGCCTGGCCAACCCCGAATCCTGAAGCCCGCCTTCACCGCCTCCACCGTCGGCCCGACCTGTCGGCCGACGGTGGAGGCGTGACACCCTCCTGGCGCCCACTCCGAACCCGAGACACGGCGGCTCCGCGCGGCCGTCCGCCTCGCCGTGCCGGTTCCGTCGCGTGCCCGCGAGCGCTCTCGGGGGAGGTCGCACGCTATGACGACACCGGCGCCGTCCACCTTGCCGGGCTCTGTCCCGCCGGGGTCCCCATCTGGTCGGCCGGGTGACCCGCGGGAGCTCAACCCTGCCTGGTCGAGCGTGACTTCGATGTCGACCAGCACGCGCTGCCCCGCCAGTCCGAGGAGCGGACTCGGATCGGTGAACCGTGGGCGTGGAGTCCCGCCCGGTCTTTCATGCTGCCAAGTGATCTCTCGCAGCCTTTCCGCTGCCGCTCGGCGGACTCGACTTTGTCCTGATCATGGAAAAAGTGGAGCGATCTCACGCCAAAGGGGTTACGCCCCGGAACCAGGGACGCTAACTTCCTTGCACTGGACCGGTCATGTGCATGCAGGCATGTAGGCACGCAGACCGGTTCGACGGCGCGACGGCGCGCGCCTGCACTCCCCGAACAGGGCTGCTCAAGTCCTGCACTCATCCCCACACCTCGGGAGACGTTTGTGCGCAAGAAATTCGTCAGACCCGCAAGACCCAGGCCCCTCCGCTCGCTGGCGTCAGCACTGGCGTTGGTGTGCGCCGTCGGCTGCCTTCTGCCTGGAACAGCGGCTGCCGCCGCGCCGGATGCGGGTGGCCGCGCCGCGGCGGCCATCGAGTACCAGCAGGTCACGCTGGCGAAGGGCGTGGCCGAGATGGGCGAGCCCATGACGCTCGCCGTGCTGCCGAACCGTTCGGTGCTGCACACCTCGCGTGACGGCACGCTGCGCCTCACGGACGGAGCCGGAACGACGGCCATTGCGGGCAAGCTCGACGTCTACAGCCATGACGAGGAGGGCCTGCAAGGCGTAGCGGTGGACCCGGCCTTCACCTCCAACCGCTTCATCTACCTGTACTTCGCGCCCAAGTTGAGCACGCCGGGCGGCGACGCACCCTCCGACGGGTCGGCCTCCGACTTCACCCCCTTCGACGGCGTCAACCGGCTGTCCCGGTTCGTCCTGAAGACCGACAACACCCTGGACCTTGCCAGCGAGAAAAAGATCCTCGACGTTCCGGCCTCGCGCGGCATCTGCTGCCACGTCGGCGGCGACATCGACTTCGACGCGGCGGGCAACCTCTACCTCTCCACCGGCGACGACTCCAACCCCTTCGCCTCGGACGGCTACACCCCGATCGACGAGCGCGCCACCCGCAACCCCGCCTACGACGCCCAGCGTTCGGCGGGCAACACCAACGACCTGCGCGGCAAGGTGCTGCGCATCAAGGTTAACGCGGACGGGACGTACTCCGTCCCGAGCGGCAACCTCTTCGCGCCCGGCACCGCCAAGACCCGCCCCGAGATCTACGCGATGGGCTTCCGCAACCCCTTCCGCATGAGCGTGGACAAGGCCACGGGCATCGTCTACCTCGGCGACTACGGACCCGACGCGGGCACCGCGGCGCCCGGGCGGGGACCCGAGGGCCAGGTCGAGTTCAACCGGATCACCCAGGCCGGCAACTACGGCTGGCCGTACTGCACCGGCAACAACGACGCCTACACCGACTACGACTTCGCCACCAACACCTCGGGCGCCAAGTTCTCCTGCTCCGCGCCCAAGAACACCTCACCGCGCAACACCGGCCTGACGGACCTGCCCGCGGCGCGCCCCGCCTGGATCCCCTACAACGGCACGTCCGTACCGGAGTTCGGCGGCGGCTCCGAATCCCCGATGGGTGGCCCCGTCTACCGCTACGACGCCGCCTCCACCTCCAAGGTCAAGTTCCCGCAGGAGTACGACGGCGACTTCTTCGCCGGCGAGTTCGGCCGCCGCTGGATCAAGCGGATCGAGGCCGGCGGCGACGGCACCGTGCAGTCCATCAACGCCGTCCCCTGGAGCGGCACCCAGGTGATGGACATGGCCTTCGGCCCGGACGGCGCCCTGTACGTCCTCGACTACGGCACCGGCTATTTCAACGGCGACGAGAACTCCGCCCTGTACCGCATCGAACACGTCACCGACGGCCTCGCCCCGATCGCCCAGGCCAAGGCGGACATCACGTCAGGAAAGGCGCCGCTCGCGGTCTCCTTCTCCTCGGCCGGCAGTTCGGACCCGGACGGTGGCGCGCTCACCTACGCTTGGACCTTCGGTGACGGCGCGACCTCCACCGCCGCCAACCCCTCGCACACGTACACCGCCAACGGGCAGTACACGGCGACGCTGAAGGTGACCGACCCGACCGGCAAGAGCGCGACGGCATCCGTACAAGTCACCGTCGGCAACACCGCCCCCAGCGTGAAGATCGACCTGCCCGCGAACGGCCGTATCTACGACTTCGGTGCCGCGATCCCCTTCAAGGTGACGGTGACCGACCCCGAGGACGGCACCATCGACTGCTCCCGGGTCAAGATCTCCTTCATCGTCGGACATGACAGCCACGGCCACCCGCAGACCTCGGCGACCGGCTGCACGGGCACGCTGCAGACCCTGGCCGACGGCGAACACGACCCCAACGCCAACATCTTCGGTGTCCTCGACGCCGAGTACACCGACAAGGGCGCGAACGGCCAGCCCGCGCTGACCACGCACGACCAGCACATCGTCCAGCCCTCCCACCGGCAGGCCGAGCACTACGGCGCTTCAGCCGGAGTAGGGGTCATCAGTCACGGTCCGGCCCACGGCGGCAAGACCGTCGGGAACATCGAGAACGGCGACTGGATCTCCTTCACCCCGTACGCCCTCGACAACGCCACCAGGTTCACCGCCCGGGTCTCCTCCGCAGGCGCCGGCGGCACGATCGAGGTACGCGCCGGGTCCCCGACCGGCACCCTGCTCGGTACGGCGACGGTGCCGGTGACCGGCGACTGGGAGACCTTCCAGGACGTGACCACGGGACTCACCAACCAGCCCGCCGGCACGACGCAGTTGTACCTCGTCTTCAAGGGCGGCGCCGGATCGCTCTTCGACGTCGACGAGTTCTCCTTCACCACCACCACCGGTGGCGGGACCCGCTCCGGCGCGGTCAAGGGCGTGAACAGCAAGTGCCTGGACGTCGACAACGCCAACACCGCCGACGGCACCCAGATCCAACTGTGGACCTGCAACAGCACGAGTGCGCAGACCTGGACGGTTGCTGCGGACGGTTCGGTGCAGGCGTTGGGCAAGTGTCTGGACGTTTCCGGTGGTGGCTCGGCGGACGGGACGAAGGTCCAGTTGTGGACCTGCAACGGCAGCGGCGCGCAGAAGTGGGCCCCGCAGGCCGACGGCACGGTCCGCAACCCCCAGTCCGCCAAGTGCCTCGACGCGTCCGGCGGCACGTGGAACGACGGCACCCCGGTCCACCTGTGGACCTGCCACACCGGCGCCAACCAGAAATGGACCCTTCCGTAGAAAGGAGGCGACGTCACATGCGTAAGCAACTCACAGCCGTGCTGGGCCTGTTCACCGGCCTCGTGCTCTGTCTGGCCCCGCAGGCCACCGCCCTGCCCACCTCAGCCGACCAGCCGGCCGGCCCGGCACGGCAGGCCGCACCGGCCGCCGCCCGCCCCGCGGCACAGGCGGCCGCCGATCCGGCGTACAAGGTGCTCGTGTTCTCCCGGACCGCGGGATTCCGGCATTCCTCGATCGACGACGGCATCGCGGCACTGCGGGCCCTCGGCACGCAGAACAACTTCACGGTGGACGCGTCCGAGGATCCCCAGGTCTTCACCACCGGCAACCTCGGCCAGTACAAGGCGGTCGTCTTCCTCTCCACCACCGGTGACGTGCTCGGCGACACCCAACAGACCGCCTTCGAGCAGTACATCAAGGGCGGCGGGGGCTATGTCGGCATCCACGCGGCCGCCGACACCGAATACGACTGGCCCTTCTACGAGGGCCTGGCCGGCGCCCTGTTCCACTCCCACCCGGCGATCCAGCCCGCCACCGTCAAGGTGGAGGACCGGGCCCACGACGCCACCGCCCACCTCGGCGCCACCTGGCAGCGCACCGACGAGTGGTACAACTACCGCACCAACCCCCGCACCACCGCCCATGTGCTCGCCTCGCTGGACGAGTCCAGCTACACGGGCGGGAACATGTCCGGGGACCACCCCATCGCCTGGTGCAAGGACTACCAGGGCGGCCGGGCCTTCTACACCGGCGGCGGCCACACCGACGAGTCGTTCAGCGACGTCGCCTTCCGCCGTCACCTCCTCGGCGGCATCCGCTGGGCCGCCGGCATGACCGAGGCGGACTGCCGCCCCGAGACCGGCTACACCTCCCTGTTCGACGGCTCCTCCACGACCGGCTGGAAGCAGGCGGGCCCGGGCGGCTTCACCCTCGCCGACGGCAGCCTCAGCTCCTACGGCGGACTGGGCATGCTCTGGTACTCCGCGAAGGAGTTCACCGGCGACTACTCCCTCAAGCTCGACTGGAGGATGGCCGGCGACGACAACTCCGGTGTCTTCATCGGCTTCCCCGCCTCAGACGACCCCTGGTCGGCGGTGGACAACGGCTACGAGATCCAGATCGACGCCACGGACGCGGCCGACCGCACCACGGGCGCCGTGTACGGCTTCAAGTCCGCCGACATCGCGGCACGCGACGCCGCGCTGAACCCGCCGGGGGAGTGGAACACGTACGAACTCAAGGTCACCGGCGAACGATTGGAGATCTTCCTCAACGGCGACAAGGTCAACGACTTCACCAACACCGACCCCGTCCGCAGCCTCCAGCAGGGGTACATCGGCATCCAGAACCACGGCGACGGCGACGACGTCACGTTCCGCAACATCCGGATCAAGCCGTCGGGTGTCACACCGCCGGGCCCCCGCTCGGGCGCGGTCAAGGGCGTCAACGGCAAGTGCCTGGACGTCGACAACGCCAACACCGCCGACGGGACGAAGGTCCAGTTGTGGACGTGCAACGGGACGAGTGCGCAGACCTGGACGGTTGCTGCGGACGGTTCGGTGCAGGCGTTGGGCAAGTGCCTGGACGTTTCCGGTGGTGGCTCGGCTGACGGGACGAAGGTCCAGTTGTGGACCTGCAACGGCAGCGGCGCGCAGAAGTGGGCCCCGCAGGCCGACGGTACGGTCCGCAATCCTCAGTCCGCCAAGTGCCTCGACGCGTCCGGCGGTACCTGGAACGACGGCACCCCGGTCCACCTGTGGACCTGCCACACCGGCCCCAACCAGAAATGGACCCTTCCCTGACACCCTGAGCAGCCGTCGGGAGTCCTGAGCGTGAGATGAGGGTGAGGGCCGCGGAGAGTGCTCCGCGGCCCTCACCGCAGCCGACGACCTGGCCGAGAGCGAGGCCGTGCCAGGGGGTCACCGGCGGCGGGGACCGCGTTGGTGTTCACCGGGCTCCTCGTCCGGGACGGCACCGTGCCAGTGCTCCTCGCCGGCCTCGAAGTTGAGGGCCTGCGTCAGCTACTGGTTGAGATGCCGGGGCGGCTTCCGCTCAGCTTCGCGATCCTTCGATACGGCGTGCAGGCCGGCCCTGGTTGGGCTCGCGGCTGCCGAGGGAGCTCCACCTCCTGGACGGCGCCTCCTGGCCGATCCTCACCTCCCCTCGATGCCGCTCACAGAGCGCAATCCGTGTGCGCCAGCCCGTATTTGAAGGCTCAACCCGTTGACATGCACGCAACCGCGGTGACACTTTGAGAGCGCTCTCAAAACCGGTACGGACCAATCTCCCCCAGTGCCCCCCACACGGAGGTGGAGCGTGCTCAAGAAGCTCACTCGCCGGATCATGGCGCCAGCGGTGGCGGCCGCGCTGCTCGGCGCCGCCCTCACGGTCCTCACACCGTCTTCCGCGGACGCGGCGGTGCCCGCCACGATCCCCCTGAAGCTCACCAACAACTCCGGCCGCGGAGACGCGGTCTACGTCTACACCCTGGGCACGCTGCTCAGCACCGGACAACAGGGCTGGGCGGACGCCAACGGCACCTTCCACGCATGGCCGGCCGGCGGCAATCCTCCGACGCCGGCGCCCGACGCGTCCATCGCGGGCCCGGCTAACGGGCAGACGAAGACCATCCGCATCCCGAAGTTCTCCGGCCGGATCTACTTCTCCTACGGCCAGAAGCTCGTCTTCAAGCTGACCACGGGCGGACTGGTGCAGCCCGCGGTCCAGAACCCGTCCGACCCGAACCGCAACATCCTTTTCAACTGGTCCGAGTACACGCTCAACGACTCCGGCCTGTGGATCAACAGCACCCAAGTGGACATGTTCTCCGCGCCCTACGCGGTCGGCGTGCAGCGCACCGACGGGAGCACGCTCAGCACCGGCCACCTCAAGTCGGGCGGCTACAACGGGTTCTACAACTCGCTCCGCAGCCAGGCAGGTGGCTGGGCGAACCTGATCCAGACCCGGTCCGACGGCACCGTCCTGCGCGCCCTATCGCCCACCTACGGACTGGAGACGGGAGCCCTGCCCGCGTCCGTGATGGACGACTACATCAACCGCGTATGGCAGAAGTACGCGACGACGAACCTGACGGTCACCCCCTTCACCGACCAGCCGAACACCAAGTACTTCGGCCGGGTGTCGGGCAACGTCATGAACTTCACGAACAGTTCGGGCGCCGTCGTCACCAGCTTCCAGAAGCCGGACGCAGCCAGCATCTTCGGCTGCTACAAGAACCTCGACGCGCCCAACGACCAGGTGCGCGGCCCCATTTCACGCACCCTGTGCGCGGGCTTCAACCGCTCCACCCTCCTGGTCAACCCCAACCAGCCGGACACCGGAACCGCGAACTTCTACCAGGACTCGGTGACCAACCAGTACGCGAAGAAGATCCACGCGCAGATGGCGGACGGCAAGGCCTACGCGTTCGCGTTCGACGACGTCGGCAACCACGAGTCCCTCGTCCACGACGGCAACCCGCAGCAGGCGTACCTGACGCTGGACCCCTTCAACTGACAGACCCGACACATGACTTGGTGCCTCACCCCGCGCAGTGCGGAGTGGGGCACCAGTCCGTGCGGGTGGTCGTCATCGCGCTGTCGTCGACGACGAAGTTGCTCTGTCCCGCACTCCGGCGCGCGCCCGACACGGATATCCACTAGCGCGAAGTGGTCCAGCGCAAAGCCGCCTCCTCCCACGCCGCCTCCCAGCGTGCGAGGTTGTGCCGTTCCAGCCTCCGGTGGACGTAGCTGCACGCGGCGGCGCCGAGGAGAGGGACGGCCATGGCGGCGAGGAGGGCCCAGCCGATGACCCGGTCGCGGATCTGTGCTGCGGTCAAGGGCGGCCCGGTGATCTCGCCCTCGGCGTTCACCCATACGCGGACGGTGCTGCCTGCGGTCAGAGCGGGCTCGACGTCGGTCTTCGTGGTGCGAGTCTGTCCTCGTGGGTCGGTGAAGCGGACGGTGGCCGGGTACAGGGTCCTCTTCGCCTCGTGGGACCCCGGCTCCGGATGGCGAGGGGCATCATGGACCAGGACGGCGGAAGTGTGATGCCAACTGGCCTTCTGCTGCTGGGAGGTTGACGTGTGATGGCGGTGGGCGGTGTCACCGGCCCAGAACGCGGCGGCGGGGAGGGCGACGAGTACGGTCAGGAACAGGCCGAGGTTGATCCATGCCTGCGCGAGGTCGGTGCGGCGGCGCAGGGGGTTGTGCCGCCAGCGCCACAGCAGGACGCGAGGCGGGCCTTCGGGAGGGCGAGCCGGGGGAGTACCGCGGGTCACGATGTCTCTCCTTCCGCAAGAGGCGTGAGAGCCCCGGGCACGCGCGCCCGGCGGTTCAGCGCTGGTGAGCTGTGGTGGAAGGGTGGTGGCGAACCGTGTGCAGGAGTTTCGCCGCGCCTCGTACCGCAGCCGTGTGCGGGGCCGGCACGGGCTGGACCGGCGCGTGCAGGCGGCCCGCGAGGTCGTAGGTGATGTCCGGTCGCAGCGCGCCACCGCCCGCGAGGAGCGGCCCCCGCCGGAGCGCGTCGAGCGTCTGCGAGGTGTGGTCCTGGTCCAGCATGCCGGTGACCATGGCGACGACCGCATCGGTGATCCGAGCGGGTGGGGTGAGGCTGTCCAGGTCGCCGGTCCCCAGGGCGGTGCAGCGGGCGTCGGTCACCGCGCCGTCGGCGAGGAGGGTGACCTCGGTGAGGTGGGCGCCGAGGTCCACGACGAGGAGCGGGCGGGTCAGGTCGGCTTCGGCCGTCACCGCCACGGCACGCGCGGTGGGGACGGTGAGGACGGTGCGCGGGCGCAGGACCTCGACCGCGGTGCGGGCTTGAGCCCGGTAGGCGACACCGCCCAGGACGGGCGTGGTCAGGATGAGCAACGGGCGGCCGAAGCGGGGGAGTCGGTGGCGGAGCAGCCGGTCGAGCAGCCGGGCCGTCGCGGGGACGTCGACGATCGTCCCGCGTTGGACGGGATGGATGGCGCCGGGGCCCGCCGAGGTCACGGTGGGCACGTCGAGGATCGTGCGGCGTGCGGAGATCCGGGCGCGGGTGCGGGCGCTGCCCAGGTCGATCGCGATGCCGGTGCACTGCCGGCACGAGGGCCACGAGCGGTGCAGGTCCACAGCCGTGTTCACCGGTAGGCCTCCCTGACCTGCTGGCAGCGGGCACAGTAGCGGGCCTGCGGCACGATCATCAGGCGCTCGCGGGCGATGGGCCCGCGGCACAGGTGACAGGCGCCGTAGCGGCCCTGGTCCATGCGGTCGAGAGCGGCTTCGACGTCGGTCAGGACCATGCGGGCGGAGGCGGCGAGTCTGACGCGTACCTCGATGTGGGCGGCGCCCAGCCGTTCGGGTGCGGCGTCGGCCGAGAGCTGCTGGAGCTGTTCGCGGCGGAAGAGCCGTTGTTCGTGCAGGTTCTCGCGCAGCGCGGCGAAGTCCTCGATCGTCAGCGCGGTGTTGCGGTCGTCGATGGTCTGGTGGTTCACCGAGTCACCCCCTGGACAGGACGGACGAGGGAGAGCGGACGTACGCCGGTCAGCCGGCACTGCGCTGGCAGGGCACGCAGAGCGGTGTGTAGGGCAGGATCTCCAGGCGCTCGACCGGGATCGGCTTGGAGCAGGTGAGGCAGACGCCGTAGGTGCCGTCCTGGACACGGGCGACGGCGGCCTCGACCTCTGTGAGGACGCGCCGGACGGTGTCCTTCTGGGCCGACATCACCTGTTCCTCCGCTTCGGGTCCGGCTTCGCCGATGGCCCGGAGCTGGGTGAGGCGGGAGGCCCGTTCGTGCTGAAGGCGCTGGAGGGCCTCGTGCGGGGTCAGCCGCTCACGGGGGACTTCGGTCTGGGACGTGTCGAGCGCCATGACGGTCCTTCTTTCACGAGGAGGTCGGGTCTGCCGGGCAGGCGGCAGTGGTCGGGGCGGGAGCCCGGGGGAGTGATGGTGGTCGGTCGGTCTCGGGTCGTGCCTCCACCGTGACGGCATCGCCGGGCAAAGCCCATCGGGCGCGATACCCATCTGTGGCGCGGCCCGGGACCCACCGCCGCGTGGGCAGGCCGGCCGAGGGAAATGGGCATTGGAGCCCATCGACGGGCGCGGCCTCCGGCGGGCAACCTGGACAGCAGGCCGGTCAGGACCGGTCGACGCAGCTCATGCTCGGGACACGAAGTGACCGACAGTAGAGGCAGAGCCGTGTCTCACGAGGAAAGGCGTCGTCCGGATGTCCCTGTTCTGGCGGATCTTCGCGCTCAACGCGGTCGTGCTGGGAAGCGCCACCGCGCTGCTGCTGTGGGCTCCGGTGACCGTCTCCGTGCCGGTGGTGCTGACCGAGGCGGTCATTCTCGTGGCCGGCCTGGTGGTCATGCTCGTCGCCAACGCCGCCCTGCTGCGTATCGGCCTGGCCCCGCTGGACCGGCTCACGCGCCTGATGACCACCGTCGACCTGCTGCGCCCCGGGCAACGCCTGCCGGAAGGCGGCAGGGGCGAGACCGCCGAACTGATCCGCACCTTCAACGCCATGCTCGAACGCCTCGAGCACGAAAGGGCATCGAGCAGCGCCCGCGCCCTGTTCGCGCAGGAGGCCGAGCGCCGTCGCATCGCGCAGGAACTGCACGACGAGGTGGGCCAGAGCATGACCGCGATCCTGCTGGTCCTGGAACGGGTCGCCGACGAGGCACAAGAGCCCCTGCGCGGTGAACTGCGCCAGACGCAGGAGATCACCCGGGGGAGCCTGGACGAAGTACGGCGTCTCGTACGACGGCTGCGACCGGGCGTACTTGAGGATCTCGGCCTGGTCAGCGCTCTGACCTCGCTGACCAGCGAGTTCGCCACCCATGTAGGGCTGCGTGTGGTGCGCCGCTTCGAGGCCGGCCTGCCCATGTTGGAGCAGCAGACGGAGCTGGTGCTGTACCGCGTAGCCCAGGAAGCGCTGACCAACGCGGCCCGTCACGCCGAGGCGCGCCAGGTCGAGGTGGGTCTGCACCACACCGACGAGGCGGTGGTGCTGTCCGTGGCCGACGACGGCCGCGGCACCGGAGCCGCCCCGGAAGGGGCCGGGATGCGCGGAATGCGCGAGCGGGCCCTGCTGATCGGGGCCACCCTGGATGTCACCTCGAAGCCCCAGGCCGGTACGACACTCCGGCTGACCGTGCCCCTCCCCAGGAAGCAGCCATGACCACGCCCCACACCTCCGTGATCCGCATCCTCCTCGCCGACGATCATGCGCTGGTACGACGCGGGGTGCGGCTCATCCTCGACCGGGAGCCGGATCTCGAGGTCGTCGCCGAGGCCGGGGACGGCGCGGAAGCCGTCGAACTGGTCCGTACCCACGAGGTCGACCTGGCGGTGATGGACATCGCCATGCCCCGGATGACCGGCCTGCAGGCCACCCGGGAGCTTCTCGCGCTGAAGCCGGGAGTACGGGTGCTGATGCTGACGATGCACGACAACGAGCAGTACTTCTTCCAGGCGTTGAAGGCCGGCGCCGGCGGATACGTGCTGAAGTCCGTGGCCGACCGCGACCTGGTGGCGGCGTGCAGGGCCGCCATGCGGGACGAGCCGTTCCTGTACCCGGGCGCGGTCACGGCGCTGATCCGCAACTATCTCGACCGCGTCCGCCACGGCGAGGAGCCGCCCGAGCAGGTGCTCACCGCGCGCGAGGAGGAGGTCCTCAAACTCGTGGCCGAGGGGCACTCCTCCAAGGAGATCGCCGAGATGCTCTTCATCAGCATCAAGACCGTCCACCGCCACCGGGAGAACCTCCTGCACAAGCTCGGCCTTCGGGACCGGCTGGAACTCACGCGCTACGCGATCCGTGCCGGCCTCATCGAGGCCTGAGCGAGCCGGCCGTCACTGACGGGGGAGGGGAGAGGGGAGATGGCCGATTCCGTGGACGCCCGTGTACGCGTACGGCGGTCCGGGACGGCAGCGGTGTGGGCCGTCCTGCTCACTGTCGTCCTCACCCTGCTCGGTTCCCCCGCCTTCAGTGGCGAGCACTCCCACGCAGCCGGTGGCCGTGTGCTCGCGGCGGTGTCGCAGCACGGGGAGCCTCACGACGACAGCGCTGCCCCGACCGTGGCGGCCGCCGTCGCGGTGCGCAGCCATGGGGATGCCACCGCTGAACGACACGCCCCAGTTGGCTTCGTCCAGGATTCCCCGACCGGAACGCGAGGCGGCCTCGGCCCCGAGCAGCCCCCGCTTGCGGCGGACGGGCCGCCCGTATCGGACCATCCGGCACACCCTCACGGGATCAGGGCACCACCTGCGCCTTCCGGCACCTGAACCTGTCCCTTCTCCTTTTCTCTCCCGGCCGCAGCCACCGTGGCGGCCGGGGTGTGCCTGCCGGAGGCCCGTTGTGACCCGATCCGCGCGCATCAGAGGGCTGGTCGCCCTCGCTGCCGTCGCCCTGTCCCTGTACGTCGCGCTCACCGTGCCCGTCCACCTCGGACTCGATCTGCGGGGCGGTACCCAGATCGTCCTGGAAACCCGCCCCACCGCCGATACCGATACCCGTCCTGCTTCAGACGGCGCCGATGATGACGGCGCCAGCGAGGCAACGGATCGCACGGTGGAGGTGCTGCGCGGCCGTATCGACGCGCTCGGTGTCGCCGAACCCACCATCGCGCGGTCCGGCAGCGACCGGATCGTCGTCGAACTGCCCGGCGTGCAGGACCCCCGCAAGGCGGCCGACGTACTCGGCCGCACCGCCCAGCTCACCTTCCACCCGGTCCTCGGCACCACGTCCGGCGACGACGACCTGCCCACCCCGCTGCCCAAACGTCCCCGAGAGCAGGTGCTTCCCGACGAGTCCGGTCAGCACCTGCGCCTGGGGGCGGCCGCGCTGACCGGCAAGGACGTCGAGAAGGCGGCCGCCCTCTTCGACCAGCAGGGCGGCGGCTGGCATGTCACCGTCGACTTCGAGAAGACGGGCGAGAGGGGCTGGTCCCGTCTGACAGGGGAGGCGGCATGCCACCCGGCCGGCGACCCGTCCCGCCGCGTCGCCATTGTCCTCGACGGCAAGGTCATCTCCTCACCCCAGGTCGACCCGTCCGTGTCCTGCGGGTCCGGGATCGGCGGCGGCTCCACCCGGATCACCGGGAGCTTCGGCGACAGCGAGGCCAAGGAACTGTCGCTGCTCATCAACGGCGGGGCACTGCCGGTGCCGGTCGAGACCGTCGAGCAACGCACCGTCGGCCCCACCCTGGGCGCCGAAGCCATCACGGCCAGCGCCTGGGCCGCCGCCCTCGGCACCACGGTGACCGGGCTGTTCATCATCGCCGTCTACCGCATCCTGGGCGCCCTCGCCGTCGTGGCACTGCTCTGCTACGGCCTTGTCTCCTACGCGGCTCTCGCAGCCCTCGGTGCCACGCTCACGCTGCCCGGTCTCGCCGGATTCGTGCTGGCCATCGGGATGGCGGTCGACGCCAACGTGCTCGTCTTCGAACGGGCCCGGGAGGAGTACGCCCTGCGGGACCGGCCCACTCCGCGATCGGCCCTTGCCGCCGGGTTCCGCGGGGCTTTCAGTGCCGTCGCCGACTCCAACATCACCACGTTGATCGCCGCCGGACTGCTGTTCTTCCTCGCCTCCGGCCCGGTGCGGGGATTCGGCGTGACGCTGGGCATCGGCGTGCTCGCCTCCATGCTGAGTGCTCTGGTCATCACCCGGGCTCTCGCCGACCTTGCCGTCGCCCGACCTGCTCTGCGCCACCGCCCCCGACTGACCGGCATCGCCCACACCGGGGTCGTACGCGAGCGCCTCAGTCGTACCGGCCCGAACCTGATGCGCCACCCGCGCAGATGGCTCGCCGTCTCGGCCGCCGCCCTGGTCCTGGCCGCCTCCGGCATCGTCGTGCGCGGGCTCGACCTCGGCGTCGAGTTCACCGGCGGCCGCCTCATCGCCTACAGCACGACGACCCCCGTCGACGCCGACCGGGCCCGTAGCGCGCTCGCTGACGCCGGTTTCCCCCGAGCCGTCGTCCAGACCTCCGGGGAACATCAACTCACCGTACGGACCACCCAGTTGACCAACACCGAAGCGGCGGCCGTCACCGCCACGGTCGCCGACGTGGCACACGGAGCGCAGAAGGTCCGCGACGAATCGATCGGGCCCAGCCTCGGCAAGGAACTGCGCCACGGCGCCCTCATCGCGCTCGCCGTCGCCCTCGGTGCCCAACTCGTCTATCTCGCGGCACGGTTCCGCTGGTTGCTGGGCACCTCCGCGGTCGCCGCCCTCGCCCACGACGTCGTGATCCTCGTGGGCATCTTCGCCTGGCTCGGCAAGCCCGTCGACGGCGTCTTCCTGGCCGCGCTGCTGACCGTCATCGGGTACTCCGTCAACGACTCCGTCGTCGTCTTCGACCGGATCAGGGAACTGACCGGCCGCACGAAGGGGAAGCCCTTCGCCGACATCTCCAACCAGGCTCTCCTCCAGACCCTACCCCGCACGGTGAACACCGGTATGGGCGCCGCGTTCATCCTCACCGCACTGGCCGCCCTCGGCGGTGACACCCTGACCGACTTCGCCCTCGCCCTCCTCATCGGCTGCGCGGTGGGCACGTACTCCTCGATGTTCACGGCCACACCTCTGGCCGTCGAACTGGACAGGCGCCGGAGGTAGCTGGTTGGCGCGGGAGTCGGTGGCGGCTCGAGTTGAAGGGCGAGGAGCGGGACTCGGATTCGGCCCACCGCGACGCGCGCAGTGAAGTGGACGTTGCAGTCAGCCGAAAATTCGTGTCGGCCACTCCCTTGGTGTGCCACGCCATCGACGATGTTGCTGGTGATCGGCCCGTCGGGCGCACACAAGTCACCCTTGCCCGGTGCCGGTCTGCTCCGGGCTCTGGACTGCGGCGAGGTCGCTCTACCGGGCTGTGCCAATTGCCCGCATCTGCGCCTGACGCCGATCGGAGGCGGCCTGTCGCACCGAGGGGCGCTGTAGCCTGCCTGCGTGAACTTGGACCAGTTCGTCACAGCGTCCTTCATCCCTGTGTCGGTGGGGTTCTCGGGTTGGTCCTTCGTGAAGGCGTGGACCAACTTCCGCCTCCTTACCCGAGGCCGGTGGATTGAGGCGGAGATCGTCCATGTCAGGGCGGACACGGACGGCGACGGCGACCCCCGTTTCTATCCCGAGGTCGCCTACACCCCTCCGGACAGCGATGAGGTCAGGGTCGAATCCAAGGTCGGTCGGCTGTATCCGATCGACTACCCAACGCAGATACGCGTCCGGTACGACCCATGCAAGCCCAGACGTGCCCGTCTGCAAGGCTACGGCGAACCTGGCCTGTTCGTATGTCTGCTGGGCGGGGTCGGAATGGCGTTCCTCGCTGTGGTGCTGTTCATGGACCTCTTCGCCTGACGATCTTCGGCATCCCCTAGCCGCCGACACTGGCTCAGGAACAGGTTCTCGACCGGGCCGACATGGCTCCTTTGGTCGTGTTGACCTGACACTTTGACGACACTTCCTAGGGAAACAGCGCGAACGCGGCTAATCGGCAGCACTGGCCGGGACGCTCACCTTGTCCGCCACCAGGTCGCCAGGGAAGAGGACTTGACGGGTCGAGGCTCGACGCTTGCCCAACTCCCGAACCCCTCTCCCGCATCTCCGGTCTGGAGCGTTCGCTGTCGATTGCTCTCTGTGGGCACGGGAGGCACGCTGGCCGTTGTCCGGGTCCGGGCCGCGACCCCGATCATGCCCAGCGGACGAGGCGACCGACCCGACGTACGATCCGCTGTCCGGCGCGTCATTCACCTTGTGTACATGCGAGGTTGGGGTTACCGGTCGGTCGGCGGCTGCCGTGCCGACACGCACAGCACCCACGCTCTCGCAGGACCATTCACCCTCTCTCAGAGGAGATCCGCGTGACCCGCTCCCCGAGCGCCCGGTCGACCGTGCTGGCCGTGATCACCGTCCTCGCAGCGGCGGCGCTGGCCGTGCCGGCCCAGGCCGAAGGCCGCCACAGTGTCTCCGGCGATCCGCTGCCGTCCGTGGTGCCTCGCACGGAGACGCCGGTGCTGCACGACGATGACGAAGGCGGCAACGCGGACGCGGACGACCCCGCCATCTGGCGCAACGCCGCGGCTCCCGGCCGCAGCCTCGTCGTCGCGACCGCCAAGGAGGGCGGTCTGCGTGTCTACGACCTGGACGCGCGACTGGTGCAGTCGATAGCCGCGCCTGCGGCCGTCGGTGAGGACGATGCCCCGGGCCGGTTCAACAACGTGGACCTCCTCCACGGCGTGCGGCTCTCCTCGGGGAAGGCCGACCTGGCCGTCACCAGCGACCGTGGCCACGACCGGCTGCGTTTCTACCGCATCGACCGCGATCGCACGGGCGGTCCGCTGACCGACGTCACCGACCCCGCCTCGCCGTCGGTGTTCTCGAAGGACCAGGCCGAGATCAACGACCAGCGGACCGCCTACGGTTTGGCGACCTGGACGGACTCGGCGACCGGCAAGTCCTACGCCCTGGTCAGCCGCCGCGAGCGCACCAGCATCGCCCTCCTGGAGCTGCTGCCGGCCGCGGACGGCAAGGTCACGTACCGCAAGATCCGCACCCTGGACCTTCCCTCCGTCTTCCGACTGCCCGACGGCACCTCGTGGTCCGCGTGCGGCGAGCCCGGTGAGCTGCCGCAGGTCGAGGGCATGGTCGTCGACCCGGCCAACGGCATGCTCTACGCCGGCCAGGAGGACATCGGCATCTGGCGCGTGCGCGCCGACCTCACCGGCACACCGAAACTGATCGACAAGGTCCGCGAGTACGGTGTGCCCGGTGTCTACGACGAGGAGACCGAGGAGTGCACGCCGGGCGCCGACCCCGGCTACGGTGGCTCGAAGATCTCCGCGGACGTCGAGGGCCTGACGCTGCTCACCGAGTCCGACGGCGACGGCTACCTTCTCGCCTCCAGCCAGGGCGACAACACCTTCGCCGCCTACGACCGCGAGCTGAAGGACGCCAACGAGTACGAGGGAGGCTTCCGCGTCACGGCTGCGAGCGACACCCTCGACGGCTCCGAGGAGTGCGACGGCGCAGCGGTCCTGAACGCCCCGCTCGGCTCCCGGTACCCGAACGGCCTCCTCGTCGTCCAGGACGGCCACGACGCTCCCGGCGACGGCGACCGCGACTCAACTAACTTCAAGTTCGTCGACCTCGGCAAGGTCATGAACGCCCTGGACGACTGACCCGCGACCGGCGGGCCTTTGCGGTGTCTGGCCATGAGGCCCGCCACTCACCACCTGCACCAGCCTCTGCTCCGTCCACGAGGACGATCAGAGTGCGTGACGTAGGGGGGTGAGCCGCGTCGCCGCCCCGTACGCGGACCACACGACTGCATGGCCGAGCCGCTGGCCGGCCCTTGGCCCCGGTGCCCGGTCGCGGCCTCCTCGCTGCACTACCTGGATGCCGACATGACCGGCCGTCTGGCCTTTCGGCCCCTACCGCGCGCTCCGCAGACGCCCCTGCCGGGGGTCTCGTGCAACGGCGGCCCGCTCCCGCGCCGTGCGCACAGCCGCCGTCAGGTTCGCGATGTCGTAGGCGCCGTGGTGGCGGCGGCCGTTGATGAAGAACGTAGGGGTCCCCGCGACCCCGCTGAGGTCGGCGCTCTCCACGTCCTCCGCGACGCGGTCGGCGCCGACCCTGCGCCTCACGTCGGCGCGGAAACGGTCCATGTCCAGCCCGATGGTCTCGGCGTGGGCGGACAGGTCGGCGAGGGTGAGGCTGCTCTGGTGGGTGAGGAGGAAGTCGTGCATCTCCCAGTAGGCCCCCTGGTGCGCGGCGGCCTCGGCCGCCTCTGCGGCGATCTGAGCGTGCGGGTGGATGTCGGCGAGGGGGAGGTGCCGCCATACGTAGCGCACGTCGTCACGGCCGCGGAGGAGGTCTCGGACCACCGGTTCGGCCAGGCCGCAGTAGCGGCACTCGTAGTCGCCGTACTCGACGATGGTCACCGCCGCCGACTGGGGCCCCCGCACGTGGTCGCGAGCGGGGTCGACCGGCACGGCCAGGTCCACGATGGTCTCCGCCCTGCCGATGCGCGCGCGAAGCCGGGCCGGGTGCGGCAGCAGGTTGACCATCCCGGTGATGACCCAGCTCAGGGCGAACGAGACGACCACGGCGCCCAGCACCCCCGCCTTTGCCTCGTCGAGGTCGGCGCCGGCAAAGGCACGTGAGGCGATGAGCAGCGAGACCGTGAAGCCGACACCGGCCAGCGCGCCGCCGGAGGCGACCGCGCCCCATCCCGCCGGAGGCCTGACGCGTCCGCGGCTCAGGCCGGTCGCCGCGACTGACGCGCCCAGGATCCCGATGGGCTTGCCCACCACGTACGCGACGAAGATGCCGAGGGTGACAGGGGACGTGACTGCCCGGCCGAGCAGACCGGAATCGATGACGATCCCCGCGTTCGCCAGCGCGAACAAGGGGACGATCACGTAGCTCGACCAGGGGTGGAAGAGCCGCTGCATGCGTTCGTTCGGGGAGAGGGCCGAGGCGAGGCCCTCCCGCACCACGCGCGCGGCCTCGGGCGTGGGTTGCTCGCGGAAGCGGCGGAAGAGCCCGCTGGTGCGCTCCAGTTCCCCGCGCGAGGCCGGGCCCGCGTAGGTGAGCAGGCCCATCGCGAGACCGATGATGACCGGATCCACTCCGGATCGGGCCAGCGCGGCCCACGCGGCGAGCGCGAGGATCGCGTACACCGGCCCCCGATGTACTCCCAGACCGCGCGCGAGCAGTACCACTGCGAACAGGCCCACGGCCGCAAGCAACGACACGACCCTGATGTCGCTGCTGTAGGCGGTCGCGATGACGACCAGGGCCAGGAGGTCGTCGACGACGGCGGTGGTCAGGATGAAGACCCGCAGTCCGGCCGGCAGGCGGGCGCCGAACGTGGCGAGCATGCCGAGGGCGAAGGCGGTGTCCGTCGACATCGCTGCTCCCCAGCCGTGCGCCGACGGCTGCCCGGCGTTGAAGGCGAGGTAGATCGCGATCGGGACGAGCATCCCGCTCACCCCGGCGGCGAGGGGGAGTGCGAGGCGCTTGCGCTCCCGCAGTTCGCCCATGTCGAACTCGCGCCGGGCCTCAAGGCCGACCACGAAGAAGAACACCGTCATGAGGCCGTCGTTGACGAACTCGTGCAACGAAAGCGAGGCACGGTACGGGCCGGCCTGCAGGGCGAGGTGTGCGCTCCAGAACGACTCGTAGTGTGCCGGCGCGGTGTTCGCCCACACCAGGGCGGCGACAGCGGCCGCCAGGAGTACGACGGCACTGGCGACCTCGGTGTGCAGGAAGGCGCGCAGCGGGGAGCGGGCGGCGTCTGCGCACAGTGACTGGCCGGAGAAGGCGGGAGGATCGGACGAAAGGTTCATGGCACCGACTGGGGGAGTGGAGGGACGCGGAGAAAGCGGGGTCCGGGAGGGGGCGGTCCGGTGCGTTGCGCCGGACGCTCGGCCTGCCGTGTCCCGGGGGCGCCGGCCCCGGTGCGGGCGACCCGGTTCATTGTGTCGTCCCGAGTGTTCGGCGTGCACGGTCGCCCTGCCTCTCCGCGAAGGCGAGGAGCGTCGAGAGCGAGGCCCACAACAGGGCCGCGGCGTAGGTGTGGCGAGGGGACCAGGGAAGGGCGCGGCGCCGGGTCTCCTCGATCCCGGGTACGGCGTCGAGCTGCCAGGCGCGCTCGATCGCCCGGCGGATGCCGATGTCCCCTGCGGGCAGGACGTCCGGGCGTTTGAGCTGGTGGACGAGGAGCATCTGGGCGGACCGGATGCCGGCGCCCCGCACGGCGGTCAGGTCCGCGAGGGCGGTGGCGTCGTCGACGTCGGCCATGTTCTCCAGATCGACGGCGCCCTGCGCCTGCCGCCGGGCAAGGTCGTGCAGGTGGGACGCCTTGGCCCGGGACAGCCCGCAGGCCCGTAGCCGGACCTCGGACAGGGCGAGCAGCCCGCCCGGGGTGACCCCGCCGCTCATCGACGCCGAACCCGCCCGAAGATCGTCAGGGCCGCCGCGACGGAGATCCGCCGGCCGACGATGTGGAGGGCCATCGCGGCGAGGTCGGACGACGCCGGGTGGCCGCACTCCTGCCAGGTGAACGGTTCAGGTCGGCCGACGCTCCCCACCAGCCGTCGCAGCACGGGATCCGCCGCGGCCAGGTGTCCGTAGGCGGTTGCGAGGGACATGGCTGCTCCATGCGCTGTCGTGGTCGAAGGACGGTGGGCCCGTCCCGGGCGCCGTCGGCGCTCCTCCTGCCTACCGGACGGACGTCGCCCCGGCACCTCGCGCCCATCTACACCACATTTACGCGGCGCACATTCCGCCGTGCGGCACCGCCTGCCGCGACCCGCCGCCGGCGCGGCCGCCGAGCGGGAAGAGCCGCCCATCCGGTCGAGCGTCGCACCCCGGCCGAGGACGTGTGGGTCGACGGTGCCTCGGCTGATGCCACAACCCGCAGCCACCCCCAAGATCTGTTCATCCGGCCCCCTGGAGCGAAGAGCAGCAACTACATCCGCCACCACCGCCAGGAGCTGCCCCGCCAGCCCCTTCACCCGCCGTAGACGGCACATGTATGCCGCGCTGCTTGATTCGCGCTCACGGCACGGCGAGCACGTCGTCGCGCCGCTCGATCGAACGCACGGAGGCGACGGTGGCGGAAGTACAGGTGGCCGACACGGCCATGGAGCGCCGACAGAGCGTAGGCGCGGGCAGAGCGGTGGTGGAGTGGCTGACCACTACCGACCACAAGAAGATCGGGACTCTCTATCTGACGACCTCGTTCGTGTTCTTCCTCGTCGGCGGAGCCTTCGCCCTCGTCATGCGCGCGGAACTCGCGCGCCCAGGCATGCAGTTCCTGTCCAACGAACAGTTCAACCAGGCCTTCACCGCGCACGGCACCATCATGCTCCTGATCTTCGCCACCCCCCTGTTCGCGGGGTTCGCGAACTGGATCATGCCGTTGCAGATCGGCGCTCCGGACGTGGCGTTCCCGCGGCTGAACATGTTCGCGTACTGGCTCTACCTCCTGGGCTCCCTGATCGTCCTGTCGGGATTCCTCACCCCCGACGGCTCCGCCCACTGGGGGTGGACCGGCTACGCGCCGTTGTCGAGCGCCCTGCGGTCGCCCGGCGTGGGCGGCGATCTGTGGATCATGGGCCTGACCCTGTCGGGCTTCGGGACCATCCTCGGCTCGGTCAACTTCATCACGACCATCATCTGCATGCGCGCGCCCGGCATGACCATGTTCCGCATGCCGATCTTCACGTGGAACGTCCTGCTCACCGCCGTTCTGGTCCTCATCGCCTTCCCGACGCTGGCAGCGGCCCTGTTCGCTCTGGAGGCGGACCGGAAGTTGGGCGCGCACGTCTTCGACGCGGCCAACGGAGGGCCACTGCTGTGGCAGCACCTCTTCTGGTTCTTCGGCCACCCCGAGGTGTACATCATCGCCCTGCCGTTCTTCGGCATCGTCACCGAGATCCTGCCCGTGTTCAGCAGGAAGCCGGTCTTCGGCTACATGGGCCTGATCGGGGCCACGATCGCCATCGCAGGCCTTTCGGTGACCGTCTGGGCACATCACATGTTCGTCACCGGCGGGGTCCTGCTGCCCTTCTTCGCGTTCATGTCGTTCCTGATCGCCGTCCCCACGGGCGTGAAGTTCTTCAACTGGATCGGAACGATGTGGAAGGGATCCCTGTCCTTCGAGACGCCGATGCTGTGGGCCACGGGCTTCCTCGTCACGTTCCTCTTCGGCGGCCTGACGGGGGTGCTGCTCGCCTCCCCGCCCCTGGACTTCCACGTCTCCGACTCGTACTTCGTCGTGGCGCACTTCCACTACACCGTCTTCGGCACCGTGGTGTTCGCCATGTTCGCGGGCTTCTACTTCTGGTGGCCCAAGTTCACGGGCAGGATGCTCGACGAGCGAATCGGGAAGATCCACTTCTGGACCCTCTTCGTCGGGTTCCACTGCACCTTCCTCGTCCAGCACTGGCTGGGCGCCGAGGGCATGCCGCGGCGCTACGCCGATTACCTGGCGGCGGACGGGTTCACCGCCCTGAACACCGTCTCGACGATCGGGTCCTTCCTGCTCGGTGCCTCCATGCTTCCGTTCCTCTACAACGTCTGGAAGACCTCGCACTACGCGCCGCACGTGACGGACAACGACCCCTGGGGATACGGCCGTTCGCTGGAATGGACCACCTCCTGCCCGCCCCCGCGGCACAACTTCCTGTCCCTGCCCACGATCCGCTCGGAGTCCCCAGCATTCGATCTGCGCCATCCCGATGTCCGGGCCCCGGAGCGGAGCGGGCGCTGACGTCGCTGGACCGGCGCCCCATCGGTCTGCGGACCAGCGCGGGGCGCGGTCGGCAGCACCTGGATGCCGGCTCGGCGACGTCGCGTAGATACCGCGTCCACTTCGGGACGCTTCGATGACAGGACCCGGCCATCGCAGCGGGACGGCGCGGGAGAAGACGACACGGCCCGGGAGGCCCTGATGACGGCAGCACATGACGCTTCGGCGTCGAGTGATCCAGCAGACTTCAACCCGTTGAGCCCCGAAGAGGAGTACGACGAGGACGAGCTCGGCGAGGACATCCTCGACGAGGGTTACTCGCCTCCCGAAAGGTCCATCGGGGTGTCCGAGTGGGGCCTGACCGCCAGAGAGGCGGCCTCCCACGAGGACCTGACGCACCGACTGAGGCGTGAGGTGCCCGAACTGAGCGCGCAGGACGAAGGCGACGGACTGGGCGACGCGTTCGACACCGACGGGGAACTCCTCGACGACCAGGTCGGCGACGAGCGCGCGGGCCGTCTGGTCGGCTGGGACACGGACGGCGACGTCGGCTTCGACGACGACTACACGGCGCGAGACGTCGGCATCGACGGCGGCGCAGCCTCGGCGGAAGAGGCAGCCATCCACGTCGTCCCCGATCGCGACCCCGAATGACACCTGCCCCGAGACGGACGGCCGGAGTCGATGTCGGGCCATGTGGCGAGCGACTGCCGTCACCGGCCGGCAGCACGGACAAGCCTCCTTCACACGCACCGCGCTCACGGCGCCCTCGCACCGGGTCCCCGACGTCCGTTGCATCTGCGGAAGTCCGCCACGTGGGTCCGCGGCATCGAACTGCGCGACGACGACACCCCGGGGTTCTGGGAGAACGCCGGCCATCACACCTACGGAGAACCATGGCGAGAGCAGCGGTAGTGGGGAGACTGGGCGACCGACTGCGATGGAGAGCGGCCGAGGTGACAGGACGGCATGTCGAGTCGCCGACCGCCGTCACCCTCACCTTGGACGTGCCGGGATGGCCCGGCCATCTCGCCGGTCAGCACGTGGACGTCCGCCTGACTGCGGAGGACGGCTACAGCACGCAGCGCAGCTACTCCATCGCGTCGGCCCAGGACGGCACCCGAGTGGAGCTGACAGTGCAGCGCATTGCCGACGGCGAGGTCTCGCCGTACCTGGTCGATGAGCTGGTTCCCGGCGACCGGCTGGAGCTCAGGGGCCCGGTCGGCGGTTGGTTCGTATGGCGGCCGGAGCAGCACGAGCCGGTCCTGCTGGTGGCCGGTGGGTCCGGACTGGTGCCCCTGATGTGCATGATCCGCGCCCGGCGTGCCGTCGGCAGCCGGGTCCCGTTCCGGCTGATCTACTCGCTCCGCTCACCACAGGAGCAGCTCTACGGCCCCGAGATGCAGCACGGCTGCCCCGGGCTGGACGTGACACGCATCTACACACGCGAGGCCCCGCAGGGGGCAGCGCGCCCCGCGGGCCGCATCACCCCGGAGGACCTGGCGCGCCACGGCTGGCCGCCGGACTTCGAGCCACTCGTCTACGTGTGCGGACCCACGGGCTTCGTCGAGAAGGCAGGCGCCTACCTGGTGCTGCTCGGGCATGCTCCCGAACGCGTGCGAACTGAGCGCTTCGGCGGCTGAGGAGGCAGAGATGACATCGCAGAACGAGGCGTCCGCCGACGTCGACGAGACCCACGTGGACGGCAACGCTCTCGCCGGGCCCCTTGCTGAGATCTTCGCCGTGGATCTGACCGCGGCGATCAGCCGGTGCGCCCACTGCGGTCGTACCGGGCCCGTCGCCGGACTCCTGGTGTACGCCCGGGCCCCGGGACTGGTCGCCCGGTGCCAGAACTGCGGACAGGTGATGATCCGCCTGGTGAGCACAGCGGGAACGAGCTGGCTCGACATGCACGGCGTCACCGTGCTGTCGATCCCCACGGGAGGCTGACCCACAGGCGCCGCGCTCTCCGGGCCTGTACCGCCCGGAGAGCGCGCGCCGCGGGTACGTGTGCGAGCCCGATCACTCGGCGCGGGGTCCGCACACAGCGCTCAGGGCCGCCATCCGATGCGTTCCTGCTTCACTGCGCAGAAGCCGAAGAACAGTGCGATGTCATCACCCGCGAACAATCCGCCCGCTGTGGGCTCCACTCCGATCGCTTCAGTACGCGACAGGTGTCCGACGAGGCGGAACATGCGCGCGTCCCGTTCCTCCGAACCGGCGTCGGGACTCGCCGCCGTCGCCCACACCGCGAACGCCGTCCGCTCAGGTTCCTCGTTGTCCCGGGTGAGCGTGCCCGCGACGTGCCGGAACACGCCGCGAAAGCCGGCGGACGCGCGGTTACGGGCGTGGATACTGACGCGGCTGTCGTCCCGGCCGATGAGGTGGGTTGCGACGCCCGCCGCGCGCTCCACGGCACGCGACCGGGTTCCTGGTCCGCTGGTCATATCGGCCTCCCTCAACTGTCCCGTGTCGTTGATGATCAGCGGCGCACGCCTCCGGAGCCCATAGCGGCTGTGGGTCTGGAGGTCTGGAGGCATGGAAGGTCACGTGCGGGTGTGGTGAGGCCCAGGAGCCCTGTGTGCTTGCAGGGGTCCGCCGTGTGGTACGGACTGCCACCAACCGGGGGGCATGACAGCCCTGCCCACGCGCTTGATACCGGTGCCTGAGAGGGCAGGTCGATCAACGTTGTGTGACCTTACGGACGAACGCGGATGATGGTCTTGCCCTTGACCCGCTCGGCCGGATTGAACGCGGCGACGGCCTCGTCGAGGGCTGATAGGCGCCGATGTTCGTCCGCAGCCGCCCGTCGCGCACGCCCCGGACGATCTAACCCAGTTGCGCGCGATCGGATTCGACGACGAAGTCGATCGCAAGGCCGTTGGCTGGCCGGACCTTGGGCGGCCCTATGTCTCCACCGAAGACGTCGAAGACCAGATCGACTCCGCCGATGTCTTGTCTTCCAACCTGTCCTTTTCGAGGTCGCCGAACTCCTGTGCGCCGTAGTCGAGCGCCGCCTGACGATGGGCAGCACGTCCCGTACGGATGACATGGGCACCGGCGTCCCGCGCTAGCTGGGGCACCATCGAACCGAGTCCGCCGGCCGCGCTGTGTACGAGGACGCTCTGCCCTACTTGCAGGCGGCCGTGCTGGAACAGCCCCTGCCAAGAGGTCATGCCTGAGATGGGCAGTCCTTGAGGCCGAACATCCGCTGCCCCACCGAAAGCCCGGTCGTGCCGTAGCCGAGCGCGGCTACTACTCCGACCGGCTCGTGTCTCGGGGACCGACAGTGTCCGGTCACGGCCGAGGCGGTCGGTCCACGAGGAAGGCCACGTGAGCTCGTCCGCGGTGAACCCCGACGCGAAAACCTCGATGAGGACGTCGTTGCCCGCGGGGGTCGGCCTTGGCAGCTCGGCCAGCGTCATCCCGGCAGCACTTGCCGTCATCAAGAAATGGACGAAATAGTCCAGTCACTGGCAGGGTGGGCCGGTGGTGTCGACTGGTTGGGAGGAAACGATGAGGACGCACATCGCGGAAGTCCTGGCGCGCGAGAGTGCTTGTCTGGCCGGGGTCACCGACAGGGTGAAGTTGGCGGACTGGCGCCGCCGGGTGGTCGGAGAACTCACGACCCCGTCGTCGCCGTACGTGTTGGCGCTGCGCGAAACAGGTGACATACGCGCGCGAGCCGACTTCCTCGAACAGTGGCGTGAGCTCATCGCGGAGGCGGTTGACCGGTTGCTGAAGTCCGGTGCCCCAGGGGGCAGGCACTGCACGTCGCACCGGACGCGACATGCCGATGTGGACGCCCAGAAGATCGCGGTGCTGATCCTTGCAGCGCTTCAGGGGGGCAGCACCTTGAGCCGGATCGCACGAGATCCTCGACCGCTCGACGCGGCACTCGACCTCGCGCTCGTGCCTTTGACGGCGACGAAGGACGACTTCCTGGACGGGGAGCGAGAGGACCGATAAGTAACATGAACTCGTGATGACGACCGCTGATTCTCACAACGGCAGACGCCTGACGGCGCGCGGCGCGAAGACACGAGCAAGGATCGTCGCCGCAGCGGCCGACCTGATGTACGTCAAGGGAGTCGGCACCACCACGCTTGACGACGTGCGGGCGGCGAGCGGGGTGAGCAAGTCGCAGTTGTATCACCACTTCGAGGGCAAGGATGCGCTCGTACGGGCTGTCGTCGACCACGTGGGGGAGTGGGTCATCGAACGCGAGCGCACGTCTCTCGGCCACGTTTCGACGATCCGGGGTCTACGACGATGGCGTGACGCGTTGGTGCAGAACAGCGCCCTTGAACATGGCGCCTACGGCTGTGCGCTCGGCTCGCTGGCCACCGAGGTCTCCGATCATGACGCGCTCGCACGACGAGCTCTGTCGCGGTTGTTCACGGAATGGCAGGGGCTCCTGGCCGGCGTGCTGCGACGGATGCAGGACCGCGGCGTACTCCCGCCCACGGCGTCGACCGACCAGCTCGCGACGGGACTCATGGCGGCCCTCCAGGGTGGCTACTTGCTGGCTCAGACGGCGCGCGACGTCACACCGATGGCAACTTCGATCGACATGGCGCTTGCGCACATCGAGAGTCTGTCCGCTGGTTGAGATCCCTCAATCAAGTCACGGACAAGGGCCCCTGACGCTTCGTCTGCATCAGAGTGCACGGCAGGCACGACTTCAGTTCATTAAGGGCCCGCCCGGGCTCGGGGCCGCGCAGTTGTTCAGGGCACGGAGGTCGTGTGCTCGTGGTCGCGTCATTCTGATCGTGCCTGCTTTTCCTCGCGCCAAGACTTCGGGACCTCGGTGTGCACGGCCGATCGCGGCCTGACGCAGCCCGTGAGCGAGAAACGTCCGCCCGTGGTCCGTAAGCGCGCGTCTCCAGTCGGTGGCCCGGTGCAGCTCTGATCCCGGCCTCTTTGAGAGGACGATATAGTCCATTCTACGATACGCTTCGGTTGTTGTATCGGCTGACACGCCTTGTGATTGGACCACAGAGTCCGAAGCGACGGGGTCTCAGCAGGAGTGAAGGCAAGGAGAGGAGCGGCTCGATGAGCAGCGAGGCGCAGGTGTCGGTGACCGAGCGACTGATCGACAACATCGATCGAGGCCGCTTTGAGCTCTACCGTGACCATGACCTGGTCGGTTGGCTCTACTACACCCACCTGAAGCCCAACCGGTACGCCCTTCGGCACACTGAAGTGGCGTCGAGTCATCACCACCAAGGAGTCGGGGGCACAATGGTGGGGCGAGTCTTCGACGAGATCCGCTCCCGCGAGGGCACCGTCACCGCGATCTGTCCGTTCGTGGTCGACTACCTCTCGCGAACCACCACCTACGCCGATCTGGTCGACCCCCGACACCCGGGCTACTCCGATCGCGCGGCCGCCGAGTCGGCGCTGGCCGGGGCCAGTGGGCAGACGGCTCCGACCCGTGATCACTCCCACTCCAGCTCCTGAGGTTGCTCTGCCCCGGCGGACTGCCCGGCGGTGTCAACCCACAGGTAAGACGCGGAGCCTCACTCGACACCAACCCTCTGCACGCACGCCGATGCCCAAACCGGCGCCGCGTGACCCGGAGCACCTGTGCACTGGTGGCTCCGGGCCAACGTGGTCGGCTGCGAAGGCGGTTGTGACCCCGGTATGGGGCATCACGAGGGGAAAGAGTCATGAAGGCACTGGTCGGCGAGACTGTCGTGGCGGAGGCTGCGAGCGAAGCGGTAGTTCGTATTGAGGGAAACACCTACTTCCCACCGGACTCCGTCACGGCTGACGCACTCCGCGACAGTCCGACCCCCTACACCTGTCCCTGGAAGGGGAAGGCCCAGTATCACGACGTCGTGGCCGGCGAGACGGTGCTCAGGGACGGGGCCTGGTCCTATCCGAACATCAGGGAGTCGGCGGTGACCCGTGTCGGTCGCGACTTCAGCGGCTACGTCGCCTTCGACGCGCGCGAGGTCAGAATCGAGAACTGATGCATCTCGCCGGCCGTCGTCACGTGCTCCGCCGGCACTCCGCTGGTCGGTCGCCTCCTGGTGAGCGTCGGTACAGAGGTGGCCGGCGGCTGTCTCGTCTCGTACATCGTCGACGCCCCAGCAGGCCGGACTGACTGGCCCCGGCGGCTTCGAGCCAAAGGTCATGCTCTGCCTCACCGTGGACGTCATCACCTTCGTCACGTCGACACGCCTGATCCCCAAGGAGAATCCATGGGCCTGTTGAACTCCGGTGCGGAATTTCCCGCCCTGAAGGTCAGTACTGTCGGAGGTGGCACTCTCGACATCCGTGAGGAACTCGCCGGTAGCTTCGGTGTCGTCCTCTTCTACCGCGGTTCGTGGTGCCCCTACTGCACCGCGCAACTCAGGGCCTTCCAACGTGTGAACGACCGATTCACGCAGGTGGGGGTCAAGGTCGTCGCGCTCTCCGTCGACGACGAGGCCACGACGAAGGAGCTTGTGGAGAAGCACAGGCTCACCTTTCCCGTGGCCCACAGCGCGGACGCCCACGCAATCGCCAAGGCAACCGGTGCCTTCCTCAACGACGACCCGGTGCACCTGCAGTCCACGGGCTTCGTCCTGGCTCCCAATGGCACCGTCATCACTGCCGTTTACTCCACCGGGGCGATCGGCCGACTCGTGCCGGAGGACGTCCTCGGCCTGGTCTCCTACCTCACAGAGCACATGGGCTGATCGCGCGGGCTCGTAGCGTCAGCCGGTTCAGTCACGGCGGCGGGACGCGGTCAGGAGGCCGACTGCCTCGCACTTGATGCAGGACAACGGACCGTAGCCTTCTGCTGTCTCTCTCGCAAGTCGTCAAGGGCCACCTGAATGAGGATCCGGGACAACCCCCGGCCACGACAGGTCTGGTCGACCTCGGTGTGACCCAGGACCCGCCGCTGCTCGACGACACAGTGAAACAGCGCTCCCACCTGCGCTCCGTCCACGTAGAGCGCGTACTGCTGACTCTCCGGTTCGTCGACGACCCGGACACGCTTTGCGCCGTCCTCGAACAACACCTCGGCCATGCCATCTCCCTTGACACGAACCCACCTGTTCCCCCGTCCCCAGGACGCGCGACCGTCACGATGCCTGGGACCCTCCACTCTTGTTTTGAGGCCGCAGCAGGCTGCGCAGTTGCTTCCGGCCCCGGTGGATGCGGGACATGACCGTGCCCACGGGGGTTCCCATGAAGTCCGCGATCTCCCGGTAACTGAACCCCTCGACGTCCGCCAGGTACACGGCAGTCCGGCGGACCGGTGGGACCCTGCTGAGGGCTGCCTTGAGGTCGGGGCTGGGCATGTGAGCCAAGGCGGCGGATTCCGCCGAGCCGAACGTCGTGTGGCCGTGTACGTCATGGTGGGGCAGTCGCTGTTCCTCGGTATCCGCTACGAGGTACTGGCGCGGGCGGCGCTGTTCCTTTCGGTAGGTGTTGATGTACTGGTTCACGAGGATCCTCCGGATCCACGCGGCGAAATTCGTTCCAGGGCGGTATTGATCGAACGACGCATACGCCCGCGTGTAAGCGTCCTGTACGAGGTCCTCTGCATCGGCCGGGTTTCGCGCCATCCTCCGGGCCGCAGCAAGCAGGGATCGCCGGTGTGCCAGTGCCTCCTGCTCGAACCGAGCGCGGCGTTCCGTACAGCTTTCGTTCTGACCCCCAGGTGAGAGCCGTTGAGGGGGAGGCGTCGCCACTGGCCCCTCCTCTCTGCGTCTGGCTGATACGTCAGCCGTGGATGCGTATGGGCACGTTGGACGCCGATCGCCGCCTGTTGCGGCATTACTGGGTTGGCGGCCCCATTCGGCTCGGTTCTTACTGGCCGGGAGTTCGACGTCACCGAGGGTGGTGCGCAAGCAGTGGCACCAGCGCGGGCTGGTGGCGATCCGCGACGCCGAGTAGACGCAGAATCGATCCTGATGGGTCTTGCTTGAAGCCAGATGGTGCGGGGCGCGCGCATCGCTCGGGCCGAGACGGGACGGAGCCACGACTCTGCGGGCTTCTCACAAGCGGCACGGCACGACGGCGACTGCCGGCCGTGCGTCGCGGACGGCGTCTTTCCGGGAGACACCGCGGCTGCGCGTCGTCGAGAAGGCTGCGCGGACGAGGTTTTCCCGACGCTGACGTCCTGTGCCGAGGAGGGCGATGACCCTGCCGGCGTGCATGGCCGTCACGGCGCCTCCGTGGCGGAATCGCTGCCTGTCGGCGACACATTCGACTGCGCCGCACGCGACGTCGCACCAAGGCGTGAAACCTCGTAGGCGGGGCTTCTCCATGCAAACAGACAACGTGAAAGGCAGGGGCCCCCATGGCGGAAGCCTCCGAAAGCTTCGATCTCGTAGTGCTCGGTGCCGGCAGCGCGGGGTACGCAGCCGCATTGCGCGGTGCCCAACTCGGCCTGCGCACGGCAATGGTCGAGAAGTACAAGCTGGGGGGCACCTGCCTGCACAACGGGTGCATCCCCACCAAGGCCCTGCTGCACGCGGGCGAGATCGCCGACCAGGCCCGCGACGCGGCGTTGTTCGGAGTCAGGGCCTCCTTCGAAAGCATCGACATGGCGTCCGTACAGCGCTACAAGGACGACACGGTCGCCGGACTCTGCCGAGGTCTGACCGGCCTGGTGAAGGCACGCGACATCACCTATGTCGAGGGTGAGGGCCGGCTGTCGTCGCCGACCTCCGTCGATGTCAACGGCCAGCGCATCCAGGGCCGCCACATCCTGCTCGCGACCGGCTCCGTG
>NZ_JBVJPC010000014.1:67211-208174 GCF_055582845.1 Streptomyces sp. NPDC107471 | reverse complement strand
GATGAGCTTCAGCTCGTGCAGGCACTCGAAGTACGCGATCTCCGGCTGGTAACCGGCCTCGGTCAGCGTCTCGAAACCGGCCTTGACCAGCGCGGTCACCCCACCGGCGAGTACGGCCTGCTCACCGAACAGATCGGTCTCGGTCTCCTCGGTGAAGGTCGTCCTGATGACACCCGCGCGGGTGCCGCCGATGCCCTTGGCGTACGACAGCGCCAGCGGGAGAGCGCTGCCCGACGCGTCCTGCTCCACCGCCACCAGGCACGGGACGCCCCGGCCCTCCTCGTACTGGCGGCGCACCAGGTGGCCCGGGCCCTTCGGGGCGACCATGCACACGTCGACGCCCGCCGGCGGCTTGATGAAGCCGAAGCGGATGTTGAAACCGTGCCCGAAGAACAGCGCGTCACCGTCCACCAGGTGGGGGGCGACGGACTCCTCGTACACCCGGCCCTGCACCGGGTCCGGGACGAGCATCATGATGACGTCGGCCTCGGCGGCGGCCTCGGACGGCGTCACCACGCGCAGGCCCTGCTCCTCGGCCTTCACCTTGGACTTGGAGCCCTCGTGCAGACCGACACGCACGTCGACACCCGAGTCACGGAGCGACAGCGCGTGGGCGTGGCCCTGGCTGCCGTAACCGATGACCGCGACCTTGCGGCCCTGGATGACGGACAGGTCGGCGTCGGCGTCGTAGAACAGCTCGGCCATGGTTATCCCCTCACTCGTGGCCCCCGTACCGAACGGCGGGGAGAACCACCGCCGTCGAGAAACGACCGAAACACTATCGCATGCCATGTTGTCACATGGTGGTCACCGATGAGGCTGTCACAGACACCGGTGCTCCTCGGTCCTGTCTGCGAGGCCAGGGCGCCCGGCACAACCACCGCCCGGCCTCCACGACTTCGAGAAAGGCGGTTCCATGCCGTTCGGCTCACTCACCGTTCTGGACGCCGGCCCCTTCGACGGGGTGGACCCCGACGAGTTCGTCAGGGCGGCCATGCAGTGGCATTTCACTCCCGAGACCGGGTCCCGGTACTGGCTCGAACGGGCCGGCCGGCTCGGTTTCGACCCCCGCCATGACGTCAAGGGCGTGGCGGACCTGGCGCTCTTCCCCGAGCTGACGGACGAGCTGCGCGACGTACGGGTGCTCGATCTCGTCCCTCGCGGCTACGGCCCCGGGGCCCGACCGCTGCACGTCTTCGAGAGCGGCGGCACGACCGGGGCGCCCAAGCGGGTCGTACAGATGGACGACTGGGCGCGGCACGGTACGCAGCAGGTGACCCGCCGGCTCCAGGACCACGGCCTGCCCACCGGGGCGCTGTGGCTGACCGTGGCTCCCACCGGCCCCCACCTCGTGGGCGACGTGCTGCAACGGGCCGCGGCAAGCCTCGAAAGCCCGGGTCTGGGGGTCGACATGGACCCCCGCTGGGTCAAGAAGCTCGTCGCCGCCGGCCGCCGTGACGAGGTCGACGCCTACACCGACCATCTCGTCGATCAGTGCCGGCGCATCCTGCTCGGCCAGGACATCGGTGTCGTCGCGGCCACCACACCGATGCTGGAGCGCTTCGCCCGGGACAACGACCTCGTGGAGATCATCAACTCCCGCGCCAAGGCCGTCGTCTGGGGCGGCACCCACATGGACCCCGACACCCGCGACCTGCTGCGGACCGAGGTCTTTCCCGACGTGCCGGTGATCGGGATGTACGGCAACACCATGATGCTCACCGCGCTGCTGGAGCGGGTCGGCCTGACCGCGCAGGAACCATGTGTGTTCGACCCGGTGTCCCCGTACGTCTTCCTGACCGTCGTGGACCCCGACACCGGGCGGCAGGTGGCGGAGGGCGAGCGGGGTCAGGTGGTGGTGAGCCACGTCAGCAAGTCCATGCTGATCCCCAACAACAGGGAGCGGGACACCGCGTTGCGGGTGCGTCCGGTCGAGGGCAACGCCGGGGACGCCGTCGCCGACGTGGCGCCGGTTCCCGCCGTCGAGGGCGAGACGATCGTCGAGGGTGTCTACTGATGGGCCCCGTGCGGACGACCGACCCGCTGCACCTCGACGCTCTGGGGCCGCGCGGCCCCTACCGCACACGTGTGCCCAGCACGGTGACGGACGTGACCGGCGCCCCGGTCGCACGGCTGAGTCTCGTTCCCCCGCTGTACGTGTCGCGGTCGCTCGCCGCCCTGCGGCAGGCCCCTCCCATCGCGGCGGGTGACCTCGACACGGTGTTCGCCGCCGCGGGCGAGGCGTTCGCCGCGGGGACCGTGGGGGGCTTGAGCGTGCGGGAGTACGAGCGTCTCGTGAGCCGGACCTCGGGCATGCCGCTCGCGGCGGTGCGTGCCGCGACGCGGGGCACAGCGCACTTCGTACGGCATGCTCCCTCGTCCGCCGACCGCGGCAGACCACGCGGCGCCGCCCGCGGCCCGGACGATCCCGTCCTGCACGAGACGCACACGGTGTGGGCGCGTCGGGGCGAGGTGTTCGCCGTCAACGCGTCCGGCAACCACCCGGGCGTACACCGTGTGTGGCTGGAGGCCCTGGCGCTGGGCTACCGTGTCGCCGTCCGCCCGTCCCGGCGCGAGCCCTTCACCCCGCACCGGCTCGTGGCGGCACTGTGTCAGGCAGGGGTCCGGGACGACCAGCTCATGCTGCTGCCCACCGACCACCCGACCGCCGACACGCTCGTCCACGGTGCGGACCGGGCGGTGGTCTACGGCGGTGACGACGTGGTGGCCAAGTACGCGCATGATGCGCGGGTCCTGCCGCAGGGGCCGGGACGGTCGAAGATCCTCATCACCGCGGACACCGACTGGCGTGACCATCTGGACACCCTCGTCGCGTCCGTCGCCGGCGAGGGCGGAACCGCGTGCGTCAACGCCACCGCGATCCTCGTCGAGGGTGATCCCGACCCGCTCGCCGAAGCTCTCTCGGCCCGTCTGGCCGACTTGCCCAGCCTTCCCCCGCAGGACGAAAGGGCACGTCTGCCGGTCTGCCCGCTGGAACGGGCGCGAGCGCTCGACACGTACCTGAAGGGTGTGGCGGCAGGGACGCCCGCCTGGCTCGGCGGTGACGGAATCGCGGACGACCTCGGAGACGGCAGCGCCGTACTGCGTCCCGCCGTGCACCGGACCACGAGCGCGCGGGCCGCCCAGCTCCGCACCGAACTGCCCTTCCCCTGCGTATGGATCGCCCCCTGGACCCGGGCGGACGGCATCGCGCCCCTGCGCGACACGCTCGTGCTCTCGGCACTGACCCGGGACCGCGAGCTGTGGGAGACCCTCACAGCGGAGCCCACCATCGCCAACGTGTACTCCGGCGATCAGCCGACCCACTGGATGGCCCCGGGCGTCCCCCACGACAGCTACCTCTCGGACTTCCTGATGCGCAGCAAGGCGGTCTACGGGAGCCCGTCGTGACCGACATCGCACCGCTCGACACCGGCCCGCACAGGCCGATGCGGCGGGGAGACATCGCGTGCATGTCGATGCGCACCTAGTGTTCGACGCATACGAAGGGGGCCACTTGTCACGCGACACGGCTGAAGCAGAGGCGGAGATGAAGGGGATCACGTTTCCGGCCTGGCACGGAAAGCACTACGTGACCCTCGCTGAACTACTGGTTCGGCTCGGCAGTTGCGGCCTGGACCTGACGTGGCGCGTCGAGATCGACGACATGGTCGACCCCCGCTGCGCCGAGATGGAACGGCTGTCCGCGGACGCCGGAATGGACACGTTGACGCTGTTGTCCCTCACGACCCCCTCCCTCCAACTGATCGACGCCGAAGCACGTGGGTTCGCCCAGGACAGGCTGATGGTCGTCCTGTCCGAAGTGGACAGCACGTGGTGGGACGTCAGGGCTGTCGACGAACGCGTACTCGAAGAATTCCGGCGCCACTGCCCGGGGGCGAGGGACCTGTGAGCGGGGCGCTTCACGCCGGGCGGAGCCACGCGTGGAGCGCCCACTCAAGGGATCGTCCATCTCGTCCCGCACTCAGTGTGGCAGCACCAGCATCACAGCCGTCCCCAGTGCCATCGCCCCCTCGCTCACGTGCTGTGACGGCGTCGTCGTCGCGGCGCGGCGGGCGGGGGTCGCAGCCGTGCGCAGGGAGGGCATGGGGCGGGTCAGCGACCAGAGGGCGTACGCCAGCAGGCAGGACGCCAGCGACAGTGTGATCGCGGGACCGCCCGGAAGGGCGCCCGGCCCGGCGGAATGCGCGGCCGCCGCGCCGAGGTGTTCGTGCGGCAGCCCCGTCCCCGGTGCGCGCAGCATCCACGCCATCGCCGCCATCCCGGCCGCCTGCGGCAGCCGGTGGGCCGTCGCCGACGTCCCCTCGGCTGCTCCCCGGCCGACCGGCAGCAGGAACCACATCGCGCAGACGGTGAAGGCACCGCTCGCGACGGCGGCTTGGCCGGCACCGAGATGGATCCACGGCATCGCCGCCATGGACAGAGCCATGGCGGCGTGCAGCAGTAGGTCCGCCCGGACACGGACCCCTGGGCCGGGTGCCCTGACGCCCCGTGCCAGGCCGTGCACGAGCACCACGACGAAGAGCAGCGTCAGCATGCAGTGCACCAGGACGACGGGCGTGCCCATGCCGGATCCGTGCCCCGTCAGGCGGTGGGGCGCGGTGCCCGCAGATGGGCGCGCTCCGCCAGTTCCTTCTCGTCGACCAGTTCCAGCATGGGCTTGCCCGGAGCGCACAGCATGGTCACCACGAACCGGGTGCGCGCGTCCGACAGCGCGTTGCCGTCCTGGTAGTGGATGGCGTCGCCACCGGGCTCCCAGAAGGTTCCGCCCGCCTCCACCACGCGCTCGGGCTCGCCCTCCAGCTCGAAGCGGACCGCGCCCTCGACGACGTATCCGAAGGCCGGGCCGGAGTGCCGGTGCGGGGGCGTGCCCGGGTCGCCCGGCTCCCACTCGACGAGGATGGTCATGGCCGACGCCCCCTCCGCGATGGTCAGGGGAGCGGCGTCCTGGAGCACCTTCGCCGCCGTCATCCAGCCGGCGGTCCCCTCCTGGTCGCCGTGGCCGTGGGCGGAGTGGCCGTGGGCGGAGTGATCGTGTGCTGTCGTGTTGTCCGACACGGTGTTGCACCTTCCGTAGGCGTGAACGTTGTTCCTCACTGGTGACCGGGGACCGAACAGATCTGTGACACCCCCGGATTCGCCCGACAAGGCCGCCCGGCGCCGCGCCCGTGTCCCGGCACAGCGATTGCCATCGTGTGACCATGGATCGCGAAGGAGATAGCGTGGGGCATCTGCGGCCCACAGCGCGCCCCTCTCCTCGTCGCGCGTAGCATGATGGGCGCACCGCCAGAAGGGACGACCCCATGCGCGCCGGCGCCCACCCCGACACCTCCGACCGCGGACTCGACGCCTTCCTGTCGGCACGACCGCGGCTGTTCGGCATCGCGTACCGCATCCTCGGCAGCGCCGTCGAAGCCGAGGACATCGTCCAGGACACCTGGCTGCGGTGGCAGAACACCGACCGCGCGCAGGTCCATGAACCAGCCGCCTTCCTGACCACGGTCACCACCCGGCTCGCGATCAATCTCGCCCAGTCCGCGCGGGTACGCCGGGAGTCCTACGTCGGCCCATGGCTCCCCGAGCCGGTCGACACCACCCAGGACCCGCACCTGGGTGCGGAACGCGCCGAGGCCGTCGAGCTGGCCGTACTGCTGGTGATGGAGAAGCTCAACCCGGTGGAACGCGCCGCGTACGTGCTGCGGGAGGCGTTCGACTACCCCTACGGGCGGGTCGCCGACATCCTGGAGACCAGTGAGGCGAACGCCCGGCAGTTGGTCAGCCGGGCGCGCAAGCACCTCGGTGCCGAGCGCAAGGAGCGCGTCAGCCCGGCGGCCCACCGGCGTCTGCTCGAAGGCTTCCTCTCCGCCGCACGCACGGGGGATCTCTCCACCCTGGAGGACCTCCTGACCTCGGACGTCGTCAGCTACTCGGACGGCGGCGGCATCCGCGGCGCGTCCAGGATCCCCGTCATCGGCCGCGACCACGTCTCCCGGTACCTGTCCGCCTTCGCCCCACGGTTCTGGCCGGACGCCGAGACCCGGTTCGTCCAGGCCAACGGCGACCCCGCCGTGCTCATCACACGGGACGGGGCTCCTGTGGCCCTGCTGTGCGTGGACGCGTCCGCATCGGGCATCGAACGGATCATGTGGGTGATGAACCCGGCCAAGCTGACCCCTTACGTGCTGTCCCTGGGCGCCTGACCTGCCGGTTCTCCCCCTCCTGGGCCGCGGGGTTCAGGACGGGAACCACAGGTCGGCGTCGGCGGCTTCCTCCTTGCGGGCGGCGAAGGCGGACAGGTCGTTCTTGCTCCGGCTCTGCGGGGGCAGGGCCGCGACCACGGGGTGGTCGGCCCCGGCAGCCCGCCCGGTGCTCTCCCCCGGTGCGTCGCGGAAGTACTCGGCGTTCACGGACCGGTACCGCACCCACCGCGGCGGCAGGTCGTCCTCGTGGAACACGGCCTCGACCGGGCAGACCGGTTCGCAGGCGTGGCAGTCGACGCACTCCCAGGGATTGATGTACAGGGTCCGCTCGCCCTCGTAGATGCAGTCGACCGGGCACTCGATCACACACGCCCGGTCCTTGACGTCGACGCACGGCTCCGCGATGACGTAGGTCATCGACCCCACCTCCCCTTCGACACCCGGCAGTTGTCGAGCGCACGGTGTTCGTGCGCCCGGCCGGTGTGCCGGTATGACCGGCCCGGCCGCGGGGGTGTGACACCGTTCGGCACCCGGTCGGGGTGGGGTCGCCCCCGCACGTCGATGTCACAAACGCTCGCTCCGTCCGGTCGTAGCAGGTGACCACCCCGAGCGATGGGAGCAATCGTGGTTGCCACCGAACAACGTCTTTCCACAACGGTGCTGGTGATCGGCACCGGCGGAGCGGGCCTGCGCGCGGCCATCGAACTGGCCGAGGCCGGCGTCGACGTCCTCGCCGTGGGCAAGCGCCCCAAGGAGGACACCCACACCTCCCTCGCCGCCGGCGGGATCAACGCGGCCCTCGCCACCATGGACCCCGAGGACACCTGGCAGCAGCACGCCGCGGACACCCTCAAGGAGAGCTACCTCCTCGGCGACCCGCGCACCGCCGAGATCGTCACCCGCGGCGCCGCCCTCGGCATCGACGACCTGGAGCGCTACGGCATGGCCTTCGCCCGTGAGGAGGACGGCCGTATCTCGCAGCGCTTCTTCGGCGCCCACAAGTTCCGCCGCACCGCCTTCGCCGGCGACTACACGGGCCTGGAGATCCAGCGCACGCTCATCCGGCGCGCGAACCAGTTGCACATACCGGTGCTCGACAGCGTCTACATCACGCGTCTGCTGGTCCACGACGGTGCCGTGTTCGGCGCCTACGGCTTCGGTCTGACGGACGGCAAGCGCTACCTGGTGCACGCGGACGCCGTGATCCTCGCGGCCGGCGGGCACACCCGGATCTGGCGGCGCACCTCCTCCCGGCGCGACGAGAACACCGGTGACTCCTTCCGGCTGGCCGCGGAGGCCGGGGCCCGGCTGCGCGACCCCGAGCTCGTCCAGTTCCACCCCTCCGGCATCATCGAGCCCGAGAACGCCGCCGGGACCCTGGTCAGCGAGGCGGCCCGCGGCGAGGGCGGCATCCTGCGCAACGCGCTCGGCGAGCGGTACATGAACCGCTACGACCCCGTACGCATGGAACTGTCCACCCGCGACCGGGTCGCCCTGGCCTCCTACACCGAGATCAAGGAGGGCCGCGGCACACCCAACGGCGGGGTGTGGCTGGACGTCTCCCACCTGCCCCGGCAGACGATCATGAACCGGCTCCCCCGCGTCTACCAGACCCTCCTGGACCTGCAGATGCTGGACATCACCCGGGAGCCCATCGAGGTCGCGCCCACCGCGCACTACTCGATGGGCGGAGTGTGGGTCCGCCCCGAGGACCACAGCACGGACGTGCGGGGCCTGTACGCCATCGGTGAGGCCTCCAGCGGACTGCACGGCGCCAACCGGCTCGGCGGCAACAGCCTCATCGAACTGCTGGTGTACGGCCGTCTCACCGGCCAGGCGGCCGCCGCCTACTCGGAGTCGCTGACCGCACAGCCGCGCTCGGCCGCCGCGGTGGCACAGGCGCGGGGGGAGGTCGACGACCTGCTCGCCGCGGACGGGCCCGAGAACGTACGCGCGCTCCAGCGCGCCATCCGCAACACCATGACCGAGCACGCGGGCGTGGTCCGTGACGAGGAAGGCCTGCGCACCGGGCTGGCGGAACTGGACACCATCGAGAAGCGCATGGAGAACGTGGGCGTCCATCCGGACATCGCGGGCTTCCAGGACCTCGCCCATGCCTTCGACCTCAAGTCGGCCGCGATGGCGGCCCGGGCCACCCTGGAGGCGGCTCTGGAGCGGCGCGAGACACGCGGATGCCACAACCGGAGCGACTACCCCGCCATGGACCCCGCGCTCCAGGTGAACCTCGTCTGGTCCCCGACCGACGGCATCACCCGCGAACCCATCAGTGCCATTCCCGACGAGATCGCGGTCCTGATGGAGGACGTCTCGGCGGACGGAAAACTCGTCGAATAGAAATGCCCCTCGTTCGACGGAAGAGCCGACGGACGAACCGGAAGGGCAATTCCCGGATCGATCGAAAACGGTGTCACAACACCGATGGTCTCCCGGTCCTATCCGGTGCAGACAGCACACGAGAAACAGCGAAAGGAACGTCCTCATGAAGGTCGTAGTGATCGGCGGCACCGGACTGATCGGCTCGAAGGTCGTCAGCAGGCTCAACGAACACGGCCACCAGGCCGTGGCGGCCGCCCCGAACACCGGCGTCAACACGCTGACGGGCGAGGGCCTGGCCGAGGTCCTGGAGGGCGCGGCCGTCGTGGTCGACGTCTCCAACTCCCCCTCCTTCGCGGACGACGACGTCATGGAGTTCTTCCGCACCTCCACCACCAACCTGCTCAAGGCCGAGGCGAACGCCGGTGTCACCCACCACGTCGCCCTCTCGGTGGTGGGCACGGAACGGCTGCAGGAGAGCGGCTACTTCCGTGCCAAGCAGGCGCAGGAGGAACTGATCAAGGCCTCCGGGATCCCGTGGTCGATCGTCCACGCCACGCAGTTCTTCGAGTTCATGAAGGGCATCGCCGAGTCGGCGACCGAGGGAGACACCGTCAGGCTGGCCCCGGTGAAGATCCGGCCCGTCCATTCGGACGACGTCGCCGCCACCGTGGGCCGCACCGCCGTGGGCACACCGGTCAACGGCGTCGTCGAGGTGGCCGGCCCCGACACCTTCCAGTTGGACGAGCTCATCCGCAAGGGCCTGGCCGCCAAGAACGACCCGCGCACGGTCGTCACCGACACGCACGCCCCGTACTTCGGCGCCGAGCTCCAGGAGGAAACCCTGCTGCCCGGCCCGGACGCGCGCATCGGCGAGACGCGTTTCGGTGACTGGCTCGCCCAGCAGCAGTAGGCGCAGTGCGAGGGGCCTGTCGTTCCACGGGGCGTGGAACGACAGGCCCCTTTTCGTTCACGGCAACGCGGATCCACCGTCACAGGATCACCGTTCCACCGCCGGTGAAAGGGCTTCGAAATCACTGTCACAACGCCTCGGTTCCCCCGGTCGTTGAGGGGGAGACGATCGCCGGGTCCGTGAGCGCCTCGTGGCCGCATTCCTGCAACCCGGGACTCGGAGGAATGGAGTCAGGAGGATCATGTACACAGAGGCACCCCCCGCGGCGGCATCCCCCGCGGACACGAATCTCGGTGAGGCCGTTTCCACCTTCGTGGAACTACGGCCCCGCCTTTTCGGCATCGCCTACCGGGTACTGGGCAGCGCTGCGGATGCCGAGGACGTCGTGCAGGAGGCGTGGCTGCGCTGGCAGCGAACCGACCGTTCCGTGGTGCTCAGCCCCGCGGCGTTCCTGTCGAGCACGACGACGAGGCTGGCCATCAACGTGGCGCAGTCCGCCCGCGTCCGGCGCGAGACCTACATCGGTCCGTGGCTGCCCGAGCCCGTCGACACCAGCGTCGACCCGGTGGCCGGTGCCGAACGCGCCGAAGCCCTGGAACTGGCCCTACTCCTCGTCCTGCAGAAGCTCACACCGGTCGAACGGGCCGCGTACGTGCTGAGGGAGGCCTTCGACTACGGCTATCCGGAGATCGCGGAGATCCTGCGCCTGACCCCCGTCAACGTCAGGAAGGTCGTGAGCAGGGCGCGCAGGCATCTCACCGGCGACGAGCGCGACAGCGTGGACGCCCAGGAGCACCGCAGACTGCTGGAGGCGTTCGTCGCGGCCGCCCAGGAAGGGGACGTGGCCTCGCTGGAGGCGCTCCTGACGCCCGACGCGGTCAGTCTGTCCGACGGCAACGGGCTGCGCGGCGCGGCCCGCGTACCCGTGGTCGGCCGCGCCCGGGTGGCGAACCTGTCGACCGCCTCTTCACGGTTCTGGCCGACGGTCGAGGTCGCGCGCGTGGTGGCCAACGGGCGCGCCGGGGTCCTGCTGTACCGGGACGGCCGGCCCGCCGTCTTCATGACGATCGCGGCCACACGCCGGGGGATCCACCAGGTCCTGTGGGTGTTCAACCCCGACAAGATCGCCTCCTTCCTCGGCTCCCGCGCCCGCTGTTCTCCGCTGCACACGCCTTCCATGGACATCGCGGGGCGTGAACTCACCAGGGAACCGGGCGGTTCCAGTTACGCAGCTTGTCGGGGTTGAGGACCGCCCAGACGTGCGAGACGAGCGAGTCGGCGACGTCGAGGATGAGAACCGCGGCCACCTGGCCGTCGTACCGGGCGACGAGGCCCGTTCGTCCGTTCACCGACCCGGTGTCCAGGGTGATGCGCCGCTGTCCGGATAGCAGGATCAGCAGGCTGTGGGCGACCTGCTCGTCGCCTCGGACGGGCCGGGTCAGGGCCCGGATCTTTCCGCCGCTGTCGAAGAAGGCCGTCACCTCGGGGGCCAGCAGGGACCTCAGACGGGGGCCGTCCTGATCACCGCACGCCTGCCGGACGGCTTCGCTGATCTCATGCCGGCTGTGCGCCGGGGCCGGCCGCGCGCGCTGAGTTCGTACGCTCAGCCGGGCCCGCTCGACCAGTTCGACATCCTCGCCGTACGACGGCCGGGGCGTCCGGGACCGGCGCTCCTCGCTTTCCGGCTCCGGTGGCGTCAGGCATGCCTCGTCCACGACCTGGGTGAGCCAGACACGGGGGGCCGCCATTCGGACGCGCTCCAGGTCGGTGAGGCAGTACCACCGCCGGTAGGCCTCGTCGACGACGCGTTCGGCCGCGACGCGGCTGTCGAGCGCGCGGCAGGCGACCTCCAGGAGATGCCGCCGCTCGTCGAGTGACTCGGCCAGCGGTACCGCGCCAACGTCCCTATCCATGGAGCGACCCCCACACCGACGGAAGTTCGGAGCCGCAGCCGCCGTGACGGCATGCCTCCGACGTTACCCGCATCCGTCCGGAACCGGCTGGTCGAAGGGCCGACCGGGACGGAAACCGCGGCATGAATTCACCACACACAGACGGTGTGCCACTTAGTGTCACGTGTTCGTCGGTGCGGAGCGGGCCGACGGGTCCGCCAGCCGCAGTCGGGCGGGGGGCGGGTAGGGCAGCGTGGCGCGGTCCCGGGCGCGCAGGCCGTCGAACGCGATCTCCAGGAAGCGTTGCCAGGCGCGCGGTTCGCGGTCCAGCAGCGGCTGGGCGGTCTGATGGACACCGCCGAGGAGCAGCACGATGTCCGTTCCGGTGATGTCGTCGCGGACGGCGCCCTGCTGTCGCGCCCGGGCGGTCAGGTCCTCGACCGTGTCGCAGAGCCGGTCGATCGCGTCGCGTACGTCCGCGTGCTGCAGGGAGGGGCGGCCGATGACCTCGCAGAAGGCCCGGTCGGCGGCGAGCAGGCCGACGCCGTGGGCCATGAAGTCCCGCAGCGCACGGCCGGCGTCGTCGGCGCGCAGGAGTCCGTCGGCGGTGTCGAGCAATCGGTCGAGCAACTGCATCATGATGGCCGCGAGCAGGTCGTCCTTCGTCGGGAAGTGCCGGAACACCGTGCCTTTGGCGACGCCCGCCCGCTGGGCGATCTCGTGCATCGACACGTCCACCCCGCACTCGGCGAACGCCTCCGTCGCCGCCCGCAGGAGCAGCCGTCGATTGCGGGCACCGTCCGCCCTGGCCGGCCCCGCCACTGTCCTGCCGGTCATGCCGCCTCCCTCTGCGCATCACAACATTAACACTGAGTATGAATCGCTGATCGTGTTCAGTGTTACGCTGACACAACATGACCTCTCGGTCACCTTCTCGGGCCGCCCCAGTCCTGCCTTCGCGCGACGGGCCTGCCCGCCTCACTCACTCCGTCACGTCTCCTGGAGATGACATGCGTTCTGTTCTCGACCCCAAAGTCGCCCTCGTGACCGGCGCCTCGTCCGGCATCGGCAGGGCAACCGCACTGGCCCTGTCCAAGGCGGGAGCCGTAGTCGCCGTCGGTGGCCGCAGGACCGACCGGCTCGAAGCACTGGCCGAGGAGGCTCCCGGCGAGGTGCTCGTCCTCGACATGGACGTCAGTGACCCCGGGTCCGTGCGCGGGGCTGTCGATGCGACCGTCGCGCGTTTCGGCACTCTCGACATCGTGGTGAACAACGCCGGTGTCATGCTCAGCGGCCCCGTCCTGGACGCGGACCTGACGGACTGGACCCGCATGGTGGAGACCAACCTGCTGGGCTCCATGTACGTCGTGCACTCGGCGCTGCCCCATCTGCTGCGCTCCCGTGGTGCGGTGGTCCAGATCTCCTCCACGTCGGGCCGCGTCTCCTCGGCCGGCGCCGCGGTCTACTCCGCCACCAAGTTCGGGATCAACGCCTTCAACGAGGCGCTGCGCCAGGAGGTGACCGAGCAGGGCGTGCGGGTCGTCGTCGTGGAGCCGGGATTCGTCTCGACCGAGCTGGCCGACCACATCACGGACCCGGCCAAGCGTGCCGCGGTCAGGGCCATGGCCGAGTCGATGCGGACCTTGCAGCCGGAGGACATCGCGGCCGCGGTGGTCTACGCCGTCACCCAGCCCGATCACGTCGCCGTCAACGAGATCCTCGTACGCCCGACCGACCAGTCCCGCTGATCGCCCGCTGATCGCCCGCGGCTCGGCAACCGCCGTCCCGCGCACCCTCCTTGCAGCCGGGTGCGGGCACACGCCCACCGTCACAGGCGGGCGCTTCGCACGGTCTAAGTCCCGGGAGGCACCAATGGTGTCTCTGCCCGCACCTCGGCTGGAAGGCACAGCATGAACACACGTATCGTCACCGTGGCCGAAGGAAGGCAGCTCGCGCGTTCCGTGGCGATCGGCACACACCGTCTGACGGCCGACGAGCCGGAGCCTGTCGGCACCGACACCGGCCCCACCCCGGGCGAACTCCTCCTGGCGGCGCTCGGCTCGTGCACGTCCATGGCGGTCCGGGCCTACGCGCAACGGCACGAATGGCCGCTGGACCGGGTGGACGTCGCGGTCCGCTTCGACCCACAGGGACAGATCGTCAAGAACGTGGGACTCGTCGGGGAGTTGACGCCGGCACAGCGGGACCAGCTCCTGGTCGTCGCGGGGCGCTGTCCCGTTCATCGGATGCTGACCAGGGACCTCACCGTCATCACGGTGCCCACGCTGCTCGCCGAGCCCGCGCCGCTGCCGTGACGCCTCGTCCGTCGGCCGATCGACGTGTGATCGGCCGACGGACGTGTCCTGCGCGTGCCGCGCATGCTCAAGCGGTCGCCTGTGCCGCCTCGTTGATCAGGCGGGCCACGTCACCGGGCCGCGAGACGCTGACCGCGTGGGAGGCGGAGACCCTCATGACGGAGGCCTCGGCCCGCTCGGCCATGTAGGTCTGCGCCTGCGGGGGGATGTTCCGGTCCTCGTCCGCCACGAGCACCCAGGAGGGAATGTCCCGCCACGCGGGCGCGGACGCCCCCTCCGCCAGGGCGGCATCGGTCACGGGCCGCTGTGTCGCGGCCATGACGGCGGTGGTCTCCTCGGGGACGTCGGCGGCGAACTGCGCGTGGAACTTGCCCTGTTCGATGTACAGGTCCGTGACCTGGCTGCCGTCGGGCAGCGTCACCGGCACGGGCCGGAGCGTGTCGCCGAGGGTGCTGCCGGGGAACTTGCCCGACAGGGTGACGGCGCTCTCGCCCTCGTCCGGCAGGAACGCCGCGACGAAGACGAGGGCCTTGACCTGGGGGAGCCCCTTGGCCGCGGTGCTGATGACGGACCCGCCGTAGGAGTGCCCGACGAGGACGACGGGGCCGTCGAGGGACGTCACGAGCTGCCGGACGTACTCGGCGTCGGTGGTGAGTCCGCGCAGCGGATTGGCGGCGGCGATCACCGGATAGTCGTGCGCGAGCAGTTTGTCCACGACGCCGTTCCAACTGGAGGCGTCCGCGAACGCGCCGTGCACGAGGACGATGGTGGGCTTGGGTGCACTCATGGGAGTGGCCTTTCGACGGTTCAGGGAATGCGGTCGTGTGAACGGTGTCAGTCGGTTCCCAGAGCCTTGCGAAGAACGTGCACGGCCTGCTCGATCGCGGCGGTCGACGCCTGGGTGCCGCGCACCGGGTTCAGCATCATGAAGTCGTGCAGGGACGCGTTGTAGCGGATGCTGGTCGTCGGGACGCCGGCCTGGACGAGCTTGCGGGCGTAGGCCTCGCCCTCGTCGCGCAGCACGTCGTTCTCGTCGACGACGACGAACGCCGGCGGCAGACCCCGGAGGTCCTCCAGCGTCGCCCGCAGCGGGGAAGCGGTGATCTGGGCGCGCTCGGCGGGGTCGGTGGTGTAGGCGTCCCAGAACCATTCCATGGCCTTGGCCGTCAGATGTGGGCCGTGGGCGAAGGTCCGGTAGCTCTCGGTGTCCTGGGCCGCGTCGGTGACGGGGTAGTACAGCGACTGGTGCACGAAGGTCACGTCGCCCCGCCGCTTTGCCATGTGGGTGAGCGCGGCGGTCATGTTGCCGCCGACCGAGTCACCGGCGACGGCCAGGCGGGAGGCGTCGAGCCCTTCGCCCGTCCCCTCGGCGGTGATCCACCGGGCGGTGGCGTAGGCCTGCTCGATGGCCACCGGGTACTTGGCCTCCGGCGAGCGGTCGTACTCGACGAAGACCAGCGCGGCGTTCACCCCGACGGCCAGTTCACGCACGAGCCGGTCGTGCGTGCCGGCGTTGCCGAGGATCCAGCCGCCGCCGTGCACGTACAGGACGACGGGCAGGGGGCCGGTGCTGCCGACGGGCCTGACGATGCGCACCCGCACATCGCCGACGTCCGCCGGGACGGTGATCCACTTGTCGTCCACGTCGGGCTTCTCGACGGGCTGCGCCTGCACGTCGTCGAGCAGTCGGCGCGCGCCCTCGACCCCGCGCTCGTACAGCAGCGGCGGCTTGGCGGTCGCGTCGGCGAAATCCTGCGCGGCAGGCTCGAGAACGATGTCGCTCATAGTGTGGTCCCTCGCTGGTGATTGGGGAGGACTTTTCACACCATGGGACCAGACCGGCGGCGGATGTGTGACACCGACAGGCCCGGACCGTTCAGCACGGTCCAGGAGCGGGGGTCAGGGCGCGGGTGTGCCGGGCTTCGGCAGCGGCTCGCCGTCCACGAAGAGGTCGACGTGCTCGTTGTAGAAGGCGGTCAGGCCCGCGATGCGGTTGGCGTGGATGGTCGGGAAGTCGTACGCCCAGGCGATGTCCTCGTGAGCAGCCGTGGCGCCGTCGAACGACCAGTAGCCGCTCGTCGTGCCCTTGTACGGGCAGCGGGTCACCGTGTCCGACCGCCGCAGCCGGCTCCAGTCGACGTGCGCGCGGTCGAGGTAGTAGCGGGTCGGCAGGCCGGTCTCGAACAGCTTTACGCACGACGGCGCCTCCGCCAGGACCACGCCCTCCACCTCCACGCGGACGCTGCTGGAGGAACGCACGGCGTCCACCCGCGAGTACGGGCTTCTGGGGTGGACGAAGACGGGCTCGTCCTCCTCGAACCAGTAGTCGATCGCCGCCCACTCGAAACGCACCGTGCCCCGCAGCGGTGCCGGGGCGTCCTGCCCCCACACCCAGGCGGCGCCGGGGCGGGAGTCCCCGCCCACGGACAGGGTGTGCCGGTGGGCCGTGCCCGCACCGTGCTCCTCGGCGAACCCCTCGTCGTCGAGGACGCCGTCGACGAGGTCCCGCAGCGGGATGCTGAACTGCGGATAGGCCTGCCACTCCCAGACGTACAGGGCGCGCCGGGTGTCGAAGACGGTGCGTCCGTCGATCACGCCCCGGATGCGGCGGGGCACCGGCTCCACGTGCCCGACGGGAACGAGGAAGCTGGGGTGCAGGACACTTTCGGTTTCCATGGTCATCACCTAGGTCGGTCGGATGCCCCCGCGGCCGTCAGGGCCGGCGGGAGAGCTGGGGCGCGTTCGGGGTCGGATCGCGAAAGAGATCCGTCCGGCGCTGAGGAAACAGTGCTGAGCTGGGCGTATTTCACTGTCACAGCGGACGGCGGCGGCCGGTCTGTGCAGGGAGACGACCCCCGTGGTGAGGAGACCACACCGTGAACGCGCGTACCCATTATGACGAAAACACTTTTGACGGCAACATTGTGCCCCCCGCGGACACAACGATCACACTGTCGCCGGGACGTGGCCCTCGCAGCGGCCGGACGCCATAGCGAGCCGGTCACGACACCCACCGCAGCCCGGCCGCGCCCGACCGGAGAGGCGGCCGCCCTCCCCACCCAGTCCTTCGCCGGAGACTCGCATGTCAGCCCTCCCCCTGCTCGACCCGCTGCGACGCGTCACGACCGACGTGCTCGAAGTCGCCTACTACGAGACGGGCTCCCCCGACGGCGACCCCGTCGTCCTGCTGCACGGCTTCCCCTACGACATCCACAGCTACGTCGAGGTGGCCCCCCTGCTGGCCGAGAACGGGTTCCGCGTCGTCGTCCCCCACCTGCGCGGACACGGCCCCACTGTGTTCCTGACCGACTCCCTCCCCCGCTCCGGTCAGCAGGCGGCGCTGGGAGCCGACGTCATCGCGCTCCTCGACGCTCTCGACATCGAGCGGGCCTTCCTCGCCGGCTACGACTGGGGCGGCCGCGCGGCCACGGTCGCCGCGGCGCTGTGGCCCGAGCGGGTGCTCGGCCTGGTCTCCGTCAACGGCTATCTGATCCAGGACATCGGCGCCGCCATGAACCCGATCGCCCCCGAACGGGAGGCGGGCTTCTGGTACTTCTACTACTTCCTCACCGAGCGCGGCCGTGCCGGCCTGGCAGCCGACCCGCGAGGCGTCGCCCGGGTCATCTGGAAGCGCAACTCCCCGGTGTGGGCCTTCAGCGAAGCCGACCTGGAACGCGCCGCGGGAGCCTTCACCAACCCGGACTACGTCGACGTCGTCGTCCACTCCTACCGGCACCGGCTGGGCCTGGCACCGGGCGCCGAGGCGTACGCAGCTCTCGAAGCACGCCTCGCCGGCCTTCCTCCGGTCACCGTCCCCACGGTCACCCTGGACGGCACCGCCGACGGCAACTTCCCCGCGACGGACGGGTCGTCGACCGCTCACCACTTCACCGGCCCCCGCCTGCACCTTCAGGTGGCGGACGCCGGCCACAACCTGCCCCAGGAACGCCCCGCAGCCTTCGCCGCGGCGGTACGGGACGTACGGGCCCTGCGCCGCGGACACCCCCGGCACGACTGCCTGTCCCGCTGACCCCCGCCCGGCGAACCGGCCGCGGGCATGTCACACCTGCCCGCGGTCACCGGTCACCTCGTATGAGGGCAGCCGTGCAGCCGCCCCGGCGAGCACGCGGCCGCATGACCGCCTCAGGAAAGGAACCAGCCATGTCGTACCCCTACCCGGAACAGAAGTACTTCGGCGACGACGGCGAGGTCAGTGCCGTGTTCCGGCCCGCCTCCACCCCGCCCGACCTCGGTGAGAGCGGGCCGGGCAAGGACGCCACCCACTACCTGGCCACCACCGCGACCACACGCGGCGAGTTCGGGCTGTACCGCGTCGAGATGCGACCGCGGGCTGGCGGACCCAATACGCACTACCACAAGCGGATCTCGGAGTCGTTCTACATCCTGGACGGCACCGTGCGCGTCTTCGACGGGGTGCGCTGGGTCGACGCCCGCAAGGGCGACTTCCTGCACGTACCGCAGGGCGGACTGCACGCCTTCCGCAACGACTCCGACGCACCGGCGGACATGCTCCTGCTGTTCACCCCGGGCGCGCCCCGCGAGGAGTACTTCGAGCAGGTGTCGACGCTGGCGAACGCCTCGGAGGAGGAGCGCTCGGCGTTCTTCGACCGGCACGACTCCTACTTCGTGGAGTAGGACCGCACGCACCGGTGTCCCGCACCCGCATCCTCCCCGGCGACAGGCGCGGGACACCGGCCACCGGCACGCCCGGCTGCGGAAACGACCACCGGCTGCGGAAGCGGCCACCCGCCGCTGAGGCGGCCACCGCGCCGCGGAAGTGACCACCGTGTCACAACAACACCTTTCGTCCGGTCTACAAGGCAGGGCACAGGGACACCCGCGCCAGCGGCGCCCAGCCGATGCGTCACACCGCCGACGAAGGAGACGGGCATGGGAGTCGTCATGGCAGGTGCCACCGCGCGGATCGGTACGAGATCGGTCGCGCGCCCGCGGGACGACGGAGCGCAGTCGATGCCACTCCCCCACGCGCACGGTGTCGGCATCCGTGACGCACCCGCTCCGGGCCGAGCCCTGCACGGCCACCGGACGACGGCGCAGTGGCCGAAGGGGCACGGGTGCGCCCGTACCGCCGCACCCGGGTCCCGAACCGCCCCTCCCCTCGACCTCCATCCACGCACAGAGGAATGCCGCCATGAGTGACCCGTCCCGGCCCGCCGCCTCCCCGTCGAGCAGCGAGCTCGACCAGTTTCCCGACCGTGACCGCGAGGAGACCGCCGAGTGGCAGGCCTCCCTCGACGCCGTCGTACGCAACGCCGGACCCGACCGGGCGGTGTACCTGCTCCGGCGGGTGCACGAGTACGCGGCCCGGGCCGGCCTCGCCGTGCCGGAACTGCTCACCACCGACTACGTCAACACCGTCCCGGCGGCCGCGCAGCCGGCGTTCGACGGCGACCTCGCGATGGAGTCCAGGATCACCGCCCTGAACCGCTGGAATGCGGCGGCGATGGTCACCCGCGGCTCCCGCCTCGGCCTGGGCGGACACATCTCCACCTACGCCTCGGCGGCCTGGCTGTACGAGATCGGCTTCAACCACTTCTTCCGCGGCAAGGAAAAGGACGGCTCCGGCGACCAGCTCTTCCTCCAGGGGCACGCCTCGCCGGGCATCTACGCCCGGGTGTTCCTCGAAGGCCGACTGAACGAGCGGCAGTTGGAAGGCTTCCGACGCGAGGCCGGCGGTCACGGCCTGCCCTCCTACCCGCACCCGAGGCGCCTGCCGTGGCTGTGGGAGTTCCCGACCGTGTCCATGGGCCTCGGCCCGCTCGGCGCCATCTACCAGGGACGCTTCAACCGCTATCTGCACGCCCGCGGCATCAAGGACACCTCCGCCTCCCGCGTGTGGGCGTTCCTCGGCGACGGGGAGACGGACGAGCCGGAGTCGACGGCCGCCCTGACGCTGGCCTCCCGCGAGGGCCTGGACAACCTCACCTTCGTGATCAACTGCAACCTGCAGCGCCTCGACGGGCCCGTGCGGTCCAACTCCAAGATCGTGCAGGAACTGGAGGCCCGTTTCCGCGGAGCGGGCTGGAACGTGGTCAAGACCCTGTGGGGCGAGGCCTGGGACCCGCTGTTCGCCCAGGACGGCACCGGTGACCTGGTGCGCCGTCTGGGCGAGGTGCCCGACGCCCAGATGCAGACCTTCGCCGCGCGGGACGCCGCCTACATCCGCAAGAACTTCTTCGTCGGAGACGCCCTGTCCGCGGTCTCCGCCACCCTGAGCGACGCCCAGGTGGTGGAGCTCTTCGAGAACTCCCGTGGCGGACACGAGCCGTTGAAGGTGTACGCCGCCTACCGGGCCGCCGTCGAACACCGGGGAGCGCCGACGGTGATCCTCGCCCAGACGGTCAAGGGGCACACGCTCGGGTCGGCGTTCGAGTCCCGCAACGCCAACCACCAGATGAAGAAGCTGACCATGGCGCAGTTCCGCGAGATGCGCGATCTGTTGGACCTGCCCGTCCCCGACAGCGCGCTCGCCGGTGACGAGGTCCCCTTCTGGCACCCGGGGGAGAACTCGCCCGAGGTGCGCTACCTGCGCGAGCGGCGCGCCGCACTGGGCGGCCCCGCCCCGGCACGCCGTGTGATCGCCAAGCCGCTGCCGGAACCCTCCGCGCAGCCTTTCGACGTACTGCTCAAGGGCTTCGGGCACCAGGAGGTCGCCACCACCATGGCACTGGTCCGCCTGGTGAAGGACCTGATGCGGGACGGCCGCACCGGCGCCCGCTGGGTGCCCATCATCCCCGACGAGGCCCGCACCTTCGGCATGGAGTCGATGTTCCCCACGGCCGGCATCTACTCGCCGCAGGGCCAGACCTACGACCCCGTCGACGCCGACCAACTCCTGCACTACAAGGAGAACGAGAGCGGGCAGCTCCTCATCGAGGGCATCACCGAAGCCGGCTCCATGGCCGAGTTCACCGCCGCCGCGACCTCGTACGCCACCCACGGCGAACCGATGATCCCCTTCTACATCTTCTACGCCATGTTCGGGTTCCAGCGCACCGGCGACCAGTTCTGGGCCCTCGGCGACCAGATGGGCCGCGGGTTCGTCGTGGGCGGTACCGCCGGGCGCACCACCATGACCGGCGAGGGACTCCAGCACGGCGACGGCCACTCGCACCTCCTGGCCGCCACCAACCCGGCCGCCGTCAGCTACGACCCGGCCTTCGCCTTCGAGATCGCGGTCATCGTCCGCGACGGCCTGCGCCGGATGTTCGGCGAGCGGCCGGAGAACGTCTTCTACTACCTCACGGTCTACAACGAACCGAAGCCCCAGCCGCCCATACCGGCGCTGCCCGGCATCGAGGAGGGCATCGTCCGCGGCCTGTACCCGTTCCGGCCCGGCAATCCGGCCGTGTCCGGGCCCCGGTTGCAGCTCCTGGCCTCCGGCACCGCCGTGCACTGGGCCCTGCGCGCCCAGGAACTGCTCGCCGCCGACTGGAACGTGCGCGCCGACGTGTGGTCCGTGACGTCCTGGACGCAGTTGCGCCGCGACGCGATGGACGCCGACACCGCCCGCATGCGCGGCGAGACACGTGTGCCCTACGTGACGGAGGCGCTCGCCGGTGCACCCGGCCCCGTCCTGGCCGTCAGCGACTGGATGCGCCAGGTCCCCGACCAGATCGGGCAGTGGATCGAGCAGGACTACTACTCACTGGGCACGGACGGATTCGGCCTGTCCGACACCCGCGAGGACGTACGGCGCTACTTCCGCGTGGACGCCGAGTCGATCACCGTGACGGCTCTGGACCGGCTGGCGCGCGCCGGACACGTCGACCCCGGGACGGCCGAGCGCGCACGCAAGCACTACGGCCTGGACGTCTGAGGGAGTCCGGTGGGGGGCGGCCGGGGCCCCGGATGCGCCCGGCACGAGCGCCCGCCGATCCGACAGCCGACTCGGCGGCCCACCGCAGCCCTGATCGTCCGCGGCTCGGCGCAACGCACCGGTGTCGGCCGCAACCACGGTGTGACCAGCGGCGCAGTTGAGTTGTGCGGCCCGAGACGGCATCTATACGCTCGCAGCCGGGGGTGTTCATGAAAGGCAAGAATCCGGACTTCCTGCAAGGGCGGCAGAGCGAGCGCGCGGTGCTGGACCGCCATCTGGCCAAGGTGCGGGACGGTCACAGCGCGGTCCTGGTGCTGCGCGGCGAGGCCGGCATCGGCAAGTCCGCGCTGCTGGAGTACGTGGCCGACAGCGCCGAGGGCTGCACCGTGGTGCGCGCGGCGGGGGTCGAAGCCGAGATGGAGCTGGCCTTCGGGGGCCTGCACCAGATCTGCGCGCCCTTCCTCGAACGCCGCGGACGCCTCCCGGACCCGCAGCGGACAGCCCTGGAGACCGCCTTCGGCCTCAGCGCGGGCACTCCCCCGGACCGGTTCCTCGTGGGACTGGCGGTCCTCAGCCTGCTCGCCGACGTCGCTCAGGAGACACCGCTCGTCTGCCTGGTCGACGACGTGCAGTGGCTCGACCGCGTGTCGGCCCAGATCGTCGGGTTCGTCGCCCGCCGCCTGATGGCCGAGCGGGTCGGGCTGATCTTCGCCGTACGCGAGGCCGACGGGGAACGCGCCCTGCAAGGTCTGCCCGAGCTCACACTGGGGGGCCTGAGCGAACCCGACGCCCGCGCCCTGCTTGTCTCCGTGCTCCCCGGCCGGTTCGACGAACCGGTCCGCAGCCGGATCCTCGCCGAGGCCCGCGGCAATCCCCTGGCCCTGCTGGAACTGCCCCGCAGCACCTCCGCGGCCGAACTCGCGGGCGGCTACGCCTCACCGTCGATGCGGCCGCTGGCCGGCAGGCTCGAGCACAACTTCAGCCTGCGCGTCCAGGAGCTGCCCCCGCGGACCCGGCGGCTCCTGCTGCTCGCGGCGGCCGAGCCCGTCGGCGACGTCTCACTGCTGCGCCGCGCCGCCGACATCTTCGGCGTGTCCATGAACGAGGCCTCCCCCGCGCTGGCGGCGGGCCTGCTGGAAGTGCGCACCCGGGTCCAGTTCCGGCACCCGCTGGTGCGCTCGGCCGTCTACCGCGCGGCGGGACTGACCGAACGCCGGGAGGCGCACCGAGCGCTGGCCGAGGCGACGGACTCGCGGTCCGATCCCGACCGCCGCGCCTGGCACCTGGCCCGTGCCGCGTCGGAGCCCGAGGAGACCGTGGCGGACGAACTGGTCCGCTCGGCCGACCGCGCCCAGGCGCGCGGCGGCATCGCCGCGTCGGCGGCCTTCCTGGAACGAGCGGTCGAGCTGACACCCGATCCCGCCCGCCGCCGCAGCAGGGCGCTGGCGGCGGCCCGGGCCAAGTACCTGGCCGGAGCGTTCGACGCCGCGCTGGAGCTGCTGAACGTCGCCGAGATGGGCACCCTCGACAAGCTGCAACACGCCCAGGCCAGTCTGCTGCGCGGGCAGATCACCTTCGGGTCCCGCAGTGCCGGTGCCACCGTGCCGCTGCTGCTCACGGCGGCCGGACAGTTCGAGCCGCTCGACGCCGGCACCGCGCGCGAGACCTACCGCGACGCCTTCTACGCGGCCCTCACCGCGGGCCGCATGTCCAAAGGCCCCGGCCTGGAGGAGGTCGCCCGGGCCGCACGCACCGCACCGCAGACGTCCCACCCCGGCCCCACCGACCTGCTCCTCGACGGCCTGGCCGTGGCCACCACGGACGGCTACGCGGCGGGCGCCCCGATCCTGCGCCACGCGCTGGGCAGCCTTCGCTGCGGCGGCTTCACCGCGGAACAGTCGCTGGGATGGCTCCCGTTCGCCTGCCGCATGGCCCACAACGTCTGGGACTTCGACAGTTGGAGCAGCCTGTCCGCCAAGCTCGTCCGCCTGGCACGCGAGACCGGAACGCTGTCCGTGCTGCCCTCGGCTCTCCTGCTCCGGCTGGCGAACCGGGTCTTCGCCGGGGACCTCGACGACGCGAACTCGCTCGCCGTGGAAGCGGTCACGATCGGCGAAGCGACCGGCAGCCACTTCCTGGCCCACTACGGGGCACTGGTGATCGAACCCTGGCGGGGCCGCGAGACCGAGACGCTGCGGGCCATCGGGACGATCACCGGCGACAGGACCCTGAGCGGCGAGGGAAAGGCACTGACGGCACCCCAGTGGGCGCTGGCGGTGCTGTACAACGGCCTCGGGCGGTACGAGGAGGCCTGTGCCGCCGCCGCGAAGGGCTGTGAGTACCCGCAGGAGATGGGGCTCGCCCTGTCCTCCCTGGTCGAGCTGGTGGAGGCCGCGGCACGCAGCGGACAGCGGGACCTCGCCGTGGACGCCGCGGACCGCCTCACGACCATCGGCCAGGCCAGTGGCACGGCGTGGGCGACGGGCACCTCCGCGGCAGCGCGCGCCCTGGTCAGCGAAGGGGAGACGGCCGACGCCCTGTACCGGGAGGCCATCGCCCGGCTGGAGAGCACTCCGGTGCGCACCGCTCTCGCCCGCACCCGGCTGCTGTACGGGGAGTGGCTGCGCCGCGAGAACCGCCGGGCCGAGGCCCGGGACCAACTGACCGTCGCCCACGAGATCCTCGACCTGGCCGGGGCGGAGGCCTTCGCCGCGCGCGCCCGCCGGGAGCTGGAGGCCGCCGGGGAGACGGTACGCAGGCGCGCCACCGGCACCGATGAGGCGCTCACGCCGCAGGAGGCCCAGATCGCGCGGCTGGCCGGCGAAGGGCTGACGAACCTCGAGATCGGCGCGCAGCTCTTCCTCAGCCCGCACACCATCGAGTGGCATCTGCGGAAGGTGTTCACGAAGCTCGGGATCAAGTCCCGCAAGGAGCTGGGCGCCGTACTGCCGGGAGGGGCTGCGACACCCGCCTGAGAGGCGGCACGCAGTCCTGCCGGAGCGCAGGCCCCGCGGGGGGGGGGACCTGTCCGTACGGGGGAGGCCCCGGGCCCACGGCCTCGGGCGATCCAGGGGGGCCAGGGGCGGTCCGGAGCGGGGCTCGGCAAGGGGGTCGCGGACCGGGGCCACGTGACGGCCACGGTACGACCACGGGGTCCCCCACGGTCCACCAAGGGCGCGGCAGTGCCCCTCCCGAAGCGAACTTGGTGTCGGCGGCCATGCACGCCGCCGATCCCGAGCCAGCAGAGGAGCCGATCGTGGACACATCTGTGATCGCAGCCCGGCAGAGTCCGCAGACAGCGGTGGTCACCTCGACCGCCTCGGCCGTCGAGCTCAACGAAGCGACCTTCGTGTTCGTCCGTACCCGACCAGTACTGCTCAAGATCGCCAACCGGATCCTGCGAGATCCCGGCGAAGCCGAGGACGTCATCCAGGAGGCGTGGCTGCGCTGGCAGGGCACGGACCGTGGAGTCGTCGCCCACCCCGGGGCACTGCTCCGGACGACGACCGTCCGGCTGGCCATCAACGTGCTCCAGTCGGCGCGCAGGCGCCGCGAGTCCAGTGCCACCCCCTGGCTGCCGGAGCCCACGGACACCGGCGTGACCCCGGAAGCACTCGCCGAGCGCCAGGACGCCGTGGAGCACGCCGTCCTGCTCCTCCTGCAGACCCTGACGCCCAACCAACGCGCGGCATACGTGCTGCGCGAGGCGTTCGGCTACTCCTACGACCAGATCGGCGACCTGCTGCACCTGACCACGGCGAACGCACGACAGCAGGTCTCCCGCGCCCAGGAGCGGCTGAACAACCGGCGGCACCGGCAGCACGCGGACGCGGTCACCCATCGGCGACTCGTCCAGGCGATCCTCACGGCGGCCCGGACAGGCGACCTCGGCCCGCTGGAGCACGTGCTCACCGGCCAGGACGCCCCGCACTGCGAGGAGGGGACAGCCGCGCACAACGGCGTGCTCTCCGACAGGACCCCCGCATGACCGACCCGGCACCCGGGCACGTGGCTCGCGTCCCGAGCCGCCTCGCCGGTGCCCGCACGGACTCCGGCACCGTCGACCGCTGGGACGTCCTCGACCGCCTCCACCGCCGCGTCCAGGGCGTGGTGGAGCGGCGGCTGCGCGAGACCACGGGGTTCGGCATGAGCGAAGTGCAGGCACTGCAACGGGTCGGGCGTGGCGCCGAGGACGTCAGCGCGGAACCGCTGCGGCTCGGGGACCTCGCGCACGGGCTCGGGCTGAGTCAGTCCGCCACCAGCCGGCTGGTCACGCGCTTGCGCCGGCAGGGCCTGCTCCTCGCGAGCACCGCGACGGACGACCGGCGCGGTGTGCGGGTGCTGCTGACGGCGACGGGTCACGACGTGCTGCGCCGTACCGCGTCCCGCTACGAGCAGACCGTGCTGGAAGCGGTCCGCGGTCTCGGCGCGCAGGACACGGACCGCGTCCTGCTGCACTACCTGACCGGTGAGAGCGACGGCCGGCCGCGCCCAGGCAAGACCGGGCCGCGGGGTTGAGCCCTCGTGCGTGCGTGCCCCCTCATGGTCAGCTCGGGACAGCCCGGACGATCAGCCGGCCAGGAAGTCGTGCACGACCGCGGTGAACCTCTCGGGACGCTCGATGTGTCCGAGATGGCCGGCCTCCTCCAGGATCGCCAGCCGGGCGTCGGGAAGGAGCCGGTGCAGCATCCACGCCCAGCGCGGGCCGCAGATGAAGTCGTCCTCCCCGACCAGGACCAGGGCCGGGACGGTGAGCCGGGGCAGTTCGCCACGGACGTCGAACGGGGGCTCCTCGCCCCAGGCCGGTGCCGCGTACATCCGCAGGGACGCCCGCCCTGCGGCGTACTCCTCCTCATGGCCCCAGTAGTCGTGGAAGTAGGCGGGCGAGATGGTGCGCAGCACCCTCGTCGCCCCGTCGTCGTCGGACCGGTCGGGCCGTGTGGTGAGGTCGGCGACGTAAGTGGCCACCTCGGGCCGCTCGTCGACATGCCGCTGGACGAAGGCCTCCATGTTGGCCACGGCGACCGCCCAGAACTCCTCGCCCGTCATCGGTGAGGTGTCGTACAGCACCAGGGACGTCACGTGCTCGGGGTGGTCGAGCGCATAGCGTTGCGCGACGAATCCGCCGTGGGAGTGGCCCAGCAGGGCCACCTCGGAGTCGAGGTGCTCGATCACCGCGTGCAGGAAGTGGGTGTACGTGGCGAGGGTGTAGTCGCGCGGGTCGGCCAGCCGTCCGGACGCGCCCGTGCCGACCGGCTCGACGTAGACCACGGTCATGCCGCGCTCCAGCTCGGGCATGCGCAGGTACTCCCAGCCGATGCCCGGTCCCCCGGAGTGCGCGACGCACACCGGGCCGGTTCCGGCGACGTGGTAGCGCTGTTCGACAGCGGCGGTGCCGTGCCGGACGAGAAGGGTGTGGGTGCCCGGGGACAGGGGGTTCCGGGGATCAACGGCTGGGGTGGGAAGGGGCATTGAGCCCTGTACGGCGTTCACAAGTCACAGATGGTGCGGTGGCCGAGGTGGCGACTCAAGACATTGTGTCTGTTGTCACACTGTCTTTCACACGGTCTCTCGCTGTCACCCAGTCGGATGTCGGCGGGGTCGGCTGCTCCGGCTGCTGGTCCGGTCGATTGCCGGACCCGGTGCCTCACCCGCCCTGGCATGTCACAGGAACGGGCCCCACACGGTCATATCGATGAGAGGCAACCACGACGAGTGAGGAGGCGCTGTCATGAGCTGGCGCGAGAGGGCGGCTTGCCGGGACGTCGATCCCGACCTGTTCTTCCCCATCGGCACCGCGGGGCTGACCCTGGTCCAGATCGACGAGGCGAAGGCCGTGTGCGCCCGGTGTCCCGTAGTGGAGCAGTGCCTGGACTGGGCGCTGCGCGTCGGACAGGTCGAGGGCATCTGGGGCGGCACGACGGAGAGCGAGCGTCGTGCGACCCGACGACGCTCGGCGCGGCAGAGCGCCGAGCCGCTCCGCGCGAAGGCGTCCTGACCCGGACACCCTTCGCGATCGGGCGCAAGGGCGTCATGTCACACCTTCACCACCTTCCCGGTCCCTTCTGACGAGGGCAACGAACCGGGTGTGCCGGTGCGGCTCACCCGCCACGCGGACATCCGCAGCGCAGACCTCCGCGGAGCAGGTCTGCATTCCACGCGAGTTCGTTGTGCAGATCCGGCCGCAAGGCGCTCCGGTGACATGTTGATGGTGGTAGAGACATGAGCGATGCTATCGAGCCGGTCACCACAGTGGGCGGCCGCAGCGGTGACAAGGTCGCCGAGTGGGCCAGAACACGCATGGGTGTCCGCCCCGCCCGCAGGCCCCGCACAGGCAGGGCCCGTCCGGAACACTGGTCGTTCCTGCTGGGCGAGATCTGTCTCTACAGCTTCGTCGTTCTCCTCGTCACCGGCGTGTATCTGACCTTCTACTTCCACCCGTCGTCGAACCAGGTCGTCTACGACGGCAGTTACGCCCCCTTGCGCGGCCAGTTGGTGTCCGAGGCGTTCGACTCGACGATGCACATCTCCTTCGACGTACGCGGCGGCCTGCTCATCCGACAGGCCCACCACTGGGCGGCGCTGATCTTCGTCGCCGCTCTGCTCACCCACATGCTGCGCGTGTTCTTCACCGGCGCGTTCCGCAAGCCGCGCGAACTGAACTGGCTGCTCGGCTTCGCCCTGCTCGTCCTCGGCATGTTCGCCGGCCTGACCGGCTACGACCTCCCCGGCGACCTCCTGTCGGGAACCGGGCTCGCCGTGGTGAACGGGACGCTCCTGTCCGTGCCCGTCGTGGGCACCTACCTGTCGATGTTCCTGTTCGGCGGGGAGTTCCCCGGCCACGACCTGGTGCCCCGCTTCCACGTCATCCACGTCCTGGTCATTCCGGCACTGATGCTGGCTCTCGTCGCCGTCCACGCCTTCCTGGGGCACCGGCACCGCCACACCCAGTACCCGGGCCCGGGCCGCACCGACAGGAACGTCGTAGGCCTGCCGGCGCGGGTGTACGCGGTCAAGGCGATCGGCTACTTCTTCCTCGTCGCCGGGGTCGTCTTCACCATCGCCGCGATCGCCCAGATCAATCCCGTCTGGGAGTACGGCCCCTATCGCGCCGATCAGGTCTCCGCGGGATCGCAGCCCGACTGGTACATGGGCATCGCCGACGGACTGCTGCGTGTCATGCCCGGCTGGGAGGTCGACTTGTGGGGCCACACCCTGGCCCTCGACAACCTGATCCCCCTCCTGGCCGGCGTCGGCTTCTTCCTCGTACTGGCCGCCTACCCGTTCCTCGAGGCCTGGGTCACCGACGACGACCGCGAACACCACCTGCTGGAACGGCCGCGCAACCGGCCCGTGCGCACGGCGTTCGGGGTGGCCTGGATCGGCGTCTACCTGGTGGCCCTGCTCGGAGCCGCGAACGACATCATCGCCGTGACCTTCCACGTGTCGGTCAACGCGGTCACCTGGTCGGTGCGCATCGCCCTGTTCGTCGTACCGGTCGTCCTCTTCCTCGTCACGAAGCGCATCGCCCTGGGCCTGCAGCGCCGCGATCGCGACAAGGTCCTGCACGGCCGTGAGACAGGCGTCATCAAACGGCTGCCGCACGGCGAGTACGTCGAGGTGCACCAGCCCCTCGACGCGCGTGAACTCCACGCGCTCACGGCACACGAGCAGTACCGGCCTCTCGACGCGGGCGACCAGGGCAACCCGGGCGAGCTCGACGGAGAGGGCCGGAGGGGCCACGCCGACGGGACGCGACGGTTGCGCGCACGGCTCAGCCGCGGTTTCCACGGCGAGAGCGCACAGGTCCTCAAGCCCACCGCCGAGGAGTACCGGGAGATCACCGGCGAACACCGCGGGTGACGAGGCACGGTGTTGCAGGTGCCGTACGGCGGATCGGTGAGCGGTGATCGGTGAGCGGTGACGCCGCCAACGTCAAGGCCCCATCGGCTTCTGGACCGTGGGGCTACGCATGACCAGGGCTTCCCACCGCGGGCCCGGTTCTCCATGGCACAGCGCACCCAGCCCACGCGTCGGCCCCCTGGACGGAGAGTCCAGGGGGCCGAGGCGTGGGCGCGGGTCAGAGACGCTGTTCCGGGGCGACGTAGTCGAAGGTCGGGCCCGCGGTCAGGCCGCCGCGGTCGGGCATCGCCATCAGGCTCAGGGCCTGGCCCTTGAGTGCGTACATCGTGCCCACCGACATCCCCAGCATCGCGGGATCGCCGTTGAACGCCTGCTCCAGGAGCTGGAGCAGTTGGCCGTACGTGACGTTGAACGCCTCCTGCGCCGTGCGGATCGCGCTGCCCTCCGGATGGTCCTCCAGCCGCGGGTTGGGACGCATGGGCCGCACACCGGCGGGATCGATCGCCAGGGTCTCGCCGGTGGGGCCGGTCTCCGGTGTGTCCCCTGGGCGGTAGCGTCGGCCCTGGGCCAGTTCCTGGAAGCGGTAGTAGTGCGAGACCGCCTTGCTGTGCGGGTGGAACATGTCCATGTCCCCGTCCCACACGTCGACGCGGGCCGCGCCCTCGCCCTGCTCGACGATCTCGTCCAGGGCGGAGAGCGCCGAGGCGAGGTCGGTTACCGGGCTCAGTCGCCCGCCCGTGTGTCCGAAGGGGCCCGCGGCCACCTGACGGGCGGGGTCGCCGGTGAAGACGTGTTCCTCGCCGAGTTCGGCGCACAGGTGGCGCAGACCCGTTTCGACCGCGTCGTAGAACTGACCGATGGTCTGGTAGCCGTCGTCCTCGGCCGGGTCGCCGGGGTGGGCCGGTTGTTCGAGGCGGAGGAACATCGTGAGCGCCTCCTGCCCGAACGGCAGGAGCGACAACTGCATGGAGGGATCGGCGTGCGGCATGGGCCGCGGGTGCGGCGACAGGATCCGCGGGGTGTCGACGCGAGGCTGTCCGCCTACCGCGTTCAGCAGATTCGCCGCGAGCGCGAGGTGGATCATCTCCTCGACGAACACGCTGCTGATCACCTCGACGGCCTGGGCGTTCCGCTCGGGGTCGAGCGAGTAGAGGGCCGTCAGGTAGGGCGGCAGCGTGGCGTGTTCCAGCTCGATGGCCCATTGCAGATGCTCACGCAGGTCCTCCACCGTCGCGATCGTGCGGAACGGGGCCTGGGCGGAGGGGAGTTGCTGGTTCATGGGGTCTCACCTGGGTTTCGGTAGGGCGGTTTGGCGGCGGGTGCGGGGCGGTCGGGGGTCACCGGGATCGGGGCCGGCGAGGAAGGGCCAGCGGTCGGTGTCGCAAGTCGGGTCCGGGTGAACGGTGTTGTGGCGTGGGGCCGGACGGTCACGCGGTGTCCGTGCGCGACAGGCGGACGGCGGAGATGTCGAGACTGAGCCTGACCTTGTCGCTGATGAAGACACCGCCGGTCTCGACGGGCGGGTTCCACCCGAGCCCCCAGTCGGAGCGGCGCACGACGGCCGTGCCGGAGAAGTCCACACGATCCTGTCCGCGCTCGTCCCGCGCGGCCCCGCCGAAGACGAGGTCGATGTGCAGGGGGAGATCGACGTCCTTGATCCGGAGGTGACCCGTGATCCGGAACTGACCGTCTCCGCGGTCGGCGAGGGCCCCGGAGCGGAACGTCATGAGCGGATATGTGGCCGCGTCGAGGAATTCCGGGCCCGTGAGATGGGTGTCCCTGTCGCGGACACCGGTGTCGAGTGTGCCGGTCTGGACGCTCAAGTAGGCCTCGGAGCGCGTGGGTCGGTAGCCGTCCAGCTTGACCAGTCCCTCGAACGCGCCGAACCGCCCGCGCACGTTCGCGATCATGGCGTGCCGGACGGAGAAGCCGATGGTGCTGCGCGCCGGGTCGATGGTGTAGACACCGGTCAGCGCTGTGTACGGGGCGGTGATTGACATGTGTGGGTCCTTGCGGTCGTTGATCACGACGAGCGGGCCGATGCGAGCCGTCGCCGTATCCCTGCTGTCGGTGGCGCGGGCCGCGGCCCGAGGAAGGCCGAACTAGTCCGCAAGGAGGAAGACAGGAAGAAGCGGCTCGGTGTGACACTCGGTTCATGGCCGGGAGCACGTCCGGTGGCAACGGCGGGCGCCGTCACGCAACCGCCGCCCGCCGGACGGCGAGGTGTCTTCAGACACTGTCACACGCGTCGAACGGTCAGCACCGCCGGATCGCCCGCGTCGGGCACCGGGACGAACCCCTGTTCTGCGAGGTCCGCGACCACGTCGTCCCGGGAGGCCGGCCACATCCAGAAGGTCTCGGTGTACTCGCGCAGACCACCCGTCACGTCCCGTACCCAGTACTCGAAGCGGGTCCGGATGCGGCCCGCCTCGGCCGACAGCACCATGCGCCCGCCGTACTCGTGCCGACCGAGTGTCTGCACGGGCAACAGGTGGACGGTGCGCGTCCGCGGGAGGTGGGCGGGCGGAAGGTGCAGCAGGAAGATGCCGCCGTGGCTGAGCGCTTCGGCGACGGCCGGGTAGAGCCGACGGCGCGAGGAAGGATCGAGGCACGCCAGGGTGTTGTGGCAGACGGCGACATCAGCGGCACCGTGCAGCCGGGCCTCGCCGAGAGCGCAGGGGTGCACGGTGACCCGTCCGCGCACGGGGGCGGGCAGGGCCGCGAGCCTGGTCATCAGCGCGGAGCGCATGGAACGCGCGGGCTCCACGGCGTGCACGCCCACCTCTGACTCGGCGAGGGCCAGCAGCGTGACACGGCCGGTGCCCGCGCCGATGTCCAGCACGCCGAGACGCGCGCTTCTCACAGCGTCGCCGTAGAGATCCCGGACGTGGGCGGCATCGGCCTCGCCTTGCAGCACGTCGTAGAACTCCGCGCTGACGGCGTACGTGTCCTGAGGATGCACGCCTGTCGGATACGCCGGCGGACGGGACGAGAGGGAGTACATGCCCTGGTTGACAGATCCGGGGCTTCATCTGTGACGCGACGAAGTGTGCTGCGGATCCCGAACGGAGCTTCGGGCAGTGCGGGCTGTCCCGAGGCGGGCTCCGCTTCGATGAGCCGCAACACTGTGTGCCACTATGTTGTCGACTTCCGGCGCCGCACACGATGCTCGCCGTCCAGGCCAGCCGCAGCCGCAGCCGCAGCCGCAAGGGCCTCCCCGCCTGCGGCCGCGGCTTCTCTCAGAGGGATGTACCGACCATGCCCGCCATCCTGATCCACGGCGTTCCCGACACCCATCGCGTGTGGGACGGCGTCCGCCGGCATCTGACCCGCCCCGACGTCGAGGCCTGGGACCTGCCCGGATTCGGCACTCCCCGGCCCACGGGGTTCGGCTCCAGCAAGGAGGAGTACGTCGACTGGCTCATCGAACGTCTCGAGAGCGTCGGCGAGCCCGTGGACCTGGTCGGTCACGACTGGGGCTGCATCCTCACCGCCCGAGTCGCCTCCGTCCGCCCCGACCTGGTGCGCACCTGGGCCGGTGGCAACGGCCCCATCAGTTCCCGCTATGTCTGGCACCCGCTGGCCGAGATCTGGCAGGCGCCGGGCGTGGGCGAGCGGTTCATGGCCGATCTGGACCCCGCCTCCTTCGCCAAGGACCTGGTGAACGGCTTCGACGCACCCGTCGAGCCGGTGGAGGAGATGGTTCGGCATGTCGACGACACCATGAAGGACAGCATCCTGCGGCTGTACCGGTCCGCCGTGACCATGGGGGCGCAGTGGGAACCGGCACTGTCGAACGTGACCGCGCCCTCACTGGTGTTCTGGGGCGCACGCGACCCGGCCTGCCAGATCGAGTTCGGCGACGAACTCGGCGCCACCCTGCACGCCCGCGTCGTCAGGCTCGACTGCAACCACTGGACGGTGCTGGAGCGGCCGGCGGACGTCGCGGCCGCCCTCGAAGCGCACTGGGCGGAGGACAGCGGGCGTTAGTCCGAGCTGGTCGGTGGCGAGGGGTGCGGACGGTCGGGCAGCGGGGACCTGGCCGCGTTCGCGCCCCCTCGTGCCACTCCCGTCCCAGGCCCCCGAAATCCGCATGCTCGGACGTCGCGTCCTGCCCTGCGTCTGAACATGCGTCCGGAGACCGTGTCACAGGATTCGCCCCTGTCCGGTCAGCAGTGCATCGGTGACAGAGCACCGGCGGGCGATCCGGCTCCCGTGTCGGAAGCCGCGGCGGAAACAGCGGGCCGGGATCAAGGCGGCGCCGCCCTTGTCGGGTGCCGCGCGAAGGGTGAGACCAGATGGACCAGGAGCGGGACGACGACGCGGTGCCGATCGCGGAGCTGCTGGACGAACGACGCCATCTGCTCAACGTCGCCTACTGGATGCTGAGCCGAAGCCAGGACGCCGAGGACGTCGTGGCGCAGACCTACCGGCACTGGTACCGCCTGCCCGACGACGAACGGACCCTCATCGCCGAACCTCGGTCCTGGCTCGTGAAGACCCTCGGCGGAATCTGCCTGGAGCGCTCGGCCCCGGTCGACCAGTCGCGCCCGGGCGCGGCGGGCGCGGCGTCCCCTCCGGATCTGGACGAAGAGGTGAGCCACACTCTTCTGCAGGCGCTGGACACGTTGTCACCGACCGAACGGGCGGCATTCGTCCTCAACGACGTGTTCGGGATGGCGCCGGGGACGGTCGCCGACATCGTCGGCCGGACGGAACAGCAGTGCGGCGACCTCGCCTCCAGGGCCCGTCACAGCCTTCGGGCCAGATGGACACGTCCGACCTCACGGCGGCAGCACGACCGTGTGGTGCACGCGGTTCACCAGGCCTGCGCGGCGGAGAACCCCGCACTCCTGGCGTCCCTGCTGGCACCGGACGCCACCGTGTTCTTCGACGGAGGCGGCAAGGTCAGGGCCCTCACCCGGCCCGTCCACGGCGCACGGCGCGTCACCCGCAGTCTGCTGACCTTCCTGGCCGGCCGCCCCCGCACCACCCTCCACTGCCAGCCCGTCAACGGCCGTACCGGGATAGTGGTGCGCTACGGCGACGAGGTGGCCGCCGTCATCAGCCTGGACGTCGTGGGCGACCAGGTCATGCAGATCTGGGCCGTTCTCAACCCGGACAAGCTCCGCCACTGGAACCGAGCAGCCACGCGGGAGAAGTGAGGCCATCCCATGGGCCGGGACCTCGATCCCCTTGCCGTCGGCGCCTTTCTCGCTGCGGAAGCCGCCGTACTAGAGGCACGGATCCGCATCCTCCAGGAGGCACTCGACGACGTGAGCGCCCGCATCCACTGGTCAGCGGAGCGCCTGCGCCACCTTCGCGACCAGGCCGGACGGGCCTCCGAATGAACGGCCGGTGAACACACGCCGACCATGACCGCCCGGTGCTCACGGCCCCTGGGCACCGCCGCTGTCAGCGCGACCGGTCCGCGCCGGGCCCGCACGGCTGAGGTACCGAGCGTGGAAGGACAGTGGCAACCACGTGATCCTGTGAGACCTCCTATACACCGTCTTGCACCTTCCGGGTTCGAACCTCGTACGCTTTGACATACGATGTCCCGACGCACATCCCCGGGTCCGAGCCGAGCGGCACCGCATCTGACTTCACGAGGCGCGGCACGGAGGATTGAGGATGAGAGGAAGACATGGTGTCGGCAACTCGCGCAGCGCATGACATTGAGATCACTGCGGAGAGCCTCCAGGAGGACCTCGCCCGCCTGGAGATTCAGAAGCAGGCACTGGAGAGGGAACTGGCCGCCGTCGCCGCCCACCTCGACTCCGTCCAGCGGGCACTGAACGCCCTGACCGTCCTCATGGCCGAGCCGTCAGGCCGCCGCGCTGCCGCCGACTCCGAGGAGAGCGGCGACCGTCGCGCGTCCGAACAGGCCGCCCAGGCGAAGGCCGAGACTCCGGCCGCCGCACCCGCCCGCCCGGCACGGAAGCAGTCCACGCCCCGGCAGAGCGCGAAGACGCCCAAGGAGAAGCCGGTCACCTTGCCGCCTGCCGAGGTCGACGAACCGCGCTCCTACGGTGCCCTCACCGAGCAGATCCTGGAGTACTTCGCAGGGGTCGGTGACGCGGAGGTCCGCGCGCGTGACGTGGCCGCGGCACTCGGACGCGACACCGACAGCGGAAGCATCAACGCCGTGCGCAGCACGCTCGACCGCCTGGTCGGCACGTCCCGCGTACGCCGGGCGGGCCGCGGTCTCTATCGCGCCCAGAAGTCCTGACCCGAGCCCCGCACGGCTCTCCCGCGCAGAGCCGTGCGCCGGCCTCGGGCGCCTGCTCGCGGGGGATCGCGCAGGCGCCCGAGGCACACACCCCCTGACGGTCAGTCCGAGGGTGGACGAGCGCTCCCACACCGGCAACAGTGTTTGTCACACAGTGTCGGAACCACTGTGAACAGTGTATAGCACTCCACACCGTCTTTGCTCTCCCCTCCCTTCTGCAGCCCGTTCGGGACGAGAGGCAACTCGCTGCTCCGAAAGGGCCGTTAAGTCCCTTCCTCACTCCTCATCCACACCACACACGGTGGCTGAAACCGTCCACCTTTTCGTGGCCGATGCAACGAACATGGCTCTATAGTCGTCCACGCATCGAGTCGGCAGGAGCTCTGTCCCCCACCGGCGGCCAGGCCGCCGGCACACCTTGATGCCCGAGTTTCTTCCCCTGAGGAGCATCATCTTGCACAGACGAAAGAAGGTCCGTGGCCTGCCTGTCGGCATCGCCGTGGGCGCGTTGGTCGCAGGCTCTCTGTTCACCCTGCCCGGTCTCGCCCAGGCCGACGACCCGAGCCCGACCGCGGACTCCCGCCAACAGGCGCTCCTGGCCGCCGCCGAGGAGTTCCACATCCCTTCCAGCGTGCTGCTCGCCCTCTCCCACCAGGAGTCGGCCTGGGACGGTCACGGAGCCCTGCCGAGCACCGACGGCGGTTACGGGCCCATGAACCTCACGGACGTCACCCCCGCCATGCTGGCGGCCGGCGCCGCGGGCGCGGCGGGACGAGCAGAGCTCCACTCCCTCGCCGCGGACCCCGCCCTGCACACCCTGCGTGAGGCCGCCGAGTTGACGGGACTCTCCGTCGAGGCGCTGCGTGAGGACGACACCGCGAACATCCGCGGGGGCGCCGCCCTGCTCGCCTCGTACGAAAGGGAGTTGGTCGACGGGACCCCCTCGGATCCCTCCCGGTGGTACGGGGCTGTGGCGCGGTACAGCCAGGCCAAGCAGAAGCAGGCCGCGGCCGCCTTCGCCGACCGTGTCTTCCGGACGATCCGCGACGGCGCCTCGGCCACGACCCAGGACGGCCAGCGGGTACGCCTGGCCGCTCGCCCCTCCGTCGCTCCCGCGCGGGAGCAGATCAACTCCCTCCGCCTGAAGGCGTCCGCCACGGCGACCGCCACCGAATGCCCCGCCACCGTCGACTGCACCTTCGTCGCCGGATCACCGGTCGGCCGCCAGGTGGCCGATCGTCCGGCCAACGGCATCCGCATCGACACGATCGTCATCCACGACCTGGAGTCCACCTACGACGCCGGTGTCGCGGGCCTGGCCAACCCCACGAACCCCGCCTCGACCCACTACGTGATGTCCTCTTCCGGCGCGGTCACCCAGATGGTGCCCACCAAGGACATCGCCTTCCACGCGGGCAACTACTCGACCAACCTGCACTCGATCGGCATCGAGCACGAGGGGTACGCGGCCCACGGAGCCGCCTGGTACACGGAGGCGCAGTACCAGGCCACCGCCGACCTCGTGAGGTACCTGGCCGACCGGTTCGACATCCCGCTGGACCGGCAGCACATCGTCGGGCATGACAACGTTGCCGGACCGAACTCCTCCCTCGTCGCCGGCATGCACTGGGACCCGGGGTACGCCTGGGACTGGAACCACTTCATGAACCTGCTCGGTGTACCCACCAGCAGCCTGTCCGAAGTGCCGCAGCCCGGCTCCGTCGTGTCGGTCACGCCGACGTTCGCGGACAACGTGCAGACCCTCCAGGTGTGCCCCTCCGACGACCCGACCGGAGAGACCACCGCCTGCACGGAGCAGCAGCACCGGACCAACTTCGTCTACCTGCGCACCGCCCCGAGCGAGACCGCCCCGCTCTTCGGCGACCAGGCCATCCACGGCACCGCGCCCGGTACCGACCGGGTGAACGACTGGGGCAGCACGGCTCAGGCCGGACAGCAGTTCGTCGTCGCGGACGTCCAGGACGACTGGACCGCGATCTGGTTCAGCGGCGCCAAGGTGTGGTTCCACAACCCCGGTGGCAGCAACACCCGCCCCGTCTACGGAGTGAAGATCATCAAGCCGGCGACCGCGACCCCCGTGTCGCTGTACGGCTCCAGCTACCCCGACAAGGCCGAATACCCGGTCGGTCTGGGCGCTTCCACCCAGGCACCGCTGAGCATGTACACCATCCCGACCGGACAGGCGTACGTGGCCACACAGGAAGCGACCGCAACCGACGACTACTTCCCCTCCAGCGGAGCGGTGGTCATCGGCGGCAAGAAGATGTACACCGTCCAGTACAACCACCGCGTCGCCCTGGTCTACGCGAACGACGTCACCGCGACCAAGGCCGTCCACCACTGGGAGAACGGCGCCAACTGACCCTGTCACACGGATAGTTGCCTGATCCCGAGAAGGCCCCCACGCGAATACCTTCGGGTACTCCGCGGCACGGGGGCCTTCGCTGTGCCAGGCCGCACTGTGCCCGTACTGCCGCGTACTGCCCTGCCCGTACCGGCCTCAACATGTGGGCCGATCCGGGCAGGGCTCGTTGGCGGTCAGCGCGCCTACCGAGCTGGTCGGCGCGTCACGGCCGGTAGACCTCGCCGGCCTTCGGTGTTGCCGGGGCCATGAGCTGGGAGACGGTCACGATGGTGTAGCCGCGTGCGCGCAGGGCGTCGATGATCTGCGGCACCGCCGGGATCGTGCCCCTGTAGCGATCATGCAGCAGGATGATCCCGTCCCGGTCCGTCTGCTCCAGCACTCGCTTCTTGATGAGGGCGGTGTCGGTGGTCGCGTAGTCCTTGGCGGTCACGCTCCAAAGGATCTGTGCCAGGCCGAGTTCCTTCATCACCCGGGAGACCTCGTCGTTCGTCCGCCCCTGCGGTGGACGCATCAGCCGGGGCGTCTTGCCGGTGATACGGCGCACGTCCTCCTGGACGGGCGTCATCTCCGCCAGGATCTGCTTCCGATCCAGTTCGGTCAGTATCTTGTGGGACCAGGTGTGGTTGGCTATTTCGTGGCCTTCTTCAGCCATTCGCCGAACGGTCGCCGGGTACGTATCCGTGTGCCCCCGTCCTTGCAGGAAGAACGTGGCGTGCACTTTCTTCTGCTGGAGAATATCGAGCAGTTTCGGAGTGGGTTTGCTGGGACCTCCGTCGAATGTGAGCGCGACACATTTGAACACGTGGCAGTCGGGCTGATCGGCGCTGGCGGCTGCCTTCGCTGTCGCGTCCTCGCGTGCGGCCTGCGGGGTCGTCACATCGTGCAGGGTGCTGCAACCGGTACCGGCGAGCAGGCAGGCCCCTGCGACCAGGGCGAGCCCGACCGAACGCAGACGGTTGCTCCCCCGCCTCACCGCTCCTCGCTCACCTGCGGGTTGGCACGCTCCCGGCGGAGGAAGAACACCGCGACGCCGACGAGAACCAGACCCAGCACCAGAGGAAACGCTTCCGGCATGGCAGGGACCCTCAAGAGCGCGACGGAGACATGCGCCAGGACCCGCCCCGACAGACGAACGAAGCCGAGCACCGCCAGATACATTCCGACGGCAATACAAAGGGCGGGAATTCCACGTCCCTTGGACAGCACCTTGCGAAATTCACTTGATTCCATGCCGAGAAGGCTAAAAAAAGCCGGGTTTCACGGAATCAGGAAATAGTCTGCGCATGCACACGTCCCAAAGAATGAGCCGCCCGGCACCACAGTCATACTTTGGTATCGGTACGGGCGGGCACATACGGGAACCATCAGGTGCATCCCTTACGGTGGCTGTCGTGGCGGAGAAACAGCAGGCATGGCGGACACATCCGCGACTCGTGGATCTCACCGTGGCCGCCCTCGGGGCCGGCCTGACGCTGCTCGTCACCCGGGCACAACAGCAAGGACTGGTCGTCTATCCGCAGTGGGCGGGCAGCACCCTCCAGGGAGTGGTGGACCGGGCGCTGCCCCTCGCCTGGGGAACTACCGCGCTGGACAGCGTCGTTCCTCTACTGGCCTGCCTGGCGCTGATGGTGCGAAGAAGGCATCCCGTTGCCCTGACGATCGCCCTGGTCCTGCTGAGCGCTGCATGGCCACTCGCCGTCCCCGTACTGATCGGACTCTTCACCGTCGCGCACACCTGCTCCGGCAGGACCATCGGCTGGGCCACCGCCGCTGTGCTGGCTCCGCTCGGTGTGCATACCGCCCTCACTCCGTACGTCGGACCGCGAGGGCTCGCGTCCTTCATCGCGGGCATCACGCTTGTGGCGGGCACCGTGGGATGGGGTCTGGCCGTCGCCGGGCTGCGTGACCGGGCTCTGCGCGCGGAAGCCGAAGCGGCTGCACGCGCGCAGCTCGCTCAGCAGCAGGCGCGGGAGGAGATCGCCCGAGAGATGCACGACGTGCTTGCCCATCGGCTGTCCCTGCTGTCCCTGCATGCCGGAGCGCTCGAATACCACCGTGACGCTCTGCCAGAAGATCTGGCTGACGCGGTCGGGGTGATCAGGAGCAGCTCCCATCAGGCGCTCGAGGACCTTCAGGACGTCTTGCGGGTGCTGCGCGCGCCCGTGATCGGCAACCACACCGAACCGCCCCAGCCCACCCTCTCCGACATGACACGCCTGGTGGCGGAGACACGGGCGACGGGCGTGGATCTCGCTCTGCACGAGCAGCTCGATGAGCCGCACACCATGTCAGCGTCGGTGGGCCGGGCTGCGTACCGGCTCCTCCAGGAGGCCCTGACCAACCATCGCAAGCACGCGCCCGGCACCCCTGTGAGCGTGACCCTCACCGGCGATGCCCGAACGGGACTCAGCCTCACTGTCACCAACCCTCTGGCGACCGGTCGCCCCGACCCCGTGCCAGGTTCGGGTCAGGGGCTGATCGGGATGAAGGAACGGGTAGCCCTCGCCGACGGCCGCCTGCACCACGAGATGACCGCTACCGAGTTCCGCCTGGAGATCTGGCTTCCATGGACAACGTGATCCGCCTCGCCGTCGTCGACGACGACCCCCTGGTCCGCTCAGGACTACGGCTGATGATGTCAGCGGCTCCCGACATCGAGGTCGTCGCGGAGGCAGCCGACGGGGCGGACGTGCCGTTGCTCGTCGACACCCACGCCCTCGACCTGGTCCTGATGGACATCCGTATGCCGAAGATGGACGGTCTCGCCGCCACCGCGGCACTGCGCAGTCGACCCAGCCCTCCCGAGGTGCTGATCCTCACCACGTTCACCAGCGACAGCTACATCTTGGACGCGCTCCGGGCCGGGGCGGCCGGGTACATCCTCAAGCACACCCCGCCGGATCAGATCGTGGCCGCGGTCCGCAACGTGATGGCCGGGGAACCGGTCCTGTCCTCGGCTGCCGTGAAGCAGTTGATCAACGCGGTCACCGCACCGGCATCGGCGGGCGGCCCCGACCGACACAGAGAACGATCCGAGGCCGTAGAGGCACTGGACCTGCTCGCACCCCGCGAGCGTGAAGTCGCCCTCGCCGTGGCGCAAGGCAGGACGAACGCCGAGATCGCCACCGCGTGCTTCATGAGCCTCCCCACCGTCAAGACACATGTCTCGCACATCCTCACCAAGCTCGATCTGAACAACCGCGTCCAGATCGCGCTACTGGTGTATCGGGCCGGGTTGGTCTAGCGGTGGGCCCGGCACAGAGGCGACCGGTGTATCGCGACTGAGCACATCGCGTGCCGTCCGACACCGAACGGGGCTCGCGCCGTCCTGACACACTCCTCGGAACAGGCTCAGGTGCTCTGCGCCGTGCTCAGCGCCTACGCCGGTGTTCTGGAGCACAACGTCGCCACCGCACTGCGCATGCCGAGCTATAGTCACAAGGTCGCGAAAAACGATGTTCTGGGCCCATCCGCCGGACATCGCGCATACACCGATGCAGATGGTTCTGATCGGTGAGCGTCTCCTTGCTGGGACCGGGCATCCCGTCCGCTCCTGGCGCTGAACACCGTCGACGCATGTCGGCGCACCACAGGAGCGCACTATGCAGCAGACCATCGCCATCGTCGGAGCAGGGCTCGGCGGGCTGACGCTCGCCCGGGTGCTTCAGGCGCACGGCGTCTCCGCGACCATCTACGAGGCTGAGACTTCGGCGAACAGCCGCACGCAGGGCGGCCTGCTCGACATCCACGAGGAGACCGGCCAGGTCGCGCTTCGCGCAGCCGGTCTGTACGACGAGTTCCTCGCCCTGGTCCGCCCGGGCGAGGACGCCAAACGCGTAGTCGACCGCCACGGCACGATCCTGTTCGACCTGCCCGCGGACCCCGCTTCGGCCCGCCCTGAAGTGGACCGTGGCGAACTCAGGCGCCTGCTCATCGACTCGCTGTCACCCGGGACGATCAGGTGGGGTTACAGGCTCGCCTTGATCCGACACCGTCCGGAGGGCGACTACGACCTCGACTTTGCGCAAGGTTCCACCGCGCGCGCTGACACCGTCATCGGCGCGGACGGCGCCTGGTCGAGGGTGCGCCCGCTGCTCACCCCCGCCAAGCCTCTCTACGCCGGAACCTGCTTCATCGAGATCGCCCTCACCTCAAGCGGCCAGGACAGCGGGACGAACGTCTCGGCGATCGGCAGCGGCACGCTGATGGCAGTCGCGCCGGGCAAGGGCATCATCGTCCATCGCTACGCCGACGGACACGTGCGCGGATACGTGGCGCTGAACAAGCCCGAGGAGTGGATCAGGTCGATCGACTTCGGCAACCCGACCGCCGGCCTCCGTCGACTCGCCGACGAGTTGGATGGCTGGTCGCCGCTCCTCACCGCCTTCGTGACGGCGAGCGACGCGGAACCGTGGCTGCGCCCCATCTACGCCCTTCCCGTCGGACTCCGATGGGACAGGACCCCGGGCGTCACACTCGTCGGCGACGCCGCACACCTGATGTCACCCTTCGCAGGCGAAGGCGCGAACCTCGCCATGTACGACGGCGCGGACCTCGCGAGCCAACTGGTTGGGCAAGACGACGTCGAGGCCGCGCTCGCCGCCTACGAAGAGCGGTTGTTCCTGCGTGCCAGCGAAGCCGCCGGTCGCTCTGCGCGGAACCTGGAGATGTTCTTCGGCCGAGAAGCACCGCAGAGCGTCGTCACGCTCTTTGATATGCCCTGATTCGAGACACAAAGCGGCTTAGGTGTGCAGCTCGTGCTCACGGCCTCCTGATCGTGGCCGTCAGGCGCCTCCCCCTTCGAGGACCGCCATCACATCCCTGGACCCGATGGTCTGTTCTCGGTCCGGTCGGTGGACCGTGACGGGCTTGCCGAGGTTGCTGAACCGTACGGAGAGAGACCTGCCTCCCTCCACCCGGTACTCGGCAAGCCGTGCTTCCGGACTGCCGTGCTCCGGCACGTGGACCCGGATGGTCACGGGCCCCATGGTCCTGGAGAGCGGGCGCAGTCGTTCGCCGTCGCGCACCGTCACGGGGCCGGACGTCACGTCGCCGGCGCCCGAAGAGGCTTGTGCCAGCAGGAGTCCTGTCCGGCAGACCGGCGCGATGCCCTCGGTCTCCGTCACGTCGCCCGGCAGGTCCGTCACCATGTACGTGCCCCGCAGCAGTTGCTCCGCGGCCCACTGCGTGTTCTCCGCCGGATCCGCTGCCGGATCGAGCTCCGTGACCCGCTCGTCCCCGGCAAGCCTGCTCACGGCAGCGGGCAGGGCGCTGTCCACACCCGCTTGCCCATCAGGAGACTCTCCGCGCCTCCCACCGTCCCCGCGCAGGCGCCCCGGCCGTCGAGGCGGGCATCGAACGTGACCTCCGCCCCGTCCGGACTGCGCAACTCCCCCACCATCCTGAAGGACTTCGCCTGCTCCAACGGCTGGAGCGCATCCTCGAACGCTGTCACGGCCACGTACAATCCATTACGCATTGCGCGCATCTGTGTCTCCCCGCCCCTGATGCTCCAGCAGACCTCAACTCTTGTACAACGTCTGCCACTTCACCACCCCGTTGAGGGCTCCGGGCTCCTGTGGATGTGCGGAACAGGCTCACCTCAAGCGACCTTCGGCCCCCTATATTTGCCTGATGCGTGCACACCAAATCGATCGACCGGCCGATCTCGACACGGTCCGTGAGTCCTATGACCGGGTGGCCGACAACTACGCCGAGATGGTGGCGACGACGGGCATGGGCGACATCCGTCGCCATCCCTGGCTCAAGGCATCCATCGACGCTTTCGCAGACACCGTGAGCGACCTCGGGCCCGTCCTGGACGTCGGTTGCGGACCCGGAACGGTGACCGCCTACCTCGCCGAACGCGGACTCGACGTGTCCGGGGTCGATCTCTCACCCCGAATGATCGAGAACGCCCGCCGTCTGTACCCGCACTGCCGCTTCAGCGTCGCTTCCGCCACCGACCTCAGCCTCGAAGAGGCGTCCCTCGGCGGTGTGCTCGGATGGTGGTCGCTGTTCAACCTCCCCCGCGACATCCTTCCTCAGGTCCTCGCCCTGTTCACGCGGGCCCTGAAGCCGGGCGGACACTTCATCACCGGTACACACGTAGGTGCCGAGGACGCGGTGCGCACGGAGGCCTACGGAGGGGTGACCGTCCGCTGGACGACCCACAAATGGCAGCCGGGGCAGTATGTGGAGCTGATCGAGCAGGCGGGGCTGTCCCCTGTTGCCGAACTCCGGCTCCCACCGGACGAGTTCAGCGGGCCGGGTCTCGTCGTCATGGCCAAGCGTCCCGCCTGAGGATCTGGACGTCGGGCGGGGCTCCGGCCGGTGGTCGCCCGCCGGCCGGAGCCCCGCGTCAGTCCCTCATCAGTCCCGCACCAGCCACACCGTCGTATCCGGCGCCACGTGATCCCTCACCACTCCGGAGGTGATCACGAGGTGGCGGGAAGGGGGCAGTGGGATCGGGTCGGGACTGAGGTTGGTGATCACTTCGATCTCACCGTTGGTGATGTGCAGGACATCGTCGGGGGACGTCTGCCAGCGCAGGTCTCCTGTTCCGAGCCGGTGGTGGCGGCGCAGGCGCAGCAGGTCGCGGTAGAGGTGCAGCGTGGAGTCGGGGTCGTCGCGCTGGGTGTCGGCTGCGTAGGTGCCGTAGTAGGCGGGCTGCGGGAGCCAGGTGTCGGGGGTGTCGCTGAAGCCGAAGGCGGGGCCCTGGCTGGTCCATGGCATAGGGACGCGGCAGCCGTCGCGACCGCGGATGCGGTGGCCGGAGCGTTCCCACACCGGGTCCTGGCGGGCCGCGTCCGGCAGGTCGGTCGCCTCGGGGAGGCCGAGTTCCTCGCCCTGGTAGAGGTAGGCGGAGCCGGGCAGGGCCAGCATGAGGGCGGTTGCCGCTCGCGCGCGGCGCAGGCCCGTCGCGCGGTCGGGCTGGGGGTCGTCGGCTCCGACGCCGTGCTCCAGGGCGACGGGACCGTCGTATCCGAAGCGGCTGGCGTGGCGCATGACGTCGTGGTTGGACAGGACCCAGGTGGTGGGGGCGCCGACCGCGTCGTTGGCCGTCAGGGACTCGTCGATGACGGCGCGCAGGGCGTCCGCCTGCCAAGGAGTCTCCAGGAAGCGGAAGTTGAAGGCCTGGTGCATCTCGTCGGGGCGGATGATGCGGGCGGCGCGCTCGGGCGGGAGCCAGGCCTCGGCGCACAGGATGCGGTGGCCGTCGTAGGTGTCCAGGAGTTTGCGCCAGGCGCGGAAGATGTCGTGGATGCCCTCCTGGTCCCACATGGGGGGCATGACGCCGTCGACGGGTTCGATGACTCCGTGGGTCTGGTGGGGCCAGTCGGGCAGGCCGTCGACCTTGACGAGGGCGTCGCAGACGTCGACGCGGAAGCCGTCGACGCCGCGGTCGAGCCAGAAGCGCAGGGTCGTCTCGAAGTCCGCGCGGACGGCGGGATTGTCCCAGTTCCAGTCGGGCTGGCCGGGGTCGAACAGGTGCAGGTACCACTGCCCGGGGCGGCCGTCGGCCTCGGTGACGCGGGTCCAGGCCGGGCCTTCGAACATCGACGTCCAGTCGTTGGGCGGCAGGTCGCCGTCCGGGCCGCGGCCGTCGCGGAAGTGGAACAGGTCCCGCTCCGGGCTGCCCGGGGCCGCCGCCAACGCGGCCTGGAACGCGGTGTGTTCGCTGGAGCAGTGGTTGGGCACGAGGTCGACGACGACGCGGATGCCCAGGGTGTGGGCCCGGGCCAGCAGGGCGTCGAAGTCGGCGAGGGTGCCGTAACGGGGGTCGACCGCGCGGTAGTCGGCGACGTCGTAGCCGCCGTCGCGCTGGGGCGAGGGGTAGAACGGCGAGAGCCACAGGGCGTCCACGCCGAGGTCGGCGAGGTGGTCCAGGTGTGCGGTGATGCCGGGCAGGTCGCCGGTGCCGTCGCCGTCGCTGTCGGCGAACGAGCGCGGGTAGACCTGGTAGATGACCGCGGTGCGCCACCACTCGCCGTCCGCGGCGAGGCGGGCGGGCGCGGACGCCGGCGCGGGCGGTGTGGTGTCGGCGGACGTCATAGCTGGGGGCTCTCCTGGGCGTAGAGGTCGGTGCGGCGGTCGCCGAGCAGGTCGTTGTGCGGGGAGAGGGTCTTCTCCCGGGACAGGTGGAGGAAGAGGTCGGCGACGACCCGGGGCCGCTCGTCGGCGGCAGCGGCGGTGATCCAGCCGTACTGGTTGATGACGGCCGTGCCCTGCGTCCATGCCTGTCCGCGTTCGGTGCCGCCGCGGTCCGCGCAGGCGATGTAGAGGCCGTTGGCCCGGGCGGCGGCCTGCGCCTGGATGATCTCGGCGGGGCGTTCGTCGGCCGGGCGCTCCTCCAGGGGCCAGTTGGTCGGCACGACGATGAGGTCGGCGCCGGCCGTGGCCAGTCGGCGGGGCATCTCGGGGAACTCGAGGTCGTAGCAGATCAGGACGCCGACGCGGCCGTGCGGGGTCGTGACGACCGGCGCCATGCGCTCGCCGGGGGTGAAGAACAGCGTCTCGCGGTCCCACAGATGGGTCTTGCGGTAGACGGCGCGCACTCCGCTCGCGTCGACGACGGCGGCGCTGTTGTACAGCACCGGGCCGCCGTCCTCGCAGAGGCCCAGCACCACGACGGTACGGGTGCCGGCCAGGAGGTCGCCGAGGTCGGTGAAGAAGGCGTCGTCGGCGGTGATCGCCGTGCGCCGGGCTTCGTCGGCGTCGGCGAAGACGTAGCCGGAGGTGGTCAGTTCGGGCAGCACGACGATGTCGGCACGGTCGGCCAGGGCGCGCCGGACGGCATCGAGGGCCAGCTCCTTGTTGCGCGCCAACTCCCCTATCTGTGGGGCCAGTTGTTCGCACACGACACGGGTGACGCCGGTGTCCTCGGGCAGCAGGGGCGCGGTCACTTGACGGCTCCTTCGGTCAGGCCGCTGATCAGGCGCCGCTGGAGGAAGACGTACGCCAGCAGCACCGGCAGGGCGACCAGGACGGCGGCGGCCGCGGTGACCGCCGGGTCGCTGGAACGGGCGGCTCCGGAGAAGAAGGACAGCGCGAGCGGCACGGTCTGCACCGAGGCGTTGTCGGGCACGAGGATCAGCGCGAGCAGGAACTCGTTCCAGGTGAACAGGAACAGCACCGTGCTCAGCGTGGTGAGGGCGGGCCCCGCGATGGGCAGGACGACCAGACGCAGGCTCTGCAGCCGGCTCGTACCGTCGATGCGCGCCGCCTCCAGCAGCTCCACCGGGACGGACGCGAAGAACGACCTCATCCACAGCACGCCGAGCGGGATGGACAGGGCGATCTGCGGCAGGATCAACGCGCCGTAGGTGTCGACGAGATGCCATCCGGTGAGCAGCTCGTACAGCGGCAGGACCGTCACCTCGTACGGCAGGACCAGGCCCACGAGCAGCAGGCCGACGATGATCCGGCCGCCCGGCACACGCATGGTGGCCAGCGCGTAACCGGCCAGGGCGGCGAGCACCACGGTGACCACCACGACGGTGACGGCCACCAGCGCGCTCGACAGCAGCGCGGACCCGAACCGGCCCTGGGTCCAGGCCGTGGAGTAGCTGGCGAAGGAGATCCCACCGGAGCCGGCCACCCCGTGCAGGGACGAGACGACGATCGACACCAGGGGGAAGACGGCGACGACGGACGCCAGGACGAGCAGCGCGTGGGTGGCGACGCTCTCGCTGCGGGCGATTCTCATGACTGCACCTTCCTGCCTGGCCTTCCGGTCCTGCCCGACCCGGCGAAGCGGCGGAACGGGCGCTCGCGTTCACGCAGCGCGAGCTGTACGACGGTGACGACGGCGAGGATCACCACGGTCAGCACGATCGCCAGCGCGGAGGCCCGGCCGAGCATGCGGTTCTGGAACGCGTCCTGGTAGACGTACAGGCTCGGCACGGTCGTGGTGGTGCCGGGGCCGCCCCGGGTGGTGTTCCAGATGAGGTCGAAGTTGCGCAGCGCGAAGGTGACCGTGAGGATCAGCGCGATCGAGATCTGCGGGCGCAGGGCGGGCAGGGTGATCGCGAAGAACTCCCGTACGGGCCCGGCGCCGTCCAGGCGTGCCGCCTCGTAGGTGGAGCGGTCGATGGCGACGATGCCGCTGAGGAAGAGCACCATGCACAGCCCGTACTCGACCCAGGCGCCGATCACGCCGATCGACGGGAGGGCGGTGTCGAAGTCGCCCAGCCAGCTCGTGGCGAACCGGCCCAGTCCTACGGCCTTGAGGACCGAGTTGACGGGTCCGTCGACGGCGAGCAGGTTCCGCCAGGCGACGGCGACGACGACGCTGGAGAGGATCTGCGGCAGGAACAGCACCGCTCGGAACACCGTCAGTCCGTACACCCGGATCCGGGACATGGCGCCGGCCAGCAGGAGGCCGACGCAGACCGGCAGGACGGCGTAGAAGAACAGCAGGACCAGTGAGTGCAGCAGTGCGGCGCGCAGCGCGCTGTCGGTGAAGACGGCCGCGTAGTTGTCCCAGCCGACCGGCGTGCCCTGGGTCAGGCCGTCGTAGGCGTAGAACGAGTACCAGACGGAGATGCCGATGGGGTACAGGACGAAGACGGCGAAGAACGCCAGAGCCGGTGCCACGTACAGCAGCGAGGACCAGGACACGGAGGAGACGTAGGCCCGGAGGGAGGGGCGGCGGGGGCCGTGGGGGCGGCCGGTGCGGGCCGCCGGTGGGGCCGGGGCGGTGGCGCCCTGCTTCGGGGTGGTGGCCGCGGTGGTCATTGCGCCTGCCTCGCCTTGAGCCAGGACGCCTGGACGGCCTTCAGGAACTCCGCGTCGCCGGTGCGCCCGGCCATGACCTCCTGGAGCTTGCCGCCCATGACGTTGAGCATGTCGGAGGCGGTCCAGTCGTAGTAGCCGACCTGGGTGCCCGCGGCGATCGTGCGCTTGAGGGCGTCGAGGGTCTGGGTCTGCAGGCTGTTGGTGCCCTTCACCCCGTCGGTGACGACGGGCAGCCGCCCGGTGTCGAGGATCACCTGTCCGGCCTTGGGTGTGTGCAGGGCGGCGAGGAAGGCGACCGCGGCGGGGGTGATCTTGGAGGAGGCGGAGATGTGCCACGGCGAGGCGGTGGCTCCCGCGCCGCCGGTGGTCAGCGCGCCGAATCCGAACTTCGCCGGGTCGAGCGTGGCCCCGTTCCACGAGCCGCCGACGAAGAAGACGCCCGACCCCTTGGCGAACCGGCTGATGGCGTCCTCGTTGCTCAGTCCGTCGTAGCCGGAGCCGAAGTAGCCCTTCTTCGCCCACTCGGCCATCGTCCCGGCCGCCTTGGCGTTGCCCTTGGTGACGAAGGTGGTGCCCGCCTTGCCGCCGATCCAGTCCCGGATCGACGCCGGCGTCTGCTCGGTGACGGCCAGGTCGGAGAAGATGTGGGTGGCGGCGTACTGGTCGCTGTTGCCCAGCATGATCGGCTGCTTGCCGGCCTCCTTGACGACCGGCAGGTCCTTTTCGAGGTCGGCGAGGGACTGCGGGGGCTTCAGACCGAGCTCCTTGAGCTGGGCCTTGTTGTAGTAGATGCCCTGGACCTCGCTGATGGGCGACATGCCGTAGAGGTTGCCGCTGCCGAAGGCGGTGCCCGAACCGTTCCAGCGGGCAGGGGCGAGGGTGCTCGCGCCGGTGCCGGTGATCCAGCCGTAGGCGGCCGCCACGTCGTCCAGGGGGCGCACCAGTTTCGCCTTGACCAGGGCCCCGTCGACCGCGTAGCCGATGTTGCCCTCGAACAGGTCGGGCGGGTTGGTGCCGGACGCCGCGTTGACGACGGTGGCGATCAGGTCGTCGAAGCTCTTGTAGGTGATGTCGACCTTGACGTTCGGATACTGCTTCTCGAACGCCGGTACGACCGACTTCATCAGCGGCTTCTCCGCCTGGTCCGCCCACATCCGCAGGGTCACGTCACCGAGGGCGGCGACCTGTTGCGCTGTCACGGGGTCGGTGATGGCGACGGTGCCGCCGGCGGCGGTCCCCTTGCCTGCCCCCGGCGGGCTGCAGGCGGCGCAGGCGAGGAGCGTGGCCAGCGCGACGGCCACGGCGGCGCCCGCGGCGGAGCGGGGCGGGCCTGCGCCTTCGCGTCGTAGCGATTTCATATCGTGCACCGGTTCTCTGTGCTGATGGCTGGATCGTAGAAGCTGCTGGTGGCTGGTTCGGGGAGGCTGTCGGTTGCTGGGCCGGGGGTTGTCCGGTGGATGCCGGGGGTTGTCCGGGGGATGAGGAGACGTTTCCGCGGAGTGTCTGCCGGGTGCCGGCTGGTGGTGCGTGGCCGCCCGACGTGCCCGGGGTGGGGCCGGGGCCGGGGCGTGTGGGGTCCGGGGCGGGGCCGGGGGCTTGTCGGGCGGGCCATGCGTGCGGGGCGCCGGGCGGGTCAGCCCGCGTAGGTGCGCAGGCGCAGGGTGGCCGTGGCCTCGTGGGCGGCCATGCCCTCGCTGGCGGAGATCACCTCGACCGCCTCCGCCAGCAGCGGCGTGGCCTCACGGGCGATGCGCTGGTAGGTGAGCGGCTTGAGGTAGCGGGAGACCGACAGTCCGGCACTGTGCTTGGCGCCGCCCGCGGTGGGCAGCGTGTGGTTCGTGCCGGCCATGCCCTTGTCCGAGTAGGCCACCGTGCTCCAGTGGCCGAGGAAGAGCGAGCCGTAGTTGTGCAGCGCGTCGTGGTACCAGTCGTCCTCGCCGGTGTGCACCTCCAGGTGCTCCGGGGCGAGCTCGTCCATCACCGCGACGGCGTCCTCCCGGCTGCCCACCAGGATGACCGAGCCGTAGTCGCGCCACGCCGGGCCGCAGATGTCCCGGGTGGCCAGGGTCGCGAGCTGTCGCTCGGCGGCGGCGATGACGTCCCGTCCCAGGCGCTCGGAGGTGGTGACCAGGGCGGCCGGCGAATTGGGGCCGTGCTCCGCCTGGCCGAGGAGATCCGCCGCGACGGCCTCGGCGTCGGCGGTCTCGTCGGCGATGACGGCGACCTCGGACGGGCCCGCGAGCAGGTCGATGGCGACCGTGCCGAACAGTTGGCGCTTGGCCTCGGCCACGTAGGCGTTGCCCGCGCCGACGATCATGTCCACGGGCGGCCGGTCCAGCAGGCCGAAGGCCATGGCGGCCAGGGCCTGCACACCGCCCAGTACGTAGAGGTGGTCGATGCCGGACAGGTGCGCGGCGTAGGTCACGGCGTCGTTGCCGCGGCCGTCCGGCTGGGGCGGGGTGCATCCGACGACGGTCGGGACGCCCGCGGCCTTGGCCACACCCACGGTCATGAAGGCGCTGGCGGTGAGCGGGAAGCGGCCCGCCGGCAGATACGCCCCGACGGCTCCCACCGGCACGTACCGCTGTCCCACGACCAGGCCGGGGGCGATCTCCTCCTCGAAGTCCGACAGGTGCGCGCGCTGCAACGCGGCGAAGCGCTGTGTGCGCTCGGCGCCCAGCTCGATGGCCGCCCGCAGCTCCTTCGGCAGCCGGTCCCCACTCTGCGCCACCTGCGCCGCGTCCAGTTCCACCGCGCCGTCGGGCTGGCCGTCGAGGGAGCGCGCGTACCGGCGGATCGCGTCGACGCCGTCGCGCTCGATGTCCGACAGCATGCGGCTGACGGTCTCGATCACCTCGGGGTCGCGCTGGGCGGGCGGCGCGTCGACGTCCGGAGCCTTGAGCAGGGTGAAGCGGTTGGCGAAATCGGTGGTGAAGCGGTGGCTCAATTTCATACAGCAGAGCCTGAGGCAGCGCCTGACCCAGGACAAGGCCGTCTTGTCCTCGACCCTGCATAGGGTTGCCCTATGGCACCATGACGACATGTCCTCCCCTCCCGTCGCCGCGATCACTCTCAACCAGCTCCGTGCGTTCCTCGCCTCGGCGCGACTGGGCACGTTCTCCGCCGCCGCGGGCGAGCTGCGGACCACCCAGCCCTCGGTCTCGGAGCTCATCAGACGGATGGAGGACCACTACCGGGTGCCGCTGTTCACCCGAGGGCCGCGACGCCTTGTCCTGACCGCGGCCGGCGAGGAACTGCTGCCCTACGCACAGCAGGCGATCGAGGCCGCCGACGGCGCGGACCGCGCCCTGCGCTCACTGACCTCCCTCGACGGGGGCGTGGCCACCTTCGGCCTGCTGCGCAACGCGGACTACTACTTCCTGTCCGAGCTGCTGGAGACCTTCCACACCCGCCATCCCAAGGTGCGGCTGCGGATCGTCGGCCTCAACTCCGTGGAGGTCGTGGAAGCCGTGGGCGCCGGCGACCTGGAGGCCGGCCTGGTGGTCCTGCCCATCGACGCCGAGGGCCTGGAGGTCACCCCCCTCATGCGCGACGAGGTGGTCTACGTCTCCGCCGACCCCGGCCACACCGCGCGACCGGTCACCATGGCCGACCTCGCCGCCGCGAACCTCATCCTCTACGACGCCCACTACGGCTGGCGGGACCCCACCCGCCGCCAACTCGCCGAACGCGCCCAGGTGGAGGGCGTCACCCTGTCCGCCGCCATCGAGGTCGAACACGTCGAATCCGCGCTGCACATCGTCGCCCGCGGCGCGGGAGACACCATCGTCTCGCGAGCGGTCGCCCGCAGCCGCGCCTTCCCGGACAACCTGCACACGGTCGAGTTCGCGGAACCCCTGTACGACACCATCGCGGTGGTCCGACGCCAGGGATCGGTACTGTCACCGGCCACGCGGGAGATCACTCGGTTGGCTCGGCGGATGTTGCTGGCTCATTGAGGGGGTGTGAAGTGAGGTGCTGTCAGGGCGAGTTGGCAAGGATGGCATCACCGGGGGCTTCGTCGCAGGCAGGCTTGCAAGAGACAAGTGACACCGCACGGGCGGCAGCCGTTCCGGATCAGATCCTCCAGGCCCGGATCTCGTCGGCCGCTTCGGGGACCCGCATGCGTGAGTCGCGGATCTTGCGTACGAGGTCGGACAGGGCGCCGTAGGGCGGGTCGATTCCCTCGCCGGACTGGTCCATGTACTGGGCGGCTACGAACGCGGCGAAGAGGCTGTTGCGGAAGGGCAGCGGCTCCAGGCGCACGATGGTGTGCATGAGCGCGGCCGCGCGCCAGGCGGCGTCCGGGTCGGCTGCGTGGAGGGTGGGCAGTCTGGTCCTGTGCCGGGCCACGGCGGCGACCAGGGCGGAGTAGTCCTCGACGGACATGTCCTCGGAGCCGAGGGCGGTTTCCTGGACGTCCAGGAGCCAGGAGACGTCGATGTGCAGGTGCATCAGGCGGCAGCAGTCCCGCCCTGGCGTTCGGCCGGGGGCACCTCGTCGGGGAATGCGTCGTCGAACTCGTCGCGCAGGCGGTCCGCCCAGGCACCCGCACCCGCGATGAACTGCTTGCGCTGCATCTCGCGCACGCCGAGGTCGTGCAGGTACTGCTTGAGGCTCTTGCCCTCGGCGGCCGCGGCCGCGCGGACGCCTTCGAGTTCTTCCTCGGTGAACGGCACGTTCAGGGATGGCATACACCAGATGGTACCTAGTAGGTACCGGGCAGGGGAACCGTCAGTCGTGCCACTGGAGGAGGACGCATGTCGGCCCGGCGGGACAGGATTGCCGCGCGCTTCCCGGGCAATCCGATCCGCAACGGGCTCGGGCACGTCGCTTCAGGCGCCTGGACAGGAGCGACCACCCGTCCCCATATCGATCATCTTTATTCCAGGTTTATCTTCCCCGTCCGGGCGCATTCGGGTGAGGAAGGTATTTCTGAACGAGGAGGAGACGTGGGCATCATCGCCTGGATTCTGATCGGCCTGCTGGCCGGCGCTATCGCCAAGCTTCTGCTGCCCGGCAAGGACCCGGGGGGCATCATCATCACCATGCTGATCGGCATCGTCGGCGGTCTCCTCGGAGGCTGGCTCGGCAAGGTGATCTTCGGTGTCGACTCGATCGACGGTTTCTTCGACCTGTCGACCTGGATAGCCGCCATCGTCGGCTCGCTCATCCTGCTCGTGCTGTACCGCGTGGTCACGGGCAACCGGCGGTCCCACCGCCACGCCTGACCTGCCGACCTGGGCCGACCTTGTCGTGCAACGTCAGGCAGGCTGAGGCGAGCAACGCCGTGACACGCAGCCCGAAAGCCGCGTAACACGGACGCACTCACAACTGATGCGGGCCACGGACATCCTGTCCGTGGCCCGCATCAGTTGTGTCCGCCCCCTGCGGACTCTTCCGACCGGGCTGTCGGCAAAACCCGTCAGGCGCGCGCGAGTTCAGCCGCGCCGAAGGACACGTCGAAACGGTCGCACCAGATGCTCACGCTGGTGAAGGCGGAGGGATCGATGTCACCGGGCACGGTGTAGTTCTGGCTCCCCTTGTTGCCCTTGAGCTTGCCGAGGCTGACGTGCTTCCCGTCGTCGAACACCCGCCAGCCCGCACTCCCCTCCTTCACCGGCGCGTCGGTCAACCACACCCTCAGGTCGGGGCCGTTGCTGGTGTCGAGGTCCTCCAGCCGGACGACATGGGAGCCGTCGGCCAGCCGCACGAGCCTCACCGTGCCCGAGGTCGCGTGCTCGTGGCTGATGAGGTCACCACGCGCCACCGTCCGCGGCTCCGCGTCCGGGCTGGGCGCGGCCGACCCGGAGCCCGTGGGCCCGCCCATCGACGGGATCGGCGCGGTCGCCGCACTCGGCGCGGTCACGACTTCGGGCAGCGCCTCCTCCACCGTCTTGTCCTGCCACAGCTTCCACGGCTGGAACCAGTACAGCCCGAAACCGAGAGCGGCAACCGCCACCGTCAGCATCCCCACGGCCAACGGCCTGCCCAACGTCTCCCGCACGCGCCCCATCCCGGCCTCACTTCGACGGATCTTCCCTGTCGGCACCTCATTCAACGGACCGAACGGCCGTGACGCAGCCGGTGACGGGATGACGAAATCCTTACGTCTCCCGCGTCTGGTGGAGGACAGTGGCGACCTCGGAACCTCCGCAGCTCACAACGTCCTGAACTGCCGCACCAGCGTCCCCGGGTCCCGTACGACCTGCCACAGGCCGATCGACAGCAGAGCCAGGCTGATGGTGAGGCAGACCCAGAACACGAACTGGCTGCCGCTCGCCAGGTCGTGGGTGCTGCCGTCCTCGTAGCGGCAATAGGCCTGCGGGGGAAACGCCTTCGACGTGCCTACGCCGCCGTAGTACATGGAGCACGGGTCCTCGCCGGGGTCCTTGATCGTGTCGTCCGCCGTGACCACCAGGAGCCAGGCCAGCGCCGTCACCGGAACCGTGCCGAACACGATCATCTTCGTCCAGGTCGGCAGACGGGGGTGTCCGAGGAGCCCGAACAGGGCGACCAGGACAAGCAGGAACACCGCGGCGACGACCCCGGCGGTGAATCCCCTTCCGAAGACCTCCTCCAGGAGCCAGAGGACTCCGGCCACCGGCGGTGCAGTGAAGAGGACGACCTTGATGCCGGGTGGGATGCGTGGATGCACGAGCAGGTAGCCGGCGAGCGCGAAAGCGATCACGGCGAGGAGCGTGATCACGGCCGCGCGGCGGGAGAAGCGGGGCCCCTGTACGTCTCGTCCTTGCGCCACGGGCCGACGCCGAGCTTCCCGGTCGTACCGAGGTCGAGTTCCGGCACGACCGTCACGGGATCGGCAGCGGGTGTGGCCCAGACACGGACGTAGGGCGCGTTCACCGGTGCGCCGGCCTGGGTGGTGTTGCGCCAGGCCAGCCCGGCCACCGCGGCCTCCCCCGCTCGCAGGACGGTCAGTTGGGGGCCGTCGTCCCCGCCGAGGCCGGTACTGATCTGATCCGTCCCCTGAAGGATCCGCACGCCGTCCACGGGGTGATGGTCCTCGTCCTGGAGCGCGAGCTTCGGGTAGCCGTTGAGACGGATGGGCTTCGTACCGCAGTTGACCAAGTGCAGCCCGACGACGCGCAGGCCCATGGCCGCGTCCCCCTCGTCCGCGTAGACGTGCATACCGGACTCCGGACATGTTCCGGAGGCGGACGACGCCTCGCCTTCGGGAACGCTCCGCACCTTGATCACTTTTACGCCCGTCACCTCGGGTGCGTTGCCGACCCCCTCCCCCATGGCGACGGTGCCCTTGACGACCTGACCCGGCCGGACCGCCTCGACGGTCTTCCGCAGGTTCTCGACCGCGCCTCGGGACGTCGAGAGGAAGCTGAAGGTCAGCTCGTAAGTGGCCGCCTCCGTCTGCCGGTTGGTGAACTCGAAGTCCGCGCTGTAGTCGACTCCCGTGCAGCCGCTCTTCGAGCCCCAGGCGTACAGCGCGGTGATCTTCACGCCGTCTCCGTCCGTACCGTCACCGTTCGCGGCGGGCAGAGGCAGCTTGGTGGGCGTGCCGGAGGGACGGACGGACGGCTCCGAGGACGGCAGGCTGCCGTACTGGGGCGAGTCCGGAGGACACAGTGCCTCGGCTCTCACCGGGCCGCCACTGCCGTCGTCCCCGCCTGGCGAGGCGCTCTCGGAACCACAGGCGGCGAGCAGCAGGGCAGCGGCGAGGACTGCGGGAGCGGTGCGGGAGGCGGTCGACATCCACCCACCCCACCAGGAGGAACTCCTGCGGGCTGTGGCGGAACCCACACCTCCGGTCACAGGGGTGTCACAGATCATGTTGGAGGGCCTTCCGCAGAACGCCTATATCCGTGCCAGCAGGGCCAGTTCGGGCCGCCCGGCAGCCCGAGAGCTGGGCACGGTCTCGGGCCGCCGAAGGTCACAGCACGGACGCCTGCGCCGGATGGGCCCCACCGGTTCACGACAACGCCGTCCCGCTGCCCGGGTTCAGATGCGACGCACGGTGTGCAACGTCCTGGCGTACGTCCCCGAGCCGTCGAGGAGGGACGCGCCGCCGAGGTCCGACATGGTGGGTCCGTTGACCGTCTTGCGGCTGGAGAGGAAGCGGCGCTTGCCGTCGCCGTCGAGGCCCAGGTAGATGCCGACGTGGTCGACCGTCAGGCTGACCCCGTCGTCACTGGAGTCGGCGTTGAACAGCACCAGGTCGCCGGGTTGCAGCAGCGTTGCGGCGGGCGGGGTGGTCCCGGTGGCCCGGTCGACGACGACGCCCGGTGCGTAGTCGGCGATGTGCCGTGACTTGCGCGGGATCCGGGTACCCGAGGTGTCCTCCTCGGCGGCCAGGGGCACGCCCAGGTGGTAGCCGTAGACCATGCGTGTGTAGCCCGAGCAGTCGAGGTTGCCGACCTGCTTGCTGGACGGCCCCTTGTACGTACCGTCCGGGAAGGTCCACCCCACCTTCATGTACTCGTGGAAGTCGGCGCCTTCGAGCCGGTAGCCGTGCGTGTCGAGGTAGCCGTAGCCGGCTTCGCCCAGCACCTGCCTCCCCTGGGCCGGTCCTGCGCCGGCCGGGATCGCCGCAACGCCGCCGAGGAACATCGCGGCGTGGGCGAGGACGTCCGGGGCGGCGGATCCGGCCCAACCGCGGATCGTCCGCTCCAGCTCGGCCGTCCAGGTGCCGTCGAACGGTTCGGGCAGCAGGCGCACCCAGTCGCCGTGGGTGACGGTCGGCAGGACGGCCCAGTTCGCGGCGTCCACCTCGAGGCGGCTCACGGAGAGTTGGACGGGCAGGTTGGTGCAGCCCTCGTTGGCCAGGGCGCGCACGCCGACCCGGCCCTTGGTCAACGTGGGTGTGGAGTCGGTGATGTCGAAGGCCCACGACGTCGGCTCCGGTGACGCGGACTGCCAGGCCCTGGCCCGGATCCGGGTGCCCTCCCGCCGCACTCGGATCGTCCAGCCGGTGCCCGCCGGCACGCCCGTGGCCACAGTGATGGCCGAGGCCAGCGAGGTCACGCTGTTGGTGACCTCCTTCTCCAGCCGCATCTCGACCGTCCCGGAGGTGAGGAAGGACAGCCGCGCGCGGTAGTGGTTCTGGGTACTGCCGTAGCCGAAGGTCAGCGCGAACGAACAGGCCTGCCCCGTGGGGACCTTGTCGAAAGCGGCGGTGCAGCGCACGTCGACGTCGGTGATCTCGTCGTCGCGCAGACTGGCGTGCCGGCTGTACCCGGCGGTCGTGAGGTCGATGATTCCGGCGCCCGGCACCACCGAGAAGTCGGTCCTGAAGGTCTCGGAGGTGACCCAATTGCCGCCGCCCGGCGAGGTGCCCCAGTACGCCCGGTCCGCCTCCTCCAGCGTGAGGTCCGGCAACGTCCGCTCGAAGTCGTCCACGAAGGACCGCTTGTTCTCCGCGAACGTCCTTTGCGGGCCGGGCAGTACGACGGTCCGCGCGCCGTGGGTCAGCAGCGCGACGCGCGTGCCCCCGGAGGTCACCTCGGTGCGGGCCGGGGTGCCGGAGAGCACGGTGGTGGTGAGGGGGGTGGCCAGGCTCACCGGGGTGAAGTGCGCGGCGCCCAGCGGTGCCATGGACACCCACGAACGGGCCGAGGACAGCCCACCCGGCCCGGGAAAAGCCGGCACGTCCGCCAGCGCGGCGGCCCGCGCCGGGGCGGCGGTGAGGCCGGTGAGCGGAGCGGCGGCTGAGGCTGCCAGAGCGGCGAGGAGTCTTCGCCGGGATGTGTGAGACATGTGCTTGATGATCCGTCACCGCTTACGTGCCTAGAAAACCGGGGTCGGTCGGCGGGAGAGCTGCGCATCGGGCACGCATTAGGCCACCAGCGGATCCCCGTACGGATACGGGGAATTGGCTGGTGGCCTTCGTCATGGGACGAGTCGTTTACTTCGACTGCGTGAAGTACCTATTCAACGCCTACTGGTCGAGCTCCCGAACAGCGCGATTGCGCGCCATTGCAACGGAGTTCAGCATTCGTTGGGAACGTTGCCCGTCTCGCTCCCCTTCAGCAGGCCGCCCCAGATCCAGCTCGAACCCGAGCCGAGCAGGACCCACTTGTCGTGAGAGTAGCCGTTCTGGCTCACCCACTGGCCGTGCGCCCAGCATATGGCGCTGAGCTGGTAGTTGGCGGGGACCGTGTAGTTGACGCTGCACGCAGTGGACGCACAACTGCGGATGTTCGCGCTGGTCCAGGTGTAGACCCACGTGTTGGCGGCGATTCGGTCGGACGTCGCCGTGCGGGCGTCCCGGTCACCGGACGCCGCCGCCGCGGCAGTGGGCGCGGACATTCCCGCGGCGGCCAACAGCCCTGCCGCGACCGTGGTGATGACCTTGGCTCTCATACGCATGAAAAGCATCCCCCTGTTGCCACTCGGCCCGCTGGAATATCCAGCATGGAAAACGCTAACTAACACCGGTCCACCTAGTTAGTCATGTACTGGCCAACACCTGACTGAGAGGTGCCATTCCGTTACGCCTGCACATCGAGGGCATACCGGGCATCTGAGCAGGCACATTTCTTGCATGCACTGCAACCGGCACCCGCCCACTGCGGGAGCGGTGTCCAATAGCGGATCAGTACTGAGGCCTAAGAGAAACCCGGGGCTTTGTTCCTGGTCACTCGGCACTTTCCTGGCATGACCATGCGAGGTGCTGTACCGCCCGGCGAGACATGGCGAGATTTGCCCCGGGAGGCAAGCCCCGGCACCCGTGGGCACCCATCGGAGACGACTGGTCTATTCGTTGTTACGATGGGCCCATGGCTGCCACCGCACGCACCACAGACACCCGCCGCAGCATCCTCGACGCCGCCCAGCGGATCATGGCCCACAAGGGCTACTCCGCCGTCGGCATCAACGAGGTGCTCTCCGAAGCCGGCGTCCCGAAGGGCTCCTTCTACCACTACTTCGCCTCCAAGGACGCCTTCGGCGAAGCACTCCTGAAGAGCTACTTCGAGGAGTACGTCGTCGACATGGACCGCGCCCTCGCGCTGCCCGACGCGACGGCGGCCGAGCGACTGATGGCCTACTGGCGGCAGTGGCGTGAGACGCAGAGCCTGGACGAGTGCCAGGGCAAGTGTCTTGCCGTGAAGCTCGGAGCGGAGGTCGCCGACCTTTCAGAGTCGATGCGACTGGTACTCAAGGAGGGCACCGACGCGATCGTCGACCGGATCGCGCGCATGATCACTGCCGGTGCCGAGGACGGCTCCATCGCGGTGGACGGTGACCCGCGCGAAACGGCACAGGCCCTGTACGACCTGTGGCTCGGAGCGAGCGTGATGGCGAAGATCCACCGCGAACTCGCCCCTCTGGACACCGCGTCGGCGGTAACGCGGCAGCTTCTGCACGTCTGACGCGAAGGACGTCGGGACAGGGGCACCTCACGCACAGCCGGGTGCCTCTTGGCCATTGGCTCCTGGTCATGACTCTCGTTCATGACTCTTGGTCTTGAGCTCTTGACCTTCCCGCACGATGAGCTCTAGACGACCGGTCTACTCTCCCCTATGGTCGAGCCATGCGATCTCGACGAACACCCCGCGTCCCCAACCCCACCACCCCCGGAACCGCCACCTCCACGCCCCCCACCGCCTGGCTGCGCCCCGCCGCCGCGATCCTCGTCGTCGGCTGGGGCGCCAACATGTTCGCCGCGCTGTTGCAGCTCTACCGCAGCGCATTGACCGAGCTCCAGGTCGACGCCCTCTTCGGTTCCTACGCGCTCGGCCTGATCCCGGCCCTGCTGATCATGGCCCGGGTCTCCGACCGGCTCGGGCGCCGACGAGTACTGCTCGCGGCACTCGCACTCTCCGCTCTAGGCTCGGCCGTGATCCTGCTGGCCGACGGCACCTTCGGGCCGACCCTCGCCGGGCGGATCGTCGTCGGGATCAGCGCCGGCGCGGCGTTCGGGCCCGGGACGGCGTGGATCAAGGAGCTGTCCGATGCGGGCGGCGCGGGGCCGGGGACAGGGGCGCGGCGCGCGGCGGTCGCACTGACGGCCGGCTTCGCCGCCGGACCGCTGCTGTCGGGCATCGTCGTCCAGTGGCTCCCCCAACCGAGCGCGACGGCGTACCTGTTGCACATCGCCCTCGTGGCACTGACCGTGCCCGCCACCCGGAACGCCCCGGAAACGACCCACCGCCGTACGGGACTTGAAGGCTCTCCCGGACGCGGGAGCCTGCGAACGGCGCTGACCAGTCGCCGCTTCCTCACCGTGGTCCTGCCGACCGCACCCTGGGTCTTCGGCGCCGCCACCCTGTCCCTCGCGGCGCTGCCCGTCCTGGTGCCCTTGGGGGCGTACGGCCCGGTCGGGAGCGGCGTCGTCGCAGCCGTCACCCTCAGCACGGGTATCGCGGTGCAGCCCTGGGCCCGGCGGCTGGCGGACCGCTCGTCCACGGCGCCGTTCCGCGTGGGCATGGCCGCGGCGGCCACCGGTGTGCTCGTCGCGGCGCTGACCGTGGCCACCGGGTCCCGGGCGCTGATGCTCGCCGCCGCCGTGGTCCTTGGCTCGGCGTACGGTCTGCTGCTGGTCAGCGGGCTGCGTCAGGTGGAGTCGCTGGTCCGCGCGGCGGACGTGGCCTCGGTGACGGCCGTCTTCTACGCCCTGACCTACGTCGGTTTCGCCTTCCCGGTGCTCGTTCAGGCACTGAGCACGTGGTGGACACCGACCGCAGTCCTGACCGCCGGCTCCGCCCTGGCGGTGCTGAGTCTGCTGACGACGTTCCTCGCGCGTCCGCAGGCGCCCCGGTCCGTTCCCGTAACCCCGCTCGCGCGTAGGGCAGTCCCCGCGACGGCACTCCCAACGGCGACAGTCCCCACGCCGACAGTCCACACGGCGGCGGCAACCGCCCACGTACCGGTCACCGCACCCGCACCCGCCACGGCTCGCCATTGACTTCCAGTAGACCGGTCGTATAGAAATATCCCAGCGAAGGCAACCGGCCCCACGGAGGGGCCCGAAAGGATCAGGATCATGGGACGCGTCAAGGTCGGCACCGAGAACAGCACGGACATCGAACTGCACTACGAGGACCAGGGCTCCGGCCGACCGGTCGTCCTGATCCACGGCTACCCCCTCGACGGCTCGTCCTGGGAGGCGCAGACGGCGGCCCTGCTGGACGCCGGCCACCGGGTCATCACCTACGACCGGCGCGGCTTCGGCCGGTCCGACCACCCCGCCACCGGCTACGACTACGACACCTTCGCCGCCGACCTGCACACCCTCCTGGAAGCGCTCGACCTGCGCGACGCGACGCTGGTCGGCTTCTCGATGGGCACCGGCGAGGTCGCCCGCTACCTGGCGACGTACGGTTCGGAGCGCATCGCCAAGGCGGTGTTCCTGGCCTCCCTCCAGCCCTTCCTGGAGATCACCGACGACAATCCGGACGGCGCCGCGCCCCACTCCTTCTTCCAGGGGGTCTCCGACGCGGTGAAGAAGGACCGGTACGCGTTCTTCACCGGCTTCTACGACGACTTCTTCAACCTCGACGAGAACCTCGGCACCCGCGTCAGCGAGGGAGCCGTCCGCAACGCGTGGAACATCGCCGCGTCCTCGGGTGCCCTGGCCTCGGCCGCCGCTCCGCTGACCTGGCCGACCGACTTCCGCGCCGACATCGCCCGCATCGACGTACCCAGCCTGATCGTCCACGGCACGGCCGACCGCACCCTGCCGATCGACGCCACCGGCCGTCGCTTCGCCAAGGCCCTGCCGACCGCGCGGTACGTCGAGATCGAGGGCGCGCCCCACGGCCTGATCGTCACCCACGCGGCCGAGGTCAACGAGGCACTGCTGGACTTCCTCAAGCACTGAGGGATAGATTTTTGCCCACTTAGAGACGACCGGTCTAATAGACAACAGGGCAAGCCGCCGACAACTACGGCAAGCTCGCAAAACCCTCTCTCGACACCCCCAAGGAGACACCACCATGAAGGTCCTCATCGTTCTGACGTCGCACGACGAGCTCGGCAACACCGGCCGCAAGACCGGGTTCTGGCTGGAGGAACTGGCGGCGCCCTACTACCGCTTCAAGGAGGCCGGCTGGGACATGACACTCGCCTCCCCCAAGGGCGGCCGCCCGCCGCTGGACCCGAAGAGCAACGAGCCGGCGTTCCAGACCGACCTGACTCGCCGCTTCGAGGCCGACGCGGAGGCGACAGCCGCGCTCGCAGACACCGTGCGCCTGGACAGCGTCTCGGCCGACGACTTCGACGCCGTCTTCTATCCCGGCGGCCACGGCCCGCTGTGGGACCTGGCCGAGGACACGCACTCCACGCGGCTGATCGAGACGACCCTGCGGGCGGGCAAGCCCCTCGCCGTGGTCTGCCACGCCCCCGGCGTCCTGCGCCACGCCGAGAACGAGGACGGCACGCCGCTGGTCCAGGGCAAGGACGTCACCGGTTTCGCCAACTCCGAGGAGGAGGCGGTCGCCCTCACCGAGGTCGTCCCCTTCCTGGTCGAGGACGAGTTGAAGCACCTCGGCGGCAACTACTCGAAGACCGACGACTGGCAGCCGTACGTCGTCCGCGACGGCCTCCTCATCACCGGCCAGAACCCGGCGTCCTCGGGCCCGGCGGCGGACGCACTGGTCGCCCTCCTCACCGAATCGGCCAAGTGACCGCTCCAGCCGCCTGACGACGTCCGGCCCGCCCCAGCGCAAGGGGCGGGCCGGACGTCGTCAGGCGCCCGTCGGCCCCACCTGGGGCAAGGGGCTCCCCCTCGCGCCAGGTGGGGTCCCGTCCGGTCACAACTGCTGGGCCGCGAGGCGGTCCTGCGCGCTCTGCTCGGGGAAGTGCTTGCGCAGGTCGGACGTCGTCATCCGGTCGAGCAGACGGTCGGGAAGGAAGCGGGCGGCACGAATGAGGAAGGTGGCCGTCGCGCCGATGGTGTAGCGCGTGCGCGGCCTGCGGTCGATCGTGGCCTTGACTATCGTCCGAGCCGCGCGGTCGGCGGTCACGCCCGCCTCGGTGAACGCCTCGACGTGGGAGGGCAGCGCCTGCACGAGAGCGCCGTAGCGCGTGTTCTGCTCCGCGGTCATACGGGAGCCGAGGTGAGTCAAGCTGGTCAAGCCGGTACCGGCCATCCCGGTCCGGACACCGCCCGGCTCGACGACGACCACCTGTACGCCGTGAGGGGCCAGCTCGTTGCGCAGGGCGTCGCTCACCGCTTCCAGGGCGAACTTGCTGGCCGCGTAGGCACCGTAACCGGCCATCGAGAGCTTGCCGTTCAGTGAGCTGATGTTGACGATGCGGCCTTTGCTGCGCACCAGTGCGGGCAGCAAAGCCTGGGTCAGGGCGACATGGCCGAAGACGTTCACCTCGAACAGGCGCCGCCATTCGTCCAGCGGCACCACTTCGATGGGCCCCGCCATGGGAAGGCCGGCGTTGTTGACGAGCGCCCGCAGGACGCGGCCGTGCGGGTCGCTGTCGATGCGCGACACCAGTGCCGCGATGTGTTCCTGGTCGGTGATGTCGAGGATGACCGGCTCGATGCCCGCGGCACGGACGGCCTCGGCGTCGCTGTCGCGTCGAACGCCGGCGAGGACGTGGAAGCCACGGCGGGCCAGTTCCCGTGCGGTTGCCGCGCCCATCCCGGTCGATGCTCCGGTGACGACGACGAGGTCCTGGGTTTCAGATGACTTTGTCACCTGTATGAGTCTGCTCGGGTTCAGATGACATTGTCAACCGGTGTCAGTCACCCCGTGATCACCGCGGCACTAAGATTCCCGGCATGACCAGCCGAGCCGAATCCGCCGCCTCCACGCGTCGCGCCCTGCTCGACGCCGCAGCAGACCTGCTCGACCTCGGCGGTCTCGACGCGGTGACCCTGCGCGCGGTCGGAGCACGGGCCGGCGTGACCCGCGGAGCGCCCTACCGCCACTTCCCCGACAAGGAGAGCCTGCTGACAGCGGTCGGTACGCGCGCGTGGGACCGACTCGGAGCCGAGATGCGGGCCCTGCGCACCGACCCCGACCTGCCGACCACGGAGAAGCTGCGCCGCGGGATCGTCGCGCTCATCAGCCTCGGCCGCTCCCAGCCGCACCTCTACAAGTTGATGTTCAGCAATCCCCCCGGCGACCCGTCGGCACTGGCCCGCGCGGCCGAGCCCAGTCAGTCCGAGTTCCTCTCGATCGTGGCCGAACTGGTCGGCGAGCACGATGCCCAGCGATACGGCGCCCTGCTCATCAGCACGGCCAACGGCATCGCCGGCATGGAAGTGAGCGGGCAGCTACCGGCGGAGAAATGGGGCGGGGTCGCCGCCGAGGAACTCGTGACCATGCTGGTCGGCATGATCGCCGGCGAGGGGAAGCGGGCCTGACGAGCCTTATCACGGTGCTCGTCCGCTCCTGGGACGTGAAGTTGCCTGCCGGGCACCTGTATTGGTCCCGCCCGCTGTTCGCTCGCACTCCCCTCGCAACAAGATCATTGAGTCGTGTCCAGCGAACCATGGGGAGGCCGGCCGACAGCGCCCGGACCAGGGATATCCTCGGACGATGTCGAATCGGTCGGTAGCCGCTGGAGTAGGTCTTGCACGGGTGATGGCGCACTGCGGCGGCAGCGCGTCAGCAGCCGTGCACTATCTGGCGGGTGCCATCGCCTCCGCACCTGAGGACCCCGAGCCCTACGCAGCTCTCGCCGAGTTGTGGAGGGACAAGCCGGCGGAGCTGGCCGAGATCGTTCGGGGCGCCGACTCCTTGCGGACCGTACTGACGCTCTCCTACGTCAACTTCCTCCAGGACGACATGGACGGCGCGGTGCTGGCGCTCGGATCTGTCACGGGTGTGCGGCCCGGTATCGCCTGGGCCAACGCCCCCTGGTTCAGCGAGGAACGCTTCCTCGGTGCGGTGACGGTCGAGGCGCTCGCCGAGGCCGCGATGCGGACGATGGACTACGGCCATGATCTGGACACCGACAGCATGCGGGAACGATTCCGGCCCTGGTTCGCGGCCATCGACCGGGTCTCGGCACGCCGGCCGCTGCCGGAGGCGTTGGCCAAGATGGCGATCCTGCTGCGCGCATGCGGTCTCACCGACGCGTCGTTCGCCCTCTGCGACCAGGCGGACTCCGTGGAGCGGATCATGCTGACGGAAGTCGTGCGGGCGGGCACCTGGCGAAAGCTGGGGGATCCGCAGCAGACCGTGGCGGCGTTCGAGCGCGCTCTCGCCCTGGAACCGGCCAACTGGTCGCTCTACCTCGACCTGGCCGATGTGCATGCCGAGCAGGGCGACTTCAGCTCCGCGGTGCGGCTGATCGACGAGGGGATGCGGCACGAGCCGGCTGAGCTCTCACTTCGCGCGGCCGGGGCTGCCTACCGTGCACGGTTGACCGGTTCGCCTGCCGAGCTGAGCGAACTCGTCGAACTGGCGCCGAAACTGCCGAAGGGCTCGTACCGGAGCCTGCTGATCGATCACGCGTGCGCCGGCCCCGCGCTGCCCGCCGAACTCGTGGCTGCGGCCCGGCGCGTCCAGAACAGTTGAGCTCCGGCTCCTCCACGGACAGCGGTTCCAGCCGCTAGGGGGCCCGCATTGTGACCCCCAAGCCTGAGCAGCGCCTCGCAAAAGCGATGCCGATGCGGTCCTGGATGACGCCGGGTTCACCGCCCGCCCGGCGCGGGGTGAGCGGACAGGTCCTCGTCGGCGAGTGCCGGCTGAGGTCGTGGCCCATGGCCGCCGCAGACGCCTGGGTGACCACCGCACGACGTACGCACCGTGGCCACCCATGAGTTGACGGGACCGCTCAGAACACGCCCTTGTACCCCTGCCACCCCGTCGCAATTTTCGTTGCGGGCACCGAACGACCCCTTGTCGTTACCGGTGTTGCGCCACATCGTGCCCGCGGTGTCCCGGGAGACGATGTCCGCCTTGCCGTCGCCGGTGATGTCGCCGACGCCGACGATGACGTTGTACGACGAGCCCCAGTTCGCGGCGACCTTCACCCGCGCCTTGAAACCGCCCGTGCCGTTCCCGTCGTACCGCCACAGGGTGTTCGACTTGTCCTGGGCCAACAGGTCCCCGCGGCCGTCGCCGTTGAAGTCGCCGACGCCCACGATCTTCTTGTACGTCTTCCAGTTGTCGTAGAGCTTGACCCGTGCCGACAGCTTCCCCGCGCTCGTCCCCTTGTAGAGGTACACGGTGCCGGTGGAGCTGTTGCGGGCGATGAGGTCGGGCCGCCCGTCACCGTTCACGTCTCCCGGCGAGGTCAGGACGTCGTACTGGTTCCAGCCCTTGCCGAGCGAGATGCGCGGGGTGTTCGTGCTGAACGCCTGCCCCTGCCAGGTGCGGTACACCCGCAGTTCGCCGCTGCTGAAGCGGACGAGGACGTCGTTCTGGCGGTCGCCGTTCAGGTCGCCGAACGGGACCAGGGTCACCGAGGAGGGCCAGTCCGAGGCCGACATGGCCTTGCCGATGCCTCCCGTGCCGTTGCCCGGACGGTAGCTGATGACACCGGACGAGTTGAGGGTCATCAGGTCGCCGATGCCGTCGGCCGTCCAGGTGTCGTAGTTGATGAAGTCGCGGCGCACGACGGCTCCGTGGAACACGCGCACCGACCGCGCAACGGTCATCGCGGGCCCCGACCCGTCGGCGGGCGGGGTCGTCAGCTTGAAGGTGTACGTGCCGTTGGGGACGTACGCGCCCCTACCGTCGCGGTTGTCCCAGCGGACGCTCAGGTTGCCCGACACCGCGCCGCCGGAGAACGTACGGACCATCGTGCCGGTGGCCTTGCTGGTGAGCGTGGCCTTCCAGGAGGCGGCAGGCTTGGAGAGCAGCCCGCGCCACTGCCACCACGGTTCACCGCCGATGTTGTAGGCCGCCTCGGACTCGATCACGCCGAGGGCCTGGGTGGCGGCACCGCTGGGCACCAGGTGGATGCGCCGGTCGGCGTCGACGTAGGCCACGGGGCCGTCGAACTTGTCGACGGTCCAAGTGACCCCGCGCAGGCTCGAGTTGCCTGCCCGGAGGTCGCCGATCTTCCGGGTCGTCGCGGTGCCGTCGGCGAAGGAGGTGAGCAGGAGCGCGCCGGCCGCGGTGTCGTGGCGTACGACATAGCCGTCGCCGAGGAGAGCCTCGCCGGAGGGCACGGCTGTGTTCTTCTTCGCCGTACGGTCCCACACCCCGGCCGTCGAGGTCGCACCGCAGGACCAGTAGATCCAACGCCCCACCGTCTGAAGCTCCTTGGGGACGCACGGGGCGCCGGTGGCGATCGTGTCGGGTGACCTTGCCGGTCTTCAGGTCCTTCGCGGTGACGACACCCGTGCCGGAGCCCGGCGTCCACAGCTTGGTGCCCCAGACGGAGGCGGCCGTCACCGGGCGGGTCACGATGGGCTGGAGGTCGGAGTAGACGCCGAGGTCCCCGATGTACTGCTTGGCCGGCGAGGCGCCGTTGACGATCGCGTAACGGCCGTTGACGTCGAGGAGGGATCCGGCGGCCGAGGGCATCCGGAAGAACCCGGCCTCGTCGTCCTTGAGGAGGGACTGGACGTACGAGCCACTGGTGGGGTCGGCGTCGGCGGTGAACGTCACCGCACGGCCGTCCCCGGTGGCGTAGGGGCCCACGTTGTAACCGTCCCAGGTCTGCCAGGTGGGTGCGCCCGGCGTGCCGTCGGCGGCGATGGGCCGGGTGTAGTACGCGCCCATGAAGCCGGCGTCGGCCTCTTCGGTGGCCAGCGTGCCGTTCTGCAACGACAGCCGGTCGATCCTCGCGGCGACCGGCGCCACCGCCGTCAGTTCGGTCAGCGTCGGGGCGGCCGCCCCCGTGTCGGCGACCCGGCGCACCGCCCAGCCGCCGGAATCGGTGCCGCCCACGGCGAGCAGGCCGCCGTCCGGCGCGGTGACGAGGGAGGTGTTCGCGTGCCGGAGCAGGGTGACCGGGTCACCGCCCGTCAGCGGTACGGCCATCAGCCGCTCGCCGGACCTGTCGACCAGGTCCCGCGGGCTCCCCGGCACGGAACGGGCCACCACCAGCCAGTTCCCGGCGATGCCCACGGACGGGGTGCCCTCGGTGCCGGGCAGCGTCAGCTCGGTGCCCGGGGCGGAGAGGTCGGCGCGGTCCAGGACGTGGGCGGACCAGAGACCGGACCACCACACCAGCCGGTCCGCGCTCAGGGCTACGCCGGTGGGCACGGCGTTCAGGGTCACGTCGCCGGTGACCTTCGCGGTGGCCAGGTCGACCAGCGTCAGGTGCCGCACACCGTTCGGCAGCGTGTAGGTGAGGACGGCGGTGGTGCTGTCGCCGCCCAGCACGGTGAAGTCGGTGGTGATGCCGGCCGGCCAGCCCTCCACGGGGGTGCCGTCGGCCGGCGCGCCCGCGCCGTGGAGCCACGGGGTGCGGTTGCTGTCGGTGTCCCGGGCCTGGGTCAGCACGTGGGTGCCGAAGGTGGCCTGGTAGGTGCCGTGGGTGAGGGTGACGTCCGTGCTGGTACCGGCCGCCATGTCCTTGAGGACGACCTTCGCGGTGGGCGAGACGACCTCGGTGACGACGTCGGAGGACGAGCCCAGGTACCCGGGGGTCTCCAGGGAGGGCAGGTCGCCCAACTCCGTTGTCGCGTCGGTGCCGTACGACGTCCACAGGTAGCCGGAACGGCCCTCCTGGGCGTGCAGATACCCACTGGGGCCCGCGCTGCGGATCCGGTCCGCGCGCGGGGCGTACCGGTTGGACTGGAAGACCTTCTCCGCCGCGAGGGCGCTAGGCGGACACGGGGGCCGCGACGGTGATCCCTCCGCCGGTCGCGGCGAGGACCGTCAGTGCGGCTATGACCCCGCGGGCAGTGGGGTACGTCTGGCCAACGTCGGCTCCTGGGCCTCTGGTCGGAACAAAGGCATGGCCTGACGGGACGACGGCAGCCCAACAGGCGCACGTCCCATGAACGGTGGAATGTCCACGGCCCCCCGGCCGTCCCCCCAAGCACAGCCGCATGAGGCTAACACCAGCCGGTGCGGCACGGCCGTGCCGGGGACCACGGCTGTTCCGTCAGGTCGGTGGGGAACCACCCCTTGCGGTGAGCGGATACTCGCGCGACTCCGGCGTAGCGGATGTGGCAGCCTGCGGACATGCCAGAGCTGCGCGTTCATGCAGGCCGCCACTACGCCATCCAGTTTCACTACGCCCTGCCGGACGACGCCTGGTGCGTGGAGCTGAGCGAGGCCGTACCGGCGCCTGCCGCGTGGGCCGGCATTCCCGACGCAGCCACTCACCTCCCTGGACGCGCTTTCGTGGTGGCCGTCATACCCGACGAGGACCCGAGCCTGGAGCCGACCGTCCACATCCACAGCTACGACGAGCACGTCATCCCGTACGCGATCATGAGCTGGTTCATGGAGCAGGTGGCCGAGCAGGTTGAACGGTGCCGCCTCGCGTTGGAACAAGGAGCACCCGAGGCATGACTGGGCAAGGACCGCTCTTCCCTGGCCGTGGAAGCCGCGTCTGATCCGAGGCGGCTTGACCTTGACGTAGGGTCAACCCTCCATCCTTTCGGCACGGTTGTCCTCGCAGTCGCGTGGAACCGGTCCGCGAAGGAGACAGATGACCATGACGGCCCAGACGATCGCCGGTCCGGCGATGCGCGTGCGGGGGCTGGTGAAGTCGTACGGGAAGCTCGAAGTGCTGCGCGGTGTGGATTTCGACGTGGCGTCCGGCAGCATCTTCGCCCTGCTCGGCTCCAACGGGGCGGGCAAGACCACCACCGTGAGGATCCTCGCCACGCTCCTGCGAGCCGACGCGGGGACCGCGAGCGTCAACGGCTTCGATGTCACGACGGAACCCACGAACGTGCGGGAATCGATCAGTCTCACGGGGCAGTTCGCCGCCGTCGACGAGATGCTCAGCGGTCGGGAGAACCTCGTACTGGTCGCCAGACTGCGCCACCTCGCGGACCCGGGCGCGATCGCGGACGACCTGCTGAGGCGCTTCTCCCTGAGCGAGGCCGGCGCACGACGCGTGTCCACGTATTCGGGTGGGATGCGCCGCCGCCTGGACATCGCGATGAGCCTCATCGGCGATTCGCCGGTGATCTTCCTGGACGAGCCGACGTCCGGACTCGACCCGGAAGCACGTATCGAGGTGTGGGAGGCGGTCAAAGAACTCGCCGGCCAGGGGACGACGGTGCTGCTCACCACGCAGTATCTGGAGGAGGCCGAGCAACTGGCCGACCGCATCGCCATCCTCCACCAGGGTCGGATCATCGTGAACGGCACCCTCGCCGAGCTCAAGCAGCTCTACCCGCCCGCCAAGGTCGAGTACGTCGAGAAGCAGCCGACTCTGGAGGAGATCTTCCTCGCGGTCATCGGCAGCGGCGGTGACGACGGAGGCGGTGACCGCGGAGGCGGTGACCGCGGAGGCGGCGGCCGGAATGACGCCATTGCCACGACGTCCGGGGGCCAGGAATGAGCGGGTACTTCTTCAGCGACACCGCCGCCCTGACGGGGCGGACCCTGCGGCATGTCACGCGCAGTATGGACACCATCATCACGACCGCCATCACACCGGTCGCCATGATGCTGATGTTCGTCTATGTCTTCGGCGGCGCCATCGACACCGGGTCGGTCCCGTACGTGAACTACATGCTGCCCGGCATCCTGCTCATGACCATCGCCTCGGGCATCTCCTACACCGCGTACCGGCTGTTCACCGACGTGAAGAGCGGGATCTTCGAGCGGTTCCAGTCCATGCCGATCGCGCGGTCAGGTGTGCTGTGGGCGCATGTCGTCACGTCCCTGGTCGCCAACGTGATCGCGCTCGTGCTCGTCGTGGCGGTCGCTGTGCTCATGGGCTTCCGCTCCGGGGCCGGAGTGTGGGCGTGGCTCGCCGTCGCAGGCATCCTGCTCCTGTTCACCCTGGCACTCACCTGGCTCGCCGTGATCCCCGGGCTGTCCGCGTCCTCGGTGGAGGGGGCGGGCGCGTTCGCCTACCCGCTCATCTTCCTGCCGTTCGTCAGCTCGGCGTTCGTGCCCACGAGGACGATGCCCGGCCCGGTGCGCTGGTTCGCCGAGAACCAGCCGGTGACGTCGATCGTCAACACGATCCGCGCTCTGTTCATGGAGAAGCCGGTCGGCGACGACATCTGGATCGCGCTCGCGTGGTGTGCGGGCATCCTCGTCGTGGCGTACGTCTTCGCGATGAGCGCCTACCGCCGAAGGATCGCCTGAGGCAGGCTGAGGTCCATGCTCACCATCAGCCAACTGGCGACGTACGCCGGGGTGACGGTACGGGCGGTACGCCATTACCACAAGATCGGACTGCTCCCCGAGCCCCGGCGCGACCGGTCCGGGTACCGCACCTACGACTCCACCGCGGTCGTACGCCTGATCCGGATCCGCACCCTGGCCGACGCCGGCGTGCCGCTGGCCAGGGTGCAGGAGCTGCTCGACGCCGGTCCGGGGGAATTCCTCGGCGGCGTCCAGGAGATCGACAGGCAACTGCGCGCCGAGATACGGCGGTTGCAGGACACCCGCCGACGGCTCGCCCGACTCGCCGCCGGAGAGCACCTCGCGCTCCCGCAGAGTGTCGTGGACTACCTCGACCGACTGCGGGGCCTCGGCGTCGTGGAGCAGTACATCGAGCTGGAGCGGGATGCCTGGATCATGATCGCCGCGCAGGTGCCGGACCTGATCGACGCGGTGATCGCCAAGAAGCACGAGGAGCTGGACGACCCCGACATGGTGCGGCTCTACGGCTTCTTCACCGGGGACCTCGACTGGCGGCCCGGCGATCCCCGGATCGTGGAGCTCGCCGACGTTCTGGAGCGTCTGTTGATCCGCGCAGTGGAGGCCGGCGAGACGGGTGACGACAGCTTCGACGAACAGTTCGTCGCCCTGATGGACTCCGCCGTGGTCGAGTGGGCACCGGGCGCCGAACACGTGCTGGCGATTCTGCAGGAGCGCGGCTGGAAGGGCTGGACCCGCATAGAACGAGTGCCGGCCGACAGACTCACCTCAGGGCCACTCCCGTCAGCGCTGGACTGACGACGAGCTACAGGCCCCGAGACGGCGAAGGCCCCGGCACCCCACCATCCGCTGACAGTCTGTGGAAGCTAGCGGCGCGTGCGCAACGCCTGCGAGAGCGCGCCAAGAGTCACGTCCACCACGGCCCGAAGCTGTTCCGGACTCGCCCCGGCCCTGCTCATGACGGCGAGAGACTGGTTCACGGCCGCGGCGTGCACGGCGAAGGACTCGGCGTCCTGGTCGGCCAGTCGGCCGGCCTTCAGCGCGGTGCGCAGGCGCTGGAGCTGGAAGCCGAGCGCCCTTCTTGCGTGCTCCGCAACGGTCGGGCTCAGCGCCGGAATCGCCATGGCCGACTGGGCGATCAGGCAGCCATCGGGCAGTTCGGGATCGGCGATGCGCTCAAGGGTGACTTCGAAGAACGCGCGGACAGCCCCAAGGGGCTCGGAGGCCGCACACGACAAGGCATCGTCGAACTTGCCGCCGTAACGCGCGGCATAGCGATCAAGACATTGCAGGAGCAGCGTGTCCTTGTCGCCGAACGAGGAGTAGATCGAGCTGCGGTTCAGGCCGGTTGCCCGGGACAGGTCGTCGACTGAGGTGTCGGCGTAACCCGCGCGCCAGAACTGAATCATCGCGGCGTCGAGTGCCGTATCCATGTCGAACTGCTTCTTGCCTGCCACGTGGGCCGCCCTTGCCGGTGTGTCGGTGTTCCGATGTTGCCCGCATCCTATCTTGAACTGAACGTTTCAGGATGTGCTAGCTTGCGAATGTGGTCGTGGATCGGGCGTCCCCGCAAACGGAGACAGCCCGCAGGCGCACCACCTGGCCATCCTGCGCTGCGACCTGTGGGCGTCGCCACACCCCACCCCGATGGAGGACCCCATGACCGTCTCCGAAAGCAGCTTCGCCCGCGACCTGCCCCTGCACGACCTGCCTCTCCACGACCTGCCCGGGTTCACCCACCACTGGGTCGACGCGAACGGCATCCGACTGCATGCCGTCGAAGGCGGCCGACGGGAAGGCCCGGCCGTCGTCCTGCTCGCCGGGTTCCCACAAACCTGGTGGGCCTGGCGAAAGGTCATGCCCAGCCTCGCCGACCGGTTCCGCGTCATCGCGCTCGACCTGCCGGGCCAGGGCCACTCCGAACGCCCGGAGGGCAGCTACGACACCCACACGGTCGCCGCTCGCGTCCACGCCGCGGTTACGGCACTTGAAGTGCAGACTTACTGGCTGGCCGCCCACGACATCGGCGCCTGGGTCGCCTTCTCCCTCGCCCTCACCTACGAGCGCCACCTACACGGGGTCGCCCTGCTCGACGCCGGGATCCCCGGCATCACCCTCCCGGAGGCGATTCCCACCGACCCGGCCCGGGCGTGGAAGACATGGCATTTCGCGTTCCACCTCGTGCCCGACCTGCCCGAAACCCTGCTCACCGGTCGCGAACGGGAGTACGTGGACTGGTTCCTGAAGACGAAAGCCCTCGCTCCCGGCATCTTCGACGACACCGACCTCGACCACTACGCAGCGGCCCTCGCCGCCGACGGCGGCCTGCGCGCTTCCCTCGCCTACTACCGGGACGCCGCCGAGTCGGCGCGCAAGAACCACGAGGCACTCGACCGACAACACCTGACCGTGCCCATCCTCGGCATCTCCAGCAGCCACGGGTCCATCCCGGACATGGCAGCCTCCATCAGCCCCTGGGCCGACAACGCCACCGGAGTCGTCGTGCCGGGGGCCGGGCACTTCATTCCCGACGAGCAGCCGGAAGCTGTTGCTGCGGCGATAGCGGACTTCGTCGGCGACGGGGGCTGACGCTCGTAGGCATCAGAACTCCCAGTCCAGTTCGTCCTCGTCGACTGCGACAGGGAGGTAGCCGTCCACCTCCTGGCCGGTCTCCAGGGCCGTTGCTGTCGCATCCAGGAGAGCCGGGAGGGATGCCCACATGGGGTGCGGCGGAAAGAAACATCCTGTTTCGTGGTCGGCCTTGCCGATCCTGCCGCGGCGACGGTGGGGGCGCTGGTCGACGACGAGGTAGTCCCCTGCACCGTCGTAGGCGAAAGGGATGAACTGGGGGTGCCACCACGGCCCGTACTCCCCCTCGGGGTCGCCTTCCTCGTCTCCCGCGCGTTCAGCTCCGCTGATCTTCATGCGCGTCTGCCATGCCCCGGTGATGTTCTGCACCTCCAGCAGGGACCAGAAGGGCGGCAACAGGTCGTATTGGCTCATGCCGTTGTGCCGTAGCAGGGACTCCACCAAGGGCTCGGGGAACTGCTGGCCAACGGCCAGCTCAGCCTCGGCGATTGCCGAGCGCTCCGCGGGAGGTTCAAGAGCAGCGAACGTACGAGGCGTGTGCCGGGCAAGCCATGCGTCCATGCGGTTCCAGGACTCGGGGATCGACGAGGTCATTCCTGGGATCGTGCCAGTACGGCCGGCGGTCCGAAGCGAGGATTCGAGACGGGTTGGCCAGGAGAGGGCGGCGGCATAAGCGACCTCTGGCACACGCACATGTGGCCCTGGCCGGGAATACGTGGAATCCGGTCAGGGCCACATCCGTGCCTGTGGGAGTGAAGGGCGGTCGCCTACGCGGCGAAAGGCTCTGCGGGGCTTCAGCCGAACGATCGTCCCCGCAGGCAATAGATGAGGCCCGGGGACACTGTCCCCTTCACTCCCACGCTCTGCACAACATCCCCGGCTGGGTGGACATTCCCTCCCGGCAGACAAGGCCGGCCCGGCAGATCCGAGTCGTCCCTCACGACATCCACGGAACCTGGGCTCCCGCGAGCCCTACCGCAGTCAACGCACCGCTATGTCCCTGCCGTGTGCGTCATCACGTACGTGTTCCCGATGTCGGGATCGCCGTAGAAGAAGAACAGCTTCAACTTGTCGTGCTGGTCGCGGTCCACGTAGAAGGACCACGTGTACGTCGAGGGGGGTTCAGGGGCCGTGCTGTCGGTGGCCGTCGCGAGGGAACGGGTCTCCACTCGGGTCCGGGCCGTCAGGGCGACTCTGACGACCTGTCCGCCATCGTCGTCGATGAGTCGCCAGGTGCCCGTGCCGGAGAGGCGCCAGCCGTCCTCGAAGTCGAAGTCCTGCCCGTCGAGCTTTTCGAGAAGAGCAGTCCTGTCCTTGCGAAGGACTACGCGGGTCCCCTCGACGTTCTCCCAGCCCCCGGCGACTTCGGTGGCCGTGGTGTCGTGGACCCCTGTGCCGTCGTAGTACTGGTACGGGCCGGCGCATGCCGTAAGGGCAGCCAAACTTGTCAGGAAACCACCGACGCGCACCCCCCACGCGCGCAGCCTGCTGACACCCGCCACCAAGATCTCCCCCCTCAGCCCATATCGACCAACCAATGCGCGTGGGCTTCCGGAGACACCCTGCCAGACAAGTTGAACATGTTCAATTCCGTGACCGACTTCCTTGTTTTCCGTCCCGGACGGGGACGGGGAGGGCCAGTCAGTGCGAGCTCCGATCCGGCACAGCGCTCTTGATCGTCAACTGAGCGGCGCCTAGGCTCTCATGCTCATGGGGACGGGGGAAGCAGACCGCGGACGGCGGGCCGCCTGGCGCGACGGGCAGGTCAGGCGTCGAGTGGCCGCAGGTCTGCTGGGCGGGGCAGGGCTGGCCGTTCTGGGCACGGTGTTCGTCGTCGTGCCCGGGGTGGTGGTCGACCACGATCTCGCCGGGGCGAGCGTCGCCGCGCAGGATCGACTGAAGGCGGTGAACGATGTCCGTACGACACTTCTGCAGGTGGTCGGCGGCCTGGTCGTGCTCTTCGGTGCCCTTGCCACCTGGCGGCAACTGCGGGTGAGCCAGGACGGATTGCGTGCCACCCAGGAGGGTTACGTCACCGACCGGTTCAGTCGAGCCGTCGACCAACTCGGCAGCGACAAGATGGATGTGCGCATCGGCGGGTTGCACGCGTTGTGGCGTATCGCGGAGCAGTCCGCCCGCGACCGGGAGGCCATCATCTCCATCCAGGCCGCCTATCTGCGTACGCATCTCCCCTGGCCGCCCGCCGGACCGGAGTCACCGGCAGCGGACGTGTCCATCAACGACGTCGCTCCGCTGGAGACCCGCGCCGCCGACACCCAGGTGGCGCTGACCGCGCTCGGCGTGCTGTGCCAGCACCGGGAGCACTCCTGGGTCAATATGAGCGCCACCGACCTGCGCCGGGCCGACTGCGACGGGCTGTGGTTCCCCGAGGTCAACTTCGACCGCGCTTGCATGGAGGCGGCGGGCCTGTACCACGCCAAGCTGACCCAGGCGTCCCTGGTCTCGGTCAACCTGCGGCACGCCGACCTCACGACGGCGATTCTCCGCCGGGCGCGTTGCGTCCTGGCCGACCTACGGGCCGCGAAGCTGGTCGAAACCGACCTGCGCGAGGCCGACTTCAGCGATTCCGACCTGCGCGAGGCGAACCTGCGCAAGGCCGTCGCCCACGGTGCCGTCTTCCACCGCGCCGACCTCCGCATGGCCGACCTGCGAGGAGCCGACTTGAGCACCGCCAGCCTTCTCGAAGCACGCCTCACCGGCGCCCTTGCCAGTGAACGTACCCGCTGGCCCGCCGACTTCGACCACATGGCCGCCGGGGTGGTCGACACCGAAGACCCCGGCCCCGAGCCCTCTCCCCTGCTCCAGCCGCCCGGCATGACGTGGGAGGCACCGCCGCTGCGGTCCATGCCCTGATCAAGACGCGTCGGTCAAGTCTGCGGCCGCCACTGCGTTCCGGCTGACCGGCGTCGCTCTCTTTCGTCACCGGCGTCCTGCTCGCGCGGATTCCTCGCGACCGTGCGGAGCCAGCGACTCCCGTTACGGCATCGTCCGCGCAACGTGCGTAGCCACCTCACGCACTACCTCGGCGAGTTGTCCTCCTGGCCTTCCGCCCTCCCCCACCGCACCCAAAGCGTGCGGTGCCATTCGTCGGCGTCCGGTGGGGGTGGGGCAATCGGGGGCACGGGGCCAGGGGCCGTTTCGATGAGGTGCAGCAGCGTCCAAGCGACGCCGTAACAGTCGTCGGGGCCGAAGCATGCGGCGAGAGCCTTGGCCTCCTCAGACGTGACCGGGCGCGCTATCGCGTCGAGTTGGCTGACTCTGCTGTCGATCGCCTCTTCGTCGGCGTCCCAGTCGGGGAGCGGGCCGTGGGCCACAAACGCCTGCACTTCTGGTCTCATAGGCGAATGATCGGCTGCCACGACCGTTCGGGCAAGGCATCTTGGCAGGTCAGGCAGGCAACTCGTCGACAGGCAAGCACAGTGACGGTTGACGGTGCCGGATGTGCCGCTTGCTTCATCGAAGTGCTGGTGGCAGTAGAGCTTGCCGGTCAGGGTCCTGCAGGACTCTCGCTCGGCGTCGGCCGCCTCAGCGGAGACCGGCGGCGACCTGACCGTCCCGGGTCAGGTCGGCAACCGCTCCGCCCTCTCGTCCGCCGTGACCAGATCGGCCGTTCCGCCGACCAACCACCTCTTCCTCGGAGTTGCCCTGTCAGTCCTGACTTGGCGGGGCCTCGCTCAACCTGCCAAACGAGACGATCTCTCGGAGGCCGCAAGCGCGGTGCGCTCGTGTGCCTCGCGAGCCGTCGCAAGCAGGCGGCGCCAGGAGGCGACCGTAGGGCGACGCCGCAGCAGGGCCCGGCGTTCGCGTTCGGTCATTCCTCCCCATATTCCGAACTCAATGCGCTGGTCCAGGGCGTAAGCGAGACACTCGGTCCGTACGGTGCAGCCGCTGCACAGTGCTTTGGCACGGTTCTGTGCAGCGCCCTCAACGAACAGATCGTCAGGGTCCGCAGTCCGGCACAGCCCCTGTTCACTCCAGTCGGTGTCCGCCATCCGGTGATGCCGTCCTCTCCTCTGACCCGCCTTGTGCATTTCCTGTTGCCCCTTGCTCGAAGCAACAGGCATATGACACTACGTTGTTCGGAGAATCGGTTGTTCAGTGCCGCATCGTCACACCTTCGAGTGAGCGGCGTTTGCCTTCTGTGCGCAGCGACGCTATGTGTGCAGGCTTTGGGGCACTTTGGACCAGGGGGGTTCCCCTCGCAGCACGCCCGAACCGTCAAGTCTCGGCGTCTGCGCGGAGCTCGATCTCGACGCAGTCCACGCCTCGCCCGGGCAGGGCGGAAGATAGGACAGGGTGTCGTTCTGCTCACCAGTGCGCGCCCGCTCGCACCCGCCTCCCGCAGCGCCCACGATCACAGCTCTACAGATGCCTCATCATCACCGTGCCAGGCCGTGGGGCGGTTCGGAAACCAGGCGTGCCGCTGGTGGTAGTGGTGCATGCCGAGGGCACGCTTCGAACGCCTGGATCACCAGAGCCGCGAAGCGTCGGGAGGCGTTGACCTGGCCGGCGGTCGTTGTGGCGTGGATGCCCTTGTTGGCCATGAGGATCAAGATCAGGTCGTCCAGGACGAAGTCCGAACGCAGGTGGCCCGCTTCCTTGGCTCGCTGCGCCAATTCGGCGACTGCTTTGACCGTGTACTCACGGCCTGCGGCGACATCGTTCACTCCCGGATAGGCCGAAAGAAAGGCCTCGGTGAAACCCCGATCGCGCGCGTGCAGCTCACAAATCTTCTCGATCACCAAGCAAAGGCCACGCCACGGATCCGGATCGGCGCACCCCTCGTCGACAATGGCACGGCACGCATTCAACTGGTCCCGGAAGGCCTCCGCGACCAGCATCTGCTTGGTCGGGAAGCGGCGGTACAAGGTCGCAGGGCCCACCCCGGCACGCCGCGCCACCTCCCGCATCGGCACGGCCAGGCCGTCGGCGGAGAACAGCGCCCGGGCCGCGTCGAGGATGCGTTCGCGGTTGTCCGACGCGTCGGAGCGCAACGTATGAGGCAAACGATCGGTCACCACTCTCACTTTAGCTAAACGGACGGGGGCGTCCGTTACCGTCCAGGACGCAAAAGCTCCCGCACTGTGAGCGATCCGAGAACCTGGAGATCCTCTTGAAAGCAATCTCGATCCGGACGTTCGGAGGGCCGGACGGTCTGGCCGTTGTCGACCTGCCGACCCCTGCACCTGCTCCCGGACAGGTCCTCATCACCATCGAGGCGGTGGGCGTCGGCGGTGTCGACACGCTGATCCGAAGCGGTGCCCTGGCCGAGTACGGCTTCAAGGAGGGCCACATCCCGGGCGGCGAAGTGGCAGGCACGGTGAGCGCGGTCGGTGACGGCGTCGACACGTCCTGGATCGGCCGACGAGTTTGGGGCTTCACCGGCACCGGCGGAGGCTACGCCGAACAGGCCGTCGCACCCGTCGAGCAGATCCTTCCCCTGCCCGGCGCCCTGTCCGCCGCTGCCGCGGTGACACTCGGCAGTTCCGGCGCGGTGGCACACTTCGGGCTCCGCCAGGCACGCTTCGCTCCCGGGGAGACGGTTCTGGTGCGGGGCGCGGGCGGCAGTATCGGGATCATGACAGTGCAGCTCGCGGCCCGCGGTGGTGCCGCAGCGGTGGCGGTCACGACATCGTCGCCCGAGCGCGGCGAACGGCTGCGTGGCCTTGGTGCGACCCACGTGCTTGATCGCTCCGGCCGCGGAGGCGAGGGGGCTCCTGCGGGCTACGACGTGATCATCGATGTAGCGGCCGGCAGAGACATGCCGACGTTCTTGGACAGGCTCAATCCCAACGGCCGCATGGTCGCCGTGGGTGCTGTCGCGGGGCAGCCGCCTGCGGACTTCGGCATGAAGATCATGGCGGACTTCCAGAAGTCGATGACCATCGCCGCCTTCAGTGCGGCCACTGTCTCCACGGCCGAACTGAGCGCCGTACGCAGTGAGCAGTTCGCCGCGGCCGGCCGGGGCGAGATCGAAACGGTGGTGCACGAACTGCTGCCGTTGCGGCAAGCTGCGTTGGCGCACCGGAAGATGGACGCGGGGGAGGTCTTCGGCAGGATCGTGCTGACGCCGTAACTGCCGTGGTCCCGCCTTCTCGGGGCTTCTGGAGGCCGGTGCAGGAGGTCCGAGGCCGTGCCCCTTGGGTGTGTCAGTTCCGCGGGAACGGATCGGGCGTCTGTCCTTACGGTAGGAGCAACAGCTTGCCGCTGGTCGTTCGGGACTCGATGTCGCGGTGGGCCTGGGCGGCGTCCTTCAGCGGATAGCGTCGGCCGACAGCGGGATCAAGAACCCCTTGCCGAACCAGGTCGAAGAGCTCCGCGCTGTGGCGCAGGAGTGCCTCGCGGGCGGGGATGTGGTCGCGGAAGACGGGGTAGGAGATCTTGATGCTGTGGGGCAGTTCGCGCATCTGCACCACGGGGACCTCTCCGATGACCGCGCCGTAGTACAGCAACAGCCCGTGCCGGCGCAGGACCTTCATCGAGGCACGGAACGTGGTCTCGCCTCCGCCGTCGAAGACGACGTCCACGCCCGCGCCGTCGGTGACTTCCAGCACCGGCTCGACGAAGGCCTCGCCGGTCGACACCACGGTGCGATCGGCACCCGCACGCCGGGCGATGTCGGCCTTCTGCTCACTGGAGACGACGCCGATGACCGTGCCCCCGCGCGCCTTGATGAGCCGGGTCAGCTTCTGGCCCAGCCCGCCGGCCGCGGCATGCACGACGGTGACCTGGCCGGGCTGGATGTCCGCCGCCTCGGTGACGAAGTGGTGGGCGGTGATGCCCTGCATCATCAGGCTCGCGGCCACTTCGTCGGAGATGTCGTCCGGTACGGGCACCGCGTCGGCGGCGGGCAGCACGATCTGTTCGGCGTAGGAGCCGTAGGAATACACCCAGGCGACCCGGTCGCCGACGGCGAAGTCGGTCACCCCCTCCCCCAGCGCCCTCACTCGGCCGGCGCCCTCCACGCCCGGGACGAAGGGCAGTTCGCCGGTGGCCGCGCCGAGTCGGCGGGACCCGGTGTCCATGAAGTTCACCCCCGCCGCGGCGATGTCCACCAGGATCTCTCCAGGTCCGGGTACGGGGGCGGGCTGCTCGGTGAGCCGTAGCTGCTCCGGGCCGCCCAGTTCTTCCACGACGATGGCTTGCATCTCGCGTGCCTTTCTCCTCGGTGTCCTCCTCACCCTGCTCCGTATAAAATGGACCAGCAAGTCCAGTCCAGGCGAGGCGGAGGAGACCCATGGCCACGGACGGAAAGACGGCACCGCGCCTGACCGGCAAGGGCATGGCGACTCGGCGCCGCATCGTGGAAGGCGCCGCCGAGGAGATCCGCGAACGCGGAGTCACCGGGACGACCCTCGACGACATCCGCGCCCGCACCGCGACCAGCAAGAGCCAGATCTTCCACTACTTCCCCGGCGGGAAGGAGGAGTTGCTCCTCGCGGTGGCCGCCCGTGAGGCCGATCGGGTACTCGAGGACCAGGAGCCGCACCTCAGCGACCTGGGCACGTGGTCGGCCTGGCAGGCCTGGCGTGACACGGTCGTGGACCGGTACGAGAAGCAGGGCGTCAACTGCCCGCTGGGCGTCCTGATCACCGAGCTCGGCCGCGCCACTCCGGCCGCGCAGGCGCTCACGAGCCAGTTGATCAGCCAGTGGCAGGCGGCCCTGCGCACCGGTGTCCGGCGGCTGCAGGACGGCGGTGAGATCGACCGGCGGCTGGACGCCGACCGGATCGCGTCCGCGCTCATCGCCTCGGTGCAAGGCGGCGTGACCATCCTGATGTCCACCGGTGACATCACCCACCTGGAGGCGGCGCTGGACACGACGCTCGGGCTGCTGCGCACCACGGCGGACGGCATGCGTTGACGCGGGGGTCCGGCCTCTCCCGGGGCCTCCAGACCTCCCTGACCTCTAGGACCTCAAAGACCTCCAGGAACACAGGGGGCAATCAGTTCCTCGAACAGTGGGACACGGATCTCAGGAATGCCAGTCCGACCGGCCCGAGGACGACCGGATACAGTGCGCGAGACGGCAGCCCGGTCAGGAGGAGCAACGTGACCGACACCAGCAACACCCGGCCCACCGAGCGTGAAACGCAGGCACCACGGCGAAGCCGACTGCACCGTCTCATGCGCTACCTCCCCTTGATCGCACCCGTTCTGCTGTGGGCCGTGCCCTGCTGGGTGCTCCTGTACGGCGGCCAGCACTGGCCGCTGCCCGTCACGCTGGTCGGCACCGCCCTGTTCGCCCTCGGTCTGATCGGCATGCCGCTCGCGATGGCGCGTGGCCACGGTCGGCGTCAGCAGGACTGGGCGGCGATCACCGGTGACTCCCTGCTGGGGAGCATCTGGGTCCTGTTCACCTGGTCCGTTCTGCTCGGCGTGTTCCTGCGGATCGTTCTGACTGTGGCCGGCGTGGGCGAGAGCCAGGACCGGGCCCGGATCATCACTTGGGCCGCCCTCGGCGTGACCGCCGTACTGCTCGCCTGGGGATACGCCGAGGCCCGTCGCGTACCCCGCGTGCGCCGACTCGACGTGCAACTCCCGCGACTGGGTGCCGGGTTGGACGGCCTGCGTGTTGTCCTGATCACCGACACGCACTACGGCCCACTTGACCGCGCTCGCTGGTCCGCACGGGTGTGCGAGACGGTGAACGCTCTGGAAGCTGACGTGGTCTGCCACACCGGCGACATCGCGGACGGCACGGCCGAACGCCGCCGCGCCCAGGCCACCCCACTCGGCACCGTGCAGGCGACCCAGGCCCGTGTGTACGTGACCGGCAACCACGAGTACTACAGCGAGGCCCAGGGCTGGGTCGACCTGATGAACGAGCTGGGCTGGGAGCCGCTGCGCAACCGCCATCTACTGGTCGAGCGCGGCGGCGACACCCTCGTGGTCGCCGGCGTGGACGACGTCACCGCCGAGTCCTCCGGCCTGGCCGGCCATGGCGCCCACCTCGCCGGAGCCCTGCACGGCGCCGACCCCGACCTGCCCGTCCTGCTCCTGGCACACCAGCCCACGTTTGTCGACCGGGCGGCAGCCGCCGGTATCGACCTCCAGCTCTCCGGCCATACCCACGGCGGTCAGATCTGGCCCTTCCACTACCTGGTCCGCCTCGACCAGCCCGCCCTCGCCGGACTGAGCCGCCACGGCGCCCGTACGGTCCTCTACACCAGCCGTGGCACCGGCTTTTGGGGCCCGCCGTTCCGCGTCTTCGCCCCCAGCGAGATCACCCTGCTGGTGCTTCGCTCTCCGGACGGGTCCGCTCCGCCGCGGCGCTGAGCGGCCCGTATACGGGAGAAGCCCGGGCCCACCGTCGCCGGCCCACCGTCACGCGGACCTCCCGCTCACCTCACCGTGTTCCCGGCCCGTTCCTCCCGCCGGGAGCGAGTTCCTGCCGGCGCCGCGCCACCAGAGGCGTGACGCCAGGGCGGCCAGACCGGCGCCGGCCGTGTTGAGCAGTACGTCGTCCACGGACGACACCCGGTCCAGAAGGAGGACGTACTGAGCCGACTCGACCAGGATCGAGCACGCGGCCCCGAGCGCGAGAATCCGGCGTATCGATGCCAGCGCCGCGAACCGCAGCGGGGCGAGGAACCCCAGCGGCGCGAACACCAGCAGGTTGCCGACGATCTGGCCGGTGTTCATCGTGAGCAGGTCCCGCAGCGGCATCAGGTTCACGACCGCCCCGTCCTCGTCGCCCGGCAGCAGGATCAGCCAGACCGGCGGCACTGTGCCGTAGACGATGCCGACCTCGGCGATCGACATGCGCCACGCCCTCGCCGCCCTGGCTCCGGCGAGCCTCCGTCTGTGGGCCAGAGCCCACGCCGCGAGCGCCGCTATCGGCAACGTGGCCACCGTCAGGAGCACCACCCCGGTGAACGTACCGACCCAGCCGTGCCACCCCTCGAGCCGCACCCTGCCACCTCTGCTTCCATCCGGCTGTCATCGGCAGTCTCACCGACGGCACATATCGTCGGCGTATTGATCGGCGTGCGATGGACGGAACACCCCACTCGACCTCCACACCACATCACCGTGCACCAGGCCGCCTCCCCGGCACCTCGGTGTCCACCTCGCACCGTCCGGGAGTCGCCGTACGACTCGGTCGTCAAAGTCGTCCGTTCGCTCCAACTCGGTTTGCAGGAGGCTTACATGGACCAGCGGACAGGCTGACGCACAGACCGTCCGCGCCCCTGGTCCTGCTCCATACCGTGCGCACCCAGGCCGAGCACTTCCGCCACCTCATCCCGCTGAGCCGATTTCCCGGAACGGGTCCGGCGTGTCATCGCGGCGAACACCTACGATTTCCGCGATGGCATCGCCAGGTCGAGCCTTCTCGCCCGCGTCGTGGTCGGCAGTGTCCTTGCCCCCGGCGTGGGTCCGTTGATCGCCCGGGTCGAGCGCAAGCCCGCCATACGCAAGATCCTTCAGCGGGGCCTCGGCGACAAGCGCGCACTGCGTGAGGACTATGTGGACGAGCTCCACCGGTGGTCGCCCGCCCCGGCTATCTGACCGTCGCCGGGCCGTGTACCAAGCCCTGCCCAGCCTTATCGCCGCCCGCTCGCGCTACCCCCAGGTCAAGGCGCCCGTCCACCTCGTCTACGGCGAGAAGGACTAGTCCGGCCCCTCGGACCGGGAAGCCACCAAGGCGTTGCTGCCAGCCGCCGACTTCACGCAGGTCCGCAGGGTCGGCCACTTCATCGCTCCGGAACGGCCCAACGTCCTGGCCGACCTGTTGAATGCGGCGTCCTGACCGCCGAGTTCCCCCGCTCGAGGCACAGTGCGTGACGGAGAGGCAGATCGAAATCGACGATCTGGCCCGGAGGCCTACCGTCCCGGCGCGGAGCCGAGGCCGGCACCGCTGAGCCGGCGAGCGCCTCAGCCCAACGCCCACTCACTCGGCCCCAGAACGGGTTTCGGGATTCCGGAGTCAGCTTGCGCTCGACTCCATACTAGGAGCGTGTCCTTTCGGTCTGGGGCGAAGTAGCGCGTGTACCTGCACTCTTACTGAAGGACCGCGCATCGGGTTGCACGGCTCGGCAACAACGGTGAACTCCGACGCCGGGTTTCGGTTCACCAGGCGGATCGGCATGTTCGTCGGCTGCAACGGGCGCACCTCCTGATTGGTAGCCCCTCCCTAATCACAGCCGCAACCCGTCCGATTTTCCGGGCTTTGTTTGTTCGGCGACAGGATTCCGAACGCGAAAAATCCCCCAACGGCTACACCTGGATCGGGCTCCCCGGCCGCATTCCGCGACCGGACACCTTCCACGCCCGCACGACACAAGGGGGAAGAGAAATGACCCTACTGACCCGACGGAAGAGCATCGCGAGCCTGATCGCGGCGGCCGGAGTCTCCGGCCTGCTCATGACCAGCGCACCGACCAGTGCGGCGGACACCAACGTGCCGGCGCCGAAGAACTGCGCGGTCCTCGTGGGCAAGGCACCCGTGAAGGGCAAATCCTCGCCGGAGCTCTACCGCTACTGCTCGACCAAGTCAGCCGCCGACGCCCGCGCCCACCTCGAAACGAGGGCCGCAACGGGTGGCACGTCCGCGGCGGCAACCCTGCTGATGGTCTGGTACGCCAACACCGACTACCGGACGCCCAGCACCAGTGTCTACGGCAACGCCGGGCCGTGCGACAGCTCCGGCTACTCGCTGCACCCGGACTCCTACTGGTCCCAGAACATCAGCTCGGCCAGGGGCTACAACCGCTGCACGGTGGCGACGTTCCACAACCGTGCCCTCAACTACGCCAGCACCTTCCGGCTCCCCGTCCCGTACCTCGGCGCGACCCTCAACGACAACGTCGGCCTCATCCAAACGTGGTACGGCTGATGTCCGTCTGAACCCTGAGCGAGCAACTCCCCGCCGGACAACCAGACTCGATACGAGATCGGCCCGCTGCGCCAGCGTCAGACTGCTGGCGCAGCGGGCATCAGGTGTGCGCCTTGCGTCCAAGGCGTGAGGTTCGCCAATCGATCTAAATGCCGCCGGTCCCTGTTCGCCGCCCGCGGAAGTCGGGTCAATAACTCCAACTGTAGAGGGCACCGCCGGTGTTCAGCGCTGACACCGCAAGTCGGGCGACCCCTTGAAGGACCGCCGACAGATCATCGTCGGTCATGTCGTCTCCGTCCTCGGAGCGAAGCCGTGTGGACCAGCGGTCGGCGAGTTCTTCGAGTTGGGCGGGGCTCGCGTCGGCCAGTGCTCGAGTCAGCCGTCTCGGCAGAGCGAACACCTCAACTCCGTCATTCATGGGGGTGGTCACCCATTCCGGCCACGTCCATTCGTAGAGCCGCTCAATCGGTGGAGCCTCGGCCGAAGGGGCGGTGAAGTACATGTCCCACTCGGCGATGGCGGTGTCCGGCTCGACAAAATGGCAAACCACTGACTCGAAGACGGCACCAGGACCCCGTAGGCGTGTCGCAGCGGCGGCCCTGTCGTCGGGCGCGAGGAAGAACACGATGTCGTGGGCCACGCGGGCATCATGGCACTCCGAGGGAGCCATCGTCGGCCGCGCTCGTCGCCCGGCGGTGTCCAACAGAACGTGCCTCTTCCGCAGCATCGGATGATCACTCAAGCCTGGCTCCCCCACCCTGCCTCACCCCCGTGCCCCGGGTAGTGACCCGTCGCCGCCACACCCGCCAGAGTTCGAGGCTGACCTGGTGAACAGCGATCATGCGCCGACCGCCTGCGCTCGCGCCGTATCGGAACGTGCCGTCGGGCACGGAAATGGCGGCAAGCTCAGGAACACGTCCTCTCAGAGTGAGCGCGTGGAGCCCGCCCGTATCAACACAACCCCTCCGAAGATCGCCCGCGCGAACGCCGTACGGGGTATGTCAGTAGGGTGAAGCGCATCAAAGCGAGGGAGGATCGGTGAGAGCGGCGCGCAGTCTGGCCACACTCGACGAGGCCGGCACCGGTGATCACGTCTGCCAGCTCATCGGGCCGGCGGACGACGTCATGGACCGCAGTCGGGCCTTCATCGCGGACGGGGCCCTGTTCGGCGACAAGGTGATGATCGTCGGGGCTGCCGTGCAGGCGGCCGGCGAGTTCGCGCAGACGGTGCTCGACCCCGCCCGGCTGGAGGGCTCCCTGATCTCCGTGGTGCGCCGCGAGGCGGAGAGCGCCGGACGGGAGGGATACCGGTCGTTGCGCGTGCTGCACCACGTGACTCCTGGTGCCTGGCCCGAGGGCCCCGAGGAACTGCTGCGCAGTGAGCTGGACCTGGAGGAGTTCGCCGCCGACAGCGGTGCCCTTGTGGTCTGCGCCTACCGCGGCGCCGAGTGGGACGCTTCTACACTGGAAGAAGTCAGGTGTGTGCACCCCCACCACCTGGGCAGCCGTCCGACATCACCAGCATTCCGGGTGTACCGGACGGGAAAGGAAGGCTGGACGGTGAACGGGGTCATCGACGCCGAAGGCGCCGGCGCTTTCGGTGCGGTCCTGTGCACGCTGCTCGCGCAGAACGAGACCGTGCGCCTGATCTGCCATGGCCTGGAGTTCTTCGACGCCGCTGCGATGGGGACCCTGGCGGACGCCGCCCGACACCTTCCGGACCGCAAGGTCGTCCTGGAAGGCACGAACGAAACACTGCGGCTGGCGTGGGAGCTGTCCGGCTTCGCCGTCCCCTCGATCCCGGTGGTGATGGCGCCGTGACCCCTCCTTCGCACGTGACCCCTCCTTCGCACGCCGACACTCCCCCGCCGGCACAGGCCGGGTACCGGCACGAGCTGTACCCGTACGCGGGCCGTGACGAGTTCCTGCAGGGCACCGTCGGTTTCATCCAGGAAGCCCTCGACGGGGGTGAGGCCGTCGTCGTGGCCGTACCCGAGCACAAGGCGTCCCTGCTGCGCTCCGAGGTGCCTGAGGACGGTACGGTCCGCTACGTCGACACCACCGCCGTGGCGCACCACCCGGGCCGGCTCATCGGAGCCTGGCAGGAGTGGATCAACGAGCACGCCGCCGGGGGCCGGCCCGTGCGCGGGATCGGTGAATCCCCCTGGGACGAAGTACGCAGCCAGGCGCAGGCGGAACAACTCCGCTATCACGAGTGGCTGCTGAACAAGGCCTTCGCCGACGGCCCGGCCTGGTGGCTGCTGTGCCCCTACGACACCGCCGGCGAGAACGCCGCACTGGAGCAGCTCACCCGCTGCCACCCCCAGATCCGCTCGGGCGGACGCAGCACACCGTGCGCGGACTACGACCCGGAGGCCCCGTTCGCCTTCGCCGCGCTGGGCCGGCCGTGCGACCCCTATGAGGAGTTCATCTACACGAGCGGTGACCTGCCCGCCCTGCGGGAGAAGATCTCGGCCTGTGCCGAACAGCTCGGGCTTGTCGGCCACCGTCTGCGCGAGCTGCACCTGGCCGCCACCGAGATAGCCACCAACAGCATCCGCCACGGCGGCGGACACGGCACGCTGCGCACCTGGAGCGAGGACCGGCGTCTCGTGTGCGAGTTCCGCGACGCGGGCTACATCGCGGATCCCCTGGTGGGACGGCGCAGACCGACCAGCACCCAGGCCGGCGGGCGGGGCCTGTGGCTCGCCCACCAGCTCTGCGACCTCGTCGAGATCCGCTCCTCCCCCGACGCCGGGACCACGATCCGTCTCCACACCGACCTCACGGGCTGACGGCAGGCGCGCCCCGGGTCGCCGTCATGCCGGAACGGCGATCGGGCGAGGTGTCCCTTACGAAGAAACGGTTGGTTTCCCGGCCGTCTGTGCCGTCGACCACAAGGCACAAGCAGCCCGCCCGGGCGGCGCGACACGGCACCCTGCGAGACGGCGCCGCCTGGATCAAGTCCCTCGGTTGACGGCGCCGAGTTACTTCTCGTGGGCCGTACCGCGCCCGGTCGCGGAGCGTTCCTTGTCCTCGCGCACGGGCAGGACGGCCAGTGCGGTGTCGGCGATGTTCCGCACCTTCTCCGGGTCCAGGCCGGCCTTGCCCACCGCCTCGATTCCGCGGACCACCGTCAGCAGCAGTGCCGCCAACCGTTCCGGATCCGCGGTGCTGTCGATGTCGCCGTGGCGCTGGGCGGCGCTGATCTCCGTCCGCAGCAGGGTCAGCAACGCCGTCATGGTCTCGGCCGACCGCTCGGCGACCGCGGGATCGTGCTGGGCCATCTCCGCCACGCCCTTGGCCAGCAGGCACCCGCGGCGCTCGGTGTCGGAGGCGGTGTTCTCCGCCATCAGGTGCACGTATGCGGACAGCCGGGCCAAGGCCTCCGCGTCGGGGCCACCCGTCAGCCGCCCTTCGGCCACCTCGACGACTGCGGTGCACCAGTCACCGAACACACGGTGGAACAGCTTGCCCTTGTCGCCGAACGCGCCGTACAGACTGCCCTTGCCGAGACCGGTCGCCTGGGCGATGTCGTCCATCCGGGTTCCCGCGTAGCCGGTCGCCCAGAACTGTTCGCGGGCCCGCTCCAGGACTTGGCGTTCGTCGAATGCGCGTGGTCTCGGCATGCCGCCAGCCTAACCATTCTTGACTCGATCGTCCATTACTGCCTACGTTGTGGACGATCCATTCCAGAACGAAGGGGTTCGACATGCCAGGCGTACTGCAGGACAAGGTGGCCGTGATCACCGGAGGTACCAGTGGGATCGGGCTGGCCATGGCCCACCGCTTCGTCCGGGAGGGCGCGCGGGTCTTCGTGACCGGCCGGGACGTCGACCGCCTCGATGCGGCGGTGAAAGCGTTGGGCCCGGCGGCGACCGGCGTACGTTCCGACGTCTCCGTTCTGGCTGACCTCGACGCCCTCTACGCGCGAGTCCGCGAGGACGCCGGACGCATCGACGTGCTGGTGGCCAACGCGGGGATCGTCGCGGACGCGGCGCTCGGCGGCCACACCGAGGCGAACGTCGACCTGACGCTCGCCGTCAACATCAAGGGCCCCCTGTTCACCGTGCAAAAGGCGCTTCCCCTGCTGGCGGAGAACGCCTCCGTCCTGGTCATCGGCTCGAGCAACAGCGTGCGGCCCAACGAGCACCTGGAGGTCTACAGCGCTTCGAAGGCGGCGGTGAGCAACCTCGTGCACAACTGGGCGCGACAGTCGCGGGAGCGCCGGTTCCGGGTCAACCTGCTCAGCCCCGGACCCACGCGAACCCCCGGCCTGCTGGGCGCCGCGGGACCGGACGTCGACCAGTTCGCCGAGGCCATGGTGCCCCTGGGGCGGCTGGCGGACGCCGAGGAAATCGCCGAGGCCGCCCTCTTCCTGGCTTCGGACGCCTCATCGTTCGTCACGGGCGCCGAACTCTTCGCCGACGGCGGTTACACGCGGGTCTGAACTACGGGGCAATGTGCTGGGCGCCGCACATAGGCGGGGGTCTCGGCGGTCACGCGCGTGCGTCGTACCAGGGCCAGGGCCAGTACGGCCGTAGCGACGAGCGCGCGGTCGCGGGCTCGGCGGGGTGCATCGTCCGTGGCGATCGCAGCGCAGGTGAGGGCGGCGAGGTCTCGTGCGGATCGACCAGGCAGGCCGCGGTCTCGTCGCCGCGGCCTGCCTGGTCGAGCGTCTGTGCGGGGTGGCTCAGGCTCGGGTCACCGGAGCCTGTAGTTCCGTCACCCAGTCGTCGCGGTTTTGCGGGCACTCCAGGTTGATCTCTCGGGGATACCCGGTCGACCGGTAGCCGTTGGCGTCGATCCAGCGGGCCAGGGTCTGGGCGGTGGGGAGGACGGTGTCCATCGAGCCGCGGTGCACGACGGTCGCCGCCTGGTCGAGGGACGGCAGGTCGAGGAGTCGGAAGGTGCCGTGCTGGAAGGGGGCGGAGACTTCGACGGCCGCGTGGACGCTGATCCTGTCCCCGCCTTCTGGGGCGTCCTCGTAGTACGCGACGCCGGGACCCGTAGGGGTGATGCCTGCCGCCTCCAGGCACCGGAACAGCTCGTCGTAGAGCGGCCCGATGACCGGGCTGATGTCCTCGGGTTCGAAACTCGCGGCGGTCGCGGTCAGTTCCGCAACCCGTACGGCAGGAACGCTCTTGAGGACGACGTCGTTCGTGGGCATCTGCCCCTCGCTCTCGATCGCTCGGAGCCTCGCCTCGACCTGGACCAGCCGTGCTCCCGCGGCGGCCATCGCGGTCTCCAGCTCGGCCCGCCGCAGCCGCAGCATGCCGCGCAGTTCCTCGGCGCTGACCTTCTCGTCGACGATGTCCCGGACCTGCTGGAGGGTGAATCCGAGGTCCTTGAGCGCGATGATCCGGTTGAGGCGGGCGAGTTGGGCAGCGGTGTAGTAGCGATAGCCGCTGGCGGGATCGACGTGGGCCGGGTGAAGGAGTCCGGTCGCGTCGTAGTGACGCAGCATCCGGACCGAGACGCGGCCGTGCCGGGCGAAGTCTCCGATGGTGAACATGATGTCTCCGAGCTGACCGCCTGACACGGTGTGAGAGTCAAGAAGCTACCCGACCGGGAAGGAACAGCCCCCGGAGTGCGGACGACCCCGCCCCGCGGCGGTCGGCAGCACATCGACTCACCCCTTCAGCTCCCAGGACTGCGGCTAACCTCGGCCCATGAGCACCGAAACGGGACATCGAACGGGATGCGGGCCGACATGAACCCGGCACCGCTCTTCTGCGACGTCGCCCTGGCGCAACGCATCGAACGCGTCGAGGCCCACCTGATGGCCGCGGCGGCCGATGCCGCTCGCCGGCGCCGTGGAGACGACGTCGGCTTCGTGACGCGGGTGGCCGGCTCGGTGGCCACGTTCGCCGAGGCCGGGTCGCCGTTCAACAAGATCGCCGGACTGGGGTTCGCCGGTGCGCCCGACGAGTCCGAACTCGACGAGGTCGAGCGCGCCTTCGCCGATCGCGGTGCACCGGTGCAGGCCGAGGTGTCCGCGCTGGCCGACCCGGCGATCGGGGCCCTGCTCACCGCTCGCGGGTACCGGCTGGAGTCCTTCGAGAACGTGCTCGGCCTCGCCCTCGACGGCACGCACGAGCGAACGTCGCCTCCGGGCATCGAGGTCCGGGTGGCTCGCGAGGAGGAGTTCGACGCGTGGTTGGATGTGGTGGCCGACGGTTTCGCTCATCCCGACGAGCAGGGGGTGCCCTCGCACGAGGACTTCCCGCGTGACGTACTCGTCAACGCGGAACGGGACTTCACGGCGGCCGGCGTGGTGCCCTACCTCGCGCTCCACGACGGCACCGTCGCCGGAGGCGGCAGCCTGCGCATCGCGGACGGCGTCGCGCAGCTCACGGGCGCGGCGACCGCCCCCGCCCACCGCCGACACGGCGTGCAGACGGCCCTGCTCGCCGCCCGGCTCGCCGACGCCGCCGCGGCCCAGTGCGACGTCGCCGTCGTGACCACTCAACCGGGTTCGAAGTCCCAGCAGAACGTGCAGCGCCGGGGTTTCCAACTGCTGTACACCCGGGCCGTGTTGGTGAAGGAGTGATCGAGTCCCGTACGGCAACCCAGGCATGATTACCAGCCACCGTTGGATAAGCCGAGGAGACACCGACACCGCGCCATCGCCATGCCGACCCCAACCCCGATCCCTATGCTGATGGCCGTGCAGGTACTGGGCGCGAGCAGCGAGGACGAGATGATCGCCTGCTTCTTGAGCGGCGAGCTGTCCAGCCAGAGGTTCGGCCTGAAGCTCCGGTCTCATCTGGCGGCCGCGGGGCATGACGAACAGCTACTGACGCGCCCGGACTTCTCCGACGCCGACGCGAACCGCGCACGCCGTACCCTGCTCGCCGCGACGCGCGGGTACGGCGAGAATCGGGACCTGTTCGAGAACTTCCCCACTGACGTCACGTGGACCAGGGCAGTTCTGTCCCCCGACGAAGCGGCCGACGTCCGGTACCTCGACTACTCCTACTGGATCGAACTGTCGGGTGGCAGCCGCAGGCCGGCCGACGCCGCCGTACGCATCAAAGCGGGGCTACGAGCGTTCGACGTGCCGAATGAACGGTTCGTCGCGGCGCTCCACGCGCTCAGCGATGGCGAGAGGTTTCCGCCGCTCATCCTCGTCGGCGAGACACAGCACCAACTGGTCTGCCTGGAGGGCCACTTGCGGCTGACCGCCTACGCCCTCGCCGGCTTCCCGACCGACATCGAGTGCCTGATCGGTGTCGCGCCGGACATGGGTCGGTGGACGCTGTAGGCGAACGCCCTCTACTACTCCGACGGCGCGACCGACGACGGCGCCGTGAGCCCCTACACGGGCAAGGTCAGGCAGATTCTGCTCTCCACCGGAAAGAACCGGGGCACGATCCGTCAGTCCCCTGCCGGAACCTGCGCACCCCGCCCCCGCCTGAACCCACGGCTCCTCTCCACCTTCGCCACGTGCAGCGTGTAGCTCTCGTACCACTCGGCTCGCCCGCGCTGCTGTGCCGCGCGGTGTTCGGAGTTGGTCCGCCACCGCGTGAGGGCGTCGGCGTCACGGAAGTAGGCGACGGCGATGCCGAGGCCGCCTGGAGTCTGGGCGTGGTCCATGCCCAGGTAGCCGGGGACTTCCTGCACCAGGTCTTCCATGCGTGCGTTGGTCTCGCTGTAGCCGTCCTGGTCCTGGGTTCGCACTGTGGTGAAGACGGCCATGTAGTAAGGGGGTTCGAGGGCCTCGAAGGGGGAGGTCGGCGCCTGCAAGGGATGGCTCATGGTGTCGCCCTCCGCCGGGAGGCGTCGCCGTGCGTCCACCTCTATCTCGATCTTCATCCTCGCGTCGGAGAGACCGCACACGAGCATCGTGGCGGCCGGCCGGACGTCGCCGAAGCTGCGGCGCAGAACCGGCGCGCAGCGTGCGAAGTCCGCGCGGTCGGGCAGCAGATAGCGCACGCGCACCACGTCGGCGAAGGTGCACTGCGCCTCGGCGAGTGCGGCCTCGACGTTGCGCAGGCACTGATCGGCCTGCTCCACGACATCGTCGGAGATGGTCATGGTGGCGTAGTCGAACCCGGTCGTCCCGGACACATGCACCCGGTCGCCGTCGACCACAGCCCGGGCGTAGCCGATCTCTTCCTCGAAGGTGGAGCCGCTCAGGATCGCACGTCGTTCCGTCATGGGCCAAAAGCTAGATGAGCAGCACTGATACGTCTAATACGGCCGCTTGGATGAACTGATATCTGTAGGCGTATGGATCGCCCCGAACTTCCCCTTCAGCAGGTGCACGCCTTCGTCGTGCTGGCGGAGGAACTGCACTTCGGCCACGCGGCCGCCCGCCTGGGCATCGCCCAGCCACCGCTGAGCCAGCAGATCCGCCGCCTTGAGGACAAGGTCGGCCACGCGCTGTTCACCCGTGGCCCGGGGCGCGTCGCTCTGACGCCGGTCGGCAAGGAACTGCTGCCCGCCGCGCGGCGGGCGCTCAGCGACCTCGCGGACGGCTTGGCCGCGGCCCGGGCCGTCGGCAGCGGGCAGGTCGGCCGTCTGCGGATCGGGTTCGCCGCTTCCCTCGCCCTGACAGTCCTGCCCGGCCTGCTGCGCGCCTTCCATGACCGGTCCCCTGACGTGCACCTGGACATCCACGAGATGACCAGCGCTCCTCAGATCGCCGCCCTGCACGACAGGACCATCGACGTCGGTCTGCTGCGCGAGCCTCCCACCGACGAGCCCGAGCTCGCCTTCAGGACGGTGCTCAACGAGCCGTTCGTGGCCGTGCTGCCGTCCACTCACCCTCTGGCCGCCCAACGAACCGTACGGATCGCACAGTTGGCGCAGTCGCCCTTCGTGCTGCTGCCCCGGCCCGTCGGTCCGCCGCTGCACGACCAGATCATCGGCCTGTGCACCGCGGCAGGTTTCACCCCGCGCATCGTCCAGCACGCGGTGGAGTGGCAGACCGTGTGCGCTCTCGTGGGGACGGGTCTGGGTGTCTCCCTGGCCCCGGCGAGCATCCGGCGCATCCGCCTCAAGGGCGTCGCCTTCCGGCGGGTCGAACCCGGCACGGCCCGTACACGCGTGGCCGTCGCCTGGCGCGGGGACGACCGCAATCCCCTGGTCAGCCGTCTGCTGGAGACGATCAGCCAGGATTCGTAGGCCAGGGGCTGCCTATGAGCCGAAGGTGCCGCGGGTCCGCCTCCTCAGCACCGCCGCCGTAGCGGCGGCGAGCCCGGCCCCGGTCACCGTCAGGACGCCGTGCCGGGCGACGGCGGCCTGCCAGGAACGGGAATGGGCGGAGTCGTCGAAGACTCCGTGGGCACCGTGGTCCTCACCTGCCGCGTCGTCGACGGGCTCGAACAGGTTGCTGCGGCCCGTGGGCGGGCCGTCGGTCTGCTGGGAGTCGACGCCGGTACGCGCGAGGTAGCGGTCGAGCAGCGCCGGGGCGAGCCGGTTGGCCCAGATGGTCGCCGCGGTGCTGCCCCCGACGAAGTACTGCTTGCGGCGCGGATGGTCGGCGGCGTGCAGGACGCCCCGGGCGGCGACCTCGGGCTGGTAGATCGGCGGCACGGGACTGGGGTGCCCGGGCAGCCGGGAGTGCACCCAGGAGAACTGCGGGGTGTTGACGGCCGGCATCTGGACGATGGTGATGTGCACGTTGCTGCGGCGGTGGAGCAGTTCGGTGCGCACGGAGGAGGTGAAGCCGTTGATGGCGTGCTTGGCGCCGCAGTACGCGGACTGAAGCGGCACGGACCGTTCTCCCAGCGCGGAGCCGACCTGCACGATCGTGCCGCGGTCCCGGGGCAGCATCCGCTTCAGCGCGGCCCGGGTGCCGTGGACGAACCCGTGGTAGGTCACGTCGGTCACCCGCTGGTACTCCGCGTCGGTGATCTCGTCGAAGGGTGCGAAGGCGCTGGCGAAGGCGCAGTTGATCCATACGTCGATGGGGCCCAACGCCTCCTCCGCGGCGGCCGCTGCGGCCTCGACCTGCTCCATGTCCGCGGTGTCGGCGACCTGCACGAGCGGACGGCCGCCCGCGGCCTCCACCTCGTCGGCGGCGGCCTGGAGGCCGCTGAGACCCCGGGCGACGAGGACGACGTTCGCTCCCCGGCTGCCGTAGAGGCGGGCGGTCGCCCTGCCGATTCCGGCGCTCGCACCGGTGATGACAACATTCTCAGCAGCCACAGTCAGCTCCCTTTCTCGATGCCGTTCGGCGAACGGCCCTTGCGGCGGGCGCCGCCCGAACGCCCCGCACCCGGACGCGGCCTCCCTGTTCAGCCCACCCGGTACTGCCGGGCGCGCTCCGTGTTCAGTGCCAACCCCAGCCCGGGCCCGGTGCCTTGGGCCGGGGTGACGGTGCCGTCGGCGGGGTCGAGGACGCCGTCGAACAGGAGGCCCTCGATGCGGACGTGGTCGTGGAACCACTCCAGGTGCCGCAGGTTGGGCACGGTCGCCGCCGCATGGGCGTGGGCGTGGGGTGCGCAGTGACCGGAGATGTCGAGGCCCCTGCTGTGGGCGAGGGCGGCGACGCGCAGCCAGACGGTGATGCCTCCGCAGCGTGTGACGTCCGCCTGGAGACAGTCCACCGCGCCGGCGGCGAGCATGTGCTCGAAGTACGGGAGGGTGTAGCCGTACTCGCCGGCGGTGACGTCGGCCGTGACGCGGTCGCGCACGTGGGCGAGGGTGGTGAGGTGGTCGGAGGAGACGGGTTCCTCGAACCAGGTCACGCCCTCGTCGGCCAGCGCGGCGGCGACCCGGACGGCCTGTTTGGCGCTGTAGGCGCCGTTGGCGTCCACGAACAGTGCCGCAGTGTCGCCGATGCTGGCGCGGGCCTCGGCGACGCGCCGCAGGTCGCGTTCCTCGCACCGCCCCCACGACTCACCGATCTTGATCTTGACGCGGGGGATGCCCTGTTCCTGTGCCCAGCCCCGCAGTTGGCGGTCCTGCCGTTCGGCGTCGTAGGTGGTGAACCCTCCGCTGCCGTAGACGGGCACGTCGTCGTGGGCCGCGCCGAGCAGGTCCACCAGGGGCAGGTCCAGCAGGCGGGCCTTGCAGTCCCACAGCGCGATGTCCACGGCGGAGATCGCCTGCGCGGCGACACCGGGCAGGCCGGCGTTGCGCACGGCGCGCTGCATGGCCTCGTTGGTCCCCGGCACGTCGAAGGCGGGGCGGCCGACGACGACGTCGGCGAGCAGGTCGTCGATGATCCGTGCCGCGGCCGCCGGAGCGTAGGTCCAGCCGATCCCGGTGACCGGACCGCAGCGCACGGTCGCGAGCACCAGGGTCGTGTGGTCCCAGCTCAGGGTGCCGTCCGCCTCCGGGGTGTCGGTGGGCACCGTGTAGACGGCCGTCTCCAGCCGTTCCACCGTCTCCTTGCGCGTCACTGATCCTCTCCGGTACCGGGCCGGTCCTCGCGATGGCGGTGGCCGGGCAGCATTTCCTGGACCTTGGCCTTGAAGCCCTGGCGGACCATGCCGGCACGGTCGCTGTCGCCCTTGAGGACGGACAGCGCCGCGGCCTCGATCTGGTCGAGGGACGCGTGCGGCGGGATGGGCGGCACCGCCGGGTCGGTGCGGAAGTCCAGGACGAAGGGCCGGTCGGCCGCGAGCGCCGTCTCCCAGGCGCCCTGCACGTCCTGCGGCTTCTCGATCCGCAGACCGCCCAGGCCCACCGACCGGGCGAAGTCGGCGTACGCGACGTCGGGCAGGGACTGCGAGGGCAGGAACTGCGGGGCGCCGGACATGGCCCGCATCTCCCAGGTGACCTGGTTGAGGTCCTGGTTGTTGAGCACGGCCACCACCAGGCGCGGATCCGCCCACTGCTCCCAGTACTTGGCGACGGTGATCAGCTCGGCGAGGCCGTTCATCTGCATCGCCCCGTCGCCCACGAGCGCGATCGCGGGACGGTCGCCGTGCGCGAACTTCGCGCCGATCACATAGGGGACGCCGGGTCCCATGGTGGCCAGCGTGCCGGACAGCGAGCCGCGCATGTCGCCGCGCAGCCGCAGGTGGCGGGCGTACCAGTTGGCGGCGGACCCGGAGTCGGCGGCGAGGATGACGTCGTCGGGAAGCAGGCCGTTCAGGGCGTGGGCCACGTACTCGGGGTTGATGGGGTCGGCGTCCACCGCGGCGCGCCGCTCCATGACCTCCCACCAGCGGGCGGTGTTCTTCTCGATCTTCTTGCGCCAGGCGTCGCTCTTGGCCGGCCGCAGGTGCGGCAGCAGCCGCTGGAGGGTGAGGCGGGCGTCGCCGACGAGGTTGACCTCGAACGGGTAGCGCAGGCCGACCATGTGCGGGTCGATGTCGATCTGCACGGCGCGTGCCTGACCGAACTCGGGCAGGAACTGCGTGTAGGGGAAGCTGGATCCGATGACCAGCAGGGTGTCGCAGTCCTGCATCAGCTCGTACGACGGTCGGGTGCCCAGCAGGCCGATCGAACCGGTGACGTAGGGCAGGTCGTCGTCGAGGGCGTCCTTGCCGAGCAGGGCCTTGGCCACGCCGGCGCCCAGCCGGTCGGCGAGCTCCATGACCTCCTGGCGGGCACCGCGGGCGCCCTGCCCGATGAGGACGGCGACCTTCTCACCGGCGTTGAGGACCTCGGCGGCGCGCTCGATGTCGGAGTCGGCGGGCACCGGGGCGTAGTGGGACATGCCCAGGCTGGAGGGGACCATCTTGAAGGCGTGCTCGGGCGGGGAGTAGTCGAGCTCCTGCACGTCGGCCGGGACGATGACGGCCGTCACCGAACGGCGTGCCATGGCCGTGCGCATGGCCCGGTCGAGGACGTTGGGCAACTGCTCGGGGACGGTGACCATCTCGCAGAAGTCCGAGGCGACGTCCTTGTAGAGGCTCAGCAGGTCGATCTCCTGCTGGTAGGAGCCGCCCATCGCGCTGCGGTTGGTCTGTCCGACGATCGCGACGACGGGCACGTGGTCCAGCTTCGCGTCGTACAGGCCGTTGAGGAGGTGGATGGCACCGGGTCCCGAGGTGGCGGCGCAGACACCGACCTTGCCGGAGAACTTCGCGTATCCGACGGCTTCGAAGGCGGCCATCTCCTCGTGGCGCGCCTGGACGAACTGGGGCTTGTTGTCGGCGCGTCCCCAGGCGGCGAGCAGTCCGTTGATGCCGTCACCGGGGTAGGCGAAGACGTGCTCGACCTCCCAGGCGCGCAGCCGTTCGAGGATGTGGTCGGAGACCTTCATCGACATGTGCTGACCTTTCCGGTGGGACGTGTGCGTGCGTAGGTCGGGGGTTACGGGTGGCGTCGAAGGCTTCGCGTGACGCCGCGGCCGGCCAGGGCGGCCGCCCCCGCCGTCACTGCCGCGGCGCCCGCGGTGATCGCCCAGCGCGCGGACCGCGAGGGACCGGACGGCCGGCGGGCCAGGCGTTCGGGGTGCTCGCTGGGCAGGTTTCCGTCGAGGCCGAGGGCCAGTGCCTCGGCCAGGTGCAGGGCCCGGCGGCCGGTGTCGCCCTGTTCGATCTGGGTGCGGCAACTGAAGCCGTCCGCCAGGAGCAGGCTGTCGGGGGCGGCCGCGCGCACCGCCGGCAGCACGCCCTGCTCGCCGACGGCCATGGAGACCTCGTGGTGGCCGCGTTCGAAGCCGAAGTTGCCGGCCAGGCCGCAGCAGCCCTCGTCCAGCACGTCGGCGTCGAGGTGGGCGCGGCGCATCAGTTCACGGTCGGCGTCGTCCTTCATGATCGCGTGCTGGTGGCAGTGGGTCTGCACGACGGCCTGCCGGGTCAGCGCGGGTGGCTGCCAGTCCTTCGGCGCGTGGTGCACGAGCTGTTCGGCGAAGGTGCGGAACTGGCCGGCCAGCCGTCGTACGTCCTGGTCGTCGGGCATCAGTTCCGGCGCGTCGGAGCGGAACACGGCGGTGCAGGACGGTTCGAGCCCGATGACCGGCGTGCCGGCCTCGATGTACGGGCGCAGGACGTCGAGCGTGCGGCGCAGGACCTTCTTGGCGACGGTGAGCTGGCCCGTGGAGATCCAGGTCAGTCCGCAGCACACGGCGTCCGTCGGCACGGCGACGCGGAAACCGGCGTCCTCCAGGACGCGTACCGCCGAGATCGCGATCGAGGGGTGGAAGAAGGTGCTGAACGTGTCGGGCCAGACCACCACGGTGCGCGGGTCGGCGGGGTCCGGCTGCTCGGCGTCCCGCTCCCGCCACCACCTGAGGAACGACTGCGGCGCGAACAGCGGCGCCTCGCGGGCGTCGTCCACGCCGGCCAGGCGTTTGCCGACGCGCGCCAGTCCCGGGGCCCGCAGCACGCTGTTGAGCAGGGACGGGGCCGCTTGTGCCAGACGCGCCCACAGCGGCAGCCAGCCCATGGAGTAGTGCGCCGCGGGGCGCGGGCGCCCCGCGTAGTGGTGGGCCAGGAACTCCGCCTTGTACGTCGCCATGTCGACGCCCGTGGGGCAGTCGGACTTGCAGCCCTTGCAGGCGAGGCACAGGTCGAGGGCGTCGCGGACCTCGGTCGAGCGCCAGCCGTCGGTGACGGCCGAGTCGGCGTGTCCGTCGAGCATCTCGAACAGCAGGCGCGAGCGCCCTCGGGTGGAGTGCTCCTCCTCCTTGGTGGCCCGGTAGGAGGGGCACATGACACCGCCCTGGTGGCTGCGGCAGTTGCCGATGCCGACGCAGCGCATCACGGCCCGGGTGAAGGAGTGCTCGTCGTCCGGGTAGCCGAAGTGGGTGTCGGAGGGGGTCGGCCGCCAGGTGGGGCCGAGCCGCAACTGTCCGTCGACGGGGTTGGGGTCGACGACCTTGCCCGGGTTCATCAGGTTGTCCGGGTCGAAGAGGGCCTTCACCTCGCCGAACGCGGTCACGAGCCGTTCGCCGAACATGCGGGTGAGCAGCTCGCCCCGCGACTGCCCGTCCCCGTGCTCGCCGGACAGGGAGCCACCGTAGGAGGCCACGAGGTCGGCGGCGCGTTCCAGGAAGCGGCGGAAGTCGGCGACGCCTTCGGCGGTCTTCAGCCCGAACGGGATGCGGGTGTGCACACAGCCCTGCCCGAAGTGCCCGTACAGCGACGGGTGGTCGTAGTCGAACTCCATGAAGAGCTTCTTCAGGTCACGCAGGTAGTCGCCCAGCCGCTCGGGCGGTACGGCGGAGTCCTCCCAGCCCTCCCAGGTCTCCCGGTCGTCCGGCGGGCGCGCGGTCACGCCGAGTCCCGCCTCGCGGGCCCTGAGCATCTTCTGCTCGCGCTCCGGATCGTCGGAGAAGGCCACCGTGGCCTCCTTCTCGCTGCGGCCCAGGGCCCGCAGCAGGGCGTGCGCCTGCTCGTCCACGTCGTCCTGGCTGTCGCCGACGAACTGGAGCATCAGCCAACTGTCGCCGTCCGGAAGGGCGTCGAGCGAGTCGAGGTAGGCCCCTTCCTCGCGCATGAGCTGGGCCATCCGGCCGTCGAGCGCCTCCAGTTGGCCGGGCGAGCAGTGCCGCAGGAGTTCGGGTACGTCGTCGGCGGCGCTGCAGATGTCGTCGTAGCCGAGGACCAGCAGCGCCTGGCAGGCCGGTACCGGCACCAGATCGAGTTCGGCGCGCACCACCGTGACCAGGGTGCCCTCGCTGCCGACCAGCGCCTTGGCGAGGTCGAAGCCGTTCTCCGGCAGCAGGGAGTCCAGGTTGTAGCCGGAGACCCGACGCGGGATCTTCGGGTAGCCCTGCCGGATGTCGGCCAGGTACTCGGTGACGATCCGCTCCAGACCGGAGTGGATCTCGGCCCGGCGACCGCCCTCGGCCGCGATCCGCTTCCGCTCCTCCGCGTCCGTCGGCCCGACCCACATGCGGGTGCCGTCGTAGGTGAGGATCTCCAGCCGGCGCACGTTGTCCACGGTCTTGCCGTACGCCTGCGCGGACGCCCCGCACGAGTTGTTGCCGATCATCCCGCCGAGGGCGCAGTGGCTGTGCGTGGACGGCTTCGGCCCGAACTGGAGACGGTGGTCCGACAACTGCCGGTTGAGCTCGTCCAGGACGATGCCGGGTTCCACCACGCAGGTGCGGGCGTCGGCGTCCACGGAGACCAGGGCGTGGCAGTACTTAGTCCAGTCGATGACCACGGCGGTGTTGGTGCCCTGCCCGGCCAGGCTGGTGCCGCCGCCCCGGGAGAGCACGGGGGCCCTGAACCTCCGGCACACCTCCACCGCCCGTACGGCCGCGTCCACACAGCGGGGGATCACGACCCCCAGGGGTACCTGCCGGTAGTTGGAGCCGTCCGTGGCATACGCCCCTCTGCTGCCCGCGTCGAAGCGGACCTCGCCGTCGACCGCGTCGCGCAGCGCGGCCTCCAGTGCCACCACGTCGACCGACGCGGGCCGCCCGCCGCTCGGGCCGCGGGAGCCGTGTCGCGAAGTGAGAGTCATCGGGAAACCATTCCTCCGGCCTGCCCCGTGTGCGAGGCGGGATCATGTGCTGAGGAGCTCGTCGACGTGGGCATGCCCTCGTCTTCCGGCGGGGAGTGAGCCTTCGGCGAGCCTCCGACCCGCGGGTACCCACCATTGCATTCTGCAATGATGTTTTTCGCAGGACATTTCAGCGACCCGGCGCGTGAGCCGTCACGGGCTGCTCCGCACCCGCCGGCGCCCTGCCGCGCGAGGCGGGCTCGCCGCAGCGTCCACACCCACCTCCCAGCGAGTACCGGCGGACCGTCAGTTCAGACGTTAGGTCCGGTATGTGATCACCGCGAGCCGGGTACGGCGGATGCGCCCGGTGCAGCGGGGGTACTCCCAGCAGGCCGAACGGCCTCACTCCCCCGGGCGCGCCTGCACCCACGCCCTACCATTGCATTCCGCAACGATCCAGGGCCCGAGCCGCCGGTCCGGATTCCCGGACCACCCGACGCAGAAGCGGAACAGACAGCGATGACACGCCAGGACCCCTCTTTCCCACAGCCCTCGGCTGACGCGCCTGCCCGTTCCGCGCTCGACCAGGAGGCCGAGGACGTCACCGTGGCGGTCATGTCTGCATCAAGACTGCTCGTCGCGATCTCCGCGCGGGCGCTCGCCTCCACCGACGAATCCCTCACCCTGCCCCAGCTACGCGCTCTCGTGGTGCTGGACACCTGCGGACCGGTCAAGCTCGCCGCCCTGGCGACGACCTTGCGAGTCAACCCCTCGACCGCACTGCGCATGGTCGAGCGCCTCGAGACCGCCGGGCTCATCGACCGCAGGACCAACCCCGACAACCGGCGGGAAGTCGTCCTGCGCCTCACCCCCGTCGGCCGGGAGCTCGTGGCGCGGGTCCTCGCCCATCGGCGCACCGAGATCCGTGCACTGGTCGAGCGGTTGCCCGCCGACGCGCGCGCCGGGCTCGTGCCCGCCCTGCAGGCCCTCACCGAGGCGGCGCACGAGATGGCCGTGGACCCGTTCGACGAGACGCGCCGACTGGGGGGCCTGATCGACGACCCGCTCAACCCGGCCCCGCCGGACCCCCCTCAGGGAGGGCGCCGCAGGGCGAAGGACAACGGCGTCTGACGGCGCGCCGGACCGGACAGACCGCGGGGCAAGGCAGTCTCCCACTGCTTACGAGAGTCTGACGTGCCCCGCGTTCCCACCTGCCCCATCCCCCTCCCTGGTCACTCTTGTGCCGTCCACCGACACCTGACGGGGACGCAGGCGCCCCAGGCGCGGCAGAGGACCAAGGGAGCGGAATGTGAGCGTGAACGTGTACGGCGAGCAGAGCGAGCACCACCCGAGCGGCAGGGCCGGAGAACGCCGGACCCACCGGGCGATGTCGAGGACGCGGCGCGTCCTGATCGGCGGCGGTGCCCTCGCCACCGCCGCGGCAGCCACCGTGGCCGTGTCCCTGGCCTCGGCGAGCGAGTCCGGGGGGTCGCGAGGAACCGAGCGTGCCGTCTTCGTGCAGGGCAACGAGCTGAACGGCAATACCGTCCACGTGTTCGCACGGGACGACGAGGGGAAGCTCAAACCCGCGGGCCGCTATGCCACGGGCGGCCGGGGCGGCGACCAGGTCGACGCCCCCACCGACTCCCTCGCCTCCCAGGGCTCCCTCGTCTACGACGACGACTCCGGAATGCTGCTGGCGGTCAACGCGGGCAGTGGCACACTGACGTCCTTCCGCACCAAGGGCACAAAGCTGATGGACCGTCACATAGTGCGCACCGGCGGGAAGTTCCCGTCCAGCGTCGCGGTACGCGGCAGGATCGCATACGTCATGAACGCGGGCGGCGAGGGCAGCGTCCAGGGCTTCCGGATCACGCGCAAGGGCCTCGTGCCGATGCGGGGGTCCTTCCGCTCACTGGGGCTGGCCAACGAGGACGTACCGCGGTTCGACACCTCGCCCGGAGAGGTCGAGATCACCCCGGACGGCCACGATCTGGTGGTCACCACCAAGGGGAACAACACCGTCGAGGTCTTCCCGCTGAGGCGGAACGGCCTGCCCGCCGTCGCCGAACCCGTCGTCAACGCATCGGCAGGCAAGGTGCCGTTCGCGATCAGCTTCGACAGCTCCGGCAGCCGGATGCTCGTCGCCGAGGCCGAGAAGTCCACGGTGACCACCTACCGCGTCCAGCACGACGGCAAGCTGAAGGTCCTGCGGGCACCGCTCGCCAACGGCCAGAAGGTCCTGTGCTGGCTGGAGCGCGCGGGCGCCTTCTTCTACGGCGGCAACACCGGCACCTCCGCGGTCACCGGGTACCGCATGGACCAGCACGGGCGGCTCGCCCTGACCGACAAGACCGGGCTCGCCACCCCGCCCTCCCCCGATTCGCAGGGGGTGATCGACATCGCCGTGACCGGGGACGCGAGGTTCGTCTACGTCCAGAACGCCACCTCCGGGACGGTCGACGGCTTCCGCGTCGAGGCGAACGGGGCGCTCACCAAGGTCACGACCGTCAAGGGCCTGCCCCCGTTCGCCGGTTCCGGTATGGAGGGCATCGCCGCGATGTGACCGTCCCGGCGTGGACGTGACACCCAGGGCGCGGGCGCCCTGCCGGGCATGAGCGAGAGTCCCGGACCGGCCCGCCTCGTGACCGCCGTTCACCGCCCCTGAGGCGGCCAGGGGACGGTGTACGTCCAGGTGCCGGGAGTCGCGGTCGTGGGCTCGGTTCCCGGCAGGCGGATCTCCGCTTCGGTGCCGGGTGGGATGCCGACGTTCAGGGTGAGGTGGCCGCCGTCGAGCCACCAGTGACTGGTGATGGTGCCGTGCAGCGAGTCATGGCGGCCGGAGGCGGAGGTGAGGCCGCCGCCGGGGCGGGGGGCGATGAGGAAGCGGCGGTATCCGGCGGCTGTCGCGTCCGGGGTCTCGGGCAGCCGGATGCCGGCGGTGTACTGGTGGAGGAAGGAGACGACGGCACCCTTGCTGTAGTGGTTGTACGACATATGGGGGTGGTCCTGTTCGTCGGTTCCTTGCCAGTCCTCCCAGATGGTGGTCGCACCGCGGTCGATCATGGCGAGCCAGGAGGGCGGGGTGGTCTGCTGGAGCAGGGCGTAGGCGAGGTCGATGTGGCCGTGGTCGGCGAGGACCGGGAGCAGCAGGCCGGTGCTGAGGAAGCCGGTGGTCAGGTGGGTGCCGGCCGCGCGGACGAGAACGGCGAGGCGGGCGGCGGCGCGGGGGCGCAGGTGCGCGGGGACGAGACCGAAGGCGAGGGCGCGGACCAGGGTGGCCTGGGTGTCGGGGCGGGTCGTGCCCTGGGGGGTGAGGTATTCGGTCTGCCAGGCGTGGCGGGCGCCGTCGGCGAGGTGGCGGTAGCGGGCCTCGTCGTCGCGGTGGCCGAGCAGGGTGGCGGTGCGGGCGAGCAGGTCGGCCGATCGGTGCAGGTAGGCGGTGGCGACGTCACCGCGGTCGCGGGTGGGGTCCAGGTCGGGGGTGACGCCGGGTTCGAGCCACTCGCCGAAGTGGAAGCCGGTGTCCCAGAGGAACTCCTCGTGCGGTGCCGCGATGGGGTGGGCCGCGGCGCGATCGGGGTGGCGGCGGGTGCGGGCCTGGTCGGCCGCGTGCTCGACCCAGGCGCGCATCGAGGGGTACTGGCTGCGCAGCAGGTCGAGGTCGCCGTAGGCGCGCCACATCTCCCAGGGGACGATCACGGCGGCGTCGCCCCAGCCGGCCGAGCCGTTCATGCCGCCCTCGGCGGAGGCACGGCGGGCCCTCTCGTCGGCGGGGTCGGGCACGAAGTTGGGGACGGTGCCGTCGGCCCACTGGTCGGCGGCCAGGTCGCGCAGCCATTTCGTGGTGAAGCCGGCGACGTCGTAGAGGAAGGCCGCTGTGGGGGCGAAGACCTGCCAGTCGCCGGTCCAGGCGGCGCGTTCGCGTTGGGGGCAGTCGGTGGGCACCTCGCAGGCGTTGCCGCGCAGGCTCCAGGTGGCGGCTTCGTGGAGGCGGTTGAGGCGCTCGTCGCTGCTGGTGAACCAGCCGGTGCGGGTCATGTCGGTGTGCACGACGATTCCGGTGACGTCGTCGGCGGTCAGGGGGCCGGGGTGGCCTTCGACGCGGACGTAGCGGAATCCGTGGGTGGTGTGGCGGGGTTCGAAGACCTCACCGGGGCGGCCGGCCGAGATCACCCTGTCCACCTGGCCTGCGGGCAGGGGGCGGCGGGTGGCGAAGTCGAAGGCGCGGATGTTCTCCGTCGTCACATCGCCGTCCGCGTCGAGGGCCTCGCCGTGGGTCAGGGTCAGGCGGGTGCCGGCCGGGCCGAGATGCGTCAGCCGTACCCAGCCGTTGATGTTCTGCCCCAGGTCCACCACGTGCCGCCCGGTGGACAGGCGGTGGACCGACACCGGCCGGATCTCCTCGACGCGGCGCACCGGTGGGGCCACGGGGCCGGTCAGGCGGGTGAGGTCGTCGTAGAGTCCGCCGTCGGCGACGTCCGTCTTCTCCCAGAGACGGTCGTCGTACGCGGGCGTCGCCCATCGCGGGTCATGGGCGCGCAGGTCGGTCTCCTGCCCGTCCATGAGGTCGGCCGCGGTGACGGGTCCCGGTGCGCTGCGCCATCCCGGGCCGGTGCCCAGTACGGACGTGGTGCCGTCCTCGTGCGTGACGACGAGCTGGGCGAGGAGTGCGGTGCGGGTGCCGAAGCCGTCGGCCTCGCGGACGAAACCGTGACGGCCGCGGAACCAGCCGTCGGAGAGCACCGCTCCGAGCGTGTTGCGGCCGGGGCTGAGCAGGTCCGTGACGTCGTGGGTCTGCACCTGCAGGCGGGAGCGGTAGGCGGTGAAGCCCGGGGCGAGCTCGCTGTCCCCGACGCGCCGGCCGTTCAGGAACGCCTCGTAGACACCGTGGGCGGTCGCGTACAGGCGGGCCTGCCGGACGGGTTTGTCGAGGTCGAAGGTGTGACGCAGGAGGTGGGCGGGACGGTGACCGGCCGGAGCCGGTTCCGCCTCGGCCGGTTCGATCCAGCGGGCCTGCCACGCGTGCGGTTCCAGCAGGCCGGTCTCCCACCAGGAAACCTCGGACCAGTCGGATTCGCCGAGGTCGGTCCACACCTTGACGCGCCACCACGTCCGGGTGGCCGAGCCGGGCTCGGGACCCTCGTAGCGGACGTAGGTGGTGGCGGCGGAGTCCACCCGGCCCGGATCCCAGCTCACCCGGCCGGTGTGCCGGTCGCCTGCCTGGAGGCGGTACGCGAGCTGCGTACGGGCGCCGTTCGGCAGTCTCCAGGACAGTCGGGGGCGGGGGATGCCGATGCCGAGGGGCCTGTCGAGGTGCTCGATGCGCAGGGAGTGGGGGAAGGCGCGGGACACGGCTGTTCCTCTCGGAGGCAGAGCGGCGGCGGATCGCGTGGGTGGTGACGGTCCGCCGCCGGACGGTGGGGCGTGCGGTCAGGCGGATCCGGGCCCGGGGGAACCGGACGCGGAGGGGGCGGTCTCGGGGGCCGGGTCGGCCGCCGCGCTGTCCGCGGGCCGGGCCAGCCGGGGGATGGCGAGGGAGATGAGCAGCCCCAGGGCCACGATCGCCGACATCGCCAGGTAGGCGTGGGTGAAGGCACCGTCGTGGTAGAAGGCGGTGCCGTCGAGCACAGTGGAGTCGCCGGCCAGGACCGTGTACAGCGCCTGGTTGGTGAGGGCCAGGAAGACCTGGGTGAGCAGCGAGGACATGCCGTTGGCGGCGGCCTGCTCCTCGGCGGAGACCACCGACACGATCATGGTCTGCTGACCGGCCATCAGGATGCCGCCACCCAGCCCCATGACCACTCCGGTGACGATGATCTGCACCTCGTCGTCGTGGTGGAAGGCGACGAGGGCGAGTCCGACGGCGAGGACGGTCAGGCCGAAGTACCAGACGGTGCGCGGGCTGACCGACCGTACGGCCCGGCCCACGCCGATGCCGGCGGCGAAGGTGACCAGTCCGGCGGGGATGCTGATGACGGCATAGTGGGTGGTGGACCAGCCCAGGCCGTCGGAGACGTGCGGGATCGGCGGGAAGAGCGCCAGGAAGATCAGGATGGCCTGGGAGGCGAAGAAGGCCGCCTGCGGCACGGAGGAACCGAGCAGGACGGTCGCCACGGAACGGCGGCCCAGCATGCGCAGGTCCAGGATGGGTGTCGCCACCCGCAGTTCGACGACGACGAACACGGCCAGTGCGGCCAGGCCCGCGAGGAGCGCCGTGAGGACTCCGGCCGAGGTCCAGCCCCAGCCGTCGCCCTGTCCGACGGCGAAGACCACCAGGGCGAGACCGCCGCCGAGCAGCAGGGCGCCGGCCCGGTCCAGGCGTCCGGTCACGTCTCGCAGCGGGGTCTCGGGCACGGCGAGCAGCGCACCGATGGCGGCGACGGTCGAGACGACGAGGAACCACAGGGCCCCGCGCCATCCGAAGGCGTCCAGCAGCCAGCCGGACAGCAGGGGTGCGAGGAGGCTGAGCACACCGACGGCTCCCGTCACGGTGCCGAGGGCCATGGCGACCTTGCGGGGCGGGAACAGATCGCGGACCGAGGCGAGGACGAGGACCGCGACGGGACCGTACAGGCCGCCGATCACGCGCCCGAGGACCATCACCGGGTACGTGGGCGCCACCACGGTGACGATGTCGCCGACGAGGCCGGCGGCGGCCAGGGTGAGCATGACGCGGCGTTTGCCGTGCATGTCGCCGAGGCGCACTGCGAACGGCGTGGCCACGATCGTCGCCAGGGTGAACGCCAGGCCGAACCAGGCGATCTGTGTCGTGTGGAAGTGCTGGGCGATCTGCGGCTGGGCGTTGGCGGCGACGATTCCGGCCACGACGAGGAGCTGGCCCGGCCAGGTCAGGGCGGCCAGTCGGCGCAGTTCCGCGGCGCTCCAGCCGGAGCTCGCGGAGGGGGACGGCGTGGGGCCGGTCGTACGGGTGTCACCGGTCGCGGCGGGTGCTGCGGGCAGCGCGGCCGGGTCGGGCGAGGTGTTCATGGTCGCTCCGATGAGAGGTCGGCGCTCCGTCGCGCCGGGATTTCGAACGATGATGCGAGCCGAAAACCGAGTGCGCTAGGTTTTCGCGGAGTGATCCACGCCACACGAGGGTGCCGGGCAGGCACCGGCCGAGCTCCCGGCCCCGCGGGATGACTACGGTGAGCACCATGACCAGCAGCGCCCGAGGCCGACGCGGCAGCTACTCCGTCGGCATAGCCCGACGGCAGAGGATCGTGGAGGCCGCCGCGGAGCGGTTCGCACAGGAGGGCTACCACCGCACCGCGCTGCACCGCATCGCGGACGACGTCGGCATCACCGAGGGCGGCCTGCTGCACCACTTCCGCAGCAAGAAGCACCTGCTGCTGGCCGTCATGGAGCACCGCTTCACCACCGAGGCGCAGTGGTGGGAGCACCTGCCCGCCGAGGCGAGCGGGCGCGACATCCTGCGCGCCATGGTGGCGGCCACCGAGCGTCACCTCGCCGAGCCCGGCCTGATCGAGCTGTTCGTGCTCACCTTCGCCGAGGCCGCCGACCCCGACAGCGCCGCCCACGCCCTCTTCGCCGAGCGCTACCAGCGCGCGGTGGACGCACTGGCCCACCTGCTGCGCACCGCCCGGAACCAGGGCACTCTGCGCGAGGACACCGACTGCCACGCCCTGGCGCGCGAGTGCATCGCCGTCAGCGACGGCCTCCAGCTCCAGTGGGTGATCTCCAAGGGCGCGCTGGATCTCACCGGCGCCGTGCGGACCCACGCCGACCGACTCGCTCGTACCGCTCTCCCCGACGACGGCGGTCTCTGAGCTCACAGCCCCTGAGCCCACAGTCCTTGAGTTCACGTTCTCCGAGCTCACGCGAACCACCGAGAAAGGGCCTTACCCTCACCACGTATGTCAGGTAGCCTGACACAACTCTCGACGAAGCCGGAGGTTCCGCATGACCATCGAGTACGCCACCCAGTACCGCACCCGCTCCCTCATCCCGCCCGAGCCGGGCAAGCCGTACTTCATCGAGAAGGGCCACGGGGACCGGGCCCACCTCTTCGGTGACCTCTTCACGGTCTACGCCGGCGGCGAGCAGACCGAGAACACCTTCAACTTCTTCACCTGCGACGGCCCCAAGGGCGAGATCATCCCGGCGCACTCGCACCCCGACACCTACGAGGTCTTCTACGTCACCCAGGGCGCGGTCCGCCTCTTCGTGGAGGACCTGGAGGGCGAACAGCACGAAAAGCTGCTCACCCCCGGCGACTTCGGCTTCGTCCCGAAGAACTGCCCGCACGCCTACCGCATGGAGCGGCACCACACCCAGATCGTCGGCGTGGCCGCCGGACCGGGCGGCACCTTCGAGCGGTTCTTCGAGAACCTCGGCACGCCGACCGACGAACTGACCCTGCCCGCACGGCCGTTCGTGCCAGAGGGCAGCAAGTTCGCCACCGTCCCGCAGAAGTACGACGTGCGCTTCCTGCCGGGTCACGAATGGCGTACGGAGGGCTGAGATGCCGTACCTGAAGGCGCTGGCGGCAGGCGTCGTCGTGGGCGCGCTCTACGTGGTGGTGCGGGTCAAGTCGCCCGCCCCGCCGCCCGTCGCCCTCTTCGGACTGCTGGGCATGCTCGCCGGCCAGGCCCTGCTGGCGGCCCTGTGAACGCCTCCTTCGCCCGCGCCGCCGCGTACTCCTTCGCCGCCGGTCTGCTGATGGGCGCCGTCTACTGGGCCCTGGACATCCACTCCCCCGCACCGCCCCTGGTGGGCCTCACCGGCCTGTTCGGCATCGTCGTCGGGGAGCGTGCCGCGGCGGCGATCCGCTCCAGGCTGGAAGGGCGCACTCCCCCGCACCGCACCACGCCCCCGCACGAGGACCCCGCCCATGAACACTGACGGACTCATCGACGTCCACGCCCACTTCGTCACCGACTCCTACGTCCGCCAGGCCAAGGCCGCCGGACACCACCAGCCCGACGGCGTGCCCGCCTGGCCGGCCTGGTCCGAGACGGCCCACCTGGAGCTGATGGACCGCAGCGGCATCGCCACGGCCCTGCTCTCCGTCTCCTCGCCGGGTGTCTTCTTCGGCGACACCGAAGCCGCCCGCCGTCTGGCCCGCGAGGTCAACGAGGACGGTGCCGACGTCGTGCGCCGACACCCGGGCCGCTTCGGCCTGTTCGCCTCGCTCCCGGTGCCCGACGTCGACGGCGCCCTGGCGGAGATCGCGTACGCCTTCGACGAACTCGGCGCGGACGGCGTCGTCCTGGAGACGAACACCCACGGCGTGTACCTCGGCGACCCCCGCCTGGAGCCGGTCTTCGCCGAACTGGCGCGCCGCGACGCAGTCGTGCTGCTGCACCCCACCTCACCGGTGTGCTGGGAGCAGTCCGCCCTGGGCCGTCCGCGCCCCATGGTGGAGTTCATCTTCGACACCGCCCGCACGGTGACGGACCTGCTGTTCGCCGGAACACTGGAACGCCATCCCGAGCTGAAGGTCATCGTCCCGCACTGCGGCGGTGCCCTGCCCGTGCTCGCCGACCGGATCAACGGCTTCATGAAGCTGTTCATGCCGGGCGAGCCGGGCGCACCGGACGCGGTGGCCCAACTGCGGCGCCTGTACTACGACTTGGCCGGCCCCGCCTTCCCCCGTCAGGTCCCCGCACTGCTCGGCCTAGCCGACCCCGAACGCCTCCTCTACGGCAGCGACTACTGCTGGACCCCGGCCCCCGCCGCCGAGGCGCACGCCGCGTCCTTCACCAGCGCCCCCGCTCCCGTGGACGGCACCACGTGGAGGTCGCTCACCACGGCCAACGCCCGAGCCCTGTTCCCCCGCCTCGCCCACTGACTTCCCGTACCGGAGTTGCCCATGTCCCTGCCGGCCCCCTTCCCGGTGGAGCTGCTCGCCCCGCCCGACCCGACCCGCCTGCCGCTGCCCCCGGCCGCGCCCGTCGCCCCGGGAGCACAGGTGCTGCGCGGTGCGGTCTACGACGTCCCCGAAGGCAGCCGCCCCCTGGAGATGGATCTGTGGCTGCCGACCGAGACGCCGGACCCCGTACCGGTGATCGTCTTCGTGCACGGCGGCGCCTGGCGCACCGGCCTGCGCGAGGACCTCGGCCCCCGCTTCCGTGACTGGCAGCCTGGCCCCTTCGCCCGGCTGGTCCGCGCCGGGTTCGCCGTCGCCTGCCCCGACTACCGGCTCAGCGGCGAGGTCACCCACCCCGGTCAACTCCAGGACCTGCGCGCCGCGTTGACCTGGCTGCACGCCAGGTCCGCCGAACTCCGCCTCGACATGGCCCGCACTGTTCTGTGGGGCGAGTCGGCCGGCGGGCACCTCGCGGCACTCCTCGCCCTCACGGCCGACAGCCTCCCCGTCCAGGGCTGCGTCACCTGGTACGCGCCGACCGACCTCACCCACCTGGCCGAGGACCAGCCGCCGGGCGCCTACGACCCGGGCGACCCCGGCACCTTCGAGGCCCTGCTGATCGGCGGCGCGCTCACCGACCTCCCGGAGCGCGTCCGGGAAGCCAGTCCGGTCAGCCATGTCACACCGGACGCACCGCCCTTCCTCGTCCTGCACGGCACCGACGACGTGATCGTCCCGCACGCCCAGGCCGAACGCCTGGTCACCGCGCTGCACGGCGCCGGGGTGAGCGCCGAACTCGTCAGCGTGCGGGGCGGCAACCACCTGTGGGCGGGGCTTGCGGACGAGGACGTGGAGCGGTGCTTCAACGCGAGCCTCGGGTTCACCGCGAGCCTCGACCTGGCCGCGCGACACGTCGACCCGGCCGACCGGCGGCAGGGCGGCGAGGGCGCCGGGCACGACAGCAGGGGATAATCCCGCTTGTCACCGACCCCTTGAGGGAGCCATGAGCCACCGCGCGGCCAATCTGCCCCAACTGTTCGCCGAATCCCGGCGCTGGTTCGAGGACGCCCTCTTCGCCAGCATGGAGGCGGCGGGCGAGCAGCCGGTGACGTCGACCCAGGCAGCGGTGTTCGCGCGGCTCGACCCGGAGGGGACGACGGTGTCGGAACTCTCCCGCCGCATCGGCGTCACCCGGCAGACGGCCCACCAGGTGGTGCACGCCCTGATCGGCATGGGCCTGCTCGAACAGACCCCCGACCCCGACTCGGCCCGCAGGATCCTGATCCGCACCACGGCCGAGGGCCGACGCGTCCACGAACGGGCCCAGGCCACCATCGCGGTCATCGAGTCGGTCCTCGCCGACCGCATCGGCGCCTCAGCCGTCGAGGCGCTACGACAGACGCTCACCGTGGACTGGGGGGAGTCACCGCTGGTCACGGCACCCTGAGCGGGCGACGGGGTCCAGGGTGACCTCCGGTCTCCGGTCTCCGGCTTCCGGCCCCCGCGTCGACGGAGCCCTCGGTGCCGCTGGGGCGCTGACCGGCGCCGGCCGGTCATGACACTCCCCCGTCGGCGACCGGGCGGGGGCGGCCCATCCCGGGAGACATGACCTCGTCGATGTACCGGACAGTGCAGATGACCCCGTTGGCCGCGTGCCCGTGGAACGGGTGATGGTGTTTCAGACCGATGTCGTACGCCTGCCGTGACGCATCCGGGCCCTCCACGTCGTCGGCCCGCATCACAACCCGCGCCCTGCAGACCCCAGGAACTACCTGCTGATGACCGCGACCGTCGTACGCCCGCCGTCCACGTCGAGCACGGCGCCGTGCACGAACTCGGCCTCGTCACTGGCGAGGTACACCGCGGCGCGAGCGATCGCGCTGGGTGAGCCCATGCCGTCCGCCGGGGTGCCCTTCATCATGATCTCGCCCGGGTGGTCCTCACCCGGAGTGGCCTCGTAGACGACTCCCGGCGAAATCGCGTTCACCCGGACACCGTGCGGTCCGAACTCCGCAGCCCAGGCCCGCGTCAACGTCTCCAGGGCGCCCTTGGACGAGGCGTAGAGCGAGCCGACGGGGATGCCGAGGCGGGCGATCCAGGAGCCCAGGTTGACGATGGCGCCGCCGCCCGCTTCGGCCATGACGGGAGCGACCGCTGCGGTGAGGAAGAACGGCGCCTTCACGTTCACCGCGTAGACCTCGTCGAAGGTCTTCTCGTCGGTTCCCGGGGTGTTGTCGCTGGGATAGATCCCCGCGTTGTTGACGAGGATGTCGATCCCGCCGCCCAGCACCGCCGACGCCCGCTCGGCCAGGTTCCGCGACGCCTGGGCGCTGCCGTCGAGTTCGGCCTGGACGAAGTCGGCGCGCCCGCCGCGGGAGCGGATCCCCTCGACCACCTCACCGCCGCGCTCCGCGTTGCGGCCCGACACGATGACGTGGGCACCTTCGGCGCCGAACGCCTCGGCAATGGCTCGCCCGAGGTTGCTCGTCGAGCCGGTCACCAGTGCCCGCTTGCCCTGCAACCGTCCGCTCATCGTGAACTCCCGCATTTCGTGATCGACAACAACAGACGTGCGGAAGGGAGATGCACCCGGGACCGCACGCTCCACCCGGACTGCCGGGCGGCTCTGCCACTGTGCGGAACCAAAAATGGACTTGCAAGTCCAATCCTGAGGGCCGGGAAGGTGGCACGACAGATCGAGATCTGATGCCCTCCGGGTATCACAGGCGCCCAAAGAGGTCTTGGACGCGGGACAGCCGCCGGACGCAGGCTGATCAGCGAAGTCATCGACCCACGGAGCCAGGAGACCCTGACCATGAAGATCTTTCTCACCGGCGGATCCGGATACATCGGCAAGGCCACGATCAGCGCACTGGTCCGCCACGGACACACCGTGGAGGCGCTGGCCCGCAACGACCGCGCCGCCGAGACCGTCGCCTCCCTCGGAGCCGCCCCGGTGCGCGGCGGGCTGCGGGACCTGGAGGTGCTGAACGCGGCCGCCGCCCGCGCGGAGGCGGTGATCCACCTGGCGCAGGCCGAGACCGGGGACGAGGACCTCGCGGCCGCCACCGCCATGCAGGACGGCATCGGCACCGGCGCCTACGTCCACACCGGCGGCACCTGGGTCTACGGCGACACGGACGGCGTCGTGGACGAGACCGCCCCCTGGAACCCGCCGCCGGTGGTCGCCTGGCGCAAGCCCGTCGAGGAGGCCGTGCTGCGGCGCGCCCAGCGGGGCGGCCGCCCCGTCGTGGTGCAGCCCGGCCTGCTGTACGGCGGCGAGAACCGCCTGATCGACATCTTCTACGCCGGCCCGGGCAAGGAAGCGGGCGCCGTTCCGTACATCGGCGACGGCCACAACCGCTGGGCACTGGTCCACGTCGACGACATCGCGGAGCTGTACGCCGCCGCCCTGAAGGCCAAGCCCGGTTCGGTGTACGTCGGCGTAGGCGGCGTGAACCCGACGGCCAGGGAGTGTGCCCTGGCGATCGCGCGGTCCGTCGGTCTGGACGGCAAGGTCGCCTCCCTCTCCCTGGAGGAGGCCCGCGAGCAGATGGGCCCGATCGCGGACGCCTTCGCGCTGGACCAGCAGCTCACCCCGGCGCGCGCAGAGGCCGAACTGGGCTGGGTCCCGGCGCACACGGACCCGCTGGCGGTACTCGCCGGCGGCGAGTGACCGGCCGCGCGGCATGCACACTGGCCGCCGCGGCTGACGCCGACCGGAACGGTAGATTCGTCACTGGTTGCCCCGGTCGTCCCGCGGGACGCAGCCGGTGTCGTTCAGGACGGCCGACGGGCCGTCGCCTCGGAGAGAGTGAGCGGTGAGTCCGGGTGGATCTTGATCTGCGGAAGCTCCGCTACTTCGTGGCGGTGGCCGAGGAGCTCCACTTCGGACGCGCGGCGGAGCGGCTGCACATCGCGCAGCCGGTGCTGTCCCGGCAGATCCGGAGCCTGGAGGACGAACTCGGCGCAGCGGTCTTCGACCGCGACCGGCGCGGCACGCTGCTCACGCCGGCCGGGGAGCAACTGCTGGAGGACGCCGTTCCGTTGCTCGCGTCGGCCGACGCACTTCTGCGGCGGGTGAAGGCGGCGACGCAGGACACCCCCACGCTGACCGTCGGCTTCATGCCCGGCATCACGGTCACCCCGGCCACCGCCGCCTTCACCACGCGCCGACCCGGCGTCAACGTGCGCTTGCTGCGCACCAGTTGGGACGACCAGGTGGACGTGCTGCGGGACGGCCGGGCGGACATCGGCGTCGTACGACTGCCCATCGACCAGCGCGGGCTGGAGGTGCGACCGCTCTTCCAGGAGCCCCGGGTCGTCGTGCTGCCGGCAGGGCACCGCCTGGCGGGCAGCACCTCGGTGACCGTGCGCGATCTCGCCTCCGAGCATCTCCTCCAGGACCCCGATGCCGTGCCCGAGTGGCGTGACGTGGCCGTGGAGCTGCGCGAGGGGCGGCGCCCCGAGGTGCCGGTCATCCATCAGGTGGAGGAGAAGCTGGAGCTGGTGGCCTCCGGTGCGGGTGTGTGCGTGCTCCCGTTGTCCACCGCGACCTTCTACACCCGCCCGGACGTCGTTCCGCTGCCCGTGGCGGACCTCGGTCCCAATCAGGTGGCCCTGGCGTGGGTGTCGTCCCGTCGGTCACCTCTCGTCCACGACTTCGTCGAGGCCGCGACGGAGACGCTGGGCCGGTGAGGGACGCCTCGGCCCCCTGCTTCCCGTTCGGCTCCCGTCGTGAGGGGAGCCCTTGACCCTCACGTGGCGTCAGGCTGCATAGTCGTTGCCGTGGATGATCACTGGACCGTGGGGCGCGTGGCCGAGCTGGCCGACGTGAGCGTCCGCACGCTGCATCACTACGACGCGATCGGGCTCGTACGGCCGTCGGCTCGGACCGCGGCCGGGTACCGGGCCTACTCCGCGGCCGACGTGGAGAAGGTGCGGGAGGTGCTGGCCTACCGGCGGCTGGGATTCGGGCTGCGGGAGGTCGCGGAACTGGTCGGCGACCCGGCCGCCGACACGGTCGCCCACCTGCGCCGGCTGCGCGGCCTGCTGCTGGAGCGGCGGGACCGTGCCGACGCCATGGTGGCGGCCATCGACAGGGAACTCCAGGCACGGGCGAGGGGACTGACAGTGACACCGGAGGAGCAACTGGAGATGCTCGGCGCGCGGCTGTACGACGCGATCGGCGGCGCCTACACCGCGACCCGGCGCACCGATCCGCGGATCGCCGCGCAGATCTGGGAAGCGCTCGATGACGCGCAGCGGGTGTTGAACGTCGGGGCGGGCACCGGCTCCTACGAGCCTGCCGATCGCGACGTGACCGCGGTGGAGCCATCGGCCGTCATGCGGGACCAGCGCCCTGCCGGCTCGGCGCCGTGCGTGGCCGCCACCGCGGAGAGCCTGCCCTTCGAGGACCGCTCGTTCGACGTCGCGATGGCCGTCTCCACCGTGCACCACTGGGGGGATCCGCTGGCGGGGCTGCGCGAGATGCGGCGCGTGGCCCGGCGCGTGGTGGTGCTCACCTTCGACACCGACGAGCCCGCATGGCAGGACCGGTTCTGGCTGACCCGCGACTACCTGCCCGAGTTCACCGACGTCCTCGCGGATTTCCCCTCCCTCGGCAGGATGGCCGACGCGATCGGCGCCCGCGCCGAGCCGGTGCCCGTCCCGTGGGACTGCGCCGACGGCCTGTTCGAGGCCTACTGGCGCCGGCCGGGAGCGTATCTGGAGGATCACGTGCGCCGTGCGATGTCGGTGTGGACGAGGGTCGGGCCTGACGCCGAGCAGCGGGCGGTACGACGCCTCGGCGACGACCTCGAATCCGGCCGGTGGGCCGACCGCAACAGCGACCTCGCCGACCTCGACTCGGCGGACCTCGGCTTGCGCCTGCTCGTGGCTTGACCGCGTCGCGGCGTGGAGCGCGTCGCCTGCTGCCGCAGGCTTACAGGGCGCGCTCGGGCGGCGCCCCGTCTTGAGGTGGCCGGCCGACGGCGGTCCGACCGGGAGTCCCACCCACCGCGGCCCGGTAGCTGCCCGGTGTCTGGCCGACGGTGCGGGTGAAGGTGTCGATGAAGGCGCTCGTCGTCGCCCATCCGCAGCGCCGTCCGGTCTCGGTGACGGTGGCTCCCTCGGCGAGCTGGATCATGGCGTGGAACACCCGGGTCGTGGTTCTCCACTGCGGGTACGTCATGCCGAACTCGGTCCGGAACAGCCGTGCCAGGGTGCGTTCGCCCACGCCGGACTGCCGGGCCAGCCAGGACGCCGTGCGGATCTGCGTCAGATCCGCGGCGGCCAGGGCGCAGGCCCGCACCAGTCTGGGGTCCTGGGGCGCGGGCAGGGTCAGCGGCTGGGACCGTGAGCGCCGCAGCCTGTCGCGCATGACCGCCTCCAGGCGGTCCGACTCCGGCGCCGTCAGGTTCGGATCGCTGCGGGCGATGAGGAGTTCCCGCAGCAACGGCTCGACGGAGACGACCGTGGGCGAGGCGGACGGCAGCGGAGGGTCCTCCGGCGCGAATCCGATGGTGTGCACGCGACTGCGGCCGTAGACCCGGTGCTGGTGCCAGGTGTCCGCCGGGATCCACATCGCCTGGGCGTTGGAGGCGACCCAGGACGCCTCTCCGGTCCGCACGGCGAGAACGCCGGTGCTGACGTGGATGAGTTGGTGGAAGGCGTGGCGGTGGCGGCCGATGACCTGACCGGCGAGGTGTTCGTGCCGCGTACTCGTCGGTCGCGCGTCCTGCTGGCTGTTCTCCGACATTGAACGGCAGATTATCGGAAGCGCGGCTTCATGGCTGCCTGCGAGCGTGAGCCCATGCCTCCTGCACGATCGTCCTCGCCGGGCCGGCGCGGCTGCTCCGAGGGCGGGGTGTCCCGGCGTCTGACGCGGAGGTTGCGCGCGGCGGCCCTGGACCCGCGCCCCTTGTCCGTGGCCGCCTTTCGGCGCCTCCTGCTCGCCCAGGCCGCCGCCTACGTGGGCACGATGGTCACCGCTGTCACCGTGCCGGTTCAGGTGTACGCCCTGTCGCACTCGTCCTTGTACGTCGGTTACACCGGGCTGGCCGGTCTGCTTCCGATCGTGGTGTTCGGCCTGTACGGGGGTGCCATCGCCGATCGCGTCGACCGCCGTCAGCTCTACCTGTGCGCCTCCGCCGGCACATGGTTGATCACCCTGGCCCTGCTGGCCCAGGCGCTGGCGGACGTCCGCTCGGTGCCGTTGATCATCGCGCTGGTGTCCGCCCAGGCGGCGGCCTTCGCCATGTCGTCCGCCGCACGGGGCGCGATCATTCCCCGGATCGTTCCGACCGACCTGATCCCCGCGGCCAACACCCTGTACTTCACCGTCGGGAACTTCGGCCAGGTGGCCGGCCCGCTCTGTGCGGGCATCCTCCTCGCCCTGCCGGGCGGCTTCGCCTGGGCGTACGGGGTCGACGCCGTCCTCTTCACCTTGCTGCTGCACTCGGCGTACCGCCTCCCCTCGGTCCAGCCGATCCACACGGTCGCGGCACAGAGCGGCCTCCGCTCCGTGTGGGGCGGACTGCGCTTCATCGGCGGCAACGCCGTGCTGTGGATGTCCTTCGCGGTCGACATCGCCGCCATGGTGCTGGCCATGCCGACGGCGCTCTTCCCGCAGGTGGCGGACACCCGCTTCCACGGTGGCGTGGGCCTGCTCTACGCCTCGATAGCCGTCGGATCCCTCGCGGCGGGCCTGTTCAGCGGCTGGATCGCCAAGGTACGCCGTCAGGGCGTGGCGCTGGCGGCGGCTGTGGCGGGCTGGGCCGTGGCGATCGGCCTCGCGGGAACCACGTACTCGCTGTGGGGGGCCGCCGCCTTGCTGGCCTGCGCCGGTGCCGCCGATCTCGTCAGCGCGGTCTACCGGGAGACCATCCTCCAGACATGCGCTCCCGATGCCATGCGGGGACGTCTGCAAGGGGTCTTCACCGTCGTCGTCGCGGGCGGGCCCCGGCTGGGTGATCTGCGGGCGGGAGCCATGGCGGCCACCGCGGGGCTGGGCATCGCCTGGTCGGGCAGCGCTCTCCTGTGCCTGGTCCTGGTCGTGGCCGCCGCGGTCCTGGTGCGACCGTTCTGGCGCTACGACACGGGCCCGCACCGACTGCGTTCTTCGCCCGGGGTGGAGGTGCAGCCGGACGGCGCGGGCGCCGGGGTCGTCGAGGGATGAGCGAGCCGAGGTCTGCGCTTCGGTGGCGTCCCAAGTCGCGTGCTGTGAGGCACAGTCGGCGAGCAGGCGCGGTTCACGGAGCGGAGGGGGGCGACGGGGGGACCGGCGTTGCGCAGGGGGTACGCGGGACGGGGGGTCTCGGCCGGGCAGCCGGTGCCGCCCATGCGGGGCGCGGAAGGGGAGACCGCGACCGGGCAACCGGTCCCGCCCATGCAGGGCACGGAACGGGAAAACGCAACCGCGCAACCAGCCCCACCCATCTCACCCACGGAACAGCAACCCCCGACCCGGGGACCGATTCTGCCTCTGCCGTCCGCGGAACAGCAGGCCCCAACCGCCCACCCCGTCCTGCGCATTCGCGACCTGACCGCCCACCACCGTGACAGCACGCACGGCACTACCGAGGTGCTGCGCATCCCCGAACTCGACCTGCACTCGAGCGAATGCCTGGCCGTGGTCGGACGCTCCGGCAGCGGCAAGACGACCCTTGCCCGCTGCCTGGCAGGGCTCCACCGCCGCCACGCAGGACAGCTCCTCCTCGACGGCACCGCGCTGCCGCGCAGTCTGCGCGACCGCGACCGTACCCAACTGGCCGCCGTGCAGTACGTGTTCCAGGATGCCCGCGCCGCCTTCGACGAACACCGTCCCGTCCTGCACCAGATCGCCCGCACGGCGATACGGCTCCGCGGAACCGAGACCTCCGCCGCGGAGAACGAGGCCCTCAGCACGTTGGCCGATCTGGGCCTGCCCCAAGACCTCGCCAACCGCCGTCCCGGTCGGCTCTCGGGCGGCGAACTGCAACGCGCCGCTCTCGCCCGCGCCCTGCTGGCCCGCCCCCGTGTCCTCATCTGCGATGAGATCACCTCCGGCCTCGACACGATCACCCGCCGAAGCCTCCTCGGCCTTCTCACCGCCCTGCTCCACGACCGCGACGACCTGTCCCTCGTCCTGATCACCCACGACCTGGACACCGCCGCCCTGGCCCACCGCATCGCCGTCCTGGACGCCGGTGAACTCGTCGAGCAGGGGCCGGCTCGACGAGTTCTCACCGCCCCGAGTCACCCGTTCACCAGGTCGCTTACGGAGACCACGGCGCGGTTGGGAGCGAGGACGGGTACGGGTGGCTGACGGCTTCTGGTGGCTTACCCTCACTCCATGGACGCGGCCGACCTGGCGGCCTGCTCGATCTTCGCGCAGTAGGCGGCACGCGCGTCCTCGTCGATCTGCTGCTCGTACTCGGCGCGCATCCCGGTCCGGCCGTCGAGACCCTCGCGCAGGATGTCGGCGTGCCCGGCGTGCCGGATGGTCTCGCCGAGGACGTGGACGATGACGGCGAACAGGTTCGTGTTGGGATACGGCTCCGACCACCACGGCACGTGCCCGGGGGCATCGAGGGAAAGGTCGTTGATGGTCGCGTCCGAGTGTTCCCACGTGCGCAGGTAGAACCCGATGATCTGATCGCGGCTCTCGTCCTCGGACGCCCACAGATCGCTGCCGTCGTGGTCCTGCCATGGGGGCAGGGGCTCCAGCGACGGGCGGTCGAAGACCTCGCCGAAATACCTGGCCTCGACGGAGGCCACGTGTTTGACGAGGCCGAGGAGATTGGTCCCGGTCGCTGTCAGAGGTCGGCGGGCGTCGTATTCCGACAAGCCGTTGAGTTTCCACAGCAGCGCTTCACGGTCCCGCCGCAGTCTCCCAAGCAGAGTGTCCTTCGCGAAGTCATCGATCATGGGACATGAGCCTTCCATGGTTCGTGGTCCATATCCGGTACTACCAGGAGTGGCTGTTCCCCGGTCCCCAGGTTCAGGGCGGGGCGGGGGAGGTGGCCGTGTGCCAGGTCAGCATCCAGCCGGCGGTGAGCACCGCCGCGCCGCCTGCCAGGGCCATCGCGCCACCCGTCCCCACGCCCGCGGCCACCGAGCCGAAGCAGGCCGGTCCGACGCCCTGCACCGTCATGCTGCCGGAGCCGAGCAACCCGAAGGCCTGGCCCTAGCCGTTCCGCGGCAAGGCGTCCAGGAACGGCCGTTGCAGGCCGAGGCCGTACGCCAGTCCGAAGCCGCAGAGCAGCAGCAGACAGGACGAGACGCCCACGCCGGGCTCGGCGGCGAAACCGACCAACGGCAGTCCCGTCAGCGCGATCAACGGGACCACCAGTCGCTCCCGGGTGGGCGGCCGCAGCAACCGGCCCACCAGCAGATCGCCGACGAGCATGCCGACCGGCAGACAGCCCATCAGTACCGCGTACCAGCCGGGCGCGAAGTGGCGACCTCCCGCGTAGGCGCCGATCAGACCTTCCGCGCCCGCCACGAACCCGGACGGCAGCCACTGGGCCAGCATCAGTCGTCGTACCGTGCGTCCGCGCAGCAGCAGGCCGACACCGTGCAGGCTCGCCCGGACGGCCCCGCCGCCCCGAGCAGTGCCGGGAGTGCCGGGACTGCCGTCGATGTCTCCCGGCTCCAAGCGGGGCAGCCGGAGGCGGACAGCGAGCGCGCAGCCGAGGTAGAGGGCGGCGCTCACCACGAGCGCCCGATGCGGCCCGACCACCGCGACGACCGCACCTCCCAGCGCCAGACCGAACAATTGCGCCCCCGAGGAGGCGATGTTGTTCAGTGAACGCCCCAGCACATAGGCGTCGCCCGTCAGCCACTGCGCGACCAGCCGACTCGACGCGCCCCCGAACACCGGTGTGGCGAGGGCGACCAGCGCCACGACACCGAGGCTCGCCGCGATCGGCAGCCGCACCAGGGCGAGCAGCAGGGCGGCGGCGCACTCCAGGACGTGGCCGCCGACGATGAGCGCGCGGGGCGCCAGGCGGTCGGCCAGGGAGCCCAGCAGCAGCGAGCCGAACATCTGCGGGAGAAAGCCGATGCCGAAGGCCAGTGCGCTGAGCAACGCGGAGCCGGTGGCCGCGAAGACCAGCACCGAGAACGTGGTGATCCGCAGCGAACCCGCGGTGATCGCGACGGCGCGGGTCGTGAACAGCAACCGAAACCGGGGCTCGGCCAGCACCTCCCGGTAGGTGGCACGGTGGTCGCCCTGCATGGGGCCGACGGTCGGGGTCATGACACGCAGCCTCACGGTACGCCCGTACCACTCACCAATGATTCGTCGCTGGACGAATCCAAGGGGTGATCGGCGATAGCATCGCCGGGTGCTCCGCTTCGAAGTCTCCGTCGATGACCTGCTGCGCAGCCGCTTCGCTCTGTCGCCCGCGATGGACCTCTGCCTGCTCCTGCGCTCGCTCGCCGGCCAGAACCGGCCGCTGCCGCGCGCCTGGGCCGCCCGGCTGCTGCCGACCTTTGAACGGCTTCGCCGAGAGACGGAACTGGACGCCGTCCTCGCCCTGCACACCCCGCAGTCCGGACCGGACTTCGTAGCCCCGCCCCCGCGCGGTCTCACACAGACCTGGGCGGACGACCTGGCCACGATCCGAGCAACCCCGTTGGAGGCAGCCCGTCAGGAATTCGCCACACCCGCGACCGGCCGGGCCGCCCGTGATCCCCGCGTACGCGCGGTGCTGGACTCCACGGACGCCGTCTCCAGGATCGCGGAGGCGATGGACCGGGCGTGGCAGGGCCTGCTCGCGACGGACTGGCCGCAACTGCGCGCGATCTGCGAGCGCGATGTCGTGCACCGGGTGGGGGTGATCGGCGAACACGGATGGGCCACGGCCGTCGAGAGCCTGCATCCGAGCATCGACTGGCGCGCGGGCGGGATCGAGATCGGCTCCTTTCCCCCCGCGGGAAGCGTCCAGCTCGCCGGCGACGGGCTGCTGCTGATTCCTTCGGTCTTCGTCGCTGACATCGCCGCCCACCTTGAAGACCCCTGGCCCAGAACCCTGGTCTACCCTGCCCGCGGCACCGCCGCCCTGTGGGGCGAGCAGGAGACCGCCCCGCGACCGGACGCCCTGACCGCGCTGGTCGGCCGTGCCCGAGCCCGGCTGCTGTTCGCGCTGGACGCCCCGGCCAGTACCAGCCACCTCGCCCGAAGCCTCGCCATGGCGCCCGGCGCGGTCGGGGACCACCTCGCCATCCTGCGGGACGCGGGACTGCTCGTCCGCGCCCGCTCGGGACGGTCGGTGCTCTACCGACGCACTCCGCTCGGCGAGGCGCTGGTGGCGGGGTCGGGGTCGGGCTGAGGGTTGAGATCAGCTCTGTTTCTGTCCCTGCCAACGGCGAGGGCGGGGGTTACGAGCCGCAAGCTGGTCAGGCCCCGTTACCCGATGACGTGCGGGCGAACCAGGTCCGCGTTTCGTCGGCGGACAGTACGCGGGTCAGCTCGGCCTCACCCGGGAGATGGGGGAAGAACCGGTCGGCGGACCAACTGCGCCGGTAGGTCGGCTCGTCCAGCACGAGCAGGCGGTGTCCCTCGACCACGGGGATGTCGTCGGGCAGTCCTTCGTTCCAGATCCGTTCGCCGTCCGGGGCGAGGAGTTCGAAGGCGCCCGTCGCGACGGCCTCCGTACGTCCTCGGGCCGGCGCGGGGTCAGTGGCCAGGCGGACGCACTCCGCCGAGGGCGCGGTGCCGGGTACATGGCCGCCGCCGACGAGGACGTGAGCGAGCAGCGTGTGCAACTGGAAGTTGTCCCCGATGCCGCCGATGCGTACCTCGAACCCTTTCCCGGTGGGCCGGTGCAGCACGATGAGAGGCTCTTCGTCCAGGATGGCCAGCGCGTAGGTCAGGCATTTCAGGTCGTGCTGATGCAGTGCCTCCAGTTCACGGGCAGCGGGGAGGAGCGTCGACGCGTGCCGTCGGCGTACCTCTGCGCTGCGGCACAGTACGGCGAGCGCGGGCGGCTGCCATTCCTCTGCCGAACACCAGGCCAGCGCCAACTGCGTGGCCTCGTGCGCGTCCCCGCCCAGGCGGGCCAGCAGCGCATCGTCGATGATCTTCTCGTCGGGCTCCGGAAGTTCGTCCTCGGCTCCACCGGCGGCGGTCCAGCGGCGGGCGAACTCCAGAGCGTCGAGCAGGTCTCGGTGGACGGCCTCGAGGATGGGTTCGGCGCAGGCCACCGGATCTGCACCGCTCTCGACGCAGAAGCCGGCAGCCGAGGCCAGAAGCGGGCGCGGGCCGATGGGCGGGAACGCGGGCAGCAGCGCAGCCAGCCGGGGCCCGGCAAGAACGAGTTCGGCGTGGGGCGCCTTCTGCAGCCTCTTCAACGCGGCACCGAAGGCCCGCTCGGTACGTGCACCGTCACGAGCGCCGACGGCCTGCTCCAACTCGGACACGACGTCGCCGAGATCCGAGGCTTTCTGCTTCCTTTTGAAGATCACCGGCACACCTTAGGCCTAAGGATCGCCAAGCGTCACGGCTCAATCCACCCTGGGCCTCCCTGCGCTGCTGGCGCCGATGCCGATGCCGATGAACGGATGGACTCAGCTACCGACGTGTTCCTTGCCGGCCGCGCTGATCAAGATGCTCTGGCGCCGGAGGCCGGTGAGGCACGACGGAAGCCCTCTCCTTGGCAAGGGCTGAGGAGGAGCCGTCCGTCCTCTCCCACTGTGCCGACGTTGACGAGCAACGTGCTCTTCTCGTCGAGGTGCAGGGTGAAGAGCGGATCGAGTTCCATCAGGAAGTCGAAGCCCTCCCGGTCCTCCTCCGTCAGGGGAGGTTCCGGGACCGCGTCGCACGTCCAGTCCTCACCGGCGACACGGACTGCGACTCGCACATTGAGCCTGTACAAGCGCGTCGATCGGTTGGCCCACCACTCAAGCGTCGCGGGCCCCTCGTAGCTGTCCATGAATCCGAGCATCCCGGAAGACGAGCTGCCCAGCATCGGTTTCCGAGCGTCTGAGGCGAGCGCGCTGCGATAGCTTGCCCCGCATGACTGATCTTGGATCCGTTGCCTGGCCGCCTCCCCCGATCAGCACCGAGAGGCTCGTGCTGCGGGAACCCGAGGCCCGGGACCGCGCGGTGTTCATCGAGCTGTTGGCATCGCCGGAGGTGCACACGTACCTCGGGGGTCCCCGCCCGCTTGACGAACTTGAGCGGGAGATACCCGAGGTGCCGGAGCAATGGCCCGGGAGTTTTGTCGTTGACCTCGACGGGTCCATGATCGGCCACATCCTTCTCAGGAGGGCAACAGGGCACCGTCGTCCCGCTGCCGCCGGCAAGGCCGATCTCGGCTACCTGTTCCTGCCGCGGGCCTGGGGACACGGCTATGCCGCCGAGGCGTGCGCGGCAGCACTCGACTGGCTCGCCAGCGCACTTCCCGGCGAGCCAGTCGTACTCACCACTCAGTCCGCCAACGTCAGCTCGATGCGCCTCGCGGCGAAGCTCGGGTTCACCGAGATCGAGCGGTTCGAGGCCTGGGGCGCTGAGCAGTGGCTCGGCATGTGGTCCCCGGTCGCGTCACGTTGATACATCCGGAGGGGTGGTTTCAGGTGTGAACCTGTCGACCTACCTCAGCTACTGCGGGCCCACGCCGTGAAGGCGTCGGCGAGTCCTGGCGGGTTGGCGGTCTCGGTTCGGCGGGCGATCTCCTCGTAGTACTCGAGCTCGTGAAGGACCACGGGCACTGGTTTTTCGCTGAGCCATTGGTCGCGCGCTGCGGCTGTCACCGATGACAGTGAGCTCGTTCTGGAGCCAGAAGGCGTAGTTCCAACGCGAAGCAAGTCGTCCAGGCTTCCTGGTCAGCGAACCTGATCCCTCTCCGACCCCACGCCCTTGATCCCGGTCCGTGTTCCCTCCGGGGCGAACGCGTGCTGGAAGGTGAACGCCTGCGGCGCGGAGCCGTGTTCGTGGAGGTGCTCCATCCTGGCCACCCCGTCCCGCCAGGTGGGGATGACGCCCTCGGAGACCCACCAGCACACATGACTCGGGTGTCCAGTCCTCTCGAACCAGTCGTAACGCCGGTTCAGCGCCTCACGGTGGAGAGCGGTGTAGATGGCGTCGAAGGCGGGGCGCAGCTCGGTCCAGAGTGAGAGGGTCGCGGCCAAGGCGATGGTTTCCACCGTACGGCCCTTGCCGTACCACCCCGGTACGGCGAACTCGCCCCACGCACCCCAGTCCACGTCGAAGTGCGTGCCCTGATCGCCCTCCGCCGCCTCGGCATGAGCGAGGTAACCGGGGTGTTGGCTGATCTCACGGTAGATGTCCTCAGCGCTGTCGTGGAACTCGCGCGTCAGCGGCGCGGGATCAGCCAGCGGCGCCTTCAGGACGCCGAATGTGTACAGGGCGAGGTGAGGCATGCGTCTCCCTAGTCTTTGTGTCATTGGGGTGCCTGGTGTGGCCCCGAAGGACGGAGTCCTCCCGTGGCGGCGGCTCGGCTCGAACAAACCAACGGTCGTGGGCAGTCGCCGATGACCAGGTGAAGGTAACCACCTCCGCGCTCCCTGTCGAAGTTGCGTTTTCCCCGCCCACGTGGCCTCCTCGACCTGTCATTCCGCGGGCTGGAGAGTCACCCAATCGGCAGGCGAGGTACACGAGTTACGCGCTTCGCGCCGATCGATTCGCCGACGTGCGTACGCACCCCACTCAGAGACCAACCCCGCTCCCTCGACACCGACGTCGGGAGGCTGGTCCGCCCCGGCCGACACCCGCCCACCAGTTCCCCCAAGACGTCAAGCAGAGTTCACAGGTGAGGCAAAGGGCTGCCGCGGCACCTGCCTGGGCGCCACACTGTGAAGAGGCAACGGGGGTGCTCATGAACGCGTCTGGCCCGATGGACAGAGCAAGCGAACGCAGTCAGCAGAAACCCGAGTTGGCTGTCGGACTGCGCATCGTCCCGGATGGTGGTGACCCGGAGACGGCGGATCGCCTGACCCGCGCTCTGCGCCGGGAGCTGGGAGAACTCCACGACGTCCGGCTGGACGCCACGCCCTCGCCCCCTCCGCCCCCCGGTGCGATGGGTGATGCTGTGACCATCGGGGCGATCGTGGTGGCCCTCAGCGCCTCGGGCGGGGTCCTCACGGCGCTGGTCGACACCCTGCGCGACTGGCTGCGGCGGCGCGCCGCACGTGATCGCGTCGTGGTCAGCATCGGTGAGGACAGCCTGGAACTGGAACATGCCGACGACTCCGAACGCGCCGCCCTGGTACAGGCGTTCATCCGACGGCACAGCGGACCCGATCCGTCATGAGCCGCCGTCTCGCCCTGTTGGTCGCCACGTACGAGCACGACGATCCAGGGCTCGGCCGCCTGAACTCCCCCGCCCACGACGCCGAGGCGCTCGCCGACGTCCTGCGTGACCCCGCGGTCGCCGGCTTCGACGTCACCCTCCTCGTCAACGAACCGCACTACCGCGTCGGCGAAGCGGTAGGTGACCTGTTCGACGGCCGTCGCAGCGACGATCTCGTGCTGCTGTACTTCACGGGCCACGGTCTCAAGGACGAGGACGGTCGGCTGTACCTGGCCATGCGCAACACCCGCCGCGGCAGCCTCCTGTTCACCTCGCGGCCCGCCGAGCAGGTCGACCAGGCCATGAGCGGCAGCGAATCGCGGCGCAAGATCCTGATTCTCGACTGCTGCTACAGCGGCGCGTTCCCGGCGGCCCGCCTCACCAAGTCGGACCCGCAGATGCACACGCTCGAACGCTTCCAGGGCCGGGGACGTACGGTCCTGACCGCGTCCGACGCCATGCAGTACTCCTACGAGGGCGACCGGCTCAGCGGTACTGCCGTCCAGTCGGTCTTCACTCGTCACCTGATCAACGGCCTGCGCGAGGGTACCGCCGACCTGGACGGCGACGGTGACATCACGCTCGACGAGCTCTACCGGTACGTCCACGACCGCGTGGTCGACGAGATGCCGCAGCAGCGGCCCAAGCGGCTCGACGACGTCGAGGGACGTATCGTCATCGCCCGCAACGTCCACTGGTCCCTCCCCACCTACCTCGGCAACGCCCTGAGCAGTCACGTCCCCGACGACCGGTTGTCGGCCCTGGACGGCCTCGCCCATCTGCGTCGGGTCGGCAACGAGATGGTGCGGGCCAAGGTGGGAGACCAGCTCGAACGGCTGGCCGGGGACGACAGCCGTAAGGTGTCCGCCGCGGCGAGGACCCTGCTGGGCAGGGAGCCTTCGGAGCAAGACGTGACCGCCGACACCGCGGCACCCGGTGAGCAGGTCGTGGAGGCACCCGCCCCGAGCCCACCCGCGGCGCCGGAGAAGGACCTCCCAGAACCTCGAAGCGGCACCCCCGAACAGCCAACTGTCGCCGCCTTGTTGCAGGAGAGCCTCCAACTGGGCTTCCAACTCGGTACGGCGTGCTTCCTGTCCGTCGCCCACATCCTCGTCCAGCGGACCAGGACAGGCTTGTACGCCTTCGGCCTGCGGGGCCTGGCGGGAGTGCTGGCCCTCCTCGCGTCCGCGCTGATGGTCCAAGGGCTGCTGCGGCTCAGGGAACCGTCTTCACTGTTCGGCGCAGAGGCGCGGGGCGGGGTCGGCTGGTACGTCGTGGGGACGTCCGCGGTGACCCTGGTCGCGGCAGTGCTCCTCATGGTGCCGAAGTGTCGGAGGCCGACCGGGACAGGCCTGATCCTGGGAGCGGCGGCCGCGTCCGTATGGGGCATCGTCTACTTCGCCGGGAACGCAACCGACGACTTCCACCTCCTCCGAGACACCGCCCGGTTCGAACTGTGAAGGTCCCCTGAGACCCACCCACACACAGCCGTTTTCCGCGCGTTGTTTGTTCGGGTTCGGCTTCCCGAAGCCGAACAACCCCGAGCTGCTACCTCTTGAGCCCAGCAGCTCACGAGCAACTCGGTGGGAGGACGGCAACTACGAGGGAGCCGGTACGTGGACGTCGTCGCGTACGGCCCCTACGACATCGACGGCTGGAACGGCGACAACGAGGTCAGCAGCGTCGACAACGCCTCCGGCAAGTACATCGTGATGTTCGACAACGACAACCTGACCGGATTCCTGGGTTGCGTCCAGCCGCATCAGCGGATTCCCGAACTGTGGCGCAACGACGAGATGGAAAGTTTCATCGCCCGCGACTCTGCTGAATTCTCCCGGAAAGAGGAACGACATGGCTTTACCCGCGGTCTCCACGTACCTCGCCAAGGCATTCGCCGCCGGCTCCGCGGCCGCCCTGCTGATGCTGGGCGCGTCCCCGTCGACGGCGGCGTCGGCCGCACCGGTTCCGGCGCCCTGCAACCAGGGTACGTACTGCTGGTGGTCCGGTGCCAACTTCAGCGGCAGCGGCATCTCGTACTCCGGTGATCTCGCCTCCGGAGGGTGTTACCTGACCTCGCACGTCGGCTCCGTGCGGTCGTACGCCCACTACCACCGCCAGGAGGGGTACTTCTACGCGAACAGCAACTGCACCGGACGGTCCCACGCGGTACTGGCGCACTCCGAGAGTCCCGACATCGGGTTCAACGCGTACAGCTTCAAAGCCGCCTGTGTCTCCTGCCTGGCGAAGGACTGAGCATGTCCCTACGCCACTTCGCCGCGACCGCACTCGGCTGCGCGCTGATCCTGAGCGCCACGGCGACCTCCGCCGAGGCGGCCGCGCCGACGCCGACTCGGGCCGCATCCGCCCAGGCCTGCACTCCGGGCGGTCCGATCAGCGTCATCAAGGGCACCAACGTCAACGTGCGTGAGACACCTGGCGGGCGGTGGGTCGGTACGGCCCAGAACGGGGACTGCGTCTACTGGTACGCGGCCACCTCGGGCCCCTCGGTGGCCTGTTCGGACGGCCGGGTCAGCCATGTCTGGCACGACGTGTTCAACTACCGGATTCTCGTGCGGGGATGGGTCTCGGCCTGCTTCCGCTGACTCGGACACGCGACAGGCCGTTCACCGCCTGATGAGTGAACGGCCTTCCCGTCAGTGGACGATGGACACGATCTGGCAGGCCGCTTCGGCGAGCCGGCGCTCTCCGCTGATGCGGGCCCGGGCGAGTGCGGTGCCGGGGGTGATGCCGCGCGTGCAGAGTCGCCACGTGGTCTCCGAGTCCAGTCGTACGGATGCGGCGGGCCGGCCGTCGGGCGCCTCGGCCAGCGACCAGCGGTCCGGGGTGGCGGTCACGGTCCAGGTGGCGTCAGAAGGCTCATCGACGATCACCTGGACCTGTGTCCCGACCGGTGCGGGTGTGTGGCACAAGGTGTGAGGCAGCGCCCGCATGAAGGTGTCCAGGACCACGGACAGAGCGACCGGTTCCGGGTCCGTGTCCTGACCGGTGGCGTGCCGGATCTGCTGGCGGTGGGTCCAGTACTCGGTGAACTCGCGTGCTGTGTTGAGCCAGTTGGGCGCCGGGTCGGCCCCTGCCCAGGGCACCCCGAGGCCCGTCCCATCGAGGTCCGTGCTCTCGAATCGCCGGGTGACCTGGGTTCCGGCCGCTTCCAGGGCCTCGATGAGCTCTGCGGGGCTGTGGGCCGCGTGGAGCTCCACCCACTCCTGGTTGATCCGGTGGATGAACACTTCCAGCGTCTCTCCGGCCGCCCTGGTGCGCTGACGGCCCTTAGTGCTCCAGCCGAGTCGCCCGTGGCAGTCGCCGAGGATGTGCGCGGCCAGGTCGTGGACGGTCCAGCCCGGGACCGCGGCCCTGCTCCACTCCTCGCGCCGCAGACCGCGCAGCAGAGCGAGGAGTGACGCCAACTCCGGCCCGAACAGCGGCCGGGCGTCGCTCGGCGCGCCCAGCCAGGCGAAGTGGGGTCCGTCCTTCGGCTGGAGGCTCATGGACCGAGCCTGCCAGTCGTCGGGCTCGGTCTTCCAGCGAATACTTGCTCACCCGGCGGCGGCTTGCGAGTGGGCTCGTGCACGAATCTCAGCACGGTGGGCGGTATCTCTGCTGTGTGAAGTACTGGTGCCATTCGGCGTGCGTGATCTTCGGAGTGACGGTGTGGCAGATCCGGGAGGCCACGCGGCCGACGGCCGGGTCCCACAGCAACGCGGTCCAGTCCTCGCTGCCGGTGGCCAGGGTCCGGCCGTCCGGGCTGAAGGCGACGGCGTCCACGGGCTTGGTGTGCCCCGCCAGCACGGCCAGCTCCCTGGCCCGCCCGCGTTCGGTCAGGCCGTACAGCCGTACGGTGTTGTCGGAGCTCGTGGCTGCCAGCGTCCGCCGGTCCGAGGCGAAGGCGACGGACATGACGCCGTCGGTGTAGCCGGTCAACCGGTCGCGTGCGACGGGACGTTGTGGATCGGTGAGGTCCCACAGCCGTACGGTGCGGTCCTCGCCGGCACTGGCCAGGGTACGGCCGTCCGGGCTGAACGCGACCGACTTCACCGCGCCGGTGTGACCGGCGAGCACGGCCGCGCGGGCGGGATGCAGGGGTTCGGCCACGTCCCACAGGGTGATCCTGCGGTTCCTGTCCGCCACGGCCAGCGTGCGGCCGTCCGGGGCGAACGCCACGGAGTCCACGGGGTGGTTTCCCGGCATCGTGGACAGGGGGCGGGGCGGCCGTCGTGGATCGGTCGTGTCCCACAGCCGTACGCTGCCCTGCTCGCCACCGGTGGCCAGGGTGCGCCCGTCGGGGCTGAACGCCACCGAGTTGATGTGGCCGACGCGACCGGCCACGACACGCGGTTGGCGAGTGGGGTGTGCGGACTCGACGTCCCACAGTCGCAGGGTCCCGTCGGCACTGCCACTGGCCAGCACGTGTCCGTCCGGCCGGAAGACCACGGAGTTGACGGGGGCCGAGTGCCCGGTGAGTTCGGCCAGTTGACGAGGGCGCCGCGCGTCCGTGATGTTCCACAGGCGCACGCTGCGGTCGTAGCTGCCGGTGGCCAGGGTGCGGCCGTCGGGGCTGAAGGCGACGGAGTAGACCGAGCTGGTGTGGCCCGTCATCGCCGGTCCGGGCAGGTCCCACAGGCGTACGGTCTGGTCCTCGCTGCCGGTGGCCAGGGTGCGGCCGTCCGGGCTGAAGACCAGCGACGCGACCCGTCCGGTGTGGCCCGTGAGGACGGCCGGCGCCCGGACGGGGCCGTGCCCGGTCAACTCCCAGCGGCGTACCGTGCCGTCGACGCCCGCGGAGGCGAGGGTGCGGCCGTCGGGGCTGAAGCCCACCGTGTCGACCAAGTCGGTGTGACCGGACAACACCCCCGTCGCGCGCGGTCGGTGTGCTCCGGCCACGTCCCACAACCGCACCGTGAAGTCGGTGCCGCCGGTGGCCAGGGTGCGGCCGTCCGGGGCGAACGCGAGGGCGTCGACCGCGCCGCCGTGGCCGGTCGCGGGCGGCAACTGCCGTAGCCGTCGGCCCGACTCGGTCACCTGCCACAGGCGCAGCGTACGGTCGGAGTGGCTCGTGGCCAGCGCGCGCCCGTCCCCTCGGAACGCCACCGCGGTCACGGCGGCGGGTACGTCGGCCGTGGCCAGGAGACGTGGCCGGCGCGGATTCGACAGCCGCCACAGCCGGATCTTGTCGCGGGAGACCGCTGTCAGGGTTCGGCCGTCGGGAGCGAAGCCCAGGCCTGTGACCGGGCCCGCGGCGACGGGGAGGCGGGCGGCGAGTCTCGGGTGCCGTGTCTCGCCGATGTCCCACACCTGGGTCGCTCCGAGCTCGTCGCCCGCGGCCAGGAGACCGGCGTCCGGGCTGACGGCGACCGTGCGGACAGGGCCGCGCAGACGCGGCAACCTCCCTGACTCGTACGGCCGGTGGGCGTCCGAGACGCGCCACAGACGCACGGTCCGGTCGCTGTCTCCGGTGGCCAGTACGCGGCTGTCGGCGCTGAACGCCATCGTCGTAGCGGTGCTCGCCCAGTGGGGAAGCTGAGTGGCGTACGCGGTGGCGAAGGTGCTGAGCAGGGTGCCCCGGGCCTCGGGGGTGGGCGACAGCCGGTAGGCGGCCAGACCCACCTGCGCGGACAGCGCGGGGTTGGACGCCCGCAGCGCCGTGGCCTTCTCCGCGGCTCTCTGCGAACTGGCCGCGTCCCGCTGCCGGTCCGCCGCCCGCTGTGCCCGCACGGCGAACACCGCGGTCGTGCTCGCCACGACGACCAGGGCGGTCAGCAGCGCCACCGCTCCACGCCGGAACCGCACCCGCCGCCGTACCGCCGCCTGTTCGGCCGTCCGGGCGGCGAGGCTCGAGTCCAGGAACTCCCGCTCCAGCACGGACAGGGACGCGCGGTCGAGCCCGGCGGCCAGTTCGAGGCCGGTGCCCCGGTACAGCGCACCGGGGTCCCGGCGCAGCCCCTCCCAGGCCTGCGCCGCACCCGTGAGCTGACGCAGGGTCCGCAGGGCCTCCCGGTCCTCGGACAGCCATCCGTGCAGCCTCGGCCAGCACCGGATCAGCGCCTCGTGGGCGAGCTCCACCCGCTCGTGGTCCAGCGTCAACAACCGCGCCCGGGCCGCACGATCCAGTACGACGTCGAGGCTGCCGTCACCGGCCCCGGCAAGCCCTGCCAACTCCGCCAGGCGCGCCGGACGCCGAGTGTCCTCCGTCCCCTCCCCCAGCGCGGTCAGCCGTACGAACACACGCCGGGTCAACTCGCGCTGTCCCGGGTCCAGTTGCCGGTAGAACTCCTCGGCGGTCCGCGCGAGCCCGCCCTCCAGGCCGCCCACCGCCTCGAACGCGGCCAGCGTCAGCGCGTTGCCCCGCCGTCGCCGCCAGGTCTGCAACAGCGCGTGCGACAGCAGCGGCAGCACTCCGGCCTGGCCGTGCGCCTGCGCCGTGAGCGACGCCAACAGCGCGCTCTCGACGGTCAATCCGGCCTGCTGGGCGGGCCTGACCACGGCCCGGCGCAGTTCGTCCAGGCTCATGGGTCCGACCGGCACTTGCGCGTCACGCATCGCCTCCACCAGCAGGGGGTGGTGCGTGCAGTGCGCGTAGAAGTCGGCGCGCACCCCCAGGGCGACGCGGCACCGGCCGGCCTTGTCCAGGGCGGCGGTGACCAGGGCCTCGATGAAGCGGTCCCGCTCGGCGTCGTCCGGGCACAGGGTGAAGGTCTCCTCGAACTGGTCGACGACCAGCACCACGTCACGCTCGCGGCTTCTGCCACTGCCTCCGTCGCCGGCTCTGTCATCGGCTCTGTCGTCGGCCCTGTCTTCGGCTCCTTCGTCGGCTCCGGAGCGGGCGGCGACCTGACGCACCACCCGCCCCAGGTTCGCCGGGTCCTTGCGCAACTCCTCGTACACCCCGCCCGGCGTGAGGCCTGCCAACGCGCCCAGCCGTACGGCGCATTCCTCCAGGGGACGCGGCCCCGGCGTCACGACCACCGTCGTCGTCGCGGTCCGCAGACGCGGGACCAGTCCCGCCCGCAACAGCGAGGACTTGCCCGATCCGGAAGCCCCGATCACCACCACGAACCGCTGCCGCCGCAGCCGCTCGGCCAGGTCCTCCACGAGCCGCTCCCGGCCGAAGAACCACTCCGCGTCCTGCTCCCGGAACGACCGCAGCCCCGCATACGGCGAGGTCCGGCCGGACTCCTCCACCGGCCCGGGATCGGTGTCCGCCTCTCCCAGTCGCTCCGCGGCCTCCTGCCAGCGGCGCTCCCATTCCTCCAGGTCCCCGTCGCAGGCGCGCACGTACGCCAACGTCACCGCCAGCGTGGGCAGTCGCTGCCCGGACGCCGCCGAGGACAGGGTCGAGATCGAGTAGTGCGCCTGCTCCGCCAACTCCCGGTAGGGCGGATTGCCCGCCTTCCGCCGCAGTTGCCTCAGCCCCGCGGCCAGCTCCAGTAACGGACCTTCCCCCGCGTCCAACGGACGCTCTCTGCGCGGCATCGCCGCACCTCCCCGTTGTGCTCTTCCCGCATGTCGCAGTGGTCGGCTGCGTCGCCACATTTTTCAGGACTTGTCTCTTCGACACCAGTCACCGAACGCGAACAACACGCGGCTCGCCGGACCGCGGGGCCTGCCGGGCCACGGCGTCAGACCGTGTCCGTGCCGCTCAGTTCGAAGTCGGCGCGGGCTGATTCGACTCCGTTGATCTGCAGGGAGATCGCGTGCGGTCCGGGGTGGTAGCGGCGGGTGGTGATCGGCCGGAACGAGTGTTCACGCGCCACCTGCATCTGTTCGCCTGGTGCGAGGGCGCGGGTGGTGAGTTTGAAGGTCTTGCCGCTCTGGCTGCCGTTGGCCTTGCGGTGGTGCACGATGTAGTCGATCGCCAGCCGCGCCTGGGCGTCACCGGTGTTGCGGATCACGGCGGTGAAACGGACGCTGCCGCCGAACGGGACGGTGAGCCGGTCCAGATGAGGCCCGTCGACCTCGACTGCCGCCGGGGCGAAGCCGAGCAGGTCCAGCGCTCCGGGGTGTCCGCGCTTGACGAGGGTGCGCAGCCCGTGGCGCACGAGCTGTTCCGTGGAGGGGGCGGGAGTGTCCAGCCAGCGGCGGGCCGTGTCGACGACGAGATCGGCGTGATCGCGGCTGAGGTCGTTGAGATGGTTGGCTACCGAGCGGCGTACGTATTCGCTCTCGTCTCCGTGGAGGGCGTCCAGGACGGACACGGTTGCTCCGGGGCGAGCCAGGATCTCCGGCACCCGTACCGCCCAGGGAAGGTAGGGACGGGTGCCTTCGGAGGCGAGCCTGCGTACGTGGGGGTCGGCCGAGCCGGTCCAGTCGCCGATGATGCCGAGGGCCCGGTCGAGGTCGTGCCGCAGCAGTGTCCGAATGGCGAACTCCGAGGTGAGACGCCCGGTGAGGTCGGCGAGCAGCGCCATCGCGTCGTCGAAGGCGGCGGTGCTGTCTTCCTGGACGGCTCGGGCGGCCAGCGCGCTGGTGACGGGCCAGACGAGCCATCCGGTGAAGTCGGGGGCGTTGTCGCGGGCGGCGCGTACCGTCCGGGCCAGTGCGGTGTAGTCGCCGGGTACGTCCGTGAGCAGGGCGTCCCGCAGCAGGTCGGCGCGTTCCCTCAGGGACATGGGGGCGAGCTGCTGTGGTGCCGTCCGCAGTGCGGTGAGGGCGGCGTCGGGAGCGGCGGTCCGGATGGCGCGCAGGAGTCTGTCAGCGGTGTCGCGGCCGATGAGTTCGTCGGCGGATGGCATGCGGTCTCTTTCGTCAGATGGGGCGGTGCAGCCCGGTGGTCCCGGTCGGCGAGGCGAGGCAGGGGTTCGCCATGGCTGCCTCGGCTCGGGCCCAGAGCCGGTTCGGGCAGCGCCCGGGGTCGGTGCCGGTCCTGCCGACTCACCGTACGAGCCGACTAGGTCAGTGCCTGTCCTAGTCGGTGGTCGTGATGATCGCCGGGTCGTCCTGACTGTCAGGGGCGAGTCGGTTGCAGGCGCTCGATCCGGTCGAGGTCACCGGCGAGGAGGTTCCGGTGGCTGATGGCGAAGTCTCCGTTGCGCAGGGCCTGCCCTTCGCCGTAGTACCGGCCCACAACGGTGGTCGGAAGGAAGGCGCGCAGGCTGTGGCGCATGTTCCCGGGGTAGTGGACGGGTTCGCCCCAGCCGGCAGGGGCCTGGTCGGTGGAGAGCAGGACCCAGTGGTCCACGGTCACGGCGGCGTCGAGGTCCGGTGCCGCTCCGGTGTGGCTGTCCAGGGCCGGCAGGGTCAACCGGTCGGGGTCGAGCGGCGGGTACCACAGCAGCAGGGGCTTGGCGCGTTGCGCGTCCGCGTTGTCGAAGCAGCACACGGCGATGGTGTGGTCGGGAAAGTGGTCGGCGTAGAAGCGCAGGAGGTCCGGGTCGAGGTCCGGGCGGCGGTGCGGCGGCACCTGTCGCAGCGCGGTGGGGACCGCGGTGGGGTCGGTGGCCAGGAGCACGGTGTAGACGTCATGTTCGAAGACCTGGACGGGCTGGGGCTCCGCGCTCATCCACGCGATGTCGTGGGCTCCGGCGGCGACGGGTTCGACGGCGTCGACCATGCGGCGCAACACGTCACCGGTGCGCCCGGCGGAGAGGAACTGCCTCGGGGTGAGCTGCGTGGTGGGCACGTGCAGCAGCATGGCGTTCGGGCCGTCCGCCAGATTGACGGCGGTGTTCTGGTAGCCCAGGACATGGATCAGGCCGTGCACCGGATGGTGCTGCCTCCCGCAGTACACGATCGTGCCGGAGAACGCGGCCTCACCTGTCGAGATGCACATGGGGGCAAGGTACCGGTCGACTGTTCGTAGTGAGTTCGGCGGTGGCGAGATCAGTGGCGATGCGAGGAACACCGCCTGGGACGCGATACGTCTCGTACAGCTATGCCTCTTCGCGTCCGGGCGTGGCGAGGGGTTCCGCCACCCCAGGCGAGAAGTGGCCCGACAGCGTGGAAGGAAGCGGAACCGGCAGAGCCCCCGGCGTGTCGACGGTGTCGCGCGGAGGCCGACACCGCCGACAACCGGGGGCTCTGCCACATCACCGTCCCCTGGCCTTCGGCCTCGGTTCAGGCATTCGACGACAGGCCGAGATACGTCCCGTTGAGCGCTCCGAACGAGTTCACCGGGCTGCTCTCCGCGAGGGTTGTTCCGAAGCAGACCGACCAGGAGTTCGCTCCGACCCCCGAGGACGGGCACTTCCAGTCGCCCAGGTGCGTGCCGGATGCGGTGTACAGATCCATACGCGCTTCCGCGCCGTAGAGGGCGGCTTGGTTGTTGCGCACGATCACCGCTGCCTGGACGCCGCTTCCGTTGGACGACCTGATCGCACAGACCTGCGCGAGCACGCCGGTGGCGATCGTCTTGCTGGCGGCGCAGCGCCACGTGCTGGAGCTGGAGGTGATCGGATTCGTGTTGCCGTAAGCACGCCAGACACCGGCCGCGGCCGCAGGGGGAACGGCGACCGTGGAGCTGACCCAGGAGCGCAGGTCGTCCACCCGGGTGCTGACCGCGCCGGTCCGGGTCACGGAGGGATCGATGCCGAAGCAGCCTCCCTGCCAGGACCTGCTGCTGACGGCGACCAGCTCGGCCTTGCCGCCGGCCAGGCGCACGGCAGGGCCGCCGGTGTCGCCCATGCAGACGCTCGCGCCGTTCTCGCCGGTGGTGGCGACCGTCTCCGCGGCGACCGAGTCGACGGCGAAGGTGCCGCTGTGCAGACGCAGCGGGGCCCATTCGGTGGCGGTGCGGCCATAACCGGCCACCGTCAGCTTCTCGCCGGGCGTGGCCGCGGTGGCGGCCAGACTCACGGGCGTGACGGTGGTGACGGGGCGACTGAGCCGCGCCAGGACGGCGTCCCGTGACGGGTGTGCGACGAGTTCCACGACGGTGCGGGTCTCCCCGCCGGAGGTCGTGAGGTCGGTGCGGCCGATGGTCGCGGTGGTTTTGAGCTTGGGCGCGCCGCTGGGTAGGGCGAGGCTCGCCTCCGGGTCGTCGGCGAAGCAGCTCGTGGCGGTGAGCAGCCAGTACGGGTCCACCAGGGCGGCGGAGCAGCCCTTCTGGCCGTCGCCGATGTCAAGGCGGGCGCTGAACGCGAGCGTGCCGTCGACCGCGGCGGTGCCGGAGACGGCGTTCGCGGGGGTGACGCTCAGCGCCAGCAGCCCGGCGACGAGTGGTGCGGCGACGCGTGTGGTGAACGCTCTGGTGAAGGAGGTGCGGCGATGGTCTCTGAAGTGTCGCATGACCTTGGTTTCCTTGGTGGGAGACGTGTGGCTCACGCGCTCGACGGGCCCCGCTGAGACGGAGCCGAGGCGCCGGTGAGGGTGCTGCTCGGCGGATCCGAGCTCGGCGAGCCTGTGCTCGCGTCGCTCCGGGTCCGCGCTCGCGCCCACCGCCTTCACTCCGACATGTGGTGGCCGCGAGAGGCCGTCGGTGTGTCCGGCGGGTGGGCGGGGGTGCGGTGTCGTGGTGCCGGGCCTGGCAGCCCGGCGTACGGTGTGCGGTCGCGAGGGAGCGTTCGCACACCCCCGGCGGCGTGCTCCCAGGTTTTCGGTGTCGTCGGGGGTGATGAGCTCCGTGGAGACGTGGTCCCGGGCACCCGGTGTGGCATGCCGTAGGAACGCGCAGTCCGCGCGGGACCACGTCTTCACGATGCCGGTGCTGGTTGGGAGTTGGGCCGGAGCAGTGTCGGCAGCGGCCGGGACCGGTTTGTCCAGCGCGGCGCCGACGGGATCGCTCTCGTCAGAGAGTGATCATCACGGTGCCGCCGTCGAAGTAGGTGCCCATGTTCTTGCGAACGGCGACTTTGCCGTCCGCGATCGTGTGGACGAACATGTCGGCCTTGCCGTCACCGGTGGAATCGCCGAAGCGGAGGCGCCCCATGTCGGAACCGGTGACGAACCGGCCCCAACCCGCACTCCAGTGAGTACCACCGTCGAAGTACGTGCCCATGTTCTTACGAACAGAGACATTGCCATCCGTACCGTGAACGATCAGATCAGCCTTCCCATCACCCGTGATGTCGGCGAAGTACAGACGACCCATATCGGTACCAGTGACGAACCGGCCCCAACCCGCACTCCAATGCGTACCACCGTCGAAGTACGTGCCCATGTTCTTACGAACAGAGACATTGCCATCCGTACCGTGAACGATCAGATCAGCCTTCCCATCACCCGTGATGTC
>NZ_JBVJPC010000014.1:0-67115 GCF_055582845.1 Streptomyces sp. NPDC107471 | reverse complement strand
TGTCGGCGAAGTAGAGGCGGCCCATGTCGGTACCGGTGAGGAAGCGGCTCCATCCGGCGGACATGACGGTGCCGGCACCGAAGCTGTTCCCGAGGTTGCGATGGACGACGACGGAACCGTCGATGCGCTGAAGGACCAGGTCGTCCTTGCCGTCACCGTCGATGTCCGCCGGTGTGATCTTCTCTCGACTGAAGACCTCCTTGACCCAACCGCTCAGGTCGTCGACCCGGGTGTCGACGGCGCCGGTACGGGTCTCGGCGGGGTCGATGCCGAGGCATCCGCCCTGCCAGGAGCGGGAGTTGACGGCGACGAGCTCCGTGGTGCCGTCGACGGTGCGCAGAGTGGGACCGCCCGCGTCGCCCTTGCAGACGGTCGCGGTGTCGGAGCCGTCGAGGTCCACCGTGGTGGCCGCGGTGGAGGTGACGGTGAACGTGCCGGTGTGCAGTCGGTCGGGCACCCATTCGGTCTTGGTGCGTCCGAACCCCGCCTTCACCAGTTGCTCGCCGGCGGCGGCGGGCGTGGTCGCCAGTCGCACGGGTTTGACGGTGGGATCGGTGATCCGGGTGGCGAGCCGGACCAGGACGAGGTCGCGGTCGGCGTGCGGGACGAGCCAGAGGGCCTGCTGGACGCTCCCGCCGGTCTGGGTCAGGTCGGTGCGGCCGACCGTGACGGTGGTGGGAACGGCGGGTTTGCCGGCCGAGAGCTCGCCGTCCGCAGCGAAGCAGGTGGCCGCGGTCAGAACCCACTGCGGGTCGACGAGGGTGCCGGTGCAGGCGGACTGTTCCCCGACGTTGACCTTCGCGACGTAGTTCAGCTCCGCCGGGGCGTCGACTCCGGCCAGTGCGGAGGCCGAACCGGTCGCGGCCGGAACGGCGCCCAGTACGACGGGGGCTGCGAGCAGGGCAGCGGCCAGCGCGGAGAGACGGTGACGTCTGGAGAGGTGCATGAGCGTGGCTTCCTAGACACGAGGGCCGCGCGTCCCGTGGGCACCGGGCCGCGCTGCAGTGAGCATGACAATGTTGACCGCGCTTACTTGGAGGACCTGATCTCGACGAGCATGTGATCGCGGCTGTCCGGGTCCGCGGCCTCACCCACCGGCGTCCAGGAGTTCTTGAGGACGTCGAACGACTTCTCCTCGGTGCCCACGGTCATGTCGACCGCCGTCGTGTAGTCATTGCCCTTGATCGCGTAGACCGCGGGGATCTCCAGGGTCAGCCAGCCGGAGTCGCCCACCACCTTGAAGCAGATCTTGTCCGCCTTGTCACGGGCCATGATCTCCAGCAGACCCGTCCCGCTCGCGCAGTCGGCCAGGGTGATGTGCCCGTCGCCACGCTTGAGGACGATGTTCTTCTCGGCCAGGATCTTGTCCGCCAGCGGGTAGTTGAAGTCCTCCACGGCGTATCCGGGGGTCTCCCCCGCGACCAGCGCGGTGGGGTTCGCCTCCTGCGACGTCCCACCGGGAATACTCGCCGCCGCGATCCAAGCCAGGGCACCGACCGCTGCCGCGCCCAGTGTGCGCAGCGCAATCCGCTTGCGCTGCGGCTTGACGGACATTCTGCTGTATTGCTTCATCGCATCCCCCAAGTTCGTCGCTGAAGACCGGATATTGGTCACCGGTCTCGCGTTTTCGGGTGCACGGGAACGCCTTGCCGGCAGCGATCTGCCACGTACGTTCCAACTCCCCCGGGAAGTCATTCCCTTACGCCGCAAAGCGAGAAGCCCTCACCCCGGCGATCATCATTCTCTTCATCATGCAAACACGAAGCCACCCCTGGGTCGAGCATGTAAAACCACGCATAACGTGGCAAACCACATGCTCCTCTCATGACCTCCGTCACACTCCATAAAGGTTGCATCATCACTTGTGAAGCTCCTGTAAAGAAGCTTCTGATGATCTATCAGGACACCCGCTTGGAAGGCGAGTTAAAGAACGTGGCTGCTTAATTGGCCCACTCCGCAAGGACAGTTGATATGGTCCCGAGCTACAAGTACTCCCGACCGCACGCCACTTCACGTCCGTCGGCATTCCACCTTTTTGGGGCACCGGGAACCGCCCTGCCGGTGCGATCCGGCATGTCCAGTCACCAGCTCACACAAAGGACCACTCTCCAATGCAGACAAGCTTCTGGAGCCGTCGCCGCGTGCTCGGCGCGCTCGCCGCCTCCGCCGCCGTGGCCGCCACACCCTTAACGCTTCTCCCCACGACCGCCGCCGCTGCGGACGGCGCGGCATCCGAACCGGTGCCCCTGCCGGACACCGAGCGCGCCAAGGTCGTCAAGGCGTGGCTGGCCGGAGGCAAGGGCGTCAAAGCCGCCGCCGCAGCAGCCCTTTACGGGTCGGACGCCGACATCCAGACCTTCCTCACCGAGACGCTGCCCAAGCAGACCGTGGAGGACAACCGCGTCGCGATCGTCCGCAGCCTGGACCGTGCGGGCAAGGGTCTGCGAAGAGAGGCCGTCGCCGCTCTCGAGAGCGGCGACGCCGCGATCGCCGCGTTCCTGAAGGACGGCTTCAAACCGGCCATTCTCGAAGATCTCCGGGTCGCCACCACCACCGTCTCGACCACCGGCGACAGGGCGGTGGTGCGCAGCGCCAACACCGCTCTCGACGCCGCCACCACACCGGCTCTCACCGCCTTCCTCACCGACAAGCAGTACGACGCGCGTCTGGAGGACACCCGGGTCCAGGTCAGCGCCATGCTGGTGAACGGCGGCCCGGAGGTGCAGAAGTACGCGAGCCGTGCGCTGGAGGGGTCCGCGGCCGACGTGGAGTGGTTCATGGAGACCGGGCAGCACATCGCCCGCGCCCGTGACCAGGAGTCGGCGACCATCGAGGAGCTGGTGGCCCTCGTCGAGCGCGAGGGCAAGCGCGCCCAGAAGGAGACCAACCTGGCCGTGGAGGCCTCGGCACGCGCCGAGACCGCCGCCGGGAAGGCCAAGGAGGCCGCCCAGAAGGCCGCCGCCGAGGCGTCCGCGGCCCAGAACGACGTGCAGAAGTCGGCGGCGGCGGCCCGGAAGGCCGCGAACGCGGCGAAGGGCGCGGCGGACGCCGCACGCAACGCCATCAACGCCTCCAACGCAGCGGTGAACGCATCCCGCCGCGCCTCCTGGGCGGCCACCGGTGCCGCTCAGGCCGCCTCGAACGCGGGCAGCGCCGCCTCCCGTGCCTACCGGGCCGCGATAGCCGCCTCCAAGGACGCGAGCAAGACGCAGGAGGCCAAGGACGCCGCGGTCGCCGCCAAGAACGCCGCGGCCAAGGCCCGTAGTGCCGCCGCGGCTGCCGACAAGGCCGCCATCGCCGGCGATGCGGCCGCGTCCGCCGGCTCGGCCGCCGCCTCCGCCGCACGCAATTCGGCCGCCGCCGCCACGGCCGCCGCCCAGGCCGCCGCCTCCGCAGGGGTCGCCCAGGCGGAGGCCGCCGAGGCCAAGCGCCAGGCCGGCATCGCCACCAGTGCGGCCAACCGTGCCACCAACGCCGCCTCCGCCGCCCAGGCGCTGGCCAGCGCCGCCGCCACCGCGGCCCGCACCGCCCGCGACGCCGCCAACTCCGCCGCCGCCCACGCCGACAAGGCGGCAGCCGCCGCCGAGGAGGCCGTGAAGTACGCGGGGCAGGCCATCGACTACGCCAACAAGTCGACCGCGCACGCCGACGAGGCCGTGAAGGCCGCCAACGTCGCCACCAAGGCCGTCGCCGACGCCATCGAGGTGGAGAAGAACGCCCGCGCCGCCGAGGCCCAGACGCTGGAGCAGGACAAGCAGAAGGCGATCGAGGAGGCGCGGTTGCTCGCCTCCGTCGAGGCGAGCGATCTGTCCGACGTGCGCGACAAGCGCCTTCTCGCGGAACGCACCGCCCAGGACATCAAGGACCTGATCACCGGAGCTGAACAGGCCCTGTACTCCGGCGACATGGACCTCGCCGCGACCCTGGGGCGCAAGGCCGCGATCGGCCTGATCGAGTCCCGGGGCGCCTGGACCCGGCAGGCCGCCCAGCACGCCCTGGCCGGCTCCGACGACGACGTCTTCGCCTGGATCGACCTCGACCGGGCCCTCGCCCAGGGCCAGGACGACCGCGAGACCACTCTCCATGTGGCGACGATCGCCGCGCCGAAGATCGCCGAGGCCGCCCAGCTCGCCCTGGAGAGTTCCAGCTCCAAGGCCATCGGTGACTTCCTCACCATCGGCATGAAGAAGGCCTCCGACGAGGAACTGCGGGTCGCGATCGGCAGGATCCTCAAGGACGGCGCGGGCAGGGCCGTCACCAACGCCGCCAACAAGGCACTCGACGAGAACACCACCGAATCCCTCAACTACTTCTTCGACCACGCCTACCCGCTGGCGCAGCAGGAGGACGACAAGGTCCTCGCCAGCCAACTCATCGCCACCGGTGGCGCCTTCACCAAGGCCTACGCCGAGGTGGCCCTCGAGGGCCCGGCGTGGATGCTCCGCAACTTCATCCTCGTGGTCCAGTTCCGGACGGCCCAGCTCGACCACGACACCGCCACCCATGTCGCCGCGATCCGCGGTGCGATCGCCGCCGCCTCGAAGATCGCCCAGAAGGCGCAGGAGAACGCCGCGCGGGCGACCCAGGCCGCCTATCTGGCCCGTAACAACGCCGCCAAGGCTCAGGAGTGGGCGGACAAGGCGATCGCGTCCTCCAAGGCGGCCGACAGCTACGCCGACGAGGCGCGCCGGAACGCGGACGCCGCCGACAAGTCGGCCGCGGACGCCCAGGCTTCCGCCAACACGGCGAAGGCGGCCGCCGCGACCGCGCGCGGCGCGGCCCGCTCGGCCAACTACTCGGCCAACAAGGCGATCGACTCGGCGCGCGCCGCGCTCAAGTCCTCCGCCGACGCGCAGAGTTCGGCCAACGCCGCCCGTGCCTCCATGCTCGAGGCACAGGCGGACGCGAAGCAGGCCGCCGCCGCGTACTCCGCGGCCAAGCAGATCGCGGCCGAGAAGCACCGGGCCGAAGTGGCCGCCAAGGCCAAGGCAGCCGCGGAGAAGGCCAAGGCGGACCGCGAGGCGCAGCGTGATCCGGCCGCCAACGACCGGAACAACCAGGTCAACCCCAACGGCACCCAGGACCCCGCCGACGCCGACGAGTGGTGGAACGACGCCCAGTTCTACGCGGACGCCGCCAACGTGGTCAGCGTCGGCGCCGGACTCCTGGCCGCCGGCTGCACTCTCGCGGGATTCGTCTTCCCGCCGGCCTTCGCCGCGGCCGGCTTCTTCGCAGGTGTCTCCACAGGCGCGAGCGCCATCAGCACTGTCTTCACCGGCATCGAGCACGGCTTCACCAGCAGCGAGTTCTGGTGGTCCGCCGCAGGCACCGGCCTGAGCCTGGTCACCTACGGCCAGACCAAGTGGCTGAGTGCGCTGAAGCCCGCGAGCACTGCCGTGAAGCCCGTCGTGGGCAAGATCGCGGACGTCGTCGAGGACGGGGTCTCCTCCATCACCAGGGATCTCTTCGATCTGGCCGCCTGACGAGTGCGTCCCCCTCGAACGGCTCTGACGCGGTAGAACGCGGGCCGCCCACCGCTGCCCGGGGGGCACCTCATGTCCGGTGCCCCCCTTCTCCGCTGCCCCCAGGACCACGAAACAAGGAAGAGAGACCTGACAGACATGCACGAAAGACGCCCTCGAGGCGCATCCCGAATACGGGCGCGGTCGACGGTACTTGCCGTCCTCGCCGCGGTGACGCTGGGACTCGGCACGGCGGGTCCGGCCACGGCGGCTCCGGCCACGGCACAGCAGACCGCCGACGCGAAGCCGGGGACGGTGGACCGGACGAACCAGGCCGGAACTCCGGCCCCCCTCACCGCCACCAGCGCCTTCCCCAAGCAGTCAGGGGAACACTGTGAGGCCACGAAGACAGGGACGAAGGAGCGCCGGGCCGGCGCCGTCGAGGCGTGTGTGAGCACCAGCCCCGTCCCGGCCGTGCGGACCAAGGCACAGCCGCAGAGCCTCGCCGCCACTTCGGCCAACGTCGCCACCTGCTCCCTCACCAGCCCCGGCAACTACTCCTACGAGCGGTTCAGTTACTGCGTGACCGGGGTGAACGTCCTCTACATCCTGCGCGACAGCAAGGGCGCGGAGCTCGGGCGCGGCACCCTGGAGATCTCCACCAGTGCGTCACTGCCGGCGGCGGGTACGGCGTGGAGCGAACACGTCACCGTGACGATGACCTCCGCGAGCGGCGAAGTCACCGCCCTCGACGCGAAGTTCCGCGCCTCCTGCGCGACCGGCTGCAGGGCGACGACGACCGCACCCTGGTACGAGAGCGGTCTGGTCCTGGGCAAGACCCTCGCCGGTGACGTCAAGTACTCCTCGGCCCCCGCGGTGGGCTCCGTCGCGGAGTTCCTCACCTCGTACAAGCTGTACGTGACCTCGCCGGGCGCCACGCCCGTCGACCCGAGCGCCTCCTGGGACAACCCGCGCAAGATCCGTTGCGACAACGCGGTCGGGGGCACTTCGTCGGCCGGCTGTGTCATCCCTTCGATCATGCCCGTCGTGCCGTTGAGCGCGAACGCCTCCGACGCCGGCGGCGCCGTGGCCGCGTACGCGTGGGCACAGAAGAACCTCAACGGCGCCTGGGGGAAGAAGGGCAGCCCTCTGACCCGGTCGACGAGCGGCGTGGCCGACCGTACCGCCAGTACGTGCGGCGGCTTCTCCCCCGAGCCGGAGCTCGTCGCCAACGACTCCTGCGGTGACTTCCCCTTCGGCGAGGCGAAGGAAGGCGGCGCCGCCGGCACCGCCTGCGTCAAGGTGATCCCCAACCTCGGCAACGGCGAATGGGACACCTACGTCCTGAACGACGCCCGTGTCGTGGACCCGGCCTCACCCTGCGTCCAGGCCCATGTCACGCCCGACGAGAAGCAGTTCGCGGCCGCGCAGCTCACCGACGGTTTCAAGAACCAACGGGTCATCGACGCCGACCAGTTCGAGATGCCGATCTCGTTGCCGGACACCGGCCCGCACGCCCGCTGCCTGGACACCACGCCGGACGGTTCGCTTCCCAACGGCGCCGGGTGGATCCTGAACACCACCGAACCGGTCCCCCACGTCAACAAGACGACCGACCCGCTGGGCCGGGCCGGAGCCAGGCCGACCCGGGCTGAGGCATGTCTGGACAGGACGGCCCCTGAGGGCACCGACGCGCAGGGAGACATCCCGGGCTGGCAGGACGCGGAGATCTTCAGGAACGCGAACTCGCTCACCAACGGGCTGGCCCGGTGCCACCTGATCCCGAAGGTCGGCGGCGGACGGGGTATCCAGGTCAATCTCGTCCCCTGCTGGCAGGCGGGGATGAACACGGGAACGCCCAGCATGCGAACCTACGAGGCCATGGCGCAGAAGGTCATCCAGAGCAGTGAGTCCGCCTTCGGACCGGACGACGCGATCTTCTACCAGGTGACGCCCGTCTACAACGACGCCACCAGTACGATCCCGGTGGGAGTCACGATGAACGCCGACATCGAGCGGGCGGACGGGACGACCGAGCAGTTGTTTGCCAACGTCTATGTCACCAACACCCTGAAGAACACCGGGTTGTACAACCTCGGCAACTGATCACAGTCAGTTCGCGCCATCGGGAGCCAGCATGAGTTTCACCACCCCGCCGCGGCCGCTCGACGTGACCGCGCTCTTCCCTCAACTGGCCCCGCTGGCCCGCACGGCGACCCGGCTGCATCCACGCCCCGGGTCGCCCACGCCGTACGAAAGCTCCGTCGGCGGGCCGCTCCTGTGGCCCGCTGACGAGCCGTGGCCGCACTGCGAGGTGCCACACGACAGCGAAGCGTCGGACGAGATGCACTCCCCGGACGAGATCCGGCTTCTGCGTCGCATCCGAACGGCAGCGGCAGAGCGCCGACTCCGCGACCCCCAGGCCCCCGCGGTCACGCCGGAGGAGGAGGAGATCGAGCAGCGGCTCAGCACGGGCCACCCGTGGTTCGAGGGTCCGATTCCCATGATTCCCGTTGCCCAGCTCTACGCCCGTGACGTGCCCCTCCCGGGCAGCCCTCCCGGAGCCGATCTGCTCCAGGTCCTGTGGTGCCCCTGCGACCACGAGGATTTCGCACACCCCCGAACCGCCCTGCGCTGGCGTTCGTCCGCCTCCGTCACCGAGGTCCTCGACGCCCCGCCCGAGCCGCCCGTGATCCAGTTCGACTGGTACCTGCCGATGCCGTGCCTGCTGGCACCCGAGCAGGTCACCGAGTACCCCAGCCCCATGGAGCTGAGCAGGGAACTGCAACAGCAGTTGGGCGACGAGAGCCGGTGGGATGCAGCCGGATACGCGTGGGACGCCACCGGCGCGGAGACCCCCCAGGAGTTCTACTTCCGCAACCTGAGCCACGCCCCCGGGTGGAAGACCGGCGGCTGGACCCGCTGGGGCCTCACCGACCCCATGCCGCGCCCCTGCCCCGAATGCGGCACCGAGACGATCCCGCTCCTCACCGTCGCGAGCAGGGAATGGGACCCCGGCAGCGTGAGCTGGATGCCCGAGGAGGAACGGACGAACCCGACTCCGCTCCCGCTCGGCATCCGGCCCGCGAACGTCACTCTGCTCACCATCGCCGACGCCTACGACCTGCAACTCCACGTCTGCCCGGTGAACTCCGACCATCCGCACATCGAACTCGTGCAGTGAGCAGGCCAGATGCCGCGGCACCGGGACGGCAGTGCTCGACGCGTTCGTCCTCGGTGTGCGGCTCTCGATAGCCCACCTGTGCCGGAGCACCCCGAACACCTCACTGCTCGCGGGCCTGGTGCCCGACCCGATCAAACGCTCTCGCCCGCCCGGCCCATCGGCTCTCCCGGAGCGATCTCGGCGATCAAGTCCTCCACCAGCACCTTGATCTCGTCCCGGATGGGGCGTACGGCCTCCACGCCCTGGCCCGCCGGGTCCTCCAACTTCCAGTCCAGGTAACGCTTTCCTGGGAAGACGGGGCAGGTCTCGCCGCAGCCCATCGTGATGCAGACGTCGGACTCGCGGACCGCGTCGACGGTGAGGATCTTCGGCGTCTCGGCGGAGATGTCGATGCCGACCTCGGCCATGGCCTGGACGGCGGCCGGGTTGACCCGGTCGCCCGGGGCGGAGCCGGCGGAGCGGACCTCGACGCGGTCCCCGGCCAGGTGGGTGAGCCACGCGGCGGCCATCTGGGAACGGCCGGCGTTGTGGACGCAGACGAACAGGACGGAGGGCTTCTCGGCCATGGTGATCGTTCTCTCTCCTCGCAGGGCGGAACCCGGCCGCCAGTACTTCAGCCCTCGCTGACATCAGCGAGCGATGATGTGAAAGTATCAGTGCATGCTGACTTCAGTCGACGCTGATGTGATCCGAGTGCTGGGCGATCCGCTCCGCCTGAAGATCGTGACCTTGCTGGCGCGCGAGACGCTGTGCACCACGCACTTGGTCGAGGAGACCGGAGCCAGGCAGACCAACCTGTCCAACCACATGAAGGTGCTGCGCGAGGCCGGGCTCGTGGAGACCGAGCGGTGCGGCCGATTCACCTATTACAGGCTCAAGCCGGAGGTCCTGCTCGGCCTGTCGCAGCAGTTCGCCGAACTCGCCACCGACGCCCGCACCGCCGCCGAGAACAAGAGGGCCTGGCCGTGACCTCCGTCGAGCCCACCACCGCCCGCACCCGGAGCGCCGACCCGGCAGGGGACGACTCGATCGTCAGGAAGCTCTCCACCCTCGACCGCTTTCTCGCGGTCTGGATCCTGCTCGCCATGGCCGTCGGACTGGGCCTGGGCCGGCTCGTCCCGGGCATGAACGACGCGCTCGCGAAGATCGAGGTCGGCGGAATCTCCCTGCCGATCGCGCTCGGCCTGCTGGTGATGATGTACCCGGTGCTGGCCAAGGTCCGTTACGACCGGCTCGACCGCGTCACCGGCGACAGAAGGTTGATGGTCTCCTCGCTGGTCGTCAACTGGATCGTCGGCCCGGCCGTGATGTTCGCCCTCGCGTGGATCTTCCTGCCGGACCTGCCCGAGTACCGCACCGGCCTGATCGTCGTCGGCCTGGCCCGCTGCATCGCCATGGTCATCATCTGGAACGACCTGGCCTGCGGCGACCGCGAGGCCGCCGCCGTCCTCGTAGCCCTGAACTCGGTGTTCCAGGTACTCGCGTTCGGCCTGCTCGGCTGGTTCTACCTCGACCTGCTGCCCCGCTGGTTGAACCTCGGCGACGGCCAGGGCCTGGACGTGTCCGTCTGGCACATCGCGCTGAACGTCGTCATCTTCCTCGGCATCCCGCTGCTGGCCGGCTTCCTCACCCGCCGCATCGGTGAACAGCGGCTCGGCCGCGCCGACTACGAGCAGAGGTTCCTGCCGCGGATCGGCCCCTGGGCGCTGTACGGGCTGCTGTTCACGATCGTCGTCCTCTTCGCCCTGCAGGGCCGGACCATCACCTCCCAGCCGCTGGACGTCGCCCGCATCGCCCTGCCCCTGCTGGTCTACTTCGCCGTCATGTTCTTCGGCACCTTCCTGCTCGGCAAGGCACTCGGCCTCGCCTACGACCGCACCGCCACCCTCGCCTTCACCGCCGCGGGCACAACTTCGAACTCGCCATCGCGGTCGCCATCGCCACCTTCGGCGTCACCTCCGGCCAGGCCCTGTCAGGCGTCGTCGGCCCGCTCATCGAGGTCCCGGTGCTGATCGGTCTGGTCTACGTCGCACTCGCCTGGCGCCGGAGGTTCAGCGCCGATCACCACCTGACAGCAGTTGCACCGGAGAGCTGATGCCGACGTACAGAACGGTGGTTGTCGTTCCACCGGCCGCACGTCGTATCCGGAGTGCTTGCGCAGCGGTTCAGCAGACCTGTGCCGTACGGAGCCCGCAGCCCGCCGGCGTGGGCAGCACATGACGGCCCGGCACAGTGCGGACGTGGTCGTGGTCGGCGGCGGCCAGGCAGGACTCGCCGCCGGATACCACCTGCGCCGCCGGGGCCTCGACTTCGTGATCCTGGACGCCGACACGGCTCCGGGTGGGTCCTGGCAGCACATGTGGGACTCGCTGCACCTGTTCTCCCCGGCCGAGCACTCCTCGCTGCCCGGTCGGCTCATGCCCGCCCAGGCGGGCGAGGCCGGCCCCGGCGCCGGACACGTGGTGGACTACCTCACCGACTACGAGAAGCGCTACGACCTGCCGGTTTGGCACGGCGCCCGCGTGGACGCAGTACGCCGTGACGGCGAGCGTCTGCTGGTCGAAGCCGATTCCGGCACGTGGCGGGCCCGCGCGGTCATCAGTGCCACCGGCATCTGGTCGCGGCCCTTCCTCCCCGCCGTCCCAGGCCGGTCCGTGTTCACCGGGCGGCAACTGCACACGGCGGGCTACCGCTCTCCGGCAGGCTTCGCCGGACAGCGCGTCATCGTGGTCGGCGGCGGCAACTCCGGCGCCCAGATCGCCGCCGACCTCGCCCTGGACGGCCGGGTCGAGGTCACATGGGTGACCCTGCGCCCGCCGCGCTTCCTGCCGGACGACATCGACGGCCGCGCCCTGTTCGATGTGGCCACCGCCCGCCGCCGCGCGCTCGACTCCGGCCGCGCCGACACGGGCGGGGTGGCCTCGCTGGGCGACATCGTCGCCGTACCGCCCGTCCGTGACGCCCGCGACGCCGGACTGCTCTCCGCGATGCCGATGTTCGCCCGACTCACCGGCGACGGCGTCCAGTGGGACGACGGCAGCGAGGCCCGCGCGGACGCGGTCATCTGGTGCACCGGCTTCCGGCCCGCCCTGTCCCACCTCGCGCCGTTGAACCTGCGGGGCCCGCGCGGCCACATCCCGATCGAGGGCACCCGCGCGCTCGGCGAGCCGCGACTCCACCTGCTCGGCTACGGCGACTGGACGGGCCCGGCGTCGGCCACGCTCATCGGCGTCGGCCGCCCGGCACGGGACGCCGCCCACGCGATCGCACAGCTCATGTGACGGCGGGCCGGTGAACGGGGCCGTCCCGCTCGCCGCTTCCCCTGCCCCTGATCAGGCGGCCGCCGGCATCGCCAGCAGCTTGCCCATGGCGGCGAGCACGGACGGCTCGACGCGGTAGTAGACCCAGGTACCGCGCCGCTCGGACGTGAGCAGCCCGGCCTCCTTGAGCTTCTTCAGGTGGTGGGAGACGGTGGGCTGGGAGACGCCGACATCGGAGATGTCGCACACGCAGGCCTCACCGCCCTCGTGCGAGGCCACGGCGGAGAACAGCCGCAAGCGCACCGGGTCGCCCAGCGCCTTGAACATCCGCGCCGCGGTCTCCGCCTCTTCAGCCGTCATCGGGCGCTCCGTCAGCGGCGGGCAGCACGGCGTGACGCCCTGGCCGTCGGCGGGCTCCAGCAACGGCAGCACCTTCGCATTCGACATGCGTCTATGTTGACACATGTCGAACCAACTGGGCGAGGGACGTTACGTGCGGGAGTGACCCCGCCGGGCCACCCAGACACCAGCCATCGCCATCCGTTGCGATTTCGACGAACGTCTATGTTGACGCTTATCGATACAGGTGTAAGGCTGGGTCGCAAGCCATCGACGAACGTCGAAACACGCAAGGAGTCGCCGTGACCGCGCCCACCACCACCGAGCTGCCCGTCGTCGTGATCGGGGCCGGACCCGTCGGCCTGGCCTCCGCCGCCCACCTCGTCGACCAGGGCATCGAGCCCCTGGTCCTGGAAGCCGGCCGGACGGCCGGAGCCGCGGTGCGCGAGTGGGCGCACGTCCGCCTGTTCTCCACCTGGGGCGAGCTGGTCGACCCGGCCGCCGAGAAGCTCCTGGCCCCCACCGGCTGGACGCGGCCCGACCCGGCCACCTACCCCTCCGGCGGCGACTGGGCCGACCTCTACCTCCAGCCACTCGCAGACGTCCTCGGCGACCGCGTCCGCACCGGCGCCACCGTCACGGGCGTCTCCCGGGCCGGCCGGGACCGCATCGTGGACGCCGACCGCGAACAGCAGCCGTTCGTCGTGCACATCACCCACGCCGACGGCCGCGAAGAGCGCGTCCTCGCTCGCGCCGTCATCGACGCGTCCGGGACCTGGGCCGCCCCCGGCCCGGCCGGCGGCAGCGGGCTCCCGGCCCTCGGCGAGCGGGCGGCCGCCGACCGGATCACCTACCGCGTCCCGGACCTCAAGGAGCCGGCCGTCCGCGCCCGGTACGCGGGCAAGCGCACCGCCGTCATCGGCTCCGGCGCCTCCGCCTTCACCGCGCTCGCCTATCTCGCCGACCTCGCCAAGTCCGCCGACGGCGCCGGTACCAAGGGGGTGTGGGTCCTGCGGCGCGGCATCTCCGGCTCGACCTTCGGCGGCGGTGAAGCCGACCAGCTCCCCGCCCGCGGCGCACTCGGCCTGGCGGCGAAGGCCGCCGTCGACGCCGGTCACGCGGACGCGGTCACCGGCTTCCGCACCGAGGCCGTCGAGCGGGACGACGAGGGCCGCCTGGTCCTGGTCGGCGAGGACGGCCGCCGCCTCGACGCGGTCGACGAGGTGATCGTGCTGACCGGCTTCCGCCCCGACCTGTCCTTCCTCTCCGAACTGCGCCTGCGTCTCGACGAACGTCTTGAGGCGCCGGTCGAGCTGGCTCCGCTGATCGACCCCAACCAGCACTCCTGCGGCACCGTCTACCCGCACGGCCACCGCGAGCTGGCCCACCCGGAGCAGGGCGTGTACCTGGTCGGCATGAAGTCCTACGGCCGTGCCCCCACGTTCCTCGCGATGACCGGTTACGAGCAGGTCCGCTCCGTCGCCGCCGCCCTCGCCGGTGACATCGAGGCCGCCGACAAGGTGGAACTCACGCTCCCCGAAACGGGCGTATGCGGCGGCGCCGGTCTGTTCGACTCGCCCGAGGCGGACCAGAACGGCGGCGGCTGCTGCGCCTCGGCACCCCAACTCGTCCAGCTCGGCGCCCCCGCCGTGGTCGGGACGACTGCCCTGACCGAAGGGGCCGCCGTGGTCGGAGCGGATGCCGAACAGACCCCGGCGGGCGGCTGCTGCGGCTCGTGACCGAGCTGAGCACCCCGGCGAACGGGGTCGCGACCGGAACAGGGGACCGGTCGCGGCCCCGTGCCGCCCTGCCCGCCCTCTGCGTCACGCAGATCGTGAGCTGGGGCATCGTCTACTACGCCTTCCCCGTCCTCAACCCGCAGATCACCGCCGCGACCGGCTGGCCCACCGGGGCGACCACGGCGGCCTTCTCCCTCGGCCTCGTGGTCTCAGCCGTCGCCGGGATCCGCGTCGGGCGCATCCTCGACCGGCACGGCCCGCGTACCGTCATGACCGTCGGCTCGATGCTCGGCGTGACCAGTCTGCTGATCGTGGCCGTGGCCCCGAACGTGCCTGTCTTCATGGCCGGTTGGGCGCTGGCAGGGCTGGCGATGGCAAGCACCTTCTACCAGCCCGCCTTCGCCGCCCTGACCCGTTGGTGGGCCCCCGACCACGTGCGGGCCCTGACCGTCGTCACCCTCGCCGGAGGCCTCGCCTCCACCGTCTTCGCCCCCCCCTGACCGCGGCTCTCGTCGACCACCTGTCCTGGCGTCACACCTACCTGGTGCTCGCTGCCGTCCTCGCCGCCGTCACCGTTCCCGCGCACGCCCTGGCACTGCGCGCACCCTGGCCCGATTCTCCGACCGGCCCCGCACGGGCCGCCGCAGGTTCGGCCAAAGTCGAGCGCAGCCGTCCGTTCCTGCTGCTCGCCGCCGCCTTCACCCTGTCGGGCTTCGCGATGTACGCCGTCGTCGTAGCCCTGGTCCCGCTCCTCCTCGAACGCGGGTACACCACCGGCCAGGCCGCCTGGGCCCTCGGCATCGGCGGCGCCGGACAGACCCTCGGCCGCACGCTGTACGCAGCCCTCGCACGCCGTACCACCACGACGGCCCGCACGACGATCCTCATCACCCTCGGAGGCGTCACCACCGCCGCCTTCGCCGCGGTACCCGGCCCCTACGCCCTGCTCATCGCCGTGTCGGTCGTGGCCGGCATGGTCCGCGGCAACCTCACCCTGCTCCAGGCCACCGCCATCACCGACCGCTGGGGCGCCACGCACTACGGACGCCTCTCCGGGCTCCTCGCGGCACCGGCCACCACGGCGGCAGCCCTCGCGCCGTTCGCCGGCGCCGCCCTGACCGTGCCGCTCGGCGGATACGGCCCGCTCTTCTGCCTCCTCGCCACCGTCTCCATGGCCGCCGCCGCCACCGCGCCATGGACGGGCGCCGATGCCCGAACCGAAGCCCGAGTGCGTCACTGAGCACCGAACAAAAAGGGTTTGAGCCCGGCGTCGCCCCGCTGCTACTTTCCCCGCGGACCGTGAAGTCGTCGTATGGAGGTGAGCCCCGTGAACACAGTTACCCGTGGGTGCTCCCTCAACCCGTCACGGTCCGGCGGCTGACGTTCGGTGTCGCCAGGAGCGCCTGAGATCGAGGCACTCCTGGAGGGAGACTCCGATGAGCACAACGCCTTTCACATCCGGCCTGGGCGAGGACGCGGTCATGATCACGCGTGTCGCGGACAGGCAATGGCATGCGCTGGACGACGACCTGGTGGTCGGTCGCGGGCATGCTCAACACCGGCCCGACGGACGCTTGTTCGTCGGCATCGACGCGTGGCACGACGCCGTCTTCGACCGTCTCGCCGAAACGATGCCGGCTGAACTTCCGGCTCCGTTGTACACGGTGGTCGACGAAGCCGACGTAGCACTGACAGCCGCGTGGCAGCGGGCGGGTTTCACGGTCCGGCGCCGCGAGTGGGAGTACGTCGTACCGACCGATCCACAGGTGACCGGGCTCGACGGCACTCTGCCGCCTCCGGGCGTGACGATCATCCCCGCCGGCCAGGCGGACGAGCGTCTGCTGCGGGAGGTGGACCGGGCCATCCGTGACGAAGTCGAGGCGACCGTGGGGTGGCAGTCGATGCCCGCGGAGGTGATCCCCCGCCAGGACGGCGACACCATCGTCGATCCGTCGAAGTACGCGGTGGCGGCTGCCCCGGACCGCTACCTGGGGCTGATCCGGGTCGTGACGGTGATCCGGCCGCGCCTCGGCCTGATCGCGGTCCGGGCGGACGAGCGGCGCCGCGGCATCGCGCGGTCGCTGCTGGCCCACGCGCTGGGAACACTGCATCTCAACGGCTTCACCGAGGCCTATGCCGAGGTTCAGGAGTCCAACCGGGCGGGCTCGGCACTGTTCGAGGGCATCGGCGCCCGGCCGGTGGGCAGCAACCTGGAGCTGGTGCGATGACCAAGAACAAGAACGTCATCGAGGTCGAGGGCAGGGTCGTCGAGTGCCTGCGCAGCGCCATGTTCACCGTGGAGCTCGAGAACGGCCACCAAGTCCTCGCGCACATCAGCGGGAAGATCCGCAAGCACTACATCAAGATCATGCTGGAGGACCGGGTGCTGGTGGAGCTCCCGCCCTACGACCTGACACGCGGCCGGATCGTGTTCCGGTACCGCAACTAGCGCCGGTCGACAGCGCTTGGAGTAGCTGAACTCGGGGTCCCGGTCACGAACTTCGCGTGACCGGGACCCGCCTCGACGACGGTTCACCCGGCCGCGCGCCTTCGCGCCCAGTCCGACCAACGGCAGCCGATGCCAGTCACGCCTCCGGCCGGCTCCCCTCCGAGCGGCGTCCTGCGATCACGTGGGGCCACCGTCTCCTCAAAATCTTCTAATTCAGGCGCCCCAGCGACGACTCTACGTACCCGGAGGGTTACTCACCTGCATAGACCACGCATAAGAGGTAAATAGGAGAAAATCACAATGACGACACAACCCCGGCCTGACATGGCAACGCACCCGGACATCATCGACATGCGGAACCGGCACGAGATGGCCGAGCGCGCCGCGACGACTCCGAGGGCACAGGCTGTCGAGTCAATGGCTCTGATCACGGGCCTCTACCTGGCGGCCTCCCCGTGGATCGCGGGATTCAACGGTTTCTCCACCCTGGCCGTCAACAACCTGATCGTCGGCATCGCGTACGCCGTGATCATGAGCGGTGGTTTCGGGCGGGCCTACGAGCGGTCCCACAGCATGGCCTGGGCCGCGTGCGCGCTCAGCGTGTGGACGATCGTCGCACCTTGGGTCGTGGCAGGTGACGTCAGCACCACCAGGACCATCGTCAACAACATCATCGTCGGCGTGGTCGCGCTCATGATGGCCCTCATGGCCGCCGCAGCCGCCCGCCCCGTGGATCAGTCGTCCCGCGACCGTTCCTCCCGGCACGCGTGATCGTCGCCCATCTCCCCGAGACGTGACCATCGGCCGGTGCAACCGGACCCGGTGGTCACCGTCGCGACCTCTCGAAAGCCTCGCGGATGGATGCCGGAACACGCCCACGATCATTCACCTGATAGCCGTTGGCCCGTGCCCACAGACGTATCGGCTCGTCCTCGGGACGGGGATCGAGCCGTCGGGACCGGTCGGGCGCACCAGGGCCACTCCAGTCTCCCGAGGAGACCCCTTCCAGTTGGTCCGCCGCCTTCTGGAAGAACGCGTACAGCGAGGCGTACACGCCCTCCTCGGGATCGTGCCCGTCGGACCACGTTCCAATGGTTCCGTTGACCGTGTCCAGGAACGTGCCGTACAGACCGTCGCGTTCGGCGGCGACCGGCACCCACTCACGACGCCAGAACGGATGGTCGGTGTCAGCGGACGGCTGCGACTCCTCCACTCCCTTCCGGCTGAGGTAGACGCGCTGGATGTCCGTCAGTCCGAGAAGGAGATGCCCGCCGGGGAGAGGTATCCCGCATCCGAAGGCCACCAGGCGGGATCGGTCATCGGGTTGCTTGCCGGCATCGATGTCGTTCGTGAGCAGCCACTGACGCATCTCCTCGGGCAGCTCCACCCCCATGCGCACTTCGGCGTCTCTGATGGCGGCCCCACTCCCGGGGCCACCAAGCTCGGCCAGAACATCAGGATCGTTCCGCTCCAGCCACGCGGTGATCCGGCCCCACGCCTCGCGCACGTCTCCCGCCTGGTACATCGCGATCTCCTGCATGCGTGACCCGCACCCCCGCCCGGATGCGCCCCCGTATGGAGCGCATGACCATATCGAGAACCGTAGGCGACACCACTGACAGTGGCGGGCGCAGACCAACATGCCCGTGCGGGGCCGTCAAGCGGTCCGGTTGCGGAGGCACCGCGCCAGGGTGGAGATCATCACCGTCGCAGGCAGGAGGTGCAGCCCGATGAGCGTGACGGCGGTGGCGGCGTCCGCCCCGCACAGGACGGGCGGGACCAGCGAGATCACGGTCAGCGTCACTGTCGTCCACACGAAGTGCGCGACAGGGCGGGCGCTCCAGCGCAGCAGGACGACGGCGATGGCAATGCCCACGACCGAGAAGAACCCGGTCACCACGCCGAAGCCGGACAAGGGGATCGCCTCGCCACCATCGGGGACCTCGAAGTCGACGCCGACCGCCCGGGCCAGCGCCGCGGCGAGGGTGGTGGCCGGCACTGCCACGAGTGCGGCAATGAGACCGGGGCCGACCAGGCCGCGAAGGCGGTGGGTGCTGTTGATCCGGCCCGGTTCGGGGGCTACGACGGCCCCTCTTTCGTGCACGCTGGTCATGTCTCTCCTCGACGGTTCGGTTGGGTGGGGCACAGGGGCTGGGTGGCGCGGGCGCTCGGAGCGGGGCTACGCCGTACTGTCGGCCGGCAGCCGCTCGGGCAGCCCGAGCCGCGGGAACTGGTCGTCGTGGAAGGTGACGATCTCGGTGATCGCTCCCCCGGTGACACGCAGGACGTCGATCGTCAGCGGCAGATACGCGCCCGCACCCTCCTGCCAGAGGTAGAAGGCGACCGCAGGCTGCCGGTTCACAGCGGTGCGGACGGCACGCAGGCCGCGCATGCCCTCGAAGCCGCTCTCACGCCAGTCGTTCACCACCGCGTCGCGGCCGACGTACAGGCCCGGTGTGGGCGGCATGGAGCAGCGGACGTCGTCCCGCAACAGTGCGGCAAGCGCGTCGATGTCCGTGGCGACGCTGGCGTCGGTGTAGCGGCGCAGCAGTTCGCGGGTCCCCGCGTCCTGGTCGCCGCCGGTCCAGTCCTGCCGCTCGGCGGGCAGGTGCTCCCGCATGCCGGCGCGGGCCCGTTGCAGGGCGCTGTTCACGGAGTTGACCGAGTCCCCGAGGAGCTCGGCAACGTCCTTCGCCGGACAGCCGAGCACGTCCCGCAGGATCAGCACGGCGCGTGGGCGCGGAGCGAGGTGCTGGAGCGCGACCAGATACGCCAGCTCGATCGTCTCCCGCGCGACGGCGACGGCCTCCGGCTCGTCCGCGTCGCCCGCGGGCAACTCGTCGAGAAGCCGGTCCGGGTAGGGCTGCAACCACAGCACCTCGCCGCCGGTCGCGGGCTCCGGTCGGCTCTTGGCGAGCAGGTCCAGGCAGGCGTTGGTGGCGATGCGGTACAGCCACGCCCGGAACGTCGACCGCCCCTCGAAGGTCTCCCGCCGCCGCCAGGCACGGAGGAACGTCTCCTGCACGGTGTCCTCGGCGTCCTCGAACGACCCGAGCATGCGGTAGCAGTGCACGTGCAGCTCCCGCCGGTGCCGTTCCGCCAGTCCCGAGAACGCCGACTCGTCCATCTCGTCCAGCCTGCGATCGTCCAGGGCCCCCGGTCGCGTGTCCGCACTCATCACGTCATCCGTCCACCTCGTCGTGTGCTGTCGTAGGTATGACGGGTGGGGCCGCGAAAACTCATCACCGGGGTCCGGGCGCGCTCAGCCACACCGGGCCCACGCAGTCACACCGGCTACGGCCTTCAGCGGTGCTCTGCGAAGGGACGAGGGCGACGGGCGTGCCCTGTTCGCGTTCATCCTCGCTGGTCTCGACGTGGCCATGCAGGCACAAGGCTCGAAAAGGTGGGGCCCACGCGGGCATGGTCCGATTGATGCCGGGCAGACGGGGGTCAGGGCCTTGCAGTGCTGTTCCCCCGTGGCGCTGCAAGGCCCTTTCTCCTGGCCGGTGCCGGCGGGCCCGCCACCACCCGTATCCGAGGCTGCGCCATTCGCACGTGTGGGTCTCCCTGTGACCAGCCGCGACGATCACGCGAAGGCGGCTCCACAGGGGCCCCCGGACTCCGGGCGCCCTGCCCGCAGAACGCCGTATCCCCCTCAAGCCCATGTCTCCGACAGCGGGTTCGGCCACCACCCACCGCCGGAGACACCGGCCCGTTCCAGCCGTCAGCGCTCCTTCCCGCCCTGATAGCGCGCGGCCAGGCGGGCCAGGGCGACGGCGGCGAGCAGGAGGCCGAAGTCGCGCAGGGCGATGTCGTAGTAGTCGGGGATGGTCAGCAGGTTGACGATGATGCCGGCCAGCCAGGCGGCCACCAGCCAGGCTCCGAAACGGGGCGCGAGGGCCACGGCGATGCCGGCGACGATTTCGATCACGCCCACGGCGTACATGGCCGCCTGGGCGCTGCCGGGAACGAGGTCGTTGATCCACGGCGCGAGGTAGGCGGGCCAGTCGACGAGCAGGTTGGCGAACTTGTCCAGCCCGAACAGGATCGGCGCCACGGTGAAGGCCGTACGCAGGATCACGAAGGCCTGGTAGCCGGGATCAGCGAACTGTCCGCGCCGGGTGGCGGCGGCGGACGGGGTGCTTGCGGTTGCGGAGGACATGACGACCTCTCCTTCTAACGACAACTCTCATCACTTATAGAAGACCCCATCCTTTCTTTAGTCAATGGTCGTGGGTTTTACACTGGTGTTCGTGGACGACCCGAAGGAAGTACGCGACCCCGATGTCTCGGCCATCGCCGCCTTGGACGAGCCGACCCGCAGACGGCTGTACGACCATGTGGTGCGCCAGCCCGGGCCCGTCAGCCGCGACGACGCGGCCGCCGCACTGGGCCTGGCACGGCAGACCGCGGCGTTCCACCTCGACCGCCTCGCCGACGAGTCCCTCCTCGACGTGGTCTATGAGCGGCGCAGCGGGCGGACGGGGCCGGGAGCGGGCAGGCCGGCGAAGCTGTACCGGCGCTCGCGGAAGCAGATCGCGGTCAGCCTGCCGGATCGGCGTTACGAGCTCGCCGGGCGGCTGCTGGCCCAGGCCGTGGAGGAATCCGCGGCGACCGGCGCACCGGTGCAGGAGGTACTGCACCGCAGGGCCGAGGAACTCGGCGCGCGACTCGACGAGGCAGGGAGCGTGAGCCTCTTCGAGCTGCTCGAACGGCACGGGTTCGAGCCGCGGCACGAGGAGACGGGCGCCATCGTGCTGGGCAACTGCCCCTTCCACGCCCTGGCGCGGGAGTACACCGAGACGGTGTGCGGCATGAACCTGCACTTGCTGCGCGGTGTCCTGCACGGCCTGGACGAGCGCGCGTACACGGCCGAGCTCGCGCCCACCCCGGGCCGGTGCTGCGTCCGCTTGGATCCTGCCGGGGCCTGAACGGCCCGCGGCTGAGAAAAGGACTGGACGGGCGAAGATCGGGCTTGTAGCTTGCCGTTGTCCGTGACACCACCCGAGGAGGTGAGACCCATGAACGCTGTAGCGATGTGGGTGCTCCCCCTGTCCGTCACGGCCGGCGACTGACGCAGGTGTCGCCGGGAGCGCCTCGACAACAAGGCACTCCTGAAGGGCAACACCCATGGACTCTCCGCAGTTCACCGCCGACACGTCATCGGACGAACCGGTCGACCGCGACTTCACCGCGGGAGGCGTCCCCGGACTCCCGCCGTCGGGAGCCCCTGGCGGCGTCTCCGGACTCGCGCGGTCGGAAGCCGGAGCCGGCACCGATCGCGAGCCCGCCGGGTTCGACTTCGACGTGATCATTGCCGGGTGCGGGCCGACCGGCGCGATGCTGGCCGCCGAACTCCGGCTGCACGATGTACGGGTACTCGTCCTGGAGAAGGACACCGAGCCCGCGTCCTTCGTCCGCATCGTCGGTCTGCACATGCGCAGTCTCGAACTGATGGCGATGCGCGGGCTGTTGGACCGCATCCTGCCGCACGGCAGGCAGCGTCCGGCCGGTGGCTTCTTCGCCGCCATCAACAAACCCGCGCCCCAGGGCCTGGATTCGGCGCACGCCTATCTGCTGGGCATCCCGCAGCCGGTCCTCGTCGACCTGTTGGAGAAGCACGCGACCCAAGTCGGTGCGCAGGTGCTTCGCGGGCGGGCGGTCACCGGATTCGAGCAGGACGAGCAGGGGGTGACCGTCAACCTGGGCGACGGCGAGAGGGTGCGCTCGCGTTACCTCGTCGGCTGTGACGGCGCGCGCAGTACGGTGCGCAAGCTGCTCGGGGTCGCTTTCCCCGGCGAGCCAGCACGGAACGACACGCTGATGGGCGAGATGGAGGTGGGGGTGCCGCCGCAGGAGATCGCCGCCAAGATGGCCGAGGTCCGCGAGGTCCATCACCGGTTCTGGCTGCGGCCCTTCGGCGAAGGGGTCTACAGCGTGGTGGTTCCGGCGGCGGGAGTGACCGATCGCGCGACACGACCGACCCTCGACGACTTCAGGGACCGGCTGCGCGCCGTCGCCGGAACCGATTTCGGTGTGCACTCCCCGCGCTGGCTGTCCCGCTTCGGCGACGCCACCCGGCTGGCGGAGCGTTATCGGGTGGGGCGCGTGCTGCTGGCCGGCGACGCGGCGCACATCCATCCGCCCATCGGCGGACAGGGCCTCAACCTGGGTCTTCAGGACGCCTTCAACCTCGGCTGGAAACTGGCCGCTCAGGTCCGGGGCCGGGCGCCGGACACACTGCTCGACACCTACCAGGCCGAACGTCATCCGGTCGCCGCCGACGTCCTGGACAACACCCGCACCCAGATGGAACTGCTGTCCACCGAGCCGGGGCCGCGGGCCGTGCGCAGGCTCCTCACCGAGCTGATGGACTTCGACGAGGTGAACCGTCTTCTCATCGAGAAGATCACCGCGATCGGCGTCCGCTACGACTTCGGCGAAGGGCCCGAGCTGCTCGGCCGCCGTCTGCGCGACATCGACGTGAAGCAGGGTCGCCTCTACGACCTGTTGCACCACGGCCGGGGACTGCTGCTCGACCGCACCGAACGACTGACCGTCGGAGGCTGGTCGGACCGGGTCGACCTCATCGCCGATCCCACCGCGCCACTCGACGTGCCGTGCCTCCTGCTCCGCCCCGACGGCCACGTCGCCTGGATCGGCGACGATCAGCAGGATCTCGACCACCACCTCTCCCGCTGGTTCGGCACGCCCGTCGGCGACTGAGCACGGTGAGGTCGTAAGGCTGCCCCAAGTCGCCCCCTCCTCCGTGGCCTGGGGGGGCGGCTGCCGACCACGCGCGGGGAGATCCGTGCCCGCGCGTGGTCGTGCCCTCCGCCAGACGCCCGCGTGCGTCGACGGGACGGGATGCGGCCGACCCGTCGGTCGCTCGGCGTCTGGCGGCTGGCGGCTGGCGGCTGGCGGCCCCAGGGCAGTAGCGCCCCCGGCTGAGCAGGGGGACGGTGACCCCGATCGGGCCGTGCCCTTGCTGGATCGCAGCAGTGGCGGTGGTCGGTCCGCTCGCCCGGTCTGTCATCATGGCCGAAACGGAACCTCGTTCCAAGAACCATGCGCAACCGGATCCCTGCGCGATCCGCCGAGAGGAGCCCCGCAGTGAGCGACAGCCGCCAGGGCACGGAGAAAGCCGCCGCGTCCCAGCGCAAGGACGTCCGGCGCAACAAGCAGATCCTGCTGGACGCGGCTGCCGCAGTCTTCGTCACCTCGGGCGTCGACGCGCCGGTACGCGACATCGCCGCCCGGGCCGGCGTGGGCATCGGCACGATCTACCGTCACTTCCCCACCCGGGCGGACCTGATCGTCGCGGTCTTCCGCCACCAGGTGGAGACCTGCGTCGAGGCCGGCCCCGCCCTGCTGGCGAGCTGCCCCACCGCGTACGAGGCGCTGGAGCGGTGGATCGACCTCTTCGTCGACTTCCTGGTGACCAAACACGGACTCGCCGCCGCCCTGCAGCACGACAACGCCGGCTTCGAGACCCTGCACGCCCACTTCATCGAGCACCTCGTACCGGTATGCACTCAGCTTCTCGACGCCGCTGTGGCCGCAGGCGAGATCCGCTCCGGCATCGGAGGGCTCGAGCTGATGCGCGGCGTGGGCAACCTCTGCGTGGGCGCGGAGAACGACCCCGACTACAACCCGCGCACCCTGGTCGCGCTCCTCGTCGCGGGACTGCGCCGACCCGAGCGGTCCCGGGCGGCGACAGTCCACGGCGAGCAGTGAGCGGCCACGCCCCGCGCCTCCCGTAGCCAGACCTCGGCGGCGGGTCTCGGCCGGCCTCGTCATCGCACGTGAGAAACCCGGCGACGCCGGGAGGCATCCCCGGGATACTGGTCGCCCATGGACGAGGTCGAGGTCGTCGTCGCTCATTCCGAGCGGGCGACACTGCGCGTCGGCGATGTGTTTCTGAAGGTGGACGGCGATCAGTCGCGCCTCGACGCCGAGGTCGAGGCGATGGCCCTCGCGCCGGTCCCCACCCCACGGGTCCTGTGGCGCGAGCCGCCCGCGCTCGCGCTCGCCGCGCTCCCCGGCACCACGGTCGGACGCCTCGGCGGACCGGCGACCGGATCGCCCTGCGCATGGGCCGCGGCGGGCGCCGCCATGCGGATGCTGCACGACGCCCCGCTGCCGCCCCGCCCCGGCAGGGCCGGCCGGAGCGTGGCCTCACTGGTGGCTGACCTCGATGACGAGTGCGAGTGGCTCGTGACGCACGACGTCCTGCCCGCGGACCTGGTCACCCGCAATCGCCAGGTGGCCGAGGCCGCGTTCCGGCCGTGGACTCCGGCGTTCACCCACGGCGACCTGCAGATCGCGCACGTCTTCGTCGACGGCGACGAGGTCACGGGCATCATCGACTGGTCCGAGGCGGGCCAGGGCGACGCCCTGTACGACCTCGCCACCTTCACTCTCGGGCACGAGGACCACCTGGACGACGTCATCTCCGGCTACGGCACCGCCGTAGACCTGGACGTGATCCGCGCGTGGTGGTCCTTGCGCAGTCTGCTGGTGGTCCGCTGGCTGGTGGAGCACGGCTTCGACCCGTTCGCGCCGGGGTGCGAGGTCGACGTGCTGAAAGCCCGCATGTGAGGTGCCGCGGGTCTCGGTACTGCCGTGCCCCGAAGCGTGGTGGGCGAGCCGGACGAGGAAGGCGATGGCTCAGCCCGGCTGCCGGTTCGGTACGGTCTCCGCCACCTCGACCTTCTCGGCCCCCTCCCGGCGTATCCGCTCAACTCCCCACGCTCCCAAGGGTTCCAGCGCCCGGTTGAGCGTATGGCCGTGTTCTGTGAGGGAGTACTCCACGCGCGGCGGCACCTCGGCGTAGACCTTGCGGTGTACGAGGCCGTCCTCCTCCATCTCCCGGAGGTGCTGTGTCAGCATCTTCTCGCTCACGCCCGGTAAGCCACGCCGGAGTTCGGCGAAACGGCGCATTCCGTGGGCGTCGAGTTCCCAGAGGATCAGTCCCTTCCACTTTCCGCTGACCACGTCGAGCCCCGCGTCGATGCCGCAGATGTAGCGACCGCTTCTCGGTGCCTTGGCCATCACTGAGCCCCTTACTGAAAGGTAAGTACCGCAGAAATTAGTGGGTACTTCCGACCCTAGCGATGCTCTCCGACCATGGAGAGGTGAACGAACAACTGAACGACTCCACCAGGCAGAACAACACGATCACCGTGATCGGGCTCGGTCCGATGGGTCAGGCCATGACCCGCACCCTCCTCACCGCCGGGCACCCGGTCACCGTGTGGAACCGCACCGCCCGCCGGGCCGACGGCGTCGTCGCCGACGGAGCGAGGCTCGCCGCGACACCCGGCGAGGCGGTCGAAGCGAGTGACCTCGTGCTCCTCAGCCTCACCGACTACCGGGCGATGTACGACATCCTCGGCGGCACCACCGCGGCGCTCGCCGGCCGCACACTGGTCAACCTGAGTTCCGACACCCCCGACCGCACCCGAGAGGCGGCGGCCTGGGCGGCGAACCACGGCGCAGGCTTCCTCACCGGAGGTGTCATGGTCCCCGCGCCGATGGTCGGCACGGAGGCCGCGCACATCTTCTACAGCGGCCGTGAAGAGGTGATGGAGCAGCACCGGGCGGCGCTGGCACCACTCGGAACAGCACGGTATCTGGGCGCCGACCCGGGCCTCGCCCAGATGATGTACCAGGCTCAACTCACGGTGTTCCTCAGCACGTTGTCGGCACTGATGCACGCCACCGCGATGCTGGGCACCGCCGGTCTCAAGGCCGCGGAAGCACTGCCGGAGTTGCTCTCCTTCGCCGACTCGGTCGGTGACATCCTCAGGGCCGGGGAGGCGAACCCTGGCGCCGCACTGGACGCCGGAGAACACCCCGGCGCTCTGAGCACGGTCACCATGATGGGTGCCACGTCCGACCACATCGTCGAGACCAGCGCATCACTCGGCCTCGACCTCGCGCTCCCCCTGGCCGTGCAGGCCCACTACCGCCACGCGATCGAGCAGGGACACGGAGGCGACAACTGGACCCGCATCATCGACAGCATCCGGGGACGGCACTGACACAGGGCAGGCGTCCGGCCGACACGCGGGGCACGTACCGGCCGGGACAACCTACGGGCGCCCGGCCGCCGTTCGTCCGTCCGCAGCGGCTCGCCCCGCGTCGGCCCGGCCGGCCCCCGAGCGAATAAGCAGTGGAGACCCCCGCCGCCGTGGTGACACGCTGTGCCGCATGCCGTCGCCCGCATCCGAACAGATCCTCCGTGAACTGCACGCCTCGCTCACCCTGCGCAAGCGTCCGGAAGACGTGGCCCGGCTCATCCAGGACATGTACGCCGCCCAGGGCACGGACCTCGACGCGGCGACCGACGTGGCGCTCGCGAAGGCCGCCGAGCACTCGCTGCGCAATCTCTGGCACGGCTACACCTCCATGCGGGAGGAGTTCGCCCGCCCGGTCGGCGCCCAACGTCAACTCGCCCGGGCGGCAAGCCTCTTCACGAACGTGCCGCAACTCCCGGGCGGTGCGGGGGACGACCCGGCGCGGATCGAGGAGGTGATCCGGCGAGCGGGCGAGGAGATCGGCCGCTCGTACGGGCAGAACGACTTCGGCATGGATCGCCTCGACCGGAGCGAGCGTGCCGCGGCGGGCCTCGGGGAGCTGTCGAAGCGCCAGTACAACAAGCGTTTCCGGCTGCTGCGCCGGATGGAGGCCAAACTGGCCCGGGTCATCCACGAGCAGCACCGCCGCGAGGTGGTCATGACCGGCAAGGGCGCCCTCGCCCACGCCCTGCCGTACGAGCTGTTCGCCGCCGATCCGGACACGGCGGCCTTCATCGCCTACGTCACGGCGCGCGGCCACATGCGCAGCGTCTTCACCAACGGCCGCCAGCGACAGGTCTACGACGAGGTCGCCGAGGCCCTGTTCCAGCGCCTCACGCCCGAACGGGCCGGCTGGTACGCCATCGCGCATGTGCACCCCACGGGCGCCGTGCTGGCCCAGGTGTCCGACGAGGACCTCACTCGCCTGCTGGTCCGGTGGAACGGATTCCTGCGCCAGGTCGCGGATCTGCTGGAGGACGCCTGGAACCGGCATCCGCTGGAGCGCGACACGATGATCGTGCGCCGCGGTGACGACTCGTCGACGTGGAACCAGGCCGCGCAGGCCTGGAACACGGCCCGTGCCCACTGGTTCGCGCTGCTGACCGAGCTCGGGCAGGACGAGATCCTGGACCGGATCTGCCCCGGCAAGGTCCCGCGGTTGATGGCTGCCGACGTGGCGTACTGGCACCGCATGAGCGGCGGCGGACTGCATCCCGACACCTATGTCTGGGCTGAGCTCCCCCTGCCCTGGGAAGTGCTGCGGGGCGAGAAGGAGTGTCCGCGCTCGCTCGTCGAGGCGGTCTGCGCCCGGCACCGGGTGGACCCGGTCGCCGCTGCCTGGACCGCTCCCCGCCCGTTGATGGAGGCCGTCGCCTTCCGCAGGACGCCCGAGCTGGTCCACGGGGTCGCCGTAGCCGATCCGCTCATGGCCGGCGCGCTCCGGTCGGCGGGGGTCTTCTCCGGCAAGCAGAAGCGTGCCGCCGTTCAGGAGTGGACGTGACCGGACCGGCTCGCGCACAAACCGGTTGCCCCGCACTGCGGCTCAGGCAATGATCGCGGTGGCGACGAGGAAGCTCTGCGGAGGAGCGCCCGGCTCTGTTCCCGGGTGGACGCAGGTTCGAATCCTGCCCTCGTCGCCCCCGAAGTCGCCCCCGAAGCCCGGCGTCAGGGATAGAGCCCGGCGCGGAAGGTGAACGACACGAGTTGTGCTCGATCCCGTGCACCGACCTTCGTCATCGCCCGTACCGCGTGCGTCTTCACGGTGAACGGCGACACGGACATCTGGGCCGCGATCTCGTCGTTGCCGAGGCCGCTCGCGACGAGGAGGACCACGTCCCGCTCCCTGGGCGTCAACGCGTCGAAGCGGCGCAGCAGTTCCCGGTCGACCACCGGCGGCGGACTGTCGGTCATGTGCCCGATGAGCGCTGCCGTGGCGGCGGCCGACAGCGCGCCGCCACCGCCGACGACCTCGTTGATCCCGGCGACGAGTTCAGCGGGGCTCACGGTCTTGCTCAGGAATCCGTTGGCGCCCGCGCGCAGCGCGGCTAGCACGATGTCGTCCTGGTCGAACGTGGTCAGCACGATCACCCGAGTCTCCTGGGGCGAGTGCTCCGCGCGGATCCGGCGTGTGGCCTCGACGCCGTCGATGCCGGGCATCCGGATGTCCATCAGCACGAGGTCGACGGGGTGGTCCCGGAGGAAGGGCACCACCTGGAGCCCGTCGGAGAGCTCCCCCGCGACCACGAGCCCCGGGTCGAGGCGGAGCATCGCCCGGATCCCGGCCCTGATGTCGTCCTGGTCGTCGACGATCAGAATGCGCGTCATCGGACGACGGCTCCCAGCAGGCTGAACTCCGCGTGGACCCGGAACCGCCCGTCGTGACCGTCGATGGTGAGCCGCCCGTTGGAGGACTCGACGCGTTCGCGCATGCCCACGAGCCCCAGTCCGCTGCCGGGGCCGGAGCCATGTGCGGAGCGGGCGACGGGGTTCTCCACGGTGACGTGGATCCTGCCGTCCTGTTCGCGCACCTCCACGGTCGCGGTCCCTTCGCCGTGCCGGTAGGCGTTCGTGAGTGCTTCCTGGACGACCCGGTAGACGGTGACGCCGACGCTGGGCTCGACGAAACCGTCGGGGAGTTCGATGGCGGCCCGGACGTCGAGGCCGACACTCTCGAAGGAGGCGACCAGTCCTCGCAGTCCGCTCAGCGCCGGGGTCGGCCGGAGCGCCTCGTCGTCACTGGCCTCGTCCCCGAGGCGCAGGAGGGCGAGGATGCGCTGCGTCTCGACGACGACGGTGCGGGCGCTGGACCTGGCGGACACGAGGGCCTGCCGGGAGGCCTCGGCGTCCGCGGGCAGTCCGATCTCGGCGGCCCCCAGGTGCATGCTCAGCATCGCGACCTGGTGGCCGATGACGTCGTGGAGGTCCCGGGCGATACGGAGCCGTTCTTCAGTGACGCGCCGGGTGGCTTCGATCTCACGGGTGGCGATGGCGCTCTCGGCCCGCTCCTCCAGGGTCCACCAGTGGTCCCGGTGGATGCGGAGCGCGGCCCCGGTCGCACCTCCCGCCATGGCCGAGAAGAGGGCGGCGGCCCCGACCACCGCGCCGCCGCGGAAGCCTCCCACCGTCATGAACGCGCCCAGGAAGAACGCCGCCACGACGCCGGTCGCGACCAGTGGCTGCTTTCCCCTGAGGCTGACCGAGAACAGCACGAGGACCGCCATCATCCACACCGACAGCGGGTCGTGCCCGACCGCTGTGACGGCGAAGGACGCCGCGCTCACCACGACCAGTCCGGCCCACGGCTGCCGCCACGAAAGGGCGACACCGCTGCCGGCGAGCAGTACGCCGAGGGCCGTCGGCCAGTCCGAGCCGCGCAGCGCCACGGCCACGATCTGACCGGTGAACACCAGCGCGGCCACAACGTAGGCGGCTCGGTGCAGCACCTCGGGGCGGCGGACCCACAGGGGTGCCACCGGCCCGTCCTGACTGTCGTGCGCTGTGGCCATGAGCCGATTCTCGTGCACGTTCACCGCGACCGTGTACTTCGAACGATGTACACGGCGAGCCCGGCTTCGGGCGCCGGAGCAGCGCGAACCCGTTCCGTCGAAGTGGGCGGCACAACTACTTCGTTCGAAGTACGCGGCGGGGTGCGAGGCCGCTGAGACTCGTCGTCGAGGCGCCCGCCTCACTTCCTCACGATCGCAACGGGACTCCCGATGACACAGACCACCGTCACTTCGCCGGCTACGACCACGACCGCGCCGACGCCTTCCGCGCTGCGATCCCTCCACCTGATCCGCGTCGCCTTCTCGCTGGTCTGGGTGGCACTGGTTCTCACGACCTCCGCCTCCCTCGTGTCGGCGGACAGCCCCACCCCGATCGCGGCCGTGCTCCTCGTCGTCTACCCCCTGTGGGACGTGGTCGCCACGCTCCTCGAGCGCCGCCTGGCCGGCACCGGCTCGGACAACGTCAGTGCCGTGAACGTGGCTCTCGGCCTCGCGACCACCGCCGGAATGATCGTGGCCGCCTTCTCCTCCGTCAGGACGGCCCTTCTCGTCTTCGGCGTCTGGGCCCTGCTGTCCGGAGCGGTTCAGCTCGTCGTGGCGATCCGGCGGCGGCGCACGGTCGGCGCCCAGTGGCCGATGATCGTGAGCGGCGCGCAGTCCGTCCTCGCCGGTGCCACCATCGCCGCCTCCTCCGCCTCGGCGACGAGCAGCCTGTCCACTGTTGCCGGGTACTCGGCCTTCGGTGCCTTCTGGTTCCTCGTCTCCGTCATCGCCCTGAGCGTCCGCGCCCGGCGCGCGGAGCGCTGACCATCGCCGTCGAGGCTGCGGTCGACCGCAGACGGGGCGCCTGACCGTGCACCGGGGCACATTCCGGCGGATCGATAGTCGGTGGGCATATGCCAGCAGTACCACCCCCTCGATGCACCGCACATCACTGCGGCATTCGGCGTACGGTTCCTCGTCCCACCGACCGGCCCGCTTCCATCGGAGCGACCATCGGCGACTGGGACTGGTGTACGACGTACAGACGACCGAGAGCGCGAACAAGGGACCACAGAGGGCACCTGTGGTCCCTTTCGTCACACCGTCCCCACGGGCATCCGTCGCGCCCGCCCGGTGCGCGGGGCCGTCGGCAGAAAGTTCAACGGAACACACATCCGCGGCCCGGACAGCCGCATAGCGTGCGGTGACCCGAACCGCCTCCGCTCCCCCACCTTCTTGCGGTCCGTGACTGCCGGGCCCACCGCGCTAGGAGTTTTGGGATGTCCTACGACCGCTCGGAATTATCCCTGCCGCACCGGCAGAACGGACGGGTCCCCTCCCCCACTGCTCTCCGGCCGTCTTCCCTTCCGACGGCCGGAGAGCGCTCGGGCAGCGGGGCCCGTCAGCGTTCGTGGTCCAGCTACCACCGCGCCCTGCGCGTGCTGCGCCGCGCCTGTCGATGGCAGCGGCGGGTGGCCACCCTCGTCGCCCTTGGCTACTTCGCCTTCTTCCTCACCCTCACCGTCAAGGCGCCCGCCTTCATGGCCCGTCCGGCCCCCGGCGGACTCCCGACCGGCCTGCTGCTCGCCGTCGTACAGATCCCGGTCACCTGGCTGGCCGTCCTGCTGTTCGAGTACGCGGCACGGCGTTTCGTCGACCCCCTGGCCCGCCGGGTCAGCCAGTACGCCCGCCCGGCCGACGGGGACGGACGGGCCCGGGCATGACCGACCTCGGCGGCTCCGCGCAGTCCTGGTCCCTGGTCGCCTTCTGCAGTGTCGTCACCCTCACCCTCCTGCTGTGCGTCCTGACCGGCCCCGACCGCGACGACCTGGAGGAGTTCTACACCGGCTACCGAACGCTCTCCCCGCTGCGCAACGGCCTGGCGGTCGCCGGCGACTACATCTCCGCCGCGACCGTGCTCACCATCGGCGGGGTCATCGCGCTGTGCGGCTACGACGGGGTCGTCCTGGCGTTGAGCACCCTGCTGTCCCTGCTGCTGCTGATGTTCCTGCTCGCCGAACCCCTGCACAACACCGGCAGGTTCACCATGGGCGACGCGTTGAGCCGGCGCGTCCCCGGGCGGGCCGTGCGCATCACCGCGTGCGCGGTGACCCTGCTGTCGCTGATCCCGATGATGATCGTGCAACTGGCGGGCGTGGGACAGCTACTGGCGTTCATCCTCGGCTTCTCCGACCGTGCCATGCAGACCGGCTGCATCGTCGGCGCCGGCATCCTGATGATCAGCTACGCCGCCCTGGGCGGGATGCGCGGCACCGCGCTGATCCAGATCATCAAGACGGTGATGCTCCTCGGCTCCGGCCTGGTGGTCGCCGTGCTCATCCTCGCCTCGTTCGGCTGGCACCCCGGGACGATGGTCGACACCGCCGCGCAGCGCAGCGGCGCCGGCCAGGCGTTCCTCCAGTACGGTCTGCAGTTCTCGGACGGGCCGCACCCCGGACTGGACATGATCAGCACACAGGTCGCCATCGTGCTCGGCGGCGCCTGCCTCCCGCACGTCACCATGCGGATGTACACCGCGGGCAACGCCCGCCAGGTACGGCGCACGATGTCCTGGGCGGTGTCCTCGGTCGCCCTGTTCATGCTGGTGATCACCGTGATCGGCCTCGGTGCCACGGCACTGGTCGGCCGCGAGCGGATCACGGCCGCCGACCCGCACGGCAGCACCGCCTATCTGCTGGGCGCGCGCGCCGTGTTCGGGACCGACGTCTCCCGCGCCGAGAGCCTGGTGTTCAGCACCGTCACCACGGCGATCTTCCTGACCCTCCTGGCGTCCGTCGCCGGGATGACGCTCGCCTGCGCCAACTCCCTGGCGCACGACGTGATCGCCTCCCGCGGCCGCGGCATGCCCGCGCTGCGGGAGATGACCTTCGCTCGGGCCTGCGCGCTGATCGTCGGCATCCCCGTGGTGCTGCTGGCCGCCCTCGCCCAGCACCGCAGCCTCCAGGCCCTGGCCACGCTCTCCTTCTGCATGGGCGCCTCCGCCATCGCGCCCGCGCTGGTCTACTCGCTGTTCTGGCGGCGCTTCGGCAAGCCCGGCCTGCTCGGCACGCTGATCGGCGGCTCGATCGCCGTCCTGGTCCTGATGTCGGGCACCCGGCTCGTCTCCGGGTCCCCCACCTCGGCCCTGCCGGAGGCCGACCTGAACTGGTTCCCCTTCACCACGACCGCGCTGGTCTCCGTGCCGGTGGGCTTCGCGTGCGGCTGGCTGTGCACCGTCCTGAGCGGTCGCCGCAGCGCCCGTCGCGCCCGCGAACGCTACGCCGGCCTCGAACAACTGATCCTCGCCGGACCCCCACGACGCCGCCCGAGCTGGAGCCCGGACGGGCCGTGAGGAAAACGGGGACCAGACCTTCCCGGTACGGCCGTCAGCCGCACGTCAGTGTCGGTACCGCCCAGTCGCCGTGATCGTTGCCGTTGCCGTCGCCGGCGTCGCCGACCTTGAGGTCGACCACCTGGGCGCCGCTGACGTCGACGTCGACGGGCACGGCGGCCTGGCGCCCGCGCATCGTCGGCGTGGTCACGAGGGTCCTGCCGTCGGCGACCACGGAGAACGTCACGGTTCCCGCGCCGCCCGTCTCGTCGTCGACGCCGACCTCCGCCGTCAACCGCGAGCATTTTCCGCCGAGGTAGAGCTGGACGTCACTGAGGGCGTTGGTGCCGAGGCCCTTGGCGTGACTCACGCCCGCGACGGTGATCGTACGACCGTCCCCGGCCGCCTGTTCACCGACGCTGCTGTCGCGTTCCACGGGACCCCACCCGTTGGTGGAGGACAGGAACGGCAGGTCGCTGACCGCGCTCTTCCCGGCCGGCGGGGCCGGTGGTATCCCGCCGACGATGCGCTCGTCGGTGCCGGTGGCCTGCCGTCCCTTCTGTGTGTAGTGGACCGTGGTGGTGAGGGCGGAGGCGGACGGCAGGTCTCCCGCCGGGGGCTGGACCTTCCAGGTGAAGGCGGCCGATCCGCCCGGCTCCAGGCGCGTGAGGGACTGCGGGCTGGTGGCGCTCACGGTCCAGCCGTCGGGGGCGGACAGCGAGGCCGTCAGCCGGGACGCGGGCGCTTCGCCCTTCGGCACCCGTACCGTCGTCCGGGCCGTGAAGGCCTCCCCCGGCTGGGCCGTGTCCGGCACCTCCAGGGCGACCTGCGCTCCGGGACGACTGGGCATGGCGTACTTGCGGGCGTCGTAGCGGGGGCTGTCGTTCTGCGTGACGCGCAGGGACGAGGCGTAGCTGCCGTAGTCGGTGAGCGAGACCTTGCCGAGGCCGCCGGTGCTGCCGTCCAGGTTCCACACGGCGATGGCGATGCTGTTGCGGCCGTTCGGGTCGAGGATGCCGTTGGGGACGGGGAACGTGTGCTGCGGGCCGAGGTAGTTGACGTAGTTGCCGACCTGCCAGCCGTTCACGAAGAGCGTGGCCCGGTACTTGCGTGCCGGGTCGTCGGTGAACGTCAGGCCGAGTGAGGTGTCCTGGCCGTGCGGCAGGTCCAGCCTGACGTCGGTGCGGTACCAGGAGACCCCGGGGCGGGTGTCGGTCGTGGGCAGGGAGACCCGGTTCCACTTGGCGTCCGGGTAGCCGGGCAGGGACCAGCCCGCCCGCTCGCCGTACAGGCCGCCAGTGGACAGCGGGCCGCGCACGGTGTCCTGGAGGTCCTCTCCACCGCGCACGCCCTGGAGGCGCCAGGTGACGGAGGTCAGAGGGGCTCCGACCAGGGAGGCGCTGGTCAGGCCGCGCGCGGTCTTGTTGCCGTTGGTGGAGTTGTAGTCCTCCTCGTGCCCCATGTTGACGGTGAGCACCGAAAGGACGTTGTCCCCCTGGGACTTGACCGAGCCGGCCGGGAAGGTGAAGTCGGCGCCGCCCGTGGTGGAGCTGCCCAGGAAGGTGCCGTTGAGCCAGGCGGAGAAGGCCTGTGCGCCGCCGCCGGAGTCCGAGACCAGGTGGATGCCGGTCTCCTTGCCGGAGGCGTGGAAGCGGCCGCGGTACCAGGTGTTGCCGGTGTGGAACCCGTAGTCGTCCGCGTAGAGCACCGGCAGCTTGGTGACGCCGGAGACGCTGTTGGTGGTGGTCCGGTCGGCCACCTGCCAGGCGGTGTCGTCGAAACCGGCGGCCGCCTCGGGGGACTCCTCGGCGTGCTTCCAGTTCGTCAGGGCCGGCAGGTGCACCGGAGCGGCCACCGGGATCGTGCCGGTGCGGCTTCCCGTGTCGGTGGTCCGGGTCTTCAACGTCCTGCCGTTCCAGGTGACGTGGTCGGCGGAGGTGAACACCTCGATGTTCCTGTCGTCGGCGTTGTCGCCGGTCAGCGCCACGGTGCGGCCGCCGTCCCGGCTGGTCGCGGTCCGTAGCAGATGGGTGCCGCGCACCAGCACCGGGCCGGTCGCGGTGTCCTGGCGCCAGAAGGTCTTCGCGGTGGCCTTGTCCCCCACGAGCAGCAGCAGCGGGCGCTGTCCGCCGCCGCTGACGCTGATCCGCACGAGGCCCTTGTGGGTGTAGTTGAGCCGCAGGTCACCCGTGGCCGGGTCCCAGGTGGTCGTGGCGGTACCGCCGCTGGTGGTCACGGTGGGCCTGGAGGAGTAGCGCAGGACGGTCTCGCCGTCGCTGCCCTGGTCGCCGTAGAGCACGGCCAGGTCGCGGTCACCGATGGTCGCGCCGGTCATGAGCTCGGAGGTGGAGTACTGCAACTGCGCTTCCCCGAGGCGGTAGTCGGCGACGAGCACATGGGAGTCGCGTCCGTCGAGCGTGATCGCGGTGCCCGGCTGCTGGGGCACGACCGGGTAGGTGGGTTCCGTGGCGGCCGTACCCGTCGGCACGTCGATGGCGTCGACGGCCACGAAGGTGTCGGTGGACCCCGAGCCGTGGGTGCCGGCGACGACGATCTTCAGCGTGTGCGCCCCGGGGGCCAGGCCGGTCTTCTGGAAGACCACCGCCTGGTTCTCGCTGCCGGAGTCGTCGACGGTCGCCACCTTGGTGCCGTCGAGGTAGACGTCGGCGTTGCCGTGGTTGCCGGTCTTCGAGCCGATCCAGCGGACCGCGGTGCCGTCGAAGGGGACGGTGAGCGAGTCACCGGCCGTGTTGGAGAAGGATTCGGTGTGCTTGTAGTCGCCGCCGGTGTAGCTCGTGTCGTGCACGTGGGACCAGGAACCGGCGTACTGGAGCGCGGAGTCGGGGTCGTCCCAGGTGTAGGTGGTGTCCCCGGCGGGCTGGGCGTGGAAGTCCAGCGAGATGTGTGTGCTGTCGACGGCCGTGGACGTGGAGTTCCCGTGCCTCAGCACATGGAACTGCGTTTTGGTGTCGGGGTTCATCCGCGCGGTGTCGACGACCGCGGTGTTGTCCGGGGGCGTGGTCCTGATCGCGTCGGTCTTGGTCAGCGGGGCCACCGACTGGGTGAAGTACCCGATCAGCTTGTCCTCGTCGTACTTCGGGTCGAGCTGGCGGGTCTCCCGGATGGCGGCTCCGTAGTCGTACGACGTGTAGTTCTGGGGCATGCTCAGCCAGCCCCAGTTGGTGCCGCCGTACGTCATGTAGAAGCTCTGTGCCGTCGCGCCGACCGCGATGTTCTGCTTGTAGAAGACGTTGGCGAAGCGGTCGTTGATCAGCTCGGCGCACTTGTCGTAGCCCGGGCCGCCCCACGGGTCGAAGGCGCCGCCCTGGAACTCCGGGGAGTACAGCGGCTTGCCCGCCGGGTGGTCGTAGCTGATGTCGGGGACGCCGTTCCACTTCGAGGGGTTCGAGCAGTCGAAGCCCTGCGGGTAGGAGTCCGGGCCGTCCACGTCGAGGGCGCCGGCACCGGAGTTGAAGGTGCCGTTGTTGTTGCCGGTCAGCGGCACGGTGATGCCGTCGGCGCGCGCCTTGTCCTCCAGGTGCTGCATGTAGGAACGGGCGGCTGCGGAGCCGTTGTAGTACTCGTTCTCGACCTGGTAGGCGATGACCGACCCGGTGCCGTTGGTGAGTTGGTGCCGGGCGATGATCCGGTCGATCTGCGTCAGCCATTCGTCGGCGTACTTGAGGAACCGCGGATCGTCACTGCGGTTGTTCTCGGCCTTGGTGGTCAGCCAGCCGGGCAGACCACCGCTGTCGACCTCCGCGTTGATGTAGGGGGCGGGGCGGGCGATGACGTAGAGCCCGGCCTCCTCGGCCATGTCGAGCACCTTGTCGGCGTCGCGGACCCCGGTGAAGTCGTACACGCCCGGCTTCGGCGAGTGGTAGCCCCAGTCGAAGTACAGGGAGGTGGAGTTGAAGCCGGCGGCCTTCATCTTCTGGAAGATGTCCCGCCACAGGTCCGGGCTCGGGAGCCGGAAGTAGTGGAACTCGCCGGACCAGAGGTAGGTGCGGTTCCCGTCGACGAGGAACGAGTAGCCGTCGAGACTCACCGTGTGCGCCTGCGCGTCGGCGGCGGGCGGCGCGGCGCCCGCGGTCCCGCCCGTCTCCCGCGCCGCGGCGGGCGCGGTCAGGCCCACGGCCAGGGCGACGGTGGCGGCCGTCGCGAGGACCGCCCTCCACCATCCGCGCCGACCGGGTCTCGCGGTCTCTGCATCGGTCCGATTGCCTCGCACTGCGGCCTCCCTCTCGCCTGACCACTCAGCATCAAACAGACTCAGGCAAAGTCGAACAGTAGGACGGCCGTTGGCTCAACACAATGGGGCGGAAACACACGGATGGGACGGCGAGGTCAGGCCGGCCACCGCGAGCGCCGACTCCGAGGACACGCACCTCGACGACCCCGACTTCTGTCGAAGCGCATCGACAGCAGACCTTCAGTCCTCTTTGCCCCGCCATGGGTTCAGTTGCCAAACCCCCCTGCTCTTGTCTCAGATGAATCTCTTCTATTACCTTCGCCTGTCAGGTGAAGCGCTTCGACACCGGCCGTCACCTGCCTCCGCACCACCCCGCGCCTCGCCCACGACTCGACGAGAGGACCCATCGGGTGCCCCCTCTGCACCAGCCGGACGGACACGCGACCAACCCCGTGATCCCCGGCTTCCACCCGGACCCCAGCGTCTGCCGCGTCGGCGACGACTACTACCTCGCCTGCTCCAGCTTCGAGTACTTCCCGGGCATACCGCTCTTCCACAGCCGCGACCTGGTGCACTGGACGCAGATCGGCAACGTCCTCGACCGGCCTGGCCAGTTGCGGCTCCCGGCCGACATGCCGTCCTCCGGCGGGATCTACGCGCCCACCCTGCGCCACCACGACGGCCGGTTCTGGCTGATCGTCACCAACTGCAGCGAGGGCGGCGGAAACCTGATCGTCACGGCCACCGACCCGGCCGGACCGTGGTCGGATCCCGTCCGGGCGCCGGGGGTGCCCGGCATCGACCCCGACCTCGCCTGGGACGAGGACGGCACCTGCTGGTGCACGGTCGCCGGGGTCGCGCAGGTCCGTATCGACCCGGCCACCGGGCAGACGTACGGCACTCCGCACAGCGTCTGGTCGGGCGGGCCGGGTGCGAAGGCCCCGGAGGCGCCGCACCTTTACCGCATCGGCGAGTACTGGTACCTGCTCATCGCCGAGGGCGGCACCGAGCGCGGCCACGGTGTGTCGATCGCCCGCAGTCGTACGCCCGACGGGCCGTTCGAGCCGTGTCCGGCCAATCCCGTCCTCACCCACCGCGGCACCGACCACCCGGTGCAGAACACCGGGCACGCGGACCTGGTCCAGGGGCCCGACGGCTCCTGGTGGATGGTCCTGCTCGGCGTGCGGCCGCGCGGCGGCACCCCCGGCTGGCACGTACTGGGGCGCGAGACCTTCCTCGCACCGGTGAGCTGGGTGGACGGCTGGCCGGTCGTCGGCGAGGTCGCCCTGGACCTGCCCGAGCTGCCCTGGCCGCTCGTCCCCGGCCCCGCCGAGGAGTACCGCGACGACTTCGAGCAGGCCGAACTGCGGCCCCTCTGGATCTCGTTGCGCGACCGGTCGGCCGAGCACTGCACCACCAAGGAGCGGCCCGGCTGGCTGACACTGCGTGCGCGGGGCGGTTCCCTGGACGAGCCCGACGCGGTGTTCACCGGTCGGCGCCAGCAGCATCCGTCGTGCCGGGCGCGCGTTCTCGTCGATGCCTCGGAGGGGGACGGGGGCCTCGCCGTCCGGCTCGACGAGCGGCACCACTACGCGATCGAGGTGTCCGGCACACAGGTGCGGGTGGTCGCGCGCGTCGGCTCGCTGCGCACGGTCGTGGCCGAGCACTCCGTGCCCGCCGGACCGGTGGTCCTCGTCGTCACCGTCACGGACCCGCCCCCGCCGCACGGCCCGTGCACCGGACCCGACGTCGTCTCCCTCGGCGTCGAGCAGCCCGACGGCACGTGCACCGAGCTCGCGAGCCTCGACGGCCGCTACCTGTCGACCGAGGTCGCGGGCGGCTTCACCGGCCGGGTCATCGGCATGTACGTTACCGCGGGCGCCGTCCACTTCGACTGGTTCGACTACGAGCCCCTCGACGGCTGAGTCCACCGGCCGAACGGCAGGCCCCCGGCGACTGTCGTCGACTCCCAGGGAGCGGTGACCAGCACGGCGTACCGAACGACCGGTGCCCTGGTCATCCTCCCGGTGGCCAGGGCACCGCTCCTCCCGCGTGCGGTCGGCTCACCCCTACGCCCTCACAGGCGTGTCCATCTCTGGCCGGCCTGGCCGTTGCAGGCCCACAGCACCAGCGCGGTGCCGTTGGCGGTACCGGACCCGTTGGCATCGAGGCACAGTCCGGCGTGGACATTGCGAACGGTCCCGTCGGAGGCGACGGTCCACTTCTGGTTGTCCTGGCCGTTGCAGGGCCAGGTGATGACGCGGGTACCGTTGGTGGTGCCCTGGTCGTAGGCGTCCAGGCACTTGTCGCCGAAGACGCGGACCTCGCCACCGGCCCACGTGGTCCATAGTTGGTTGGCCGCCGTGTGGCAGTCCCAGAGCAGCACCGTGGCCCCGGCAGCGGTGGAGGCGTTGTCCACGTCCACGCAGCGGCCGGAGGCGTTGCCGCGCAGCCGGGAGGTGGTGGCGGGCACGGGGCTGCCACCGGTCACCCGGAACACGGCCACGCCGTGTGCGGGGACGCCGGCCGAGATCTGCCCCGATGTACTGGACGTAGCGCCGCTGAACAGGTCCGTCAGTGTGAACGGCCCACCGGACAGGCCTGTTTGGGCGGCCGTGGTGGTGATGTTCGCTGTGCCGCTTCCCCGGTTGAACAGGCCTACCGCGACCGAGCCGTCGGACAGAGGCTTGGCGAACACCTCGGTGTTGCCGTCGTCGCGGACCCTGCGGCCGCCCGCGCCCAGTGGGTCCTGGTTCACCGCCAGCAGACGCGGGTTGCGCAGGATCGCGCTCACGTCGGCGGACATGGTGCGGATGTCGTTGCCGGCCATGAGCGGCGCGGCGAGCAGCGCCCACAGGGCGAAGTGCGAGCGGGACTCCGTCAGTGACAGGCCGGGGCGGCCCACGACCAGCATGTCGGGGTCGTTCCAGTGCCCCGGGCCGGACTGTGCCGCCAGTGGCGCGGTGATGTCCAGGACGTTGCCGACGCCCATCGGGTAGCTGTTGGTGTTGCCGTTCTGCCAGATGTCGAGCAGGTCCTCGGTCGTGCGCCACAGGTCGGCGACCTCGCCCCAGTTGTACGTGGCGCCGGTGATGGCGTGGAAGCTGTTGGGGTTGATGCTGTAGACGATCGGCCGTCCGGTGGCACGCAGGGCGTCCCGCATCAGCGTGAATCGCGCGACCTGCTCGTCGCGGGTACCGCTGGAGGAACACCAGTCGTACTTGAGGTAGTCGACGCCCCAGGAGGCGAAGGTGGCGGCGTCCTGCGTCTCGTGGCCTCTGCTGCCCGTCGAGCCCGGATAGGCGCCGCTGGTCTGCGCGCAGGTGCGCTCGCCGGGTACCTGGTAGATGCCGAACTTCAGGCCCTTGCCGTGGATGTAGTCCCCCAGTGCCTTCATCCCGCCGGGGAACTTGGTCGCGTTGGCCCGCAGATTGCCCGCCGCGTCGCGCTGCGGGTCGAACCAGCAATCGTCCACCACGACGTACCGGTAGCCGGCGTCCCGCATACCGGAGGACACCATCGCGTCGGCGGCCTGGCGGACCTGCGCCTCGGTGATCCCGCATCCGAAGCTGTTCCAACTGTTCCAGCCCAGGGGTGGGGTGAGTGCGGGGCTGCCCGGGGCGGCCACAGCGGGTGAACGGGCGGAGACCGTCAAGGACGCGGTGAGCGCCAGCACGGTGGCCGCGAAGACGCGGAGCAGTCGTCCGCCTGAGGATCGGGGCACCAGGGACTCCTTTCAGGGGGCGCCGTGGACGGGGCCGTCGGCCGATGTCCCGGGTTTGCCCCGTCCCGAAAGTTCGAAATTTCGATCGACTTTCGGATCGTTGGCTGTACGGATGCTAAAGGTCGACCTGGACATGTCAACACCTGACGAACGGCCGACCGCCCGCCGGACAACATCGATTCCGGCCGAACGGTCGAATCATTTCGACGTCGCCAGCGAATCGCCGACCGTGTGGGCCCCGCACCGCGTGCGGGGCCCATCGGGCGACGGCCACGGCCGTCGGCGGGGGTGCGGTGGGTCAGCGGGCGGTCAGTCTCCACAGGTGGTCGGCCGTGCCGTTGTCGGACCACTGCAGGACCCGCGCACCGGAGGACGTGCTCATCTGGTCCACGCCGAGCAGTCGGCCGCTGTTGTAGTTGGCGATCTTGTAGTAGCCGTCACGGGCCGGGACGAGCTGCCACAGGTGGTCGGCGGTGCCGTTGTCACCCCAGATCAGGGCGGTGCCGCCGTCCGCGGTACCCGCGTCGGTGATGCCGAGCAGCAGCCCGCTCTTCTGGTTGACGATCTTGTAGAGGCCCGAACCGGCGGCGACCAGCGTCCAGTTCTGGTCGGTGCCGGTGGTGGACGTGGCCTGGACGACTGCAGTGCCCTGGGCCGTACCCGCGTTGAGGGTGCCCAGCGCGAGGCTGCTGTTCCTGTTGGTGATCTGGTAGCGCCCGGCCAGCGAGGTGTTGGTACCGCTGGGGGTGATCACCAGGTGGTAGCCGTCGGTGGCGTTCATCGCAACCGGCACCGTGACGGAGCCGTTGCTGACGGGGTAGTCGGCGTCGGAGATCGTGATCGGTCCGGGGGACGCGGCGGTGCGGCCGGTGCCGGGGCTGTACTCCAGCCTGACGTGGACCGTACTGCCGAAGGCTGACAGGGAGTTCAGGCCGTTGACCGTCACGGCGCAGGAGCCGGTGCAGCCGCCGGCGATCACGCTGATCTGGTTGCCCGCGCCGTTGCGCGAGGCGAGGCCGTCGATCCCGGTCTGGGCGGGCGGCGTGGTGACCAGCATGCTGCCGGACATGTCGCCGTACCACTTGTACGTCCAGTACGAGCCGTTGGGCGAGGCGCCGGTGTCGGTCAGGGTGTCGCCGAGGGTGCCGTAGTGGTTCCAGAAGGCGAGCTCGGCGTCCCGCACACCGGTCCGCTCGAACTTGGCCGCGTAGCCGATGAGGGCACCGGAGTTGCCCATCTCGGCGGGCGTGCCGTACTCCTCGATGTCGATCGGCCGCGGGCTGATGCCGAGGCTCGACTCCAGCGCGCGGTACGCGGAGACGTGTGCGGCGATGTCCTGGCTGCCCTGGAGCTCGTGCCAGGCGATGACGTCCGGGACCGTGCCGGAGGCCTTCGCGTCCGTGAGGAACGAGCTCATCCAGGACTGGTTCCACGCCGAGTGGCTCGGGCCCTGGATCGGTGTGGTGGCGTCCTTGGCGCGGACCTGTTTGAACGTGCGCGCCCAACCGGCGTTGAAGGCACCGGCGTTGGCGGTGTCCCAGGTCCAGTCGGGTTCGTTCCACAGCTCGTAGGCGCTGATGTTGGTGGCGCCGGAGGCCTTGACGGCGGTCACCTGCTTGTCGACGGCGGACAGCCAGTCGCTCCAACTCACCCAGCGATAGGGGAAGTTCGGGTACCAGTCCGGCATCCGGACGACGACCTTGGCGCCCGCGCGGGCCGCCTTCGCCGCCACCACGAGGGCGTCGCCGGCGGGCTTGGGTTCGCCGTTGGGGAGCTGGCTGCCGCCGGGGGCCATCTGGACGAAGGTGTTCGGCTTGAGCGCCTGGACCAGGCTGTCGGCAGGTGTGCTGTTGTCGGCCAGACCGTAGAGGCTGCCGGTGGCGACGTGCGTGACGGGTCGCAGGGTCTGTGCTGCATTGACCACGAGGGTGGTGGACGAGGCGGGGACGGCCTCGGCGGATCCGCCTGTCAGGACCGCGGCGCCGGTGGCGAGTGCGGTGGCCATGACGGCGGCGGTGCAGCGGCCGAGCGGGATTCTGCGGCGGTGACGGGAGCTCAGGTACGACATCAGCGGCTCTCCTGAGGTCTGGAGGGGGACATACCGGTGGCGCGGCGCGCCAGAGGGCTGGGTGGTGCGGGGACCGCGTCGGACGGGTGGAGCGGGGGCGACGGTCGCGGGGCAGGGCGGGGACCGGCCCCGCCCGGTCGGTGGGCCGGGGGCGGCGGGCACGGGGAGGGGTCAGTCCTTGACCGCGCCCGCGGTCACACCGGCGGCCACGTAGCGCTGCGCGAGGACGAGCAGCACCGCGGCCGGCAGGGACGCGACGACGGCGGTGGCCATGATCGCGTTCCATTCCTGGTTGTTGTTGCCGATGTAGTGGTAGATGCCGAGGGTGATCGGGCGCAGTTCGCCGCCGCCGTCGAGGGTGTTGGCGAAGACGAAGTCGGACCAGGCCCAGAGGAAGCTGAAGAGGGAGACCGTGACGAGGGCGTTGCGGCTCACCGGGAGCACCACGGACCGGAAGGTGCGCCAGGTTCCGGCCCCGTCGATGCGGGCGGCGGCGATGAGCTCGCCGGGGATGCCCGACATGAACGCCGTGAAGATCATGACGCCGAACGGCACCGCGATGGTGGAGTCGGCGACGATCAGGCCCCACCAGGAGTTCAGCAGGCCGAGGTCGAGGAAGATGCCGTAGAAGCCCATCGCCATGACGATGCCGGGGATCATCTGGGCGACCAGCAGGGCGAGGCCGAGGAGACCGCCGCCCGGTGGGCGGAGCTTGGCCAGGGCGAAGCCGGCCGGGGCGGCGAGCAGGAGGGTGAGCACGACCGTGCCCACCCCGATGAGCAGGCTGGTGCCGAGGTAGGGCATCTGGTCGTGCAGGACGGCGCGGTAGCCCTCGAAGGTGGGATGCAGCGGCAGCAGGTCGGGCGGGCTCTTGCGCATGTCCTGCTGCGGGGTCAGGGACACGTTCAGCATCCAGTAGACCGGGAACAGCATCACGGCGGTGAGCAGGAGACCGATGACGGTGTAACGGCGCTTGCCCGTACGGGACTTCATGCTTCCTGCCTCCTCTGGACACGGATGTGGAGCAGTCCGAAGAGGAGGGCGATGAGGATGAGGATGTTGCCGACGGCGGCCCCGGGACCGAACTTCGGGAGCAGGGAGCCGAAGCCGAGCTGGTAGGACCAGGTCGCCAGGGTGGAGGAGGCGTCGCCGGGACCGCCCTTGGTCATGATCCAGATCAGGTCGAACACCTTGAGGGTGTAGACGAGACCCAGCAGCAGGGTGATCGCGGAGACCGGACGCAGCAGCGGGAAGGTGATCCGCCGGAACTGCTGCCAGGCGTTCGCCCCGTCCAGGGAGGCCGCCTCGTAGAGCTCGCCGGGGATGTTCTGCAACCCGCTGTAGAGGATGACCAGGTTGAACGGGATGCCGATCCAGATGTTGGCGATGATGACCGAGGTCAGGGCCCAGTGCGGCGAGTTGAGCCAGTCGACGGGGGCCACGCCGACCGTGTGCAGGGCGTAGTTGAGGACGCCGGACTCGCTGTTGAGCATCCACGACCAGGTCGACGCCGACACGATCAGCGGCAGCAGCCACGGGATCAGGAACAGTGCCCTGAGGGTGGCGGCCAGCCGGAAGTGCCGGTTGAAGAAGACCGCGAGGGCGAGCCCGGCGGCGTACTGGAAGGCGATCGACACGAAGGTGAAGATCATGGTGTGGCGTATCGCCGGGCCGAACGTGGGGTCGTCCAGAACGGTCCTGAAGTTGTCCAGCCCGGAGAACGGCGCGTCGCCCGCGACGAACGACCGGACCGTGTAGTCACGCAGGCTCAGGTCGAGGTTGCGGTACAGGGGATAGACGTAGAACGCGGCGAGGTAGAGGGCCAGCGGCGCGAGGAACGCCAGCGCGGTCAGCCGGTTCGTGCGCCGATGTCGCCGCAGTGCCGGGTTGTCGGCCGGGGCGGTGGGACCGGCGTCCCGGGGCCTGGCCGGGGACCGCGGGGCGCGGCGGTCGACGCGGGCGATGGTCATGGCGGACTCCTGGAGGGGGTGGCCCGCCCGGGACCGGCGGCGGTGTCCGGGCGGTTGCGGGTGCCGTGCGGCGGCCGGGGGCAGGACCCGGGAAGGTGCCGCGAGGGCGTCGAGTGGTCAGCTCCTGCCCTTGTCCGCGGCCTTCTGCGCTGCGTCGAGGGCGGCCTGCGGGCTCTGGCCGCCGGACAGGGCGCTCTGCACGGCGGTCCACAACGGCTGTGAGATCACCGGGTACTTGGTGCCCAGACCGCCGCTGGTGCGACCGCGTGCCGCGGCCACCGCGTCCACCCACGGCTTCAGTTCGGGGTTCGCCTTGACCTGCTCGGCCTGTACCTCGGAGGTGGGCGCGACGTAGGCCAGGGTGGTGTCCGTGGCCAGCAGGTTGGCGGAGCTGGTGAGACAGGTGACGATCTTCTTGGTGACGTCGTACCGTCCGCTGTCCTTCTGGACCGGGACGGTGACGAACTCGCCGCCGGTCGGCACCGGCGCCGCCCCGCCGGCGCGCGCGGGGACGCTGATGACGCCGTATTCGAACCCGGCCTTGTCGGCGTTGCCGAGCTGCCAGGTGCCGTTCTCGCCGAAGGCGTAGTCGCCGGTGGCGAACTCCTGCCAGCTCGTGGTCTGGGTGTTCTGCAGGACGTCCTTGGGGGCCAGTCCTTCGTCCACCCATCCCTTCCACAGGGACAGCGCGGCCACGCCGTCGGCCGAGTCGAGCCGGGTGAGGTCGCCGCCCGCGCCCCAGAACCAGGGCAGGAACTGGAAGCTGCCCTCCTCGGTGTTGATCGCGGAGAAGGTGATGCCCTTCTTGCCGGCCGCCTTGGCCTTCTTGAGCGCGGCCGTGAGAGAGTCCCAGTCCTTGACGGAGGCCGGGTCGACACCCGCGGCGGTGAGGACCTGCTTGTTGTAGTAGAGCGCGAGGGTGTTTGCGCCGATGGGAACGCCGTACGAGGCGCCGTCGATCTCGCCCGCGCCGAGGATGTTCTTCTGGACGGACGTGGTGTCCAGTCCGAGATCGATGGTCTTGTTGAGGATGCCCGCCTCCACGAGCGTGGAGACGACCGGGTTGTCCACGAGCATCACGTCGGGGGCGTTGCCCTGCTGGGCGGCGAGCAGCGCCTTGTTCCCCAGGTCCGTGGTGTCCATGGCCGTGCGCTTGATCTCGACGCCGGCACCGGTGCCGCACTTGCTCACCAGTCGTCCCCACGGCGAGGAGGCGTCGAACTGCGGGTACGGGTCCCAGAAGGTGTACGTCCCGCCGGTGCTGCCGGAACCGGAGGCGGAGGAGTCGGAACCACCGCCGCAGGCGGCGACGGAGACGAGCGCACCGGCGGTGGCGACGGCGGCTATCAGGGTGCGACGGGTGTTTCTCACGGCGACCTCGTTGTCTTGGGGCGGCTCGAAGGGACGGGCGGGGCGAGGGGGGCGTAGGGCGTGTGGGGCCCAAGGACGGAGCTGGGCTCGACGGGTGGGCTCACTGGGTGAACTCGCTGGATGGGCTCACTGGATCGGCAGCCAGACCCGCATGCTGCCGTCCTGGCGGTTGGCCCACGCGTAGTAGGGCACAGCGGTGAGGGCGACGGGCGCGGGCTCCGACGCGGAGGGCTGGGCGTCGGCGGGGGCGTAGGGCCACCAGCCGGGCTCGGGCCGGGGGCGGCGGTACCCGGCGGCCGTCACCGTGATCACGCCGCCCAGCAGGTCGGGGCGGTGCGCGTCGGCGAGCGGGCGGGCCGGGTCGAGGACGATGTCGTCGAGGCCGCCGCCGGGGTGGTCGACCCCTTCCAGGCAGTACACGAGCGGTCCGCGTTCGATGGCGACGCAGCCGCGTACGGCGTCCACCCGGGGGTCGGCGGCGGTGAGGCGGGGCGCCAGCGCGAGTTCGAGGACGACCCGGTCGCCCGGTGCCCAGGTCCGTTCGATGCGCAGCCAGCCGTCGGGGGCGGGGGCGTCCGTCCGGTCGTAGGCCGTGTCCCCGCACCGGACCCGGTACGAGTCGCACCACTGCGGGATGCGCAGCGAGAGGGTCCAGGGCCGGTCGGCCGGGGACTCCTCGACGGTGAGGGCGATCGTGCCCTGCCAGGGGTAGTCGGTCTCGGCGCCGACGGCGACCGGGGTGCCGTCGAGGTCGCCGGTGTAGCGGCCGGTGACGTACTGGTGGATCTGGAGGCCGCTGCCGTCGTTGGAGGCGAGGTAGTGCTCCAGGGAGGCCAGCAGCCGCATCACGTTGGGCGGGCAGCAGGCGCAGCGGAACCAGCGGGTGCGGCGGGCCGACTGGTCGCCGCCGGGGTCGGTGTGGCCGTCGCGGACCTGGAGCGGGTTGACGTACAGCCATCGCTCGCCGTCCAGCGACACCCCGGCCAGGAAGCCGTTGAACAGGGTGCGTTCGATCAGGTCGGAGTAGCGGGCCTCGCCGGTGAGCAGGGCCATGCGCCAGCTCCACTGAACGGAGGCGATGGCGGCGCAGGTCTCGCAGTAGGCCCGCTCGTTGGGCAGCTCGTACGGGTCGCCGAAGTCCTCCTCGTCGTGATGGGCGCCCAGGCCGCCCGTGAGGTGGGTCTTGGCGGCGGTCATCGCGGCCCACAGCCGCTCCGTGACGGCGCGCAGTTCCGTGTCCCCGTTCTCGGTCGCCAGGTCGGTCGCGGCCGCCAGCAGGTACAACTGGCGTACGGCGTGCCCCTCGACGTCGGTCGCCTCGCGCAGCGGGACGCGGTCCTGGCAGTACGCCTCGCCGCCGAGCAGACCGTGGCCGAAGCGGTCGACGAAGTAGCCGGCGAGCTCCAGGTACCGGCGCTCCCCCGTCTCCCGGTACAGCTCGACCAGGGCCGTCTCGACCTCTGGGTGGCCGTCGACGCCGTCGATCGGCTTTCCGCTCCCGGGCGGGCCGAAGACCGAGTCGATGTGGTCGGCGAACCGCACCGCCACATCGAGGAGTTCACGGCGTCCGGTGGCCCGGTGGTGGGCGACGGCGGCCTGGATGAGGTGTCCCGCGCAGTACAGCTCGTGGCCCCAGCGCAGGTCCTTGTAGCGCTCGCCGCCCTTGAGGAGCTGGAACCAGGTGTTGAGGTATCCGTCGGGCTGCTGGGCGCCGGCGACGAGGGAGACGATGCGCTCGACGTCGGCCGCGAGCGTGCCGTCCTGCTCGTCAGCTCGCCCGGCCAGCTCCCAGGAGGCGGCCTCCAGCCACTTGTAGACGTCGGAGTCCACGAACGGGTAGGCGCCCTGGAACTCCCCCTCGGTGCGACCGGCCGCCACCCGCAGGTTGTTCAGGTTTCCCGCGGACTCCAGCAGTGCGGGACCCTGGGGGATGGAGGTCCGTCCGTTCACCCGGCGCCGGGTGCTCCAGAAACCGCCGTGCACCTCGACGGCGGCGGGGGCGAGCGCGGCCTTGGCGGCCGGGCCCGGGCGGACCGGCCCCGCCGGGACGACCGGCTGCTCGGGCAGGGCCGGGGGCGCGGACGCGGAGGAGGGCACGGCGGAACGGGGGTGGGGCATGGCTCTCCGAACGGTTGGATGGGGAGCGGGCCGGGGATACGGTGCACTTCCGGCCCACGGTGGCCGCGGCGTCCGGCGGGGGTGGCCCGCCTTTCGGATCCGCTTTGGGAAAACGTTTTTCTGCCGGAAAAGTAGAGAGCCGGTGCGCACGAGTCAAGAGGTACGCCGCAGTATTTGTTTCCCGCTGGCGGGGCTGGCCAGCGCCGGGGATCGGTGCCAGGATGTCGAGGGCTCACACCCACCAGGAAAAGGATTGCGCGTGACCGCTGTTCCGGGTTCTCCCGCCACCGGACGGGCAAAACTCGCCGATGTGGCCAGGCTGGCCGGCGTCAGCGTCGGAACGGCCTCGAAGGCACTCAACGGCAACGGCAGGATGCGGCCCGAGACACGGCAACGGGTCCTGGCCGCCGTGGAGGAGCTCGACTTCCGCCCGAACCAGCACGCGCAGAGCCTGCACACGGGCCGGAGCTGGACCGTCGGGCTGATGACCACCGACGGCATCGGCCGGTTCAGCACCCCCGTCCTCCTCGGCGCCGAGGACGCGCTCGGTGCCGGGAAGATCTCGGTGCTGCTGTGCGACACCCGCGGCGACGCCATCCGCGAGCAGCACCATCTGCGCAACCTCATGGACCGGCGGGTGGACGGCATCATCGTGACCGGCCGCCGCACCGACCCGAGGCCGCCCCTCAAGGGCATCGAGCCGATCCCGACGGTCTACGCGCTGTCACCGTCCACGGACCCGGACGACATCTCCGTGGTCTCGGACGACCGCAGCGGAGCCCGGCTCGCCGTCGAGCACCTGCTGGCGACCGGACGCACCCGGATCGCGCACATCACCGGCCCGGCACACCACGCGGCCGCCCAGGACCGCGCCCGGCACACCGTCGAGCTGCTGGAGCGCTCCTCGCTCGAACTCGCCACCGGACGCGTCCACTTCGGCGAGTGGAGCGAGGCGTGGGGGCGCCGCGCGGCCGAGGCGGTCCTGCGCATCGCCCCGGACACGGACGCCTTCTTCTGCGGCAACGACCAGATCGCCCGGGGCGTCGCCGACACCCTGCGCGAGAGGGGCGTGGACGTGCCGGGCAGGGTGGCGATCGTGGGGTACGACAACTGGGACATCATGGCCCTGGCCTGCCGGCCGCCGCTCACCACGATCGACACCGACCTCTCCGAGATCGGCCGCCAGGCCGCCCTCCGGCTCCTCGACGCGATCGGCGCCCGGCCCGAACCCGGCCGGCACACCGTCCCCTGCCGGCTGGTGGTGCGCGAGTCGTCCTGAGGTGGTCCTGCGCGGCCTCACCTCCGGGAAACCCTTTTCCCAAGGCCGGTGTCCCGGGAGGTTCGACGATCAGCGCACACGACCGCCCGTAAGACTCACTCCACCCGCGTGCGCGCGCCCGGTGTCATGACCCAGCGGATCGTGTGGGTCAGCAGGAGGCCCGAGGGCTGTATCGCGAGCCCCTCCAGCACCGGGAGCCGGGGCAGGTGCAGCACCCTCCGAGCCCAGGGCGGCAGCAGGGCGACCGCGTTCGCCGCCAGGACGCCGTAGAACGGCCGTGCGGCGAGCGGGACGGGCGGGTGCAGCAGCAGGAACCGGGCGGCGGCCCGGGCTTCCGGAGTGGCTCGCAGTTCGGGCAGATACGTCGCCAGGGTTTCGGCCAGGGCCTCGCGGTCGCGCGGCGGGTCGATCACCCCGAGCTCCTCCGCGACCCGCGCGGTGTCGGCCACGTAGGCGTCGTACCCCGCGGCGTCCAGCGACCGGGCGCCGTAGCGTTCGTGGGCGCGCAGGAAGCTGTCGGTCTCGGCCGCGTGCACCCAGCCCAGCAGGTGCGGGTCCGCGGCGTGGTAGGCGAGTCCGTCGGCCGTCGTCCCGCGGACCCGCTCGTGGATGCCGCGCACCCGCGCGACGGCCTCCTCGGCGTCGGACGCGGTGCCGTACGTCGTGACGGCCAGGAAGGTGCTGGTGCGCTGCAACCGTCCCCAGGGGTCGCCGCGGAACCCGGAGTGCGCGGAGACGGCGGCCATGGCGAGCGGATGCAGGGACTGCAGGAGGAGGGCGCTCAGGCCGCCGATGAACATCGACGCGTCACCGTGGACGGCGCGGATGGGCCGCTCGGGACCGAACCACCGGGGGCCCGGAGTGTCGTGGATACGGGCACGGTTGGCCGGACCGTTCGGGCCCGCCACGCGCCGGAACACGGCCCTGCTCAGCCGATCACGGAGGTCGGTCATCGGCGCGCCTCCTTCCCCGGCCCGTGGTGAGCGCGCTGCTCACCCTTCTTCGGCAGCGGCGGTGCGTACGGATGCGGGCCGGCGTCCCATGTCCCCACTGTCGCCTCCGACCACCGCCCCCGACCAGCGCCTCCGAGCGGCCCGCGCAGCACTCGCGCGGACCGCTCGGGGATGTGGGGACGTGGAGGCGTCGCCTCTGCCCGGCTCAGCGGCTCCGGCCCCGGAGCTTGCCGAGCAGTTGGCGCGCCTGCGCCCGGCGTCGCGGGTCGGCCGAGGCACGGCGCACCTGCTCTGCGGCACGCCGACCCTGCGGACTCCGGCTGAACTGCTTGATCTTCTCCAACATGCCAGGCATGACTGTCCTCCCGAGAGGTCGACGACAACTCCTGTGCGACCAGGTCTTCGTACAGAGGCGGCTACCCCGGGCCGGCCGTCCCACCCCTCGGGAGAGCGTCAGGACGCCGCCGAGGGCAGCGTCGAAGCGAACGTCCACCGGCCGGAGCCGACCCGGTAGACGACCTCCGTGGCCGTGGTGCGCGTCGGCTCCGCTCCCGCCGGGGCGTCGGCGTGGCCGTCGGCCGCCGGGACGTGGACCTCGGCCGTGCTGCCCGCGGGGACGTCGACCGTGAGCCGGAAGGCGTCCGCGGCACGGGTCCAGCCGGTACGGGCCAGGCCGTAGGGCGTGCGGTAGGAACCGGAGGCCGAGGTCAGGTCGCCCTCGACCGCGGGGTCGATGAGCAGTTCCCGGTAGCCCACGGAGTCGGCCGTCTGCCCGATGCCGGCGAGCCGGCCGGTGAACCAGGAGTCGATCGCGCCGAGCATGAAGTGGTTCTGCGACTGGCCGGGTCCACCGTCCCAGGACTCGCCGAGGGTGGTGTTGCCGGCGAGCACCTGGTAACCGTAGCTGGGGCTGGTGGTGCTGGTGGCGATGCGGTACACGATGTCGTCGCGGTCGGCGGCGGACAGCACCCGGAACGCGGCCGGCAGGGAGATCTCACCGAGCAGCAGGTGGTGGTCGGCGGCCTCGACCGAGGCCACGAAGTGGGCCAGCAGCCGGTCCCGCTCCCCCGCCGGGTAGGCGCCCATGTCCAGCGCGAGGGCCTCCGCCCCCTGGCCGCCGCCGGCGAACGTGCCGGCCGAGGCGTCGTAGTACTTCGCCGCGAGGGCCCGCGATGACGTGTCGGCCTCGGCGCGGTAGTCCGCGGCGGCCCGGTCGTCACCCAGCACGCCGGCGATCCGGGACAGGGCGTCGACCACGCGCCAGTAGCCGTAGGTGCCGGCGACCGCGCGGGGGAAGGTGCGGTCCGGGGTGAACCAGTCCCCGAGGCCGTAGTCGAGGATGCCCGCGGAGACCTGGGTCCTCAGGAAGGCCGCGTACTGGCGCATCCGCGGGTAGTAGGTGCGCAGGGTGTCCTGGTCGCCGTAGGTGGTGTAGAGCTGCCAGGGCACGAGGACGAAGGCGCCGCCCCAGTTGGCGTCGTTGCGGTAGGCGCCCGGCAGGTTCGTGTACTCGGGGACCGTGCTGGGGATCAGGCCCTCGGTGGTCTGGGCGTCCGCCATGTCCCGCACGATCTTCCGCATCTGCGCCTGCATGTCGAAGTTCGCGGCGAGTGCGGGGAAGACGAGCTGGTCCTGTTCCAGCCAGCCCAGCTTCTCCCGGCTCGGGCAGTCGGTGAGGACACTCATCATGTTGCCCTCCATGGCCCGCCGGATGATGCCGTGGATGCCGTTGACCAGCGGGTCGGAGCTGGTGAAGTCCCCGGCGGAGGCGTTCTCGGTGCGCAGGACCTTGCCGCGCACCGACACCTGCGCGCCCTCGGGCAGCCCCTTGATCTCCAGATAGCGGAAGCCGTGGTAGCTGAACGTCGGATGCCAGGTGGCGGTGCGGCTGTCGCGGGTGGTGTAGCTGTCCCACAGGGGTGCGCCGACGTTGCTGATGGACTGGAAGGCGTGCCCGTCCTTGAGGCTCTCGGCCGGGTAGGCGCGGATCTGCGTCCCGGCGGGAGCGCTGACGGTGAGCTCGGGCCAGCCGGCGATGTTGCGGCCGAGGTCGAAGACCCGGCTGCCGTCGGCCCCGTCGACCTCCTTGCCGTTGAGGGTCTCCACCACCCTGATCGGTTCGGTCTCGCGGGCGCTGAGCGCGGCGGGCGCGTCGGCGGTGCCGGGGGCGGACACCGTCACGGCGTGCTCCCAGGTGCTGTGGTCGCCCTTCGGCTCGTCCCAGTGCGGGATCTCGCGCCGGGCGTCGTAGTCCTCGCCGCCGTACCAGTTGCTGGAGGTGGTGGGACCGAGCGTGGTGCGCCAGTCGTCGCCGCTGGTCACGACACGGCGGGTGCCGTCGGCCAGGGTGATCTCGAGTTGGGCGATGAGCTTGGGGTCGCTGATGTTGCCGTACAGCTTGCGGTAGCGGTCGGCGGTGCTGACGACGTTGGACATGCCGTTGCCGAGGGCCACGCCGAGGGTGTTGGCGCCGGTGCGCAGGCGGTCGGTGACGTCGTAGGTGGCGTACTGGACGCGGTCGCGGTAGTCGGTGTTGGCGGGCTCCAGCACCGCGTCGCCGACGGGTTCGCCGTTGAGGGTGGCGTCGTAGATGCCGAGTCCGGCGATGTGGAGGCGGGCGCTGCGGATGCCGCGCGGGAGGGTGAAGTCGTCGGCGAGCAGCGGGAGTCCGGCCGGCAGATAGGGCTTCGGCGCCCGTCCGCCGGTCACTTGCGCGAGGGTCGCGTACGGTCCGGTGGCCGCGTCGGCCGTCGAGAGGGCGTAGTCCGTGGGGAAGTTCGGGACCTGGCCGTCCTCGGTGAGGACGTCGGCGCGCGGGTAGAGCGCCACTTCGTCGAAGGTCTTGGCCGACTTGAGGTCGAGGGTGAGGGTGAGGGGGGCGGCCGAGACGTCGGCGGAGGTGTGGGCCGCGCTGGAGTAGCCGGCGGACGTCTGCAGGGCGCTGTTGTTCAGGCCGTCGACGGCGAGGGCGGGTTCGTAGGTCTTGCGGACGGTGTAGGTCTCGGAGGCGGTGACCGCGGCGCCCTTGGCCAGGCCGGTCGCCGAGGTCGCGGAGTCGCGTACGTCGATCTCGCCGAGCTGGAGCCGCCAGGTGTCGGCGTCGACGCTCTCCTTGAGGGGCAGTCCGAGGCGGGTGACGTCGAGGCGCAGGTAACGGGCCGTGGTGCGGGGCAGTTTGACCGTCACCGGCTCGATCTGCCGTTCGCTGAGCCGCCATTCGGGGTGCGTGATCCACCGGGCCTGCCAGTCGGCGGGCTTGGTGAGGCCGGTCTCGAAGACGGCAGGGGCGCTCCAGCCGGAGTCGCGGTGGCCGCCGGACCAGAGCTGCACGCGCCAGTGGACGCGGGTGCGGGAGCCGAGCGCGCGGCCCGCGTACGTCGTCTCCGGTACGGCGGTCGCGACCTTGCCGGAGTCCCACAGGTCGGGCTTGCCGGAGCGCAGGCGCTCGAGGCTGGTGGCGGCCTGGACGCGGTAGGCGCTCTGGAGGGTGTTCATGGTGCGTGCGGTGGTCTGCCAGCTCAGCACGGGGGTGGTGTCGTCGATGCCGAGGGCCTCGTCGAGGTGCTGGGTGCGCAGGTGCACCGGGATCGGCGTGCCGGTGGTCGCGGCGGCGGCCGGGACGGTGACGGACACGGCGGTGAGCAGTGCGGTCAGGGCCGCGGGCAGCACGGCGGCTAGGCGTGGCCGTGCGGTGCGGGGTCCGGATCGGGGCATCGTGGTCCTTCGGGAGGAGGGGGTCGTCACACGCGGTCCAGCTCGACGGTCGCGCGCCGCTTGAAGCGCAGGGTGACCGGGCCGAGCAGGCCGGACGGCAGGGGCTTGTTGCGTTCGTTGGAGAGGGTGTTGGAGACGCGTACGGCGATCCGGTTGCGGCCGGGCACGAGCAGCCCGGTGACGTCGGTGACGAACGGCGCCCACAACAGGGGGTCCAGGTCCGTGCCGTTGACGGTCACTCCGGCCACGTCCCGCACGTCTCCGAGGTCGAGCAGGACCCGCCGCCCGTCGAGGACGTCCCGGTCCACGTCGAGGTCCTTGGTGTAGGTGCCGGTGCCGGAGTACAGCGGGGCGCGGGTGGTCCAGCTTCCGAGCGGTCCCGTGACGGGGGTGTCCCCGTCACGTTCCAGGGTGAGCGTCCAGTCGCCGGTGACGGGGACCGGCGTGAGCGGGTCGTCGACCCGGAGCGTGCCGCGGTAGGTGCGGCCGGCGTCGGTGCCGGTGAGCGGGTACCGGCCGGGCTCCGTCACCTCGGCGGTCGCGCGCAGGACCCGCCCGTCCCGTTCGACGGCCAGGACGTCGACCGGGGCGTCGGTGAGGTGCGGCCGGACCGGGCCGTGGGCGCGCACGAGGACGATCCGGGTCTCGTACGGTGCGAGGGTGAGCGGTACGTGCAGGCCGCGCCTGCTCTCGCGGTACACCGGCGCGGCCCCGGTCCCGCCGGTGGCGGGGTCCCACAGTTCGGGGACTCCGGTGGCGGGAAGGACCGCGGTGGTCGTCACGGCCGTGCCGCTCTCGTTGTTGAGCACGAACGCGGTGTCGGCGCCCCGGGTCACGCGCAGGACGCGGACGGACTCGCTCGCCGGTTCGAGGACGGCGGCCGCGGCTCCGGCCTCGTGTGCGGCGGCGCCCAGGGCGGTGACGTCGGCGACGCGCACCGCGCGGCCGCGGCCGACCGGGCGAGTTCCGGGGACGGTGTCGCCGAACAGGTCGGCGAGGGCGCGGCTGAGGGAGCGGTCGTTGCCGTCGGCCTCGTCGGCGGGCAGGGTGCCGACGGCGACGACCGTGCCGCCGGCGCGGGCGAAGGCGGCGAGGGCGCGGACGGCTGCGGTGTCCAGGGTCGGTGTCACCGGCAGGACGACGAGGTCGTAGCGGGCCTCTCCCACGTCGAGCCGCCCGGCGCGCACCCGGGCGTGGGCCAGCAGGTCGGGGTCGCCGGTCAGGGCGCCTTCGTGGAGGAGGTCGAAGTCGACCTGGGCGCGCTCCAGCGCGTAGGCGGCGTCGCTGAGGGCGCCGTCGACCTCGCCCTGCCGGGTGGTGCCGGACCACTGCTCGGCGGCGCGTTGCGGCTGGAGCAGTGCGGTGCGGGCGGCGGAGGTGCCGCGGGCGGCCTCCATGACCCGGCCGATCCACTCGGCGAGGGACCGCATCGACCACCACCAGGGGGCGCGCGGGCCGAAGGGCGGCGGGAAGTAGACGACGGCCTCGTCGGTCCACAGGGCGTGCAGGACGGTCAGGTTGACGCCGCGGGCGGCCTGGGCGCCGACGGTCGCGTGCACGAAACCGGGCGTGACCTGCCAGCCCATGTTGCCGAACATCTCCATCAACGCCCGTTCCCGGCCCATCTGGTGGGCGACCGAGACCGGGTTGCGGGGCAGCATGGTCTGCTGTCCGGCCACGTACTCGGCGGTGATGATGTCCCCGCCGGGCACCTGGGCCCACTGGTTGACCTTGTGCAGGTCGCCGGTGGTGGGGACGCGCTTGGAGGGTGCCGTCTCGTCGTAGAGCGGGTTGGTGATGAGGGCGACTCCGCGCTCCTCGCACCAACGGGCCTGGGAGCGGAAGTACCGCGCGAACCGGTTGGAGACGGCCTGCCAGTACAGGCCGCGGGCTATACGGCCGGTACGGCCGAGGTCGTCGAAGGCGCCGGCGTAGGCCACACCCGGCTCGACGTCCACCGCGCGCAGGGCCGCGTCGAGCGTGGGCGACCAGGGCAGCCGCTTGAAGTGGGCCTCGGCGGACGCGAAGAACGGCTCGTCGTCCCAGAAGCCGGGCACGACGGTGCCGAAGTACCTCTTGAAGCGGCGGTGGTACTCCCCCGGCACGATGTCGAGGAAGAGGTCGACCGGCTCGTCGTCGAGGAGGTCGACGTAACTGCGGCTGTATCCCTGGGTGTCGTCGACGAGGGGTGTGCCGCCGAACAGGTCGATCTGCCAACGCCCCTCGGGGACCTGCCAGTTGTGTGCCCCGGTCAACTGACCCGTGAGGTCCGTGACGTCGGTCGCGTCCGTGGAGCCCTCGGGGCGGGCGGCAGCGGCGGCGGCCTGCACGGGGAGCGTGGGCCGGTCGGGGAAGTCTCCCGCGTCGGCGGCGTCGTCGAAAGCGGTGGTGTACAGGGTCGTGCCGTCGGGCGCGGTGACGGCGAGCGTGTCGAACAGTCCGCGTTCGTCGCCGACCGCGCGCACCCCGACGCCGCCGGAGGCGAAACGGTCGTCGGTGACGGTGCCCTTGGCCCGTCCGTCGAGTGTGACCGTGAGGGTGGCACCGCTCACGGCGACCGTGAGGGTGTGGTACTTCGTCTTGTTGAAGCCGTCGGTGCGGGTGCTGCGCAGCAGTTGCACGGGGTCGGCGTCGCGCGTCAGGCGGAGCACGGTGACCACGCCGGTCTGGTCGAAGGTGACGGCGTAACCGTCGAGACCGTCGGCGGAGGCGCGCACCACCAGCCCGGCCGCGGTGTGGTCGGCCTTGGCGCTCGCGGTGACGGTCAGGTCGGTCCAGTCCTCGCCGCCGCGCAGCACGCTCGCTCCGGCCAGCACGGCGGCGTCGGCGACAAGGTGGCCGGCCTCCACGCCGAGTCCGGTGCTGCGTCGCAGGTCGACGCGGGCGGGCCCCTGCACCACGGTGGTGGAACGCCAGAGCGCCTTCAGCCGCAGGTCGGGGCGCGGCTGGTAGGTGCGGGAGCCGACCGTGCCGCCCTTGACGACGTACTCGCCGGCCCGGCCGCTGGGGAAGTGGTCGTCGTTGAAGAGCCACACCCGCATACCGGTGCGCTCGGCCGTGCTCAGCACATGCCCGACGATGTCGAACCATTCCTCGCTGAAGAAGACCGGCCGCATGGCGTCGTTGTCGAAGGAGAACAGGATGACCTCGTACATGCCCTTGTCGCGCAGGTCGGCCATCTGCCGGTCGACGAGTTCGGGGGTGACGGGGCCGTTCCAGTACCAGTAGACGGTGGGGCGGCTGTCCTTGGGCGGGTCGGTGAAACGGCCGGCGGTGAAGGCGGCGGGCGCGCTGCCGGGTGCCGGGGTGCCGGGCGCGGCGGAGGCGGCGGGAACGGCGAGGCCGAGGCCGGGGAGTCCGGTGGCGAGGGCGGTGCCTACGCCGGCGGCGGCGACGAAGCCGCGTCTGGACAGAGGGGTGTCGGGCGTGGAGTCGGGCATGCGGAAGCTCCTGCGAAGTGCCATGTGAATAAGGGCTGTTGCGAAGAGTGAGCGGTACGGAGGCGGGGCTCAGCCCGCGGCGAGGTCGGCGACCTCGGCCGCCGTGAGGGCCCGGTTGTGGACGCGCAGATCGCGTACGGCGCCCTTGAGGTAGGGATGGGTGCTGTTCTGGGACCGGCCGAGGTAGGAACGGGTGGTCACGCCGAGCAGCAGCGGGCTCGCCACCATGGCCGGGTTGCGGCCTGCCTCGACACCGTCGACGTGGAGCACGCCGACGCCCCCGGCGAGGGTGAGCGCCACATGGGTCCACCGGCCCACCGGCAGAGGTCCGCCGGCGTCGATGAAGTCCTCCCGTTCCATGCCGGCGATCTTCAGCGCGGCGCGGGCACGGCCGGCTCCGGTGGTGGCGGCGAGGAAGAGGTAGGTGTCCTTGTGATAGCCGAAGTCGAAGACGCGGGCCGAGGAGGCGAGGGCGTCGACGCGTACGCGCACACTGATCGTCACCTCGTCCAGCCCGCTCAACAGCCCGGGCGGAAGCGCCAGATGGCCACCGCTGCCATTGAGCAGCACGGCAGGGCCCGTGCCGTCGTCGTCCCAGACCGCGCCGCCGGCCAGGGTGGCGTCGGCGAAGGTGCCGGTGGCGTCGGCCGCTGAACCGTTCAACGGGTAGTGCGCGACGTCTTGTTCGCGACCACGACGAGGGGTCACCGCCCAGTAGACGTTGTAACGCTGGTGCTGGATCTCGTGGAAGGGCCGCAGGGAGACCGGGGATCCGTCCGCGAGCGCGGTGAAGCGGGTGGTGGTGCCGGGGACCGGTCGCAGGGACCTCGGCAGGATCGTCGGGACCGTGGCGAGGTCGGTGTCGCCGTACTCGCCCGCGAGCACGAGGGGGCCGTAGGACAGCGTTGTCATCTGCGGGTTGTCGGGGGCCGGGGTCCACACCGGGCGGCGGGGCAGGCTGAGGTCCACGGTGTCGCCGGGGCGCCAGGACCGGTCGATCTTCGCGTATGTGCCCGGCTTGAGGCGGGTGTCGAGGGTGCGGCCGTTGACCTTCAGTACGGCGTCGCGCGCGGTGTCCGCGACCCATCCCGGGATCCTGATGTGCAGTGCGAAGCGCCCACGGCCTTCGGTGACGGTGAGCCGGGTGTGCGCCTCGGCAGGATGACGCGTCTCCTGACGTATCGTCACCCCCTGTTCCCGCCAACGGACTTCGGACGGGATGAGGAGATTGACCCAGAGGGCCGGATGGCGCCGGTCACGGGAACGGAAGTAGACGGAGTCGGCGAACTTGGTATGGGTCTCCAGACCGCTTCCGTGGTCGCAGGAGAAGTTGTCGTAGTCGCCGCTGTAGCTGCCCGGCGCCGAGCCGAGTCCCCCCTTGGGCTCACGCCGGGAACCCGCCCACAGGCCGGTGTAGTAGGTGACGAACCCGTGCGCCGAGTCGGGGTCCTGCTCCCCCAGCATCTGGTTGTGGAGCGTCCACTCGTAGTGGTCCATGTACGCGGCCCGTTCGGGGCGGTGCAGGAAGAGGTGGCGGCCCAGCTTGAGCATGTTGTAGCTGTTGCAGTTCTCGCAGGTAACCTCCGAGAGCCTGCTGACGATCTCGTCAGGCGGCCCGAAGAGCTCCTGGTTGGAGTTGCCGCCGATGGCGTAGGAGTGGTGCCGTACGACGGTCGTCCAGAACGTGTCCGCGATGTCGAGGTAGCGGCTCTCCCCCGTCGCCTCGTACGACGGCACCGTCCCGACGATCTTGGCGATCTCGGTGTTGGCGTGCCGCCCGGCGAGCTCGTCACGGCCGGCGGCGAGCGGGCCGTACAGCTCCTCGTGGTCGAACCGGCGCGCGGTGCGCAGGTGGACCGGGTCACCCGTCTCCAGGTGGAGTCGCATCAGCACGTCGTTCATGCCGCCGAACTCCACCTTGAGCAGGTTCTGCATCCGCTCGTAGGTCAGCGGCGCGGTACGGGCCTCGGTCCAGGCGGCCATCTCCCGCAGCACGTCCAGGGCTTCACGGTTGGAGCTGAGCCGGTACTGGTCCAGTAGGCCCGCCATGATCTTGTGCAGCGTGTAGTACGGCGCCCAGGGCTTGCCGCCCGCCTCCAGTTGAGCGAAGACCGACTCCGGGAAGGCGGACAGGTACCCGGGCGTGAACCCGGCTGCGGGAGCCGCCCGTTGGCACTCCGCGAGGGCGGAGACGAGGGCACGGCCCTTGTCGGCGTAGGCCGGATCACCGGTGTTTGCGTGGGCCTGGGCCAGGGCGCTGAGCAGATGTCCCGTGGTGTGGCCGCGCAGTTGGATGTTCGGCGCCTCCCAGCCGCCGCAGGGCTGAGCGCTGGAGGGCAGACCGACGTTCAGCCGGAAGGTGTGCAGGAGCCTGTCGAGGTCCACGAAGAGGAGATATGCGCAGGTGCGGCGCATGTTGTCGAGGAAGGGGCTCTCCAGCAGGCGGACGTCGCGGAGGTCGAACTCGGCAAGGGGTGGGGTGGCGGCGGGAGCGAAGGCGGGAACGGGTGCGGGGGCGTTGGGGTCGCTCGCCGGACGGGGGGTCGGTTCGGCCGCGTGTGCCGCGGCGGGGTGGCCGAGTGCGGTGGCGGCCGCCGTGGCGGTGATGAGTACCTGACGGCGGGACAGAGCGGCGAAGACATGCGGGACGGGCAACGTGCGGGCCCCCTTCTTCGGGACAGCGCGGATTGAATCGTTTTACGACGCAGGCGCAGACGCTAAGCTCGGACATCGCCAACGTCAAGACTTCTCACATGTATTGAGGGAGAGGAGACGCGGATGGCACGTGAACATGCAGGTCAGAGCCAACACTTCGACCACACCCTTGCATTGCGCCCACGCAATCCCCCGTGAGTGATCCGCCGATTCGGGGAATTGAAACGTTCAATTGGAACAGCCATCGTCAGTGCGGCGAGAACGCCGGAACCTGTTTTCCCGGGCTGACAGCGGCGACACGGGGCAGCACTACCGCATGGACCCTCAACCGCGTTTCACCCTGGCCGCGACCACCCTCGACGCACCGGACGCCGGTGAGCTCGCGCGGTTCTACCGCGGCCTGCTCGGATGGCGGACACGTAAGGAGGAACCGGACTGGGTCGAGATCACATCGCCCGACGGCACGGCCGCGCTGTCCTTCCAGACGGAACCGCGCTTCCAACCCCCGCGGTGGCCCACCCCCGAGTCCGGACAGCAGATGATGATGCACCTGGACATCGAGGTGAACGACCTGTCATCGGCCGTCGATCGCGCGCTCGCCCTGGGGGCGGTCATGGCGGACTACCAGCCGCAGGACGACGTAAGAGTCCTGCGGGACCCGGCGGGACACCCGTTCTGCCTGTTCGTACGGATGGGGCGGGGGTCGTCGGGTGGGACGGACTGACACCTGCACCTCAGCGGGTCTGGGTCAGCGTCAGCGGCTCTCCTGTGGGTCCACTGAACCCACCTGTTCCATGCGCTGGATTTCCTGCTCCGCCACGTCCAGGTAGCCGAGATCGAGTGCCATCGCCGCGCGGCCGGCGACGTAGAAGATGTCCTGGCGGGTCATGCAGTCGAGCCCCGGTTGCTGGCACAACGACAGGAACCCCACTTCAAGACTGAGTTCGATGCGGCCCATCTCGTCCCGGACGACGATCGGGAGCGCGGTGTGCCGCAAGTCCTTGGCGTAGTCACGCGTCTGCCGATCGGCCTCGTCAGGACGGGCCTCCACAGGACGGTAGGGGTGATCGGCCCACTCCGTGTCGGCCCACTGGACAAGCTCGTCCAGACACTCCCCGGCGGTCACGACATCCGGAGGCGAGGCGGAAAGGGCCGCGTCCGCCTCGGCGACCAGACGGGCGAGACGGCGTTTCGAGCCGTCGTCAGCCGCAACGCACATGGCGATGAACCCCGACAGCACGTCGAGCCGGCGCGACACCTCCGCCTGCTGCCAGATCTCGTACAGTTCCGCCATCCACCATTCCCCCGCCGACCTGATGCGTCTCCGCGCCCCGAACCATATGACGGGCCCCCGTCGGCCGGTCCAACGGTTTTTCCGGGCATGGCGTTCGAACTCCCCCGTCAGAGGCGGCAAGTAGCCTCGGGCGGCATGGGGATTCAGATGGACGTGGTGGTCGGTGGTCCCGTCGACGATGAGATGGAAGGGGTGCTCGGGCTGGCCGAGGCGGTCGGCGAGCCCGTCGATGTCACGTTCAGGCGAGAGGGGCGTGACCAGTCGGAGCACGCCGTGCTGGTGCCCGCGGCCACCCTCGCGCTCTGGGAACACTGTGCCCCTGCCGCCTACCCGGCGCGTGCCGCCAGGCCGCAGAGCCGGGCGGAAGCGGAAGGGCCGAAGCCGGCCCACCCGGAGGAGTTCGGACCGTTCACCCTGTTCCATCGTCGCGTGGGGGCCGCATTGCGGTCGCTCGTGGAGGCGCGGTGCTCCATGGACCCGAAGCAGAAGGCGGTGTTCGAGGAGTTCCTCGCCCGGAAAAAACCCCTCGATGAGCAGTGACACGACGACACATGCTGGGCGGCCGAGGGTCCGGTGGTTGCTGTCCCGGCGGCTCGGCTCAGGGATGACTGACGCGGGCTGCCGCTGAACCCCCGGCGCCAGGGCTGACGTACAAGCGGGATCGCCGGTCGCCTTGGCCAGGTCCGACATCCCTCAACGCCGACGCTGGTGACGACTGCTCGTCCGGTGCAGGTGCTCCTCGATCAGGGCGAAGGTGGCCTCCGGCTGTTCGATCTGCGGGAGGTGGCCGGCCCCGGGGATGACCTCGAGTCGGCCGTCTCCGAACGCCTCGGCGTACGCGGCGCCGTAGGCAGGAGTGACGATGCGGTCGCTCTCCCCCCAGAGCAGCAGGGCGGGCACCTTGATCCGTCCGAGCTCCGACAGCAGCGTGGGGCTGTGCATGTACGGGTCGCCGGCGAGGATGCGCATGGTGGCCATGTTGGCCTGCCTGCGCACGAGTTCGTCCGCGGGGATGTCGGCCGGGTCCAGGTAGAAGCGGTCGGGATCGTGCCAGGAGTGTTCCGCGACTCCGCGGGCGTCCAGGGCGAAGAAGTCGGTGATCGGTTCCGTCTCGACGTGCACGCCCACGGCGTCGATCAGGACGAGACCGGTGATGGTTCCCCCGGTGTCGCGCCGAGCCATCTCCGCGGCCGTCCAGCCCCCGAGGGAGGAGCCGATGACGAGTACGTCGCTCAGTCGGCGTTCACGCAGGAGGTGCAGGTAGGTGTCGGCGAGGTCGTCGATGCCGGTGAGCGATGCCGGGCGGTGGGTGCCCTCCCAGCCGGGGTGCACGGGCGTGATCGTGTGGGCGGTGCGGGAGAGGTGCTGGGCCAGGCCGGCGACGGTGGCCGGGCCTCCGCCACCGTGCAGGACGAGGACCGGCCTCCCCTTTCCGGCCTCGGACAGGGTGAGGGGCAGGTCGGCATGTGCGGCTGCTGCGGCCGCTGCGTCTGTGGACATGCCATCACCCTAACTAAAGATGCTTATATAAGCTAGCTTGGTTATGACGTAGACTCGACTCATGCACGGCGAGCTGCAAGAACTCGGCAGAGCGGTCAAACAGGCCCAGTACCGACAGCACAGGGCCCTCGACAGCGCCCTCCAGACGGTCGGCACGACACTGGCCCAGTGGGACGCGCTGCGTGCGATCGGCCGCTCCCCCGGAGCGTCCGCACGCGAGCTGGCCGCGGCGACCTTCCAGACCGAGCAGGCCTTCGGCACGCTCGCCGGCCGCCTCACCGCCCAGAGCCTCGTGGAACGCCGACCAGGACACGGACGGCGCATCGAACACCACCTCACACCCACCGGCGAACAGGTGCTGGCGGCCGGACACAAGGTGGCCGACGGGGTGCTCGCCGACTGCTTCTCCCCCCTGCCGGAGGCCGACCGCGCCACCCTGCTCGACCTGCTCCGGCGCCTCACCGCAGAGCGGGAAGCCGACTGAGGCTGCGGGAACTACTGCGACCCTGCGGCCGGGGCGCCTCAGCCGCCACGCCCGACCCTCAGCCGCCACGCCGAGCCTCAGCGGCCGCGACTGCGACTACCGACCGAGAGGCGCACCCCTCTTGCTTCGCCTATCGATATTCGATAGGTTTCCATCGCGAATCGATGGAGAGGTGAGTCATGGGCAAGTTGGCTGTCAACGCACTGCGTGCGGTGCTCGTGGGGGTGTTCACCGGCACCCTGTTCGTACAGGCGCTGATGGTGTGGGCCTTGGTCAGCGGAAAGGATCCCGAGGACGGATCCCTCCCTCTGACCTCGCTGCGTGTGATCACGGTCCTCGGCATGGTGTCGGTGCAGGTCGCCGTGGTCTGCGTGGGCCGGCTGGTCTCGATGGTGCGACGCGGAACCGTGTTCTCCCACGCCGCCTTCCGGTACGTGGACGGTGTGATCGGCGCGATCGCGGCGGCCGCCCTCGTGTGGTTCGCGGTCACCGCCGTCAACGCGCCGGGCCAACGGGAGGACCCGGGCGTCACCGTCATCATGGCCGGGATCGGCGTGGCCATCCTGGGAGTCGCGCTCATCGTGTACGTGCTGCGGATGCTGCTCACCCAGGCCGTCGCGCGTGACGCCGAAGCAGCCCAGATGCAGGCCGAGTTGGCCGAGGTGATCTGATGCCGATCGCCGTCGACATCGACGTGATGCTGGCCAAGCGGAAGATGTCCGTGGGGGAACTCGCGGAGCGCGTGGGGATCACACCCGCCAACCTGGCGGTTCTCAAGAACGGCCGCGCCAAGGCCGTACGTTTCGCGACGCTCGCCTCCCTCTGCGAGGTACTGGAGTGCCAGCCGGGCGACCTTCTGCGCTGGGAAACGGAACTCACCGCGGAGGGATGACGGACTCCACGGGCACCGTCGGGCCGCGGGAAAGCGTCCCCTCCACCTGCCCCTCCGCATAAGACCTGGGACGCAGGCGGGCGTACCTCTGCGGGCTCACGGCGATCACACGTGTGCCCCGGGCGGCGGAGCAACACGTCAACTCGGGGGGCGATGTGAGACATCGTCAGTCCACGGGACTCTGGGTGGGCGCCCGCGGAGAACGGGCGCCCACCACGAGGAAGGACCAGCGATGAGTCGCAGTGTGTCAGCCTCCACCCGCATCCGTGTCGCCGCAGGCGCCGCCGTCCTGATCACCGTCGCGTGCACCGCCTCCGCCACGGCCCTGGACCGCTCCGCGGGGACCAAGTCCCCGCACACACCGAAGGAGGCCGCAGCCCTGACGGGGTCCGCCAAGCTCTACCGGCCGCTCGGGGACGACATCACCTTCACCTTCGACGCGCATCTCGCCGCCAAGCACCGGATGGACCCGGCGAAGGCCACGGGAACGTTCCGCTTCAGCCACTACCTCGACGGCCAGGGCGCCTGGGCCGAGGGGAGGATCGACTGCCTGTTGACCGGCGGGAAGGTCGCGGTCGCCAGCGGGGTCATCACCCGCACCGACCTGCCGGGAGCGAAGGGCAACCGGGTCGGCTTCACCGTGCACGACATGGGCAGGCACGACCGTCTCGGCTATAGCTGGGCGTCGGTGGGCAACCCGATCGAGACCAAGGACCTGCCCAAGTGCGTCAGTACGGCGCCGTTCGAGAAGGTGAAGAACGGCACGGGCGACTTCCGGGTCCTGCCCTGGGAACCGGACTTCCTGAAGTAGGGGCAGGGGGTCGCCGACGTCGAGCCGGGGGCGGGTGCGCAGCCCTGACCCTGAGCCCCATGGACCGCCCGCGACCACCGACTCAGCGCACGGGGAAGCCGAACGAGTAGCCCTGCTCCTTGAGTCGGGGCAGGATCTCACGCAGGGCCGCGACGGTCTGGGAACGGTCGCCGCCCGCGTCGTGGAAGAGGACGGTCGGGCCGCCCGGCAGCTCTTGTTCGACCGTCGCGACGATGGCTGCCGTACCCGGTCGTTCGAAGTCCTTGGAGTCCACGTTCCAACCCAGCGGGCGCATGCCCCGGGATGCCGCGAGCTTGCGACTGAAGGGCGTGAAGGCGCCGCCGGGGGCGCGGTAGTACATCGGCCGTACGCCTCCGGACGCCTGGGTGATCATGCGTTCGGCATCGAGGATCTGCTGCGACTGGTAGGCCTCGGACTTCTTGTCCATGGTGGTGTCGTGGGACACCGAGTGGTCGCACAGCCGGTGCCCGGCGGCGACCACCCGCTTCACCAGATCCGGGTGGGCCTGTGCCTGCGTCCCCACCATGCAGAACGTGGCCTTGACCCCGTACTCCCGCAGCACGTCGAGGACTTGGGGAGTCCATACGGGGTCGGGTCCGTCGTCGATGGTGATGTTGACGCCACGCGCCCCCTTGTCCGAGGCGTGCGCGATGGTCACGTCGACCGCTTTCACGGCACTGCCCTGAGCGGCCGACGTGCCCGTCTTGGGCGACGTGCCGCCTACGGCGCCGGCCTGTGCGGTCCACACGGAGGCACCGGCGGCAAGCATCGTCACCCCGAGCGCCGCCCCGAGTACCTTGCCGTTCCAGCCCCGCCCGCCGTGCCGTGCCATGTCCGCCCCGCTTCCGTGCAGTTGCTCGTCGATTCCCCGGTCACCCCGTGGCCACCTGGCAAGACGAGGAACAGCGGCTGCGGGATGCGTCCGTTACGGATCAAGGACAAATCCGGGGGAGTTCGCGGACAACGCGGGCAACGGCGGCCGGAGCGCGGGCGGATGACCCGTGGGGGTACGGCGGGGCGCCGCCGGTGGTCGGTGCGTCGGGGGCATAGCGTTCACCAGCAGTCCATTGCAATGAGCGTCCGCCCCGACGTTGCGTTGCTCTCCGAGTCGTTGCAATGAAATCCCTGTATCTAGCTGCATTGATGAGCTGTCGGCGCAATAAATATGTTGCCGACTCCGTGAATGCAACGTAGCTTTTAGTCTATCGGAAACAGCGACGACGAGCCCAGGAGCACCGCATGCAGACGTTCGACACCCCCACCCCGGTCACCGCCGTCATCGACCTGCCCGCCGG